>JAXDTI010000001.1:0-255480 GCA_034090045.1 Varibaculum sp. | reverse complement strand
CGTTTATACGGCAGACCCGCCCCTACCATGGATACTCAGGCGATGCCCTGTTCAATCATGGCGTCAGCAACACGAACGAAACCGGCAATGTTAGCGCCGGCAACATAGTCACCGGGCTTGCCGTATTCCTCGGCAGTCGCCGCGCAGTCATCGTGAATGTCGTGCATAATCTGAGTCAGTCGCGACTCGGCCTGCTCGAAGCTCCACTGCGCGCGGGCGGCGTTCTGTTCCATCTCAAGGGCGGAGGTCGCCACACCACCGGCGTTCGCGGCTTTGCCTGGACCAAAAAGCACACCCGAACCCTGGAAAGCGTCGATTGCGTCCGGGGTGGAGGGCATATTCGCGCCCTCCGCCACGGCCTTTACCCCGTTCTTGATGAGCTCAGCGGCATCCTTGTCATTCAATTCGTTTTGGGTCGCGCACGGCAAAGCCACGTCACAGGATACCGACCAGGGACGTGAACCGGAGAAGTACTGCACACCGGGTTTACGTTCGGCGTATTCTTTGATGCGACCACGCTCCACCTCTTTAATCTGTTTCACCAGTTCAACATCGATTCCGTCCTCGTCAAGGATCCAGCCATCGGAGTCGGAAAGGGTGACGGGTTTGCCGCCGAGCGCCAGGGTTTTCTCCGCGGCGTAAATCGCGACGTTACCGGAACCGGAGATTACGACCCGCTGACCGTCCAGATCCTCACCCTTGGACTGCAACATCCGTTGGGCGAACAACACCGTGCCGTAACCGGTCGCCTCGGTGCGTGCCAAGGATCCGCCCCATTTGAGCGATTTGCCGGTGAGAACGCCGGGTTCGAAACGGTTGGTGAGGCGCTTATACATACCGAAAAGGTACCCGATTTCACGACCACCAACACCGATATCACCTGCGG
Organism: Varibaculum sp.; assembly: GCA_034090045.1. Taxonomy (GTDB): domain Bacteria; phylum Actinomycetota; class Actinomycetes; order Actinomycetales; family Actinomycetaceae; genus JAXDTI01. Next base: position 254,594 of record JAXDTI010000001.1, on the reverse strand, counting down.
GAACATCCGTGTGGTCACCGATGTGGCGGTACAGCTCGGTCATGAACTGCTGACAGAAACGCATAACTTCGTTGTCGCTCTTCCCGTGCGGGTCGAAGTCGGAGCCGCCTTTGCCGCCGCCGATGCCCTGCATCGTGAGGGCGTTCTTGAAAATCTGTTCGAAACCGAGGAACTTCAGGATCGAGCGGTTAACGGATTTGTGGAAACGCAAGCCGCCTTTATAGGGGCCGAGAGCGTTGTTAAATTCAATGCGGTAACCTCGGTTTACCTGGACTTCTCCGGCGTCGTCAATCCACTGTACCCGGAAGAGGATTTGCCGTTCCGGCTCGACGAGACGATCCAGGATTTTGGCATCGCGGTATTCGGGATGTTTGTCTATGACGGGGACGATGGATTCCAGCACCTCTTTGACGGCCTGATGGAACTCCGGCTCGTTCGGGTTACGGCGCAGCACGTCCTCATAGGCCTCTTCAACATGAGTGTTCATTATTTTCCCCTTTCTTTTGGGATTGATTTACGTTGACATTACCTATTGTTGTACTTTCGGGGTCATGTCGGGAATTGCGTCCTTATCTTGGACGGCGCTTGGGACACAGTGAGGTGATTTGCCTGACGGCACGTTTGAATGATTTGCCTGAGTGGACATTTGTGCTATGCGGACGATGCGGAATCTTCGCTGCCTGGGCTGTTCTTCGCCGATGCTTTCTGGTTCAAACGAGCCCGGGTATGCTGGCGCAACCTGAAAACCCAATCCAAGAAACCGAGGAACATCTGGCCGGTCTCGCGCACCGCCAGGCGCAACCCTTGACCGGTTTCACGCAGCCACTTCCCCGAGACTGCCAGCACTTTAGCGACCGGTTCCCGACGCCGGAAAACCACCACTAAAACAACACCTATCAGCAGTAACGCCCCGAGAATAATCAAGGCTCGCTGCCCGGCAGTCAAACCGCTGACCGCCATACCCTCCACGGTGAAGCCCTGCGCCAACACCTCAGTGCCAGTCCACTCCACACGGTTACCAGAAACTTTCGCGCCTGGAACTGAACCGGCGTTAGTGACCTGACCGGGAAAAACTATCGCCAAGTGAAATTGTTTACCAGCCGAATCCAAACCCTGTAAATCTGCTAGCGGCTGCAACTCGACCCGATAGGTCGAACCGGTATGTTTAATAGTCGCAAACGGTGAACGAGCAGCAGAAACAGGTTGCCGTTGAGCGAAACTAAGGGTGCAATCCACCCAGTTGTCAGTTGAACGATTAGTCACTCGTATCTGACCGTTAGCTGCCGCATCCGCTAAAGAACCCGGCAGGTGGTCGCAGTCAAAGTTTGTGACCTCACCGCGCGGAGCCTTTACCTCAGCGGTCAATGTATAGGTGTCGTTCGAGTACAGCTGCATGGTTGCGGAAGCGTTGCATCCGGCCAAAACCAATAGCATCGGGGCAAGCAGAAACACAATCAGTTGGCGTCGCATGTCTATACTCTCCCACATTTTCGCCGGTTGAGGTAACTGTCTGAGCCGGGAAAGGTATCCGGCGACACACCACCGGCCACCACCCAACAATTACCGAAGCGGAGCTGGAAACCGATACCCTATATGCTGGATTGAACCGTTCCAGGAGGTGAAATATGAGCAGCATTGAACAGCCTGACCTCGCTGAAATCCTGAGTGAAGACCTTCAACCCGGACAGGTCGCGCGGGTAGCTAAAATCGCTGCCGAAACACGCCTACCGGAACTGGTTCGTGTCGTGGAACGTATCCCTGTGGAACGCGCGGCAGTGATGTTTCGTCTGCTCGGCAAAGACCGCGCCGTCGAAGTGTTCGACACCCTGGATCCCGGTCATCAAGCCGAACTCATAGATGCACTTCACGGTTCCACAGTCCGGGATTTCTTTGACGCGATGGCACCCGATGACCGAGTAGACCTGCTTGATGAGGTGCCGGCATCCGTGGCAGAAAGACTGCTGCGCGGGTTGAGCCGCGAAGAACGCGCCATGACCGGCATCATACTGGGCTACCCGCAAGACTCGGTCGGGCGCGCGATGAGTCCCGAGGTAGTACCTATATATCCGGACATGACCGCCGGCGAAGCCCTAGATAAATTGCGTCAAAGGATGGACAGCCTCGAACACCTGTACCTGCTGCCGATAGTGGATCGTTCCCGGCACCTGGTCGGAACCGTGAAATTCCGTGACCTGTTCACAGCCGAAGCAAACACAATGGTCAGTGAGTTAATGAATGACCATCCGGAGTTCGCACACGCCGAGGATGACGAAGAGGAGACGGCCCGCTGGTTCCTGCCCCTGGAGATGAGCGCACTGCCGATTGTGGACACCGAAAACCGACTGGTGGGTATCTTCACCTGGGATGATGCCCGCGAAGTTGTCGAATATGAGGACACTGAGGACGCGGCACGTTCCGGCGGTCACGAACCACTACACCAACCCTACCTAGCGGCCTCGCTGATGAACGTGGTTCAGTCGCGGGTTGTGTGGTTGACGCTGCTGGCGCTCTCAGCGGTATTCACGGTCAAGGTTTTGGACGTGTTCTCTGCCGAGTTGCAGCAGATAGTGACCTTGACACTGTTTATTCCGCTGCTCACCGGCACTTCCGGGAACACCGGGAACCAGGCGGCAACCACTGTTACCCGCGCATTGGCGCTCGGCGATGTAGAGAAATCCGATGTCGGACGGGTGCTGTGGCGAGAGATGCGAGTCGGGTTTCTGCTCGGCTGTCTGCTCGGGGCGCTCGGTTTCGGGATTACGGCGCTGATTTACGGTCCGCAATTCGGGGCGGTTATCGGTGTGACACTGGTGGCAGTGTGTACTCTCGCCGCGTCGATTGGCGGAATCATGCCGCTGCTGGCAAAAGCTATCGGTGCCGACCCGGCCGTGTTCTCGAACCCGTTTATTTCGACGTTTTCGGATGCGACCTCGCTGATCCTCTACTTTTTTATCGCAAAAGCGATACTGGGAATCTAGCGTTGGGCGACCCGGCATCCACCCGGTCACTCTCCTGCGGCTAGGCTGCCGGATGGCTGCGACACCAGGTGACAGCGTTAACGAAAATGTCCTGGGTAGCGATCTCGGGAATGTTGCGCATCAGCCCGGGCCGGTAGCGTTCCGGATGACCCATCTTTCCAAGTATCATCCCATCAGGGCTGATGATGCCTTCAATGGCGTAGCTGGATCCGTTCGGGTTATCCGGTGCAGACATTGTCGGTGCGCCACTTGAATCAACATATTGAAAGGCGACCTGACCGGTCGTGAACATCCGCTCTGCCTCCTGCTCAGAAACCACGAAACGACCCTCGCCGTGACTGACCGGAACCCGATGCAACTGTCCGGGCGTGAACCCGGCAAGCCACGGGGAAGCGGTGGTCGCGACCCGCGTGGTCGCTATCCGCGAGACATGCCGCAACTGTCGGTTGTGTGCCAGCGTGGGGGACTCAGCGCTCTGCCGGGCGGGGTCACCATAGGGCAGGAAACCGGACTTTACTAGCGCCTGGAACCCGTTACAGACACCGAGCACCAGACCGGAGTTCCCGGTAAAGGCACGCATCGCCTCCGTGACCGCCTCCGAACGCAGGAACGCCGACATAAACTTTGCGGATCCGTCAGGCTCATCACCGAGGGAAAACCCGCCGGAAAACGCCAGGATACGGATAGCCGGGTCGGCGAGTCGCGCAATAAATTCGGTGGTGTCTGCCGCCAACATTTCGGGGGTCAGGTTCCGGATAACCAGAAATTCTGTTTCGGCTCCGGCGGCCTTGAAAGCCTCAGCCATATCGTATTCGGAGTTGGTGCCGGGGAACACCGGCAGCAGTACTCGCGGCGCGTTAGTGTCGGTGGCGACAGGTGGGGTGCTCTGTTCGAGAGTATCACCGCCCAGACGCTGACGTATTACGGTGGCGAAAGTCGGCAACGGCTCCGGATCGGTCTCGTTTAACGGATAGACCTGCGCATATCCGCGTTCCATAACCGCGAGCGCCTCGTCTACCTCGAAACTTTCGAAACCGAGGTCGATACGGTGATTCTTGTCTGTGGTGGCACCCAGATAGATAACCTGGGGGTGTTCTGCATCGACTTCACCGGCAAGCAGATCGCCGCCGACCCGACATAGCGGGGTGATGTTTATTTGCGGATCTACCGCGAACACTATGCCGCCTAGTTGTGCGCCAGCCAGTTGGTTTGCCTCTTCACCTGGGCGCAAATACTGCCGGGCTGAAGTGCTGGAAGCAAAGAACCCGACATTGTTGCCCAACGTCATATTCACCAGGGTCGCGCCCAAACCGCCGGGCAGGATCGGGGAGGCGGCAAGCACCCCACCAGCCGCGCTGAGCTGGTGAAACACCTGGAAGTTGGCGCGTAGTCGCCGATAGTCTGGGGTTCCGTCTGCCAGCGGTAAATGCGGCAGGTAGTACACGTCGGTCTGGGTGGCGGGCAGTGTAGCCGAAACTGCTCCAGCAGCATCCATCAGACCAACCGCGAAACTCACCAGGGTCGGTGGAACATGCAGTTCGTCACCGAATGATCCGCTCATCGAATCTTTGCCGCCAATCGCCGCGACCTGGAAAGCATCCTGGGCTTGCAGCAAGCCGAGCAGTGCCTGCAACACGTCTCCCCAAACCTGCGGGTCATCGTCGGGGCGTTGGAAATACTCCTGCACGGTCAGCCACGCACCCTCCGCGTTACCACCCGCCGCCACCAGCCTTGAAAGCGCCTCAACCAGCGAATATGCGCCCATCAGGTACGGTGATTTCTCGGCGAGGGTCGGCGAATAACCATAGGTGATAATCGAGGCCGTGTCGGTTCCGCCGTCAGCGGGGAGTGTCTGGATCGAGGCCGGTTCATCGGTTTTCTGTCGTGCCCCGCCATAGGGCATCAGCACTGTGGAACGCCCAACGGTGGCATCAAATTGTTCAACCATGCCCTCTTGAGAACCGGCGTGTGCCTGCGCCAGCGTTTCGAGCACAGATTTACAGGTTTTACGGGGTTCTGGGGATGTTGGGGCACACATTTTCACTTTCTGACTGCGCGGGGCACCATTGGTGTCCACGAAGCTGCGAGCCAAATCCAAGACCTTTTCGTCCCTGAGGAACATCCGCAACCGGCCGGTGTCAGTGACTTCTGCCAGTTGGGTGGCCTCCAAGTTCTCTGTTTCAGCCAGAGCGGTGAAACGTTCAGCGTCGGCGGCACGAACCACCACCGCCATGCGCTCTTGAGACTCCGAAATAGCGATTTCTCGGGCGTTCAGACCGGCGTATTTCAACGGCACCCGTTCCAGGTGAATATCGAGGCCGGGAGCCAATTCGCCGACTGCAACCGCGACCCCGCCTGCCCCAAAGTCGTTACAGCGAACAATCATCTGGGCGACCTGCGGGTTACGGAAAAGTCGCTGTATTTTGCGTTCGTTAACCGGGTTGCCTTTCTGGACTTCCGCGCCGGAATGAGCCAGGGACTGCTGGTTGTGTGCCTTTGAAGAACCGGTTGCGCCGCCGATACCGTCCCGCCCGGTGCGTCCCCCGAGCAGGATAACCACATCGCCTGCGTGTGGGGTGAGGCGGCGCACATTCGCTTCCGGGGCGGCGGCAACGACCGCACCCAGTTCCATACGTTTCGCCACGTAACCGGGATGCATGAACTCGCGTACACCGGTGGTTGCTAAACCAATCTGGTTACCGTAGCTCGAATACCCGCCGGTGGCACGAGTCGAAATATCTGCTTGCGGGAGTTTACCGGGCAGCGTCTCGGAGCGTGGAGTGTTGATGTCGCCGGCACCTGAGAGGCGAAGCGCCTGATACACCCAGGAACGGCCAGACAGCGGGTCGCGTATCGCGCCGCCGAGGCAGGTTGCCGCACCACCGAAAGGCTCGATCTCTGTGGGGTGGTTGTGGGTTTCGTTCTTGAACATCAGCAGCCATGGTTCGGTTCCTGAATCTGTGGTATCTGTCGCGGCCTTTACCACCGGGACATGCACTGAACAGGCGTTTATTTCTTCGGATACTTCCTGGTTAGCCAGCACGCCGGTACGCCGCAACTCCCGTCCCACTATGGTGCCCAGATCCATCAGGGTGCGTGGTTTTTCGGCGCGACCATTGGCGGCACGCAACTCATCCCAGCGGCGCAGCGCGACGGCGAGCTGGTCGGCAAAACGCGGCTCCGCGATCTCAATATCGGTCAATTCGGTGTTGAAGGTCGTGTGTCGACAGTGGTCTGACCAGTAGGTGTCCAGTACAGCTAGCTCTACCTCGGTGGGGGCGCGACCCTCGGAACGGAAATAGTCCCGAATCATTTTCAGGTCAGCCAGGCTCATCGCCATCCCGCGTTCGGCGAGCAGACCGCCCAGCCGCTCATCGTCATAGTCCAGGAAATCGGGGTATTCGATCAGGGGTTGCATCTTGCCGGTTTGCGGGGCACGCAGCACCGTCATATCTTTCTCTCCGGCTTCCACCGGGTTGATGAGATAGCCGCGGATCGCCGCCAAAGCCTCAGATGTCGGTGCAGGTCGCAGCACATATAGTTCAGCGGAGAGGATGCGCGATTCACTTCCGGGCTGCAGCAACCTCAATGCCTGTTCAGCAGCGTCGGCTCGCTGATCGTACTGGCCGGGCAGCGGCTCCACCCCGAGCAGTGAGTATTCGCTCGCGGATTCAGAAACCAGCTCCTGCAGCTGAGGTTCGGTCACCAGGTCATCGACCCGCTCATCGCATACAACCGCCTCCGCCAGTGCCTTTATATCATCCGGTGACGCCCCAAAAACATCGTATATGTGCAGGATATCGACACTTTCAAGGGACACATTGTCGAGGTTGTTCAGGGTCGTGAGCAGGGCGTGTTCGGCATCTCGGAACTGGGGTTTGCGGCGAATTGCGAGGCGTGCATCCATGCCCTAATTCTATATGTGCCGGCGATGCCGGTATCCCGCCACTGAACGCCGAAACACGCAGCGGAAAGAACTGAGAGTGAACCTCGCCACAACCAAAGCTATTAGTAGCGGTGACCGGTTAGACTAGAAAAGTGAAGGCGCGAACCGAGCGCGGCGGACTCGAGGGGACTGCGGCGGGGCGGCGAACGCGAAAAATGCACGAAAGTGCCGGTGACGTCCGGTCGGCGCCACTGTCAGATGCCCAGGAGGCAGATAAATGACCGTAACTATTGATGATGTTCGCGCGGCGGCACCGGCGAATGTGCCCGAAGACGTAATCAAATGGGTGGCCGACATCGCCGCAATCACGACCCCCGAGACCGTGGAGTTCTCTGACGGCTCCCAGGCCGAGTGGGATCGCCTGACCAACATGATGGTCGATTCTGGTATGTTCACTCGCCTGAACCCCGAGAAACGCCCGAACTCTTTCCTGGCGCGCTCCCTGCCTTCCGATGTTGCACGCGTGGAGGCTCGCACCTTTATCTGTTGCGAAAAGGAAGAGGACGCCGGCCCGACCAACCACTGGGTTGATCCGAAAGAAATGAAAGAGACCCTTATTGGAGATAAAGGGGTATTCCGGGGCTCCATGCAGGGACGCACCATGTATGTGGTGCCGTTCTCTATGGGTCCGCTCGGCGGTCCGATTTCGCAGCTGGGTATCGAAATCACCGATTCTCCGTACGTGGTCACCAATATGCGCATCATGACCCGCATGGGTGAGAAAGCTATGGACCTGATTAACGAGGGTCGCCCGTGGGTACCGGCAGTGCATTCGGTGGGTGCGCCGCTGCAGCCGGGTGAGGCGGACACCGCGTGGCCTTGCAATGACGAGAAATACATCACGCATTTCCCTGAAACCAACGAGATCTGGTCCTACGGTTCCGGTTACGGCGGCAACGCCCTGTTGGGCAAGAAATGTTTCGCGTTGCGTATCGCCTCCACGATGGCTCGCCGCGATGACTGGATGGCAGAACACATGCTGATTCTGCGGCTCACCGACAAGGCGACCGGCAAGCAGTACCACGTGACCGCGGCATTCCCGAGTGCCTGCGGCAAAACTAACCTGGCGATGCTTCAACCCACCATTGACGGTTACAAGGTTGAGACGATCGGTGACGATATCGCCTGGATGCGTCCCGGCCCGGATGGGCGACTGTATGCGATTAACCCGGAGGCCGGTTTCTTCGGTGTCGCGCCGGGCACGTCCTATGACACCAACCCGATGGCTATGGAGTCGATGAAAGAAAACACCATTTTCACTAACGTGGCGCTCACCGATGATGGCGACGTGTGGTGGGAAGGCATCGACGGTGACATGCCGGAGCACCTGATCGACTGGAAGGGCAACGACTGGACTCCGGATTCGGATACTCCGGCGGCTCACCCGAACAGCCGTTTCACCGCGCCCGCCGCACAGTGCCCGATCATCTGCCCCGACTGGGAGGCCCCGCAGGGTGTACCGGTCGATGCGGTGCTCTTTGGTGGTCGCCGCGCCAACAACATTCCGCTGGTCACCGAGCAAAAGACCCCGGCGCACGGCGTGTTCATCGGCACAAACATTTCTTCCGAGCAGACTGCTGCCGCTGAGGGCACGGTTGGTTCGCTGCGTCACGACCCGTTCGCGATGCTGCCGTTCTGCGGCTACAACATGGCGGACTATTGGGGTCACTGGCTGCACATGCAGGAGAAACTGGGCGACAAGTTCCCGCGGGTTTACCACGTAAACTGGTTCCGTAAAACCCCGGACGGCAAGTTCATGTGGCCCGGTTACGGCGAGAACTCCCGGGTGCTTGACTGGGTGGTGAAGCGTGTCTCCGGTCAGGTTGATGCCATTGATGGTCCGACCGGCAAGTACCCGAAGTTCGAGGACTTCAACCTGGATGGTTTGGACATCGATCAGGCGAAGTGGGACAAGCTCTTTGAGATTGACCCGGATGCTTGGTTGGCGGAGACCGAGGACACGGAACAGTATTTCGAGCAGTTTGGTGACAAGCTGCCCACAGAAATTACCGCTGAGCTGGAGGCACTGCGCGAGCGTCTGCGCGCCGCTAAGGCCTGAAAGCTATATAGGCAACCGGGGCGCCCCTGAACCTGCGGGTTCGGGGGCGCTCCTTTATATGTATATGTATCGATTTGGGTTTTGTTGAAGTAGTGGTGTCGCGTGAACTGACGATAACAGCTTTCACTGGTGCAGGTGTGTTTCTCAGATTTCTTTGACAAAATGGATGCGTGAGAGCAAATACTGAAGTAACTGATACTCCTGCCCTGCTCGCGGCACTGGCAGGTCGGGGTGCGACACACACGCCCGTATGGTTCCCCCAGATCGGCGACCTCACCGAATATGACAGTGTTCGTGCAGGTAAAATCGGTTTACAGGCTGTTTTGGATTCGCGGATTGCCGCTGAGCTAACCTGGCGTCCCGCCCTGGATCTGGGTTTGGATGGTGCACCGGTTTACTGTAATGCTGCCGCCGAACTCGTGTTGGCTGGGATGCCGGAGGATTATTTCACGGGCGGCGAGATGCCTGCGGTACGTGACGGAGCCGATGTCGATACAGTCACCGAACTGGAATTCGATGATCCGCTGCTGCTCACTCGGATTGTCGCTACGGCTGCCCACGAACTGCCCGCAAACATTCCCGTTATAGGCTGGGTGGCGTCTCCCGCGACCTTGGCGGCGCTGCTGCTGGAGGCGAGAACAACCGACACTGCCACCCCAGGGAACCTGCATTTGACCAGGTCTTTTATGTTGAACCACCCGGATTTGTGGAGGAAACTGTTGAACTGGTGTACGGATGTTTCAGCGGCGTGTGTGCGCGCCCAGATTCGCGGCGGGGCAAGAGTTCTTTTCCTCTATGATGGAACCGCTGGTGCCTTTACCTGGAGTGACTATCAGGACTATTCCAGGCCGTATTCGTCCTTGATTCTGGATGGGGCGCACGCTTTCGGTGTACCGACTGTCCACTACGGTGCGGCAGCCGGGCATCTGTTGGGTTTGTTGCGGGATGCCGGCGCTGACGCTATCGCACCGGACTACCGTATCCGCCTGTGGGACGCGATCCGGCAGGTACGTCACGGCGCGTCTGACCTGGTGACGGTGCAGGGTAATATCGATTCGGCGCGGCTCACCGGCCCGTGGCAGGATCTTAAAGCTCACTTGAATCAGATCCTGGATGACGGTTCCCGAGCATTTTCACTGGTCATGAGCACGGGTGGCGCGGTTCCTGCCGACACAGATCCTGAAATTTTGTATCGAATTGTCGAGTATGTGCACGCGAATAGTCTTCAGGTTACGGATGCCTGAACAGCAGCGAGGTGTAAGGTTTTGCCCACTTTAGATATCTCGGATCTGACTCGCCTCGGCGTGTGCGAGTGGGACTTCCTTACCCACCGGTTGCCGACCGCCCCCGAAGTCCAGTTCGGCGATACCGATGACGAGTTCCACCGATATTTGGCAACACTGACACGGGATTTCCAGGCCGGTTTAGCGTTGCATCCGAAACGCTTACTACCTTTTTTGGAACAGGCCGGTATCAGCACGAAAACCCCGGTCCGGGCGAGTGCGAATATCCGGTTGACGGTTCCAACGAGCGCCACAATCAACGGCGAGAAAGTTGCATTAAGCGGCACAATACCAATCACGGTGAGCACCACGGATCCGGTAACTGGCGGCACCCTGAACCTCGTTGGTCTCGGGAAATACTCGGCTCATATGCGTTCGAGGGTGCGCGCCAACATGGCTGGGATCGCCTATTTGACGGCGAAACGTGACCGGGCTAGCGGTGAGACAGTCACGACAGCCCGCCGGGCAATCGGTGAGCTGGCTTGTCCGGCAGCCGGTGAACAGTTGCGGAGTTGGCGCACAGCGGAGCGCCTGCCTCGCGGGGATTATTTCGAGCAGGTACTGCTGTTCCTGGCGGACGGGAACCTGAAGAGCGAACATTTTGACGAGCTGATTGCCGAGGCGAAAAACCTGATAGCCCGGGCAGCGGAGCTCCTGGAGAACTGGGGGAATCACGAAATCGGTGAGACCTGTTGGCGGCGAGTTCAGGTTTGTGGCGGCTGCGCGGCGTGTACCGGCGCGGTCGCTGCCTACGATGATGTGTTGGCCGTCTCGGGTCTGGGCCCGAACACCCGCACAGATGCCCACCGTCAAGGGATTTTTACGGTAAAGGAACTGGCTGATGCTGATTTGCGGGCGATAGGTTCGCTGCGTCCGGTATTCGTGGAACGCGCCGGGATGCTGTTGAAACAGCGCGAAACCGGGGAACTGCTCTACAGCATTAATCACGATAGCCCACTTTTAGGTGCTTTGCCGAACCCTGGTGACCAGGACCTGTACCTGGATTTCGAGAATGATTCACTGTGGGGTTGGACGCGTACCGACCACACCGGGCTGGTGTATTTGGCCGGATATTGGTTGGATGGGGAGTACCACGCGCTGTGGGCACACGACCGGGAAAGCGAAGCGACAATGTATAAGCAGCTCACCGCGGAAATTGTGGCTCACCTGGAGGCTTACCCGGAGGCGCGGGTGTACCACTATTCCAGCCAGGAACGCGAATATTTCCGCAGGTTGCAGCGCCGCCACCGATTTGAGCATCCGGGGTTTGAACGTTTCACTGACCTGTTTGAGGTGGCGCGTTCAGCACTGACTACCGGCACCGGCGGGATGACTTTGAAAGACCTTGAACCGCTTTACCTGGGTGAACAGGCGCGCGGCACCAATATTTCTGACGGCGGTATGGCGGCGGTGCGTTTCCATCAACTGTTCACCAGCGCGGGTGACGCGGCGAACCTGCCCCCCGAGAAGCTGTATGAACTGGCTGAATACAACCGCCAGGACTGTGTCTCCACTATGCGTCTGCATCACTGGCTCGCCGCGCAGCGGCGCCTGTGAATCCTCGAAACCCGACCGGCTATTGGATAAAATTGTCGTAGTTGCTGCGGCGGGAACGGCTGTTGAATCGGCTGCTCTCCGGGGTGTGGCTGGTTATAGCTCAAAGTGGTCTCCTACCTGGTCAGTTACAGCCTAAATCCCTGTCCGGATCTAACGCGTACTTTTGGGTTCGCAGCTTCGAATAATCGAAGCTGCAACCTGAAAAGTAAGCGTTAGGGCGCGGCGCTACTCTGCCCGGTGCACCGTGGGGTCTCAACGCGGCTGGACAATCTGACCGGGCAGGCTCAGGTGCTTCCCGGCAACCAATGCGCGCACCCGCGCGATGGCCGCCGGGTTCGCGCCGATAAACAGGTATTCGAGGTTGCTTTCTGGCCCGGCCTTCCCGACCCGTTCACCGGCCGGGTTATACACGCCGATCTGTGCCCCCACATAGCGTTTATATGGGAAAGCCAGCGCCACCATATCCGCAAAACCCTTTGCCACCTCGGCATACAGTTCCTCAAAGGACACCCAGGATTCGTTGTTATACGACAGTATCAGCGCTGAACAGTCCAGATAGGAAATCGCGTCCGCGAGCGCCACCGGCATCTCGCGTTTGCGGTTATAGGCGCTCTTCGTTTCCGGTTCACGGGCGTCAGTACGTTTCTGCGCGACCCCGTAGGTTTCCGGTTCATCCCAGCGCACCAGCGTCTCCCAAATATGGTAGTTCGTGAAGTATCGGTGCTGGTTATAGGGCGGATCGAGATAAACCAGGTCGAAATGCCCGAGGCTGCGTGCCGCCACGTTCGCATCCATTTGTGTCGCCCGCCCAACACCGGCAGTCAGCTCCGGTACCCGCAACTCCAGGTCGTTATATGACCTTGCCGCCCAGTTCTTTAAGTAGGCCATCTGCTGACCGGTCGTGGAATCTACCCGGTCGGCTGCCTCCATCAGTGAGGTGAGCAGTATCGGGTAGAGGTCGTTTCCGGCATAATCGTTTTCGATGCGTTCCCGTATCGCGTCGATTCGTTCCCCGTTTTTCGGCTGAAAGAACCGGGCCCGCCTGCAGAATGTTTCGGTGAAATACCCCTCCCTGCCGGGGGTGTTTTCCAGTTCGGTGAGCACCTCGGCGAGCTGGTCGGCATCGACTTGGCGAGCATCGCTGGCGATATAGGTTTCGGCGAGTATCCGCGAATAGCTGGCGATGTCGTTGGCGGTGACATTCACGCCGAGGCGTTTGAATCCCTGGGCGACGCGGGTGGTTCCGGTAAATAGGTCAAGGGCGCTCGGGCTCGACTCGGTTGCCGCAACCTGACTTTTACCAGCCGATTCAGACAGTTTGGGGGACAGTAGCGTCTCGGCGAGTTGGGTGAGTACCGGCAGCAGGGTGCGTTTCGAACCGAGGTACTTGATCACTCGCCCAGTCTATCTGTCTGGCTGTTGGCATCGGTGAGCGCTCGCCGCCGGATGCTGGGCTGTCGGTCCGCACCGTGATACAGCACTGTGGTGAAACCCCGGATAAACACGGTCTAGGCAAATAGAATTGGTGGGCACACATAGAATTGGTGGGCACACAGCTGAGGAAAGGAACCCTAATGTCGGCAGTAAAAAAAGCAGTTATCTTGGCGCGTGGCCTGGGAACTCGGATGCGTAAAGCAAACGAGCAGGCTGATTCCGGTCTGTCGGCAGAGCAATCCGCTGCCGCCAGTAAGGGTCTGAAAGGTCTCATCGAGATTGCTGGGCATCCTTTCCTTGACTACGGGATTTCGGCGCTCGCCGATGCTGGTGTCACCGATGTTTGCCTGGTTATCGGCCCGGAACAGGATATGTTTCGTGAATACTATGACGCGCCGGGACGTACCAGCCGGGTACGTATCCACTACGCGATCCAGGAGGAACCCCTGGGTACCGCGAACGCCGTGGTTGCGGCAAAGGAGTTTGCCGGTTCTGACAGGTTCTATTGCCTGAATTCGGATAACTATTATCGGGTAGCGGGCTTGCGGGAACTGGGTAAAGTTTCGGGTGCCGGAGCGTTGGGTTATACTCGCGAGGCGATTGAAAACCAGTCAAATATCCCGACTGACCGGATCCCGGCGATGGCGATTCTGATGGTTGAGGACGGATTGTTTGTTGATGTCGTGGAGAAACCGGAGCCGGAGGTTATAGCCGCCCACCCGGATGCGCCACTGTCGATGAACTGTTGGTTGTTTGGCCCCGAGATTTTTCCTGCCTGTGAAAACGTGGCGCTTTCCAGCCGCGGAGAGTATGAGCTACCGCAAGCGGTAAGCGACATGGTGGCCGCCGGCACTCCGGTTCAAGTGGTGTGCGCTAACCTCGGCATCCTGGATATGTCGAATCGCGGAGACATCGCTTTCGTGGAGAAATCCCTCGAAGGTATCGAGGTGACTCTATAGGTTTCGACCCGGTCTCTGTGGTTCAGGCGTTCTCGGGGATCATCGAGATCGCGCCACAGGGGCATTCCTCCGCACAGATTCCGCAACCTTTACAGTAGTCATATTTGAACTCGTATTCGGTCGGACGGATCTTCAAGATTGCGTTATCCGGGCAAACACCGAAACAGTTGTCACAACCGAAACAGTTTCCACAGCTCATGCAGCGTCGCGCCTCGAAAATCGCGGATTCTTCATCGAGGCCCTGTACCACCTCGTCGAAGCTTGAGGCGCGGCGAGGTCCCTCGATTTTTTCGCGAACCTGTTGGGGTGCGTCAGCGTAATACCAGGTGTTCATGCGCCGGATTGACGCGTCCCCGTGTTTCTTTTCCGGCTGATATTCGCCGCCGTTGAGATAGGCGTCAATATAGCGTGCCGCTTTCTTGCCATGCCCGATTGCAATCGTCACGGTGCGGTCACTGGGAACCATATCGCCACCAGCAAACACGCCTTCCATACCGGTCATCATCTGGCTGTTTACCTTTACCACACCGTTTTCAATCTCGATTCCGGGGGCTTTTTCAACTATCCCTAAATCAGTTTCCTGACCGAGTGCCATAATAACCGAGTCGGCTCCCAGATCCTCGTATTCGCCGGTGCCGACCGGGAAACCGTTCTCGTCCAACTCCATTTTCTCGATTTTGATGGAGCCACCATCCATGTGTTTGATAGTGGAGAGCCATTTCATCATCACGCCCTCTTCCTCGGCCTCCATGATTTCGGAGTCGTGGGCGGGTGCCCGGTCACGGGTACGCCGATAAACGATAATGGCTTCTTCGGCTCCGAGGCGTCTCGCGGTGCGCGCCGCATCGACTGCGGTGTTGCCGCCACCATAGACGACCACGCGCCGACCCAGCATCGGTTTCTCGTCGTTTTCCATATCGGCGAGCATATCGACTGCGTCCATCACTCGCGCGGAGTCACCGGCAGGAATGTTCGCGTGCCGACCCATCTGGGCACCGATAGCCAAAAAAACGGCATCATAGTCTTTTGCGAGTTCAGCAACGTTTTCAACCCGATGGTTGTATTCGAACTCGACACCGAGTTCTTCAATCCTTTTCACTTCGAGGTCGAGGATTCCGCGCGGCAGACGATACGAGGGGATACCGAAACGCATCATGCCGCCCGGCAGCGGACCGGCATCCACGACCTTTACCGTGTGTCCCATCCGGCGCAGGTGATAGGCCGCCGACAGGCCAGAGGGCCCGGCACCGACAACCACGACACGTTTGCCGCTCTCCACTTCCGGCCCCGGTACTTTCCAGCCCTCCAACAGTGCCTTATCCCCGAGGAAACGCTCGATCGCGTTGATGCCGACCGCCTCATCGACCTGCCCGCGGTTGCAGGCGGTCTGGCAGGGATGGTAACACACTCGCCCCATCACTGCCGGTAGCGGGTTATCTTGCATGATTTGTTCCCAGGCTTGCCGATAGTTACCTTCCTCGGCGTGGAAAAGCCACTCTTGACAGTTCTCGCCAGCGGGACAGGCCTTGTTGCAGGGGGGCAGCATATTCACATAGATCGGTCGTTCGGTACGCCACGACCCGGTTTCGTTCTCCAGTGAGGACCCCACCTCAAGCGTGATCGCGAAAGGCCGGTTGGCCTCGGCATTTACCTCAGCGTTTTTTTCAGTCATTATTCTGGTCCTTTCACGCCTGCGCTTTACCGGCTGCCGCTGCGGCGAGCTCTTCCAAATCGGGTGCGGCCTCGGGGCGGGTACGTCCCGGTAGTTTCTGGGCGAAACGACCCTCCGGGTCGTCGGGGGCAGCCAGTATTCGCTCTCGCACGTCCTCGTCGAGAGAATCCATCTCAATCAGACCGTAGCGGCGGATGTTTCGATCCGCGATCGCCTGCAACCGAGCTATCACTTCGGCGGAGTCCTCCCCCTTGAACACGTGGGCGAAACGCCGTTGCGGTTTCAGGTAGGCCTCGACTGGTGCGGGTCGGCGAATCTTCATCACTGAAGTGATTTCACCATGTTCTGCCTCATACACCGGGAACAGTCCGGTTTGGGTGGCCAGTCGCGCCAGCGACACCGTGTAGTTCGAGTTCGATCCCCAACCGAGCGGGCAGGGCACCAGCACGTGAATGTAGCGTGCCCCGTGATAGCCCATAGCTTTCTTAACTTTATATTCAAGGTCGCGCAGGTCAGCAACCGTTGCGGTGGCCACGTAGGGTATTTCGTGAGCCATTGCGATACGCGGCATGTCTTTACCCTGGGTGAACACGTTGCCGGGATGTTCACCGACCGGCTGGGTGGTGGCGGTACGTGCCGCTGGCGGGGTGGCTCCGGAACGCTGTACGCCGGTGTTCATATAGGCTTCGTTGTCATAGCAGATATAGAGCACATCATCGTTGCGTTCGAACATACCCGAAATCGAACCCATCCCGATATCGACGGTGCCGCCGTCACCGCCCTGGGCGATAACCCGCACCTGTTGGCGTCCCATCGCTTTCAACCCGGCTGCCGCACCGGAAGCAACCGCGGCGGCGTTACCGAAGAGTGAATGCAGCCAGGGGATTGTCCAGGCGGTTTCGGGATAGGGTGTGGAGAACACTTCGAGACAGCCGGTCGCATTGATAGTTACCAGTTGTCCATCGGTCTCGGCGGTCGCGGTATCTAGGGCATAGCGGGCACCGAGCGCCTCGCCGCAACCCTGACAGGCACGATGCCCGGAAGTTAAGGAGTTTTTCCGGTTCGGATCTGACTGTAGGGAACGCCACTGCAGGTCGGCCAGCCGGTTGCCGACCGCGAAAGAACCCACCTGATAGAACTTGACGTGTTCACGAGCCGGAATACTGGTTTGTTGTGCCTCCGGGAGGGCAGCGCTTTTCACTTCACTCATTTCAGTTCCTCTCAGTCGCGTTCCTCAGGCATCACGGAAATCGCGTCAGCCGAGGTAGAGGGCGAGGCGACCCGGGCGATACCGACCTTGTCGGCCTGTGGTGCCGGACCGCGTTCAGCAATTTTCGCGTTGGTGCGCAGCACCCTTGCGCGCTGCACGTTGGTGGCGGTAGAGCCGGAACGGCGAGTGCTTGCCTGCCGTTCAAGCTCAGCATTCACCAGATCCATGTCGAGATCCAGGAAAGTAAGCCGTTCCAGGTCATCAGCTGTAGCGTGATCTAGCATCACGTTCAGCGACTTCTTTGTGATGTTGCGTCCGCCCAGACCGGCGATAACCTCATAGCAGGTGAAGGGGTGACCGGCCATAGCTTCCCGCAGCTCGGTGGCGACGATTCCGCCGATACCGAGTTTGAAAGCTTTCTCCAGGCACACGACCCGTTTCGCGCCCGCGAGTGCCTCTCGAATCGCAATAAAGGGGAAGGGCCGGAACGAGGTTATGGACACGATACCGATTTTTTCGCCTGCTGCGCGGCGTTCATCAACCACGTCTTTGAGGGTGCCGACCACCGAACCGAGCGCCACAATAATCGTTTCAGCGTCCTCGGTCTGGTATTCGTGCAGTAGTCCGCCGGAGTCGCGTCCGAAAACCTCCCGAAATTCGGCTTGTACTTTCGGGATGAGTTCCAGCGCATCCAGCTGTTGCCGGTGCGCCAAATAACGTACTTCGGTGAAGGCTTCCGGACCGACCATCGCGCCGATCGAGATCGGGTCGGCAGGATCCAGAACCTGGCGGGGCTGATAGGGTGGCAAAAACTTGGCGACCTGTTCGGGTTCAGGCAAATCCACCTGTTCGACAGCGTGAGTGAGGATAAACCCGTCCATACACACCATCACCGGTACCGAGAGTTCCTCAGCGATCCTGAAAGCTTGAATATGCAGGTCTACAGCCTCTTGGTTGTTTTCGGCGAAGAGTTGGAGCCACCCGGAGTCGCGTTGGCTCATCGAGTCGGTGTGGTCGTTCCAAATGTTGATGGGCGCGCCGATTGCCCGGTTGGCAACGGTCATGACGATCGGCAAACCCAGCCCGGAGGCGTTATAGACGGCTTCGACCATATAGAGCAAACCCTGAGAGGCGGTCGCGGTGTA
Organism: Varibaculum sp.; assembly: GCA_034090045.1. Classification (GTDB taxonomy): domain Bacteria; phylum Actinomycetota; class Actinomycetes; order Actinomycetales; family Actinomycetaceae; genus JAXDTI01. The sequence goes on along the minus strand of JAXDTI010000001.1, from coordinate 236,351 downwards.
GGAGCGCGCCCCAACCGCGGAAGCCCCGATACACGCCGACATGGCCGAGTATTCGCTCTCCACATTCACGTATTCGCAGTTTTCCATCTGCCCGGATTTCACCAGCGCCGAGAGTGCCTCAACAATATGGGTTTGCGGGCTGATCGGATAGGCTGCCACCACATTCGGTTTGCACGCGGCTACGGCCCGGGCGATCGCCTGGGAGCCCTCAATTTCTTGCAACATTTTCTTTCCCCTGTTCAGAGCAGTTCTGTAGGCTTATGTGCCGATATGGTCAGGCGAGGCGTTCTCGCACATACTCGTAGGCTGTGTTCGCGGCAGCAACATTGGCGTTTCCGATGTGACCTTTAAATTTGCCGCGAATCGCGTCAGCTACCGAATCCAGTCGCACTATCCCGGTGAGTGCAGCTAAACCACCGAGCATCACCGCGTTCGGTAGCGGTCTGCCGAGCTTTTCTAGGGCAATATCGGAGGCCGGCATGGCGACCAGATGCCCGGCAGGTAAACGCTCAGCTAACTCTTCTACCCCCAGTTCTCCAGCAGATTTATGGGAGTTAATCAGTGCGTAACCGTCTGATTTCAACCCGGCGAAAGGATCCATCACCGCCAGGAGTGTCGGATCTTGAACAATCACAATGTCGGGTTCCAGGATCGGTTCGCGGCTGCGAATCTCACGGTCCGCTATCCGACAGTAGCTGACCACCGGTGCGCCGGTGCGTTCAGAACCGAAAGACGGAAAGGACTGTGCGTGGTGCCCGTCCGCGAAAGCCGCATAGGCCATCAGGTCGGCGGCGGTGACCACGCCTTGGCCGCCGCGCCCGTGAATACGTATTTCAGTCACTCTTTCATGGTAGTAAAGACCGCGTCAAGATACCGCCTGAATCGTGTCCCTACAGACATGCCTTTAATCACAATTATTGGGGCGACACCCGGAAACTGGTTAAATCGTGGAAGACAGCAGCTGCCGCAGCCGGGCACCCTGCTGGTGCAGGAACCGCGCCACCCGGTTGTTTACAAACAGGTTCGCCCACAACTGGTTGAGGCGAATCACCTGATAGGACAGCTGCTCGGTACGGTTACCCGGAGACATATCTTCCGGAACCCACGAAACGTATTTCATTCGCGCAATCGAGCGAATCTTCGTGTATTGCCGGATACCCTCAATGCCATGGCGGATACCGTTACCGGATTCGTTCCAGCCCTGCATTGGCGTATCCCAGGTTGAATACAGGGTCGCGTAACCGTCATTTACGGTGATGGCAGCCACATTAACCCGGTTCGCGATATGGCTGGCGAGCTTCATGTCGGCGGTGTAGATCATCAGAATATAGCCGTAAACATTGTCGTTTACGCGTTCGATAGCGTCCTGGACATTATCGTAGGGATAGATACACAACACCGGTCCGTAAGTTTCCTCATGGACAACGGCAGCTTCCGCGGGCACGTCAGTGAGAATCGTCGGTTCATAGAACAGCGGTCCGATATCCGGGCGGGCATTTCCGCCGGTCAAAAGGTTTGCTCCGCCACTTACCGCATCTTGAACATGGAATTCGACACGCTCCAGATGCGCTTCAGAGTTCAACGGACCCATGGTAGCTTTCGGGTCGTTATAGGTTCCAATACGAATCTGTTTCTCGGTGAAATCCCGACACAGCTCCAAGAACCGGTCATATACGGCGCGCTCCACATAGGCGCTCTCATAGTGAGTGGAAGCCTGCCCGGAATCCTGGAAAGCCGTCCTGACCAGGGCACGGGCAGCATATTCCAGGTTGGAGTCAGCGGTGATAATCGCCGAGTTCTTCACGGAGAGGAACAGTGTTGAAGGAATGAAGTCATCCTGAGCGATTGTCGCCACCCGGTAGCCTTCCTCAGTAGGCCCCATAAAGGCCACATGGTCGGTCTGACCGATCGCGGAAATACCGGTTTCCCGGTCAGTGCCGGGCATAATCTGCCACAGACCGGACGGTAACCCGGCCTCAATGAATTGTTGGCGCACAAAATAGGATCCGAGCGCCCCCTGCGCGTGGCAGTACTCGATAACGGCGTTACCGGAAACGAGCGGCTGCAAAAGATCATTTACTGAAGCTAACGGGAAATCCGGGAGCGTGAAGAAGGACACCACACCGACCGGCATATAGACGGTGCGATAGTTGGTGAGCAGCGGGATAATACCGGCCCCGCGTTTCGTCAGGTTCGCTCGCCGTGTCAGTTCCGCACAGGCACGCCCGGTGGAGAGAATATCGAGCACCTCATCGGTGGCATCCGCGTGAGCCTTACCAGCCAGAACCTTCACCAACGCGACCGACTGGTCATAGCGTTCATAGATACGAGAAATAAACTTCGAAATCACGACGGAGCGACCATACTCACCCATCCGATACCAACGTAACTGGGCGATACGAGCCTCCCGGATGGCGGCATCAACATCCGTGGGGGAAGCAGTACGCACCGAAACCAACTGCCTGCCGGTATGCAGATCACGTACCGCAGCGTATTCGCCGGTGAGACCCTCCGAGAGAGCAGCCAGACGCTTTATATCGCTGTCGTCGAGATTTTCAGGTAAATTTTGCGACATTTTACCCTCCCTTTAAGCCTTAAAGATCCCTCAAGTATTGTTCCCACTCAGACAGGTACCACATAAACACACCTGAATCGTTTATCAGAATAACGGAATTTGTTCTCATTTGCGAGAGCGCCTCGCATCTCAAAGGCGACTAGCCGTTCACGTGTGCTTTAAAATCTGCGAAGCGAGAACGATCCCCCTGGAACGCAACCGGCAGGGTTCCTACCCGACCGTTACGATGTTTCGCAACAATAATGTCGGCTTCACCTTTACGTTCATCCTCGGGGTTATAGAACTCCGGGCGATGCAGCAGCAACACCAGGTCAGCGTCCTGTTCCAAAGACCCGGATTCACGCAGATCAGCGAGCATCGGTTTATGGTCGGTGCGGGCCTCCGGGCCACGGTTCAACTGGGCGACCGCGATCAGGGGCACTTCGAGTTCTTTTGCCAGCAGCTTCAGGGCGCGCGAAAACTCAGATACTTCCTGTTGGCGAGACTCGACACGCTTCCCGGAAGTGAGCAGCTGCAGATAGTCGATCACAATCAAATCCAGGTGCCCCTGCTGTTTCAAGCGGCGACATTTACTGCGAATCTCCATCATCGTGAGATTCGCTGAATCGTCAATATACAGACCGGCCTCATAGCATTTTGAGGCGGCAGCGGCGACCTTGCTCCAATCCGTGTCACTCATCTGCCCATGCTGCATTTTGCGCATCTGCACCCCGGATTCGGCAGAGAGCAGCCGCATAGAAATCTCTTGCTGTGACATTTCGAGAGAAAAAATGATGGCGTTGTAGCTGTTACGCAAGGTGGCGTTACGACAAATATCGAGAGCAAGCGTAGATTTACCCATCGCCGGGCGAGCCGCAACAATAATCATCTGGCCGGCTTGAAAACCGTTAGTTAGTTCGTCAAGATCCCGGAAACCAGTCGGCAAACCCAATAGGCTCCCATCGTTGGATGCGATTTTGTCGAGTTCTTCGAGGGTGGCATCAACGATTTCATTTATAGGGCGATAATCCTCAGAGATTCCGTGTTGCGTCACCGCGAACATTTCGGCCTGGGCCGCGTTGATTATCTCCTCGGTGTCGGAACCGGCCTGGGACATTCCCATCTGCGAGATTCGAATACCGGCATTGACAAGCCGGCGCAGCATCGCCTTGTCTCGAACGTCACGGGCATAGTATTCGACGTTCGCGGTGGTGATCACATCCGAGTCGAGCCGATGCAGATAGTCGGCACCGCCAACCTCGTCAATCAACCCTTTGCGAGTCAGTGCAGTCGCCAGGGTAATCCGGTCTACCGGCTCGTTTTTTGAATCCAGTTCAACAATGGTGTCAAAAATTTTGCGATTCGCGGAAAAATAGAAATCGTCTTCCCTGAGAATCCCGGTGACTTCAGCAATCGCTTCTCGCTCTAGCATCATCGCGCCGAGTACCGCGCGTTCAGCCTCCTCATTGCGCGGCGGCAGATAGCCCTCAGCCATAACTGCGGTATCGCTCATATCTCAACCTTTCCAAGCGTGACACGCCGGTTATCTCCAGCATAGAATACCGCTGACCTGCAGGTCTAACAACGAAAGTTGATAACCCTGTGGACAGGGTGTTGATGTTTGGGGATAGTCCGGCCCACCCTGTGGGAAAACCTGTTAATGGTGTGACAAAAACGCTAACTATGAGCAGTTATTATCAACACAGTTTTGCACAGATTGTGGATAACCCTTTTTTTGGTACCAATACCGAAACCGGTATCAGAAATAAAGGCAGGGCCGGGAGCTGCTGCTCCCGACCCCGAACCTTAAAAACTATTGCTACTTCTCCGAATAGATAGCGACCGGCAAACTCGCGGTCACATCATCGTGAAGACGCAGCGTAACAGTGTAGTCACCGGTGGTTTTGATCGGGGTGGTGATCTGAACCTTACGGTAGTCAATTGTCTGGTTGAGCTGGTCTTTCAAAGCCTCAGCAATGTCGCGCTGCGACACTGAACCGTAGAGCCGATTACCCTCACCTGTACGTTTAGCGATACGGATACCATCACTGGCCTCCAGACGGTCACGCACCTCACGGGCATCCTCTTCGTTGGCGATCTGGCGGCGCCGAGTCGCCCGGTTCATGATGTCAATCTGGCGTTGAGCACGCTCGCTCCACGGCTGAGCCAGGTTACGCGGCTGCAGATAGTTACGGGCATAACCGGGACGAACCGAGACCACATCACCGGCGGCACCGAGATTGGCGACATCACCGAGCAGAATAACCTTAACTGTCCTCATTACTCACACCCCCATTCAGCGACCGGAGCCGGTGTAGGGCAGCAGCGCCATCTCGCGGGCGTTCTTCACAGCCTTTGCGATAGCACGCTGCTGCTGGACGGAAACACCGGTTACGCGCCGGGCACGAATCTTGCCACGGTCAGAAATGAACTTGCGTAGCAGCGCGGTGTCCTTGTAGTCGATATCCTCGACCTTTACATTCTTAATCGGGTTAGCCTTCTTCTTTATAGGCTTAACGCGAAGAACTTTCTTCGCCATTTTTATCTCCTTGAAAATCTCTCGTCTGTGGTTCTCTATACAGTCACCGGGTTTCAGAAACCCGGCGGGTTATCGAACTGGCTCGATGAGCTGCCTTCCCAAACTTCCCCGGCAGTGGCTGAACTATTCGACCACGATCCCTGGCCGCCACCATAGGACTGTCCGGAAGAGCCGGACCCATAGTTGGAGCCGGAACCGCGCGACACTTTCTCGATATTGGCACGCGCGAAACGCAGTGACGGACCAATCTCGTCTACTTTCAACTCAATCGAGGTGCGTTGCGCTCCACTGTTGTCGGTGAATCCGCGAACAGTAAGTTTACCGGTGCAAATAACCTGCATCCCTTTGTGCAACGAATCCGCAACATTCTCCGCATAGTCACGCCAAACTGAACAACGGAAAAAGATTGTTTCCCCGTCATCCCAGCTGTTATTTTGCCGGTTGAAAGTACGTGGCGTCGAGGCGATAGTGAAGTTCGCAACCGGGGTGCCGTCACCGATAAAGCGCAGCTCCGGGTCGGCGGTTAGATTGCCGACAACTGTGATTACTGGTTCACCACTCATAATGTCCCCTAGTCGCGGCGCAGCAGCTTCGTGCGCAGCACCGTCTCGTTGAGAGACAATTGCCGGTCGAGTTCCCGGGCAGTATCCGCGTTGGTGAACATATCTACAACCACATACAGGCCTTCGCTCTGTTTCGCGATTGGGTAAGCCAAACGCCGTTTACCCCAGATATCGGTTTTTTCGATTTGACCACCATCATTGACCACCACTGCCAGCATTTTTTCCAACACCGGGGTCACTGTGCGTTCATCGACTTCAGGACTCAAGATAATCATGAGTTCATATTTACGCATAAATCCCTACCTCCTTCGGACTGTACGGCCACGGTCTTTCCGTGGCAGGAGGGTATGCTTCAGGCCCAAAAGAGCCGCGTTCCATCCTATACCGGAAAAGAGACGCAGGTTAAATCGGGGAAAACACCCGTCATGGTTATTGGGCACCCGGTAAAGTGGCAGGCGGTTCGGCAGGTGTGGCGTTCGGCGAAGCAGAATCGTCACCTGGTCCGTCAGCAGACCCGTCCGTAGTCACCACCGGTTGAGTTTCCCGAGTTTTATAGGGTGTCACCGTCGAAATTGTTGGAGACGAATACTCCGGATCTTTCGTTTGCGGACCATTACCGCTGGTGCCGCCAACATTCTTGCCTTTAGTATAGGTCGGGAATTGTTCAACCGGGAGATCAGCTATCGCCTGACGCATATATTCACCCCACATATCGCCGGGTATCGTACCACCGTAAATAATCGAATAGCCACCGAAAGGAGTAATCGGCTCCTGCTCGCCGTTTTTCCCTGCCTGATATAGCGAAACCGCTGTCGCTACCTGTGGAATAAACCCCACAAATTGCGCAGACATGCTGTTTTCAGAAGTACCGGTTTTAAATGCTATCGGTCTGCCGATCATTGCGGAACTGACGTTGCTGATATCGGAACGCTGAACATCCTGGAGTGCTGAAACCAGCTGGGTAGTGTTTTGTTTAGTAAACACCCTGGTGCCATCGGTGTCGGCTTCATAGAGCACATTCCCGTTTTTATCGGTAACTTTCGCGACAATATGCGCTTCCCGGTGGATACCTCCGGTAGCGAAAGTCGCATAGGCTTCAGTGATATCGATATTGTGCGGGGATGAGAAACCTAACGCAGATACCGGTACCAGAGCGTCGAGGCCGTTGGTGTCGTCAGGTAATCCGGCTCTAATCGCAGCATTCCTTGATGATTCCGGTCCGATATCCATATTTAAACGGACAAAAGGCGTGTTCCAGGAATGCATCACTGCTTCACGCAGGGTCGTTACAGATTTAGAAGACCCATCAGAGTTTTTGATTGAATGACCATCGATAACCATCGGTGCCGAGCCATCGATTTTATCGTCGATACTCCACCCTTTTTCGAGGGCTGCCATAACCACGAAAGATTTAAAGGTTGAACCTGCCATCGCAATATCTTGGGTTGCGGCGTTTTGCTGAATCTTTTGATAGTCAGGTCCGCCGTATTCGGCAATAATCCCGCCGGTGGCAGTATCAATCGAACTCATCGCCACTTTCACTCCGGGAGCCGGAGATTTCGGCATATTTGCGACAACTGTTTCCATCAGCTGCTGTTTTTCCGGGTCTATGGTGGTATAGACCTTCAAACCGAGAATATCGACCTGTTCTTCGGAGTATCCGATAGTGTGTACCAGTTCATCGCGAACATGTTGGAGCAGGTATCCACGTGTTCCCTTGAAATCTGATGACTTCTGGACATACTCGATCGCCTGGGGGTATTCCAGTTTCTTTCTCTCCGCCGCTTTAATCCAACCGTCAGCCACCATATTGTCCAACACCCGGTTCCACCGCTGTTCAGCAGCATCAGGGTCTACCTGCGGATCCCACGCTGAGGGTGCCGGTATAATACCGGCGAGCAGCGCCGCCTCTGAAACCGTTAAATCTTTCGCGTCCTTACTGAAGTACGCTTTCGAAGCCGCCTGTATACCGTATGCTTGGCGACCAAAATATATGGTGTTCAAATAGTTGTTGAGGATAGTATCTTTGCTTTGTTCTCGATTAATTTTCAGGGCTAGTATTGCTTCTTTAGCTTTACCTACATAGGTTTTCGTAGACCCCATATAGTAGTTCTCCACATACTGTTGCGACAGTGTTGAACCACCCTGAGTTGGTTTACCCTGCAGATTGTTTATGAGGGCACGAGCAATACCTTTCAAATCGACACCATTATTTTCATAGAATGTGCGATCCTCGCTGGCTACGACAGCTTGCCCGATATAGTTAGGCAGTTTCGTGGCGTCAATTATGACACGATCCTGTTCCGAAAAAGTTCCCATAACGTCTTTGTTGTTACCGTAGTAGACGGTAGATATTTCGGCTTGCGCAAATTTTTGTGGGGACGGAACATCGGTTTTTACATAGGCGATGATGAATCCCAAACACCCTACAATCAACCCGAGTAACCCGAGCCCAAGAAATGTGAATACTATGCGCTTCAACCAGGTTTTTAAACCCGTTTTGCGGCGGGCACCTACTCGCCTGCCTTTTCGTTTGGAGCGTTTCGCGCCCGAATGCTTGGATCCAGCCACAGGTTCCCTCTCCGCCAATGTTGGTTAAACAAAAACCTATATTTGTTTATCTTATTGTAATCATAGCGTTGCTGAAAGCGTTGATAAACACCTATCTATCCTGTTCAACACATATTTATTGCTTTGAAAAAGCTGTGTTAAAACTGTGTGCATTTCTGGTCTACGTTTCTTTTCCCCACTGTTTTCGACAGCACTCAGGCAGTTTTGCGACTCTGTTCCACAGGGTTTCAACCGGTTTTCAACTGCGTGACGCATCGGTGATGATATTCGTCAAATCGGTGATGTCGTTATAGAGTTTCTCGTTTTTCTGCATCTGTTCACTGATTTTGCGGAAAGCATAGTGAACTGTCGAATGATCTCGACCACCAAATTCTTTGCCGATTGAGGGCAGCGAGTTGTCGGTCAGGATCCGGCACAGATACATGGCGACTTGGCGAGCATCCGATATTTGGTGTTCGCGGCTACTCGAAGAAAGCTGTTCCACAGAGATATTAAAAAACTTCGCGGTCTGTGCTTTTATCAAACCCACCGATATTTGTGGGACATCAGTCCGGTTCACAGAATCTTTGAGAACAACTTCGGCGAGCTCCGGGGTGAGATCCATATCGTATAGGGAGGCGAACGCGGAAACCTGGTTGAGCGCACCTTCCAGTTCCCGAATGTTACGGGTGATATGTGAGGCGATATATTCCATAACGCTCAGTGGCACATCATTTCCGTCTTCGTGTGCTTTCAACTGCAAGATCGCAATCCGAGTTTCTAAGTTGGGGGGTTGAACATCGGTTAGTAAACCCCATTCGAAACGTGAGCGCATCCGATCCTCAAAACCGGGTAGGTCTTTTGGTGGCAGGTCAGAGGTTATTACAATCTGTTTTCCGGCGGTATAGAGCGTGTTAAAGGTGTGAAAAAACTCTTCAAGGGTCTGTTCTTTGTTATGTAAGAACTGAATATCATCGATGAGGAGAATATCTACGCTGCGGTAGCGATTTTGAAACTCCTGTGCCTTTCCAGAAGAAATAGAGTTAATGAAATCGTTAGTGAACTCTTCAGAGTTTACGTAACGAACCTTGATATTGTCGTGCCAGCTTAAAGCGAACCAGCCTATCGCGTGCAGAAGATGGGTTTTTCCAAGCCCAGAACCACCGTAGATAAAAAGCGGGTTATACACTTCGGATGGTCTCTCGGCTACCGCGTTAGCGGCCGCGGCAGCGAAACGGTTAGTCGAACCCACCACATAGGTGTCGAAAGTGTATTTCGGGTTCAAGTGGGTTTCGCTTAAATCCAGGGTGTCAGTATCTGGTTTAGCGGGTTTTTGCGGCGGATTCAGATCCGGGTCTTCGCGAATCAGCTGTTCCTCCCGCTCCACCTCTAGCTGATGTTCACGCAGTCTAGTATCGATATTGACAGCGAATCGCAACGGCTGTTCCAGGATTGTACTCAAGGCTTCTGTGAGCTGTTCATTCAGTTTTGTTTCCAGAGTGTTTTTTTCGTATTCCCCGGGAACAGAAATCAGGATAGTATCTTCGACCTTTCCTTTTATGATGCTGGAACGCAGTTGGGACTGTAGGGATGGACCGATCCGGAAATTGGTTGACATGTGGTCAATGACGGCATTCCAAGTCGTCTCCCAATCCTTTTCAGACATCGGTGTCCCCCATTTCGAAATCTGTAGTGTTATCTATTTTGCATCAAAATAAGACTATATTTACGTTATCCACAAGCTGGTGATAAATCTGTGGAAAACTTTAGTTTGCAACACGCCGGGACTTTTCATTGACATTGTCGAGAAAAACCGGTTCTAGAGGGGCAGAAAAATACTGATGTTTTACACAAATAACATGAATGTTATTCACAGGGTTTTCCACAGCTGTTGAAAAGTTTGGAACAATAGCAGCTCACCGGGGATTCCCTGTAATTGACCTGGACTCAAAACCCTAATAGTCTGGTGGGGCTGTGTGCCATCGCTCGCCACAACTTCGCGATGGCCGGGGGAATAATAGGAGTCGAAATGACGAAACGTACTTACCAGCCGAATAACCGGCGTCGCCACAAGAAGCACGGCTTCCGTTTACGGATGCGCACCCGCGCGGGCCGCGCCATTCTCGCATCTCGGCGGCGCAAGGGCCGCAAGGAACTGGCTGTCTGAAGCCGCACCGTGCTGCCGCGCGCCAATAGGCTGGTCGCGTCCAGCGGATTCGACACGGTTCTGAAGCGGGGACGGCGGGCAAAAAACCGCTATTTCATTCTTTACTCCCTGCACACAACCGATCCGAAGGACGAACAGGCGCTACCTGAACAGTATGTTCGCATAGGTTTCACAGTGGCGAAACGTAATATCCGACTCGCCACCGACCGCAACCGGGTGAAACGTAGGCTGCGAGCCATCTGTCGAGAGGAACTCCTGAAAGGCCAAGTTAAACCGGGAACCCGGATAGTGTTGCGGGCGTTACCGGCAGCGCGGGAAGCCAGCAGCGCGCAGCTCAAAGCTGCTTTGCGTGGCTCGCTGGAGCGACTCCAGACACAGGACAGGCACTGATAGCGGGTGAAGGTCAGATGAGTTCGGTATTCGCAAAACCCCTGATCGGGTTGGTGCGCCTGTACCAAAAATACTTCTCTGCCTATACCCCCCCACGTTGTAAATATTATCCGACCTGCTCAAACTATGCCCTAGAGTCGTTGCGGATACACGGTGCCACAAAGGGGTTACTGCTCGCCGGATGGAGATTGCTGCGCTGTAACCCGCTTAGTGATGGCGGTGTGGACTATCCGCCGCAGCGTGGACACTGGCACGCCTCGGAATATCACCAGATGAGTGAAGCAGAACTGCGTGATTATTGGCGCCGGTTGGATGCCGGTGAAATCGCAGACGACACACCACTTGAAATACCGACCACGGTAAGGAGTTGAGATGGGCTGGTTCGACACCCTCATATATCCCTTGAAATGGATAGTTGCCTGGATAATGGTGCTCATCCACCGGCTCGCGGTGGTATTGGGGGCAGCAGACGGTCCGGGTATTGCCTGGGTGTGGGCAATCGTGGGACTGACAGTGATAGTGCGCCTGGTAGTGTTGCCGCTGTATTGGAAGTCCCTCAAATCCACTCGAAACATGGCGGCAATTCAACCCGAGATGAAGAAAATCCAGGAAAAATATAAAGGTCGTACCGACCAGGTTTCCAAACAGCAGATGAACCAGGAAACCATGGCTCTGTATAAAAACATGGGTGTGAACCCGATGGCATCCTGTTTCCCGATGCTCATTCAAATGCCGATACTGATTGCCCTTTTCAGGGTGCTGGCCTCAACCCACGATATCGCTAACGGAACCTATATGCGCGACTCGATCGGGCCGCTCACCCAACAGTTGGCAAAGGATTTCGAGGCCTCCACGTTCCTGGGTGCACCGCTGTCAGATACATTCCTGAACGCCGGGGATATGCACACAAAGATTGTGGCAGGCTGCATGGTGGTGCTTTATATGCTGCTGATGTTCGTCACTCAGATTCCTCTCGGATTGTGGAACATCGACACCTCGAACCCGATGTCTACTCGCATGATAAAAATTATGGCGTTCACGATGCCTATAATGCTGGCGTTCTCCGGCGTGTATTTCCAGGTAGGCGTGGTGTTGTACTGGCTGGTTTCGATGCTTATTTCTGCGCTGCAACAGATTGTGGTGCTATTTGTGATGCCGACACCTAACTCGAAAGCGCACGGTTGGAAGATGGCTCGCTCCACAAAGAAATATGCGGCTTTCGAGGGTGCAAAGAAAGAAGAATACGAGGAGCAGCTGGCTAGTCTCGGAGTCACTTCCGAGCAGGTTGATCAGATGTGGGTGACGCAGCGCAAAGCCCAACAGCGAGGCAAAGACACCGATGTTTTCGCTGATGTTGAAAATGGTGAGCAGCTGCGCGAAGGAGTGGACGCGAAAGAAAAACTGGAAGATGAGTTGCGTGCCTGCCGTATCAAACTCGATTTAGAGGTCGCACCCATGAAACGAAAAGTCCGGAAAAATGGTAAGAAAACCCTGATGGAACGAGCCATCGAAGCGGCAGAGGAGCAGCAGAAACAGGCCTCTGGAGCGGGGCGAAAACCGGGTTCTGGGCAGCGTGTTCAGCCGAAAAACACCACTCGTTCCCAACGCGGTGCACAAAACCGACAGAACACGAAAGGTAAAGGCGCTAACCTCTCTGCTGCCGAGTTGGAAGCTCGCCGTGAGGAACGCCGAAAGAAAGCCCGTCAACAGCGAAAAAAGAAATCTTGAGGGTCGGGCAGCCTATACAGATAACAGGATTTACCGAGTCGGCTATCGAACCGACCCGAAGAGAAAGGAAGAACCGTGGACGCAGAGCAGATTGAAGCCTTGGAAAAGGAAGGCGATATTGCGGCGGACTATCTTGAGACGCTACTCGACATCGCAGATATCGGCGGCGACCTGGAGATAGACGTCGAAAATGGGCGAGCTTCGGTCGATATCATCGGTGAGGGAGCCGATGCACGCGACCTGGATCGTCTCGTCGGAGAAGACGGGGAGGTGTTGGAGGCGCTCCAGGAGCTTACCCGGCTCGCGGTGCAGCAACAAACCGGGCAACGCAGCAGGTTCATGCTGGATATTGCCGGTTACCGGGCGGATCGGCGCGCCGAGGTTGCCGCGATCGCTGAGGAGGCTGTAACAAAAGTAAAGGCCGAGGGAGAGCCAATTAAACTGCCGGCAATGAATCCTTTTGAACGGAAAGTATCCCATGACGTGGCAGCCGCCGCCGGGTTGCATTCGGAATCTGAAGGTCAGGCACCCTCCCGCGCGGTAGTGATCTATCCGGCGGACTTCGATGAGGCCGATAACCTCCCCGAGCAGGAGTGATCCGGGCAGTAATGATAGATGGACACGACAGGGAACAGCCCAATGATCAGGTGAAAGCACTCTTCGGTACCGCTTATTCCCAGATAGACCACTTCGGGCGGATCCTCGCTGAGGAGGGTGAGACCCGCGGAGTAATCGGTCCACATGAGTTACAGCGGCTGTGGAGCCGACACCTGGAAAATTCTGCGGCGCTTTTGCCCTTTATCTCAACCCGCCGGGGAATCACTGTGCTTGATGTCGGGTCAGGTGCCGGGCTGCCCGGGATCGTGATAGCGTGCTGCCGACCGGACGCGGAGCTGTATCTCCTCGAACCTATGGAACGGCGGCTACAGTGGCTCGCTGACTGTGTTGCCGAACTCGGATTGGAAAACGTCACACTGCTGCGTGGGAGAGCCCAGGATCTCCCTAAAAAGGAAAAATTTGATTACGTAACTGCCAGGGCGGTAGCAAATATGCGCAAGTTGGTCGCCATGTGTGCAAAGCAGGTGCGTGGCGGGGGCAAGTTGCTAGCCTTAAAAGGACAGAAAGCAGCTGATGAAGTACGTGACGCGCGTGCCGTAATCCGCGATGCCGGACTCATAGATGTGCGTATTCACGAGGTAGTTTCACTGATGGACGGCTCGGCGACCCGGGTCGTTGAAGCCACGAAGAAACGCTAGGGGGAGAAATGGGCGAGACACCGCTGGCAGACCAGATGCGTCGTTTCGATGCCGAGCTGGCCAGGCTCGATGCCGCCCAATATCCGCATCCGCAACGTGGTCGAGTGATAGCGGTCGCGAATCAAAAAGGCGGGGTCGGGAAAACCACTACAACCGTAAACCTGGCGGCGGCGCTTGCATTTGCCGGGATGCGGGTACTGATGATTGATATGGATCCGCAAGGGAACGCGTCCACCGCCTTTCAGGTTCCCCACTCCGCCGGTACACCCTCGGTGTATGACCTGTTGATAGGGCAGCGTCAACTCCGTGAAATAACGGTGCCCGCACCCCAGGTTCCCGGAGTGGATGTGGTTCCGGCGACAATCGACCTGGCTGGTGCAGAGATAGAACTCGTTGATGCACCCCGGCGAGAATACCTCTTAAAACACGCTCTGACCGGGGCAAATCTGAGAGAATATGACTATGTTTTTATTGACTGTCCTCCCTCGCTGGGTTTGCTGACACTAAACGCATTCGTGGCGGTTGATTCGGTGTTGATTCCGATACAGGCTGAATATTATGCACTTGAGGGTTTAACTCAGCTGCAGGCTTCGATTACGGGTATTGCACGAGCCTTTAATCCCGGTTTGCGGATATCAGCGATTCTGATGACCATGGTGGATTTGCGCACTACCTTGGCTAAGGACGTGCTCGCCGAGGTGCATCACGCCTTTCCTAATGTTGTGCTCCGCAGCTATATTCCCAGGTCAGTACGGCTCTCTGAGGCCCCGAGTTACGGTGAAACGATACTGACTTATGATCCCCGTGGTGCAGGTGCGATAGCCTATCGAAAGGCGGCACTGGAGTTGGCGCAGCGGATGGAACACGACGATGCCCAGAGCGAGGAGGCCTGAGATGGCGGCAAAAAAACACGGTTTAGGTAGAGGCTTGGGAGCCCTGATTCCAGACACGGCAGCAGAGGTACCGGAAGACATTGTTTCACGTGAAACATCGACAGCGGCACGTCCGGTAGATATTTTCTTTTCTGGTTCCAGCAGCGATTCCGGATCGTCACACGGAGCTACCGCCGATTTGTTGATGCCCAAGAAAAAGACCACAAAGGCAGTGAAACGAGCTTCGTCACTAAAGAGGGAAAACACCGAGGATGTTTCACACTTGCAGCCGGTTCCCGGAGCCAGTTTTGCTCAACTACCTATTAAACAAATAGTTCCGAATGCCGCACAGCCACGCTCCGTTTTTGACGAGGACGAACTCGACGAATTGGCAGCGTCCATACGAGAGGTTGGAGTGTTGCAGCCCATCGTAGTGCGCAGCATCGGGATTGCCGCGAAGCCGAAATACGAGTTGATTATGGGTGAGCGGCGCTGGCGGGCTTCACAACTCGCTGGCTTGGAGGAAGTGCCCGCAATCATCAGACAAACAAACGATGTTGATATGCTGCGCGATGCGTTGCTGGAAAACCTGCACCGGGTACAGCTGAACCCGATCGAAGAAGCCGCAGCATATCAGCAGATGATGGATGACTTCAACGCTACCCAGGCTGAACTCGCTGAAAAGGTACAAAAGTCACGTTCCCATATCGCGAATACGCTGAGATTGCTGCGTCTACCCGCTCCGGTACAAAAGCGACTGGCCGCCGGGGTACTCAGTGCCGGTCATGCCCGGGCGCTACTAGGTTTGGAATCCGAGTCACAAATGTTGGCGCTCTCCGAACGCATCGTGAATGAGGGACTATCGGTGCGTTCAACCGAAGAACTAGTCGCGCTCGGAGAAGTACCGAGTATGAGAAGCGGGAACCGGAAACGCCGAACAGTGAAGACTGTAGATCCGAGATTCCTGCCGCTGATTGAGAGGCTTACCGACTACCTGGATACCCGAGTGACAATTCGGCAAAGCCGCAAACACGGCTCCATTGTTATCGACTTCACCGATGAGGACGACCTGAACCGGATAGCCGAAGGACTGATGGCGAAAACCTCCACCCGCAAGTAGAAAACACGTAACCCATACATTATTGATGATAATGATGAACCGGAACACCACTATCTAGGGCACCTGAACTACCGTCTGGCAGGCGTTACACCGGACAGAAAACACGCCAGGCAGGAAACACGCCAGGCAGGAAACTTGCCGGACAGGAGTTGCCCCGGGATGCCCTGCAGGAGGCACGTCCGGACTTAACTTGGGGTAGGTCGGGCTGTATCGAAAAAAGCACACCGGGCAACACACACCGCACAAGGCAGAAGCGGAGGCTCAATTGAGATGCTTAACTGTGTTAAAAAATGACCTGACGTGCATAGATCATGCCTGAGAGTGTTGAACAGGGATCAGGTCGGGCAGGGATCGCGACGGAGCCTCTAAAGTAATGATTAGGTCTCAGCTGTCGAAATTATTCTCACCGGATCGGTGTTCAGTGTTAGTACGTCCTTGTATAGACAGCTCCTAAGCTTCTATATAGAGTCCACTGTAACAAATACCGCTGGGATATCATTCCGGACTGTAACGAAGCAACCGTACACACCACCGCTACTAGCCCAAAAACTATACTGATCCACTAACCCCAAATTGTTTCACGTGAAACATTAAGCGATCTGTGCAGCCTATTTTATACCCTCGATTGAACCGCTCGGAGATGCCGGATTCATGCTGATAAATGTACCGTCATAGATGTTCCAGCAGGTGATATTGCTCGGCCCGTTCGATTCACATGCTATATCTCCATAGGTAGTGGAGCTGCCGGAAGTGAGCGTCGAGAACTTATCTCCAGGTTGTCCTAGAAATGCGTTCGAAAGTCCACAAGTAGTATCAACGCTGCTGGCTCTAGCACTGCTTGTTAGCTTCATATTCAGGTAGGTAGCGGTGTCGCACGCATCCGAACCGAGCCTATCTTTCACCGTGCATCCCACGTAACTGCCAAACAGCTCGCAGGAAACATCCAGATTTTCGGATTGGATCTGTCGGAGATTCCAGGCATTCCTTGGTGCAGGGAAATCAACTTGTGTCGCATCGTGGTTTTCGCTGTCTGCCGGCTCTGAGATAGTTGTGGTCGAAGTGCTGCTAGCCGATTCCATCGAAGTATTCTGCACATTGATTCGCAGTAACAGGATGGTTCCTGCAATAGCAACCAAAACTAGAGCCACCAAAAACATGACTATCAAAATAACCCGATTTGAATTCCAGGATCCGCGTTTACCTGCTGAAACGACTTGATTACTGGTCGCATAGGCGACCGGTGCAGCAGCGTATGGGAGCGTCGGGACGTTGCCGGCATAGGGGTCGTGATACCCACTCGCGTACGGATCAACATATCCATTTGGAAGTGATGCCGCGGAATAGGATGCTGGATAGTTGCTCTGGTCAGTAGCAGGAGGAATAAATGATTGCCCGGTATTAAAAGGAGACAGGATAGTTGGATCATCGGCTCCCTGATCCTCGGCAGTATCATTCGGTTCGCTCATGCCTGACTCCATAGCTATCAAATAGTGAAATTGTGCCTTGTTTCAGCTTATCAAAGGTCACAGTATCAACAGATGACAATAATAAATAGCTGTTCACAGGGTTGCCGAGATGTTTTGCACGTTACGTCTCATCCCGGCAGTCTGGAAATATGTTGCAAGTAGATATGAGGGTGACCGATTCGCTTCTACGGCAGGAGCTAGACCAGTTACTGTATCTCGCCGAGATACAGGTAACACCAGGAGCCGCAGTTATGCTCACCGACAGGGAAGATGCTCCAAGCACGGGACGCTACGGCACGGTGTCGCCTATATATGTACGAAATGAGCGGGCAGGCAAAGACGGCACAGCGGTAGTTGAGGAAAAACAATACGGTGCTTTGCGAATACCTGGTGAAGAAAACGAGCTGGTCAGCGCAATTCAGTGTGCATCAGTCGGGCTTTCGACACGCAAAGTGCCCTACCAGATAGCAACAATAGTAAAAGCCGGGAAACACTCGATCGGCTCTGGCGACACCCGCATAGTAGATACCGGAATTGGGAATGTAGGGCCATTCCTGATAGCGGGAACAACCCCGAGTTGCGGATGCACGAGTGTAGGCATCAACTATGCGAGATTCCGGGGCGGCGGTTTCTATATTGATGCTTCCGGTAATCCGGAAAGTACCAGGCAACTTCTCGGTCTCAACACAGATTTGCCGATTGCCGGTTCGGGGGCGTGCATCGCCGGAGCCTGGCTCGAAGACGCACCTCAATACCACGGAATACGTATTATTGCAGTTCCGAAACATTCTTGGCGACCAATGGCGCTCGCTTTGGCTCATCTCGACCAGCCGATAACAGTCGATATGGGGTGCGCACGCAGCGCCGATATGCTCATTGATGCCCATGACGGATGGTTGGAATGTGACCTGGCGGGCAGCGCTAGCGATACCATTCGACTGCGGCGCTCATCGGGTCGTGCCGCAGTACTGGGTGCAGGTCCGGAATATCCGTATTCGTGGCGCAGGGCATTCTCTCAGATCAGGTGAGCAGGGGTTAGTTCCAGGGAGGACAATAATGTTGGGTCAAATTGGGCGCCGGTTGCTAGCAGCCGGGGCTGAGCCGCATGAAGCAGCTCTTGCCGATGGCGGCATCACTGTCGAAGACCGACTCAGAGCATCGCGTGAGGCGAGCGCGGAACTGGCAGGATTCGGACCCAAATTATCGGCGCTCATGGCTGATGAAACAGTCACTGACGTGCTGATAAATGAACCTTGCACAGCGTGGGTGGATCGTGGTATAGGTCTCGCCGCAGTTCCGATAAAACTATCCGATACCGACCAGGTACGTGCCCTCGCGGTACGATTGGCTGCTGCTTGCGGGAAACGCCTGGATGATGGCTCACCAATCTGTGACGGAACATTACCGCAAGGTTCACGACTCCATGCGGTGTTGCCTCCAGTTGCGAAAGGCTGTGCCGCAATATCAATACGAAAAGCTAAACCACTGGACTTCACACTGACTTCCTTGTTGGACTGCGGTACGCTCAGTGAAAACAGTGCCGAAATACTGCGTGGGGCACTACGCTCGAAACTCTCTGGAATAATCTCGGGTGCGACCGGCAGCGGCAAGACCACTCTGCTTGGCGCCCTGCTCAATGAAATACCCCCTGAACAGCGAATAGTATGTATCGAAGAGGTAAGCGAGCTCAGAATTAATCACCCGGATACCGTTCACCTGCAAGAACGAAGGGCGAATGTCCAAGGCATCGGTGCGGTAACCATGTCTGACCTGGTGAGAGCAGCAATGCGTATGCGCCCTGACCGAATAATACTCGGAGAGTGTCGCGGAGAAGAAGTCCGTGATGTTCTGACCGCCTTAAACACCGGGCATGAGGGCGGATGGGCAACAATACACGCAAACAATATAGCTGATGTGCCGGCTAGACTTGCCGCGCTCGGAGCGTTAGCCGGCATGAGTGAGAGCGCAGTGGCAGCTCAAGCGTATGCAGCTTTCGACCTGTTCGTGCATATCCGAAGGAAACAAGATTTGAGATGGGTCGCTGAGCTGGGTGTACCGATACGCACCCCGCAAGGCATCCGTGCCGAGATGGCTCTGCAGGTCATCGAGAGCGGAGAGGAGAAACGGGGATCCGCATATGATGCCCTGTTGGAAAGGATCGCCCAATGAGTATAAATGCTCTGATGGTTGCGATTTGTTTTGGTGTTCTCGGAATACTTGCTGGATTCGGCAGGAGAGAGCCTCGGCATGTGAAGAGCGCTCGCGTGCTCCTCACTCGTCTCATTTCCCGTTTCCCCAGGATTGGCAGACGCAAAGAACAACTGTCTCCAGAGCTGCTGATAGCAGAAATAGCTGCCAGATTAAACACTGGAGCCAGTACGGAATCCGCTGTTGAAGAGACCTTAATCGCACACGGAGTGCCCCCGCCGCGTCCCGGAGTGGGCGAGAGAATAAGTTTTGCCGGTATCGCTGATGCACAGTTACGAACGAACCTGGAGGCCGCCATCAAATTTTCGGAGGCGGTAGGTGCCCCGTTAGTGAATGTATTGGAGCAGATAGCGCGTGGTGTCCAGGATGCCAGTGAAGAAGCAGCTGAAAGGCGTCTCGCCTTTGCTGGGCCGAAGGCTTCAGCAAGGTTGCTCGCTATTGTGCCGATAGTTGGCCTGCTGGGTAGTGAACTTTTGGGTGCCAACTCGTTCCAGGTGGTGACAGATGGTGGTATTGGTACTTTCGCGGGAGCACTAGGAGTTGTGTTTATGCTTGCAGGAGCCTTATGGATGAAGATCTTAGTTGATAGGGCTTCGTCATGAACTCGGCAGTGATGTTTGTTGCGTTAATCTGTGCGAGTTCGCCATGGATCGTGAAAGAAATACCCGCAACTCGCAGCCATTCAGCCGCGATACCCGTAGATATCGCCGTTGTCCTGGACTTGGCGGCAGCCGGCATCTCCGGTGGTGCCGGAATACCGAGAGTTCTCAACGCACTGTCCATTGCTGGGGCATCTGGTGAATATGCCCTGGCAGGGAGGTCTTTGCAATTGGGGAGCGAATGGTCAGAAGCCTGGGTCGGGTGTCCAGGAGGTGCAGAGAACCCGCTGGCTATTGCGCTTCGTCCCGCCTGGCTCAGCGGAATAGCACCGGCAGATTTACTGAGCCGTCACAGCAGGATGCTACGGGAAGACCGCCATCGGCGGGTTCGCGAAAGTGCTCAACGTCTCGCGGTTCACCTGGTCATGCCGTTGGGGTTGTGTATGTTGCCGGCATTCGTGTTGCTGTCGCTGGTGCCAGCGGTTATCGGGGGTGCGCTATGAGTTGAACTGTTCCTCAAAACTAGAGTCGGTGCGCCCTGAGATCTGCTGCAGAATCCGGATGCAAAGCCCCAACCGGAATATCCAAAGCGGTAGCAGCTCCACGGAAACCTGCTTCGACAAGCCTGTATAGTGCTCTGGCGTAGGCGGTAAGCACCGAGCCGGTGAACTCCGGGTTCGAGTCCAGTCGCAGCTGGAATTGCAATGTCTCGCTGTTATCCTCCGAGGTATTTCCATTGCGAATCACCATACCGCCGTGAGGCAGCCCGGAATGCTGTTCGGCTAGTTCCTCGGCAGAAACAAAAGTGACGGTAGTGTCATAGTCGGCGAAATAGTTCGGCATTTCTTTGATTTGTCGTTCGATCTCTTCGGTGTCGGCACCCTCCTCGGCAACTACAAAACATTCCCGCAGATGTTTATCGCGAGGGGTCAGTTCGCGGTCGTCTCCGCTGATCGCGGACTCTACCGCAGCCTCGATCGGTACTGTGTACTGTCGGGCATCAACCACGCCGGGGACACGTCGAATAGCGTCAGAGTGCCCCTGGGATACGCCCCGCCCCCAAAAAGTCTCTTCATGACCATTAGGTAAAGTCGCCTCAAACAGCACACGCATCAGCGAAAACAGTCCGGGATCCCATCCTGTCGAAATGATTGCGGCACGGTCACGGTTCCGGGCGACCTGGTCTACGGTCTCGAAAAACTCCGGTATTTTCGCGTGGGTGTCGAAAGAATCCACAACCGAGAAAAACTCCAAAGCGGCAGGTGTCTGCGTCTCCAAATCAGTGGCGCTGCCGCCACAGTTGATGCAAATATCGACCTTATCTGCCCACTCACTCATCTGATCGAGCGGAGCTACCGGTGTGCCGGCAGTCTCTACCTGTTCCGGGTCGCGGCGAGTGAACACCACCACCGGTTCAAGATCCACAGCTTGAAGCAGCGCCAGTTCCACGCCACGTCCGAGATTTCCATAACCATTAATTGCCACACGAATACTCATACTTCGATACTACGCGAGTCTGCGTTTAGGCGGCAAAGCCTCACTTTCCGAAGAATATAAGAGTTTTCCCACATCGAAGCGATGCTCGGTGTCCACAGACGTGTAAATATAACAGCGATTACCTGAACCGATAGTTGCATTTTGTTTCGATAGTGAGCCGCGGGATTGTAGAGATACCGTCCAGCAATACCGCTGTGACGGGAACAGAAACAAGGAGCAAATAATGACAGAAAAATTATTGGCATTGCAGGTCAGATTGCATACAGAACTGGTGAAGCTAACCGGGGGTGAAGAGGGCATGGCGACCGCGGAATATGCGATAGGCACCCTAGCGGCCGCCGCTTTCGCCGGAGTGTTGATGGTAGTGGTTAAAGGTGGCGCTATAAAAACTGCGCTTACTGAACTGATCCAGAAAGCTTTAGCTGGGTGAGTAGGGGTGAAAACGGCATGGTGACAGTGGAGTTTGCTCTTGCCTTGCCAGCTATCATCGCGGTCACACTTTTGGTTGCCGGGGTTGGTGGTGCCGCTGCTTTACAGGTTTCAGCTTGTGACGCCGCCCGGGTTTCTGCGCGTGCCGCAGCAATCGGTGTCGAGACACCGGGTTTTGACCGCGGAATCGCCGTATCCGTGAACCGTGATGGTCAGTGGGTGGATGCCCGTGCGCGTGTTCGCCTGCCCGGCTGGTTACCGGAATTGACCTGTTCCGCGAGTGCTCTCAGGGAGCCTCTGTGAGCCAGCGGGTATGGAGTTTGGAACACGGTTCAGCGAGCGTCATGGCTGTATCCATAGTCACCTTTGCTGTAATGTTATCGCTGGTTGTTTTGAGTTTAGGTGAGCAGGTTGTGATGCGTTCCAGGGCTCAGTCCGCAGCGGACATGGCTGCTCTCGCGGGTGCCGGAACCCTGGTGGGCTATGCGCTCGGTGACCCCTGTGAGGTGGCGGATGAAGCTGCTGCCCGTTTCGGTGCTCAGCGTGTTGAGTGTGCTGTTTCCGGGATAGAAGTTACCTATACTGCCCGTGTAACTCGTGGCGTACTTTCAGCCTCAGCTAAAGCCCAAGCCACCCTACGTTCCCCCTAAACTACGTTTCAGGTGCGCTGTTAAGGGCAATGCGCAGGTGATTCAGGAGTGCCACAGCATCGGTTTTAGAAAGCGATTTATTATTGTTTCCGCATTTCGGGGACTGTATGCACCGTGGACATCCGGTATCGCAATCACATTCCGCTACGGTTCGGTGAGTGGCCTCATACCACTCGGCAGCTAAGGTGAAACCGTGTTCACTGAAACCTGTCCCACCGCTCAAACCGTCATAGACGAACACCGTTGGCGCATCGGTTTGTTGATGCAGCGGAACCGAGAGCCCACCCAAATCCCAGCGGTCGCAACTGATCAGCATCGGCAACAGTGCGATGCTCGCGTGTTCGGCAGCGTGTAAAGCCCCCGCCTGGTTATCGCGATTCACACCCAACTCTTCCAGCAGCACATCGTCAATAGTGAACCAGGTCGCGTGGGTGCGCAGGATGCGGGTCGGCAACTGAAGGGGATGTGAAGAAACGAACTCTGCACCGGGTAGCCGAACCAGGTCGTAACCGATCACCCGAGAAAGCACCTCAACTTCACCAGTAAATAACTCGCCACCAGCAAACACGCGGGATTCTGAGACTTTGAGGATCCTGATTTGTTTCTCATCCCAAGGGCGAGTACGCAACATGGTCGGCCCCGGAGTCACCATGGCTACCCGCTCGTCGCGCTCACGAACCTGCCAAACTCGTCCCTGATGCACATAGATCGCGTCACGATGCAGTGTGTAGTCGGCACGTGTAGCATCTGCGAAACCCAAAACCTCGCCGGTGTCTGCCACGATAATCTGTACCTGCTCGCCACCGCCACGAATATCAATATCGTCCCACGGGTTCTCGCCACGATCGAGATTCCAATACCAGGTGTCCTCGCCGGCGCGCAGGCGCCGGCGCAGCCACCCGGCTTGCGTCAACTCATCAAAAACCCGTGTAGAACCCAAACCAAAAACACCGATATCACTGCGGGTCAGAGGCGACTCGGCGGCCGCGGTACACAGGTGCGGGAGCAGCACATTCGGGTTGTGCACATCGAAAACTGTGGTCTCTGGTTCTGCCAAAATGCGTTGCAGATCGGCTGCGTAATAGTGATCCAGGGGATTCTCGGCGGGAACGAACACCGAAATTCCCTGCTGTTCACCACGTCCAGCTCGCCCGGATTGTTGCCGAAAAGATGCACGACTGCCCGGCCAAGCGCAGGTCAAGGTCATATCGAGGTTAGGAATATCAATACCGAGTTCCAGCGCCGAGGTAGAAGCCAACCCCCGCAACGCGCCGCTGCGAAAAGCCTGCTCCAATTCTTTGCGTTCCCGAGGCAAATAACCACCGCGGTAGCCAGCCATCTTACCCACTAACACCGGGTCTAAGTCACCTAAAAACTCGCGAGTCATCGAACTGAGCGCCTCCACGCCATTTCGCGAACCAGCAAATGCCAGAACTTTCGCCCCCAGAAACATCGAGCGGGCAGTTACCCTCGCGGCAGCCGCCAAGGAAGAACCGGGAGTTTCCGAATCTGTGCCAGCGTTGCGGGTTGCGGGATTCACCACCAGATAGGTGTGTTCACCCGCTGGTGAACCGTCCGCTGCTACGACGCTACACGCCCTGCCAGTAAAAGCATTTGTGCCGGCACCTGTGAGCGAACCGGCAGTAGCAGAAAGCATCACTACCTGCGGGTTTGCACCAGTCTGCGCCGCGACTCGGAGCAGCCTGCGGAGCACAAGCGCGATATGGGCACCCTGTAGGCCATGCCAATAATGCAACTCATCGAGCACTATCAGATGCAACCCACGAAACAGATGCCGCCACTTATCTGCCTGCCTAAGAAGCACATAATGCAGATAATCGGGGTTCGTGAACACCACGTCAGCGCGGGAACTAACCCAGCGTTTCGCCTCCGCGTCGGTATCCCCATCCGCGGTGCCTATAGAAATATCCAAGCCGGCACGGTTTATCCAGTTTTGGAGGGCATGTAGCTGGTCACGAGCCAGTGCCTTTGTCGGTGCCAGGTACAGCGCGGTAGGTTTCGCCTCCGCAAGTGCTACCCCCACCTCCCGCGCTTTAGCGGTATAGGTTGCGGCAGCGTTTAAGTATTCAAGCCACGCAGCCGCTGATTTGCCCGAACCGGTGCCGGTGGTGAGTATCGCATCCTCACCAGAATGTAGGGCTTCGGCGCATTCTGCCTGGTGAGAATAGAGTTGTTGCCATCCGAAAGCCTCCCGAACAGTCGGTAGCACCCAAAGTGGATAATCCCGGTAGCGGGCCGCGCGCGCCGGAACACTCACCTCGCCGGCGAAATCAGGTAGTGCCCGTAACTCGCCCAGCAGCCGTCCGTAAACGTCACCCCCGCCCCACGGATTCATGACACTGCAGTTTAACGCCACCAGGTGTCGGTGGGGTTGGGGGGCAGGTGTCGCTTATGGCGGGAACGCAAAAAATACTCCTCTATGAGGTCGGCCACCGGCTCCGGCACCTCGCGCCTCTCCAAATAATCGTCAATCTGGTCATAGCTGAGCCCCAGCTCATCCTCGTCTGTGCGTCCCGGTCGGGCATCTAACAGGTCCGCGGTTGGAACCTTTCCCCAAAGCGATTCCGGGGCACCCAACTCGGCACAAATCGCCCTCACCTGTCGCTTATTTAAGCCACTGAGCGGGGTGAGGTCAGCGGCACCATCCCCAAACTTGGTATAAAAACCAGTCACTGCCTCAGCCGCATGATCGGTGCCCACCACCAGCATCTCGGCATCCCCGGCAACCGCAAATTGAGCGATCATCCGTAACCTTGCTTTCATGTTCCCCCGGGTGAAATCGGTGATTTCGGTGCCGGTGGCTCGCTTAAACTCTTTCGACAGTGCCGCCGTCGCCTCCCCGATATTGAAAGTATAGGTCTCGTCCGGCCGAATAAAACCCAGTGCGGCCTGCGCATCTGCCTCGTCGGCTTGCACATTGTGGGGCAGTCGTATCGCAATGAACCGGGATTCGGTGCCCTCCAGGCGAGCCTGCTCGACCGCCAATTGGCACAGCCGCCCGGCCAGGGTGGAATCGACACCGCCGGAGATGCCGAGCACAAAACCTTTCGCGTGGGAGGCGCGCAGATAGTCAATCAGGAACCTAATTCGGCGCTGCACCTCCGCTGCCGGGTCAATCTCGGGACGAACACCTAGCTCGGCGATTATTTCTCGCTGTAGTTCACGCATGAAACCAGTCTAGTAGCGGTCCCCGCTGTTTTCAGAGCTGCTCCGCGACGCTATTCAACACCTCGATGACCTCTTCGGGTGTCTTCTCACTATGCATAACCGCTGCCTTGAGACCGTGCCAGGCGCGCCGAATCTCCACATTGTCGCTCACACCCCGGTGACCTGCGCCACCACAGCCGCAACCGCCAGCGTTACCCGCAGCTCCCGCCATCGGCAAACTCTCGTGTACCATTCTTCTTCTCCTCTCGAAGCCAGTCGAGATACAACCTACCAGGGCTGTTCCCTCACCGCGCGTGGAGAGCCGGTGACAGCCACCATCCTATTTAGTCCTATATATTGGAACTATGACTCAAATCACACCGATCCCGACCGTGGACCTCGCCGACCAGTACCTGGATGACCTGCGCTACTGCGAAACCCAATTCCGAAACTATGGTGGTCATAAAGCGTTTGCCGGCACGGTTCGTACCGTAAAATGCCGCCGCGATAACGGCCTGATTAAACAGCTCTTGAACAGTCCCGGGGAGGGCTGCGTGCTGGTGATTGACGGTGGCGGCGAGTTCTATTCGGCGCTCACCGGTGACATGATAGCCGCCGCAGCCGTAAAAAATGGCTGGTCAGGACTGGTTATTAATGGCGCGATCCGAGACAGTGCAGAAATCGGCACCCTGGAACTCGGGGTAAAGGCACTCGGCACCTCTCCCAGAAAATCCACAAAAGACCGTGCCGGAGAGGTAGATGTGCCAGTCAGCTTCGGCGGCGTCACCTTCAACCCTGGTGACGTGCTACACGCCGACGCAGACGGAGTGGTGCTGCTGCCTTAATAGACCACCAAACCGATCACAAGCACTCCTCCCCCCGCCTGACTAACGGTTATTAAGGGCGGTACCCTCCGGATACTTAACCGCAGTTACCTGCAGCTTCTCTCGAATAATCTGATCGGGAGAAACCCCGAGACGCAACGCCAAAAAACAGCAGTAAGTAAACACATCCGCCAACTCATCGACCACCCGCTCGCGGTCGAAACACTGCGGCTCCCACTGGAAACACTCCAGTAACTCTCCTGCCTCAATCGCCACTGAACGCGCCAGGTTATCGGGCGTGTGAAAACGCATCCAGTCACGGGCATCACGAAAAACTTGCAGTTCTTTGAGGAGTTCATCCATGCCACTATTCTCCATCAACGGTCGGTCACGATACAGCTATCTGACAGGAAGCATTCTCTGTGAACCTGGGTCGTGAGACAATAGAGGACATGACAGATCTCTTGATAGTTGGTACCGGTCTGTTCGGTCTCACCATCGCCGAGCGCGCCGCCCACGCCGGATATCACGTGACCATGATTGATCGCCGCAACCATATCGGCGGTAACGCCTATTCCGAACCTGACCCTAAAACCGGCATTGAAGTGCATAAATACGGGGCACACTTATTCCACACTTCGAATGCGAAAGTCTGGGAATATGTAAACCGTTTCACGGCCTTTACCCCCTATGTTCATCATGTCTACACGAATGTGGGCGGCGTGGTGTATCCGATGCCGATGAATCTCGGCACCATCAACCAGTTTTTCAAGGCTGCCTATACACCCGATGAGGCACGCGCACTCATCAAGGAGCAAGCCGCAGAGGTTGAGGGCATGAACGCGAACACAAACTTCCAGACGAAAGGGATTTCGCTGGTGGGACGACCACTGTTCGAAGCGTTTTTTGAAGGTTACACGGCTAAGCAGTGGCAGACCGATCCGGCGGAGCTACCCGCCTCGATTATTTCGCGGCTGCCGGTGCGCTACAACTAC
The DNA here is from genome assembly GCA_034090045.1 of Varibaculum sp. Taxonomy (GTDB): domain Bacteria; phylum Actinomycetota; class Actinomycetes; order Actinomycetales; family Actinomycetaceae; genus JAXDTI01. The sequence goes on along the minus strand of JAXDTI010000001.1, from coordinate 208,776 downwards.
GACAACCGCTACTTCAACGACACCTGGGAGGGGCTGCCGGTCGATGGCTACACCGCGTGGCTGAAACGCATGGTGGACAGCCCAAACATTGATGTGCGTTTGGGCGTGGATTTCATGGATCCCAGTCACCCACTCAGTCGTGATGCCGCGGTCGGTTCGGTGCCGGTTGTCTATACCGGCCCCATAGATGAGTATTTCGGCTACAGTGCCGGCGACCTGGGGTGGCGCACCATCGACCTGGAGTTGGAGGTTCTCAAAACCGGAGATTTCCAGGGCACTTCGGTCATGAATTACGGTGACCGTGACGTGCCGTGGACACGCATCCACGAGTTCAAGCACTTCCATCCGGAACGTGCCGAGCACTACCCGAGCGACCGTACCGTCATCGCGCGGGAGTATTCGCGTTTCGCGGTGCGCGGCGAGGAACCCTACTATCCGATCAACAAAGCTGAGGATCGCGAGCGCCTGGAACACTATCGCGAACTTGCCGCTGAACAACCGAATGTGCTGTTTGGAGGTCGTTTAGGAACCTATAAATACCTGGATATGCACATGGCGATCGGCTCGGCGCTGTCGCGTTGGGAGAACGTGATAGAGCCGTTCCTGACAGGTAAACGTTCCAGTCTCAGGGTCCACGAGTAGCCGACTGGTTTCACAGATTTCAAGGTTTTCTAGGGTCTGACGGAGGAGATCACATTGCAGCAAAACATCCCGCTCGCGATACTCTTGCAGATCATCGGGTCATTTTGTTTTGCGCTCTCAGCCTACAAGCAGAATAAGGCGGTGCGTCGTCAGGTTCGCACTAACGACGGTAAACGCCGACTGACCTCGACACAGCTGTGGAATTCGATGCGCACGCCACGCTGGTGGCAGGGCACTGCTTTCATGGGGATTTCGCTGGGCTGTCAAGTTACGGCACTGTTTTTCGCACCGGTTACGGTGGTGCAGCCGGTCGGTCTGATGGCTTTCCCGTGGTCGATCCTGTTGCAGGCGCGTGCCGCACACCGGCATATCCCGAAACGGATTCATGCGCTCGTCAGTATGACGGTCGCCGCTACCGCAGTGTTTACCCTGCTGGTATCGGTTTTTGCGTCGCCGGAGAGTGAGCTACAGGTCAGTCGCGTGATTATCGGAGCGGCAGTGATTTATGTGGTAGCGGCAGGATTCGGAACCTATGGTGCGCGGGGAGCGCGGGCTTGGCGCTCCCTTTTCTGGGCCAGTGGTGGCGCGATGTTCTACGGTCTTGAGGCGGCTTTAACGAAGTCCCTAATTACTTTCGCCAGGCAACATGAGTGGGCGACAGACCCAATGTTTTGGCTGATTCTGGTGTGTTTGATTGTGGGTTCTGTGACGGCTGGCTGGATGGTGCAGCAGGGTTACGCGACCGGTCCGGCAGATATGGTGGTCGCCTCCATGACGATTACTTCGCCGGTGGTGGCGGTCGTTTACGGTATCGCGGTGCTGGGTGAGGGTCAGTCTTTCACGCCCGGTGTGGGGGTCGCCGTTGTAGCTCTCGGTTTGATTGCGGTCTCCGGCGTGATCGCCTTGACCCGCCTGAAAGCCAACGAACGCCCGATCGTTACCTGATCAGTTAAAACGGTACAGGCGCTGCGCGATTCGGTAAATCTTCACCGCCAGTTTTCGTGCCGTCGGCGCGTTCACTCTGGAGCCGGCCACCAGCGGGTGTCGCCGCAGTCTGCGCGCCATTGCCGGGGAGTGCGCCTCAATGTTTGCCCACATTTTGCGCCGCAGCCGCAGGGCTTCTTCATCACCGCGCAGGATCGCGAACATTCCGGAGGCGGTAACTATCAACGCCAGATAGCCTTCCATATACCGTGCGAGCCTCGGGTCCGGTACTTCATCGGGTAGCACATATGCGCGCTGCATGATATCTGTTATGCGCATCTGCTGGTCGAGACGCCCGAGCATCACACCCTCGTTGACGGACTGATCTTCGCGCCCAATGAAGTAGTGGTACAGGTTCACCGGCAGGTAGTAGAGTTTCTTCACGAAAGGTAGCGGCTGATACACGAAAATATTATCGACATAGAAAGTGTGTTTAGGCAGTTCAACACCGGAATCTCGGAGCACTTGGGTGCGATAGACCGCCGAGTGCATCAGGATGTTTTGCCCGACTCCGAAAGAACGCACCTCGCTCCAGGAAACCACCTGGTTCAGCGGCAGTGCCCGCCGATAGCGAATCACCTTTTTTGACCCGGTGAGTACGTGTTCATACACATAGTTGCACACCACCAGATCTACGTCCTGATGCCTGGATATAAATGTTCGCAGCTTTGCCATCAGCAGGTTCAATGCGGTTCGATCCAGCCAGTCATCGGAATCCACAACCTTGAAGTATCGTCCACGCGCGGCTCGCAGTCCGGCCATGACCGCTGCTCCATGCCCGCCGTTTTCCTGGTGGATCACTCTGATTTTTTCGGGTGCCAGGTCACACCAGCGGTCGGCTTTCTCGCCGGTGCTGTCAGTCGAGCCGTCATCAACAATAATAATTTCGGAGTCTTCACCGGCGCTGAGCAGCGAAGATATACAGGCATCCATGTAGTCTGCCGAGTTGTAGCAGGGAATGGTAAAGGTGATAGTGCGGTCAGCTTCAAGTCTGGTAAGCGACTGTGTCTTGTCTGTTTTATCCATCGGCTATAGCCTATATCTTTCGGCGTAGACATCTGGGAACATAGCGGGCGGGAACCTGACTGAGCAGCATCGCCGCCACTATGATTGCGCCACCCACGCCGGTGCGTGCCGAGAGCGCTTCACCACCGAAACCGATCGCGAACAGGGCAGCAAACACCGGTTCCGAGGTCATGGTTACAGCAGCCTGGGTTTCAGTGACGTACTGTTGTGCCCAGTTTTGTAAAATCAGCGCCAACAGTGCCGGAATCAGTACCATATAGGCGATAGCGACGATGTCTGCATTGCGTTGGGGCAGTACCACACCGCCGGGTAGCGCCGCCAAGAAAGATACGATTCCGCAGGTGATGAGCTGTGTCGCGGTAAAGGCCAGGGCGTCACGACCGGGCACGTAATGACCTATCAGCGCGACGTGGAACCCGAATAGCAGTGACGATATCAAGGTGAGGGTCTCGCCGTAGCCGAAACTGAAGCCGCGTAGCGAGAGCACCGCCAAGCCGACAGCGGCGAGTGCGACCGCCATCCACATTTTTCGACCCAGTTGGTTCCGATACAGCAACCACGCTATTATCGGCGTGAACACCACATACATGCCGGTGATGAAACCCGAAATGGAGGCATCCGTGTATGCCAGCCCGACGGTTTGCAAAACCTGGGCGGCAGCGTAAATAACGCCGAGACCCCCGCCGATAATCCAGGTTCGGCGGTCGATGTGGCGCAGCCGGGGTGCGAAAATTGTTGCGGCTAGTATCCCGCAGGCGAGGAATCTCACGCCGAGAAAGTCGATCGCTGGAACCCGGTCGAGCAGATCCTTAATCATGAAAAAAGTGGAGCCCCAGGAAGCGGTGATGAAGAGCAGAGCGATGAATGCCCAGCCGCGTTTGGAGTCCTGATTCAGCACAGCTTCAACCTTGCCAGGTTGCTCGGGTGCGGCGCAAATATCGCCATGGATTATCGGGATGTTTTTCATATTTGCTGGTCAGATATTCACAGTTTTACACCAGTTATCCCCAATTCGTTGCTATTATGCCGAAAGTCCAGGACGGTTCTCGAAAAACGTTGCAATCATGGGGAAAACAGAGGATTAAACCTTTAAGGTAAGGTTGAGATTTTTTAGTTTTCCACAGGGTTTATCCACAGGGTTGTGAACAGAACGTATTTATGGGCAAAAACCTGTGGAAAACCGGTTTAAAGATCTCGCCCAGTCAGGATTTTATAGGCCTCGAAGTAGCGAGCTTGAGTGTTTGCGACCACTTCGGCGGGCAGCGCCGGGGGGCGCTCCCCGGAGGCCCGATCCCACCCGGAAGCCGGTGAATCCAACCAGTCACGCACATACTGTTTGTCGAAGCTCGGGGTGACTGAACCGGGCTGCCACTCATCGGCGGGCCAGAATCGGGAAGAATCCGGGGTGAGTACCTCGTCGCCAAGCACCACGGTGCCATCACCGCCGGGGATTACACCGAACTCGAATTTCGTGTCAGCCAGGATGATGCCGCGTTCAGCCGCCAGGTCTGATGCGCGAGTGTAAATCTGTAGTGACAGATCCTGCAGCCGTTCAGCCATGTCCCAACCGACCATTTCGGCTACCCGTTCAAAAGACACGTTCTCATCGTGTTCGCCCAGCTCGGCCTTTGCTGCGGGAGTGAAAACCGGCTGCGGGATGCGAGAATCCTGTGTCAGACCCGCGGGCAACGACACCCCGTGAATCTCGCCGGTTTCACGGTAATCGGTCAGACCGGAGCCGGTCAGGTAGCCGCGCACCACACACTCGACCGGGAACATATCGAGACGCCGACAAATCATGGCTCTCCCGCGCACCTCCGCGGGCACATCAACAGACAGCAGATGGTTGGGCACGATATCGGCCAGCTGTTCAAACCACCACAGGGTGAGACCGGTGAGCACCGCGCCTTTACCGGGAATCGCCGAATCGAGAATATAGTCGAAAGCACTGATGCGGTCAGTCGCAACCATCAACACGCGATCATCGGTGCCATCTGCTGGAACATAGATTTCGCGGACTTTTCCGGAGGCGACCCGTCGCCAGCCTTCAAGCTCGGGCGCCTCGGTGAGCGCGGTGATTTCCTGCATCCTGGCCTCCTGTACGACTTGAATAGACCGCCGAATGCGGCCGTGTCAGTTCGAAAATTGGACGGCGTTATTCGCCTTCTTTGATTTTACTGCTGTCGGGGAGGATTGCGCGGCGGGTGTTTTGTTGAGTTTGTCGGCTGGCACTTCCCCCTCCTCAACCAGCTCGCCGCGTTTGATGCGGGTGCTGCGGGGCGCGTCCAGTCCGATACGCACCATGTCGCGACCGATGTCTACCACCGTGACGAGCACATCATCGCCTATGAGAATTTGTTCACCTTTGCGGCGGGTGAGAACCAGCATTATGCCTCAACTCCCGCGCCTATCCCGAGGCGCAAAATAGTCATGAAGTGCCTATATGTTGATATATAGGGTCTGTTGGTCGCGTCCATGCGCGTTAATGAACCCAGTTTTACCTGGTTCAAGATTCACCTCCGTGTTGAATCATGAGCCCGTTCAGGGTGGAATCAGCTAATCAGATTAAGTATATCTCATATCTGGGTGGAATGGAAAACACGCCAAACCGATTCGCAATATCTGGAGAGCCGCCTGGTCGCCGGGTCGAAACGGTTGGGCAGCGGAGCCTGACCGGTCAAATAGTTGTATCCGACACGCAACCAGTGCAGCGATTCAGAACGGATTTGAGAGACACGCGCAATCGAAATACCGAGCGCGGCAGAAGCATCGGCCAATGCCTCATCCTCCAGATAGGTGCGACGCACCACCTCGCGACTGCGTTCCGGAAGCTCCTCCACCAGGATGTTCAGCATCCTGGTGCGCTCAGCATCCTGCAGCTGCTCACTCGGATCGGGTTCGGGGTCTTCCGGATCCAAGCCGAGTTCCCGCCCGGCCTCCAAAGAAATAGCCGACGCTGAAATCTGGAGTTGAACCGCAGAAATCTGGTCGCGGGTGAGACCCGTAGCCTCCGCAAGTTCCCTGCGAGTCGGCTGGGTGCCCTGTTCAGCAGTCAATTCGAGAGCCATCTCCCCGATCTGTTTGGAGCGTTGCCGCGCGGAACGAGAAGCCCAATCCATTGAACGCAGCTCATCACGGATCGCCCCCGAGATCCGGCGAGACGCATAAGTCGCGAAAGAAACACCGCGCGAAACGTCAAAATTTCGGGCAGCCAACACCAGTCCCTCATAGCCGGCGGAACGCAAGTCATCACGGGTAATATGGTCAGGCAACTTGTTCATCCACGAGTTCACCAGGTATTCCACCAGGTTCAGGTGGGTGATAATCAGCTCCGTTTCAGTGGGTGCCGGTCCCGACTCGGCTGCTGTCGATTCCGGTTCTGCCTGACCCATAGAGCAATCTTACCGGTTACGCCCCGATTGCGAACCCGCATACTCAGAATCACCCTGTAGAGCCAAAAACTATTCCGAACAGGTGGGGTTTCGTGAAATGACAGAGGATTACGCGATTCAATGCAGACCAAAATGCTGTGCCGCTACCCAGCGAGCCTGCTGCGGGGTGTTGGTTGCGAGCACCGCTGCCGCGCCAGCCTCACACTCCGCGAGCGTGTATTGCGCCAACTTGGCATGCACCGGAGCTAAAGACACCGAAGCCATAGACAGCGCCCTGATACCTATACCCACAAATACACAGGCCAGGCGGGGGTCAGCGGCTGCTTCCCCACAGACCGAGACCGGCACCTCGAAATGTTCCGCAGCCGCCGCGACCGATTGGATCAGATCGAGAACCGGCAGGTTCCACGGGTCGGTGTAGGTCGCTAGCGCCGGGTTTGTGCGATCCGCGGCCATCACATACTGCGTCAAATCATTCGTGCCTATAGAAGCAAAATCGAGGAGCGGCAGGATAGCGTGCGCCCTGATCGCTGCAGCCGGAGTTTCAATCATGACCCCGGCATGCAAGCCACGAGAATGCGCCTCCGCGACGAACCAATCAGCCTCCGCGAAAGTGGTAACCATCGGAGCCATCACAGCGAGTTCCCGACCGAGCTGCTCGGCAGCGGCAGCAACCGCATCAAGCTGCTGTTGAAACAGGTCGGGGCGAGGACCAGAGACACGTAGCCCGCGCACACCCAACGCCGGATTCGCCTCAGCGGAGAGCCGCAGCCACGGAACCTGCTTGTCGGAACCCAAATCTAGGGTACGAATTTGAACTGGCGAATCCGGGAACAGCCGAGCCACCTCGGTATAGTTACGCACCTGTATGTCCCAATCAGGGCCGGTCACAGAACCTATAAAAGTCAATTCGGTGCGCAGCAGACCGATACCCTCGGCACCGCGTTCGCTGGCACGCCTCGCACCGATTGGCCCCTGGATATTGGCGAGCAGCCGAACCGGTACACCATCCGCGAGCTGCCCAGAGCCATTAGCTGTAGCCCTCACTTCAGAGTGCAGATAGTCCGCAACCCGCTCGCGGGAAACCTCCGGGTCAGGTTCGGTATCGACACAGCCCTGCAAAGCATCCACAAACACGGTATCACCTGTATGTATTTCATGAAGGTCGCGGATGCCAACAATCGAGGGGATACCCAGCTGCCTGATAATTATCGAGGTGTGGGAAGTGGGACCGCCATCGGTGAGCAGCAGCGCCGAGACGTGTTGCGGGTCAAGACCGACAGCGAGCGCCGGTGACAGGTCGCGCCCGCAAAGCACCACTTCGGTGGTTTCGCTGAGATCAGGGAGCCCAGGGGTTCGATTTCCGCGCAGTTCAGCGGCAATTTGAGTGGTGAGGTCGCGGATTTCAGCTGCCCGGTCGGCAACTTTTCCGCCGCGGGCAGCGAGCTGGCTGGCAAAAAACTCTCCAGATTTCAAGGTCGCGGCAGCTGCCGGGCGACCCTCCTGGATGCGCCCGATAATGTCGTCACGTAGCGCCGGATCCTCGGCGAGTGCCGCAGTTGCGAAAAGAATATCGGATGCGTATCCGACGATTGCCACAGATTTGGCGCGTAAACGTTCGGCTACTGCCTTGGCTGCCTCCTCGAAACGCTGGATTTCATCGGGAATTTGGTCGGGATCCACTCGTGCTCCCGCGTCTGCCTCTGGGACGGACGCGTCGTCGAGCCACACGACCTCCCCGTAACCCAAACCTGGTACTACCGGAGTTCCATACAGCATATTTTCCCTAGTCAAATAGTATATCTGCGTTTCGCGGAACCTATAATACCGCGATGTCGTTTCGGTGATGTGAGCCTTGAAGCTGGATTTTGTTTACCCCGGCATAGGCGCGTTCGCGGGCGGTGGCTACGTCCTCCCCCAGCGCCACGACACCGAGCACTCGCCCGCCGTTTTCAACGAGCTGTCCATTGGGATCAATCGCGGTACCGGCATGAATAACATGCACGTTTTCCAGGGCGTTGGCTTCAGCGATGCCGGTTATTGGGCGACCATTGCCGAGCACTTTACCCGGGTAGCCCTCACCGGAAATCACCACACAGACGCAGGCTTCATCTCGCCAAAGGAGCTGTTCAGGGAGGTTTCCGGTGGCCGCCGTATACAGCACATCAGCCAGCGGGGTGGCCAGGCGTGGCAGCACCACCTGGGTTTCAGGATCACCGAATCGGACGTTGAACTCCACGACCCGCAAACCGTGACTGGTGAGCGCCAAACCGCAGTAGAGCAGACCAATGAAGGGTTCTCCGCGGCGCGCCATCTCCGCGATTGTTGGTTGCGCTACGGTACGTATCACCTCATCGGTTAGGTTTTCGGAAGCCCACGGTAGCGGGGAATAAGCACCCATGCCGCCGGTGTTCGGCCCGGTCTGCCCATCGAAAATGCGTTTATAGTCCTGTGCGGGAGCCAGTGGTAACACTCGGTTGCCGTCCGAGATGCAAAACAGCGAAACTTCCGGACCGTCCAGGTATTCCTCGATGACGACACGACCATCCGTGTGCTCCAGGCAGGACTGTCCGTGAGCCAGCGCCTCGGCACGGTCGGTGGTGACTACCACGCCTTTGCCGCCGGCCAGGCCGTCATCCTTTACCACGTATGGGGCACCGAACTCATCCAGCGCCGCTTCTAGTTCGGCGGTGTCGGTGCAGGTGCGGGCCGCAGCGGTTGGTACGTTAGCGGCAGCCATTATCTCTTTGGCAAAGGATTTCGAGCCCTCAAGCTGCGCAGCCGCCCGATCCGGGCCGAACACCGGGATACCGGCGGCGCGTACAGCCTCGGCTACGCCGGCTACCAGGGGTGCCTCCGGACCCACAATTACCAGGTCAATAGCGTGTTCGTGGGCGGCTGCGACTACTGCGGCACCATCCATCTCATCCAGGTTCAAGTTCGTGCCAACCTGTGCGGTCCCGGGATTTCCGGGGGCGGTAAAAATGGTGTTACCGCCGGTGTTGTCTCCTGCTGTGGTAGCGCAGGCGAGAGCCAGGGCGTGTTCACGCCCGCCGGATCCGAGTATCAAAACATTCATACCTCTAAGGTTACCCGCCACCCCACGCATCTATATGGGGAACTGGGTGAGTCTGGGTGGGGAACTGTGTGAGTCACCGAAGCGGGTTCCTGTGCACAAGTCTGGTGATTTTGCGGCGAAATGCCCAAAATCACCGTCTATAAATCAAATTCTCCTGAGTTGTGCACGGGGCTGGGGAGGCACGGGGGCTGGGTCGGGTGGTGGATGCTAAAGGATTGTGTCTGAGGGGGACGCTAAACTGGTTTCAAACCAGTAAGGAGGCTAGATGTCCCAACCCTATCCCCAGCCCGCAATCGACTCTGCCCGGCAGGCTGCGGGGTCACCCCAGCAACCAAAAACCCGCCAGCGTATCGACGACGGACAGATCCCAGACTCTGATATGGCTCGCGCAGCGGAACTGATCGAGCGAGTTACCGCGATATTCCGGCAGCGCGTTGTCGGTCAAGAAAGCTTGCACCGCGCCCTGCTATCCGGTCTGATTGCGAACGGCCACGTGCTCCTGGAATCAGTGCCCGGCCTGGCAAAAACCACCGCCGCTCAGGCACTTGCCACAGCGGTTGGTGGCTCTTTCCACCGCATACAATGCACCCCCGACCTGATGCCCAACGACATAATCGGCACCCAAATCTTCAACTTCCAGACCGGCGAGATGACCACCCAAATAGGGCCGGTACACGCCAACTTCGTGCTGCTTGACGAAATCAACCGGTCGAGTGCGAAAACCCAATCCGCGATGCTTGAAGCGATGCAGGAACGTCAAACCACAATTGGTGGAAACGTCTATGAACTGCCCAACCCCTTTATGGTTATGGCGACACAAAACCCCATCGAAGAAGAGGGCACCTATGTGCTCCCCGAAGCACAGATGGATCGTTTCCTCCTCAAAGAGGTAATCACCTATCCGACACCGGAAGAGGAAATGCAAATCCTCGATATGTCTACTTCTGGGGTGTTCGACGCGCCAACCACCGGTGCCCCGATAACCACGGAAGATGTGCTGTTCTTGCAGGCCACACGGCGACGCATCTTCGTTCATGACGCGATTCGTGCCTATATCGTTGACATAATCAACACCACTCGCGGCTATGGTCCACACCCCGTTCCGGGTCTGATGCAGCAGTTGCGTGTCGGGGCCTCCCCGCGCGGATCCCTGGCGCTGCTGCAGGTAGCACAAACTCAGGCACTGATTGCCGGCCGCAATTACGTAATCCCTGATGACATAGTATCCATGCGCTACTCGGTGCTGCGCCATCGCCTGATTCGATCCTATGAGGCGATAGCGAACGAGCTGAGCGTCAATCAGGTCATCGACTCGATATTCGGCGCTGTGCCGGTACCCTAACCGCAAATAAACAGGGGTCAAGGTCGCAAATGAAACCATCGAAGCTGGAGCTGCTGCGTTCCCGGCTGTCACTGCCGGTGCTGCAGCGTTCGGCACGCGTCTTTTCTGGGGTGCATCACTCGCGGCTCAACGGCTATGGTCAAGACTTTGATGACCTCGCCGAATACAAGATTGGTGACGATGTTGGTGACATTGACTGGAAATCTTCTGCCGCCCACGCCCGCCCAATCATCAAACGTTTCGAACGCAGCGTGAATGTGGCGATAACGCTGCTGGTGGACACCGGTCGTTCAATGTCGGCGCTCGCCCCCAGCCGCGAACCCAAAGAGGACATCGCTCTCGAAGCCGCAGAAGTCCTGGCATATATAGGTTTGATGCGTGGCGACCTGGTTGGCATGGTGAGTGGGGATGCCGAGCGACTGCGCAGCCTCCCGGCGCGTGGCGGAAACGAACACGTGGAGCTGCTGATGCAGCGGATCCGCACCGACATCACACCGGAGTCACCGGAATCTGACCTGTCAAGGGTGCTGCAAACGGCGTTTAACCAAACCCGCGGTCAATCAATAATGGTGCTGCTCACTGACAGTTTTGCAATACATCCTGGGCTGGAACCGGTACTGCGAAAAATTCGTTCCATACACCGGTTACTAGTCGTGATGGTTGCGGACGCAGACCCCACCCAACTCGTCGAGGAAGGGCAGGTCACAGACGTTTCTGCCGGGGAACTCATGAATATGGTGCTCGATGATGAGCAATTGCATCACATACATGAAAATACGCAGCGCCAACTCGTGCTCTCCATTTTCAAAATGCTTCGGCGACTGCGGGTGCCGGCGGTGACCGTAACATCGACCGAAGACGCTGTAGAAGCGATCATTGACGTGCTCGGGAGGCCCTATGTTTGGGGTCGCTGAACTGGTGTTAGGGTGTGTGGCGGGGCTCGCGCCGACAATCGGTGACCTCATCGACACCACCGCATATAGTGTTCCGGTTCTTTCCATCGGGGTGGCAGCCGTGCTGCTCGCCGCCGTCACAATCGGCTGGATTCGTATTCGACACCGTGTTGCCCGTGTCCCTCGCGAACTGCTGCACGAACCGACACTCATCGAACTTTCGGCCCGTAAACGCGCACGTTATCTCGCGAAAGTTAAGCAGGTGGAGGACGAGGCCCGCGCAGGTAAATACAGCAGTCGCGAGGTCGCTTTGGCTTTTGCCGCTCTGTTGCGGGCGCTCGCCACCGAGCGTTCCGGCGTGAACTGTGAAGCCGCAACTGTCGGTGAGATGCGTCGCCTGTTTAGTAATGTGTGGCCGAATATGGTTTCCGCGCTGGAGCGTTTCGAGTCTCCCTCTTTCGCACCCACCACGGTCGCCGGTACGGAGCGTTTCGACATCCGCAGCATACGGCAACCCACCGCAGAGGATATCGGGGTAACCGGTGGTATCGTGCGTAACCTCATTGACGAGGGGACGCGCGTATGACCAGGTGGTGGCTGTTTTTTATAGGTCTCGCGGCGGTTGTCATCGTTCTTGTTCTCGCGTGTTTGCGGGGTCGGAATTTCTTTGAGGCGCGTCCTCGGGTGCTGGTCGCCAACGCGACCTATATTTCGTTGCTCCCGAGATATAGGAAAAGGCTGTGGGGTATCCGACTTCGCGCATTATTTGCCCTGGTGGCAGTAGTGTTGGCTGCGGTACTGTTGGCGGTGATGACCGGCGGGCCGATACATGTGGAAAAGAAAACACAGGAGAGTTCCAACCGCGACATAATGCTGTGTCTCGATATTTCTTCCTCGATGCTCAAAGCCGACTATGACGCGATGGGTCAGATGATGGAGCTTTCCGACAGCTATGACGGGGAACGTGTCGGCATGTATATGTGGAACTATTCGGCGGTCAGAATGTTCCCGCTCACCGATGACTATGAGATGGTGACTGAGCAGCTGACGGAAACACACACTTTGTTTTCGCCCTCCGGCTATCAGATTATCGGTGAGTACCTGTACACGTCACCGCAGCTGAAAGATTTGCTGTTTTCGGTCATAAACGAAAATACAGAGGCATCATCTCTGGTGGGTGACGGTTTGATGTCGTGTGCGATGGGATTTGACCAGTGGGAGAATGGCAGAATCCGCTCTATCATTCTCATCACCGACAATATCGTTGAGGGGGAGGAAACCTTTACTCTCGGGGAGTCCGTGAAATACGCGGCTGGCCGTGACATAATCGTGCATGGTCTGTGGATGCCGCCGCTGTCTGATGGTGGCACGATGAACTATGCAGATGCTGATACGCAGGCAGCGAAAGCGGATTTCCGGCAAAACCTGATCGACAATGGTGGTGTGTACCATGACGCCAGCGTGGACACGGTACAGGCGGTCATCAGACAAATCAATGATGAACAGGTGGCATCGCTCGTGAAAGGCGACCCGATTGTGCTCGAAAGCGACCGCAACTCTGAGGTCTATCCGTGGCTCATCATATTCGTGGTGGCGGGGTTTGCGCTGATTGCGAGGGCCAGGCTGTGAAATTTATTTTTATTGCTTCCCCGCTGTGGCTGGTGCTGTTCGGGATGGTTATGGTCGCGCTCATAGTTTGGGCGTGGATGCGTGACAAGCATCGCCGCCGGCTTGTTTTGGTTCGCCGTATCCTGATTGCCGCCCTCGTTTTGTTGATAGGCGCCACCCCGGCTTTGCCTCATAAAGTGAAACAGGTTATCTCGAATGTTGACGTGTATTTCCTGGTGGATACTACCGGCTCCATGTCGGCTCTCGACTATCACGGTGACGTCTCCGAGATAGCAGATAAAGCTGCAGGTGATAAGGGTTTCCCGGCGGGATCGGTGCCGCGTTTCGCCGGGATGCTGACCGACATTGACCGTATAACCGGGGATGTTCCGCAGGTCAGGTACGCTATTGTTTCGACGTCTTCCCGCGCGAACTTGGATTTGCCGCTCACCTCAGATCTGGGGGCGGTGGAATCTTGGGTTGAGACCTATAAACCCGAGGTCACTGCCGAATCGACTGGTTCGGATTTGTCGCGGGCGCTCGACGTGTTGGAACGAAAGATTGTGCCTGCTCAGGATGACGACACGGCTGATGCTTTCGGGAAGTCACGAGTGTTGATTGTGCTCTCAGATGGTGAGGTGACGAGCGAAAACGAACCGAATGATGAGCGTTGGGCGGAGCTGGCACCGTATCTATCTTCAGGTGCGGTGCTCGGGTACGGAACGGCTACCGGAGCGGTGATGCCCGAATACGACAGTGGGTTTTTTGATGTTCAGGGGTCAAATATCCAGGATCCGACCACCGGCGCGGATGCGATTTCGCGGATGGACGCTAAGCATCTGAATCGGATCGCGGCTGCCCTCGGTGTCCAATACTATGACCGAAACCATGGCGGGTCACTGCCGAACGGTGTGACAAAGGCGCTCAACCAGGCTGCAGCAAAGGTTGGTGAGGAGCAGGACGGCATGGTGGTTTATCGCGACTTTATTTGGCCGTTTGCGCTGGTGTTGTTGGTTTTAATGCTGTGGGAGACATGGTATTTGGCGTTCCGACAGGCAGAGTTTTGGCGTGGCGGTGCGCGCCCCCAACGTGTAGGGGGAGGCGGATATGGACGGTAGTGGGGAAAAATGCTTTCAAGGTCGCGCCGATGGTGTCGGCGCTGAAACCGGGCGGGACGCGAAACGTGTCTCCTGGGCTGACCGCCGCAGTGTGCGCCGAGCGGAGCGAAAACGACAGCGCAGCGCAGAAGAAAACATTCTCGTCACTGTTCCGCAGCAGCGGCGTTCCCGGTGGCTGTGGATTATCGGAATCCCGTTTGCGACACTATTGGCGCTGTTCGGCCTATGGTTTATAACTGTTTGGGTCTGGTCGTTTACTGCCGCGAGCGCTCAGCTAAACGGTGACATACAGCGCGCCGAATCTGGTTTTTCCGCCCTGGTTCGGATCACGCCTTTCGGGCCGGAACGTTGGCGCGGATACTATAATCTCGGCACGACAGAACTCATTAATAAGCGTATTGATGCTGGTGTAGCGGATTTGGAGGCTGCTTTGCGTCTTGATCCGCCCGGAGATGGTTCCGATCCGAGCAGTGCCGAATGTATGGTGCGGATGAATCTCGCAGCAGGGTATCGTGCCCAGAATCGAGATGACGAGGCGACCCAGGTGCAGTCCGACTGTGCGGCTTCTGGACAGAGCGGAAATAGTGGCGACAGCGATTCTGATGATCAAAGTAACCAGAACAATCAGGATGGTGAGGACAACAACGAGCAGACAGATCCTGATAACCGGCAGGGTCAGCGAGATCAGCAGCAGGGTAACCCGAATGAGCAGGACGGCCAGGACAGCGAAATCCAGCGCAAACAAGAGGAGCTGAACAGGCGTAACTCAGAGGGTCAAGCTGAACACGACGAAGCCCAAAAGAACCGGGATAGTTTTTTCGGCGGTGGCGGTTCCGGCGGCAAGCATTGGTGAAACCTGGAAACCGCTATTTCTTTCGCCCGGTGAAATCGTCCATGGTTGAGTTCACGCCAAAGAAATCCGTTATGCGATCGACGAAAGGTACCGGGAAAGCCTGGATCAGCTGCACAAGTCTCACCAACGGCGGGTGAACTTTCATCTGGGTGCCGCGTTCGATAGCGTCCAGCACCTGTTCGGCAACCTGCGGGGGTTGCAGGATTGGCAGCAGCAGCGGGAACTTTGTTTTCACGCCGTCAAACATTCCGGTGCCGATGTAGTAGGGGCAGTACAGGAGGGTGTGAACATTGGATCCACGATGGCGTAGTTCAGCGCGTAGGGACTGGTCAAAGCCTACTGCCGCAAATTTTGAGCTGCCGTAGTCGGTTTGACGCGCCACCCCGACCAGGCCCGCCGCCGAGGCGATTGTCACCACCGAGCCACGGTCGCGCTCCAGCATCCCGGGCAGGAATTCCCGGGTGGTGCGATAGTGGCTGAGCGTGTTTACATCGAAAGTGCGCTGCACGTCCTCATCTGTGAGCTGCAGAAACTCTTTGCCCGTGACGATGCCGGCATTGTTAATCAATATGTCTACTCGTCCAAAAGCCTTGAGAGCTGTTTTTGCCGCGCTGGATACCGATGCGGAGTCAGTGACATCGACCCTGGCGGAAATCGCTTCAGCTCCGGCGGTACGCGCCTGCTCTAGGGTTTGTGTGGCACCTGCTTCGTTGAGATCCCAAATAATCACCGCGCGCGCACCTCGTTGAGCGGCACCTATAGCCATCAGCCGTCCTATCCCGGAACCGGCTCCGGTTACCAGCACAACCGCGCCTTTAATCGGAACCGGCGTGGGGCGTGGAAAAACTTTGTCGATTATGTTGCGCAGCGGTTTCGAACTCATTATGCACTCCTTTGTTCAGCCCTTGTTTCCAATGGTATTGCAGACCTCGGCGGGTGGTGTTGAGACAGGGTTCGGTTTTGTCAGTCGGTGACGGATGCCGGTCCGGAACCGTATAGCCGACCCTCCTGCGCCTTTACTGCGGCTACCAGCACAAACGATAGGGATATCAGTAGCGCCCAGGATCCGAACTTGCCCAGGTGTACCATTTCCCACCCGGAGTTTTGGTTCGGATAGGCCCAGGCTCCCAGGAAAGTAGCGGCGTTCTCAGCCACCCACAAAAAGAACCCTATCAGGGTAAAGGCTACCGCCAGTGGCATTTGATAGCGTGAGCGTCCCACCGTGAACCAGATACGTGAACGCCACAGCGCTACGATGAAACCCGCTGCTATCCACCAGCGCAGATCCGGAATCCAATGATGCGTGAAAAAGTTTGCGTACGCCGCGATAGCTAACACGCTGACCGCCGCCCAATTGAAATGGTTTATGTGCAGGTCGAAGCGCCTGAAAGCCTGGCAAATATAGGATCCTACAGAGGCGTACATGAACCCTGAAAAAATCGGTACCCCGGCGAGGCGAATCAATCCCGGATCCGGATAGGACCAGGATCCCACCTGAACCTTGAAAATTTCCAGGCACAAACCTATCAGGTGAAAGGCACAGATAACGCCCAGTTCCCGCGCGGTTTCCAGGCGAAAAACGATAAAGGCGATTTGGATGATCATGACATAGATCAGCAGCAGATCGTAGCGTCCCAGCGGCGCGGCGAGTTCGGCGGGAATCAGTTTCGAGGCAGCTAAACCCAGGAATATCAGTGCCGGGAACAAGCAGCATTGCAGCTGTATCCAGGTGAAACGTAGGAGCTGTGTGGCCAGGATCCGCAGATTCGACAGGGGAGAACGGGCCGGTTCCTTGGGGCTGGGCGGGCGACCCAGCCGATCATTGCGCATACACCAATTATTACAGCCCGCGCCGCCGTGCCCCTGTAGATGGCGCTACAACCGGGCGGGGGTCGCCGCTAAACTGGGGTCATGAGTGAAATGCGTCAGCGGGCGCGCGCCTTTATCGATGAACTACAGCGAGCCGGATATACCGGCGATGTTTCCGCAAAACCTGTCGATCGGGCGCTTGCCTCAACTGATGCCGGCAACTATCGGGTCGTTCCAGTTTTGCGTCTGGCTCCCCGCGAGACCGAGGAAGTGCAGCTGATTCACCGGATTTCCCGCGATTTAGAGATTCCGTTGACTGCTCGCGGTGCCGGAACGTCCTGTGCCGGTAACGCGATCGGCCCGGGCGTGATTGTTGATTATTTTCCGCACCTGAACCGTATCCTTAACATTGATGCGGACTCCCGTACCGCGACCGTCCAGCCAGGTGTTATCGAGGGACAGCTGCAGGCTGCCGCCGCGAAGTACGGTCTGCGTTTCGGCCCGGATCCCTCGACCGCGAACCGCTGCACGATTGGCGGAATGATCGGCAATAACGCTTGTGGACCGCACGCGACCGCCTGGGGCAGAACCGCCGATAATGTGTTAAATATGCGGGTTATTGACGGTATAGGTCGCAGTTATTCAACTGCGGATGGTATCGAGACGGTAGCTGGTCTCAGCGATTTCGTGGCCGCTAACCTGGACACTATCCGACTGAATTTTGGGCGTTTCAAACGCCAGGTTTCCGGTTATTCCTTGGAGCATCTGCTGCCGGAAAACGGGGCTGACCTGACCCGATTCTTGGTTGGTAGTGAAAATACTCTGGTGTCGGTGACCGAGGCGACGTTGCGACTGGTTCCGGTGCCGGAGGCGGCGGTTTTGGTTGCTTTAGGCTATGAGTCTATTTTCAGCGCAGCGGATGATGTGCCGATGCTATTGGAACATGAACCGTTGGCGATTGAGGGTATGGATTCGCGCCTTATCGATGTGGTGCGGGCGCATCGCGGCCCCGGAGCGGTTCCCGAATTGCCTGATGGTACGGCATGGCTGCTGGTTGAAGTGGGGGGCGCTCAGATGGGTGCCGAGGAGTCCTTGGCTGCTGCTCACGCGCTGGCTGCCGCGGCGGCTACTCCTGCGACTGCGGTCTATGCGCCCGGATCTGAGGCTTCCGCGCTGTGGCGGATTCGTGCTGACGGTGCGGGTCTGGGTGGACGAACCCCAGTTAATCCTGACGGTGGCGGTAACCGGCAGGGTTGGCCGGGTTTCGAGGATACCGCGGTACCGCCGGATCATCTCGGTGAATACCTGCGTGAACTCCATGAGCTCATGACCGATCGGGGTGTTGATGGTCTGATGTATGGCCATTTCGGGGATGGGTGTATGCATGTGCGGCTGGATTTACCGCTGGATACTGAGGCGGGTGTGCGCCGTGCCCGCGATTTTCTTATTGCCGGTGCTGAACTGGTCGCGAAACACGGCGGTTCTATCTCGGGTGAGCACGGGGATGGTAGGGCACGCTCGGAGCTTTTGCGCATCACCTATCCCGAGGAGGCCTATAGGCTATTTGGTCAGGTAAAGGCGCTGTTCGATCCGGCTAATCTGTTGAATCCCGGCGTGCTCGCCGACCCTGACCCGCTAGATATAAATCTGCGCCGTCCTGCCGCCCACCCGCAACCGGCAATCGGCGGTTTCGCTTTCAGCTCTGATGATGGAGATTTCACTACTGCGGTACACCGATGCACGGGTGTTGGGAAGTGCCGCGCGGATCTTTCCGGCTCTGGCGGATTCATGTGCCCGACCTACCAGGCGACCGGTGAGGATGCCTATGCAACTCGCGGGCGGGCGCGCATACTTCAAGAGGCCGCGAACGGCAGCATGATTCACGGTATTGATGACCCGTATCTGACCGAAGTTTTGGATATGTGTATGGCCTGTAAGGCCTGTTCAAAGGATTGTCCGGCGGGTGTAGACATGGCTGCTTACCGCAGCGAGTGGCTGTACCGGCGCTATCGGGGGCGGCTGCGTCCACGCCCGCACTATCTGCTCGGATGGTTGCCCAGGTGGCTGCGGCTTGCCGCGCGGATCCCCGGCGCAGCGGTGTTCGCGAACGCGGCAATGAGTTTCGCTCCGCTGCGGCGTTTGGCTTTCCGGGTTTCCGGTATCGACATTCGCCGTCAGATGCCGCGCCTCGCCACCGGCAGTTTCGATCGGGATGTCCGCGCGCTCGGGGCCGATACAGCGACCAGTGTCCCGCACTCACCCCGCGGCACTGACACCCCTAAATATGTTGTGGTCTGGGCAGATACTTTCAGTCGTTACCTTTCCGGTGGCGGCGCGGATGCCCTGGTTGAGCTGTTGGTGCGCGCTGGATACCGGGTGCTGGTCGCCCCGCCGGATGCCTGTTGTGGCCTGACCTGGATTACGACCGGGCAGTTGCCGGCGGCTCGCAAACACATCGAGCATCTGACCAAACGGTTGGCGCCTTTCGCGCTAGCCGGCATCCCGATTATCGGTGTTGAACCGTCCTGCACTGCGGCTGTTCGTGACGATGCCGCGAAGCTGCTTCCCGATGATTCTCGGGTGCGTGCACTCGCGGGTGGGGTGTTCACTTTCGCGGAGTTCGCTGCCGCCGAGAAACTGCCGTTGCCGGATCTCACAGGCGTTCGGGTTGTTGCCCAGCCTCACTGTCACCACTACTCGGTTATGGGTTGGGAAACAGACCGTGAACTGTTGAAACAGGCCGGCGCGGATCTGGTGGAGCTGAGTGGATGCTGCGGCATGGCCGGGAACTATGGCATGGAGAACGGTCACTACGAAATCTCGCAAGTGGTTGCGAACCGGGCGTTGCTGCCGGCACTGAGCGAACACTCGGGGGCAACCTATCTGGCTGACGGTTTTTCCTGCCGCACCCAGGCGGCGCAACTGGCCGGGCGTGAGGGCGTGACCCTGCCGCAGCTTTGGTTGGCACACAGTGTCGGATGAGTTGGCGAGTATCGGTTCCTGTGCTGTTGTGTCCTGTTTGGGCCCCTCCGTGACCGATAGGGTAAAGCAACATTTTGCACATCAGTAACGTGATTCGTGACATAATTGTGGGAACTACGTGTTTTTAAGGGGATAGGCATGGCGCTTTTCGAGTATGACCAGGGGCGGCTGGTTCCTGCGCAATTCGGGCGGGCAGTTGAGCAGGGTCTCACCGCAGATATTTTGGAGAGTATCCGGGCGCAGGTTTTAGAGGTCGTAGCTCGACCGCTTTTCCCGGTTACCTGGCATAATGTCGATATTTCTCAGAGTAATCCGGAGGGTGGCCCGCGGGTCTTGACCGCTCTCGATGCGGCCGGGCAGGTCGTTTCGGTTGAGATTATGGCGCGTCTCGATGCGGTCTCCCTCACCCAGGCGCTTGCTCGGGTTGGTCGGCTCGCGACTCTCGGCTGGATGGATCTGGCCAGCTCCTATCCCGGTGGTCCCGATGCTTTCCGTGCAGGTTGGGCCGATTTCAAGGAGGCTATGCCCTCATCCTTGAAATCTGATATTCGTCTCATCATCGTTACCGGTGAGCTGAGTGAGGATGTTCGTCCGGCACTGTCGGTGCTGCGTGCCAGCGGTGTTGAGATCTGTGAGGTGCAGTTGCGTGAAATGTCTTCGGGACGGCAGTTCATAGAGGTGCATCGTCTCGACACAGACATTCTCGGTATCGGCGGTTTCAACCAGATTGGCGGGCACGTGTCTCGACCAGAATTGGCTTTGACCGGGGAAGTTCCGGTGACTGAGCCGGCACCGGAACCCGAATTAGTACCCAAGCTCGATACTGAGCCAGCGGCAGAGCCGGAACCAGAGCCTGAACCAGAGCAGGAACCGGAACCAGCGGCAGAGCCAGAAACCCTTGAATCCCCGGATGATCCGGTATTTGAGTACCACCCCGATCCGATGTTGACCGATGACACCGCAATCTATCCGCCGGTGCCGCAACTGGCTGATGAGCAGCCAGAAGAACCGCAACAGCCGCAGCCCTTGCGTTCCTGGCTGGATCTGCCGATGCACACAGAACCCGAAGCGGAACTAGCGCCGGAGCCAGAAACGGAACTAGCTCCGGAGCCAGAACCCGAACCGGAACCGGAACCCGAACCCGAACCGGAACCCAAGTCTGACGGTGTGACAGTTTGGAACGAGCGCACCAATATCTGGAACCCCCTCCCAGTTCAAGAAACAGCACAGGTCACAGAGGAAACCGTGGAACTGGCTGATATGCCTTTCGCTGCAGCCCCGGAACCCGAATACGCCGAGCCGGAGCCTGTTGCTCCGCGTCCGCCTAGTTCTCGTATCCCGCGCGTCACGATCCCGCAGTCCACTCCGACCCCGACTGCGATCCCGGTCACCGAGAACGAAGAGCCGGAGCAAATGTTTGATGCTGTAATCGCCCGTGCCGAACACGTAGCCGCAGTCCAGGATGTTCCCACCGGGATTTCTGATGACCCGCGAATGCTGAAATACAATGCCCGAGCGCTCGCAACCCTGGCTTCAATCATCGGGGATAAAGCGCTGCTGCTGTATCGAGACAGTGACGGCCAAATCTATGAGGCGATGCTCGGCATCGATGGTGTCATTGACTGTGGAGACGGATTTACCACTGATGACCCCTCAGTTGCCTTTACCCGAATAACTGGAAAACACGATGTGTTCGGTTGGGATTTCCTGCATATAGGTAACCTCGAAGGTCCAACCCTCAGCGAGTCAGTTGCCGAAGTAAACCGAGAAATCGAACGCAGTACAAGGTAATTCGTAATGATTCCATAGGGAGCGAAGTGAACACTGAAACCTATCAATATGTTCCGCTGCCCACAGAGCCGCCGACCGAGTACGCACCCACCGACCGGTGGGTGCCCGACATTTTGGGTGCCGGTTTCGAGGCGCGAACATTGCCGCTCGGCATGGACGACGAGGGCGAAGTCGTGGCAACCGTTGTGCGGTACCGGCCGCAACAGGATCCGAATGCGATAGCGGGAACACCGCAGCGTCCCGGATTCGCGGTGCTGTATCTGCACGGCTGGAATGACTATTTCTTTAACCGCGAAATCGCGCGGCATTTCAGCTACGCTGGCGGTGCCTTTTACGCGATCGAACTGCATAAATACGGGCGTTCGCTGCGTCCCGGTCAGACCATTTTCTATACGCGCAGCATCGCCGACTATGATGCTGAAATCAGTGCGGCCTTTGACTTGATTGTCGCTGAGAATCCGGGGTTGCCGCTGCTCTTTGGTGCCCACTCTTTCGGTGGTTTGGTTGCTCCGCTGTGGGTGCATCATAATCCGGGGCGTGTCGAGGCGCTGCTGCTCAACTCCCCGTGGATTGCGATGCAGGGCAGTTTAGTTGAGCGCAGTGGCGCCACAGTGCTCGGCGAGACACTCGGTATTGCCGTGCCGCATCAGACTGTTCCGATTACCCCCTCGAACGGCTATCCGCTGCTACTGGCCGGGTGGCAGGCTGCTGACGGCCCAATACCCCAGAATTTACGCAGATGGGAGTGGGATCCATCGCTGTCTGGTTACGGGCTGGTCGCCGATTGGAAACGCGAAGAGAACGCCGACATCACTGCCGGTTGGGGTCGCGCGGTAGTACACGGTCAGCGGGAGATACGCCACGGTATTGAAACTGGGGTGCCGACCCTGTTGATGTGTGCTCGCCACTCGGATTTGCACTCTAGATGGCACCCGCAGATGCACCGCATGGACACGGTCTTGGATGCTGACCGTATCGCGTCTCGCGCACCGAAACTCGGATCTGAGGTCACAATCCGTCGTCTTTTCGGTCGTCACGACCTGTTTATTTCGCTGCCGCCGGATCGGATACGTGTTTGGCGCACGGTTCATTCTTGGTTGGCGGCGCGAATGCCGGGCGCGGTGCCGCTCGCCGATTTGCAGCCTGCCGGTATTGACGCGATTTGTCCTTAAAAAAACAGCTTCGCGTGTTGTCAGTCTACCGAGCCGAGGGTCACGGTTATTTCGCGGGTATCCCCTTTCCTCACTATTTCGAGTTTCACCTCTTCACCGGGCACATACCAGCGCACATAGCCGGTGAGCGATGAACCGGAAGTGACTCGGTGCCCATCAATTTTTGTGACCATATCTCCGACCCGCAGCCCGGCTCTCTGGGCGGCTTCACCTCTGACTACTTCTTGTATCATCGCGCCAGAAACGGTTTCTGAACCGGTGTCTCCGGCTCCGTCACTGACCCGAACCCCCAGATAGGCGTGCTCTACGCTGCCGTTTTTCAGGATTTGGTCGGCAACGTTTTTGGCGAGGTTCACCGGGATTGCGAAGCCTATACCTATAGAACCGGAGGTGTCGGAATTGGAACCGAGCGAGGCGATAGAGGAGTTGATTCCGATTACGGTGCCGTCAGCGGCAAAAAGCGGGCCGCCGGAGTTACCGGGGTTGATTGCGGCATCGATTTGGATTGCGTTAGTCACCACTGTTTCACCAGTCTGTTGCTGTTTGAACTGGGAAAACGGATCATGTGTGTCGTCTTTGGAGGATTGTGATACGGTAACTGGCCGGTCAAGGGCAGAAATGACACCGGTAGTCAGGGTGTTTTCCAGGCCCAGTGGCGCACCAATCGCAGCGACCGGCTGGCCGACAGTGAGTTTGTCGGAGCTGCCGAGCGTGACCATCGTCAAATCTTTTGGCGGGTTGTCAATCGAGAGTACCGCCAGGTCTGTGGTGGAATCTGAACCGACAACCTGCCCGGAGTACAAACGTCCGTCCGCCAGCTGTATCTGGATTTCGGCTGCTGCCTGGATTGCGGAGGCCACCACGTGATAGTTCGTCAGCACGTGACCCTGGGTATCGAAAATCGCGCCCGAACCACTAGCCGAACTGTTTCCGCTGTTCACGGCGATTGAGACGACTGCGGGTTGGACTGTTTGGGCGACAGTTGCCCAGTCGGTGTCACCGGTTTTCGCGGTTGCGACCGGTGCCTGGGTTGCTACTTGTGCACCGGATCCCGGCAGTGAAGCAAAACCTCCGACACGTGCCAGCGCCCAGTTTCCGCCGATGGCGAGCAGCACCGCAACTAACGCGACTGCGATTACACCAGACCAGGTGGGGCGGCTTTTCAAGGATTTCTTTTGGGGCTCGGGGGGTTCCGGTTGTGTCGTCTCGGGTGCCGTTTCGGGCGACATAAATGACATAAACGGCTGGCTCGGCTGGGCTGGCTGCGCCGGCTGGGCTGGCTGCGCCGGCTGGGCAGGCTGGGCTGGCTGCGCCGGCTGCGGGAAGTATCGCTGTGTCGGTTGTGTGGGTTGTGTGCTCACCGTTTCGGGTTCGGTGCCGCGAATCATCGAGGGCTGAAAACCTCGGGTGTGTTCGTCACGGCTCCCAGCAAAGTGTAGTTTGCCATTCACTGTTGGCCGTGGCAGTTCCGAATCGGGTTCTGGAGTTCCCTTAAACGGGTATTCATTTTCGTTCATGAACTAATTAAAACTCGGCACACTGTTTTCAATCTGGGTTGTTGCTGGGTGTCTCCTGAATAACTATGTGTATTACGCGCATACCCGAAACCGGATTGTTCAAGGTTTCCCGCAATTTATCGGCGTTAGTTATCGCGATATAGGCGACATTGAAGGCAGCCGCTAGGTGCTCAAAGTCCACTGAAACACGCGTCTGAAAGAACCGGTCATAGGTGCTTGTTCCTCGGTCACGCCCGTACTCAAGCGTCCCAAAAATCTGCCCACCCGCATCATCTATAATAACTATGTCCAGGTCAGGGCTTGTCTCTGTGGCTGGTATGGTGAAGGCCCCGGAGTCGTGGAGCGCCGTCAAATCTCCGAGAACCACAGTGGTTCTCCGTCCGCTGGCGAGCGCGACACCGCTGGCTGTCGAGATGGTGCCGTCAATTCCGGCCAGCCCCCGGTTCGACAGCGCCCAAACCGCAGCTTTGGTGACAGGCAGCCTATCGAAACCGCGAATAGTCAAGGAAGCACCTATAACCAGCGGATTTCCGGTAACCCCGTGGTGCTCCCAAAGCTGGCACAGATACGGCTCCCGCGGATCGGTGGCTTGCGAATATGCGGAATCGGCTTCCCGCCACTGGGCGAGCCACCCGGAATCCTGCTCGGGGAGAACTGTTGGAGCTGCTGGCACAATCACATCCGCGTCCGGGCGGTAGCGATCCGTCACCCATATTCGCCGGGCATTGCCGTTGAGCAGCCGGGTCACTGACCGTGAAAGGGTGGGGTGACCGACAACCAGCACCTGCTCTATGCTCTCAGCGAGCGCTCCACCGTCCAGTAACTCTGCGTATCCGGCAATCGCATTAGGGTGATTGCGCAGGCCAGAGCTAGGTTCAGCAAATATCGGTACACCGGCTGACGCTGCCGCATGAGCAATATCGGGAGCCTTGTCTCCGGCAACCACCACGGTACGCAACCCCGGTTTCAACGCGTCGTTTCCGCTCCGATCCGCTGCGGTATACCACCACGAGCGGAAAGCACTCGCCCTATACTCGATATCGCGTTTCGGTTTGGTGTCTGCGGGCAGCAACGGCACATCAAATTGGAGGTTCACGTGTACCGGGCCGACAGGCACCGAACACGCCGCCCACAGCGTTTCCCGCAGTTTCACACCGGCTGATTGATCCGGAACAGAAAGATCACAAGCAGCCTTAACCAGCGGAAACATTCCTTGCTGCTCGGTTGTCTGGTTAGTGCCGGTGCCGCGCAGCCTCGCCGGGCGATCCGCTGAAACCACAACCAGTGGCAGTCCGGAATGACGCGCCTCCAAAATCGCCGGATACAGGTGTGACGGAGCCGACCCCGAGGTGGTCACTACCGCCCCGAAACCTCCGGCTAGCGACACCCCAAGCGCCGTGAAGGCCGCCACCCGCTCATCGATTCGCACATGTAGGCCTCCCTTGAAATCCTGTAAAGCATAGGCGATCGGGGCATCCCGAGAACCCGGACAATACACGACATCCGTGACACCGACCTCCCCTAGAGCCGCAATCAAATCCTCAGCCAACCGCAAAGAATCAGGCATTTCAGTCATCGAACCACCAACCGTCAGGCAAAGCTGCACCCGCCTCGTTCACATCAACCACCTCACTGGCTGCTGAGAGCCGAGCAACCCAGGCTGCCACCACGCTTTGCGGAACCGTATCCGCGTCTAGCGGTTCACGCGGGACACAACACCCGTCAGCAGGCAGGGTGTTCGCCCGAGGCAGCAGGCTCTCTCTTGCGGGGTCTGCCGTCAACAGCCGCACGGTACCCAGCCCGCAGGCATGATCGAGTTCCGGCAGCGCCGCCGCCAGTCGTAGTCCCGCCGCAATCCCAATCGAAGAATCCAAAGCCGATGACACGACCGCCGGTAACCCTAGCTCCTCGGCGAGCCGCAGCGCCGCCCGCACCCCACCGAGCGGTTGAACCTTCAAAATTATGAGGTCAGCGGCCTGTTCGCGGCGTACAGCGAGCGGGTCGGAGCTGCGACGTATCGACTCGTCAGCCGCTATCTGCACATCCACACTCCGGCGCAACTCAGCCATTTCGGTCACGCTCCCGCAGGGCTGCTCAACATACTCCAAATCCCCTGCTGCCTGCTGTAGCACCCTGATTGCTCGGTGTGCCTGTGCCGGTGTCCATCCGGCGTTGGCATCCACCCGGATTCGCCCGCCACGTCCGAGCGCATCCCGCACTGCCGCCACCCTCTCGGCATCTGCATTCAGGTCGGTTCCCGCGCCCGAAACCTTTACTTTCGCACTGGTTGGTTCATCGTCAGATATACAGGTTTTGACCAGTTGATACGCGGCATCGGCGGGCAGTATCGGCACGGTTATATTGACCGGGATTGTTTGGCGGCGTGGCTGGGGCGGTTCCTGGGTGGCAGCCTCGATACCTGCTGCGACCCAACGGCGGATTTCCGCGGCACCGTAATCCCAGAAAGGCGAGATTTCACCCCACCCGGCGGGCCCGTGAACCAGCAGCCCTTCCCGGGCGTCGATGCCACGGAAGCGGGTTAGCATCGGGGTGCGCCACACCAACAGCCGATCGATTTCTTCCCCCAGGATTCGGCGTGCCGGAACCGGTAAATCACGGAGTGCTACCTCGGTTACCTGGGGTTTTTGTGTCATGTCACCAGCGGGTGCGTTTTTTGCGGTTCTTCTTCTGCGGGTTGGCTGTGCCGCGCGATTTTTCGACCTCGCCGCGTTTAGCGGCACCTTTGGTGTCTGCCGTTGCGGAGCCCTTGGTGTCGGTGGCGGCGTAGAGTTGTCGCAACCAGAGTGGGCGCACCCATTTTGGTGTGGAGCTGGTCGGCATCATCCCCATCACAATCAATACCAGTCCGGCAACCGCGACGGCATAGCACACCACCGATACCGCATATTTCCACGAACCCGAAAAAAGCATCATCATTTGGCCTGCTGAAATACCGAGGAACATGGCCCCTAAACCGGGCAGGAACAGCAGTGCGAAACGTTCATCCACAAACCAGTGTCCGCCGTTTACCCAGAATCTGGAACGTTGCGATCCGGCTCGTAGCCAGGCGGCGAACACCAGGCACCCCAGTCCCACAAACAGTCCGATTAGCATAGACATTCGCTGTACCTCCGAACTTCCCGTAACTGCCTGAACAGGTAAAACCTGCGGCTAGTCGGTTTTCTTTGTCTGATCAGCGTCAGCTTTCTTCTTTTCCGCGTCGGCTTTCTTCTTCGCGGCTTCCGCTGCCGCTTTCTGTGCAGCCGCAGCCTGGCGTGCCTGCTCGGCGGCGACCGCGTCCTTCACCGGTTGCATGGCGGTGTTCAAGGCTTTCGTCTGCTGTGTTATCCGGGTTTCGAAATCCTTTTTGTCCTTATCGCTGACCCGTTTCGCGGTATTTTCGTCTGCCAGGTCATCGACCAGTTCTTTCGCGGTATCTATCGCGCCGTGCAGTTTCGTGATGTCCTGGTTTGCGGTGCTCAACATTAACTGTGCGTTCTTCGCCAACATTTCGGCATCCCCAACCAGTGTTTCAAAGGTTGCTCGGGTCGCTCCCAGCTGTTTCGCGTTGCGGCTCTGAAGGACACCGGTGGCGTTTTCGTTAATGGATTCACTGAGTTTGCCGAGCGTGTCACCCTGCGAAGTAATGTAGTGTGTTGCGCGAATCAGACCTTTCGTTGACAGTGACGATGCACAGCTTTCGATATCTTTACTTGTCGGCACCTGTTCCAGGTCACGGTTCAAGTCGGAAATCAACGTGACCTCAGAGATCTCCGAAGCCTTCACTTTCGCGGCGGCCTGTCCGGTCTTTGCGGCTTCCTGTACCGCCGAATACTGCTGGTTATAGGCTTTTACTGCCGCTTTACATTTCTGTAGCGCGCTGTTGTGTTGCCACAGTGAAAACCCGACCCACACCGCAATCAACGCCACCACAACCAGGGCAGCAACAATGATGTTTCGCAGCATCTTTTGACGTTTATTTAACGTTTTACTGCCCTTTTTACGCGCGGACATATCGGGTACCTCCTGGGTGTTCTGCACCTATCTTAACCTGAAGCACCGACATTACGAGTGTCAGTAGTAGTGGGACCAACGTTCGAACTCCGGGCGGCGTTTCTCGATGAACGCATCGCGTCCCTCTTGCGCCTCATCGGTCATATATGCCAGGCGGGTGGCTTCACCGGCGAACATCTGTTGCCCGACCAGCCCGTCATCGATCAAGTTAAAGGCGTATTTGAGCATCCGGATTGCCTGCGGGGATTTGTTGGCGATGGTCAACGCCCACTCCAGGGCGTGCTCCTCCAGGTCGGCGTGAGCACAGGTTTCGTTTACGACCCCCCAGTTTGCCGCCTGTTCAGCATCGTATTCCCGAGCCAAGAAGAAGATTTCGCGGGCACGTTTATCACCGATTTGGCGAGCCAGCAGCGCTGAACCGTATCCGGCATCGAAGCTGCCAACATCTGCGTCAGTTTGCATGAAACGCGCGTGTTCGCGACAGGCAATCGAGAGGTCACAAATCACGTTGAGGGAGTGCCCGCCGCCCGCCGCCCAGCCGTCCACCACGGCGATCACGGGTTTCGGGAGTTGCCGGATAGCGCGTTGTACTTCCAGGATGTGCAGTCTGCCGGCGCGTGCCCGATCCAGGTTGGCGCGGCGGTTTTCTGCGGAGGCACTGTCGAGCCGTTCAGCGTCACGGTTTTCGTATTGGTATCCGTCACGACCCCGGATTTTCTGGTCACCGCCGCTACAGAAAGCGTAAACCCCGTCACGTGCCGGGCCGTTACCGGTGAGAATTACGACGGCAACGTCTGCGGCTTGACGGGCATTATCAAGGCATATAAGCAGTTCATCGACTGTGTGCGGACGGAAAGCGTTACGGATTTCGGGTCGGTCTATCGCGATACGCACCACCGGCAGGTTGGTTCCGGCAGCCCACCCGGCGAGGCCTGAACCGGAAACTGCCCGATGATAGGTGACGTCCGTGAGCGGCACACCCAAGTCGATTTCCCGCCAGCGTTTCGGATCACAAATGTGGGTCATGTCACCAGTCTATCGGCTCTCAAACGGGTGAGATACGGGCGGATGCGGAACCTATAAATGTTAGAATCGGTGTGCGCGAGAACGAAAGGTCAAAATGAGCGAAAACAACTTCGATAGCATTCCGGTGAATCCGACATCCTCTAACCCGGTGCCGCCCCCCAACACAGCACCGATCGCTTCGGGACAGCCAGCTCCGGCCCAGCCGATGTACGGCTCCGGTTACGCTCAGCCGATCCCCGATCAGAAAAGCAAGATGGTTGCCGGTATCCTCGGTATTTTGCTTGGTGGCCTCGGTGTCCACAATTTTTATCTCGGCTTCACCGGTAAGGCAGTCGCACAGCTGTTGATTTCGATTCTCAGCTTAGGGTTCCTCGCTCCCGTCTCCGCTGTGTGGGGTCTGATTGAAGGCATTTTGATTCTCATCGCCCAGCCGGGCACCCAGTGGTCTTTCGACGCTAAAGGCTTGCCGCTCGCCCAATAGTCGCTGCCGTCTCGCCGTTTTCCCCGCACCCCGCTTTTTCGCAGTGTCGGAAACGGCGGGTCAGGGGAGCAGGAAACCGGCACCGACTGCGGCACCGTAAAGCAGGGTGAATAGCCCGATATTGCGCAGCACCCGGAACAGCTCCATTCCGCTCGCCCCCCGCGTGACCGGCAGGTTCACGAAGAGCGCCACAATCGCCAGGCACGCGGCGACACACTTCCCCAGGAAAGTCGGTAGCGCCACCACCGCCGCCACACAAGCGAGCGTGAGCTCTAACTCCAGCATCTTGCGTGACCTCAGGTCGCCGAGACGCACCGATAGCGTATCCTTGCCGACCCGCTCATCATTGGCGCGATCCCGCAGGTTATTTGTCATGAGCAGCGCACAGGAAAGCATCCCGATACCCGCCGCCGCGAGAATCACCCGCCACGAAAGCACCAGAGCTTGAGTATAGGTTGTGGCACAGGTCGCTACCAGACCGAAGAAAACAAACACCATGACTTCGGCGATGCCGGGAAAATACCCGTAAGGGTGGCGACCACCGACATAAAACCAGCTAGCCAGGAACGCCAAAACCCCGACAGGAAGCAGCACCCAAACCCCAGACCACCAGGTCAGGATCAAGCCGAAAACGGCTGTCAGCCCATACATCACAAAGGCCGCGCGCCGCACCACCGCCGGTGCCACAATACCGGCACCAGTGAGGCGTTGAGGCCCGACCCGGTTCTCGTCATCAGTGCCGCGGACACCATCGGAATAGTCATTAGACAGGTTCGCCGCGATCTGTACCGAAATCGCCACCAGCAGACACAATATAAAGGAAACCGGCTCAAACTTTCCGATCCCGGCGGCCGCCCCGGTACCGAGCAGTACCGGACCAACCGAAGCTGGCAGGGTTTTTGGGCGCGCCGCACCGATCCAAGCGGAAACTCGGCTCATCGTACCCAAGCCATCCCGCCGGCGACCCGTTGCGCAGCTAGCTGGGCGACAGCGTTACGATCGACTTTCCCGGAAGCCAACATCGGCAGCTGATCCACGAGAATAATCGCTCGCGGAGCGTGTTCACGTCCGAGACTTGCACTCACCATAGAACGCAGCTTCATCTGCAGGTTTCTGGGTTTTTGGGGTTCCGAGATGGCGGTTTCAACTGTCGCTGCCGGTTCCTCATCGAGTTCCGCAGTATCGTCATCTGAAATGTCTGTTTCGGTATCGGCTGGTGGGTTGTACACCCCGGTGCGTGCCACCTGCACAACATCAACGTTTTCGCCGCGAATCTTCGCTGCCATCGCTGCCATCGCCGCCTCCAGCGGGGTCAACTGTAGTTCCGGTTCTGGTTTTTCTTCCGCGACTGCGCGCTGCACCTCGGCGGTTTCCGTGGCGGCAGCGTTCTCTCCGGTTTCACCCCCGAGCATCTGTGCGGCGCGGTTCAGTTCTTCACGTAAATGTTCGGAGTTTTCGGGTTGCGCCTGCGACAGCAGCATCCGCAGATTGCCCATCCGCAGGTCAGCTAGTTCTCGTTCATCGGCTCCCTCCGCGGGCACGAAAACGGCTGTCACCAGTTCCCCCCACTTTTCATCAGGTACCCCGACAACACACACTTCGGCGATTTCCTCGGCCTGTTCCAGGATTTCTTCCACGGCGGAGGCCTGCACCTTTATCCCGCCGGTCGTGAGCACATCATCAAGGCGCCCATCTACGACCAGTCGCGCCCCAACCATGTGTCCGGCATCGCGGGTGCGCAGCCACCGCTGCTGACCATTCACGATAACATCGGGGGATTGCGGGTCATCCAGGTATCCTGCCATCAGCACGGTACCGGAAATCCAGATGCGATCGGATACGGTTGCGACATTAACACCGGCGAGCGGGTAGCCGTCGTAGACGCACCCGCCACAGGTCTCTGTCATGCCGTAGGTCGTGACAATCCGCAGTCCGGCATCGTGGGCGTTCGCTAACAGTGCCGAAGAAATATGTGCCCCGCCGAGCAGAATCGCGGAAACCTGGCGTAAAGGCTGAAGAATCGCCGGGTCGTTTTCAGCTTCCCGCAGCGTGTTTACCAGCTGTGTTGGCACCAGCGACAGATACACCGGCAGGTCTGCGGGTTCAAGGGCGCGTTCAACTCCGCGCGCCAACGCCGCCGGTCGAAAACCCCGTTCGATATTGACGATAACCGGTTTTACCTGTGCAGTAACCGAACGTACGAGAACCTGGAAACCGGCAATATGCTGGGTTGGTAGCGACAGCACCCAGCGACCTTTA
This sequence comes from Varibaculum sp., assembly GCA_034090045.1. Classification (GTDB taxonomy): domain Bacteria; phylum Actinomycetota; class Actinomycetes; order Actinomycetales; family Actinomycetaceae; genus JAXDTI01. The sequence goes on along the minus strand of JAXDTI010000001.1, from coordinate 176,788 downwards.
CCGCCCAGTACCGCCTCGGTGGCTTGAGCAGATGACCGCAAAGCGGTCGCTGAAAGCCCGACCAGGTGCCCGCGTCCGGTTGTTGAACCGGAAGTCTGGAGCACCACCGATACGGTTCGCGGCACCGCCCCGGTAATCCGCTCAGTCAGTTGCGCCTCGACCTGTTCAATATCATAGGTGGGTGCGACCGGCACCAGCACTTCCTGGGTTTCACGGTCGGTCGCCAACGGCCCGGTATAGTGAACCGGGTTTTCCTCCTGAGCAAAAATTTCGGTGAGTTTTTCCAGCAGGTTCGACACGTTCACCGGGTCAGTGCCCGCGCCCATGACCCGGTACAAAACGGTGTTTTCGCTCATTTCTCACCCCCGGTTAGCTCCGCGATTCGCCGTTTAGCCGCCTCGATTTCAGTGTCACCACTCGGGGTATAGGTTGTGCCGTGCAGTGACATGAGCCTCTCAATATTGGCTTTCGGGTCGCCAACAATAACCAGTGGCGCTTTTTCCGAGCACAGCGAGATTAGCGTACCCAGGTTGAATCCGAACCAGGCATCCCAGGCGGCACGCATATCTGTGGTGCTCGAAATATCACAGATAGCGCCGGCGACATCCGTCCAGGCATCGACGGCAAACACCTCAACCTGGTGGACTTCCCGCAGCCGGTCGGAATCCAGTGTGGTGCCCTCGTTGAAGTTGATCACTGCGGCAGCTTCACGTCGGGGACCGTGAACAATCGCGTGTCGGCCAGGTCGCGCCTGGATATAGCTGACCAGTGTGTTTCCATCTACCCGGTGGGTGCGTATCCGCCAGCGCGCCTGGTCGTGGCTGAGGTTCACCGGCAAACCGATCTCTTCTGCGAGCGCCGAAACCGCACCGGAGGCGATCATCCGGAACACGGTTTGCATGGCATCGGTGGCAGCGCAGCCACTAGCCGGGGGTGAAGCGTTTCCGCGGTGACACCCGAGCGGTTTGACTTTCACCAGCTCACGTAGCAGTTCTGGCATCTGTTTATTACACAGCATCGCTGCGGCTCCGAGCAGTGAAACAGACGCGGATGCGGCTCGCGGCGCAACCGGCAGGGGTTTTGTTTCGTCCTCGATATCGTATTCGCGCCGCCCGTCGATGCAGCGGGACGGCAGTTCATCGGCGACCGGTATCCACAGGTCGGCTTCACGCCTCAGGTCAAGGGAATCGAAGAGGTCATATCCTTCGCCCGCGATCATCCCCAGGCCCCAGTTATGAATGGGTGCTGCCATCTCAGTGTCCTTTCACTATGGTCTCATTATCGCATCGTTTCGACCGCTATTCAGCGCCTCCTGCGCAGCAGTATCCACACGAGCACAATCGCGGCGATCCCGGCGACGAGCAGAGCCACGAATGCGATATTAGGCACTGCTGCGAGCCCGTTCATGATCTGTGTTTCGAGATCGGATTGGGCGGAGGTGGAGAGGATGCCGATGCTGCGTGAACCGCCGGTGAGGAACAGCCACGCGCCGAGGATAATCAGGATAATACCCGATATGACCAGTCCAACCGTGGTTTTACGACCCAGTAGTTTTATCGGGCGTGGCCGCATTTTCTGCTGGATCCCGGCGGCTTCCCACAGGAGCGCCAAAACGATTACCGGTATCACCATTCCGAGCGCATAGATCGCCATCGTTAATCCGCCGAGCAGTGGCGAACCAGTCGAGCCGGCAACCATCAGTACTGAGCCGAGTATCGGCCCGCTGCATCCGGCACCCGCGATTCCGTAACCCAGACCGAGCAGCACTACCGCGATCGCGGAGGAGGTGTCGCCGCCACGAGATCCGGCGTTTTCGGCACGACTTTTTACCCGCTGTAGGATTCCGGCACCCGGCAGCGGCAGGTTCAGCACTTCGATAATGCCCAAAACGATGACGAGCGCCCCCGCGATTTTGCTGATTAACCCGCGCTGTGTCGTGAATATGGAGCTGAGCGCACCGATGGCGGCACCCATCGGCACTAGCGCAATCAGCACCCCGATAAAGAACAGTGTCGTGCGGGATGCCAATGTCGCCCGCGAGTTGAAGGCATAGGCAAAGAATGCGGGTAGCAGCAGCGCACCGCAGGGAGCCAGGATTGTGACGAGCCCCCCCACGAATGCTGCCGCGAACCCCAGTGTCATCTGTGTCTACTTTGCGTCAGCCGCGGCGGCTTCGATGGTGGCTATAAAGGTCGCGGTTGGGAGCTGACCGTTAATTGGTCGGTCGTTCACGAGGAATGCCGGGGTTCCTGGGAAACCGAGGTTCGCTGCCAGCTGTGTATTGTCGGTGACGTGTTTGGTGGCCTGTTGGGATTGTCGGTCACTGTCAAATTTTTTCATATCTGCCACCCCGGCTTCTTTCGCGACCTGTCGCACTAGGGCATCGTTCCAGTTGGCGTGTTCGGTCAGGGATTTGGCTTGACCGGCGACTTTGAATTCCCAGAACTTGCCTTGCTGCCCGGCTGCCCACGCGGCACGGGCGGCAAGGTCGGAGTGATAGTCCGATGCGAAAATCGTGAAGTCGTGATACTCGATGCGCAGTGTCCCGTCCTCAACATATTTCTGTAGTTCAGGTGCGGTCTCAGCCTCGTATTGGGAGCATCGTGGGCAGGAAAAATCAGAGAATTCGATCATGACGACCGGCGCATCGGCATCTCCTATGGACATCGGGTCTAACGGGTCGCGTTTCGCGAGAGACGCGATAATTTTCCGGGACTGTTCATCGTTTACGCGGGGCGCGGCCAGACTGTTAGTATTGGTGTCTGCTGTGTTGTCGCTGCTGGTGTCGGTGGTTTCGGCGGCGTTTTCGCCGCCGCCTATACCGCGTCCAACGAAGAATGCGGCAACTCCGAGCGCCAAAATAATGATGACCAGCAGCGCGATTATCGGCGCATTTGATTTAGTTGTAGCTTCTCTGGGCATCATTTACTCCCGCTCTTCTTTGTGGCAGTTTTCTTTTTGCTTTTCGCCCGGGTTTTTCCTCCGCGTTTACTCGGGCCTTTGGCGCGTTTGTCGGCGAGCAGTTGCCAGGCCGTCTCGGCATCCATCTCCTCGATGGATGATGAGCGCGGAACGGTGACATTCGTGGTTCCGTCAGTAATGTAGGGGCCGAAACGGCCGTCCTTTATAACTACCGGTTTGCCGCTGGCGGGGTCGGTACCGAGTTCTTTCAACGGGGGTTTAGCGGCGGCACGGCCACGGGTTTTCGGCTGGGCGTATATCGCTAATGCCTCCTCCAAAGTGACGGTAAAAAGTTGGTCTTCGCTGGTCAGTGAACGAGAATCTGTGCCGCGTTTCAGGTACGGGCCGTATCGTCCGTTTTGTGCGGTGATGTTCTCGCCGGTTCCCGGGTCGGTTCCGACCACTCGCGGCAGTGACAGCAGTTGCAGCGCCTGTTCCAGGTTCACCGTGGAAATATCCATCGTTTTGAACAGTGACGCGGTCGGTGCTTTCACCTTTTCAGTGGTTTCTGCTTCGCTCAGCACCTCGGTGACATAGGGGCCGTAGCGTCCGTCTTTGACAATAACCATCCTCCCGGTCGCCGGGTTTATGCCCAGTTCACGACCGTTATCAGCGGCTTTTCGGAACAGTTCCTCAACGACTTTGCCGGTCAGTTCATCCGGCGCTAAATCCTCCGGGACGCTCGCGTGGGTGCCGTCACCACGCTCCAGGTACGGGCCGTAGCGACCCACCCTCAGGGTTACGCCGTTTCCGAGGTCTACCGAGTTTACGGCTTTCGCGTCGATGTCGCCGAGGCTATCCACCTTGTTTTTCAGTCCCGATTGTTTACCGTCACCGGTGGCGTTGTCGGTTCCCCAATAGAAGTTGCGTAACCATTCCACTCGGTTTTCGGTGCCGGCTGCTATCTGATCCAGGTCGGTCTCCATCCCGGCAGTAAAGTCATAGTCAACGAGTTTGCCCAGGTTTTCTTCGAGCAGTCGGGTCACCGAGAAAGCCAGCCAACTCGGTATTAACGCTTGGCGCCGCCGAATCACATAGCCGCGGTCAATAATTGTTGAAATTGTGGCGGCATAGGTTGATGGGCGACCTATTCCGCGTTCTTCCAGTGCCTTTATCAGTGATGCTTCGGTGTAGCGTGGTGGCGGCGTGGTGGCGTGTTCGGTTTCTTCACCATTTGCCCCTAGGCAGTCGAGTGCCTCCCCCGCAGTGAGTTTCGGCAGTCTCGTCTCGCTGCTTGGTGCCTCACTGTATCGCGCCCGGTCACGACCTTCTTCATAGGCTGCGAGGAACCCCTGGTCGGTGATAACCGTGCCGGAGGCGCTAAAGTTCAGTTCGTTTCCTGCGTCAGCTGCTGTGTGGACGGTGAGCCGGACGCTTGAAGTCTGCCCGGTCGCGTCATTCATTTGCGAGGCGATTGTGCGTTTCCAAATCAGGTCATAGAGCGCTAACTGTTGATTGTTGAGCTCGTTCTCGACCTGTCTCGGTGTGCGAATAGTGTCACCTGCTGGGCGGATCGCTTCGTGTGCTTCCTGGGCGCCTTTCGTCTGGTTCGTGTAGTATCGCGGTTTCTCCGGTATCGACGCGGCACCGTAGAGTTCGCTGGCCTGTCTGCGTGCCGCCGTGATTGCCTGCTTCGACAGTGCCGTGGAGTCGGTACGCATATAGGTTATGTAGCCGTTTTCGTACAGGTACTGGGCGGTTCTCATGGTGTCGCGGGCGCTCATCCGCAGTTTTCGTCCGGCTTCCTGCTGCATCGTGGAGGTGGTAAAGGGCGCGGCGGGGCGGCGACGATAGGGTTTGGATTCGACGGCTGCGACTTCAGTATCCGGGTTGGTGGCGAGTGCCGCGCTGAGTTGAGTGATGTCTTCAGCGGAGAGTACCCGCAGCTCCTGTTTCTTTAGTTTGCCGTTGTCGTTGAAGTCTTTACCGATCGCTATCCGTACCCCGTCGATACTGTTCAGTGCCGCCGTGAAACTGTTTTCATCTGCGCCTATGGGGGCGAACGTGGCTTTTAAGTCGTGATAGGTTGCGGGGATAAACGCGAGGCGTTCACGTTCGCGCTGCACCACCATCCGGGTGGCTACTGATTGTACGCGTCCGGCTGAGAGACCGGGGCGGACTTTGCGCCACAGCAGCGGCGAGACCTCGTATCCGTAGAGGCGGTCGAGGATTCGCCGGGTTTCTTGGGCGTCAACCAGGTGGGTGTTGATTTCGCGGGTGTTGCCGAGAGCCTCCTGGATGGCGTCTTTGGTGATTTCGTGAAACACCATTCGTTTCACCGGGATTTTTGGTTTCAGGATTTGCAGCAGGTGCCAGGCTATTGCTTCGCCTTCCCGGTCCTCATCGGTTGCGAGATACAGCTCATCGGCTTCTTTCAGGTCGCGTTTCAGTTCGGTGACGATCTTCTTTTTATCTTTGTTTACCAGGTAGTAGGGTTCGAAATCGCCTTCGACGTTCACCGCGAACTTCCCGTAGGGGCCTTTTTTCATGTCGGTGGGCAGTTCGCTGGGTTGCGGGAGGTCGCGTACGTGTCCGATTGACGCAACGACCTGGTAGTCGGGACCGAGATAGTTCCCGATTGTTTTTGCTTTCGCCGGGGACTCTACAATCACCAGTTTTTTTGCCACCTGCCTGGCTCCTTTCCGTTCATCTATACCTTATATATATAGCGCATCTTTGCCCAGGGACATTCTTGGCGGTTTTCTCCTCGTTTCTCTCGGTTTTGTTTGTGAAACCGATCTGTTTCGGTGGTGAAGGTCGGGGGGAGTGTCCTTGTTTTCCAGGTAACTCGGCTACACGGATTCTTTAATCTTATCCCATGAGAATACACTCAGAAATGCCGTTCATCGGGTGTTATTCCGGAACCTATAGTGTTTGCGCAGGTATTAAGAGTTTAAGTTTTTCTTCCATTGTAAAAAATTCACTTCGAAACCTTTTAGATGTGAAAAAATTTAACTGGTCTAATTGTTTTGCTGTGACGAACGACACAATTATCGTTATTTTGATTGTTTCTAAATGACAAACAAATGAGAACATCGTAAACAAAGCAGGTCAAGCTCATAAATTTGAAATAAATCCTAATTCTTTAACGGTTACCGCCCGTAAAGATTTCATATACGAACATTTTTGAGTTAAATAATGTTTGAAATGGACGATAATAGATATGTCAGGCAAAGGATTGCACGACGAACCCATGAAAACCGAATCAAAACCGTTAGGGAGCGAGACTAATGAAAAGGTCTGCTGAAATTGTCAAGACCGCAGTAGCTGGCGTTGCTATAGTCACCGCCGTTGCGCTGTTCGGGCCGGTAGCCATCGCGGATCTGAGCGCTGAGAATAGCGCCGCCGCTGTCGAGACCACCGAGGTCACTGAGGGAAGCCAAGCCGAGGAGGTGGCTACCGCCCCCGTCCAGCAAACCCCCGCCACCGAAGTTACCGCCGCCGACGTCGAAACCGCCCCCACCGAAAACAAAGAAGCCGAAACCCAGCTCAACGACATAGTTGCTCCCTCCGCCACGACCACCACTTCAGTCGCGATCACCGGCACCAACTCCACTTCCGCAAACGCAATCAACACCTCCTCCAAAGCGGCAGTCGCCCAGGCTTTCCGCGAGGGCTACATCGAAAATGATGTTTACCTCTCCGAAAACACCCGAGACGTCTACAACACCTGTGACGCAGGCCGGGTGAACCCGATTGCCTCTGCCCGGATCGCGAAAACCTGGAACTTCATGCGCGGTCTCAGCGGCCTGGACGCCGTCACCATCGACCCGGCAAGCGCCCTGGCTCGCTACACTCAAGAAGCCGCCATGATGCAGTCCATGCACGGCACCCTCTCTCACGGCCCGACCTCCAACTGGAAGTGCTACACCGTGGCTGGCGCGACCGGCTCGGCCAGCTCCAACCTCGCCCAATCAACCGGGCAGACCCCCTCCGAGCAGCTCCTGTGGTACATGATGGACTGGTCCGGTAACAACAAATCGACCCTCACCGCTGACGGCATCAACGATGTTCTCGGTCACCGAATGAACCTCATGAACCCAGAACTGACCAAATCCTCCTACGGTTCGGTTAACGGCTACAACGCCATCGCGGTTGTGCGTGGCGCCTTCACCGACTACAACTCCCACCAAATGATGAACGATAACGCGACCAAACCCACCACCATGAGCTGGCCGTCTGCCGGGTACTTCCCGACCGAGCTGCTCACCTCCTATGCGAAAGACAGCACCGATGTTGAACGCTGGTCTTTCTCGGTAAAGGGTGCAGATATGTCGGGTGCGACCGCCACCGTGCGTAACGCCTCCGGTCGTAGCGTCGCGACCCGCGTGGTGCACAACACCCAGAAAGTCGCTGGATACGGCACCATCAACATCAAGATGCCGAAGATTGCGAACCTGCCGACCGGCTCTCAGGTGCAAACCTGGACGGTTACCGTCTCCGGTGTTAAAGGCACCAGCAAGTCGAGCTACAGCTACCAGGTGAAGCTCTTCAACGCGACCGATGCGCTGTCCAACGGCGTTGCCGATGTCACCGTTAAGCGCGCCCCGATCGCCGTTCAAGGCTACGTACCAATGCCCGCGAAGATTCTCGTCGGCTCCAACACGGCGGTGTCCTACCAGTGGCAGCGTTCCGAAAACGGTGGCGCATGGAAAGACATTACAGACACCACCACTGATGCGACTGTCGCCCCCAACCAGCTCAATTACAACCCGTCTTACGGCTCATGCCACATCGGAGGAAAGTCGCAGTCCTGCGGTTTCACCTCGAAAGCCCAAGCCGACAAATACTCTTTCCGGCTGAAAGTCACCAACGCTTCCGGCACGACCTATTCCGAACCCATGAAAGTTATCTACATCGGCTACACAACTAATCTGACCAGCGCCAAAGTCGGGCAGAGTCTCCACCAAGAACTCAACATCGAAGGCAACGGCTCCTGGGTGAATGTCGGGCAGTTGAGTAGCGATGTTCGGGTCACAACCCAGTGGTACGATACCACCTCGAACAACCCCAAAGTGCTCTCCACCAGCAAGAGTTACATCGTACCCAGCTCAATGGCCGGACGTAAAATCAAGGCCAAGACGCGGGTGACTATCGGCAGCTTCGGTCATATCAGCTACTACTATCCGGAGTCCGCGCAGCTAACCGTTGGGTGATTTTACGGTTTTCTCTCCTGACGGTCCCTGGGAACCGAACCTCACGGATGAGGACGGAACCCCTGTTGGTGCCACCTGGCTTTATGGGTTGCCGGGTGGCACCAATCAATTTCAGGCAGGGCAGGCGATGTCACCGACAGGAGTGCGCCCGGCAAGCAGATAGGTATCGACCGCCTGGTTCACGCACACAGACGACGAACCATAAGCCGTATGGTTCCACGAATCCCAGGAAACCAGCACCGAAGAGTTCAAGGTTCCATGCAGATGTTTCGCCATCTCAAACGGGGTGGCAGGGTCATGCAGATTCCCGATGATAAGGATCGGTGCCGCACCGGCTGCCCGCACCGGCTCGCGTTTCATAACCGCCGGAACCGGCCACGACTGCTGCAACTGCATCCCGTAACTCATTTTCGGACCAAACAGAGGAGCCTGTTTCGCCAGCTGTTTAGCGGCGTTTTCCCAAGAGAGTTCATTACCAACCACCGGATAGTCAAGCGAGTTGATCACCGCGAAAGCGTCATTCGCGTTGGAACTGTAGGTTCCGTCCGGGTTGCGGTCAGCCATCAGGTCAGCGAGCCGCAACAGTTGCGCCCCGGAATCTTTCACGAACGCGTCATGGAGCGCCTGCGTGAGCGCCGGATAGCTCGACTCATAGTACAGCGGCAACACCAGCCCCGAAAAAGCCAACTGTTGGGTGAGGGGACGATCCGGGTCGTCAGTATTTTGTGGCTCGTCAATCAGCCCGTCAAGATAGTCAGAAATCTCTCGCAGCGCGGCGTTCTTGTCACCCGATAACGGACAGGAAACACCCTGGCTGTGACAGTATCCAATATAGTGTTCCAGGGAAGCCTGCAACCCGATCGCCTGCTGCGCGGCAATTTGATCGAAAGAATAATCCGGTGCTAAAACCCCATCCAGAACCATCCGTCCGACCCGCTGCGGAAACAACTCAGCATAGGTTGCACCCAGGAAAGTACCGTAAGAATAACCCAGATACGTCAGCTTTTCATCACCCAGTGCCGCCCGGATAATATCCATGTCACGTGCCGCCGAACCGGTGTCGGAATGTCGGGTCATGGCCGGTGACCTTTCGAGGCATTTCTGCCCGTATCCTGCCTGTTCCTCGCCTGCCGCTTTCCGCCCATCCGGGTTGTCCCTGAAACTCGTAGAACGGTATTTATCCTGTTCAGCGGCAGTTAAACAGGTTACGGGAGCGGATTGCCCGACACCGCGCGGGTCAAAAGTGGTGAGGCGGAACTGTTTTTGTACACTATCGGAAACCAGCTGCACTGCGTCATCCCAAAAGCTCACCCCCGAAGCGCCCGGCCCGCCCGGATTTATCAACAGCGACCCCTGATATTCACGTTCCTCAGCGGCGCGCGCCACCCGAATCTGGATTGTCTCGCCGGTGGGTTTCTGATAGTCCAACGGCACCTGCACCCAGGCACACTCCGCCCCCGAAATCGAGCAGTCCTCCCACGTCAAGTCCTGTTCATAGTATGTTTTCAAGGCCGTATCCGGGGCTGCCTCGCCAGTGGTATTAAGCGGGTTAGTGACCTCGCTGCTGTATTTCGGACCACCGCAGCCTGCCAGTGTTGCGCCGCAGGCGAGCAGCAGGGCACACGCCCCCACAGTGAAGTGGAAACTACGGCGAGATCTCAACATGGAATACTCCTTTACTTGTTGGCCGGCTGCCCCCTTGAAACCCCTCGGTGTCCCGCAGGTGGGTGCGCTCCGATTATGCCGGTGTTCTCCGGTCGGGCACGTCAGCGAGGCAGGGGACGCAGTTCCAATGCTAGCGCCTCTAAAGCGAGCGCCGCCGGAGTGTTTCGGGCTATGCGTTCCCGTGCCGTACGAATCGCGTCAATACGAGCAACCGTTATTTCCGGGGTTGATTCGGTGGCGATCTGTTGGACAGTTTCAGGCACGTCAGCGTTAATGATCGGGGTTTTCGCGCCGGTCTGCACGATATAGACGTCACGGTAGAGACCCTGCCAGTCAATCAACACCCGGTCGATGGCATCACGCAGGTCGCGTCGGGCACGCCGCTTCTGGTTTTCGGTTAGCTCCCGCAGCCGAGTGTTGAACTCTCGGCGTTCCTTAACGGAAGTGTCGGGAGAGTCCGGGTCGATACCGAGCAGGTGCGCCAGCCGGCGCTTCTCGGCGTTCTCGCGAGCCTCCGTGTCGGCGTTTGCCTGCGCTGTTGCCAGGTCGAGCAGCTGGTGGGCAGCATTTATCGCGTCTGTCATTGAACGGATCCGCGCCGGGATGAGCACGGTGTCTCGGCGACGGCGCATCGCCTCCGGATTCCGGGCGAGATATCGGGCCATACCGATATGTGACTGGCTGACGCGCGCCGCGGTAAGCGCGGTGTCATAGTCCACCGGGTGTTCCGGGTCAGAACTGAGCAGCTTCGCTATCGCCTCAGCGGAGGGAGTACGCATCGTGACCGTACGGCAGCGGGAACGAATCGTGGTGAGCACATCCTCGGGGCTGGGGGCACACAGCACCCACACCGTGTTGTCGGGCGGCTCTTCAAGGGCTTTAAGGAGAACGTTAGAGCTGGTCTGGTTCATGCGATCGGCATCCTGGATGATGATGACACGCCACCTGCCGCTACTCGGAGCCTGATAGGACTTCTGGACGAGAGTACGGATTTCATCAATAGTGATCTGCACCAGTTCGGTAGAGAAATCCACGACATCGGGGTGGGAGCCTCCGAGCACCAGCTGGCATCCGCGACACACCCCGCATCCAGGATTATCGGTATCTGCACATTCCAAGGCGGCAGCAAAATATCGCGCCAAAGTGCTTCGACCAGAACCCGGAGGGCCCGTGACCAGCCACGATTGGGTCATAGCCGAATGCTGCTCGGTCGCTGTAGGTTTCACGGCGGCACGTGCAGCCATCTGGAACTGTCCGACAATACCGGTCTGCCCGACCAGACCATCCCACAGGTCACTCATGCGGTTGCCCAAACAGTTCGGTAACGGCAGCTAACACCAGGGAGTGAATCTCTTCGACAGGCAGACGGGCATCCAAAACCAGGTAGCGTCCCGGATCGGATGCCGCTAACACCCGGAACGTCTGGTTTGTGACCCGATGGAACTCATCACCGGCACGCTCCATACGATCCGGTTCGCCCACTATCCGCTCACCAGTGGTTTCAGCCGGCGCATCCAAAAGTACGGTCAGGTCAGGCAACAGGCCGCGAACCGCCCACAGTGAAAGGTCACGAATCTGGTCAATCCCGAGACCGCGGCCGCCCCCCTGATAGGCGATAGAGGAATCCATATAGCGATCCGAGATGACCGTGTCGCCGGCGCCGATGGCGGGGCGAACCACGGTTTCTGTGTGTTGAGCCCGATCGGCGGCATACAGTAGCGCCTCGGCACGCTCGTCAATCGCCCCGCCATGCAGCAGCGCTGCGCGCAGGTTCTCTCCCAGGTTTGTGCCTCCCGGTTCGCGGGTTACCAGCACTGAGTGTCCTCGGGCGTGCAGCGCTGCTGCCAGCAAATCCACTTGCGTGGATTTGCCGGCGCCGTCTCCGCCTTCGAATACGATGAACCTGCCCTGTGCCATATGTACAGCCTACCTTCTGTCTCCGGCTTCGTTGTTTCCGGTATCGGGTGGTGCTGTTTCTGTTTTTGACCTGTACCTGCCGACAGGCACCCCCTGACAGGATGGTTTCTTTTTTCCGCCCGGTTTTCCGTAGTGTCTGGGGGCAGCCGGTTTCGTGTGTGGCTGTCAGATGGCGGCTTTGAACCAGGAGGTTATGGATGTCGGGTGGGTGATTGCGGTGCCGACAACGACGGCGTGTGCGCCTGCCGCCATAACCTGCCCGGCCTGTGCCGGGGTGTGTACGCGTCCCTCACAGATGACCGGCACCCCAGGGAACGCCGTAACCATCTGTTCTAGTAGTTCTATATCTGGCCCGTCTGTTTTCGGGCGGTCTCCCGTGTAGCCGGCGAGCGTGGTCGAAATAATGTCGGTGCCCGCGTCCACGGCGCGTTGCGCGTCCGCGAATGACCCACAATCTGCCATTAATACTGCGCCTTCTTCATGCAGGATCCGTACTGTCTCGGTGTAGCTTAAGCCGTCCGGGCGGGGACGTCCGGTTGCGTCCAAGGCGACAATATCGGCACCCGCCATCATGCAGGCGCGGGCGTGGCGCAGAGTTGGGGTTATGAACACTCCCTCGTGTCCTTCTTTCCAAATACCGATAACCGGCACTTCTACCTGCCCCTTGATTGCTGCAATATCGTTTAAACCTTGACAGCGGATACCTCCCGCACCGCCCTGTTCGGCAGCTAACGCGATTTGCGCCATTGTTTCTGGGTGGCGCATCGGCTCGCCCACATAGGCTTGCGCTGAAACAATCAACTGGCCGTGCAGAGACGCAATCAGTTCTTCTTTAACACCCATGGTGTTCCCCTTACCTGTAGATAATCGGATATTAGGTCGCTACCCCTGCCAGGTCAAACGCTGCCCGTGCGGCACCGAAAAACGCGGCGCTGCCCCGCAACTGGGCTTGACGCAAATCCACTTTGTCTCGCAAATATGGTGGGAGCAGCCGGGTGAGTTGTTCTTCGAATGCCTGCCACCACGGCCCGCCGGGTTGCACCACGCCGCCCCCCAACACGATTACTGCCGGGTCGAGCATCAACACGTACCAGCTGATCACCGCGCCGAGGCGTTTCCCGAGCAGCGAAACCACGTGGGCGGCATCCTGGTCTCCGGCGGCAGCCAACTCCATAATGTGCATCCCACGGGCAGCCCCATCGTCGATACCGCCGTTTACGGCGGCGCGATAAAACCCGGTCATAGCGGACCCGGCAGTGTTTTCTTCCAGTTTCGCGGGAAGGTTCCCGTCAGTGACGAAGGGAGCTTCTGTGAACGGGATACGGGCGTTACCGATTTCACCAGCCATGTGGTGTGCGCCTTGCAGGACCCTCCCGTCTACGCAAAACGCGCAGCCGATGCCGGTGCCTACCGCCACCATCAACATCGAGGATGCGCCGGCGGCGGCACCCACCCAGGATTCTCCGACCGCGTGCGCGTCAGCGTCATTAATGACTTTTATCGGCACTTCGGCCGCCCAATCGAGGCGTTCACGTAAGCCCCCGACTATGTCGGTGCCAACCCAGTCGTGTATTGTGCCGGATGAACTCACGACCACGCCGCGGGTCGCGTCTATTGCGCCTGCCGCGCCGATGCCGATAGCGGAGGGTACCTGTCCCAGTTCAACTTTTTTCTCTGTTACCAACTGGGCGATAGTGTCTAGGATCGCCTGACCGCCCGCTAGCGCCGGTGTGTCGGCTTTTGTTTCTCTACCGGTCAGCACTCCGGTGTCGGTAACCAGGGCGGCAGCGGTTTTTGTTCCACCCAAGTCGATGGCTATAGCTGTCTCTACCACGGGAAAGAGTCTTTCCTACAGCATCCCGGTTTTTTGCAGTACCGTACGCACGTGTTCGATGTTTTCGTTGTTCAAGGCGGCAACCGGGCGTGGCATTTCGTTGGTGTCGAATACGCCGAGCAGCTGTAGCGCGGTTTTGAACGCCCCGATTCCAGCACCGAAACCGGCCACGCCGTGTACCTTGACGATTGTCATCAGGTCGGCGAGCCGATCCTGTTCACTGCGTACCGTGTCCCAATCGCCTGCCTGGTAGGCTCGCCACTGCCGCACGTAACCTGCCGGGTCTACGTTGCCCAATCCCGGCACACAGCCGTCCGCACCCGACATATAGGCACCGTCTACAACCACCTCATGCCCGGTTAGCAGCTGTAGGGGGTGTCCTGCTTCAGTGTTTTCGCGGGAGAGGAACCGGAATCCAACATCGTCACCGGAGGAGTCTTTTACGCCCGCCAGTACCCCGGCTTTCGCTAACTCCATCACCAGGTGGTTCGGCAGTTTCCAGTGAACACATACCGGAATGTCGTATGCCCAAATCGGGGTGTCGGTTGCTTCCCGCAGCAACTCGAAGTGTCGGCGAATCTCGGTGACACCCTGCAGCGCATAGAACGGTGCGGTCGCCACGACAGCATCCACACCGATTTCGTCTGCCTGGCGGATATGTTCGATGACCCGCTCGGTTTCGGTGTCGATAACCCCGGCGAGTAACGGCACTCTGCCTGCCACGATACGTTTCGCTTCCCGGAGTATCTGGTCTCGGCGCTCATCGGTTGAGAACACGACTTCACCGCTGGAACCCAAAACGAATAGCCCGTCTATCCCTGCCGCAATCATGCGTTCGATGTGACGCTCCAGGGAAGCTGTGTCGAGTTGCCCGTCTTTCAGCGGGATCGCTAGCGGCGGTACGATACCGCTGATTTTTTCACTCATTGTTGCTCTCCATTTCGGTTTCGGTGTTTCCCAGGTTCGGGTGCAACAGTGACGGTGCCGCGCCCAGTAGTTTACGGGTGTAGGGGTCTTTCGGGTTCGCCATTATTTCGGCTGTTGAGCCTTCCTCAACAACGATGCCCCCATTCATTACCGCGATCCGATCTGAAATGTAGCGAACTGTCTGGATGTCGTGGGAAATGAACACCATCGCCAATCCGAGTTCCTGTCTCAAATCCGACAGCAGGTTCAGGATTTGGGCGCGCACCGACACGTCCAAAGCCGATGTTGGTTCGTCAGCGATAATCGCTTTCGGGTTGAGTGAGAGGGCGCGGGCGATAGCGACGCGCTGCCGTTGACCGCCGGAGAGCTGCCCGGGCAGCGCGTTGAGTGCCGAGAGCGGCAACCCGACCAGGCTGAGCAGTTCACGGACCCGTTTTTCCCTGGATTCTTCGTCACCGATCCTGTGTACCCGCAGCGGGTCAGCTAACTGGTCTTGTACGCTCATGCGCGGGTTCAACGCGGTAGCAGGGTCTTGGAACACGACCGACACCACCGAACCGATGTGACGCCGGTCAGCTGCTGACCGTTTCGTCACGTCTTTACCCATGAACAGGACTTTCCCGGCGGTCGCTACCTGCAGGCCGCACATGACGTTCGCGGTCGTGGATTTACCGCAACCGGATTCGCCCACGATACCGAGCACTTTACCGGGCATGATTTTCATGTCTACGCCTCGCACTGCACGCACGTGGTTAGGTTTGAATATCGATCCGGTTCGGGCCTTGAACGTGACCTCTACACCCTGCAATTCGATGATGGGCAGGTTCGGGTCAACTGTTTGTGTTTCCAACAGTTCGCTCATTTCGCACCCTCCTTATCTGTGGGAACGTATTCGGGTGCGCGTTTATACACTCCTTCTTTCTCGGGTAGCGCCGCATAGACGTGCTCTGGGCCGACAATCTCGAACTCTAAGGGAATGTCGGAACCGTAATCCGGGTGAGAGGAGCGCGGCGCGAAACGATCCCCGACAGGGAAATCTTTCGGGGAGGGTACCGTGCCGGGTACCTGGTGCAGCCGTCCGGAACCGGATTCGATAGACAGAACCGCCCCGAGCAGGCCGCGCGTGTATTCGTGGGTCGGGTGTTCCAGTAGTTCCGAGGTGGGGGCTTGTTCCACAACCTGACCGGCGTACATGACCGTGATTTTGTGTGCCACTTCAGCAACCAGAGCGAGGTCGTGAGAGACGAACACCATCGCGAAACCGAGTTTGTCACGCAGCTCGTTGAGCAGCGCAATAACCTGTTTCTGTACGGTCACGTCCAGGGCGGTGGTCGGCTCATCTGCGATAACCAGCTGCGGGTCGCGGGTGAGCGCCATGGCGATGAGTACGCGTTGTCGTTGACCTCCCGAGAGTTCGTGCGGATAGGAACCGAGCGTGCGTTTCGGATCTAAACCGACGAGTTCGAGCAGTTCTTCGGCGCTGCGGGTGCCGCCGCGTTTCGTGAGCTGTTTCATCTGGGATTTAATCAGCATTGCCGGGTTCAAGGAGCTGAGCGCATCCTGATAGATCATCGCCATCTCGTGTCCGAGCAGCCCCTGTCGTTCTTTCGCCGGCATTGTCAACAGGTCACGACCTTGATATAAAACTTCACCGGTGATTTCGGCTTTCGGGTCGATGAGACCCATAATCGTGAGTGCCGTAATCGATTTACCGCACCCGGATTCGCCAACCAGCCCCATCGTCTCGCCGGGCCGCACCGAGAACGACACGTGGTCTACCACGTTCACGTCCCCGTGCCGAGGGAACTTGATGCACAGGTCACGCACCTCCAGCAGCGGCTCGCCGGTAGTGTCATCTATCATGCGGTCGTTGCGGGCGGCTTCGACGCTACGCAGCTTGTCGAGTGTCGTTTGCAGGGCTTCAGCCTGTTCGGCGTAGGCGCGGCGCGGATCGAGTAGCAGCGCATCGGCTTCCCGGTCGGCGGTGTTTTGTTCCACTTTCACCGGGGCTGACGCCGGGGCGGCAACCATCGCGTCGGTGATGCCTTCGGAGAGGATATTCAGGCACAGCACCGTAATCATAATCATCAGACCGGGGAACAGCGCTGTCCACCAGGCACCGTAAATAATCGAACCGTTAGAGGACGCATCCGACAGCACGTTACCCCAGGTTGAAACCATCTCGGATTTCAGGCCGGTACCGATGAATGTCAGTGAAGCCTCCAAAATGATAGCGTCCGCGACCAGCACGGTGGCGAATACTAAAACCGGGGCGGCGGTGTTACGCACCACGTGTTTCACCAGAATCCAGGGGGCGCGGGCACCGGAGACGATTACTGCACGCACATAGTCTTCGCCGTATGCGGACATCACGTTGGCGCGTACGATACGGGTCAGCTGTGGGGTGTAGACGAACGCTAACGCCACGATTATTACGAACACCAGCCCGATCTTGTTGCCTTCTTTGAAGATGCCGCTGAACACCAGCACCATCACCGCCGCCATGGCGATGCCGGGTACCGCCATGATTATGTCCATGATGCGCATAATGATTTCTGATACCCATTTGCGCACTACAGCTGCCACAGAGCCGATGATCGCGCCAAAGAACAGCGCGATTAAGGTGGCTAACAGTCCGATAGCCAGCGAGTAACGCCCGCCCAGCAGCAGGCGCGAAAACACGTCTCGACCCGCATGGTCGGTACCGAAGAAATGTTTGGCGCTCGGGGCGTCACGCATAGCTGTCGTGTCCACGAACCCGGCACTATAGGGGGCGATCAGCGGTGCCAGAATCGAAATCAACACCACCAGAGCCAGCACACAGATAGCTATCCGGGTGCTGATTTTCATGCTTTTCCAACGATTGAATCGAACCTTTTTGCCGGATTCGACAGCGGCCACCATCTGGTTTGCTTTACTGGTCATAATTACACCGACCTAATCCGCGGGTTGATTAACAGGTACAACATATCGACGATTATGTTCACTACGATGAATGCCAAAGCCACCACCAAAGCTGCGGCTTGAACCACTTCAACTTGGCTGCCTTTCACGCCATTCACCAGGACTTTACCCATGCCTTGAATACCGAAAATAATCTCGATAACCACGGCACCACCCATCAGGTAGCCGACCCGCAAACCGAGCACGGTGACGGGGGTGATGAGTGCGTTGCGCAACACGTTACGACCGATAACAACCGGTTTCGGTATTCCCGCGCCCAGGGCGGTACGCACATAGTCCCGGTCGAGTTCCTCAACCACCGAGGTGCGCACCACGCGGGTCATCTGACCGATAACCGGGGTGGCTAACGCCAGGGCGGGCAGGAACATTCGTGCCGCCCAGCCGCCGAAGTCTACGGTCATTTTTGGTAGCGGACCGGATACCGGGAGGGTGCCTGAGAACGTGAACAGGAACAGCAACACCAGCATCGCTGCGAGCCAGAACGATGGGGTGCCGATAGCCACCACCGAGAGCACCCGGATCAGTTGGTCGCCCCACTTGTCACGGTAGATGGCGGCCAGGACACCCAGCGGGAAAGAAATCAGCACCGCGATGGCCAGACCGAAGAACGTCAGCTGCAGGGTTACGGGCAGTGCCGGGGCGATCAGGTCGGTTACGTGGTGGGAGGTGCCGACACCGTAGATACCGAAGTCACCCTGACACAGTCCCACTAAATAGTTCCAGTACCTGATGAGCACCGGAATCGGTTTGCCGGTTTCGCTGCCGTCGTCAACCACATATCCGTGTGCAACGTTGAATGCTTTAACCTGTCCAGGGTCGGAGGCGTTATCGCCGAGCGCCATCCAGGCCGGATCGAGTGGAGATAGCTCCATGAGGAAGAAAACTAGAAGAGTAACGCCGATAGCCATTATCGGCAATGCGATCAGGCGTCTGCCAATCAGGCGCAATAGGTTATTCACTGCTGTTCCTTAAATAAGAGGGAATGAAAGGAAAGGGCGGGGCGGAAGCCGGAGCTTCCGCCCCGCCCGGGAGGAGGAGTTGCTGCTATTCATCGTGCTAATCACCTTTGACTAGCAGCAATGCTCTCTTTTGTTATTTAACCTTTGTCCCGATGAGCTGCAAACCTGTCACACCAATGGAGGTGAGGTTCTCAACTTTCTCGGGATTGTAGGCGGTGTATAGGGTGTGGAACACCAGCGGGTAGAGCGCAGCCTGATCCGCGATCATGTCCTGCACCTCGCCCCACTTGGCTTTAGCGTCATCACCGGTGGCTTTACCGGCCTCGTCCATGGCGGCAACCAGGGCTTTAGTGGTTTCCGGATCGGATTCGCTCAAGCGGTAACGCTGATCCATCCACAGTGGGGAGAAGAACCAACCGGCGGTGAGAACACCGGGGTCAGCACCGAACACTGAAGCGTCACCGGGGGCGATAACGATATCGAAATCACCCTGAGCCACGTTGTTGTTCCACACGTCTGCGGAAGCCAGGGTCTTCAGGTTCACTTTGAGTCCAGCTGCTTCCAGGTTCTGCTGTATTTGCGGCCCCATAGCGGCAATCCACGTGTCGGTGGTGGCCAACACGTTCACGGTTGCACCCTCAGCGCCACCCTTCTTCAGGAGTTCTTTCGCTTTATCAACATCGAAAGTGAACTGGGTTGCAGCTTCCTTATACATGTCGTTTGATTCCGGCAGGAACGACTTCGGCTCCTGACCTGCACCGGCCAGTGCGGTGTCAATCAGGGTTTGGGTGTCGATAGCGGT
The DNA here is from genome assembly GCA_034090045.1 of Varibaculum sp. Classification (GTDB taxonomy): domain Bacteria; phylum Actinomycetota; class Actinomycetes; order Actinomycetales; family Actinomycetaceae; genus JAXDTI01. Next base: position 157,603 of record JAXDTI010000001.1, on the reverse strand, counting down.
TATGACGCCCTGACGGGTTTCTTTCTTGTCGAAAGGAGCTTTCGTGGTGTTGAAAGTGATCATCGCGATACCGTAGGCGGTGACCTCATCAACTTTCCACCCGGCACCTTCGAGCTGTTTAATACCGGAGGGGTCAACGTTTTCGACAATGTCGGTGCTGCCACCCAGGGCGGCGGTGAGACGCACGGTCGAGTCACGGTCGCAGTCGTAGTGGATTTTCGCTACGGTAGCCGGATTGTCTCCGTTGTAGTGTTCGTTTACGGACATATCGACGGTGGTGTCGGTAATCTCATCGTACTTGTAAGGACCTGAACCGACCGGCTTGGAGGTCATCTCATCGAAAGTTGCGCTGGCCGGAATAACCTTGACGTTGGCGAGGCGCTCTTTCAAGTAGTCTTGCGGCTGGTTCAGTTTGATTGTCACAGTCGAATCGTCTTTGGCTTCGATGGAATCAATGAACGTGATGAACGCAGCATACGGGCTGGTCACATCGGTGCCTTGGGAATCTTTTTCGCCGTCAACGATGCGCTTGTAGGATGCCACAACGTCCTCGGAAGTGACCGGGTCACCGGTCGAGAACTTTGCACCATCACGCAGAGCCACCTCGTAGGTCAGGTCGCCAACCTCTTTCGGGTCATCGGCGGCGAGAGCTTTATGAGCCTTGAAAGTAGAGTAATCGAACTCGTATAGACCTTCAACTACCTGCAGGTTGGCGCCGACAGCCAATGCCGAGGAGGTATTGGACGGGTGCCAGTTGGTGGTGTCATATGCCGCGAAAACATTGAGCTCGCCGGTGGCGTCACCAGCTGCCTCCTTATTCGCTTCAGTCCCCCCCCCACAGGCAGTCAAAGCCAGGGCAGCGGCGGCAAGCACCGCGGTGGCTTTAACCACAGATTTAATGGAACGCATACTTAATTATCCTCTCCGTCGAGTGACAAACATAGACTCCGGTTAAAGAAACCAGACAAAACGATTCTACAGTTTTGAAAAACCGTTTTCGCTTTTGTTACCTGAAACACAACGTGAAATGCGTCATATTCGGGCGTCGAGGCTACGCGGTTTTTTGGGTACAGAAGCGCCGCAGCAGCTCCTTGATTTCGCCCCAAACCGGAGTGTGCGGGATTGACAGGGCACCGTGAAACGTTCCCGGATAAATATGCAGTTCGGTTTCCACACCCCCGTCAATCAGGTTTCTCGCCAGGTTCACGCCCTCGTCACGTAGCGGGTCGGCGGGGTTCGCCACCACCAGGGTGCGCGGAAAACTGTCGGGGATAGCTGCCGGGTTGAGGGCGGTGATCACGTCGCCGCGTATTTTCGGGTCGGGGGTGGCGAGCTGCCAGGCGACTTGATTGGCTCGTCTTGTCCACACCGGCCCGTCACCGTGGGTACGCATAGAGTCAGTTTCGCTGCGCGGATCCAGGCACGGTTCGAAAAGGATCAGGCCCGCCACCGGTTTCGGGTGTTCTCGGTTTCCCGGCTCAACGGGGAGGGCGGTGGCACAGTATTTCAGGGTCGCTAAATAGGCCAGCCCCGCCCCGGCAGAATCACCGAAAACATAGAGCGGCGCGCCCGCGTCTCCGGCTTGTTCGGCAGCATAGGTTATCGCCGCTAGACAGTCGGCTATCCCGGCAGGGAACGGATGCTCGGGGGCGAGACGATACTCGGGAGAATATATCCTTGTTTGCAGCGCCGTGGCGAGTTCGGCGTTACGGGCATCATCGAATTCGGCTCTGCCGGCCACGTACCCGCCACCGTGGATTGCCACCATAACTGCCTGGACTATGCCGTTTTTCGGGCTCAAGCAACGCAGCTCTATCGACCCGCCTGCCGCATCCGCTATCGTAGTGACCTGGAGTTTTGTGTCTCCCAGGGCGGGGCGTAAACCCCCGAATAGTTCATCGCCTGCGCCGCGCAGTGCCGGTAAATCCCAGGGGGTTTGCGGCGGGGTTTGCGCGATAACCGACAGCAGCTCCGGGCGCAGATACGGTTCCATTTCCGTTCGCCTAGTCTCGTGCCGGTGACTGTTCGGTCAGGAACTGTTTCAGTAGCGCGTTATAGGCCTCGGTGTTGCCCAGCCGCACCCCGTGGTCGGTGCCGGGGATAATGTGGCAGCTGAGATTCGGGTTCCCGAGTTCCGCGATCTTGGCGGCACCGGATTCCCCTATCAGCACCACGTCTGTGTCGGAGGTGATCACCCAGGTGGGGATGGGTAGTTTTGCGGCTAACTGTTCCCAGTCGGGCAGGAAAGACACTATCCCGGTAGCCAATAAAGCGGTATCTACCAGGGCTTTCCCGACTGACCAGCCGTATTGGGAGGAAACCGGCCAAAAAGGTCTCAGGGAGGTGTTATCGGCGAGGGTGCGAACCGGGTCGGTGCGCCAAATATGTTCGGCTTTATCAACTTCACCGGCGGCGCGTTCCCGGTAACCGGCTTTCTGGGTTTCGTTCAGCCACGCCGGGTCTTCCAGGAACAGTGCTTTAACCAGGTCGGCTCGGTCGTTGGCGACCAGGGTGGAGATGGCTGCACCCATGGAGTGTGCCACGATTATTGCCCGGTCGTTACGGGAAGCCTGCAGATATTCCAGGGTTTCGGTGAGTTCCCGTGCCGATGCTGCCGCCGGGTCGGTCAAATCCGTGTCGGTGAACGCGGGGGATGCGCCGTGCCCGAGTGAATCAACAGCAACCACGAAATAGTTGCCGCTGAGCTGGCGTATCAGGTCTATCCAGACGCTCGCCGAGTCACAAACCCCGTGCACCAGCACAACTAACTGGTTTTTCGGGTTTCCCGCCACGTAGTGCGCTAGCATATCTGCCCCCTATGTTCGGTCTGTTTTTATCCTATCGCCTCCCGGCTCGGCATCGAGGGCACAATAGTAAAGGTATAAAGGTTATCCCCCGGAGGGAGAAACCTGCCGGGGGACACCCTGTATATGTGTGTTCGTTTAAAGGTTCGCGGAGATTGCCTCCACCGAGGCTTTCGCGTCACCGAAAAGCATGAACGAGTTGTCGTTAAAGAACAACGGGTTCTGCACTCCGGCGTAACCGGTGTTCATTGAGCGTTTGAACACTATTACTGAACCGGCTTCCCAAACTTTGAGCACCGGCATTCCGGCGATCGGGGAGCCGGGCTCTTCGGCTGCCGGGTTCACCGTGTCGTTAGCGCCGATCACCAGCACCACGTCGATGTCGCCGAAATCGTCATTCACCTCGTCCATCTCTAACACGATGTCGTAAGGCACTTTCGCTTCGGCGAGCAGCACGTTCATGTGGCCGGGCAGCCGACCCGCAACCGGGTGAATACCGAAAGTCACTTCTACGCCCTCTTCCCGCAGCTTCGAGGTCATTGCCGCGACCGCGCCTTGCGCTTGCGCCACCGCCATGCCGTAGCCGGGGGTGATCATGACCCGTTTTGCGCCTTTCAGCATCTCGGCGGCACCCGCAGCATCAACCTCGTGGTAGTCGCCGTAGTCTTTCGCTTCCCCGGTGACTGCTCCATCGGAACCGAAACCGCCGAGAATCACCGACATGAAAGAACGGTTCATTGCCCGACACATGATGTAGGACAGGTAGGCACCGGAGGAACCGACCAGCGCGCCGGTGATTATCAGCAGCGGCGAGTTCAACATGAAGCCGGCTGCTGCCGCTGCCCACCCGGAATAGGAGTTCAACATGGAGACGACGACCGGCATATCGCCACCGCCAATCGCCGCTACCAGGTGCAGACCCAGGGCCAGCGCTATCACGGTCATCAAAATGATTGCGATCCACTGCTGTATGGGTTGCCCGTCAGCCAGGATGAACCAAACCATCAGACCGAAGAACGCCACGATTGCCGCCAGGTTCAGCCAGTTACGTCCGGGCAGCATCAGTGGCGCGCCCTTGATTTTTGCCGAGAGTTTCAGGTAGGCAATGATCGAGCCGGTAAAGGTCACGGCACCGATGAAGATGCCGACGAAAATTTCGCCACCGTGGAAACCGATTTCCCCGGCTTTGCGGTACTCTTCACCTTTTTCGCCGAGAATCTCGATGAAAGTGTTGAAGCCGATCAGCACTGCCGCCAGACCCACGAATGAGTGCAGCATCGCGATAAGTTCCGGCATTCCGGTCATTTCGACGGTGCGGGCTTTCCAGATGCCGATGACGGCACCTATCAGCATTGCGACAATAATCAGCGCCAAGGTGACCGGGATACCTCCGATTCCGGTGTCGTCTTGCCCGGCTTGGATCAGGGAAATCACGATGATTGCGACCAGGGCTATCGCCATGCCGGTGATGCCGCGACGGTTCCCTGATAGCGCGGTTTCTTGTTTCGACAGTCCCGCGAGCGCCAGGATAAACAGTAACCCGGCTACCAGGTATGCCAGGTAAGCGACGTTATCGACTATTCCTCCGGCAGCGGTAGCGGCGGGAACTAATGCGGTGATGGTACCCATCTCAGTCCTCCTTTCGGAACATCTCAAGCATTCGGTTCGTCACCCAGAACCCGCCGAAGATGTTGATTGAAGCAATCAGGATCGCGATAAAGGCCATGATGGTGACCGCGATATTGCTTGATTGTGCCATCGAAATGATTGCGCCGACCAGTATAATGCCCGAAATCGCGTTCGTTTCTGACATTAACGGGGTGTGCAGCGAGTGGGTCACGGCCGTGATCACATAGAACCCTACAACGATCGCCAGCGCCAAAATAATGTAGTTTACCAGCATAGATGCCGGGGTTACGAGGATCAGTGCCGCCAGCAGTAGCGCCGCAAACACCCCGCCGATAATCAGGTTGCGCCTACCTTTTGCTTTCTTCGCTGCCTCCTCGGCGGCGTGTTGGGCGGCGGCGGCTTCCTGCTCGTCTTTTGACGGGCCGCGCGGTGTGGCGGAAACCTTGATTGGTGGTGGGGGCCAGAATATCTGTCCGCGTTCGGTTACGGTTATGCCCCGCACCACCTCGTCATCCATGTTCAATACCGGCTCGCCATCCTTTTCCGGGGTGATCAGTTTGAACAGGTTCACGATGTTTTGACCATACAGCTGGCTCGCTTGGGCGGGGAGCCGCCCCGCCAGGTCGGTGAAACCGAGAATCTTCACGCCGTTATCTGTGGTGACGATCTGGCCGGGTTGGGTCAGTTCACAGTTACCGCCGTTTGCTGCCGCCATATCGACAATCACGGAGCCGGGACGCATCGCGGCGACTGCGGCTTGCGTGACCAGTATAGGGGATTTACGTCCCGGAATGTTTGCTGTGGTGATCACGATGTCGGCTTTCCCGACCTCTTCGGTGTAGAGCTTCAACGCCGCATCGGCCTGGTCGGCGGTCATTTCTTTGGCGTAACCGTCATCGGATTTTTGGGTCGCCACTGGGATAGGCACGAAGCTTGCACCCATCGACTCGACCTGTTCGGCTGTCTCTGGACGCAGGTCGGTGGCTTTCACTACCGCTCCCATACTGGATGCGGTGCCGATTGCCGCCAGACCCGCAACCCCGGTACCGATCACGTACACGTTAGCTGGCGGTACTTTACCGGCTGCGGTGACCTGCCCGGTGAATAGTCTCCCGAATGCCGCCGCCGCTTCGATAACGGCCCGGTATCCGCCCAGGTTCGCCATCGAGGAGAGCACGTCCATGGATTGTGCGCGTGAGATACGCGGCACCGCGTCCATTGCCAGCCCGGTCAGTCTCAATTCGCTGAGCCGCTCCACCAGGTTCGGGTTACGACCCGGTGCCATCCGTGCGATCAGCGTGGCCTCTGGCCGCATCATCTGCAGGTATTCATCCGGCGGGTTGTCCAGTGCCGTCACGATATCGGCTCCCCAGGCCTCTTGCGTCCCGACGATTCGCGCACCGGCATCCGCATACAGGTTGTCCGGGTAGTCTGCGTTTGCGCCGGCACCAGCCTCGACGCATACGGAGTACCCGAGTTTAATCAACTTGGTTACGGTGTCAGGTGTGGCGGCAACCAGGGTCTGCTCGGCATGGGGCTCCTTTGGAACTCCGATTTCCACATTGACTCCTTATATATATAGGTTTTCTCAACCTCTCTCAGTCTAATGCATGACGGCGACACATAGATGTTAAGAAAAAGGTAAAGGCGGCTTAATGCGCAGGTTATGGCTATCTGTTATGCTTAACGAACGTGGGGGGCGGCGCTGGGATGGCGTATCTGACCCCGCAGTAGCCTTTGTAAGAAAGTGAGAAACCTATGAGTCATATCTCTGGCATCGCAATAGCGATGATCATTTATTTCGTAGCCATGATCATTATTGGCATCTATGGTTATACCCGCACGAAAACCCTAGATGACTATATGCTCGGTGGACGTAACTTGCCGCCGTTTGTTGCCGCGCTCTCCGCGGGTGCCGCCGATATGTCCGGCTGGCTGCTGTTGGGTCTGCCGGGCGCAATGTATGCCGCCGGTATTTTCGAGGCCTGGATCGCTATCGGTTTGACGATCGGCGCTTGGATTAACTGGCTGGTTGTGGCTCCGCGTCTGCGCGCATACACCGAGGTCGCTGGGGACTCCATCACGGTTCCTTCGTTCTTCTCGAACCGTACTCGCGACGAAAAGAAAGTTATTCGCTACATTGCCGGCATCATCATCGTGGTGTTCTTTACCCTCTATGTTTCCTCCGGCATGGTTTCCGGCGGCAAGTTCTTTAACTCGACTTTCGGTTGGGATTACCGTGTCGGCATGGTGTTTGTTGCCGGTGTCGTGATTCTCTACACCCTGGTGGGCGGGTTCCTCGCGGTGTCTTGGACGGACACGGTTCAGGGGCTGATGATGCTTGTCGCACTGATTGCGGTGCCGATTGTGGGTCTGGTGTTGGTCGGTGGTTTCGGCGGTCTGACCGAGAGCTTGAACGCCACCGGTGACAGTTCGCTGCTGAACCCCTTGGGTAAAGGCTTGGATTTTGAAGGCTGGATGGGTTTCATCTCCAACATTGCGTGGGGTCTGGGCTATTTCGGTATGCCCCACATTATTGTGCGTTTCATGGCGCTGCGTACCCCCGGTCAGGCGAAGAGCGCCCGCCGTTTCTGGTCCGGTTGGATGGTGTTCTCGCTGCTCGGTGCAGTGTTTGTGGCTCTCACAGGTCGTGCCCTCAGCCAGCAGGGCAGGCTCGCTTCGCTGATGCCCGATGATGGCGGAGATCCGGAGACCGTGTTCCTGGTCATGGGCGAGAAGCTGTTCCCGGCGTTCCTGGCCGGTTTCATGCTCGCCGCTATCCTGGCAGCTATCATGTCCACGGTTTCCAGCCAGCTGCTGGTGACTTCCTCGGCGATGGTCGAAGATATTTACCACGGTGCCACGAAGAAAGAACTTAGTGACGATAAGGGCGTGCTGCTTGGTCGAGTGACCGTGCTGCTTGTCTCGGTGGTGGCGGCGCTGCTGGCGCTCAACCCTGAGAACTCGGTGCTCGAATTGGTGTCTTTCGCCTGGGCTGGTTTCGGTGCCGCGTTCGGCCCGATCGTGATTCTCGCCCTCTACTGGAAGAAGCTCTCCTGGCAGGGCACCGCCGCGGGCATGGCGGTCGGCGCGGTTCTCACTTTCCTGTGGAAGTACGCGTTCAACAGTGGCGATGACTCCTGGATTGTGAACACTTACCTGTATGAGATTGTTCCCGGTTTCGTGATGTGTCTGCTGGTCGCCTGGCTGGTTTCGAAAGCCACCTGGAGAGATAACCCGGAAATCATGGAGGAGTTTGACCGCGCGGTCGCCATCTCGAAGGGGCTGCCCGATCCGGCGGGCATCATCGAAACCGCTGAGGAGAAACTCGCTGCCGCTGCTGGCGCGAAGACCGAATAGGTTTGCTAATAGGTCAGAAAGGTCTCAGCAGCCGCTGATAACAGGTGGGGACGCGCCAGCGGGCGCGTCCCCACCTTTTTTACTTGCTTTTGCTCTAGGTTTCCCGTGAAAGCGGCTCAGGCTGTAACCTATAGGTACAAACACTCGTTATTGCTTCGGGGTTCGGCAATTGAAAAACGAACCGTCCCGGCGTGGGAGTGCCACGACGTCGTTTCTTGAAGCGAAAAGAGATATCAATGTCAAAGGAGACTGTGGAGAGGACTGCAAACATCGCGGAACTGCGAGAAGTAGGTCAACAGGCAAAGAATCGTGCCCGCGCCTGGATTGAAGAATCAAAGAAATATCCGACAGATAGGGCAGCCGAGCTGCTGGCAAAGGTGCTTGAGGACGAGCGGGGACTGGATTTCACGGTTTCTTTCGTTGATGGCGTGATTCGCCCCGAAGATATGCACGTGGCGGCACGCACCATGAAAACCTTGGCTTCCGCGTCTCTCAATTTCTTGCCGTGGTATCTGCGGGCACCCGTGAAGCTCGGTGGCGTGTTCTCCGAACTGCTGCCGCAAATCGTGATTCCGCTGGTTCGGCGGGTTTTCGCAATGTTGGTTGGTGACCTGGTTGTGGATGTTTCCGAGAAGAACCTGGGGCCGGCGATTGCGCGCATCAAGAACCGTGGCAACGGTGCGCGCCTGAACATGAACCTGCTGGGAGAGGCGGTGCTTGGCGACAAGGAGGCCGCGAAGCGGCTGCGGGACACCGAGAACCTGTTGCGCCGTGACGACGTGGACTATGTTTCTTTGAAGGTTACGGCGGTGACCGGCCCGCACAACGCCTGGGCATACGACCAGACTGTTGATCGTGCGGTAGCCGCGCTGTTGCCGCTCTACCAGCTGGCCGCGTCCTATTCCCCGAAGAAGTTCATCAACCTGGACATGGAGGAATACCACGACCTGCACATGACCATTGACGTGTTTAAACGTATATTGGAGACTCCCGGTTTGGAGGATCTGGAGGCCGGTATCGTGTTGCAGGCCTACCTGCCGGATTCGCTGGTCGCGATGAACAACCTGCAGGCTTGGGCTGCTGAACGGGTCGCCAAGGGTGGTGCCCGCATCAAGGTGCGTGTTGTTAAAGGCGCGAACCTGTCGATGGAAACAGTGGATGCGGTTATGCACGGTTGGCCGCTCACGGTTGAGCCGAGCAAGGCCGACACGGACGCCAACTATATCCAGATCCTGGATTACGCTTTAACGAAAGAGCACACGAAGAACCTGCGTATCGGTGTTGCCGGTATGAACATGTTCACCTGTGCGTTCGGCTATGAGCTGGCGCGACACCGCGGCCTGTCAATCGGTCAGGGTCAGGATGTGGAGTTCGAGATGCTTTCCGGTATGGCGGCTCCCCAGGCGCAGGCGGTCACCGAGGATGTCGGCCCGCTACTGTACTACGTGCCGGTGGTGAACCCCGAAGAGTTCGATGTGGCGATCGCTTATCTGGTGCGCCGCCTGGAGGAGAACTCCGCTGCCCAAAACTTCATGTCGAACATTTTTGACCTGGACGAGGAGACGGTTGTTCGCCACGAGGAAGAGAATTTTGAGCGGGCTTTGGAACTGGTGGAGACCGTGCCGGTTGGTGCTTTCCGTACCCAGAATCGTCTCGAAGAGTCCGATGAGGATATTCTCGCCCCGGTAAAGGACCCCAACGGCAATTGGCGTTTCCAAAACACCCCGGACTCGGATCCGGCATTGCCAGCGAATATGGAGTGGGCGCGGCGTATCCGTGACCGGATTGCGGATTCGCAACTGGGTGTGAAGCGTGCCGCAGAAGCTGAAGTGAAGTCCCTCGATGAACTGGATAAGCTCATCGCGGATACGGTTAAAGCCGGTGAGGAGTGGGCTGCGCGTCCCGTCGAGGAACGTTCCGAGATTATTCACCGGGCTGGGTTGGAGTTGGCTCGCCGCCGTGCCGACCTGATCGAGGTTGCAGGTTCCGAGGCAGGTAAAGCTATCGACCAGGGTGATGTCGAGGTTTCCGAGGCTGTCGATTTCTGCCACTACTATGCTGAGTCGATCAAGGAAATCGAGAGCGTTGACGGTGCCGAGTTCCATCCGGCGAAACTGACACTGGTCACTCCGCCTTGGAACTTCCCGCTCGCGATCCCGTGCGGCGGCGTGGTTGCCGCGCTCGCTGCCGGTTCCCCAGTGATTTTCAAGCCCTCGAAAGAATCGAAACGCTGTGGCGCGCTCATCACCGAGTGCCTGCTGGTTGCGGGGGTTCCGGAGGAGGTGCTGCGGCTGGTGCAGACCCCGGATCGGGAAGTCGGTAAAGCCCTGATCTCGGATTCCCGGGTGGAGCGCCTGGTGCTCACTGGGTCGATCGACACCGCACGGATGTTCCGTTCCTGGCGCCCGGATCTGGGGTTGATGGCGGAGACTTCCGGCAAGAACGCAATCATCGTCACCCCTTCCGCCGACCTGGATTTGGCGGTAGCCGACATTGTTTATGGCGCTTTCGGTCATGCCGGCCAGAAATGCTCTGCCGCGTCGCTGGCGATCCTGGTCGGGTCTACCGGTGTGTCGCGGCGTGTCCACGACCAGCTGCTCGACGCAGTGAACTCGCTGGTTGTTGACTATCCTTCGAACCTGGCGACACAGATGGGGCCGCTGGTTCGCAAACCGGACGAGAAACTGTATCGCGGTCTCACCACCTTGGAGCCGGGACAGCACTGGGCGATTAAACCCAAACAGCTGGATGATTCCGGGCTGCTGTGGAGCCCCGGCGTGCGTGCCGGTGTCGAACCGAACAGCGAATACCACATGGTCGAGTATTTCGGCCCGATCCTGGGTATCATCCGCTGTGACACCCTTGAGGAAGCTGTCGAGATTCAAAACGCTGTCGATTATGGTTTGACCGCGGGTATCCACTCGCTGGATGCCGACGAAATCAACTACTGGTTGGAGCACGTCAACGCCGGCAACACCTACGTGAACCGGGGTATCACCGGAGCAATCGTGCAGCGGCAGTCTTTCGGTGGCTGGAAGCGTTCCGCCGTGGGTGCGACCGCGAAAACTGGCGGCCCGAACTACCTGGCTTACCTGGGGGATTGGACGGCACGCCAACCGGCGCACACCGATGCTGACGAGTCGGCTTTGACGGATCGGGTGTTGCGGGAGGCGTGGCAGGCAGCTGGGTCGCTCGCGGAGGGCACCGGTTTTGTACGTGACGCGCTGGTAACTGACCAGGCCGCTGTTGACGGGTTCTTCCGGGCTTCGGACGTGACCGGGTTGAGTGCGGAACGTAACGTGTTCCGTTACCACCCGTTACCGGTGCTGGTTCGGCTCTCTGAGGGTTCTGCGGAATCGGAGCTGTTGCGGGTGGTTGCTGCCGGGTTGGCTATCGGTTCTGACGTGAGTGTTTCAAGCGCGGTCGCGCCCAGCGATCGGGTTGCCGATTTCTTTAATGCTCACGGCGTGAATGTTGGCCTTCAATCCGATGCGGACTTCCTGGATTGGGTACCGACCTGGGAGAAGGATGCTACTGCCGCGAACTTGGATGCCCGTATCCGCCTCATCGGCGGTAACCATCGGGCACTTTCGGAGGCTCTGGGTGGCAGCGTAGATGTGGCGATCTGGTCTTCGCCGGTGACCTATTCCGGTCGGGTCGAGATGCTGCCTTTCGTCCATGAACAGACGGTGGCTTTCACGAATCACCGTTTCGGGAACCGTACGCCGCTCACTGAGCAGGTCATCATCTGATTTCGACTGACACGGTTTTCCAGGGGGGGCAGGCTGACTCGGCCTGCCCCCTTTGGTTTGCGCGGTTTCTCGCCCGTTGATTAATGTATGCTGATTACGGTTAAGCAGAGAGGTGGATACGAATGCCAGCTTTGGTTGTTGTCGGCGCGCAGTGGGGTGACGAGGGTAAAGGGAAAGTTACTGACTTGATCGGTCAGCAGGTCGATTGGGTGGTGAAGTTCAACGGCGGCAACAACGCTGGTCACACTATCGTTGTTGGTGATAATAAGTTTGCTTTGCACCTGATCCCTGCCGGTATTCTCTCCCCGACTTCAATCCCGGTTATCGGTAACGGCGTTGTCGTAGACCTGTCGGTGTTGTTTTCTGAAGTAGAGATGCTCACGGATGCCGGGGTGGATTGTTCCCGGCTGCGTATTTCCGCAAATGCCCACATCATCCCGTCCTATAACCGGGTGATGGACGGTTTGGCTGAACGCAGCCTGGGGGAACGCAAAATCGGCACTACCGGTCGCGGTATCGGGCCTACCTATGCCGACAAGATGAACCGTATCGGTTTGCGTATCCAGGATCTTTTTGATGAATCAATTTTGCGGCAGAAAGTTCATTCCGCGTTGGATCAGAAAAACCCGCAGATAGAAAAGGTTTTCGCTGAGCAGGTTTTGGATCCGGATGAGGTTGCTGACGATCTGCTCAGCTACAGTGAGCGGGTTCGCCCGATGATGGTGGACTCCACTTTGGAACTGAACCGGGCTTTGGATCGTGGTGAAACGGTGCTTTTGGAGGGTGGCCAGGCCACGATGCTGGACATTGACCACGGCACCTATCCGTTTGTGACTTCTTCGAGTTGCACGGCTGGTGGTGCCTGTACCGGCTCCGGTATCGGCCCGACCCGTATCGACAGGGTTATAGGTATCGCGAAAGCCTATACTACGCGTGTCGGTGAGGGGCCTTTCCCCACCGAGTTGAATGACGCGACCGGGGAGGCGTTGCGGGTGGCTGGCGGCGAGTACGGGGCGACCACCGGCAGGCCGCGGCGCACCGGGTGGTTTGACGCGGTGGTGGCGCGCTATGCGGCTCGCGTGAATGGGCTAACGGATCTGGTGATCACGAAACTAGATGTTTTGACTGGCTATGACCAGATCCCGGTGTGTGTCGCCTATGATGTGGATGGGCGGCGCTGTGTTCAGATGCCCCCGGATCAGTCCGCGTTCCACCATGCCGTGCCCGTATACGAGATGCTGCCCGGCTGGAGTGAAGATATTTCCGGGTGCCGGTCGTTTACGGATCTTCCGGCGCGAGCCAGGGACTATATTGCGCGCCTGGAGGAGCTAGCTGGAGTCCGGGTTTCGGTTATCGGGGTGGGTGCCGATCGCGCGGCGACTATCGTCCGCCACGACATTATTTGATTATCGGGGGGTCGCCGTCCACAGCAGGGTACGGTAGGGCACTTCGAGTGTCTGTCCGGTTTTAAACCCTAAATGCTCATACAGGTACCAGCTCAGGTTTCTTTGCATATGTTCGCGTCCGGTCACGTTGGACTGCAAATACGAGGAGTGGCTGCGTCCGAGTGCCATCAACTGTTCCGGGGTGGGGTGTCTCGCCCAGTCGAATACTTGCAGTTGCGGTGTGTTAAATATGTCGGTCAGGGTTGGGGGTCGTTCGGGGCGTTGCACGTCCCCGGAACGCATAATCCTGGTTAGTCTTTTCACCCACGGCACTGCCACATTTAACTGGTTATAGATGATCGCGAGCCTGGCGTTTTTGTGGGTCGTCTCGAGCAGGCGCGCGGCTTCTACGGCGGCTGCCTGGGCCGCCACCCAATGCCAGGACTGCCCGTAAACCACGAGGTCTACACTGTTTTCCGGCAGCCCGGTTGCTTCCCCGGTGCCGGAGAGGATCTCGACACTGTGTGCGGGTGTTTCTCTCCGCCGGGTGCCTGATGTCCGGGTATTTGCCGCGCTGTCGTGGAGGTTTTTGGCGAGCTGGGCGCGCATCTGGGCGGAGGGTTCGATCGCTTTGATTCTCAACGGTTTCGCGTTTTCGGCGGCAGCGGCGAGCAGCTGCCGGGTGAGTATCCCGGTGCCGGCTCCAATATCGGCGATGTTTTCGGTGTCTGCGAGCAGGGCGGCCACTGCGGCGTCGGGGTATCGGGGACGCACGGTATGGTATTCGCCGGCCAGTTCATAGGGGTTTTGCAGGTGCAGTCGCGTCGCTCCCACCCGTAACGGGTCGGTTCTCATACACCCAATTATAGAGGTCGCTGCACTGCGTTAAACGGTCTCGATAGTGCTCGGGAAACCATGAAACCGTGTTGTGGGGGATGTGCTGGAGGGGGTCTCAGTGGTGTCAATCTGGCGTGGCTCGACACCGGGGTTTTGTTCGAGTGGTTGGGCGGCTTGGCGGTGGTGGGGGTGGGAGGGTGATTAGAGCGTTTTTGGAAAATTATTAAAAGCGGGGCTGTTTTTTTGCGATTCGAGTGTCTGATAGCTCACTATGTGGTGTTTGGGGTGCGATGAAACAATACCGGGTAGGGTTCCGCTAATTTCTGCCAGAATGGGGGTTTTCACTGCCGGCTACCAGTCCCAAAACCTCGGAAAACAACGTTATTTCTCGATGTCGAGAGTTCTTTTACCTGTGTTTTGCGGAACCCAAAACAAAGATTTATTAACTAATTCACATAACGGACTTGCACGCTTTAATCTCTGCTGCTATTCTGAAACAGAATGTGGGAGGCAATGGGCCTCTGTGAGCAATGGATTGGAATTATAGGGGAACTATGAACGCTAAAACCGGTGCGAAATCAGTAACTGGGAAACTCAAGAAATGGATGGTCGCGGGGGTCGCGGCGGTAATGGCTCTGGCATGGACCATCACCTCCCTGATTCTGCCCTCTAACGCTGTGGATCCCAGTACCACGACAGCCAAAGAAGCCAAGATCATTACGACAGATTGGACTACGCTTCAGGGTCAGATCGCTCAGTCAATCAACTCCTGGACGAAGAATAATGGTCTAGCGCAATATCCGGCTGCCGTCACCATGGATAAAAAGGCTGATGGATCTATTGCAAAGGTGAACGACCAGGTTTTCAAGCCGTATCCGTGTAAAATTAATCCCGATAAGGCTACTACTACTACATGTTGGTTCCCGGTATCACTAGGCGGAGACCACGCCACATACACAAGTGCTGAACCGGCAGCCAACCTCAATGCAGCCGACTGGCGTTCAGACCTCGACAATATATTGAATGGTGCTTCGGGCGATATTAATAAAGCACTAAAAGCTTACAGTCTGAGCGACGAATTCACACAGCATGGCGTACGTGTAATAAGCCATGAATTTAGACCGGTTTCAGGTGTTTACTATGATTCCGCATCGGGGGTATTCGCTGCGGTACCGCGTACACTCCTCAATGAAACGTATTACATCATTCAAATTGACGACAAGAAGAATCTTATGCAGTTCGTGCCCGAATACGATACGGGTTACGCAGCATACTATCCGTACACGGCAAACCTCACGTATAACGGTCAGAACCTCGATCTGACAACCCTGTGTATTCAACCCGATGTCACGATCCCTGACAGCTTATCTGGTGTGAAAGCCCACTACTACAGCTCGTATAAGGATGAGCAATACATGCAGATGCAGAACCTGGCGTATCTGTATAAGACAAACCCGACGCTTTTCGGATCTTCACCACGTATGCAAATAATGTTCGTGCAGGCATATATGTGGTACATCGCGAATGGTTATCAGTGGTCTGAATCCTGGACATATATCCCCCCGCAGGCAGACATTGAGCGTATTACCGCTGCATTGAACGAGCGTGTTCAGGGGCAAGCCAAAAACGTTCAAGAAATGTTGAACAACCTGAAACTGGTTAATGTCGGTGAAGCCACTAATGGCAGCACCAGGCTCGTGAATGTGCAATTGCAGGGAACCGAGAAATTCAACGGCGACCTGTCGGCCCTGAAGTTCGGGCTGGAGGCCAACAACCCGGGCGTAACCGTGAAAATCTACGCCGACCAGGGAATGAACTCTGAAATTCCCGCAGATCAGTTGACTTGGCAAAACATGGCACAGGGCGTGTGGGTCGCTTTCGCGGGTGATTGCGGTGGCACCACCCCGACCGCGACAATCAAATTCTCTGGCAGCGTTGAGGTTCCCGGTGCCGCATGGCAAGAGCAAGAGTATCAGGCACAGGTCATTATTGACGGTATTCCGGTTTCCGTCAGCGGCGGACTGACAGTTTCCGCGCCCTGCACCCCGACCACCCCGACCCCGAAGCTGAGCACGGCCCTCACCGGCCAGCAGCTCACCGGCCAGCAGCTGCAGGAAGTCGATAGCCTGACCGTCGGCACCGATGCGACACTGACCGATCGGGTTACCCTGGAAAACCTGGATCCGAACACCACCTATGAGGTAACCAGTGAAATATATAAGGTAGCGTCGGACGGCACCGAGGAAATCGTTAGCTCGAGCGACACGGTTACCGTCACCGGCGAGACCAACTGGGAGAAATCTTTCACCCACACTATTCCCGGCGGCAACATTACTGAGGGAGTGTTCTTTGGTGCGCGCGCCAAAGTAGCTGGCGGTGTCACAACCACCACCGAGGTTGCCCCCTCAATCGCGGTGCTTTCCTCAACCTATGAGAGCCAAAGCAAGCAGGTCGTTTGGGATCCGAATGACTCCTACTACGATGCGGCAGGTCGCCCATCCGGGTTCTTTAATATCCAGGGAACACCGTTCTATTGTGCTGATGGCACCAACACGAACCGGGGTGTCATAAACGACACCACCTACTTCACCCGCAGCACTGACGTGTATCTCGACCCGAACGACCTGGGATACAACCAATTTGACGTGACCATGACCGCTGAGCGGCAAAAGCGACTGATCGCCTTGGCTATGTACGCCGATGCGCATCCGGAACTTCAGCCCCGCCAAATCGAGGAAGCTGTATGGATTGTCACCAACCCTGGCGGTAAATACAGCGGTGTGGGTCAGCCCGTCCTCGATGCCGCGTGGAACGCCTACGGCTCGCAGGTCATGACCAACGACCAGCTGTTGAGCAACGGCGTGCAACTGATTGTCACCCCGGTAGCGGACACAGACAACAAGTACACCGTGAAAATTGACACCTCGAACCCGCAGGTTAAAGCGGCACTCCAAAAGGCTGACGGCTATTCCACCGTCAAGAGCTTCCACCTGACCGCGAACGGTAAAAATTTCGATATGACCGCCGCCCAGATGGTGCAGGGTATTACCTTGACCCTCAGCAACTGCCAGGCGGGTCGGACAGCTGACATCAGCTATCGTTTCGCCGGTAACCTGAAACTGTACGGCACATACTTCCTGCCGAACAACAACCCCAAGTATCAGGTGCGTGTCGGTATGGGCGGTGTCGATTGGCAGACCGAGGGCACCGGCAAGATTTCTATCGCCTGCCCCGGAACCGAGCAGTACACCCACGACTGGACCAACAGCGTCGACCAAAAGATTGGCGTAGTCGCCGCCACCCCGAACCCCGGCGGGTTCACGGTGACGAAGAACGTTGTCTCCGAGGGCTATAAAGGCAATGTTGCCGAAAACTTCACCTTCGGTTTCACAGTTAACGGCGAAAAAAGAGGCAAGTGGGTTCTGAACGGAAAGCAACGGGACGACGAATACACTTTCACGATTAAAGCTGGTGAAACCGCGCAGATCACCGGACTACCGGCAGACGCAAAGATTAAGGTAAACGAGACCAAGCATGACGGCGCTGAACTGAAGTGGTCAGGTTCCGGCGATTCCGAATTCGAGGTTTCGAGTGAGACCGTGAGCTTCTCCATTCTGGAGGGCAACGACACCACTGTCGCATTGACCGCGACCAACACCTATAAGCCGACCCCCTATATGAAAACCACGGCTACAGACGACTCTGATCGTGACAAGCACGTAGATCCGACAAAGCCCGCCACTATCAGAGACACCATCACCTATGGGAACCTGGAAGCCGGACAGGAATACAAGGTCTCCGGTGAGCTGATGGACGGTCAAACCGCGACCGGAATCAAAGCCGAAAAGACATTCACGGCTGAGGGCGGCACCGATAAGACCGTCACGCTCCGGTTCGAGCTGACCGCAGACCAGGTCAAGGAATACGCAGGTAAGAAACTCACCGCCTACGAGAAACTGACCGGAAACGGTGTGGACTTGACCCACCCGGAGGATCCCAACAACGTGAATGAGGTTGAAAGTCAGTCCATCTATATTGACAACTACTTCATTATCGAAAAGCAGGCGACAGCCACCGATTCCACCGGCAAAACCATCGCACTGCCTGAGAAGGACTTCAAGTTCAACTACGTTTGCCTTGACAAAGACAAAACGGAAGGCAAATTAGATAGCGTCACCCTGACAGTTGATTCAAAGGGCTACGCAAAGTCCGGTCCGATCGTTGTGAACTATGACGCCCGATGCTACGTTATGGAGGACATCTCCGAGGCAGAGGCTGACGGCTACACGCTGACCAGCAACGCCACAGAACCGCAGGTGAGCAACGCTTCAGGTGGTGAAATTGCCGAGATTCGGATTGAGGATACCGACCAGGTTATGAGCCTGCCATTGTCTAACATCAAACCGGCTAGTGCTGGCGAGGCGGTAACTTTCCACTTCGACAACACCTATAAGCAAAAGGACGTGAAACTCAACTTCCTGAAAAAGCTGCACGATGCGGACAACCTGTTGGACGAACACAAGTTCACCATGTCTTATGTGTGCCGTCCGGGCACCGGCCAAACCGGTAGTATCGTAGAAGGCACAAAAGCCATGACCGCAGGTGTAACCACCGATTCGGTGAGCATACCTTACGGCTATGAGTGTTTCGTTTGGGAGTCCGCATTCTCAACCGCGGAAGATGCTGCCGAGGATTCGAACCCGGAAACCACTCTCAAAGCTGAGGGCGTGAGCTATGAACGGATCGCCGGTGGCTTGCCGATCGGTGACCACAAAATCCCGGCGGGAGCGTTGAAGACCGGTCGTATGGTTCCGACAGATGCAACCGCCCAGACCGCGACAGTAACCGTCACCGCAGAGAACACCTATCTGCCGAAAGATTCCGGATTCCAGGTGGTGAAGGAAGTTACTGGTCTCGATGATGGTTTTGACACCTCGAAGCTCAGTTACACTGTGGAATACACCTGCACCTATAAAGGTGGTGAGGCAGGCAAAGGCTTCTTGACTCTTACGCCGGGCGTGGCAGTCTCCGGACCGGAGAATCTCAAGGTCGGCACAACCTGCACCATCAAAGAGACCGGTCACGCCGATGCCGATAAGGCGCTCGCTGAGGCTGGTTACGTGCCGGTGGACGCCGGTACCGGACGGTTCTCCGGTGGCACAGAATCTCTGGGGAATGGTAAATACCGGTTCACGGTTACCGGCGAAACAGTGAAATACACTGTCACTAACGCCTATAAGTCGAAACCGGTGAAACTGCTTTTGACCAAGACCAATAAGGCCGATAACGGTGCTTTGAGTCCAGAAGAGCAGGAGAAACTGCCGAAAGAATACATCTTCAAAGTGACCGATAATGAAACGGGAGCTGTAAAAGATGTTTCCGTTAAGGTCGGTACCCCGACTGATGTTGCTGCCGTGACCGGCTGGACACTGAAAGCCAACGGCAACTACACCATCGAAGAGGTCGCGTGGGTTGACGACAACCATGCGCGCCACGTCATTAAGGACGGCAAGCTCGCCGAACTCAATATCCCGAACCTCACCGATAGCATCAGTTACGCTGGCAATGGTGTCACCGACAACAATAACGGTAGCGCCCATGTGACTCTCGGTAAGTACGGCACCAGTGTCACCGCTGCCGCCACCGACACCTTCACTGCACCTAAGGGTGAACTGAAAGTGTTGAAGACAGCTAAAGCTGAAGGCCCCGGGGCAGCCGAAATCCAGGTTCCGAACAGTTTCAAGTTCAACTACAGCTGCGAGTTGCCCGACAAAACCGTGAAGAGCAGCTCCGACCCCGTCACGGTGAACGCCAATGCGACAGAGGCAACACTGATTGCTGAGGGTCTGCCGGTCGGAACCCGATGCACAATCACCGAAGATCCGGGTAATAAACCGGCGGGTACCGTGCTCACCACCAGCTGGAGCAGCAGCGGTACCCAAGATACCGGGAACGAGGCGACAATCACCGTTAACGCCGCGAGTACTTTCACCGTGGAATACGTAAACACCTATTCCAACGGTCCGACAATCGCCACCCAGGCGAAGTCGAATCTCTCCGGCGCTGACGCATACGCGAAAGCCGGTGAAGAGTTCACCATCAAAGACACCGTGTCTTGGACTAACCTCCCGGCTGGTGACTATGTGCTGAAAGGCACCCTGATGGATCAGAACACCGGTGAACCGGTAGCAAGTGCCACCGGAACATTTAACGTGAGTGAGGCAGAAGCTGAAGCGTTCCAAGGTACCGAAGCTGACGTGGTCACCTTTACCTTAGATAAGGCCACGCCGGGTGCCCGCTATGTTGTGTTTGAGGAACTGTTCAAGGCTGACGGCACCACCCCGGTGAATGAAGCTGACGGCACCCCGGTTGTACACAAAAACATTGGTGACAAGTCCCAGACCGTGGTCGTCCCGACCGTGACAACCAAGGCCTACAACAAGGACACTTCCAGCAGCTACCTGGATGCCACCGCGGACACCCAAACCGTCTCCGACAAGGTAACATTCACTGGGCTGCTGGCCGGTCAGACCTACACTGTTAAAGGTGACCTGCACTACCAGGACGGTCAGGACGGTTCAGTGGTTCCCGGCACCGAACAGATCGTGACCATCACGATTGACGATTCCGGTAACGCCACGGCCACCAGCAACGGGCGGACCCTGGAAGTCATTGGCCATACAGTCAAAGAAATCGAGGGTGAAATCGATGGTGAAAAGACCGGTGAGAAGTGGCTGAGTGTCGATGGTGCTGTCGTTATCGACTTCACTGTCAGCAAAGCCCAGATGGCTGATCACCGTCCGATGGTTGCCTACGAGGAGATACAGGTTGCCGGTGGCATCACAATTGCCGACCACAAAGACCCGACAGCTCCCGAACAGACCGTCTACCCGGTTGAGATTGCTACTGTCGCAACCGACAACGGCACCGATGGCGACCACGAGCTGACCGCCCGTAGCGCCGCGACCGTGAAGGACACCGTCAAATATCAGGGTTTGAAAGCCGGCGAAACCTATACCCTCAACGGCGAGTTGTGGGAGGTTACCGGTGAGGGTGACACCGCCACTACGGTTGGTGAAGCCCCGGTCGCCACCGCCACCGCTGAAGTCAGGGCCAATGATGCTGACGGCGAGTGGGCAAACGCGATCGTGTTCGAGCTTCAGGATGGGCAGCAAATCCTGCCCGGCAAGAAGTACGTGGTATTCGAGAAGCTGACCGACAACACCGGTAAAGTGATCGCCACCCACGAGGAACCGGGCGACACCGCCCAGACCGTGACCGTGCCATCCGACGTGCCAACCATGGGTACCACCGCCCGTGACGCCAGCGACAAAGACAAGTTCCTGCTCGCTATCGCCAAGGAAAACAGTGACGACAACGGTAAAGTCGATACCAACACGAAGATCGAAGACGTTATCGAGTTCACTGGACTGCCGGCAGGTAACTACCAGGTCAAGGCAGTGCTCTATGACAAGGTAACGAAGACCGACATCACCACCGGCGAGCTGCTGCCCGTCGAGGTGACGACCGAACAGTACCAGGCCGGTAAAGGCACCTGGACTGTACAGATCGCGGTGCCCAGCGACATTGTGCTCGCCGAACACCAGCTGGTCGTCAAAGAGTACCTGCTGAACGCTGACGGTAGCGCCTACACCTACACCGATAAGGACGGCGCAACCCAGCAGCTGAAGCACGACGACATTGTTGACAGCCAGACCGTGTGGATCCCGGGTGTCACCACGACCGCGACCGATGCCGCTGACAACGACCACAACCTTAACCAAGGTGAAGAGAAAGTCACCATCAATGACGAGGTCAAATACACCGGCCTGATCCCCGGTAAGGAGTACACGATCACCGGGGAGCTGTGGAACAAGGACACTGGTCAGGCGATCGGTGGTCCCAAGAAGATCGTGAAGATTACCCCGACCGAGGCTGACGGCTCCGTCACACTCAGCTGGGAGCTTGATAGCGCGTCCTTGCACACCACCGCGATCGTGGCGTACGAGCAAATCGAGTACGAAGGTAAAGTTATCGCAATCCATCGCGATATTGATGCCCCGAGCCAGACCGTCTGGAACCCGAGCATCTCAACCGTGGCTACCGACCAGGACGGCGACCATTTCGTGAAACTGCCTGAGACAGAAGGCGTTACAGGAGACACCGTCACCACCACGGTGCTTGACGATGTTGAATACCACAACCTCGCTAAAGGCGAGTACGTGCTGCTCGGCCAACTGCTCGACAAGAACACCAATAAGGTTGTGGCGACAGCCACCTCCGAGCCGCAGACAGTCAAAACCGACAATGCCTCCGGCACCTGGGCAGACGTCATCGAGTTCAAGAATGTTGAGCTGAGCGCCGACCACGCATACGTGGTGTTCGAGAAACTGTACTTGGCCAAGGACGTTGTCGATGGTAAGGTCACCGAGGGTGCTGAACCGGTCGCGATCCACGAAAACATCAACGACGCCGACCAGACAGTGATCGTGCCGAGCGTGGAAACCACCGCGACCGATGCCGCTGACGGCGACAAGGTATTGGATACGCAAGCCGAAACACAGACCGTAGCCGACCACATCGACTTCACCGGTCTGCTGCCCGGCAAGACCTATACGGTCACCGGTGAACTCTACGACAAAGAAACCGGCGAGGCGGTACCCGGAACTCAGGTTCCGGTAACCTTGACCATCTCCGCTGACGGCAAATCTGTTACCGCCACCGCTGAAGGTCAAACCATCAAGTATGGGACACCGACACTGGCCGGGAACGGTACCGTGAGCGGCTGGATTGAGGTTCAGTTCACGGTAGCCAAAGATTACCTGGTGCATCCGCTGGTCGCTTTCGAAACCATCACCTATGAAGGTAAAGAGATTGCCGCACACCACGACATCAACGACGAAGCCCAGACCGTAAACTACGAGATCGGGACTCTCGCGAATGTCAAGGACGGTGCCGGCAGCACTAAGGATAGTACCGGCAAACCGAAAGTGGTTGCGGGTTCTCCAGCCAAAGTCACTGACGATGTCGAATACCATAACCTGAACAAGGGCACCTATGAGCTGCGCGGCACGCTCGTTGACAAAGCTGACGGTCAGCCGGTAGCGACCGCCGACCCGGTTCGTCAAACCATCACAAAAGATAACGCCTCCGGTGTATGGACAGAAGTAATGACCTTTACTTTCACCCCGGAGACTGGTCACAGCTATGTGGTGTTCGAGGAACTGTATCTCGTGCCCGACTCCAATAACGACGGCAAGATAGACGGCTCCGACAACGCAGAACCCACCGACAAGGTGGCCGAACACAAGGACCGCAACGATGCCGACCAGAGTGTCGAGGTTGAAAACCCCGGTCGGTTGGTTATCGAAAAGGTAGTCGCCGACAACACTGAGGGCGCACGCGCCATCAAACAAAACGGCGTGTTCAACTTCCAGTACGTGTGTGCTCCCGACGCAGACACTGACACGGCTCTCACCGGCACCAAGACCATCACCATCACTGATGGTCAAGGCACCGGAAGCGTAACGGTTGACCAGATTCCTGTCGGCTACCAGTGCGCAGTCTATGAGGTGCGCCCGGCAAACGCCGATAGTGACTCCTGGATCTTCGACCTCAGCTATGAGGGCGCAACTGCTGACACGACCCGTTGGGGCGGCAAAGACCTCGACGAGAACGCCGTCCTGACCGGTAAAGTCCCCGATAACGGTACCGTGAAAGTTACCGCGAAGAACTCCTACCTCGACAAAGAGACACAGTTCCAGGTGAGCAAGGACGTTGCTGCGCTCGGAGGCGTCCAGGCTGACCTGGAAGCCAAGGTGAAAGACCAGCAGTTCAACTTCAAATACAGCTGTGA
Source organism: Varibaculum sp. (assembly GCA_034090045.1). GTDB lineage: Bacteria > Actinomycetota > Actinomycetes > Actinomycetales > Actinomycetaceae > JAXDTI01. The sequence continues at coordinate 133,980 of JAXDTI010000001.1, read as the reverse complement.
GGTTGCAGGTAAAGACCAGCCGGTGACCGGTCAGTTCACGCTCACCGCCGAGAACGGCAACGCCTGGTCCTCGAAGTCAGAAGGCTCCAACGTCAAAGACCTGAAGCCCGGCGACTCCTGCACCGTGACTGAGGTTGACCCGATCTTCGAACCCGAGGGTTGGAACTTCTCTAACCTGGCGTTCGAGCAGGACAACGGTTCAGTGACTAACAGTTTCACCCCGAACTCACAGACCAAGTCCTTCACTTTCGAACTGGGTAAAGACGGCGCAGCGGTATTCACCGTGAAGAACGTCTACACCCCGGAGAAAGGCAGCTTCAAGGTACTGAAAGTTGTGGAAAACCCGAACGGTGTCGAAGTGCCGTCAAACACCTTTGTGTTCAACGTGACCATCGGTGACGACGAACCGCTTCAGATTCACGTGACAGGTGCGAATACCGCTGCAGAAGCTGAGAAGCTCGCCTGGACCCCGGATGAGACCCTCCCGATCGGCACCCGAGTGCAGGTCGAAGAGCTCGGATACTGGGCTGACGACAAACTCGTTAGCGGTCCGCTCACCGAACAGATGAGCGCAATCGGAGAAACCGCGCAGGTGACCTACAAGGTTAACGGCGAAACGGTTGCCGGTCAGAAAGCCAGCTTCCTCATCGGCGGTGACTCAACGGTTGCCACAGTCGAAGCTGACAACAGCTATGGATCGAACCCGGCGAAACTGACGATCAAGAAAGTTAGCGCCCAGGTGACCGGGGACAACCCGAAGCAGATTCAGGCTCCGAGCACCTTCAAGTTCACCGCAACCTGCGGTGGCGCAGAAATGGTGCTTGATAATGGCGGTGAAGTTGCATTGAACCAGCCGCTCACCATCGAGGGGCTGAAAGCCGGTCAGAACTGCACCATCACTGAGGTGCAGGAAGTTCCGGAAGGCGCTAAAGGCCAGCAGGCATCCTGGACGCTGAAGAACGGCGACACCGTAGTGAAATCCGGTGAGGGCACTGCCGCCACCGACATCACGGTGAAAGCTGGAGATGAACTGACCATCGAGTACAGCAACGAGTACCCGCTCGATCAGATCACCCCGACGCTCGGAACCTCCGCAAGCGTGGCTTCCGACACCGACAAGTTCCTGGTTGCCGGTGAAGCAGGTACCGTGAAAGATCACGTGACCTGGACGAACCTGGCGGAAGGAACCTATACCCTGCGCTATGAGCTGCACGACAAGGCTGACGGTCAAGACGGTCAGGCGCTGGTTAACGGCAACGCCACCGTGAAAGTCACCGCAGCTCAAGCACAAGCCGGAAACGGAGCCTGGGACATTGAAATCCCGGTTCCCGCCGATACGGTAGTCGCTGACCACAGCTATGTCGTCTACGAGCGGCTGTTCAACGCCGACAACACCGCGCCGGTGACCTACACCGATGGTGAAGAGACGAAGCCGCTGGAGCACGCCGACATCAACGACGAGGCACAGACCGTCGTGACCCCCGGCGTGACCACCAACGCATACGATGTATCCGATGGTGACAAGCACCTCGACCGTGACGCGGCGACCGTGAAAGTCGGCGACAAGGTTGACTTCACCGGGCTGTTGCCGGGCAAGACCTATCAGGTCACCGGGCAGCTCATGTACCAAGATGACAACACCGAGGTTCCGGGTGCGACCCGCACCGTCAACCTCACCATCGGCGCTGACGGTAAAGTCACCTCCGATGAGGGTGTCGAAGTTGGGCCGGTGACAGTAGACGAGGCTAACGGAACAGTCTCCGGTTACGTCGTAATCGTCATTGAGGTTGACGGCAAGCTGCTGCAGAAAGCCCCGATGGTGGTGTTCGAAGACATCATCTATGAGGGTCGCACGATAGCCAGCCACCACGACATCAACGATGGTGCCCAAACCGTGTTCAACCCCGAAATCGGGACCAGCGCGGTTGATGGCTCCGGCGACTCGGATCACTTCGTGGCTCCGAACACCGAAGCCACCATCATTGATACTGTGTCCTGGAAGGATCTGGCCGCTGGAACCTATACCGTGACCGGCACTCTCATGGATAAAGACAGTGTGGTTGACGGTAAGTTACAGCCCGTCCAGGGTGCGACCGCCCAGCCGGTGACGTTCACAGTTGCCGCTGACGAGTCAGGAAACCCGGTTGAGACGAACGGCACAGTAGCGGTCACGTTCACTGTTCCCGCCAGCTCCGTCACCGAAAACGCCCACTGGGTCGTCTACGAGAAGCTGACCGGCACTAACCCGGATGGCGAAACCACCGAGGTCGCTAAACACGAGAACCCGCAGGACGCTGACCAGTCCGTTACTGTAGAGAAAGTTCCGGGTATCGGCACTGTCGCGACAGATGCCGCTGACGGCGACAAGTTCCTCAAGGTTGGTGCTGACGGCTCCGTGAAAGATGTTGTCACCTGGCACGACCTGAAGGTCGGTAAGTATGTGATGAGCGGTGTCCTCATGGACAAAGCCACCGGCAACCCGGTTGACGGCAAGGTCGTCACCAAGTCTTTCGAGGTGGTTGCTGGTGAAACAGCCGGCACCGTCGAGATGGAACTGCCGATCGGTGCAGCCAACGTGGTTGAAGGCGCCCAGTTCGTGGTCTTTGAGAAGGCATACGCCGACACCAACGGTGACGGGAAAGCCGACTCCGAGACACCGGTCGCCACCCACGAAAACATCAACGACGCCGACCAGACAGTGATCGTGCCGAGCGTGGAAACCACCGCGACCGATGCTGCTGACGGCGACAAGGTACTCGACGCGAAAGCCGAAACCGTGAGAGTCAACGACAGGGTGGACTTCACCGGGCTGCTGCCCGACATGCAGGAACCCTACGTGGTTACCGGTAGCCTGCACGTGAAAGAGGCACTCGAGGTTGCGGGTGAAACCCCGCTGGACGCTGGAGACATGATCCCAGGCACCGAACAGTCTGTCAGGGTCACTTTGACCACCGGAACCGACGGTACAGTCACCGCGACCACCGACACCGAGGGTGTCGAGGTTCAGGGGCTGACCGGAGACGGCGGTAACGGAACCTATAAAGGCTACCTGGTGTTGAGCTGGGATCTTGACGGCAAGTATGTTGCCAAGTCCCCGATCGTGGCATTCGAGGACATCAAGTACCAGGGTCGTGAAATCGCCAAACACCACGACATCAACGACACCGCCCAGACGGTCAACCTCAACATTGGTACCGTAGCGGTCGATGACGCGGACGGCGACAAGTTCCTGGTAGCCGGTGAAGATGCTGTTGTGCGCGACACCGTCACCTGGCACGGCCTGGCAGCAGGCAGCTATGTGATGACCGGTCAGTTGGTCGATAAGACCAACGGCCAGCCGGTCGCCGGTGTCGAAACCCAGCCGGTAACATTTACTGTCACCGATGAACAGGCGAAAGCCGGATCCGGTAGTGTCACCGTGAAGTTCAAGGTGCCGGCATCCTCGGTTAAAGCCGACATGTCGATGGTCGTGTTCGAAGAGGCCTACGCTGATGCCAACGGCGACGGCAAAGCCGACTCCGAGACACCGATCGCTGAACACAAGGATCTGTCCGATAAGGATCAGACCGTGACCGTGCCCAAGGTGAACACCACCGCGACCGACGCAGACGGGGATCACACCCTCGACACGACAGCCGCGAAAGTTACCATCAACGACCGGGTTGACTACTGGAACCTGCTGCCCGGCATGGAATACACCGTGACCGGTGAACTGCACTTCAAAGATGACATCATCGTTGACGGACAGTCCTACAAATCCGGCGACCCGATTCCGGGTACCGAACAGTCCGTGAAGCACACCCCGAGCGAGCCGAACGGTTCCGTGACGCTCACCTGGGGACTCGACGGCAAGTACGTTTCCCAGTCCGCGATAGTGGCATTCGAGACCGTCACCTATAACGGAAACGATGTGGCGAAACACCACGACATCGACTCGCCTGACCAGACCGTCTACACGCCTGGTATCGAGACTGTCGCGAAAGATGCCGCCGCCGGTAGCGAGGATCACTACCTCGCCGCAGGTGAAGACGCCACCATCATCGACACCGTCACCTGGCATGGTCTGCCGGAAGGTAACTATGTGATGACCGGTACGCTGATGAACAAGGCCACCGGTGCTCCACTCACGGGAGTAACCAACGACCCGGTGAAGTTCACTGTCGCGAAAGGCGAGACCGAGGGCACTGTCGAAATGACGTTCCAGGTTGCAGCCGAACAGGTTCAGCCGGGATCCTCCTGGGTCGTGTTCGAGAAGGCATACGTTGACGAAGACGGCAACGGCGAAGCTGACACCGATAATCCGGCAGCCAGCCACACCGACATTGACGACGATGACCAGACCGTGACCGTACCGGGAGTAAACACTACGGCAACCGATAAGGCTGACGGCGACAAGCTGCTCGACCAGAATTCCACTGAGGTGACAGTCTCCGATAAGGTTGACTTCACCGGGCTGCTCGCAGGATACACCTACCAGGTGAACGGCTACCTGAACTTCAAGTCAGGGCCGAACGCCGGTAAGGTCGTGCCCGGCACCGAACAGACCGTCAACTTGACGATCAGCGAGATAGCAGCCGATGGCACCGTCAAACTCAGCTCCGATGCTGGCACGGTGGCCCCGGTGAAAGACGTCAAGGTACACAGCAACGGTACCGTTGACGGCTATATCACCCTGGACTTCCAGGTCAAGGGTTCCGACCTGCAGAGCGGACCGATCGTGGCTTTCGAAACCATCAGGTATGACGGCTATGACATCGCCAAGCACCACGACATCAACGATGCCGAACAGACCACCGGGCCGCACCCCGAAATCGGTACCACCGCGACCGACCGGACAACCGGCGGCAAGGTAGTCACCCAGGTTGCTGAGGGCGAATCCGGTTACGTGCTCGACCAGGTGAACTGGAAGCACCTGCCGGCAGGTACTTATACCCTGGTCGGCTCGCTGCGTGACAAGACCAGCGGCGACGCGATTGACGGCGTAGTTTCCGAGCCGGTAACCTTCACCGTCAAAGAGGGTGAAATGGAGGGTGCTGTCGAGATGACCTTCGAGGTGCCGGCCTCCGTGCTAGCTGACCTCGGATACAACCACGAGATGGTTGCTTTCGAGTACGTCTACGCTGGCAGCGACACCGATGCTGACCCGGTCGCCTCGCACGCCGACCTGACCGATACGGCCCAGACCGTAAAGACCGGCGATAACCCGCCGGCCGGTCCGGTCACCATCGACGTGAACAAGGTTGTCAAGGGTGCCGGTGATGCCGCGAACGGCAAAGAGTTCACCGTAAACGTGACCTACGAGCTGCCTGACGGAAGCACCACGGATGCCGTCCTCACGGTGATTGCAGGCGAGAAACCCGCGACACTGGACAACATTGCACCGGGTACCCGCGTGACATTCTCTGAGGCCGCCGCGTCACAGCCCATCGAGGGATTCGAATTCGAAAACGCGCTGTGGTCAATCACAGCTGGTGAGGATTCGACACTGGGATTCGTCGATAACGGTGATGGCTCCGCGAGCTTCACCGCCGTCAACGAAACAACCAAACCCGTAACGGTAGGGTTCACGCTCACCAACACCTACAGTGAGCAGCCGCCCGCCGGACCGGATGTAACGGTTGCGACCGTGGCCAGTGACCAGGCTGACGGAGACAAGATCCTGACGGTAGGTAAGGACAATGTGGTTGTAGACAAGGTCACCTGGACCGGTCTGACCGCAGGAACCTACACCCTGAAGGGCACCCTGATGAACAAAGCAAACGGTATGCCAGTTGAAGGCGCGACCGCTGAAGACGTCACCTTCGAGGTGACAGATGGGCAGGCGCAAGCCGGAACCGGCACCGTCGAAATGAAGTTCAACGTGCCCGCCGCAGCCTCCACCGCCGGTGCCAAGTACGTGGCATTCGAGGAAATCTATGGTGACGGTAACAACCTCGTCGGATCCCATAGGGACATTAACGACGCGGCTCAAACCGTGACCGTTGAAACCCCGGATACCCCGCCGACCCCGCCGACCCCGCCGAACGAAAAGATTATCAAGAAACTGCCGCACACCGGTGCGGAAGTCCTTGGAATCGCACTCGCCGCTGGTGTCACCACCATCCTGGGGCTGGTGCTCATGGGAATTCGGCGCCGCAACGGCAAGACCGAATAAGTCCGTGAAATAAGGGAAAGTTAAATGGCGGGGAGCCCGAGGCTCCCCGCCATTAGCTTTCCCTGCCTGCAGTGTAAGCCGTTGCTCCACAGGCAATAGAATTAGTGGGTGAGGATCGAGGGGAAACTGGCTCAAAGGCGAGACAAGTCGCTACCGCCGGTAGAGTATCCCGAGCAGCTCCCAATCACCGCGCGTGTCCCCGAAATCATGTCGGCAATCACGAACCACCAGGTAGTCGTGGTTTCCGGGGAGACCGGCTCGGGTAAAACCACGCAGCTACCAAAAATATGTCTCGCCCTTGGACGTGGCGTACGTGGCGTTATCGGCCACACCCAGCCTCGCCGGCTCGCCGCCCGAACCGTCGCTGAAAGGATAGCTGAAGAACTCGGTACCGAACTCGGCGGACTGGTGGGCTATCAGGTCAGATTCACCGACCAAACCGACGAAATGACGATGGTGAAACTGATGACCGACGGCATACTCCTAAACGAAATCGGTTCCGACCCGCTGCTGCGCGACTATGACACCATCATCGTTGATGAGGCTCACGAACGTTCCCTGAACATCGACTTCATACTCGGATACTTGGCGACCCTGCTGCCGAAACGCCCCGACCTGCGGGTTATCGTGACTTCGGCGACTATCGACGCTGAGCGTTTCGCCCAGCATTTCTCCGACCATGTGCGTGACGGTCGGGTACCGATCATCTCGGTATCGGGGCGAACCTATCCGGTCGAGGTGCGGTATCGGCCACTCGACATTTCGGTTACTGACAGCACCCGAGGGTACGAGACAGCCGCAGACAGCTCAACCCGTGACCCAGACGGTTTAAGCATCCAACTCGACGAAACTGACGGGATACTGGCTGCCGTTGACGAACTCACTGCCGCCGGTCCCGGCGATATCCTGGTGTTTCTCGCCGGAGAACGCGACATTCACGACACCGCGAACGCGCTCGCCGGACACCTCGGTCCGCGCTATACAGAACCTGGCGCAACCTCCAAGGTTCCCGGAGCGATAGAAGTGCTACCGCTGTTTGCCAGGCTATCCCCAGCCGAGCAGCGCCGGGTATTCACCCCGCACAACCTACGGCGAATAGTGCTATCCACCAACATTGCAGAAACCTCACTCACCGTACCCGGCATCCGCTACGTGATCGACACCGGGGTGGCACGCATATCCAGATACTCCACGCGCACCCGCGTGCAGCGCCTCCCCATCGAAGAAATCTCGCAAGCCAGCGCCAACCAACGCTCCGGCAGGTGCGGACGGGTCGCGGACGGTATCGCAATCCGGCTATATTCACGAGACAACTACGAGGCACGCCCCGAATACACTGACCCTGAAATACTGCGAACCACCCTGGCAAGCGTAATATTGCAGATGAAAGCGCTGCGTCTCGGAGAAATATCGGAATTCCCTTTCCTTGACCCTCCCGCCCCCCGCGCAATCTCTGACGGTATGGCGATGCTGCGGGAACTGGGGGCTCTACGTAAAGACGGGCAGCTGACACCGGTAGGGCGCCGCCTCGCCCACCTGCCCATGGATCCGCACCTCGGACGGATAATACTCGCCGCTGAACGCGAACACTGCATCCCTGAAATCCTGGTGATTGTTGCCGCCCTTTCCATGCAGGACGTGCGGATACGACCCGAAGAAGACCGTGACATCGCCGACAGTATGCACCGGCGTTTCGTGAACCCCGAATCCGATTTTCTGACATATTTGACGCTGTGGCGATACCTGAACGTGCAACGCAACGAACTTTCCGGGACCCGGTTCCGCCGCCTATGCCAGCGCGAATATCTGCATTACCTGCGGGTGCGTGAATGGATGGATCTGGTAGGACAATACCGTGGCCTGATTCGGGGAATAGGCATCAGCGCCCCGGCACTATCCCTGGGGGTGGACGAGGGGCCGATTTCCACAGGCTCGGACGGGAGGGGCAGCTTGGGCACCCACGGCGAGCGGGTGGAGCATAGCGCAGCAGAGCTGCGCCGCTCAAAGGCTCGCCTTTCGGGAGCCGCTGCGCAGCCCCTCCCTGCGAGTGAGTCTGGTGCCGGGGCAGGGGACTCGTCCGGCGGGCCGGGGAACCGGCCGACCGGGGTGATTGAGCGGGCCGCGGCGTTGACCGAGCGCGCCGACTATCCGGCGCTACACCGTGCCCTGCTGGTCGGGATGCTCACCAACATTGGCTTGTGGTCGCCAGTGCGGCGCATATTTGAAGGGGCCCGAGGCGTCCAATTTAGGCTCTGGCCCGGAACCGGCATCAACCGTCCCGACTGGGTGATGTGCGCCGAACTAGTCGAAACTACCCGCCTGTACGCCCGCAACGCTGCCCGAATCGAACCGGAATGGGTGGAACAGGTAGCCTCGCACCTGCTCAAATGGTCGTATTCGGAGCCTTACTGGTCGAGTCGTAACGTGCGCGCCCAGGTGCGGGCACGCGCCTCCCTGTACGGTGTACCGGTTGTCGCCGAACGTACCGTGGCGCTCGCCAGGCTCACCTCCGACACCGCCAAGAGTTACGGACACAGCCCAGGGAAAAACCTTTCCGCACCCGCCGCTCCGAACCCCGACCGTGCCCAGAAAACCCCGGCTAATGTTGCCCTCGCCCGCTCCATGTTTATTGAACACGCCCTGGTTGCTGGCGAATGGAACGACCGAAAATATCGGTTCCTGGCGCACAACCGTCACGAGCTGCAACGTGTCATGTCTGCCGCTGAACGTGCCCGCGACCCGCGCCTGATTCTCGACGAAACCGCCCGATACCGTTTCTTTGATGAGCGTCTCGGAGCTGAAGTCACCGACCCCGCATCCTTCAACAAATGGTGGAAAACCCTGAAAAACCACGGTGTCTTGGCCTACCCTGACGGGTTCCTGTACTCCAACCCGGAGGCGCGAACCGCTACTGAAGTACCCGAGTATTGGACTTCCGGTGAAATGTCTTTCCCGATTTCATACCGTTTCGACCCGGGGGCAGAAGACGACGGTATGACCGTGACAATACCGCTTCAAAATCTAGGTTCCACCGACCCCGGCGATTTCGAGTGGTTGCTGCCGGGGATGCTGACCGAGCTGGTCACAGAACTGATAAAGGGTTTGCCGAAAGAAACCCGCCGGAATCTCGTGCCCCTCGGCGAATCCGGGCAGCGGCTCGCGGACTTCATGGAACGCGGGCTGCGTGAGGGGCTGGCAGAGCTAGCGCAGGAACGCTCACGGGTTGCCGCCCAGCAGGCAGCAGAGCTGGAGGACGCGTTGAATCGGTTAGCCACCTGGGCGGGGGTCGAGCGGGAAACCACCACAGGCGACCCGGATCGGTCACGCTCGAGGGACCCCGACCGCATGGAGACAGTGACGAAAATGCAGGAACACCCGAGCCTCTTCGATGCTTTCCGGATCGGGTTGGACCAGTTATTTGCCCAACCTGTCAGTGCTGAACAATTCGCGGCAGCCGTCACCCACCTGCCCGCCTACCTGCGGATACGTTTCCAAATAACCGATGGTCGGCGAGTTGTCGCCACCGGGAGAGACCTCGCTGAACTACGCCGGGCCCTGAAACCCCCGCCCGCTGAGCCGATGTCCCCACCTGAACCAGACAGCACGAAAAAGCCCGCACCCGTTCGGGTGCACCCACCAAACACTGTTCAAACAGCCGCCGGTGACGGCTCCGTAAAAACAGCAGATGCCACCCAGACGGACAGCACAGGCAACTCGGGCAGCCCGGATAGTTCTGAGGAGCTGGCGGAGGCGCTCAGCCGCCTCGCTGACTGGGCTGGACGTTGAGAAATGTGCTAGCTTGGAAGTGTTGTACGACAGGGGAGCCCGAACGGGCTGAGAGTGCGCACCCGCGCAGACCCTCGAACCTGAACCGGCTAATACCGGCGGAGGAAGTCGAGTCTCACCTGCGGAAACGCCAATCCGGCTTGCCGCAGCCCCTCCTGAAGAGGAGGAAAAATGCAACACACAAAACTAGTGACCGCCGCCGCCTTTTTCGGTCTCATCGCCCTCACGCTCACCGGATGTGGCACCACCGAAGATGCTGCCAGTAACGAAATAACCATCGTTACTAACAGCTCTTGGACACTGCCCGATGATGGAACCTTGAACGAATACCGCGAAAAAACCGGTGTCACCGTGAACCTCGTAAACGGTGAAGAATCCGGCACCCTCGACTCGAAACTCATTTTGACAAAAGACAATCCGGTCGGTGACGCGGTTGTCGGACTCACCGCAAACAATATAGTGAAGGTCGCCGCCGCCGGTGTTTTCGACACCCAAGTTGAGATAAAGGCACCTGCCGGAGCCGAAAAATACGCGGTCGCTGACGCGCCCGGCACAGTCGCCCTGGACCGTTCAGACGCGTGTTTTAACTATGACATCGCGTATTTTCAAAACAGCGGTCTGCAACCCCCTAAAAACCTGGACGACCTGCTGAAACCAGAATACAAGGGTCTGAGTGTAATCGAGGATCCGGCGAAATCCGATACCGGGTTCGCGCTGCTGACAGCAACCATCAAGGAATACGGCGAAGATGGCTACCTGGACTACTGGCAGAAACTCTTGGCAAACGACACGAAAGTCGATTCCGGCTGGGATGATGCCTATAACGTAGATTTCACGTTGGGGGAGAGCGGCACCGGCAAGTACCCGATCGTGATGAGCTACGCATCCTCACCGTACTGGACGATGAACCCGGAAAAAACTGCCTCCACCACCGCTAACGTCCCCGGCGGATGCTATCCGGTGGTTGACTATGGTGCCGTCTTGAAAGGCGCGAAGAATCCGCAGGCGGCAGCCGAATTCCTGAGTTGGTTGGGGGAGCCGGAAACTCAAACGATTCTCGCAAACGCGAACGTGACCTATCCGATTGACGAGTCAGCTGAACTGCCGGAAGGTATGGCTGAGTTTGCTCCACGCCCGGACACCGGAGACCCGCTAGATCCGAAACTGATTGCAAACTCACGTGAAAAATGGTTGGCGGCAGTCGCGAAACTGCTTTGAAACGGCAGTTATCTGAATGAACGGGCTGTCTCGGGGAACCCCTCGGCACGGGTATAGGTTCCTGCTGGGGTGGCTTGCCGGGGCGATTCTCGCTGCCGCTATCCTCACGATCTTCTTCCTGATCCCGGTATTCGAACTGTTGAAACTGGGGTTCGGCGAGCTGACTGTGCGGGTCACTGACGGAGGCTTGGCGGCTCTCAGCCAGATTCTGGACGACACCGGGGCATGGTCGGCGCTGCTTACTACGCTGCTTCTCGCCGCCGGGGGAACCGCACTCGCCACGGTGTTCGGTGTCCCTGCCGCCTACATACTGTACTGTCGTGAGTTCCCGGGACGCGTCCTGCTGCGCTTCCTGGTGGTTTTCCCTTTCGTGTTACCGACCGTTGCGGTGTCAGCGGCGATGCGGGCGCTCTTTGACGAGGGCGGATGGCTCGGCTGGATACCCATGCCACCAGCAGCAATGATCGTGACAGCGATGCTGTTTTTCAACCTTTCGGTGGTGGCGCGCACAGTCGGGGCAACCTGGGGACTGTTAAACCCCGACTATGCGGCATTGGCACGCACCCTGGGTGCCGGGCCGCTACGGGTGTTCATGACCGTGACCTGGCCGCGTATCCGTGGAGCCGTATTGTCTGCAGTAACAGTGGTTTTCCTTTACTGTTCGACAGCCTACGGCCTGGTGATGGTGCTGGGCGGCACCCACACCCGCACCCTGGAAACCGAAATCTATCGGCAAACCTCCGAATACCTGAACCTGGCGAGTGCCGCAGTGCTCTCGATCCTGCAAATAGTGGTGGTTACGGTGGCGCTGCTGATTTCGCGTGCCGCCCAGCGGCAAGCTCAGCGGGGAGCCAACAGCGAAACCGGGAGGCGCGCCGGCGCGGGTGTGCGCCCACTCCAGCATCGTGACCTGCCGCTGCTCACCGGGGTTTCAGCACTCATAACAGTGGTTATAGTGTTGCCGCTGCTGCAGGTGGTGGTGCGTTCGCTACGGCGCGGCGGACGCTGGAGTGTCACAAACTATCTCGATCTGCTGCGTCCCGGCGCGGCACGCGGCATCGACTATCCGATAGCTGCCACCATAACCGAGTCGCTGCGTTCCGCACTGCTCGCCACCGGGATTGCGCTGGTGCTCGCCACCGGGGTGGCGCTGCTACTCACCCGGCATATACCATCCGCAACCCGGAACCTTGACCGGCACCTTGGAACCCTGCAAACCAGCATTGACGTGCTGTTCATGCTGCCGCTCGGGGTGTCGGCAGTGACCCTCGGTTTCGGGATGCTGGTGGCGCTCGGCGGCCCGCTCCGGTGGGTTGCGGACACGCCACTGCTGGTACCTGTAGCGCAGGCTCTGGTTGCGGTCCCAATCCTGATTCGCATAATAGTGCCCGCCTTGAACAGGACAGATTGGCGTCTCTACGGGGTGGCGGCAAGCCTCGGTGCCGGGCCACTGCGAGCCTTTAGCGCCGTCGAGTGGCCGATGCTGCGCCGTGCCCTGGGAACTGCTGCCGGGTTCGCTTTCGGCATCACGATAGGGGAGTTTTCGGCGACCTCGTTCCTGGTGTTGCAGCATGACCCGACCCTGCCGGTGATGATTTACCGGCTGCTCGCACGTGCCGGAGCCGCCGACCAGGGGATGGCCTATGCGGGAACGGTACTGCTGTGTGCGCTGGCTGCCGCCGCGATGGGGTTGGCGGAGACCACGGCCGAAAACCGGCGTGTGAACATACAGAAAGGAACCCTGAAATGAGTGCGTTTTTGCAGGTCAAATCGGTTTCGGTTGGGTATGGTGAGACCGAGGTGGTGCACGGCGTGAATCTGGAGCTGCGGCGCGGCGAGTTCTTCGGGATCCTGGGGGCATCCGGTTGCGGCAAGTCCACCCTGTTGGGCGCAATCGCTGGGGTGTTGCCGCTGCGCGGTGGGCAAGTCGTTTTAGAAGGCGAAGATATTACAGGTGTGTCCCCTTCAAAACGCAACATCGGAATGGTTTTTCAAGAGCCGCTGCTCTTTGCGGGGCGCAGTGTCGGCTGGAACGTGGAATACGGATTGCGGGCGCGGCGGGTGTCGCACACCGAACGCGACCAGCGGGTACGTGAACTATTGGGGCGGGTCGAGTTGAGTGACTACGCCCAGGCACGGGTGGAGACCCTCTCGGGAGGACAGGCACACCGGGTCGCCCTGGCGCGGGCGTTAGCGCCACGCCCACGCGTGCTGCTGTGTGACGAGCCGCTCTCGGCGCTAGACGCGCGTTTAAAACAGCGGCTACTGGAACAACTACCCGAAATCCTTGATGGCGTAACCTGCATATATGTGACACATGATGCGCGGGAATTGCGGGGACTCGCCGATCGGGTAGCGGTCATGGAGACCGGGAGTTTCATCGCTGAGGGGAGCCTGGAACAGCTCGCCGCCGATCCGGGAGCCGCCCCCTATCTGTGACCCCGCTCGGCGCTGCCCCCGGCGTTAACCTCCGCTGTAGCGCCCGACCCGCTCGGCGCCCGCGAAATAGTTGGAAGCTCGGGGTAAAATGGGTAGCGTACCTTAACGCGCAATTCAAAGAGGAATAATGTCTGCAACTGCGAAATATCCAGGGAAAACAGCGGTAATAAACGGTAACGGCGCGGTCGCGCGGGTAATGAACATGGTTTGTGGTGGTGTCATCGGCTACCCGATAACCCCCTCCACGGAAATATCTGAAACCTTTGAGGCGGCACTGGCTCAGGGACAAAAGAACGTGTGGGGGCAACACCCGTTCTTCTTCGAACCCGAGGGGGAACACTCCGCGCAATCCGGCGCGATGGGTGCGGCGCTCACCGGCGGCAAGTTCATCTCGAACGCCTCCTCTTCCCAAGGTATCCTCTACGGTTTGGAGTCCCACTACGTGACGGTCGGTAAACGCGTAGGCGGTTTCGTTTTACAGGTCGCCGCCCGCGTAGTTTCACGCCATTCACTGAACGTGATGGGCGGCCACGATGACGTGTATTCGCTGGTGCCCGCAGGTTACACAATCCTTTTCGGGGCTAACCCGGAGGAGGCCGCAGACCTGGCAGCTATCTCCTATCGCACCGCGGCTCTCTCCCTGGTGCCGGTCGCGAACTGTATGGACGGTTTCGCCACCAGCCACATGATGAGCGAGGCACGCCTGCCCGAACCGGAACTGCTGAAAGAATATCTCGGTGATCCGACGGGACGGATCGAATGCCCGACAGTCGCCCAAGACATCCTCTTCGGTGCGAAAGGACGAGTGTTCCAATTCGGGCAGTTCTTGAAATCCCAGGTCGGAAAAATCCCGGCAGCCAGCGCCGATGCCATCACGAAATACCTTGAAAACAATTCTCAGGCGGTGGAAGCCGACAGTGACGGTCAAGTTTTTGATGCCGACATTGCCCCATACCTGCCGGTAGAAACGGTCGGGGCGTGGCGCCGCCAGTGGGTGAACGCCCCCGCGAAAGGCACCCGCGCGATGATTCCGGCGCTAGTGGACCTGGATAATCCAGGACTGACCGGGCCGGTACAAAACCAGCCGGACTTCCAGGCCGGTATCGTCGACCACCGCACCCATTTCGCCGCTGACGTGCCGAACCTGGTGCGCCGCGCAATGACCGAATATAACGAGCTGACAGGCCGGGACTATGCTCCGGTGAAAACCTATATGTGTGAGGACGCGGACTATATTATGGTCGGTCTCGGCTCGATTTGTGAGGATGTGCAAGCGGTGTTGCCGCACCTGCGCGCCCACGGTATCAAAGCCGGTCTAGTGCAGGTCACGCTGCTGCAGCCATTCCCGGAGGCAGAGCTGGTGGAGGCACTGCGAGGCGCGAAACACGTAACCGTGTTGGAGCGTTCCGACCAGTCGGTGCTGACCGGTTTCGTGAACACGGCGCTGCTGCGGGCGGGTCAAAACGCGGTCGCGGAACGCTACCCGGGTATCCCGGCCTTGACCGCCACCGAGATGCCGATACTCTCCACCGGCTATTTCGGTTTGGGCGGACACGATGTACAGCCACGACACCTGATTGCGACCTATAAGGCAATGGAAGCTGGCGACCTGGCACCAATGTTCTATATCGGTTCTACATTCTTCACCGAAAACGCCACCGGAACCCAAGCTGAAATGCAGGAACGTCTGCGCGCAGCCTATCCGGATACCGAGAAAATGGCGTTGCATCTGGAACCGAACCCGGCAGGGCTACTGCCGGCAGAGACAATGCGAATCAGGTTCCATTCGGTCGGCGGCTACGGCACGATAGCGACCGGCAAGTTACTCACCGATATTCTTGCCGAAATGCTGCATCTGCATTCGAAAGCCGCCCCGAAATACGGTTCAGAGAAATCGGGTGCCGCCACGAACTACTACATCACGCTCTCGCCGGAACCTATCAAAATCACGAACGCCGAACTCGAAGATGTCGAGATAGTAGTCTCCCCAGACCACATGGTGTTCTCGCACACGAACCCGCTGAAAGGTTTGGCTGAGGGTGGCACCTTTATCCTGCAATCATCGATGGAACCGGAACAGGTTTGGACCTCGCTGCCTCAGGCCGCACGCGAGACGATTCGCCGCCGCCACATCAATATGTTTATCCTCGATGCGTTCCAGGTCGCGAAAGAGCACGCGCCGAACCCCGGTCTCGAAACCCGCATGATGGGTGTGGCCTTTATCGGCGCGATTGCCACGAAAGTTGACCGGATCGCTTCCGGCGCGGACGAGGCCGCGATGCTGGAAAAAATCCACGAACAGTTGAATCACAAGTTCGGTTCCAAGGGTGAAGCAATCGTCGAAGCGAATATGCGGGTGGTACGTGAGGGTGCTGCCCGCGCCCGCCGCCTCGACTGGGAAACCATAGATCATACCGCCGATGCCGCCAGCACAGACCCGAACGATACTGCGGGTCGCCGCCAGTTGCCGGTTCTCGATATCGGACTGTCGGAGGCAATGTGTACCCGTGGCGGAGGTTGCGCGCTCACAAACGGCCTGTTTGACCGGGACTATTTCTCCGAAATTATGGCGGAGCCCTTCACCGAGGGCACGATTTCGGAGGCGCCGGTTTACCCGGGTGCCGGTTTCTTTATGCCACCGGCTTCCGCTGCCGCCAAGGACAAGGGCCTGTTCCGCCGACAGATGCCGGTATTCACCGCCCCGGCCTGCACCGGATGTATGGAATGTACGCTGGCCTGCCCGGATGCCGCAATCCCGAACACCGTGTTTACTTTCGAGACCCTGCTCAACACCGCTGCCGGTCAGGCCGGTGACGCGGGTACCCCGATAGCCCAACAGGCCGCAGTAATCGGTGAGAAGATGCGCGAGGCACTGCTCGCCACCAAGGCACGCCCCGAAATATCTGAAGTGTTCACTACCGCCGCCGGAGAGGCTGGCGCAGAACCGGGCGCAATAACAGCGGTAGCCGAGGTGCTTGCCGGCTATCCAGTGGCGCGCACCCGCCCGTTCTTCGATTCCGCCGAGAAACAACACAAAGGTAAAGGCGCCCTGTTCAGTGTCACAATCGACCCGTGGAAGTGCACGGGCTGTCTCGAATGTGTAGCGGTGTGCAGCCCCGGCGCCCTGGTTTCTGCCGAGCAAACCCCCGAGCTGCTGGCAGATGCCCAGAGCCGCTTCCGGTTCTATACTGAACTGCCGAACACTCCCGAAACATATTCGGATCCGAACGGCGGGCCGAGCCTGGACCTGAAACGACTGTTCCTGGATCGCGACAACTACTATTCCACGATCGGTGGGCACGGTGCCTGCCGAGGCTGCGGGGAAGTCACCGCGATCAGGCAAACAATGGCTCTCGCCAACAGCATAAATAACGAACGGGTTGCCCACCACCGTGCAGAACTAGCATCCCTGGTGGAGGGGTTGCAGGCGCGTCTGGATGCTGCCGAAAAAACACAGGACAGTGCCGCCATCGAACAGATCGGTGCCTTGAAAGAACGCCTCGAACATCGCCTCTACCGCTATGAGGGGCCCGCCGGTGGGCGCGGACCGGCCGGCACCGTGATCGCGAACTCGACGGGTTGCTCCTCCGTGTACGCCTCTACCGCCCCCTATAACTCCTATCAGGAGCCGTGGGTTAACGGCCTGTTCCAGGATGCACAGCCACTAGCGAAAGGTATGTTCGAGGGTTTGGCTGCCGACCTGTCAATGGACGTGTTGGCGATGCGTCAAGCTCGCGCACTGCTGGAGGGGACGGCGCTCGCCGACCTGCCCAGCGACCCGCCAGAGTGGCACGCTTTCACTGACGAGGAACTCGCCTTGATGCCGGCAGTCATGTCGATTTCCGGTGACGGTGCCGCCTACGACATTGGTTTCGGCGCGATGAGCCGTATCCTGGCTTCCGGCACGCCAGTAAAAATGCTGGTGCTCAACACCGGCGCGTATTCCAACACCGGCGGGCAAACCTCGACCGCGTCCCTGGAGGGTCAAGACACCGACCTTTCGCGTTACGGTCAGTTCAAGCCGGGTAAAACCGAGCAGCGTAAAGAACTCGGGTTGCTCGCCGCTATGCACCCGAATGTGCTGGTCATCTCGACAGCTACCGCCTATCAGGCACACTTCCTGAAGAATGTTTCCAACGCCCTGGCGCAAACCGACTATCCGGCGCTGGTCGATGTCTATACATCCTGCCAGCCTGAACACGGTATCGGCGATGATGAGGCGAATGAACATGCCCGCCTGGCCGTGAAGTCGCGTATCTCGCCGCTGTTCGTTCACGAACCCCAGCACGCTGACATTGCCGACCGTTTCATTATCTCCGGTAACCCGGATGTTGCTGCGACCTGGTCAAAGAACAAGATCGCCTACACTGATGAGGACGGCAAGGCAGCGATGTTCGACACTGTTTACACTCCCGCCGACTTCGCCTACAGTGAGCTACGGTTCCGCAAACAGTTCTCGCCGCTACCCGATGACGCGCCGACCCCGACACCAATCGCGGAATACGTGGAGTTGGATGCGGATGCCCGCGCCACCGCCACACCGTTCATCTATGTGGCGCCCGGCGGCGGTGCCCTGCAAAAGATCAAGGTATCCGAGCAGATCGTGAAACTCACTGAGCAGTGCCGCGATAACTGGAAACTGCTTCAGTACCTCGCCGGAGCCGATTTAAAGGCGCTGCGCAAAGAAAACGGGAAACTCAGCTCCGATTTAGAGGCACAGGTTACGGCGGCCGCTGCCGGTCGTGAAGAACTGCTCGACCAGATCGCGAAAGCCTTCGCGGAGGTCGCGGCGACCGGCACGGCGAACACCCCGATGCCCGGGTTCGGAGCGCTCGGCGGCGCTCAGGGTAGGGTCGGTTCAACTGCTGATGCTCCCGGCAGGTCCGATGCTGCTGCAGAAGATCCCAACAAGCCGCCGTTTTTCTATGACCCGGCGACCGTAGTGAAATGTACCGACTGTAAAACCTGCTATCAGGAACTCCCCGAGTTTTTCCAGGCCAGCACCGAAATTATTGACGGGAAACCAACCCCGGTTGCGACCCTGATCCCCGGTTCAATCGAGAATGTGCAGGTAACCGAGGAAATGCGGGGGCGTATCGCGAAAGTCATAGCGAACTGTGACGCGGAGATAATCCTGTGAGCGCCCCCGTCATGGCCCCGCCGCTTGGGTCGAGTGGAGCGGGAAACGATGCCGCAGAAGCCGCCGAATACGCTGTGTTACGTCGCCGTTTCGAACAGGATCCGACCGCGTTTCGCGGCTATTTCGTCGGTGAGGGTCTCGGTCAGCTCAACGCCGCCTTTACCGCCGGTGAAATCCCCGAACCGATGATTCGTAAAATCTGGGAGCTGCTGCTGCGTGATGACGCGGTAGGCCAGGTCATGATGCGTTTCATGTGGGATCTGCCGCTACCGAAAAAACGCGTGTTCATACGGTCGCTCGCCCACTTGAAAGACCGTTACCCGATGTTCGACGGGTTGGCCGAGAACTGGCCAGCCGGGAACTATATTCGCCCCTACGTGCGTCCCGCACAGCAAAGAGTCCACGACTTTGACCTGGTCACAACCGGGTATCTCGGGTATCTCGATGTCGGGTACAGTCAGCGCGAAGTCGATCTTTTCGTGTGGCTGGAGGCGCTACGCGACAAGCATTGTGCCGACCGTCCCTGCGAGTTAGGAGAAATGTTAAAAGGCCGGAAACAGGGTGGCTGCCCGGTGCAGATCCACATTCCCGAAGTGATGCAAGCAATCGCAGAAGGCAAGTTCGATGAGGCCTTGAAAATCGTCGAGTTTTCTAACCCGCTGCCCAACGTGACCGGGCGTGTCTGCCCCCAAGAACTCCAATGTCAGGGTGTTTGTGTCCACAAGGCTCGCCCCATCGAGATTGGGCAACTGGAATGGTTCCTGCCGCAGCGCGACAAAATCGTCAACGGCACCGACACGATCCTTGACCGCTATCGGGGTCGCCCAGACCCGTGGCAGGTCGCCGAAAAACCGCCAATCGCGATAATCGGTTCCGGCCCTGCCGGCCTGATTAACGCGTTCCTGCTGGCAAACGAGGGTTTCCCGGTCACGGTTTTCGAAGCTTTCCACACTCTCGGTGGCGTACTCAAATACGGTATCCCGGAGTTTAGGCTCCCCAACGACCTGGTCGATGACGTGGTCGATAAAATCCGGATGCTAGGTGGGCGATTCGTAACCAACTTTGTGGTCGGCAAGACCGCGACCATCGACGACCTGAGGGACGCCGGGTTTTGGCGGATTTTTGTGGGAACCGGTGCCGGTCTACCCAAGTTCATGAACGTGCCGGGTGAACACCTCAACGGCGTGATGAGCGCCAACGAGTTCCTGACCCGCGTAAACCTGATGCACGGTAACCTGCCCGATTATGACACGCCGCTGCCGGAAACCGCCGGTAAAGAGGTGCTGATTATCGGTGGCGGCAACACCGCGATGGACGCTGCCCGCACCGCTCGGCGGCTCGGCGGTAACGTCACAATCGTGTATCGACGCACGAAAGCTGAAATGCCGGCGCGTGTCGAAGAACTCGCACACGCCCTCGAAGAAGGAATCGTGGTCGCCGAGCTTCGTTCGCCCTCCGAATTTCACGGCGACGACCAGCAATTCGTGACCGGAGCGACCGTAGACATAATGGAACTCGGTGAACCCGACGATTCCGGTCGCTGTCGCCCTCAACGCACCGGTGAAACCGTCGAAATGGCTGCTGACCTGGTGATTATGGCGCTCGGTAATGACTCGAACCCGATTATTCGGGACTCCCAACCGGATCTTGCGGTGCAGTCGTGGGGAGCCATAAAGGTAGGGAAAGAGGCTCGCCCAGAACAGCTAGATATGTCGAAGCTGCCGAGCTGTGACGCGCCTGTCGTCACTAAAAAAGCTGATGGTGCGCCAGGTTTGAGCGACTGCGGGCCGGTGCCGCTAGGTTCAGTCGGCACCGAAGCCGCACCGGTATCCATGACCGCCGGTGCCGGATTCGCCGGTGGTGTGCCCAGCCAAGCCACCAACCTGGATGGTGTCTATTCCGGTGGTGATGCCGCCCGCGGCGGCTCCACAGCGATTAAAGCGGCAGGAGATGGACAGGCAGCAGCACATCAGATGCGTGACGCCGCCGAAACCCTGGATGCGGTCGAGGTGCGCCTCCGCGTCACCGACGCCCTGGCCTATACTGAATCTGCCGCATCAGCCTTTACTATCCTGGCGAAACGGCAACTGTCTGAACGCACCTGGGAGATGCAATTGCACGCCCCGAAAGTTGCCGAGACGGTTCGTGCCGGACAGTTCGCGCGTTTCCTCACTCACGAGAAAGGCGAATTGATTCCGCTGACGGTAGCCGATTTTGACCGTGAAGCCGGAACTATCACCATCGTCACCCAATCGGTCGGTAAATCCTCGCAGGAACTAAATGCGATGCAGGTGGGGGAGGCTTTCGTCGGGATAGCCGGGCCGCTCGGTATGTCCTCAAAGATGGAAAAGTTCGACCCCGCCACGAAGTCCGTGTGTTTTGTCGCTGGCGGTGTGGGGCTGGCGCCCGCGTTCCCGATTGTGCGGGCACACCTGGAGTTAGGCAACCACGTGACCCTGATTATCGGGTCACGCTCCCGTGACCTGCTGTTCTGGGTTGACCCGGATGGGGATCCGGAGGGGAAGTCGATGGAGCGAGTTGATGTGCTGCACAGACAGTATCCGGAACTGCTCGATGTGGTGCTGGCCAGTGATGACGGGTCTTTCGGGGTTAAAGGTACGGTAACTGTGCCGCTGGAAGAAATGCTTTCCGGCGGGCGCAGTGACGGGCGCGAAATCGTTGAGATAACCACGGTCGGGCCACCCATCATGATGAAGTTCGTGTGTCTGCTCACCCAGAAATACGGTGTGGAAACATTCGCTTCTGTGAACTCGATTATGGTGGATGCTACCGGGATGTGCGGTGCCTGTATGGTGCCCGTGACCGATCCTGAAACCGGCAAAATTGTGCGCAAACATGCCTGTATTGACGGGCCAGAACTGGATGGGCACGCGATTGATTGGGACAAGTTCCTGCCGCGTTTCAACCTGTTCCGCCGCCAAGAGGCATCCGCTCTCCGCTGACTTTTCGGAGTGAACCTGCCGGGGTGTTCACCATGTGCGGCATCCTGGGAGCTGACGATAACCCCGTCAAACACTTGCCGCCTATACCTTACCGGGTATAGATTAGGGAGAGTTAAAAACTGTTAAAGCGCAGGATTTGTGCAGAAACGAGAACGCAATGGCGCTACTCAGAAAAGTTCTCGGCGGTAATGTCGAAGAAATAGCCGTCGAGGAGGCGATAGCCCGCACTGCTGCCGGAGAACAGCTAGTTGACGTGCGTGAACCATCCGAATGGCGGCAGGGTCACCCGCTTGGAGCATTAAACATTCCGCTCAACGAACTGGATGTACGTAAAAACGAAATCGACAAGAACCGCCCGGTCATGGTGATTTGTGCCTCCGGGATGCGCTCGCAACGTGGCACCGCAATCTTGAACTCTGTAGGATATGATGCTGTGAGTGTCCGAGGAGGCTTCAGCGGGTGGGTGAGCCTAGACGGACCGCGAGAGTGAATACAACAGAATCGGGGGTATGAGTCGAAATGGCAGTTCATGACGATAATAAAGCCAACGAAGATGTGACCCCCGAAGAGCTTTTCAAGGCTATGGGGGTGTGGGACTCCCACGAAAACCTGGATGTGCGGGCGATTCGCAACCGGCTCTCCCGCGCTCGCGGACAGCTGGATGCCGTGATCAGATCCATTGACGATAACCAAAACTGTATGGAAATCATTCCGCAGCTGGTTGCCGTCTCGAACGCCGTTAAAAAGGCAAACGCTGCGGCTATTCTGCTCGGCTTGGAATCCTGTTTCGGTCGCAACAGTGACTATGCGCTGGAGTGTCGTTCGCGCCTTGAAAAGCTGCTGCTCTCAACCCGTTAAACGGTTTCGACCCGTCAGGGCAGACGCCAATCAACGGGAGATAGCCCGCGGCTGACCAGGTATTCGTTTGCGCGGCTGAAGGGTCGTGACCCGAAAAACCCGCGGGATGCTGACAGCGGTGACGGATGTGCGGATTCAATAATGAACGTTTCACCCAACAGCGGTTTCAGGTTTCGTGCGTCACGTCCCCACAGGATCGCCACCAGCGGTAGTGCCTCGCCGGTCACCGGATCGTGTCGTTCAACTAGCGCCTGGATGGCTCGCTCGGTAACCTGCTCCCAACCCATGCCGCGATGTGAACCGGGAGCGCCTGGACGCACCGTTAAAACCCGGTTGAGCAGCATTACTCCCTGCTCGCACCAGGGAGAAAGATCCCCGGTGCTCGGTCGTGGTATCGGTGTGCCCGCCTGAGCCATGTCCGTATCCAGTTCCCGGAAAATGTTTTGCAATGACCTCGGCAGCGGTCGCACATTGGGTGCAACTGAGAAACTTAAACCTGTCGGGTGCCCCGGTGTCGGATAGGGATCCTGCCCAACAATCAGCACTTTTACCTGCATAAACGGATAAATGAATGAACGTAGAACAGCAGTTCCGGCTGGCAGGTATCCACGCCGTGCGGCGTTTTCGGTGCGCAGCTGCTCCCCGATTTCGTGAATCAGCGGCTCCACCGGTGCCAGTGCCCTCGCCCAGCCGGGGTCGATGGTTTCCGAAAGTGGCGGCGCGTTCTCACTCATGTGCCCAGGCTACCGCACAGTATCTGAGAGAGTGATTCGCTGGGGGGTCTTTGCATTAGAGCACAGCCCCAACTGTCGCTGAGATATCAATGCTCGGTGAGTTGCTAGTTCCGGCGCGGATAATCTGAGGTTAACTGCCTATGCGATAGGCTATGCACGTGGCTGAAACTGAGTATGAGCTGGACGAGTTCGACCGCCTGGCCGAGACCTTTCCCGCTGGCGCGCATCGCCGCCCGGTGAAACGCTGGCGCAAAATACTTCCGTTTGTCCTGGTGATCGTTATCGCACCGCTGCTCGGTTGGGGCGCCTTTATAGGTTTCAAAAACTCCGGAAATGCCCTACCCGACATTCCGAAAAAGACCGAGAAGCCGCAGGTCACACAGGAGCAGCCGAGCACACCGACCCCGAGCGAAACTCAGCCTAGCGAACAGCCCACCGAGCCTGACCGCAGTATCGCGGTAACGGTTCTCAACGGCTCCAACATCAACGGGGCAGCCGGTCGCGCCGCACAAACCCTGATCAATAACGGTTATGTGAATGTTCAAACCGGTGATACCTCGGTGTATGGTCTCAGTGAATCATCCATCTATTACAGTGATGAAAGCTACCGCGTGACCGCCGAAAACATCGCTAAATTCCTCGGAATCAATGTAGTGATGGTGCGTACTGACGACATTGACTCGCCTGATGGGATCGCGGTATTCCTCCTCGGCGAGGCTCAAACTGACGTAGAACAGCAGTAGCACATCCCGTGCATGACTTGTCAGGGTTTATGACCGCAAAATGCCTTGAGTCACATACGCTCAACCATGTATTTGCACTCTCGCCCTGAGAGTGCCAAAATGGAGTTAGCACTCCCACAAAGAGAGTGACAGGAACAGGCTTTCGGTCAGGCTTGACGTGCGCGGAACAGGAACGCGCCCGGCTGGTCGTCCGTCGCGGGGGCCGCGAGCCGTGAGAAAGGGATATAACAATATGTCCAAGATGATTGCTTTTGACGAGGAAGCTCGTCGGGGTATGGAGGTCGGTCTGGACACGCTGGCCGACACCGTAAAAGTGACGCTCGGTCCGCGCGGTCGTAACGTCGTACTCGAAAAGAAGTGGGGCGCGCCCACCATCACAAAAGATGGTGTTTCGGTCGCCAAGGAAATCGACCTCGAAGACCCCTACCAGAAGATTGGTGCTGAACTGGTCAAAGAGGTCGCGAAGAAGACTGACGATGTGGCCGGTGACGGTACCACGACCGCGACTGTGCTGGCTCAGGCGCTGGTGCATGAGGGATTGCGCAACGTGGTTGCGGGTGCCAACCCGATCGCTCTCAAACGTGGTATCGACAAGGCCGTGGATGCGGTCGTCGCTGAGCTACACGCCAACGCTCAAGATGTTGAGACTCGTGACCAGATTGAGGCGACCGCCTCGATTTCGGCAAACGACCCGGAAATCGGCAAGATTATTGCTGACGCTATCGAGACTGTGGGTGCCGAGGGTGTAATCACCGTTGAGGAGTCCAACACTTTCGGTATTAACCTGGAAACCACAGAGGGTATGCGTTTTGACCGCGGATACCTGTCGGGTTACTTCGTAACCGACACTGACCGTCAGGAAGCCGTACTTGAGGACGCTTACATTCTGCTCGTGGAGTCTAAGGTCTCCAATATCAAGGATCTGCTGCCGCTGCTCGAAAAGGTTATGCAAACCAGCAAGCCGCTGGCGATAATCGCCGAGGACATCGAGGGTGAGGCGCTGACCACCCTGGTGTTGAACAAGATTCGCGGTACCTTCAAGTCCGTTGCGGTAAAGGCTCCGGCATTCGGTGACCGCCGTAAAGCCATGCTGCAGGATATGGCGATTCTGACCGGTGGTCAGGTCATTTCCGAGACTGTCGGTCTGACGCTGGAGAATGCGGAACTGGATATGCTCGGTCATGCGGCAAAGGTTATCGTCACGAAAGACGAGACCACCATCGTAGGCGGTGCCGGTGAAAAGGACGCAATCGATGCCCGGGTCGCTCAAATCCGCATGGAGATTGAAAAGACCGATTCCGATTACGACCGCGAGAAACTGCAGGAGCGGCTGGCGAAACTGGCCGGTGGCGTTGCGGTTATCAAGTCCGGTGCGGCAACCGAAGTCGAGATGAAAGAGCGTAAGCATCGCATCGAGGACGCGGTTCGCAATGCGAAAGCTGCCCAAGAAGAGGGTATAGTCGCTGGTGGCGGTGTTGCGCTGCTCCAGTACGGCTCTAAGGCTCTCGACGATTTGCAGCTTGAAGGTGACGAGGCGACCGGTGCGAACATTGTGCGTTACGCCCTGTCGGCTCCGTTGCGTCAGATCGCTGAAAACGCCGGACAGGAGGGTTCCGTGGTGGCCGCAAAGGTCGCGGATCTCGAACACGGTGAAGGCTACAACGCCGCCACCGATGAATACCAGGATCTGATGGAGGTCGGTATCGCCGACCCGGTGAAAGTGACCCGCTCTGCACTGCAGAACGCAGCATCAATCGCCGGTATGTTCCTGACCACCGAGGCGGTTGTCGTTGACAAGCCGGAACCGCCGGCTCCGGTCGCTGCCGGTGGCGAAGGTGGCGACATGGGCGGTATGTACTAGACCCCGCGTCTGGTAACACTTCCGCGCCAATAGCGAAACAGTGTCAGTGGCTCCCGCTTCGGCGGGAGCCACTGCCTTTATTTCAGAAACCATCAGCGCTCGCGGCGGCATCCTGAACCGCTATGCAGGACAGCATCCATGAAGAAGTACCGGGAAGCATCGGTAGCGGTGAGCGTCCCCGGATAGCACCCCGGGGACAGTCCTCAGATCCGTACCGGATGAATAATCAGCCCGCAAACATACTGGCTGCCTGCGCTTCAGCATCATCGTAGGTGCGTGACGCGGCCTGAAGTGCCATAGAAATCTGGTTCAGTACCTCTTCAACCTGCGCCTGTGCCGCCTGCCAGCGGGTAGCGCAATCCGCGAAAGCACTCGCCGCAGCCCCCGTCCAAGAACCCTGCAGCATCTGCAGCTGACCAATCATCTGGGTGACATCCGACCTGATTTGCTCGGCAATCGCCGAGGTCGTAACCGATGCCTGCGCAATCTGCGCGGCATCAACATTGAACTGTGCCATATCAGTTCCTCCTTTCACATCCACCCTCTCAAGGCTCTGCGAAAGCAAGAAACACAAAAACAAAAAGCGGTAAAGCCAGTTTTATAACCACAGCTGTTTACACTGTGCCTCGACACTACCTGCCATACAAGCCCCGAGGAAACACAACAAACCCCTGCAAATCAGCGTGACGAAAGCGACTGCCCCGGAACAACCTTCTTCATGGTGAGCGTGTCGAGCATATCCGCTACCGCCTCCATAGAAGAAGCCTCATCATCCTCACTATCGGCATCGGGTTTCAACTCGATGCCGCTCGCGGGCTTCGACACCGGCTTCCCGGCGGACTCTGCGGCGGGTTGTACGGCGGTTTTCAGGGCCGGCTCTGAGACGGGCTTCATGGCGGGTTTTGCGGGCCCCGCTGCGGCGGGCGTTACATCGGGCTCTGCGGGCATCTCGTCCGCGGCCTTTACCGTATCCCCGACGGTTTCTGCAACACCCTGCGACCGGATAATCGTGGTATCTGTACTGGTGGAATCCGGTTGCCCAGTTTCGATACTGCCGGTATCCGCAACATCCGTCTCGTCATAACCCAACGTCTGATTCAAGCGATACAACTCCGCCTCAAGGTTCTGTTGCGCCGCCGTCTCGAACATGGAGCAGGCATTCGACTGGAACACTGCCGACCCCTGCAGAATCCCTTTCACGCGCGCCAAACGCCCACGACGAAACTCCAGTTCAGAAAGGCTCGAATACTCCTCGCGGAGCTTATCGAGATTCGCGCGATAGTCCTGTGGCTGATCGGCTAAATACAGCTTCATCACATCGGATAGAATCGCCGTATCGTTATCTGAACCGGAGGTATCATTGCCGGTCGCAGCACCTATCAGATACACAATCCGCTCAATCACCGACACGGGAATCCCAAGCGCTCCGAGACGCTCCCGGGTGCTGACCGCCGAAGAGCCGCAATCCAGCCCGCAATGCGCATAGGAATCAGAACTTCCGTCATGAACCTCTAGCCCGTGATAGCAGGTCGCGACCCGCAATGAAGCTGGCTGAGCGATACTGTCAGAAAACTGGTCAAGGCGATTCATCAGCTCAGCCAGATAGGTAATGTTGTGGAAAGAGCGACCGCGCGCCGACCAGGCACCTATAACACTCTCCGCTTCGTCCTGCAGTGACTC
The DNA here is from genome assembly GCA_034090045.1 of Varibaculum sp. Lineage (GTDB taxonomy): Bacteria > Actinomycetota > Actinomycetes > Actinomycetales > Actinomycetaceae > JAXDTI01. The sequence continues at coordinate 106,404 of JAXDTI010000001.1, read as the reverse complement.
GTCATCAGCAGTGGCTCCCAGGGCACGAAAATCTCGTACCAAGCCGGCTACCAGCCAGCTTCGTGAGTTCTCCATCTGTGTACCTCCGCGTCGGGGGACTATCCCGGCGCATTGAATAACAGCTTAGGCAACTTTCGGTTAATAGTCCACCCGGCGACCACCGGGATACTTCAGCTGCGCGGCACCACATACGGAAACACGATGCGCACCGTCAAACCCCCTCCGGGTGTTTCCAAGGCTTCGACACTGCCGCCGTGAGCCTTTGCCACCGCTTCCACAATCGGCATCCCGAGACCGGTTCCACCGGTTTCACGCGACCGCGAATTGTCTGACCTGTAGAAACGCTCGAAAATACGGTGCCTGTCTTCCTCCGGTAAACCCGGACCGTGATCGACAACCTCAATGAGAACCGACATACCCGTATTCGCGGAGTCGTTGCGGGCATCCCCGCTGGTGAGGGTACCGATACTCACCTCGGCGGGGGTATCGGAGGGCGTGTAGCGCTGGATGTTTGTAATCAGGTTCACCAACACCTGCGTTATCTGATCGGGGTCAGCAACAATCGGGAGGGTTTCGGGAACCGGCGTTCCACCCAGCCCACTGAGAGCGATCTCGTGGTCGGGGTCAACCGCCGCCATGTTCAGCAGCACGTTACGCGCAATATCGACCAGATCCATTGGACGCTTCACAATTTTTCGTCCCTCATCGAGACGCGCCAGCCGCAAAAGATCCTCCACCAGGGCACCCATCCGGGTAGCCTCGGATTCGATACGCCCCATTGTCTCCGGCACCTGCTCGTTAGGCACCCCACCCATCCGGTACAGTTCGCCGTAGCCGCGAATCGCCGCCAGTGGGGTACGCAGCTCATGCGAAGCGTCCGAGACGAAACGCCGTACCCGATCCTCGGAGCGTTTCTGGGCCGCGAAAGCCGACTCGATATGCGCCAACATCGTGTTCAAGGACGTTGTTAGAGATCCAACCTCGGTGTGTGGAGCCTCCAGCGGCTCAACACGCAGCGACATGTCGCCGCCTGCGATACGCCCGGCATCCAGCTCGATACGCCGCAGTGGACGCAGTGAACGCCGCACCAGATAGGATGCCACCAGCCCACCAGTAATAGTTACGAAAACCCCGAATATCAGCAGAAACACTATCGTATTGCCGGTTGTTTCCCGAATCGCAGTCAGCGGTTCGGCCACCGTGATAATGCCGAGACGAGCACCTGTCTGCGTGTCGGTTATAGGCACCGAAACCATCCTCCAAACAACGCCTATGTGTGATGAACCGACCGTCTGCGCCCTCACCGGCATATTCGGGTCTGAGACCATAACCTCGCTCTCCACCCGACGCAGCGTTAACTGATCTGGCACGCCGGAGACCTCCCGAGTGTGGTTCGAGATCACCTCGTCTGTGCCAACCCCGTTTACCGTGATATGCACATAGTAGTTCGAGGGCATATTGGGGTTACGCAAACGCAATGGCGAAGTAACAAAAATGTCGGTGAGGGACTGAGCTGAGCTTATCAATGAACGATCCAGCTGCGCCATCAACCGGTTATTCAGTACAAAGGCGGTGGTAGCGCCGAAAACTGCGATGACAGCCACCAGGGACACCACCGTGATTGACACCATTCGTGACTGCAGTGTTAGACGGTGCCACCAGCGCTGCAAAGCGCTGCCTAAACCGTTATTTACCCAGTTCACCATTAGTTTGTGCGCATCATATAGCCAACGCCACGGCGGGTGTGGATTATTTCACCTGACGATCCGGGAACATCGAGTTTCTTGCGCAAATATGAGATATAGGATTCTACGATTGCAGGGTCACCGTTGAAATCGTATTCCCACACGTGGTCGAGGATTTGCGACTTCGACACCACCCGCCCTTCATTAATCATCAGATACCTGAGCAGGTTATATTCTGTCGGAGACAGGTCGATGAGGGTGCCGGCGCGCCAAACCTCGTGGGCATCCTCGTCGATGGTGATGTCGCCAACCTGGAAAGTACCGTCGTCCTCGGTTTCGCCTCTGGTGCGGCGCAGGATTGCGTTGATACGGGCGACTACTTCCTCCAGACCGAAAGGCTTTGTCACGTAGTCGTCGCCACCTACAGTGAGACCCTGCACCTTGTCGGACATATCATCGCGGGCGGTTAGGAAGAGGATCGGCATATTGAGACCCTGGTCGCGTAACCGGCGGGTAACGGTGAAGCCATCGAGGTCGGGGAGCATCACATCCAGGACGATGAGGTCGGGGTGGCTTTTCTTTGCCTCCCGCATTGCAGATGTGCCATCGGCTGCTGTCACCACCTCGAAACCGGCGAAACGCAGGGACGATGCCAGTAAATCGCGGATATTCGGCTCGTCATCGACCACGAGCAGCTGTGTTTTTTGATTGCTCATATAGGTATTCTCGCTCGAGCGGCTGGGAGGTTCCTGAGAGGTGGCTGAGGAGTGGGGTGCCGGCGCGCATAACAACCAATAACAAAAAACGCCTTGTGTTAAGGTAGTAATACAGTTGTTTTTTCCAGGGGGAAAGATGCCAGAGTTTCCACAGCAAAACCAGCCACCAGTATCAGGGATATCCGCTCCCGGGCAGCCAGGACGCGGGGTGCAGGTTTCGGGAATACCCAATCCCCAAACCGAGATACCCTCGGAACAGCAGACAAAACCGCTGCAAAGCTCCAGCGGCGACCCGTTTGCGCCCGCAGGAGTAGTTTTCCGCCCGGTTTCACCGGCACTAATCAAAGTCCGGCTCTTCATGGTGCTCATCCTCTTCCTGGTTCTCTCCCTGGGCTGCACCATGCTCTTCATCTTCCCGCCGGTACCCTGGTTCGGTGTGGCAATGGCCGTAATAACCATAGGGCTCTGCAGCTGGCTGATGTGGCTCATCCCCCGACAAGTACGCGCACTCGGCTGGGCAGTAACCGGTACTGAACTGCAAATACGCCGCGGAGTTATGTTTCGTTCCCTGACCGTAGTGCCCCTCGGACGGCTGCAATACGTCGATGTCGAAGTCGGCCCCATCGCACGCATCTTCAACATGGCTCAAGTAAAACTCCACACCGCCTCAGCAACCACCGACGCCACCCTCCCCGGCATCCCCACGGAACACGCCGCTGCGTTACGAGAACAAATCGCTGACCTCGCTGAAGCAAACCTGGAAGGCATCTGATGGAAGCCTCTAACACTCCCCCTACACAACAGAATCAAAACACCAGCACCGCCCGGTCACAATCCGAAATCGCCGAGCCTCAGTGGCGGCGAGTCCACTGGGTGACACCACTGCTGAACGCCTGGCAGGTAGTCATCGTCGTGCTGGTCATAATAATCAGCAACGTGATTGACGATCTCGTATGGTACAGCGAAAACGCGGATACCGGTATATCGCCGTTGCTGCCGGTGATTGGTTCGCTGGTAGTGACTCTGGCGCTACTGCTGGTGTGGTTCTATCTGTCCTGGCGCTACACAGACTGGGCTATCTCTGCTGACGGCGTGCATTATAGACACGGAATACTGTTCAAAAAGCACCGGAAACTGCCGTTAAACCGAATCCAGTCGGTAGATGTGCGGCGCACCCTCGCAGCCCGCATATTCGGGGTCGGGGCGCTGCGCATAGAATCCGCCGGAGGCTCCGATTCCAACATCGAGATTAAATTCCTGCGCTCCGCCGAATTGGATGCGGCACGCCGCGAAATAGTCGCCGCAGCCGCCGGGCGGCGAGCGCCACAAGCCGACAAGCCAATGGCGACAACCCATTCGGCTGGAACCTCGCAGGTAACCTCGCAGGTAGCCTCACCTTTCAATAACACCCTGACACAACCCCCCGTACAGACCTCCCAAATCTTTGCCGAAGATGACCTGCAACTCCACGGTGCCGAATACGCGGCGTATAGAGTAAACAACGGGCGAATCCTGGGAGCCACCCTGCTCAGCTCGGGTTTCGTGGTAACTCTAGTCGCCGCGATTGTGACACTTATAGGCACCATGACTGCGCTGTGGACCGTGGATAATACAGACCAAACCGGCAAATTCCTGGTAGCCGGAGTTCTCGGATGGGTGATCAGTGCCGGCATCGTGCTGCTGATTGTGGGAAGCCTACTGTGGGGCGCGTTCGCAAGCTCATATAACTTCACCGCGAACGTGACCTATAACGGAATCCGGATAACCAGCGGACTACTGACCCTAAAATCACAGACGCTGCCGCCCGGGCGGGTACACGCCGTGCGTTTCCGACAGCCGCTACTGTGGCGTCCTTTCGGTTGGTGGAGCGCTGTTGTGACACTAGCCGGGCACGGCGCTGCCAGCGGAGAATCCGGGGCGCAAGGCTCCGGAAAAGCCAAACAGATCGCCGACAATGTACTAATGCCGGTAGGCAGCTACGACGACGCGCTGCGAGTACTGCAGCTCATCGTGCGAAACCTCGGAGTGGACGATGACCAGGCAGCAGACACGACCGAGATACCAGCGACACAAACTTCAAGCACCAATCACGGATCAGACTACGGGACAGCCGAAAATGCGCTGCTCACCGAGGCATTCCTCGGAGACTACAAAACAGACACCGGTGAGCAGACATTTACCGGAATCGGAACCGGTGCAGCCATACTCGACCCGCTGGCACGCGGACGGCGCGGATTCGCCGCCACCGACACCGTGCTGATATATCGTGACGGGTGGCTGAACCGGCAGGTCACAATCGCGCCGCACGAACGAGCACAATCCGTCACCGTACACGCCGGTCCCATACAACGCGCCCGCAGGGTCGCCACCGTGCGGCTCGACCTGGTACCCGGGCTTGCCAAAATGCGGGTGGCGCACCTGTCGGAACCGGTAGCGGCAAAATTAGCGCGACAGGAACTGGCAGCATCAAAAGTGCGCTCCGCAGTGGAACCAAACGAAGAATGGGCCGAACGTCTGCTCGGGCAACTAGCGTGCACAAAACTGGACAATTTGGCAAACAAGAGCCATATTTGACGCAAAACCCCCAAATTCTCAGCTATTGTGCACGCGCCGACTGGCGAGCCAGCTCCGCCGCCCAGATACCCCGCGCCCCCTCACTGAACAGGGCGATCGTGACATCCAACAGAGCGTCAAACACGCTAAGAGTCTCAAGGCCGATACCGGCAACCGTAGCCATATCCCAGCCATAAACCCCGGCACTAATCGCCGGAAAAGCAACCGTGCGGCAATCAGAATCCACCGCAAGCTGCGCCGAACTACGGAAACAAGAAGCCAGCAGCTCCGGGTCAACCTGACCGCGATGCCGATTCGGCCCCACCGTGTGAATCACATAACGCGCAGGCAAGTCAAACGCGGGGGTGATGACGGCCTGCCCCGTAGGCAGGCCATCGGGCCACGCCGAAGTTCGCAACTCCGCACACGCTTTAAGCAGGCGCGGCCCGGCGGCGCGATGAATCGCGCCATCAACACCCCCGCCTCCCAACAGGGTCGAATTGGCGGCGTTCACTATCGCGTCCACCCTGAGCTTCGTAATATCTGCAGCAATCACCCTGATAGTCATGCTTACAGACTAGCCGCTCGCGGGCGCACACCGGAGATTCCTGTTGTTTCTCTGAGCCTGAGTAGACCCTGAGTAGAGCCAGCCTCCTCCGGGGTGTTTGAGATTCCCTCCGGTTTAGCTCCTGTCTGCTCGGTGCCGTTTGTGTATGCTCGGTGCCCGTCCGCCGCCACGCGTCGCCGCCCGCCGGGTGCTGCTCGGTGTCCCCGCGTCGCCGTTCGCAGCCCATCAGGTGCCATCCACCCTCCCCGCACATCCTGGATCTTCACGGAGCCGCGGAAAACACACCGATAAACTAGAGGTCATGAACCCCAACCCAGACACACCGATCAACACGCACGCAGACCCCAACACGCAGGTGCGGCTGCGGGTAGCGGTGGTGAGCGCCGGGAGGGTCGGCGCAGTCCTCGGCGCGGCACTACGAGCAGCCGGTCACACCATCATCGCCACCTGCGCGACCTCCGAAGAGTCACGAGAACGCGCCGAAAACCTGCTCCCCGGAACGCCGATCCTCCCGGCGCCGGAGGCGGTGGCCGCCGCCGACCTGGTGCTGCTCGCCGTACCGGACGACCAGCTCACGGATCTCGTCTCCGGGTTAGCGGCCACCGGCTCCTGGCGTGCCGGCCAGATTGTGGTACACACCTCCGGAGCTCACGGCCTCGCCGCTGTCCAACCCGCAGCCCACGCCGGCGCGCTCACCGCCGCCATTCACCCGGCAATGACCTTTACCGGCTGGAGTCTGGACCTGAAACGCCTGACAGGATGCCCTTTCGCGGTGACAGCACAGGGCCCGGCAATGATGGTCGCACAGACCCTCGCAGTCGAGATGGGTGGGGAACCCTATCCGCTTGCCGATGCGGCTCGCCCACTGTATCACGCGGCGTTGAATCACGGCGCCAACCACATGACCACCATCATCGCTCAGGCGTTAAAGGCTCTGACTGCCGCCGGTATCTCCGACCCGGCAGCCTTTATTGCTCCGCTCGTTCACGCCGCGCTGGAACGCAGTCTGCAGGAAGGTCCCGCGGCGGTATCCGGTCCGGTACGCCGCACAGATGCCGGCACTGTTGTCACCAACCTGGATGCGCTCGCCGCCGACCCGGATTTGACCGACACTGCCGAGACGTTCTCGCAGATGAGCGTGCATACGGCGCGACTGCTCAACGATGCCGACCTGCTCAGTGAACGTGACGCGCAATCAATCATTGCCGCAGCTAAACTCTACTGACGAGCCCCGCTCCGAAACTCGCCCCGCGCCCCGCACCGATACGCTTCGCGCAGAAACTTGCCCCTCGCCTCGCCCCGAGCCCCGCTCCGAAACTCGCCCCAAGCCCCGCTCCGAAACTCGCCCCGCGCCCCGCACCGATACGCTTCGCGCAGAAACTTGCCCTCCGCCTCGCCCCAAGCCCCGCCCGTTCCAGCCCCCGCCAGAAACGGGTATCCTGGTAGCAGACCGCTGTGGCTCGAAAACCGCCACCAAGAAACAAACAGGGGGACACATGACTGACATTCGCGTGGAGCACGACCGCATCGGCCTCGCCCAATGGCGCCAAAACACTACCGGAACTCTCGGCCTCGTAATGACTATGGGTGCCCTGCATGAAGGCCACCTCGACCTGGTACGCGAAGCCCGCGCCCACTGCGACAATGTGCTGGTCACGGTGTTTGTGAACCCCCTGCAATTCGGTGAAGACGAAGACCTGGATCGCTACCCGCGCGACCTGACCGGCGACATCAAAAAACTCGATGCCGTCCACGCCGACGTGGTCTTCGCACCCTCTGTAGATGTCATGTATCCCCAAGGCAAACCGATGGTGACCTTTAACCTCGGCGCGGTCGCCGCCGACTTCGAAGGCAAAATCCGTCCCGACCATTTCGCCGGTGTCGCTGAAATAGTCACAAAGATGTTCAACATCACCCGCCCCGATGTTGCCTATTTCGGTCAGAAAGACGCCCAACAGCTCGCAGTCATTCGCCAGGTGGTGCGGGACCTCGATATGCCGCTACAAATTTCGGCGGTACCGATCCGCCGCGACGTAGACGGCTTAGCTCTCTCCAGCCGCAACACCTATCTCACCGAAGAGGAACGAGCCTCCGCCCTCGCGATGCCCGCGGCACTCCGCCTCGGTGTCCAAGAAGCCGCCACCAGCGGATCCGCCAAACAGGTTTTAAAGGTCACGAAAGACGCATTACGCGCCGCCGAGGGAATCAAAATCGACTATATCGACCTGGTAGACCCCATGACATTTCAACACATTTCCGAAGTTGACGGCATTCTCACAGGCTGCTTGATAGCGGCGATTCGTGTCGGTGACACTCGCCTCATCGACAACCAACTCGTCGTGTTGAACCGCAACTAGCAGTTCACGGAAACAATACTGCCCCCACATCGACCCCACCGCCACTATAGTGGGCAGCACGGCTGCACTGCTAACCGCGGCACGGCGATCGCTCCCCAGCTTGATAAAATCAGGGCATGAGTGAAAACAGCGAGATGAGCGAACAGGTGCAGGTTCGCGCCGCAAAACGCCAACAAATCCTCGACACCGGACAGCAAGCCTACCCGGTAGAACTACCGCTGACCAGCACAATCCAGGATATTCGCGAAAAATATGCGGGTCTGGAAGCCGGAGCCGAAACCGACAATACAGTCGGCATCGCGGGTCGTGTCGTGTTCGCCCGCAACACCGGAAAACTATGCTTCGCCATGCTGCAAGCCGGAGACGGCACCCGCCTGCAGGTGATGCTCTCCGCCGGCGAAATCGGCACGGAGTCACTAGCGGAATATAAACAGCTCGTTGACCTCGGTGATTTCCTTTTTGTTCACGGTCGCGTCATCAGCTCGAAACGCGGCGAACTCTCGGTTTTCGCCACCCCCGGCAGCCCCACCGAACTCGACCCGGTGACCGGCCTGGCCGTCCCGGCATGGCAAATCGCCTCAAAAGCGCTACGTCCGCTACCCAAAACCTTTACCACCGCGACCGGAGAAGAATCCGAACTATCCGAAGAAACCCGCATCCGACAACGCTACCTGGACATGATCACCCGCCCGGCTGCTCGCGACATGGTTCGCAAACGCTATCGGGTAGTAAAGGCACTACGCGATTTCATGGACAGCCGCGGCTATATCGAGGCAGAAACCCCGATGCTGCAAACCATCCACGGGGGAGCGGCCGCCCGCCCATTCATCACCCACATGAACGCCTATGACATAGATCTGTACCTGCGTATCGCGCCGGAACTGTTCCTGAAACGCTGCATTATCGGCGGCGTTGATCGGGTGTACGAAATCAACCGCAACTTCCGCAACGAAGGGGCAGACTCCTCCCACAGCCCCGAGTTTTCAATGATGGAAGCCTATGAAGCATACGGCAACTACAATACGATAGGGCAGCTCACACAAGATTTGATTCAGGCAGCAGCCCGCGAAGTGTTCGGTTCTGAAGTCGTTACGCTAGCTGACGGCAGCGAATATGACCTGAGCGGTCAGTGGCAGACCCTAGACCTGTATGAAACGGTTTCAGAAGCGGTAGGTGCAGAGGTCACGCCAGAAACACCGCGCGCCAACCTGGTAGCACACGCCCAGAAACTAGGCATCGAAGTAGACGACTATATGGTTAATGGCCGTATCGTGGAAGAAATATTCGAGACCACCAGTGAAGACAAACTCTACCAACCGACTTTCGTGCGCGACTATCCGGAAGACAACTCGCCACTGGTGCGTCCCCACCGCAGCCGCCCAGGTATCGTCGAAAAATGGGACCTGTATGTGCGCGGGTTCGAACTCGCCACCGGCTATTCGGAGTTGGTAGACCCGGTGATTCAACGTTCCCGTTTCGAGGCACAGTCACTGGCGGCGGCGAAAGGCGACCCGGAAGCGATGCAACTCGATAACGACTTCCTCACAGCAATGGAACAAGGTATGCCACCAACCGGCGGTATGGGTATGGGTCTGGATCGGCTACTGATGGCACTCACCGGCCTGGGGATCCGCGAAACAATAACATTCCCACTGGTCAAACCCACAAACTGATTATGTGTCAGGGCGCGGAGAGCCTGAACCGGCGAATCCTGGCACTGGCGGTGCCCTCGCTAGGTTCCCTACTCGCCGAGCCGCTGATGGTGCTCGCCGACACGGCGATGATCGGTCACGTCGGTACCGCCGAACTCGCCGGTCTCACCATAGCCAGCAGCATAAACGTACTGATAGTCGGCCTGTGTATCTTCCTGGTCTACACCACCACCGCGGTCGCATCCCGCCAACTCGGATCCGGCAACAAAACCGCCGCCATCAAAACCGGTATCGACAGTCTCTGGCTGGGGCTGCTAGTAGGTGTCGCCGTCACCGTCATACTGTTCAGTGCCGCAGAACACTTCATAGCTTTCTTCAATGCATCTGCCCAAGTCAGCAGCTATGGAGTGACCTACCTGCGCTGGGCGGCACCCTCCATGATAGGCATGATGGCGGTGCTCGCCGGTACCGGAGCGCTACGCGGACAACTCGACACCCGCACCCCGATGGCTATTTCGATGACCGGAGCTGCCCTGAACGTTGCCCTGAATGCCGCGCTGATATTCACCGCCGGGATGGGGGTAGCCGGAGCCGCCCTGGGCACCACAATCGCATCGACCCTGATGGGTGCAGCATTTACCGTGAAAATCGTGGCGGGCGCGCGAGCCGTCGGCCCCGTCACCCTACGCCCAGACTTCAGCGGGATAATGGGGGCGCTCGCCGGTGGGGTGCCGTTGATGATTCGCACCCTCACCATGCAGACCATAATTATCGCTACCCTGTGGGTGGCAGCCGCACAAGGCGATACCGCAATCGCCTCCCGGCAAATCGTCGCTAACACCTGGACGGTCACCGCGAACCTGTTTGATGCCTTAGCTATCGCCGCACAAGCCCTCATCGGATACGAGTTAGGGAGCGCCGACCGGGGTGCACTACGGGCGCTCATTCGACGAATAAGCCTGTGGGGGGCAGGCAGCGGAGTGGCGCTAGCCGCGATCCAGGCCCCGCTGGCTGGCCTGTGGCCGGCAATATTCACCACAAACCCGGAAGTACACTCCGCGAGCACAGTAGCGCTGCTGGTGGCGGCAGTTTTCTTGCCGCTGGCCGGCCTGGTATTCATGTGGGATGGGATCCTGATAGGAGCCAATGATGCCTGGTACCTGGCGCTGGCCGGTATCATCAACCTCGCCATCTATGCGCCGGTACTCGCGGCGGTATGGTACACCACCCACGGAAGTAGAAGCCCAACGGATTTCGCGCTACTGTGGGGATGCTACTGTGGAGTATTCTTCCTGGCCAGAGCCGCCACTTTAGGGTACAGGCTGCGCGGAAACACCTGGATGCGCCTCCCCGAGAACCCGAACAGCTGATGGTGGAAAACCAACTACTGTGGGAAGCCCCCCCGGTTCTATACGACGGGCAACACCGGCAAACAGGCTATTCCCAGCACTCCCCGGTAACCTATAAAATTGTTCCAAACAACCAAGCAGCAGGGGAGAGACCTATGGCGCGCAAACATCGGCTCCGTCGCGCCCTGCTGGCAACAATCCTGCTCCCACCAGTGCTCCTCTTAGCTTTCGTGGCGGTACCGAACGCGATTGCCGGATGCGCAGCCGGGGCACATATCGACATCGGTTATGTACTGGGCTTCGATGAGGCGACAGTACCAGCCCAGTACCTGCCGACACTACAACGAGCCGGGCAGGTGTGCCCGGAAGTGACCCCGGCACTATTGGCGGCACAAATCCACTCCGAATCCGGTTGGGATGAACACGCAGAATCGTCGGCAGGAGCACAAGGACTGGCACAATTCATGCCACAGGTATGGGCCGAAGGCTGGGGACTAGACGGCGACGGTGACGGACTCGCCGACATTTGGAACCCAGCTGATGCAATATGGTCACAGGCAAACCTGATGTGCGACAACGTGAAATGGGTGCGAACACAAGTGGATGCCGGCACGATAGCTCTCGGGGAATACTCCGAAGTAGATATGGCTTTAGCCTGCTACAACGCCGGACGCGGGCAGGTTCAGAAAGCCGCCGGGTTCCCGGCGTGGATACCGGAAACAGTCGGATATGTGGAGACAGTGCACCGGCTAGTTGACGACTACGGCGGACAGTTTGAGGAACTAGCGCGCTCCGAAAACCCGGAAGCGGAAGCGGAAGCTGCCGCCCAGCGGGCACGCTCAACGATACAACCCAAATGGTACCGCCCCTCCACCTGGCGCTCAATCGTGATACTACGAAACAAAGCGGAACTGCTCTGCCGCCGGTGATCACGGTTACCCACGCGCCCACTCCTGGGAACCCGCCCACCCTGCTAGCCTGTAAATATGCCAGACAAAACCAATGCCGGTGCCCTGCATCGCGGCCTGACCCACCGGCAGGTCTCGATGATCGGTCTCTCCGGTGCGCTCGGAACCGGGCTGTTTCTCGGCTCCGGCTCAGTGATCGCCCTCGCCGGTCCAGCCACCATCATCTCCTACCTGATAGCCGGCTCATTCGCGCTCGCCGTTGTGTGGGCGCTCGCCGAAATGGTCTCCACCCACCCAGTCGCCGGCGGTCACGGCACGGTCGCCGCATCCTATCTCGGGCAGCGCGGCGGGTACCTGGCGCGCTGGAACTTCGCCATCCAATCACTCGTCGCCGTGGGCGCAGAAATCACCGCTACCGCAACCTATATCCGCTGGTGGTTCCCTGAAGTGCCGCTGTGGGCAGGCACAGTAGGCTGCGCGGCAGTGATTGTGGCATTCAACTTCTTTTCCGTGCATCTCTACGGATCCACCGAATACTGGTTTTCGATGATAAAAGTCATAGCGGCAGTGGCGTTTATCCTCCTCGGATTAGCTCTGATCACGGGGGCGATGCCGGGCGTAACCGCGATAGGCTGGGGAAACCTGGTACCAGACGAAGGCGGATTCGCGCCGATGGGAGTCCCCGGTGTGCTGGCGGCTGCCTGTATGGCGGTGTTTTCATTCGGTGGTATCGAAAATGTGTCCTCCACAGCGGCAGAATCCGAAGAACCGAAACGTTCAATACCGCGAGCCGCCTCCGCAATGATATGGCGCATCTTGATTTTCTATATAGCCGCGATTACGGTGGTTTTAGCGCTCCAACCCTGGCAAGAAACCGCAGCTCAAGGCACCAATATCAGCGAGTCACCATTTGTTCGAGCACTCGAACTCTCCGGGGTGATGGCAGCTGCACACCTGATGAACGCGGTACTGATCGTGTCCGCGCTATCGGCAGCGAACGGGTGCCTGTATGCGGCAACCAGAATGATACACGCCCTCGCCCTCGAAAGACAGGCACCACGTTTCGCAGCACGCGTATCGGCAAAAGGCGCGCCACGCGGAGCGGTGCTGCTCTCCCTCGTGGTAGTGACACTTGCCGCAGCGCTTTCAATCATCTCGCCAAACAGTGCATTCTCGGTGCTACTCGGGGCAACAACGGTCGCGATCCTGATCACCTGGTGCATCATCATGGCGACCCACCTGGCATTCAGACGAGCTCGACGACAGGCCGGCCTGGAGTTACCGCCGCGGCGGCTGTGGGGCGCGCCGGTCGTGAATTGGCTGGTGATAGCAGCCTGTGTAGCAATTTTTGTGGCTCTACACTGGTTGATGCCACTCACCTGGTATGCCGGGGTGCCCTACCTGGTGCTGCTGCTCGGCTCCTATGAGATATTGCGGCGCACCCGCACCCTGCCAGCCCCCCGCGACCTGCTCGCCGAGGACTCTCCGCAAACTGAGCCTGTCCTTTACGCCCGGAGATTTGTTTAGCGAGCATAACTCTGGTGATTTTGATGGGAAATGACCTTTTTTTGTGGTTTCGCATCAAAATCACCAGTTTTGTGCACGGCCTGTCGCTGTCCGTCCCCGCCCGGAGCCTTGTTCCGCAGGCGGAAAGCACCGCCGCGCCGGATAATGGTGGTATGTCAAACACCGAAAAACACCCCGCAGCCTTCAGCCTCGAACCCGCCGCCCCGCACTGCGAAAACGACGGCCGCGTCGAACTGCTCAACCCGCGTGCCGTACCACTCGGCGGTTTCCAATCAATCACCGTGCACCGCACCATACCACAGCGGCAACGCTCCTTCATCGGCGCCTGGTGCTTCTCCGACCACTACGGCCTGGACTGTGTACAACCCGGCGGCGGAATGGACGTCGCCCCGCACCCGCACACCTGCCTACAAACCGTCTCATGGCTCTTTGACGGCGAAATCGACCACCACGACACAGCCGGCAACCACGCGGTCGTTTTACCTGGTGAAGCCAACTTTATGACCGCTGGTGCCGGGATTGCCCACTCCGAGGTCTCCACACAGAGCACCCGCACCCTGCACGGCGTACAACTGTGGACCGCACTGCCGGACGCCGCCCGTTTCACCACACCCCGATTCGACCACTACGTACCCGACACCGTGAACCTCGCCGCCGCTCACGCCCGCGTGTTCGTTGGCGACCTGTTTGGTGAATCCTCGCCAGTCTCCACCTTCACCCCGCTGCTTGGAGCCGAAGTACGGCTCGCTGCCGGGAAAACCCTCACCATAGAAACAAACCCCGAATTCGAGCACGGGCTGCTGCTCGACACCGGCACAATCGAACTCGAAGGCGTAGACATAACCCCCACAAAAATGGCCTATACCGGCATCGGCGAGCGCACCCTGCGCGTCGAAAACACCGGAAACACCGAGGCCAGGTTCATTTTGCTGGGCGGGGAACCCTTCGACGAGTCAATCGTGATGTGGTGGAATTTTATAGGCCGCAACACCGAAGAAATCCGCCAATTCCGCACCGAATGGATGGACGCTGGACCGCGATTCGGCACAGAACACGGCTATATCGGACACGACCCGTCCGGGGAACTACGCATTGACGCGCCAGAACTCACGAGTATGCGTTTGAAGCCACGCACAAACCCGGCGCCGATAGCCCGCCCGCAACTCAACAACTAACACCACAGCTCAACAGCTAAAACCCGCGCCGCCCCCATGCCCGCCGCATATAGAATAGCCGCAGAAAGAGGTGAATCGGTGACCGAAGAAACCATGGCGGTGGCCCGCCTGCGCCGAGCGCAGGCGGACGCTTTCGCCCGCGGCCACGCCCCGCTACCAGCCGCGCAACTCCGCCACCGCCAGACAGCAGGCGGGTCGGATAATCCCCGCGGCGAAACCGGCTCGGCGCGGGGCGCCGAGCCCGCCACCGCCCCCTCCGAGGTGACCCTCGACATTCCCGAGGGATCCGCTGATGCCTATACCCGCTCCCACCTGCGCGGCATAGCTCTGCTGCAAAACCAGCCTGGTCGGCGCGTGGTTCGCCACCGCCAGCCGTTGCGCCTCGGCAAGGTGATGCGCCGCTCTCTGCGGAGTGCCGGTATCGAACGGCAGGTCGCGATCGGTCGGGTGGTGGAGCTGTGGCCGCGCATTGTGGGTGAGCGCCTCGCGCCTCACACCCGCGTGGAGGAAGTCGCAGAGTTCGGGATTGTGGTGCGCACCGATTCGACGGCGTGGGCGACCGCCTTGAAATATGAGCTGCCAGCGTTGATGCGGCGTATCGACGAGGAGCTGGGTGCCGGTCTGGTGCAGAAAGTCCAGATTCTTGGCCCGTATCAGCGTTCCTGGAATCACGGTCCACGTTCGGTGCCCGGCCGCGGTCCACGCGACACCTACGGGTGAACCGCGCCGAGTTCTGTATGGTCGGGACGAATCCGCAATCCCGCCCCCCAACCCAAATTTTTAAGGGAACTTTCAGGTGTATCCCAAGCTGCTCCAAGCGCGGGCAGCTAACCTATGAAGTACAGCAACGGCCGAGATTCTTGGTTTTATTGCTTTCTTGAGATGGGGAACGAAGAACCCGCACCTATTGCCAGGGTGCGGGTTCTTTTATGGTTTCGCGGCGAGGCGACAGCTGTTCACCCGTCTTTACCCGACTTAGCCAGTATTGAGCCGACCCTGTAGCGCCCCCATTTTACTTTTCCGTGCGTTCGCTGAGGATAATCGAGGCTACCACCGAAGCGTTGAACGCGATCATCTTCAATAGCTGCCAAGGCACAAAATTTCGGAACGTCAGGGTGCGCTTCGTCGGCAGGAAAGTTTTCGAAATCCGCGCGCCGGTCTCGGCATCGAGATCTTGAACATCTTTGAAACTGTCTTCCATTATCTTTCTCCTCTCGAATCCGATTCACTCCGGCAGCAGCCACCACAGCGGGCGGGCTTTTGCCTTATAGATAAACAGGTAGTGATACAACAGTTTCGTCCAGTGCCCGCCCAAGCCGATCTCGCCTTTAGTGTGGCGCGGGTGGCGACCGGTCACACCGAACTTTTCGGGGTTTGGAACAATCGGGTACATCAGGATCGAGGCTGCAGAACCGGAAAACAGGTTATTGCCGGTAGAGGCCACACAGGCGCTACCAAGTTCCGCCATCGATGCTTCATGCAGCTTAGCGTGTGGGTTCTTCAGCAGGTCAGCGACAGATTTCGCGACTTGCGCGGCAATCGTTCCGCTCGGCATCCCGGTGCGTGGCGGTGCCGGGGCGATAGCGGTTCCGTTCGGGTTCGTGTATGGCCGCGTAATCTGGTGCGGCGGCGCAAACGCAATACCGGCAGCAAACATATTCGGGTAGTCCGGGTTCTGATAGGTCTTTGGCCAATCTTTCGCGTCAAACTCTTCGAACTTTTTCGGGGTATAGTCACCGTCCACTTTCAAGAACCCCGCGGGATTGAAAACCTTGCCGGTGATGTCCTCGCCGTTTTTGTCTACCGCGGTCATGCCGACACCCACGAACGGCGGCAGCAGCATCGCGAAATCATAGTGAATCGTGTGGGTCTCACCGGCGATGTTCTCATAGGTGATTTCGTCCTTGGTGATATTCACCGGGGCGGTACCGGTCAGCGCTTTAACTCCACGCTCGCGGAACAGCGACTCTGCCCACTGTCTCGAACTCATCAGGTAGCCGCGATCCTTGAAAGTCAGACCGCCGACACCGAAGTCACCCAGCTCTGCTTCGTTAGTCAGGTACACGATTTCGGCCTTGTCGCGCAAACCCATTTCGCGTAGTTCATGCTCCACGTTATAGGTGTACTCGAATGCTGCACCCTGGCAGGTGCATGTGCCGCTGCCGGTGCCGATGACCAGGCGCTGCTTTTGGCCTGCCCGGAGGCGTTGCACGACCTCTTTGAAAGCTTTCGCGGCTCCGATTGCGTGCTGGTCAGTACACACAGATACGGTGTTTCCAGTGTCGGGGCCGAGACCGGGGGTTGCCTCGAACTTCAGTTTCGGGCCGGTACAGTTGATGAGGAAGTCGTATTCGACGCTTCGGGTCGCGCCGGTGCCGCCCACGCCCTCGGCGTATTCCACGAACGGCAGGTTGTGGCCGTCGCCGCCCTCGGGGTGTATGACCGTGGCGGCACCCAGGCGGAAGTCCACGCCCGCGCGTTTATAGATAGGGCCGAGTTCGAAAGTGACCTTTTTAGCGTCCATTTTGCCGGTGCCGACCCAGATGTTTGAGGGCACCCAGTTCCAGTAGGTACGCGGGTTGATTACCACGATTTTGTGTTGGCTGCCGCGCAGGTCACGAGCCAGCCGCATCGCTGCGGTGTGTCCGGAGATGCCGGCACCGAGGATAACGATTTGTGCCATAGTTATTCCCTCTGTATTCGCTGTCTTGATTTTATGGGTGGGGGGTATATGAACTGCATATTCTCACTCGTGATTCTATAGTGGCCTGTATCACAAATCAAGGTTCTATTTATCGCTTGGGTGCGGCGAGTATCACACTTTTGAGCGCGCCGGTGAGGCGGCGCGACCTATACCCTTGAAATAACCTGGTTTTGGTATCGCGTGCAGGAGGGATGATGGCCGAGGCGAGTATAGCTTTTCATGACTGGGGTGAGGTCATGCATTTTCGGCCCGCCGCCGAAATAGTAGAGACTGTGAAACGCTATGACGTGCCGGTTTATCTTCGTTCAGGTGAGGGGCTGGAGGTTAGCGCCGACTCGATTATCAACCTGATGACCCTGCAGACGGATCGGCAGATGACGGTGCGTTCCGATTCGGAGGCAGCGCTCGCCGATGTGATGGCGATTCTCGAGGATCTTCACTGCAAGTCCCACTGATGCTGTCGCCCCCTCAACAGCACGAGCGAACATAGGGCGAGCACGAGCGAACATAAGGGCAGGCTAACACCTGAGCAAGAAGTTCGTTTACCTGCATAAACAGTTTTACTGGTGCTCGTTTCCGGGCGAAAACCGCCTACCTATGTTCACTCGTGCACAAGGTATGTTCGCTCGTGCACGTTACCCCGATCCCGAGTCGCAAAGTAGCGCTGTACTTCGCTCGCCAGAAACCCCGGTTCGGTCACATCCGCAAACGTGAATCTCAGCGTGTCCATACCCAACATGGTTGCTGCTCGTGATCTCGCCCTATCTTTCGCAAACGCCGTTTTGTCGCTATGCCACTCATACCCGTCCAGTTCAATAATCAATTTCTCACCTACCAGCAAGTCCACCTCTCCGACACCCGGTATTACCTCTCCCGGTCTTACATCCAATCCGAGCTTTTGTAGCTCCAATCGCGCCAGGGTCTCCATGCCCGATCGGGCTTTTCCATCCGCATCTCGCAGACCAGCGGTTAGTCGAGTATCGCCTATGCGTTTTATTTCGCGCTGCAAATCCTCAAATGCCACTAAACGCTTCTGCAGTACCGAATCGAGAATCACGACTCTTTCCAAGTGCGATTCAACGCATTGAATTCCTCGAATTGTTGCCTGAAGTGCAGTGGCCAGGCCGTATCGGTTTACGGTATAGGGTTCGCGGTGCATTTTCACATCCGGCATTTTGCATCGTGAGTTGTTGCCGTCTACACCTATATGGATTGTCGGCTCCGAGTGTTTCCATACCTGGACACCGCAGGCTCTGAGTAAAGTCACGCAGGTGAGGCAGCCGTGATGTGCGAAAACCGCGAGACGCTTTCGGTCGACAGTTGGCAGGTATAGCACCGACCTCCCCATACGTTTCACGAGCCCGGCTGCAAGTGCTTTACCGACGCGCCGGCGGGAGGTGTTCTTTATGGCCTCCGAATAGCTGGTAACCCCATTATTATCTGCCATATAGTCTATTAATTCCATAAATAGTATTTTATGTAATCCTTTGTAGCTTTTTAATTGCCTGTTGATAACTTTCTGATTGTATGTTTGTAAGCAAGGGGTGAAGACATCAGTTATACCAACCTGAGTGATACATTTGTTTCTACAAGCAAAAGGAGATCCGATGACATCAAACCCGCAGCTGACACCGCCGCCAATGGAGCCGTATTCTGCCGGAGACGCTGTTGCGGTCTCCGGCTCGTCCAGGAAACAGAAAAAGCTGATAATCGTGCTGCTAGTCGCGATTATCGTCTGTTTTGCAGTGATAGCTGTGCTGTTGTCAGTAATGCTGAATAACGGGAGGGTCGAGCAGAATGCCGGCTCGATCGGTGAGCGAAGCTCGTCGGAGGATAATGGGTCTGCGCTCAGCAGTGAGGTGGCAACGGTTGAAGAAACACCCGAGCATGATGCAATAAAAAGCGTGGATCTGGCTAATTCGCTCATACCTTTCAGCACTATCGCAGTTGAAGGTAAAGGTAGCGCCGAATGTGCCAACTTCACGAATTTACATCCAACGACACTCAATCTTGAGACGATGCCGGATGTGGCTGATTCATGCTGGTATGAGATGCGGGACGCCAAAACGGTGGTGCTCTATCAAGGAATGGGCGCACAAGCGCTAGTTCCGGGTATGCCAATGGCGGAATTTGATTCAGAGAACACAATATATAGGGATATTGATGCAGATGGCTACCTAGATGCAATTATTCCGGGCAGGGCTGGTGGCGCTGTCGGGGAGTTCGTTTACGTGTTCAACCCGAGAGACCCGAAGCATCCGGATGCGATGGGGTTCATGCTGGGATTTGAAGGGTATATTACCGTTGTATTTCCCGGTGACGGGAGTGGGGCTATAGGGGATTGCCGTGCTGGATCCTGCAGCATTCAGTACCTGCCTCCACTGGAATCCGTAGAGAACAGTTTTCGCATTATCAGGGATGATAAGGGTCGTGCGCGAATCAGCGATTTCCAATCTCATTAGGCTGTTGCCTGTGCCGTCTCGTTACTCGCAGGTGTTGACCCGGGCTGCGGGTGGTGTGGAAACTGTGGGAGAATGGCAGCGTGAATTGCGGCAGCGGAAATAACAGTATTGGTGAGGAATGCGGCGTTTTCGGGGTGTGGGCGCCCGGAGAAGATGTCGCCCGCATGACCTATTTCGGTATCTATGCCCTGCAGCATCGCGGTCAGCAATCCGCCGGTATCGCCACCGCAGATGGAACCAACATCATGGTCTATAAGGACATGGGTCTCGTCTCCCAAGTCTTCAATGACCAGGTGTTTTCCTCTATGCGTGGGGATGTTGCTGTCGGCCATGTGCGCTATGCGACGACCGGGGCTGACGTGTGGCGCAACGCTCAGCCAGCGCTCGCTGGAACAGCCGATGGTGCACTGGCGCTGGCGCATAACGGCAACCTCACCAACACTACGCAACTCAACCAGTGGATTGCTGAAGCTGAACTATACGACAGGGCTATGGCAAACGATGACACGCCTGATGCGCAGGTAGTCATTGACACCTTGAAACGCGGGCGACGCCTGGATGCCGCCGGAACCATTGACGAGGAGACGCTGCCCACCGAGCGGCAGGACACCGACACTTCGCTGCTCACCGAACTGCTCGGACATACAGAGTACCTGCAGAACAGGTTCCAGCCCGCGGTGCCTGCCACTACCGAACCTGAAACCATCGCGACCAGCGACTCCACTGTCGTCACCGGACACGGTGTCGAGAATACCGACGAACTCTTTGCCCCACCGCTGATCGACCCCGCTAAGCGACTATTACCACAGCTCACCGGTGCTTTCTCGCTGGCTTTTATGGATGAGCAACACCTGTATGCGGCGCGTGACCCGCACGGTTTGCGGCCCCTGGTGTTGGGGCGGCTCTACAATGGCTGGTGCGTGGCCTCCGAGACCGCATCCCTGGACCTGGTGGGTGCCCAATTTGTGCGTGAAATAGACCCTGGAGAACTGGTGGCTATCGGCTCGGACGGCGTTAAATCCTATAGATTTGCTGATCCGACACCTCACGGGTGCGTCTTCGAGTACGTGTATGTGTCCCGACCTGATACTCGCATCGCGGGACGGTCGGTGTTGCAGGCGCGGCAGGCGATGGGGGAGGCCTTGGCGCGAGCGTACCCGGTGGATGCCGATTTGGTGATTGCAACGCCGGACTCAGGCACGCCGGCGGCGGTCGGCTATGCGCGGGCTTCCGGGATCCCCTTCGGGGTCGGTCTGGTAAAGAACTCCTATGTTGGCAGGACCTTTATTCAACCCTCCCAAACCATGCGTAAACAGGGGATACGTCTGAAGTTGAACCCGATTCGTGAGGTGATTTCGGGGCGGCGACTAGTCGTGATTGACGACTCGATTGTGCGCGGCAACACGCAGCAGCAGGTGGTGCGGATGCTGCGAGAAGCTGGAGCGACCGAGGTTCATGTGCGGATTTCTTCGCCGCCGGTTACTTGGCCGTGTTTCTTCGGGATTGATTTTCCGACGCGTGCGGAACTGGCGGCGGCGAATATGTCGGTCGAGCAGGTGTGTGCCGCGATTGGTGCCGATTCGCTGGGGTACCTGTCCGAGGAGGATATGGTTGCCGCGACCGGTCAGGCGGAATCTGCGCTGTGTACAGCGTGTTTCACTGGGCGCTATCCGATCCCGATCCCGGCGGGCACGCCGGTGCCGGGCACGCCGGGTGCGGTATTGATGGCCGGCGTTTCCGGAGAGTGACCCCCCTGGTGCACTCAAGTATGCCCTGCCGTGCACGAGTGAACATACCCTGTGCACGAGTGAACATAGGTAGGGCAATATCGTCGGGGTTGCTGACCCAGATGAACGAATTTATGCAGGTAGACACAGTTCCAATTTAGTTGTTAGGTGAGACTTACGTTCGTTGGTGCTCACCCTATGTTCACTCGTGTACAGCACCGGCATGCTTGGACGGGGAACCGATAGACTGTGGGCAGGGCGCGAGGCGCGGGCAGCGAACGAAGGAGCGGAAATGGCAGTCACTTACGCCGGAGCGGGAGTCGATATTGAAGCGGGCGACGCAGCAGTCGAATTGATGAAACAGTCCGTCGCCGCCAGCCACGGCAACACCGTCGTAGCAGGTGCCGGTGCTTTCGCTGGGATGGTGGACGCTTCTGTGCTGCTTAAATACCGCCACCCACTGCTCGCCACCAGCACCGACGGGGTCGGAACCAAAATCGCTATCGCGCAGGCTCTCGATATTCACGACACAATCGGGCAGGACCTGGTCGGGATGGTTGTGGACGATATTGCAGTGGTTGGGGCGCGACCGCTGCTCATGACCGACTATATCGCCTGCGGACACGTCAAACCGGCACGTATCGCCGATATTGTGCGCGGCATCGCCCAGGCTTGCGCAGCGGTGGAGTGTCCACTGGTCGGAGGTGAAACAGCAGAACATCCCGGAGTAATGGGAGCCGATGATTACGACATCGCGGGTGCCGCCACCGGCGTGGTGGAGGCCGACGAGATGCTGGGAGCACAACGAGTAAAGGTCGGAGATGTGCTGATAGGTCTCGCGGCATCCGGTCTGCACTCCAACGGGTATTCACTGGTCAGGGCGATTATTGCGGATCAAGGTTGGGACTTGGAACGACCGGTTCCAGAATTCGGCAGGACACTCGGTGAGGAACTCTTGGAGCCGACAAGACTTTATTCTCGGATGTGCTTGCAGATGGCAAAGGAAACCGAGGTTCACGCTTTTTCGCACATCACTGGGGGAGGGCTCGGAGCCAATTTGGCGCGGGTTCTGCCAGCGGGGACGGTCGGCGT
The DNA here is from genome assembly GCA_034090045.1 of Varibaculum sp. GTDB lineage: Bacteria > Actinomycetota > Actinomycetes > Actinomycetales > Actinomycetaceae > JAXDTI01. The sequence continues at coordinate 83,929 of JAXDTI010000001.1, read as the reverse complement.
GGCCGACCGGGGTGCCTGGCCGGTTCCCCCGGTATTCACGCTCCTGGGCGCTGCCGGCCAGGTACCCGGCGACGACCTGGAGCAGACACTCAATATGGGGGTGGGGATGGTCGTCGCCGCCCCCGCTTCCTCAACGGATGCTATCCGTCGGGTTGCTAAAGCCGCTGGTTGTGACATTTTTGTCCTTGGGGGTGTGCGTGCCGATGATGCGGCGGAGCTGCCTGAGGGGCGCCGCATATCCGGTACCAAGGGTGTCGATGGCGGCGCCGCGCTACTCACCGGCGAGTACCGTTCTGCCTGATAGCTGCGCGGCTTTGAAAACGGTTTAGTCCGACCTGGGGGATCCGTGACCTTGACAGGGTATGGGTTCATCCGTGGCTCCGGTAGGGGGATCCTCCTGGTGACTTGGTGTGCTCGGAGGGGTATCGGTTGGATTTGGTGGGGCTTTTTGGTTTCATAGCTGCGCGGCTTTGAAAACGGTTTAGTCCGACCTGGGGGATCCGTGACCCTGACAGGGTGAGGGAGCTTTCGTATCCTTCTCCGGCTGGGGTTCATCCGTGACCCCAACCCTGATCGACCGACTTTAGTGAATCGGTGAATCAGTCCTCAGCGGAGGGGATGTCCTCGTGACGCCACGCGTCCGGGTCGAAGTCGTCGTCTGTGTCGTCGTGTTCGTACTCGCGCGCGCCGGCCTGCAGTTCGCGGGCGAGCGCGTCATAGTCGGTGTCTGGGCTGTAATATTTCAGTTTCCGAGCCACCTTCGTCTGCTTCGCTTTCTGCCGCCCGCGCCCCATGGCGTCCTCTCATTTCTGGGCTTCTGTGCCCGCTTCCCTTACCACAGCTGGTGTATATCTTTAAGGCTATTTTACTTAAATATGCGCCGTGCCAGTAATCCAGCGACGAGTGCGGCTCCGGCGGCGATTGGTACGACCCGTTTCAGCGCGTCCTTATCACCTTTCAAAGCTCGCTCTACCTGCACTGACGCATCGGTTGCGAATCCGGATACTCGTGCTCGTGCGTCTTCTCCGGCGAGTTTCAGGTTTTCTTTCGGATCCAGTGACCCTACCAGTTGATTCACTGAATCAGCCAAACGTCCGCGTGTCATCTCCAGTTCGGCAGCGATTTCCCGCTCGGTTTTCGCCCTGTTTTTTTCTTCGCTCATCTCGTCTCTCCTTTTTCGGCTGTATAGGTTTCAGTGCCGGGTGCTCAGGTCGCACTGCTATCGGTCGCTGAGGCGGGTCGCGTGGCAATCGCCTCTTTGCCGGCTCGCGCACCGGATTTGGCGGCATCGACGCTGCGTTTCAACCCGCCCACCGGGTCGGGTTTTTCCCGGGTCCCGCGCTTGAGCAGTGCCACCCCGATGAGTGCCAGTATCAGGATCACGACGAGCAGCATCCCGGCTACGATCAGTGCCGCCGCCCAGTCCGGTACCGCGTGCGCGAGCCCCAGCACCGCGGCGTGGAGCAGCACCCCGAGCATATACAGAGCCAGCAGAGCGGCGACTGCGAACAGCACCCCGCCGGTTCCGACTTTTTTAACCATGCTTTTTGCGCGTGCTTTCGCCAGGTCGATTTCTCCGTAGATCAGGTCGTGAACCTGCATGGATATGGTGGATACGAGTTCACCGATGTTGGCTCGGCGCAGCGCGAATGCACTCGGTTCACGCTCGTTCTTTGCCGCGCTGTCTTCTGCCGCTCCGTCGTTGTCGTTTACCGCGCCTGCGATTTTTTCTCGCGCCCGGTCAGCTATGTCGTGCAGTTTTCCCGCGAAATCTTCCGCCATGTTCGCTCTCCCCTCTAATTTTTTCTATATCTAGGTTACGCTACCTGCAGCTACGCGCGCGAGTGAACGGCATCCAGCGTTCGGCATCAAGGAGTCGGTGGGGTGTTTAGTTTTAGTTGGGTTTGATATGCGGAGGGCTGCGCAGGGTTCAGGTAGCGTTCGGCGCGGTCTATATTCGAGTGGTAATTCCGAGGTTGCACCGAGCCTGCTTGGTGGTGAACAGGAGTTTTATATGGCGCGTAGCAGGGTTTTTGAGCGCCCTAATTCTGCTGGATCGGGCGCTTACGGCTCAGTGTTAGTAGGGCGACCAACTTGTTGGTGAGCACGGAGGTCAGTCAGTGTATGATAGTCGGATTCCGCGCGTGAGTGCCGAGATGCGGCAGGAAGCGGCTCAGATTACGCGGCAGGCACGTCGTCGTCGCGGTCTCCCAGGGTTGCCAGAATCCAGCGGCACCGACCCGGTCGGTTATGCTGACCACGGCGGCTATATTAGCGGTCTGGACGGTCTGCGCGCTGGTGTTTTATCATGTGTTCCAGTTGGTGGTGTGCGGCGGCTTCCTCGGTGTCGATTTGTTGTTCGTTATTTCGGGGTTTTTGATTACCACGCTGTTGTTTCGGGAGCGCCGAAAGATCGGTCGTAACGACTTGCCGCATGACTGGTCAATACATATTTGCTGGTTGGGATTCGTCGGCAAGTGCTGGGCGCTGCGTCTTTTTCGATGAACTGGTTGGAAATCGCGCACGGTTTGTCGTGTTTCGATACGACCGTTCCGCTGTTTTTCAAATATTTCTGGTCGCTGGCGATTGTGGAGCAGTTTTACCTGTTCTGGCCGCTTTTGTTTCTGCTGTTGGTGCGCCTGAACCGCAGTGTTTGGGCGCGTGTTTCGTTCCCGGCGCTGTTCGCGTTGGGGTCTGCTGCGGCGATGGCTGTTGGTTACGCGCGTATCACCGCCGCCACCGAAGCGGGTGCTATCCCGAACTTGACCAGGTTTTATTACGGTACTGACACGCATCTTTTCGGCCTTGGCTCCGGTATCGTGTTGGTGTTTCTATGCTCGGATCCGCGCGGTGTTCATCAACCTGGGTACTAACGCCGGTGTCACCGATCCGGCGATCGTCCATCAAGTGATCCAAATGCTCGACCCTGACGGGATAATAATGCTGCTTACACTGTATCCAACGTCTGATTTCGTGGCGGGGAGTGACGCCTGGTTGAAAACAATCGCGAATCAGTACGCGAATGTTGGATTAATCGATTGGAATTCCTATGTCGCGAACCATCCGGAGTGGCTGAAAGTGGATCGCACGAACCCGTCGATGGATGGCATGATGCCCTATACCGGATTTGTCAAAGATGAGTTGAACATGTTCACAACGCAATTGCAGGAGCAGCAGGTAAAGGAACAGCGGAGACGATAGGTCGCGACTCTAACCTGGAGCCCCTGTGTTGTTCCCTGTTTTAACGATGGTTTGGGGTCAGAGCGGATACTCTTCTGTGGCGGTAATCTGTAGCCATGAGCTCTGCCCATCCCTATCGTGACGCCGGCATTAACGCGGGGACGATTGTGCTTGTAGCAGCCGGGGGGTTCTGTGGCACTCTCGCACGGGCTCTGCTTGACGGGGTGGCGGAGGCTGCTCACTTGCCGTGGATGGTTTTCGCCTGGTCTACGGTGCTCGTTAATTTGTTCGGTGCTTTTCTCTTGGGGTTTATAAATGCCCGTTTTGCATCCGGGTGCGGTCTCTTCTCGCTTCCGTCGACAATGGCGAAACCGCTGTTTAGTGTGGGTTTTCTGGGTGCCTTTACCACCTATGCAACACTGGCTTTGGTGGTTGCCGAAACCGAACGCGGATTCCAGGGGTTGGCGTTGACCGAGGCTCTGGTCACCATGCTTTTCGGGCTGCTCTTGGCGTTGCTCGGTTCACTGCTGGGTGAATCTGATGGGGCGAGTGTGTCGCCGAGCAGCCCCGGTAGCCTCGAGTGTCCGGGTGGTGAAGTTCGGTGACGATCTTTTCTGTGTTGGCGGTGGCGCTCGCGGGGGCGCTGGGTGCGGTCTGTCGGCATCTGCTTTCTTCGGTGGTAAAGGTGGTGACGAAGGGGCGCTGGTTTTCCCCGGCGTTGGCAACCGTGTGTGTGAATATGACGGGCTGTTTCGCCACCGGCATTTTCGCTGGGCTGATCGATAATTCCGGGTTGTTCCCGAATGCGCAGTTGTGGCTGGTTATTGGAACCGGCCTGATAGGTGGGTTTTCGACATTCTCGACCGCGGTGTTGGATGCGGTAGATCTGATGCGGGCGCACCACGCGGTGACCGGGGTGGCGTTGGCTTTCGGTATTCTGTTTGCGGGAATCGGGGTGGCGCTGCTGGGTTTGGCGCTGACGGGTGCGGTCTAAAACCAGCCATTACTGTTACTACTGTTACTGAAGTTAAAAAAGTGCTATTGTGGTAAAGGTTTAATGTCGGCTGTACTGCCGAGGTACAGGCCGAGACGATATTGAGGAGTCGCAATGCGATTGTTTGCCAAGTCACTCACTGCCGTTACTGCCACTGGAGCACTGCTGCTCACCCCGATTGTGGCGAGCGCGACCGAGCCGGTCGCAGCCTATACCGTAGATTTGCTGGCAGCCCCCGGTGTCGAGGCTTCCGGGGATGCGGCACACCCCGAGGATTGGGGCGGTGACGGATCGGTCGCCAGCCCCGGTGGCGAATCAGACACTCCCCGAATCGACCAGGTCGTTGAAAGCCATGATGAAAAGGTTAAATACTCTGTCGCGGGGTATCGTCAGGCGCGATCGGTCGCACAGTCAGAGGACACGGAGCCGACCGACACCAACAGTGATGACGCCATTGAACCGAGCCGGGATGGTGGTTATGAACTCTTGACTGCGGCGCTCAAAACCGAAGAGTTTCAGGTAGCGGGCGTGATTTGGACAGGTGCCGCACCGGAGCGTATAGATGTGCGCAGCTATGTGGGTGGCGAGTGGAGCGAATGGTACATGCTAGATTTCGAGACCGCGCCAAAGGGTGCAGCCTCGGAATCTGAGCGGGTAGCAGGCACGGAACCCTATATGTCGGCGGGTGCGACTGGCATTCAGGCGCGTGCCACCGGTACAGTACTGCCCGACACTTTCGAGCTGCAGCTCATGACCGGAGAAACCGCCGATGGTATTGTCCAGGAGCTGGCTGCCGAAGTTGCCGAGCGACAGCCCGAGGAGGGCAGCCACAACGATGCAGCGCCGATAGCTGATGGGCTGGCAGAGGAAATAAAGAATAATGTCGCGCAGAACCCCGAGCAGAACCCCGGGCAGAACCCCGAGCGGGACACGGCAGAACAGGCCACCGGCAATAATGCCTCTGTACAGTCCGTTTCTGGCGAAGATGCGCAGGTGGTGACCAGTCCTGCTGCCTATAAAACAAATTCGAAAACCAGTGCCACGGTGCCAGCCGGTATCTCGGTACCGGCTGCGGCGCTGCGTACGGTACCGACGGCGGTTACGCGCCCCGCTATTTATGCGCGTGCGTATTGGGGCGGCTCCTCCACTTCGACATGGAAACCGCAGTATTACAAGCTCAAGGGTGCGGTGATTCACCACACGGCGGGCACAAACTACTATACGAGAGCGCAATCCGCGGGCATCGTGAAGGGTATTTGGAGCTATCACGCAAAGAGTTTGGGCTGGGGAGACGTTGGATACAACTTCCTGATTGACAAGTACGGTCAGGTGTTCGAGGGGCGGCTCGGGTCGTTGAACGCCCCTGCCGGAAAAATGGTCGAGGGCGGGCACGCCCTGGGTGCGAACACCTATACTGTGGGGCTGTCGGTGCTCGGAAACTACTATGGGGCGAGCAATCCGAATCCGAGCGCGGAGAGCATCACGGCGATCGAAAATGTGTTGGCGTGGCAGTTTTCACTCGCGGGCTTAAACCCGAATGGTACCTGGTATAACGCGAATGCCGTGGCCGGGTTCCCGAAGACGATCGGCACGATTGTTGGGCACAAGGATACTTCCGCAACCGGTTGCCCCGGGAAAATTTATGACCGCATTCCCGCAATCCGAACCGCAGTGAAAAACAAAATCTCAACCGGTTCGGTAACATTGCCACTCGGTTCAACTCCAGCAATGTTGTCAGCGGTCAGCGGTTCCACTTGGATGCGTCTAGCCGGGGTTGATCGCTATGCCACTTCTGCCGCAATCAGTCATAAACAGGCAACAAAGACCGGGGGACGCATATATGTAGCATCGGGTGAAAACTATCCTGACGGTTTGGCTGCCGGGGCGGTTGCAGGTCTCGATAAATCACCGTTACTACTGGTAGGAAAAAATCATATTGCTTCTGCGATTGCCGCTGAGGTGACAAGATTGAAACCCACAAGCATAGTAATAGTTGGTGGTTACAGCGTGATTTCCTCCGATGTCGAACGGAGCTTGAGTTCTCTCGCGCCCTCAGCAAAGGTCGATAGGTTGGGTGGTGTTGACCGTTACGCTACTGCTGCTCAGGTTGCCAGGTCAACATCACAATCGAGAACGGTCTTTCTCGTTAATGGAGGGTCTTTCCCCGATGCGCTTGCAGCGGGTTCTGCGGCATCTCGGCAGGCTGGTTCGATATTGCTGACGGATTCAAAATCCCTGTCGAGAAGCGCAAAGGCAGTGTTGAGTGAAAAGAAGCCAAGCCACGTTTATATTATCGGTGGTACGGGGGTCGTATCGGATAGTGTGGCTGTTGCTGTTCGTTCGCTGTTACCAAAAGCTGCTGTAACACGGGTGTCCGGTGCGGATCGATATGAGACTGCGTCGAATATCGCGGCGAAGTTTTGGTCTGAAGGTGCTGCGAATGTGTATACCGCCTCGGGCTTGAATTACCCTGATGCGTTAAGCGGAGTACCTGCAGCGGCGGTATCTAACGCTCCTATCCTACTGATTGAGAAAAGCTGTTCTCCTGCAGTGACGGCCAACAGGTATCGCTCTTTGAAGCCAAGCAGAATGGTGGTGCTAGGAGGTTTGGGTGTCAATCCGGGGACTATGAATGTCTGCAGCTAAACCTGTTTACAGTTAGGCTGTTAAATCAGCAGAACGTGTCACCGCCCAACACCTGGTTAGGTACCGCCCCGATTCTAATCACGATGCGATTCATGAACTTGTATTTGCTGATTTCGCGACTGTTTAGTGTGTCACACAGTGGTTTTTACCAAAACTACGGCGCGGTTCATAGCCCGTGAGACTGGGGTAGTGACAAGTACGTCGGGATATGTTATGCCCGGAGACAGTATGGAACGCCGGTGCCATCAAGAATCAGGATTTGCTTTTTTTGATAGCTGCTGGGGTTCGTGCAGGAGTATCGGGAGTAGGTGAGGATGAAAAAGGTGTCGGTGAATCGTCCCTCACTTTTATGTTCGACATGTCAATAACCGTTCAAAAAACTCCGATAATATGGGAGTAGTTATTGATGCTAACTGGAGGTTCTATGGGTGAGCAACCGCTGGTCACTATCGTTACTCGTACGAAAGATCGGGCGGTGTTGCTGCGCCGAGCTATCCGCGACTGCATCCGGCAAAGCTTTAAAGAATTCGAGCTGGTAATAGTCAATGATGGTGGTGATCCGAAACCGGTTGATGCGCTGCTGGGTGAGTTCGCTGCCAGTCTGAATGGTCGCGGCAGGGTGATTCACAACCCCGAATCTTTTGGTATGGAAAAGGCTTCTAACCAGGCAATAGCGGATTCTACCGGCAAATATATTTGCATCCACGATGATGACGACACCTGGGCACCGAGTTTCCTGCACACCTGTGTGGGCTATCTGGAGGCGAACCCGGATGCGGGCGGGGTAGCGGTGCGCACCGAAATGGTGTTGGAAAAAATTGAAGGCGACCGAGTGATTGAGACCGGGAGGCTGCCAGCCTGGCCGGAGATCCACAGTTTTTCGCTCTCGAAACTGATGGAAAACAATATCGCGGTGCCTATCTCCTGTATGTATCCGCGCACGGTGATTACCGACCTTGGCGGGTTCCGCTCCGATTTGCCGGTGGTTGGGGACTGGGAGTTTCACCTGCGACTCGCCGCGAAATACGATGTCGGTTTTATTGATGGCAAGCCGCTCGCGTTTTGGCATCAGCGTCGCACCCAGGGCGGAATAATGGGCAATTCCACTTTCGCTGCCGCTGAGAAGCATGAGTATTTCGACCTCCAGATTCGAGACGAATACCTGAAGGACTATGTGGAGCATAACGGTATCGGCGCGCTGCTGTGGCAGGCCGCGATGTTTAAGCAGATGCGCGGGGGCGAAACCGCTTTAAGTTTCGCTAAAAAGAAGTACTATCAGGCGCTCGGTGCCATCCGCGACAGAAAAAAGTAGCCGCTCCGAATACTATCGACCAGTATCTGGCCAGCGCACTTCCGGCAGGTGCCAGAGTCCAGAGATTGCAGACCAAACCAGGCGTATCCGCAGTAACAGCGGCGCATCACAGTGCCGTAGACCCTGAAGCAGCCCGAAAACCAGGTCGCTTAAAATCCGGGGTTTACGCAGCATTATCGCTGTTGAAACCTGATTCCTGGCTCCGTGGGCGTACTTCCAAAAGTTTTTTTCGGTGACTTCACCCCAAAACACCGCACGGTTTTCCGGTGTCAGGTGGTCGGCAATCGAGTCGGGCACGAAAATGCCGGAACGCCATTTCGCCAGGCGATAGGTGTATTCGGCGTCATCGAACCAGATGAAAAACTCCGGGTGTGGCAGCCCGCATTCAGTCACTGCCTCCCTCGTCACCAGGCAGGACACAAAGGATGTGCAGTCCAAGTCGATCCAGGGCGTGTGGGCAGCCAGGTTTTGTGGCCATTCCCAACGCGCGGTCGGATAGTTCATCTGACAGGCATTGCCATCCGTCCACAACACCATCGAAGCGGCATAGGAAGGCATCGCTCCGCCCCTGAATTCGCTGGCAGCCTGCAGCTTCGATACCAGCTCCAGCAGCGCATCCGGGCGCGGCACGGTATCGTCATCCATCACCCAGAAAGCGTCATAACCGTCCTCGTATGCGGTTTTCATGCCGAAATAGAATCCGCCGGCACCGCCACCGTTTTTTGCGAGGCGATAAACCTCCAGCGGTACACGGTTTTCGCGGGCACGCAAAACTTTTTGGGTGTCATCGGTTGAGGCATTATCGATAACCAACACGCGAGCCGGCGCATAGCTCTGTGCCTCCAGAGCCGCCAGAGTTTTTTGCAGCAACTCGCTGCGGTTATAGGTGACCACTACCGCAGCAACCCGCATATCCTGACCGGATTGAACCTGTATCATCACTGCCCTCGCATTCGTTTAATGCATTCGTCAATTGGACCGTCCATGGTCAAATGCCCATGTTCTAGCACGATACCGCGCTCACAGAAGTCCCGCATCGAGTCCAGGTCGTGGGAAACAATAATCATAGTTTTACCTTCGGACTGTAGCTCGCGTATGCGTTTATAACATTTCTTGCGGAAAGGCTCGTCACCGACCGCCAAAATTTCGTCTATCAGGAACACGTCCGGGTTCGTGTAGACGCACACTGAAAAGGCCAGTCGCAGGAACATCCCGGAGGAATAGAACTTCACCTCGGTGTCGATGAATTTCTCAATCTCACTGAACGCCACAATATCGTCAAAGGATGCGTCAATCTGTTCCTTTGTCATGCCCAGGATTGCGCCGTTGAGGTAAACATTCTCGCGTCCGGTCAGGTCTGGATGGAAACCGGCACCGACCTCGATTAGTCCCGCGATACGACCTTTATATCCAACAAAACCGCCGGTGGGACGCATAACCCCGGAGATCAGTTTCAGCATGGTGGATTTACCTGAACCGTTGAAGCCGAGCAGCGCTACTGTTTCGCCCCGACCTATCTCAAAAGTGACGTGATCGAGGGCACGGAACTGGTCGGTCATTTCTCCACGGCGTCCAGTCAGTGTCCACACCAGGCGCTCTTTCAGGGTGTGAGTATGACGTATCGAAAAATCTTTCACTACGTCCTGGACACGCACCATTGCTTCACTCATCACAGCTCCTGGGCGAATCTGCCGTCAAAATGTTCGAATGTCCGGTTGCCGATCCACAGCACAATCAGCGATATCACCAGGGCAATCACACCCCATTCCCACAGGTGAGGGAAAGCGTTGGTCGGGTCAACACCGCGGCTGGGCAACCAGAATGCCCGATGGAACATTTCGACCGCGATAGTGATTGGGTTCAAGAGATACAGGTACCACAGCCACTCCCACGAACCGGAAAAAACATCGCGCACCATCGACCAGATATAGAGCACGGGAGAAACCCAGGTCGCCATCATGAGCAGCAGATCCACGAAGTTTTCCGAGTCCCGATACATGACGTTTAATGCGCCGGTTATCAGCCCCAAACCGAGCGCAAAAACCGTGACAATGAGAACCCCGAACAGCCCGGCCAGCAGGTCGATGGGTCCGGGTCGCCACCCGAAAACCAGTGCCCCTATCAGCAGGATCACTATTTGTGGCACCAAATGGATGAAAGCCACCACCACAGAGGAGAGCGGGAATAGTTCCCGCTGCAGATAGATTTTCTTTACCAGGTCGGAGTTTCCAACCAGGATCCGTGTCGCGTTACCAAAAATCTCAGAGAAATAATTGATCAACACCACGCCGGAAAACATGAATACCACATAGTTCGTGATATTTCGGTTCATCCCCATAAACACACCGATGGCGAAAAAGAACACCAGGAATTGGGTCGCTGGTTTCGCGTAGCTCCACAACATGCCGAGCAATGAACCACGGTAACGTACCCGCAATTCTTTATGTACCAGCAGGTTCAACAGGTAACTCTCCCGCAGGGCACCGAACAGTCCACGGGAAACACCCGGAATAGTGAATCCGTCCTGAGTGACGCGCTGGGGCATATCTTCTCCGAAATTTGTCGATAACTGACCTGTAACGATGTTACCGAATTTTCGCTGTCATAGTTCCCGCAGCTATTGATAAATTGGTTTACAGGTTATCGGTATTGCCCCGAGGAGGACGGATGGGTGACAGGCTCCGCATCGCAGCGGTCATTGTAGCCTATAACCGTGCCCCGCTACTCGCTGAATGCCTGGATGCGCTCGCAGCACAGTCCCGTCCCCTCGACGCAATAGTGGTTATTGACAATGCTAGTACCGATACCTCAGCGCAGGTTGCGGTCAAACATCCGGCAGTAACCGAATGTGTACGGATGCCGGAAAACCTGGGGGGTGCCGGAGGTTTCGCTGCCGGTATCGCCCGTGCGGTTTCACGGTATCAGCCGAATCTGGTGTGGGTAATGGATGACGACACCGTGCCGGAACCTAACGCCTTGGCTGAACTGTTGCGGGCACGCTCAGAGTATCCGGGCACGCCTGCGCTGTTAGCCGCAAAAGCTGTCTGGACTGATGGTCGTGAGCATCCTATGAACCGTCCCAGGGTGCGACCACTAATCTCCGTGAAACAACGACGAAAGGCTGAGGCGATAGCTTCCGTCCCGATTCGTACAGCGTCTTTTGTGGCGGTACTGATTGATGTGCGGGCGATCCGTGCCGAGGGACTGCCGGAGGCGGCATATTTCCTGTGGAATGACGATTTCGAATACAGTTCTCGGATACTTCGCTCGCGGGTTGGTCTGTATGTTCCGGCTGCCGTGGTTACGCACAAAACCGCTAAGTTTGGTAATGCGGGTGTCAATCCCGGTGAGCGTTTCGTAAACGAAGTTCGCAACAAGGTTTGGATGTTCAGGTTCTCCCGTGGTTTACGCCCACTTGAAAAGATCCTGTACGGAGGAAAAACTCTGCTGCGCTGGTCAGGGCTACTGGCAGGTGCCGAAAAACCCCTGGAACTGCTCAAATATGGTCTGGATGGGCTGAGACAGGCACGGAATCATCCGGAGCCTACAGCCGAGATCCTGGCTCGAACCCCGGTTGCGGGAGACGTAGCAAAACTGAAGGGCAACTGTCAGGATTGCGCTGACTTTTCGCGTTACGAGACCACCGAGATTCAGCCTTTTACCGTATTGATGAGTGTCTACGCCGGAGATGACCCCCAGTATTTCCGGGCGGCGCTGCGTTCGGTTACCGCAGATCAGACCTTGAAGCCCGACCAGGTTGTACTGGTGGTGGACGGTCCGCTGGACGGGGAGCTGCAGCGGGAGGTTGCTGCGGCTGAGGAGCTGGCAGGTCAGCCGATAGAGGTTCATCGACTGCCGGAGAATCGTGGTCTCGCTGAAGCACTAGATTTTGGTATAGGTTTTGCCCGCAACGAGTTGATAGCCCGCGCCGACGCCGATGATATTTCGATGCCGCAGCGTTTCGCCACCCAAATACCGTTGATGCGTGACCTGGATTTGCTCGGCACCTGGGTGAGAGAGTTTGAGACCAGTATCGAACAGCCGGGGTTGGTGCGTCGAGTACCATTGTTGCCATCTGATATTCGGCGGGTAGCTCGGATGCGCGATCCTTTCAACCACCCGACTGTGGTGTTTCGCGGCCTGACGGTGCTTTCCGTTGGCGGCTATGCGGGAGGCGACAGTATGGAGGATTATTGGCTGTTTACACGGATGTTGCAGGCGGGCGCGCGAGTGGCGAACCTGCCGGATGCACTTGTGTTCTATCGGATAGGCGCGGGAGCCTATAAACGCCGTGGTGGATTGTCAATGGCAGCGACCGAGCTGCGAATGCAAAACAAAATGCTCGCCTCTGGATTCATTAACCCGCTACAGTACCTGCGCAACCTGCTGATACGTGTGCCATACCGTTTAATCCCGACGCGCTGGCGGCGCGCAGCATACGCCGCAATCGGTGAAAGAATCTGGTTCAAAGAGGGGCAAAAGTAATGGGTTTCCTGTCGCGTATCAAAAGTAAACTGCCAGTAACGAATTCCGGGTTCTCCCATTTTGAGAACGAGTTTTGGCGCAGCAACAGCGAGTTACATTCGAAACTTGGTGAAACAAAGTGGTTGGTTGAACAGGTTCTACAGGACAATCAGCAGCTGCGTGAAACGATCAGTGACCTGAACGACCATAATCATGCGCTCTCGACACATCTCGATTTGTACGCATGGGAGTTGTTACATCGCGACAGTGAAGATATATCTGAGACGAAACGCCGGTTCTTCAAAAACCTGTCACCTGCCCAAGGGGATTTGCGCCTGCTGCAATTGGCTACTGCTCGTCTGCTCACAGAGTTTGATGAACTGTGCCGGAAAAACGACCTGCGGTATTGGATCTGCTTTGGTACGCTGCTTGGGGCTGTGCGGCATGGCGGGTTTATTCCCTGGGATGATGACACCGATTTGGGTATGATGCGCGGCGAGATTCGGAGACTTATAGCAATCGTTGATAGTGAGGAGCGATACAGGGTGTCGATCGTTTGGGACAGCTACGCACGCAGTCGCCAAGTCCGTTTCATGTATGCCAACGAGAACCTGCCCTGTTTCCTGGATCTGTTTATTTTCGACTATGCGACATCTCTTGACCCGCAACTTTTTGATATCCAGGCAGCAAACCGTACCCAGCTGGTTAAACGTTTAACAGTAGCGCAGGAGTATGGTTTTTGGGGTGGCGATAACGCCTATCTGCCGGATAGTGACCCGCGTGCGGAAATACTGCGGGGAGCTTTCGATGAACTGCACCACCAGCAGATCGAGTCTGGATTGTTGGCTGAGGATGAAAACCGGGCTGCTGGAATAATATGGGGTCTGGATAACCTTGAGGACTTGAATCATTACAAATGGTTAGTCCCTGTTTCAGATGTTTTTCCGACCGTGAAAATCGTTTTCGAGGGGGTCGAGTGTGCTGCCCCGAATCAAGGCGAACAGCAACTGTCCGATATCTATGGTGATATTTGGCGTTTACCAGACGACATAGTGTCTCATTTTGACCACGTGAGCCGCGCCGAACTGCGGGAACCCGATGTGCGCTCTGCCCTTAAAATGTTGGTTGACTCGGCTGCTAACTGTGCAGAATAGCGGTGAAGAAGTGCGTAAAGTAATCACCTATGGAACCTTTGACCTGCTGCATTACGGTCACATTAATCTTTTGCGACGCGCGAAAGAACTCGGAGACTATCTGATAGTTGGTCTCTCAACAGATGAATTCAATCGAGAAAAAGGCAAGGAATCTTTTTTCTCCTATCCGGAACGCAAGGTGCTGCTAGAGGCGATTCGATACGTGGATCTGGTGATTCCTGAACGTTCCTGGGAGCAAAAAACGACAGATATTCGTGAAAATGATGTTGCGGTGTTTGTCATAGGTGACGACTGGGCAAGAAAATTTGATTACCTGCGTGAACAGGGTTGCGAAGTCGTCTATCTGTCTCGTACTCCGGAAATATCCACAACCCAGATTAAGGCAGAACTTCAAGTACAGAAGTAGCCCCCTAAACGGTAGTTCTGTGTTTCTCAGTCCCGGTCACAGGCGGTGATTTTCACGAGTTTTGCATTTCCGTACTGTTTCACTACCGGGCCTATACCCGATTCTGCTGTGCCGTCCAGGCCGGGATAGTTCAGCTCTTGGTCCCAGCCACTTCCGCCCCACAAATAGTTATTTTCCAGATCCAGGGTATAGGTAATGCCATACTGTTTTATCAGAGAACAGGTCTTGGGGTCGTTTAACGCATCGCGAAGATGTTTGGCCAGGTATTGAAACTGCGGCTCAACCTGGGCAGTAATTTTTGGGAAAATGGTGCGAGTTCCGCCCACACCCCAAGCGAAAGTGCCACCCTCCCACGGATTTGCGGCAACCACCGCATCTGCAGGTAGGTTTTCGTGCATCCACAAGAACAGTTGGTACTCATCCGCATCAACAACCTGTGCTTCCTGGTTATTAGCAGGTGAAATGCGGTATGCCGTCAAATATTGCCGTGCTTCACCCTGTGCTGCCAGCCCGCCAATTATCGCCAACATTATGGCCAGGACACAACCTAACCCGCCTCTGGCCGCACGATTTTTGGCGACCTGCAGGATAGTATCCCAGATTAGTGAAACAGCCAGAGCCGCAAAAATCGGCGTGAGCGAAATCAGTGGCACGGTTAATCGTGGCAGGTCACAATACCAAATACCAACCAGGTACACGCGCAGCTGGTCGGTGGCGGCAAAACACGTCAGGAACAAGACCGCGAATGTTCCATATAGAACGAAAACCAGTTTCTTGTGCAAACTGAGCGCTGCTATCAGCATACCTGCGAAAGTCAATACCCCGAGTCCGACCGTGTATTGCGCTTCAAATATTCCTCCTCTTGTGCCTGGTTCTCCGGCGCACATTATCAGCAATTCAGCGATTCCCCGCAGTATCGAGCCCTGTGGGGGATAGAACGCCTCCCCAGAACGCATCGAATGGATCATGTTTATATGATTTGAGATCCGGTCCATACCCAGACCCAGGATAATCCACAGGGCGCTGATACCGGCAACCCCGCCAATTGCTATCCCGCGTCGATCCCGCAGCCTCATCCACACCCAGTAGGCGGTAAAACTCCAGGTGAGAACAAATAATGCGACCAGATAGATGAACACCGCATTCGGTTGAGCAAGCCCCATAGCGGCAGCGATAAAGGCTAAAGACACTAGGGTGGTGAACAGTGGGCGAGCCTGTCTGCGCAGCACCTGTAAGGTGACCACCAGCGCCAGCGGCAGCAGCACCACTGCGAGTAGGTTCGGGTAAAGAGTGCCGTAGTTGAGAAACAGAAACGGGAACTGCGGGAAAATCACCGATAGTGGTATAGCCAGCATCGTGATACGCCGCTGACCAACCAGGGTCTCCGCCAGCAGTCGCACTCCGAGCGGCCAAACCAGGTATCCGAGCAGCAGTGCCAGCGCATTACCCCCAACGGTCGCAGGAATTCCGGTTCCCAACACCAGTAAAGAAACCAAGTCGTGCCAGGCCCCCGGATAGTATTGAGCAGCATCCGGGTCATAAACATCCATGTTCAGGGTTGAAGCGTTACCGGTATCTACAATCGCCTGAATCGCATTCAGATGGAAAGCATTATCCCAGTTCTGTGGGAAAGAACCGGGCGAACCAATCAGCACCCCAATCCCGATAACCGCAGTAATCAGCAGCGCCGCATGAATCGCAGGTACCGTCCACCAGCGGGTTTGTTCACAAGTGGCGGGTAAGGTTTCAGAAACTGAAGTTTTGTGCCCCAGGATTGTCGGTACTCGATGAAGCCCCCGAACCGCCAAACCGAAAACCACCATCACCGCAGTGAGTTCGAGTACCGGCAAAACCCCCCAGCTTTGTTCCAGGTTTGGTGCTACCATGCCGGCCCCGGTGACGGCTACAACAGTTCCGGCGGGAGCCCAAGCCGCCAGCAAGCGGCGCGGCACCCCTGCAGCCACTCCAATCAACAGACCTGGAATCCAGAGGAGCGCCCCGGCAGCTAACATCGCGAACGGAAAGAGCGCCCAGTTAGTTGACCAGTCGAGATAGCTCAACGCAAACGCTCCCCCTCCCGAAATGGTAGCTGAAACCCACAGATTGTTTGCAGGTTATCCCTGGGTGGCGGATTCGGGTTCGCCGATTACCATGCGCGGGATACCGATCCACGCCTCCGGGTCGGTGACGCGCCGCCCGTCAAAAAGCAACTTGATTCCGGGGAAATCGGTGGGTTTCACGTCCTTATATTCCGCGTGGTCAGCCTGCACGATCACCGCGTCTGTCGGTTCTCCCAGGTGGTAGGGCTGCCAACCGAAGCCGGTCAGTTCTTCGTCGGTGAACATCGGGTCGTGTACGGTGACTATGGCTCCGCGCTTGTCCAGTTCCTCGACAGTGGAGAACACTCCAGAGAACGCGGTTTCTTTCACTCCGCCGCGATAGGACGCACCCAGTACCGTCACTTTTTGGCCGGTCAAGTTTCCGAGGATGGTTGCGACCTGTCCAACCACGTATGCCGGCATTCCGGCGTTAAAGGTTCTGGCGGTGCGCACAATCGAGGCATCCGGGTCGGTGGACAGATAGAGCCGCGGATAAACCGGGATGCAGTGTCCACCCACCGCGATGCCGGGTCGATGAATATGAGAATAGGGTTGAGAGTTACAGGCATCAATCACGCGCTGCACATCGATACTGGCTTTGTCCGCGTAAACCGCGAACTGGTTAGCCAGACCGATGTTCACGTCCCGATACGTGGTTTCAGCTAGTTTCGCCATCTCGGCGGCCTCGGCGCATCCCATATCCCAAACACCGTTTTCGCGCGGCAAGTCCGGGCGTTCGTCGAAATCCAGCACCTGTTCATAGAAATCAATACCCGCGCGTGTGCCCTCGTCGTTCAGGCCGCCAACCAGTTTCGGGTACCTGCGCAGATCCTGGAACACGCGCCCGGTTAGTACCCGTTCAGGGGAAAACACCAGGTGGAAATCTGTGTTTTCTTGCAAACCTGAGATTTCCTCAATCATCGGTTTCCAGCGGTTTCGGGTGGTTCCCACCGGCAGGGTCGTCTCATAGGAGATTAGGGTTCCGGGTGTCAGGTGTTCGGACAGTGATTTCGTGGCCTCATCCATCCAAGCAAAATCAGGTTCCCAGGTTTCGTCATTAACAAAGAGCGGCACGACCAGCACGACTGCTTCGGCATTCGGGATTGCTTCAGCGTAATCTGTGGTGGCACGCAACTGCCCGGCGGATACCAGTTCGGAGAGTTTTTCCTGCAGGTGCGCCTCGCCTGGGAAGGGTTCGAGCCCCTGATTCACCAGTTCCACGGTCTTCGGGTTCACATCCACCCCGATAACCTCGTGACCTTTACTGGCGTATTGCACCGCCAAAGGCAAACCGATTTTTCCCAAAGCAACAACCGCGATACGCATACGTGATACTCCTGTATAGGTTTATAGAACTATCCCTAAGAGTCTAACGCGTAACCCCCGTCTCAGCAGCAGCCGGGGCGGGGGTTAGACACATATAAAAGGATTTACTGTAAAGCCACGTCGCCGAGACAGCTGTCGCCAGTCTGTGGGACAGTAGCCGGTGCGGGTTCGGGTGCGGGCGCAGGGGCAACTGCTGGTGCGGGTGCAGGGGCTACTTGTTGAGCAGCGGCGGTCTGTTGCGCAGCAGCACCACGCAGACCAAACAGCCGAGCGAACATATCGAGAGCCTGCCCGAAAGACTCGGAGCGGAACACAATGAAAGTCAAGGTTACGACCAACAGAGTATAGGCGTGCCGAATCGCAGCTGGCAGCCTCCGAATCGGTACGAGTTCTTCGAGCATCAAGAACAGACCATGAAGCAGCCCCCCACACCACAAAAGTCCAGGCGGCTCCGTGCCACAGACCGCAAAGCAAAAACACCGTGAACTTGTTTATGACGGTGCGAGCCTGGCCACGGCGATTCCCGCCGAGTGGAATATAGAGATATTCGAGGAACATAGATATATTTCCTCAAACGCTTTGTCTTTCCATATCAGGCCGTAGCTGTGGGCTAAGTAACAATTCGTGAGTGAATAGTTCGAAAATGTTAATGAAGTAAAAAACTTTAACACGCTATAATAATTTGTGATTTTGATAGCCGAGTTTGAGGATTGTTATGCGGGTTAAGTCTGCCATTTTTGCTGCGGTGTTGTCGCTGTTATTCGGTGTTTTACCGGCTGCTCCGGCAGCGGCTGCTGTTTTGAGTGAGAGCGATGTGCAAAACGTTGTGAACGCTGTTGTCACGCAGCTGAAAAACTACAGTTTCGATTCTCCAGCGGTTGTGGAGCAGCTCAAGCCAGCGCGGATTTCTATTGTGGATATTACGAATAAGCGTATTGAGCTTGCAAAACAACGGGGAGTGAACTTTCAACAGGTTTCTGAAGATGAGGCACGTCTTGGTGTTATCCAAGAGAAACTCGCTACTTCTGGGTATCGCTCCGCTTTCGAGGATGTGCAAAGAAACCTCAGCACCTATCTTACAGAGCTGTTGGAAACAGATTCCTCTCGTTCGAGCGTGCAGGATTATGTTGATTACATAAACAACAATCCAGTAAAGGTACTGCTCGGTCTCACCTATGAGCAGCGTCTTTATGACTTTGACTATAACGCGTTTAACTTCGCGAAAGGTCTGCGCACGTCAGGCGCTTTCGGCAAGCAATTCAGCCCACTGGATTTAGCGATTTCACTCGGTAGTCAAACTGGTGACCAGTACGCAATGACGGAGAATGTGACTACTTTTAATCGTTTGATAGCTGGGGTGGGCACTACTGCCACAACCCTTGATGTCTTCTTGAAGTCAAAAGTTACCATGAACGTGGCTGAGTGGTATTCACAGACGATAGAAGCTCACGGCAATGTGGTTGCAGAGACCGCCTCTGCCCAGCTGCCTAATGCGAACTATCGCCTCTATGACAAACTGATTGGCAACGTTAGGCTCACCCCCTATCTGCTTCCCCTCCTCACACGTGACAATAACGCTCTGTACGTAATCTCGAACGTTGCGTCTGTGGGGTGGGGAATGCAGGAAACCTATACTACCGACCTGAACAACAAGACCAAGGTGCAGTCACTGGTTAATAAATATGCGCGAAATCAGGCAAACTACATAGATTTTTGGGCACGGATGCTGCCTGAAGACAAAAACAAACTGGTGTCTGCAACTCGCATCGTCAACGACGGATACTCAGTAGATGGAAAGCCTGATGGTTATGCAGGCTGGGCACCAAAGACCGGAACCAGCAGCACTGGAGTGAACGCCACCGAGTCCATCAACGATTTCTTTGCACCCATGAACCGCTGGTATGGGTACAAATTCATTAGCGCCGAAGCCACCGGAGAGAACCTCACCTATTGGACGGCGAAGCAGCTCAGTGATGGGGGCAATTCCGCCTACACTCATGAGCTCACCCACCAGCACACCCGCTCTAAAGGAGAAAAAACCTATCTCAAGGGGAATGCCCTGCGAGCCGGTACTTCCACCGAACTACTGCCGCGCGGTATCTATGAAACATACGAGAAACGCGATCCGATCTATACCCTGAATCAGATCATGGATTGGGCGGCAACCGATTACGCAAATTCCGCGCCTGGACGTTTCGCCGATGAGGTAGGCGTGCAAAACTATGTGAAGAATCTGCTTGATGTCACCAATACTCTGGACTTGTTAGAGGCACAAGAGGTTCTCAGTCGTGACACCCTCACCAAACAGAAGTGGTTCAACGTGGTGACTATCACCCCGAATACCACCAATACTTCCAATAATGACGAGACGTTCACAGCCTCTGATGCTGCTCAGGCAGGTGCCTGGAGAACCGTCAATGACCTGGTGGATGCAAGTGCCGTGGTTTCTCGCTACGAGGCGGAGGGCACAGAGCATACCGGCACTGCTCGATATAACGGTTACTACACGATCCCGCTGTTCTCGCCGTTGTATGGGGCTCCCACCGGCACGAACGGCATGACCGGTGATATTCACATGAAACGTATCACCTGGGAGCTGCTCGGTGCAAAAGGATACAGCGCCGGAGTTGTGCCTTACCTTTCGAATATAAACAACCCGGATGGGGCGGCGAGCGCGAACACGTTTAGCGACCAGGTTGCTTTGAAAGCAATTGATCCTGTTTATACAGACGGTAAGGCTCTGCGCAAGACCGCTTTCGCTGAGCGCGAAGCCAAACTCAGCCAACTCAAACCCGTCACGGTGAATTGGAACGGGTCACACCAAATACAAACTGTTGCGGATCTGAAAAACCTGATGAAACAAGCAGTGCAAGCTGACCTGGACGCGAACAATCCGACTAATCCCGGCATCCGCCCCCAAAACTATAACGTAGAGAACCTGAAGTCCGCGGTTTACCTGGCATATAAGAACCTGACCAGTGAATTCGTTAATTCGATCTATCAGGATTCCACTGTCGTGACTCCCGTGGCACCCACCTTTACCAAAGCCGCCAAGTGCGGTACAGAATCCACGGTCACACCGGCGACTACTGACGGAATCACCTATACAACCGCCCGTTCTAGTACCAAAGTTGTCGTGAACGCCACCGCTAACACCGGATATGTCCTGAAAACCGGAGCCACCGCGAGCTGGACCTTTGATGTTGCAGCCACCCCCTGTCCGACTGTGACCCCGACACCGACCCAGCCGACCCCGACACCGACCCAGCCGACTGTGCCGAGTTATAGGCCGGGGATCTATCGTATTGCTGGTCAGGACAGGGTTGGTACGTCTTTGGTTGGGTTTGATAGGGCGCTGAATAAGGGTACGGTGGTGTTGGCTACTGGCGCTAATTATCCTGATGGTCTAACTGGTGGTGCGCTGGCGGGTGCGGTGAAAGGTCCGGTTGTGCTAACTATGTCGAAGGGCGCGTTGGAGCCGGCAATCATGTCTAAGTTGAAGAAAGCTGGGACGAAGAAAGTTTATATTGTTGGTGGTAGTGGCGTGATTTCTGGCAGGGTAGAGGGCCAGTTAAGGAAGGTCGGTATCGTTCCTAAACGGCTGGCTGGTAATGATAGGTATTTGACTGCTAAAGCGGTTGTGGCTGAAACTAAACGTGTTTTGGGTGAGGGGAATGTGAATGTTGCGTTCCAAGCCACTGGCGTTAATTTCCCGGATGCTTTGGCAGCTGGTGCTGCCGCGGCCCGTATGGGTGGTGTAGTGGATTTGGTGAAACCCGGGTCTGCGGCGTTAAAGGATAGGGATGCGAAAGTGACGTATTGTGCTGGTGGCCCGGCGTGTGCGAAGCGAACTGGAGGGGTGAAACCGATTGTTGGTAGTGACCGGTATCATACTGCGAGATTGATTGCGGCACAGACTCCGGCGACGAGTAATGCGATGTTGGCTGTTGGTTCTAACTTCCCGGATGCGTTGTCTTCGGGGGGTCTGGCTGCGTCGTTGAACGCGGATTTGTATTTGACTGATGGGCGTAGCGCGAGAGTCCCGAAAGGAACAACAACAACCTGGCTTATCGGCGGGAAAGGAGTAATCCCAGACTCGGTAAAAATCACCAAGTGACGCCACAGACGGGGGTTCAGCGCCACACCTGAGGATGTGGTGGTGAACCCCCGTCTTTATCACATTATTAACCCATACACGCACGCGGTAGCTCAACCTTATGCTCTCCAAGTTCCCGCCAATGAAGAGAACACCAGTTTTTCTGATGCCGAACAAAAAACAAGGCAGCAACAAAAATAAGCCTGGTAAACTATATGTGTTTTTACATTCGCAACATCGGTAACGAGGGGTCATGTCCGTTTTTAATACCCGAATAGCGCGGTGTTTCACCGTCACAGTCCTGTCGATACTCATAGCCGTAACCGGTATCATTACCGCTCCACACGCCGCTGCTGCCACCGGGCTTGAAGGATTCGACTACGGTTACCTGATTGATGATTCCCTCATGTACGGTGCTGCAGCAGCATCGACCATGACCGATGCTCAGATACAATCTTTCCTCAACGAAAAAGGCGCGAACTGCAAAAACGGGAAAGACGGGTCGCCATGCCTGAAGAATGCCCGCTTCAAAACCGTGACCCTGCCGGCGAGTTCCTGGTGCCCCGGCAGTTACACCGGCTCCAACAGCGACAGTGCAGCGGCCATAATCGGGAAATCCGCGAGAGCCTGTAACATCAATCCTCAGGTGCTGCTTGTTATACTGCAAAAAGAACAGGGGCTCGTTACCACAACTAACCCCAGCGCATATGCCTATCAAAAAGCAACCGGTTTTGCCTGTCCAGACACCGCTCCCTGCAACTCCCAATACGCCGGTTTTGCCAAGCAGGTCTACTCTGCCGCGTCCCGCCTGCAACAGTACCGGATACAGCCGTACTCGTTTAATCATCGCGCGGGGATAACAAAAAACATCAGTTATCATCCGAAAACATCTTGCGGATCCTTGACAGTTAATATCCGAAACGCCGCGACCGCAGCGCTGTATAACTACACGCCGCTCGTTCCTAATGCTGCCGCGCTTCGGGCAGTTACCGGTCTGGGCGATTCCTGCTCCTCTTATGGGAACCGAAATTTTTATCGGATGTTCGCGACCTGGTTTGGTGCCCCAAATTCCGGTGCGACGGTGACAAAGTATGTATCGAACTGTAATGACCGTATCTGGGGTGCTACACGTGTGGAAACATCTATAGGTATAGGTCGTTGTGCCTATCCGAATGGTTCAAAAGTTGCTTATCTGGCTTCGGCTATCTCGACTGCCGATGCGTTGGCAGCGGGCTCGCTCACCGACGGTCCCGTGATTTTGAATAATGCAGGTTCGCTTGACACTTCGGTGAAAAATTATCTCCTCGAATTGCGTGGCAAAGACCTGAAAACAGTGTATTTATTGGGTGGCACCGGTGTCCTATCAGGGGGAGTGGAGTCGCAGCTTCGGTCTCTCGGGTTCGCAACCGGGAGGCTGGCCGGTACGGATCGTTATGGTACTGCCGTGTCGATTGCGCGCCATGTTTTCCCGAATGGTTTTTCGACAGCCTATGTCACCGATGGTGTTGGTGATACGGGGCTGGGTTCTCCCGACGCGGTAGTCGGTGGTACCTTAACCGCAGGGCCGCTGCTGTTCGGCACACGAAAAAACGGTTTTGATAATGAGACCTCGGTATTACTGAGCGGCAAACAGACTGTACAACTAGGCGGTAACCCTCTCGGATCTTTTACTCCAAACTCGTACCTGTTCGGCACAGATCGGTACGCGACAGCAGTTGAAATCGCTAAAGCAGCTACAAATCCGCAAACACACTCGATAATATACCTGGCGAATGGGCAACAATTTGTGGACGCGGTGGCGGGCGGAGAATTGGTTAACGGGAGGATACTCCTGACAACCTATTCGAGCTTACCGACCTCCACCTGTAACTACATAAAGATCTCTGGAGCCTCAAAGGTTGTAGCACTCGGCGGTACTGGTGCGGTTTCTCAAAACGCCTTGAATCAGGCTCGCAGCTGCCTGCGCTGATTCGGCTAATATCGCGGCGCAGCATTCCCGCAGAGGCGTTTACAGGAATACTGTAGCTCGCTACATTCACGAGATTCTTTGGGGTATAGGTACATGGTTTAAGCGAATCACGTTTGTTCACTAGCAGTGTTTTTGAGCTTGCCGTATAGCTGCCATACAAAACCAAGGAGCCACGCCCCGAATATGTTTTCCTGGAAAACGATAACTAGAGATTAACGGCCTGTTGATAGAGGGTGTCTGCGAGGACTCCGGGGCCGCCTATCAGGTAAACCCGGCGTTGACCATGCCCAGCTGTTATTGCATTTTTAGTTGAGGCGGTCAGATCCCGGGTGTTTGCCAACAGTAGTGGTGCACCCGCTTTTCCGGCAAGTGGGGCTGCGCTCAACCCGTCAGGAAAGTTCATGCCGTATGCAAGATAGACATTAGCGCTGGCAGGAAAATATTTGTTCGCGACCAGCCGGGCAGTCGCATAGCGATCCGAACCCACTAGCGATACTTCCGGTTTCAGTCCAGATTTGCGTAACCCGTTCGCGGCTGGCCCGCCGAGAGCCGCAATATTTCGATCTGTGAGGAAAGCTCTGTTTGCCTCAGTGCCCGGTAGCGGATCATAGAGCAAGATTGTTCCCCCGGCCCTGACAGCTGCCGGGCCACCGGAGAGCGCATCGGCAAAGTTAGTTCCGGTCGCCACCAGTACCGGCAGCTTCTGTCCGGCCAGGGCTTCGATACGTTTCGCAATCAGGAGTGAAGTCTGATAGCGGTCGCGCCCGCCCAGGCGTCCACTCAGTTTCACGCCCGAGGGCAGGGCGGCTGAAATCGTGTCAGGTATTACACCAGTACCGCCAATCGCAATCGCCTGTTTCGCGCCCAAGCGGACAATTTCGGCACGAGTCGCCGCATCGATTTTATTGCCGTTCACCAGCAATATCGGTGCATTCAGTCGGGCGGCTAGCGGACCGGCAGCCAGTGCGTCAGCATAATTGTCATAGCGCACCAAGAAAACAGTGTCCGCGCTCTCATAGGTGTTTTTTGACACCGCAACCGCTGTCGCAAAGCGATCGTCTCCAGCGATTCGATAGGTCACTCGCGGATTGGTTAGGGTGGCGGAGCGAATCATAGAGCTGCTCCCAGCAGTCACGGAAGCAACTTGAATCTTTCCGTTGGTGACGCTGCTGGCTGAACTATAGGCCAGGTTCGTATTATCAGAGCCACTGACGCCCTTGTTAATCATGGTCAAAGCAACGTTTGTGCGACTGGCACCAATTTGACGTAGCGTCCCGCCGATCAGTGCAGAGAGCTGTCCATCAGCCTGCTGAAGATTCTTGACCCATGTAGATACGGGAGATTTCCACAGTAGCTCGCCAGAATCGGCATCAAGCCCAGCGACCCAGCCCTCACCGGATTTGTCCGTTCCGACAGCGACCACGAAGTTGCCGCGCACGTCCTCGACATACTCAATACCTGTGACTTCCATAGCGTTTGGAATTGTTCTTATCCAATTGTTCATGCCGGTTGTTGCGTTCCCATTCGGCAACCAAAAACGCACCTGAGCGGTCTGGGTGTTAATGGCAGGTTTAGCCTCGCCGACAGTGCTGGTACCTATCAACGCACCCGCCCCATAGGGTTCTAAGGCGGTAACTTTCTGTGTGCCAACCGGATTGGTATAGGTATGGAATTGTGAATTCGTGGCGGTTCCGCTGACCACGAGTGCGCCGCCGTAGCTGCCGTACACCGGGCCGATAGCCATGATTAGCTGTTTCAGGTGAGAGTTATATTCGATGGCGGACGGACGCATATTTTCGGTGTTTACGGTCATAACCCGTTCGGTACTCAGGTCACTGTTCACCGCATAGATTGTTCCTGAAGGATAGAGCGCTGCATACATCCGATCGCCTACCACGACCTGTGTTTTCGGTTCGCCCGGCACACTCACCGCGACACTGGTGGAGTCCTTATGGGCCTGATAGCGCCAATGCCCTCCTACCAGGGTGTATCCGGCGAATTGGACTATACCTTGCGGGATGGAATCGATAGCTTCGGAGGTTGGCGGGACGATTACTGCGGTGGTTGTTTCTCCTGTGGCTGTGTTAAAAGTCCACAGCTCGCCGGTGCCGGTCACGCCCCGGATGGTGCCGTCTGTTGCGGAGAGGGCGCGAGTTTCGCTGCCCCAGACCGGGGTGCCGTGGTTTACCGGCGCTGCGGTCGGATCGGTCAAGTCTGAGGACATTAGTGTGCCGTACGGGCGAGTTGTGAACCAGGCAATGTGGGTGCTCGAATCTATGGCAATGCGGTCAACGGTTTTTCCTGGGGCAAGTGTGTGGGTTGCCAGGTTTTTGCCGTCCAGGTTGTTAAAGATCGCGAGGCGAGCAGGCTGTTCAGTGCCTATGACGGTAAAAGATCCTGCCGATAATTCAGCACTTGCTTGCGCGTAACAGAAAGAGGTGTCGCTAATCGGTGCCGATAGGGATGAGTTAATAGAAGCGTTGGTGCCAGGCTCTGAGATTGTTGCGACCCGTCCGGTAGTTCCCAGCCCTACGATGACACCGCGTGGAGAAACACTCAAGGATCGCACGTAAGTGTGGGAGGGGGCTGACCAACTGCCGCGCAGGGTAGCGGTGCCGTTCTGTAGGTCAACGCGGTACAGGCAAGCGCCGCTGGTGTCGTAGGTTCCAGCCCAAAAAAAACGACCGTTGCCCGGTTCAGCCTCGAAAGTGTCCTCTGCCAGTGCCATAACGATGTTTGACGCGGGCAGGGTGGCTCGCTGTGTGAATCGTGAAGTAGCGGTGTTGAAGCCTTGCACCCAGGTGGTTTTCGATACGGATGGGGCGGTTATACCGATGGCCAAAGTATTCCCACTTTTTGCCATATCCCACGATCCGGTACCTACCGGCAGTCGGTATTCTGTTGTGGTTCCGCCCGGATATTTGTGTACAAAGAGCTGCGCAGGTGAGGCACTGCGTGTCGCAGCATACACGGTAGCGGCATCTGTGTCTATATATGCTGAGGTCAAAGCGTTAGTAAGCAAGGCCGCATTTGGTTTTGTGGCTGGTGTCAGGGGAGCAGCCAAGTTATTCGATTGGGTTTGCGCCTCAATAACCTCGGGGCTGGCGCCCTCCAGGTTTGGATTGCCAAGGGTGTCCTGCTGAAGCTCAACAGCGCTTTCACCAGAATAGTTGTTACTATTTGGAACAGCATAAGCTGTGCCTGGAAAAGCTAAGGAACAGGCGAGTGCCACCACCAAAAGATATGGAAAAAACCGATACACAAACATATACATTTTAATGTATCAGATGTGAAGGTTCGCAGCAGAGAGAATAATACGAGGTCGTAGCATCACCGTAGTAGTTTTGTGGCGAGCGACGCAGCCATAAATCTCGGTGGAGCCTCGCGGTGGAACAGGTAGCGCAGGTTTGCTGGAATCCAGGTCGCGGGGTTGGTGAACTGGCGTCTCATGACGGCAGCTTCATTGAGTTCGGAAACGGGAGTGACCGGGTCTGCTAGCGCCCGAATCAAACGCAAATCGGCACGTGACATGATGCCGGTTACCTGGGGAGCGTGAACGAGGATCAGGTTTAACAGTTTCGCCAGGTATTCGCGGTCTTCGGTTGTCCAGGCATCATGGCGCGCGCGCATCCAGGCAAAACCGAAAAGGTGAATTCGCAGGTATTTCAAGGCCAGTGCCTCGCGCACTGCTGGATCTTTCGGCCCCCCATCAGCCCACAGCACCTCACAATGGCGCATTTCATCTGCGGCGGGAGCCAGCCGCATCGTCACCCGATCGGTGGCATCTTCGTTGATCTGGTATCCCGGCCCGCTGCGCTGCACACGGATTCGCCCCTCAGCCCACAGCTTGAGAGTGAACTCAAGATCTTCGCCGGTGCTGAGCCCAGCAGTGAGCGAGATCTGATGTTCACGCAAAAAATTACGGCGCATAATTCCGAGTGGCGCGCTGCGATATAACAGCCGGTCGCGTACCACGTCACGGAACCTATGTGGAAAAACTCTCACTGGTGGGGTTGGAACAGTATGTCCTGCTCTATCACAGCGCATAATCACGGCATCTGCTCCTGCGCTCCGTTTCAACACTGAACGCACAGCACCCGGCTGGAGTTCATCGTCGGAACCCATAATCATGACCCACGGAGCGCTTGACTGTTCCAAGCCGTAAGTGAAAGGGCCGGTGGGGGAATAAATGCCGTCATCCAAGTGCAGAAACTTGACGTGCCCGGCGAGTTCAGCCGGAATAACCTCGCGAATGGAATCAATAGACGTGTTGTGGCACACCACCACCGCGCGCGCCACCTCGCCGTTGCCCACCACCACGGAACGCACCGCCCGGGCAATCGGGCGTTTGGGATTGTGGCAGGCAATCACCACATCGATCGGCTTAGGATTCATTTTTCACCCCAGATTCCAGGACCTGCTTATAAATCTCCTCGACTAGGGAAACACAATGCGCGGGATGGTGGTTTTTAATCACCCAGTCGCGGGTGTTTTCCCACGAGGATTCGTTCATCAGCTCGACAATATGGTCGGCAAGGCGCTCTGGTTCTCGTTTCAGTCCGGGATAATCCCCGGTGGCTACCGTGTGGACCGGGGCGTTCTCGGCATTGGCGGCGGCAACCAGGGGGCGGTTGAGCGCCAGGGTCTGGTAGTCGGTTGTGGAAAAAGCGGGAAACTGGAACTGGCCCACAACAACTTGTCCGCTGGCGAGGAAATCACGGAAAGTAGGTAAGGACATGAGAGGTGCGAGCTTGACGCCGAGTTCGGCGGCGCGCTCGGAATCCGAACCCCAATCGACACCGACAACCTCAAAACCCCTTTCGACGAGGATTCTCGCCAAGGGGAGCAACAGGTCGAGGCCTTTGGTGTTATCCCAGCGGGATGAGAAGATAATCCGCTTATCTCGAGGTTGCACATTCGAAGAATCCAGAAATTCCGCTGGAACGGGGTTGGGAATCCAGGTGGCATCCGGGCGAATATCTTGCACCCAAGGAACCAGGTCTGGGGTGGCACAGATCACCGCATCAGCGCGTTTGAGAGAGTGGGTGATTACTTGGCGAAGGCCCGGTTTTTGCCAATCCTGTCGAACGTCCGACCCGTGCAGGTGCAACACGAAGGGCTTGTTTCCCCAACCGTAATATCCGTTCGTTGCGTAATGCACGTGCACTATGTCTGCCTGGGAATATGTGCGCCGCCATTTAATCAGGTCGTCGAGGCGTTTCCCTGCTACTGCCAGTGGGTTTCCGCGGCCGGCGGGTATCTCGCGCAACGCCCAGGCTTTCCCCTCTGTGCGTGCCTCGCTCACCAATGCCTCCGGTACTCCCGCAATGCGGTTCACATGGATAATCCTGGTCGAGTTCGAATAATTTGTCACAAAGATAAAACTATCAGGTCGACTATTTTAGCTATTTCTATTTCGTCAGTTTGGCGAACTGTTCTGCGAGTTAGCGATAATAATCTGGCCCGTAATGATAGGAGGCCAGAGTCCATTTGTTGCTGGGGCTGTATCGAATCAGGCGATTGGGTATCGGCATAACATTAAAGCCGTATCGACTAATAATTCGCCTTATCTTCTTCACTGTCCAGTTTTTCCTTAACGATGCCAGGAAAATCATCCCCCGAGTTTTGAGCGGCACATACTCACCGGGATTAATTCGCGTGGCAAAGGGAACAACCACTGCCCAAGTTTTTTCGAACAGGCCCGCCGCTACGAGGTCTTGTTTATACCGTTTAAGGGCTTTTTCAAAAAGTTCGAAATACTGTGCCGAACCGTAACGCAACTTCGAGAAGTCGGGATTGTTGTTCGTCTCGAAACCCGATTCTTTCAGTTCGTTACTGACAGTCAAGTAGGCACCTTTACTGTCACCAATCAACCCCATTCGGTCATCGGTAATGTCCTACAAAAGCAGATCCACGTCTGGGTTTTCGCAAATTACCCGCATGGCATTGCCGTCAATGTCCCCAGCCAACATTCACCGCCGAAATGCGGACTGGAGTTTATCCACGTCAACCCGAAAATCGCCACGTTTGCCGTAGGTCGAGATAATGGACTGCCGAGCCACGTAATACGCCAGGTTATAATCGTCTTTTACCTTTTCGAAAGCATCGCGCGTCACACGGCTACCAAAAATACCTATCTATGGTCGGTTTCTGCTCTTCGTTCATCGGTGATGTCCTTCAAGGTTCTTCCTGTAGAAGAGGTCTTCGATTTGGTGGTTTATACGGTTGAGTGCCAGCGTCTCTGTGACAAAGACGCGTGCCTTTTCGCTGGGAGGCTGGTTGGTGAGGATACGTGCGGCGGCTTCTTCAGGCGTTTCCACAATCCATTCTTTGGGGTAAATGCTCGCCGCTCCGCCGAGGTGTTTCACATCTGGCCAATTCCGAACCACGGGCACACAGCCCGTTACCGCTCCCTCAATCACTGCGGAATGGAAACTCTCCAGCCGAGAGGTGGAGAGGATGTAACCAACCCGTTTGAGTACTTCAGGAATGTCACGCCGAAATCCCAGGTTTTCTACGCTTTCCCCGTGAGAACCGACACGCTTCACAAGCCGGCGGCCCCATTCGGTGTTGGTATCCGGTTCGTCCCCGACTAAAAGCAAGCGCCAGGAGGGATCTTTTTCAAGGAGTCTGTCAAGAATAGCTAAGGCAAAATCCGGATCTTTCACAGGCCTGTTCCATCCAACCAAAGCCAGAGTGCGCACAGCTGCAGGGGTTTTATCGGTGGTGAAACACCTCGAATCCACCCCCAGGGATATCACCTGGCTTGGCATCTCAGCCAGTTCCGGTCGATGCATCTGGGCAACCCGGCGTACCCAGTCACTCACATAAGTAATCGAATCGAAGCCAGCAGTGTTAAACAGCAGCGGCCACTGGGTCTGGGCCTCGTAGCGGTGGATGCGAATGACTGTGGGCTTGTTGAGGCGATACTGTGAAAGCAATGCCGCCTGTGCCAATCCCCACTCAATCCATATAGCGTCTGCATCAGCGATCAGGTTTGCCACGTGGCTGGGCACCCTAGGAGCGTTACCACGGGAGTTCATAATCGCTAAGCGCACAATGGTCCTCGTGTTGGCATGTGCCGCAAACCAGCTATCGGTCTTTGTGTCCAGCCACGTTATCTTCCAACCTGTTTGTTCTAGTTCTTCGGCATGGATCTTGATAAATGTATCGTTATGTGGATGCAGGATGAGCAAGCGACCTGGTCCTCCCAATCGCGCTGTGTGAATACGCTGCTGGTGCTCTGTTATCTGTCTGTATGCACGAGATTCATTTAATAGTTCCATCAATGAATCTCCGCTCAGCGAATCGGGATCTGTTACCTGGATGCGTTTGGGAGCAAAGATAATGTCCAGCATTGTCGCCAGGAGTTTCGCTACTAGAGCATCTTTTCCGGATTCCCAAGCCCTGTCGCACTCCATGAGAGCGTCTGACAAAAAGGATGCTATTTCGTTCTCAGGAACATCATCCCCCCGGTACATACGCAGTTTCATTGCCAACAAAGCACGTTGTATTTGGAGTAATCGTGAACCAGGTATTGCCGAGGACTGAAGAGCTCGAAGAGCAATATTACCGGCTCTTTGTGGAAGAACCCGAAAAAAAGCATATATTAGGGGAAAAGTCCCTTGCTGCCGCAGAATCCCTAGCCTGCGTTTTATTGCAGTTAAGGGAAAAGTGCGAGGATTCCGATTCGGATGCCTAGATTTCATCGTCAGCCTCTCGCCGAAGAGAATCATAGCCCCGCGCTGCCATAACCGCCATCCCAATGAAGAACACCAGCATCGCCGCCATCATGGTGGCGAGGACTGTTAAGGTTTGCAGGAACTCTAATGGGGAAAAAAACAGCCAAGCCAGGGGAGCAGCAGCAAAAACTACCGAGAAGAGCAGTGTCCACTGCTGCCTCGAAGTAACCACAAAAACAGTGGACACCGGAGCTGAAATGAGATTGATAGCGAGCCAGGGAGTGAGCGCACGAGCAATATCTCCAGCCATGTGCCATTGTGAACCAAAAACGAAAGGAATGAGCCACGGAGAGAGAATATAGAGTAGCACGAACGGAGGAACTCCCAAAAGCGCGGATTTTTTCAAGATTGCTTTTACGGCAGGATACATTTCACCCGGTTTTACCCGTGAGAGTTGCTGGAAAAACACCTGAGAAAGCGCACTGTTGATTAATGCTATGGGTGCCTGGAGCACTCGCCACGCGAGGTTAAATTGCCCCAAAGAACCCAAAGCAATTCCACCAATGATGAGTTGAATTCCGTTAGCTCGAACCGTGTCTATCAGGGCAGTGGGGAGGTTTAAGAGCGGCATTT
The DNA here is from genome assembly GCA_034090045.1 of Varibaculum sp. Classification (GTDB taxonomy): domain Bacteria; phylum Actinomycetota; class Actinomycetes; order Actinomycetales; family Actinomycetaceae; genus JAXDTI01. The sequence continues at coordinate 51,968 of JAXDTI010000001.1, read as the reverse complement.
TTTTATAGCGCCCTGCAAGCTCTCTCATGGTGGGCGTTCCTGGAGGAACCGGCTCCCGCAAATCGTGAGTTTTGAATCTCAGTTTGAGATACGCCCATATCAAACCAAAAAAAGTGCCGAACGTGAGACCAAGGAAAGAACGCATACCGATCAAACCAAAGAGAAGTTGACCGCCGGAGGATCCCACAGTTTGCTCAAAACGGTTGAGAGCAATCACTTTATAATGCTTGTGCCGGTTGAACCAATATTGGAAGATAAAAGCTTGGGCGGAACAAAAAACAGTAATACCAATCAGCGGCATCCAGTCAGCAAGTATTTTACTGCCCCAAATTTTCAAGATGACATCGTGAAGGGCAAATGCTAAAACCACTGAGATGATTGAAACAATAATGTTGGATCGTGTTGCCAGTCGGGCAATATTTTTTGCTTCAGCATCGGTATCCGGCAACATTATCGTCATGTCGTATCGCAATGAAGCCGCCACTACGACAATTCCAGCCACTGAACTGTATATCCCAAACTCTCCGAACGTTTCGGGTGTAAACATTCGAGCTGTGAAAATCGAAATGACGATCGCCACCACCTGGGCGGAGGCGGTTCCACTCAAAAGAGTGAGAATGTTTTTTGCCGAACTGTTAGCCACGGTTCAGTAACTTTCCTACCGCCTCTGCCCAGCCTTGCACCTGTTCCTCGGCTGAGAGCGAAACCGCGGCCTTCGCGGCGGTGTTCTTCCATACGGCCACATTTTCTGGTCGAATCGAATCTAAAAGCGCAGTAAAGGCTTCGGTGCTGAAATCCTGTGCAACCGCGCCCAGCTCGTAACGCTCCACATAGTCAGCCATTTCTGGGGATGGACCAATCAACACCGCAAGCCGCGCCTGGATAAAATCAAAGAACTTGTTAGGCAGTGCATGGTCATTATTAAAACTCACCGGCGGCAGGGTGTAAATCCCGCAGTCAAAGTCGTTGAGCGTGCTAACTATTTCGCTATAAGGCAACTGCTCGTGTAGATGTATGCGACCACTCCTCCCCGCGATCTTGTTAAGTCTTTCGATGACGGCAGGATCCGTGGGCACCAAGAAAAAATCCAGGGTGCAATTAAGCCGGGTATGGCTCACTGCCTCGGCGAGTCGGTCAAGGTTACGATCCGAGTGTGCCACTCCGTGATGAACCAGTCGCAGCGGAGAGTGTACCGGGGTCGGCGTGAGTTCCTGGTAGGGTGCGGCGTTGGTTACCACGCCGGGACAGAAGCCGAAAACTTCTCGGTATTTGTCGGCGATACCCTGGGCGACAGTGGTCCAGGAGCTTGCCCTAGCGATGTATTTACGGCAAACCCAAGAACGGAACGGCGTAATAAACCACTTCCACCGTTTCAGGTTTTCTTTTTCCAGCGGCGCATATTCGTGCAGGTCTACGTGAACTCCTCTGCGTGGTTTCAGGTGCAGAGCCAAGGGTGCAGTGTCAAAGTCGTTGGCCAGGATCGCGTCAAAAGTTTTCCCTTCGAGTAAAGATTTGGCCTCTCGCACCGCAGCGTTCGCCCAGTAGGCACGTTCGTATTGATGAGTGACGATGCTGAGATTGTCGTATTTCCAGTTCACTGCAGCATTGCTTATCTGGAAGTGATCCACAACGCCTTCCGGCGCTTCCCCATAGCCGCACGTGAACACATCATATTTACCAACAAAAAGCCGCACTTCTTTTAATACTCGCGCATCTCGCTCGATCGGAGAAAAAGAGAGGATCAGAAGAGATCTTTTCGTTTCCATCGTTCTCATTTCCTTTGTTAGAACTAGAACAATCATAAAGAACACACCACAGTTTGGAAACTAGCAGTCTCTTTCGCTTCCAGTGGAACCACCCGCATGAGTAGCACGCCTACCCTACCGCCCAGAGGGAGGGCACCCAATCCGCTCTTTCATCCGCAGCATACACTCACCCCTTTTCCAGAGCATCAAGAAGCTTGTTACTCACACTTTCACCAAAATACTCGAGGTTAACGTGCGCTCCATCTGGGCGGATATAACCTTTTCCTGGAACAGAATCGTCACACACGCTACTACCTTCTAAAGTAGGTTTTCCAGCGCAGAAAAGCTCATCTCCACTAATCACTCGTATATCGCTACGTTGAGCCGCCACCTTCGTCACGATCTCATTAAAACGTTGCCGATACTCATCGTGATAGAGCATATTCTGAATCAGAGGAAGATCAATTTCTTGTTGTGGGCGGTTGAGCATTCCCGCTCCTGGGCGTTCAGTAAGCACCACCACGAGCGTAGCTCCATCCTGAGTAAAACGATCAGCTGCGATCTTAAAGTCACGCTCTTGAGCCAGCCAAAAAGCATCAGAATCGGGGTGTAAAAGCGTGACGCCGTCACTATCGTATCGATCGATAATTTCGTATCGAGACCACCACAGCACGATTCCGGGGTTGTGTTCACTCATCATTTCGCGCTGAACATCTAGAGCAGTGGGGCAATTAACGCCAGTAGGATCTGCAGGGCCAAAATCCAAGCGCAACGCCATAGGCGTACATGCTCCACGGGCGGCGCTCACCACGTCCCACCCCCGCTTCTGCGCTACAGGAACCAGAGCAGGTACGAGCCGCTTGGGCACGGAATCTCCTACCACTAAGATCGTTGATTCATTCACGGGTGGCTTTTTCCCTTGGTAAAGCACGTTGCGCACAAAGGGCTCGGCTGCTCGGCTCAGAGGTGTGCCGCCGAGAGTGGATACGATCCCCGCCACGATCAGCATTGCCACGAATGCGCTAATTATTGCGCGCTTGGGCGAGAAGATGCGGTTGAGCTTTCCAGAGCGTATCGGCATCTCAAGGAAGTGGTATGAGAGCACTGCCGTAACGATCGTCAGCACCACCACCAATGCCGCTCGCTTAGGCTGAAAACCAAGTTGCGGCTGCAGTAGCCACACAGCCAACGGCCAGTGCCAGAGATAGAGGCCGTAAGAAATCCTGCCAAGATAACTGATTGGCCCCCAGGCGAGCACTCGCGCCTCAAACCCATGCAAACCATGCGCCACACCAACAATCACGGCTCCCATGCCGAGGCTATATGCCAGCGCACCCCCAGAGAAGTAAAACGGAGCAGGCCCATCAATCACGATAAACAAAGCGAACATCAGGCCTGCGCCAGCCCAGATCAAGGCATGCGAACACTTCCCAAACCAGGCAGAGATTTTGGGGTAAGAAGCCAGAATCGCCAGCAGTGCACCCAACATCGGTTCAAAAGCCTTCGCATCTGTACCCATGTAGGCTCGGTTTTGAGAAATGAAGGAATTATCAAGATAAAGGAACAGGCTGCTTGCCATGATAATCAAGCCAGCAGCAACGATTATGGCAATGAGCATACGGCCTCGAAGTTGCCGTTGTGCCTCATTCACTTCACGTAGCGATTCCCCCTCGCCCGCAAGTTGCGGCATACGAGAGTGCGCGAGCCGATAAGCCACCCACAGCACAACCGTGATGAGCAGCGGCCACACAAGATAAAACTGCTCTTCCACGGCCAGACTCCACATATGCTCAAGTGGAGAGAGAGTTCCATCTGACTCGAAATAGCTGCCAGCATTCACGAAGCGCCAGTTCGCAAGATAAAACACGGTCCACCACGCATCGGCGCCGAGGTCTGAGCGGCGATAAAGAGGCGCAAACCACATTCCCCACACGAATACAACTAATATCGCGAGCAAAGCGGCAGGCATTAAACGCTTAAAACGCCTGCTCCAGAAGCGTGCAAGCCGCAAGCGCCCCCGCGTGCGGATCTCGTGTACCAGTCCTGCTGTGATCAAGTACCCAGAAAGCACAAAAAACATATCCACGCCAATATAGCCAGCGGCCATATACGGCATCGACACGTGGAATCCAATCACGAGAAAAACAGCTATTGTGCGTAATCCATCGAGAGCGTCAATCCGGTTGCCATGCCGGGCATAATCCTGAGGTTTTTCATTTGCTGCTAAAGCCATCAAAGACCATAATAGCCCGCCCTAATCTTTCCGCTAGCCAACGAACACCTTCAGAAACGCTAGAACCTGTGGTTCCCTTTCTTTATGCTCACAGGGATGAGCGTAGCATATTTCGATCTTCTCACTTTCCCAGTGATTGCGCTCGGATTTCCACTCGTTACCTATATCTTGTTATCTCACGGGAAACCATGGCATCGCTTCATCTCGAATTCTTTCGCCTGGGGCATCGGTTATTTTGGATTCTGGGCAACTAAATGGGTATTGGCAGCACTGATCGTTAAATATCCGCTTGCAAGCGTGCTCGGCGATATTTCTTTCCGCCTCAACAGCATCGGGCGTGGAACAGACCTACAGCAGCAATACGATTTCCAGCGCCTCGATGGCCTGCAGCCCAACCTGCAAGAATTATTTGGCAGCAACGCAGTACGGTTCATTCTTCTCCTCATTGCCGCAGCAGTAGCAGCACTGCTCTTAGTGCGAGTTTTGCGCCTAAATCTCCGCCGCGAGCACATGGTTAGCGCGCTCCAGATACTCGCAGTCTCTCTCTATCCACTGGTGTGGTATCTCGTGGTGCTGAACCACTCAGCGATTCATGTGTTCTTTACCTACAGGAACTTAGCCGTCACCGTTTTTGGCGCCCTGTGCGCCCTGGTGATACTTCTCGAACGCAGAAAACGCGCATCGATCACCACGGGAAAACAAACCACGACACCTTCCACAGCCGATTCGGCAGATATAAAACCGGCTCCACCAACAGAGCTAGTCACGAACATGGAAGGAGCCTAGCGATGCAGGAAACGAACCACGAACCCCAAGCACACAGCAATTCCAAGCGCGTGGCTGTGCTTATCCCCTGCTACAACGAAGAAGTGACTATAGAAAAAGTGGTGAAGGATTTCCAGCGAGTTCTACCCCAGGCCACTATTTACGTGTACGACAACAATTCCTCGGATCGCACGGCAGTGATTGCGCGAGCGGCTGGAGCTATCGTCCGTTTTGAACCGCGTCAAGGCAAAGGTCACGTGGTGCGGCAAATGTTTCGCGATATAAACGCCGATTACTATTTAATGGTTGACGGTGACGACACGTATCCCGCTGAAGAGGCGCCTGCCATGCTTCAGCCACTATTTGATGGCATCGCCGATACCACAATAGGAGATCGGCTGAGTAACAAGACCTATGAACGCGAGAACAAACGCCATTTTCACTCATTTGGCAACGATTTGGTGCGATGGTTAATCAAACTCATCTACGGTTACTCCTATTCCGACGTGATGACGGGCTATCGAGGTTTCACGCGCGCCTTTGTTAAATCGATGCCCGTGATGAGCAAAGGCTTTCAGCTTGAAACAGAAATGAGCATTCACGCAGTGGATAGCCGTGCACGTATTATTAACGTGCCCATCGCCTACCGCGATCGCCCTGAGGGAAGCTGCTCGAAACTCTCTACTTTTGGGGATGGATCGAAAGTGCTTGCTACGATCGTAGCTTTGTTCAAAGACTATAAACCTATGGCTTTCTTCTCCGTTATGGCTGCGATGCTCTTCATCCTGGGTTTGCTCGTGGGTGTCCCTGTGGTTCTCGAATTCGTGGCCACAAAGTACGTGACGAAGGTACCCAGCGCGATTCTCGCCGTTGGATTTGTATTCTCGGCATTGCTCACTCTAAGTGTGGGAATCGTGCTTGATACGGTGGCAAAAAATCACCGAAAAGTTTGGGAACTAATCGCGATCCACACTATCGAGCCACTCGTTGAAACCACAGCTACAAGTAAGCCAGAACCTCACTCTGCGGAATAAATATGTGGACATTCATTATGAAATAACAAACTGGTATGCTACCGATGCTGGTGTCACAGTATTGGTTTGTGTTAACCAGCTTTTCTGGAAACCGAGTGGAAGCGTTCGGCTGATGCGTCTCGCTGCTGGTCTCGCTTTTGCTCTGGGCGCGATTACCATGATTATCGCTTATCGATTCGTTTCATTATCCACGTTGCAGCCGGTTCTCAGTTTTGGTTCAGCCCCGCCTCGGTTACTCCGTTGTTTACCCGTTCACCGCGCTCACCTAGGTACAGACACTCCTACTCGCGTATATCTTTTTCGCGAATATATCTGCACCAAAAAAGGTGGTGTTGCGTTGATCCTGGTCGGAGTAATCGCCATCCCGCTTTAACGAACTTTTTCCTGCCTCCAATATCAGACTCTTCATTGAGAAAGACCCGGCTAGCTATCGTTTCAACACGCCAAACACTGCCTGTGCAGCACGTTTTCCTGTCGCCTGAAGTGAATGATGATCGAGCACCCACTGGCGACGCCGGAGCTTCTCGGCAGCGGTGTGCTCAGCATCTCCTGAAACACTCGCCTGATCAAGGGCCCGCGACATCGCCTGTGCCACCTCCTGCACATCGTAAGCCACAGCTTCGCCGAACTTTTCTTCAACGATCACTTCATTAAGGGGACCTGCCCCGGCATACACCACAGCAGTTCCGCACGCGAGTGCCGAATAGACTTTCGTTGCGATCGCGTAATCATAGCCGAGCCCAGGTTTAATCGAGGCGAGCGCTGCCACCGCACCACGCTGCCACGCCGCAGCCTCGCCAGCTTCTACTCGCCCGAGTTGCTCAATAGTTGCTGCAGGCAGATCTTCGGCAATACGCTGAATCTCCTCATCTGATGAGCCTGAACCCACATACACGAGTTTCACATCCGGATGATCCTTGACCACAATGCGCATCGCTTTCGCAAAAACCTCAGCACCATGCCGTTCGCTTGCAGTCCCAGCATAAACGAAATACCGCCCATCCTTACACGATCCCTGTGGCGTAAAAACGCTAGTATCAGCACCGTTTTCCATCACGGTCACGCGTTTAGCGCCCAACTCACGCACACGCGCAGCCACCTCACCCGAAGTAGCAAACACCAGCTTTGCTCCGCGTAGCGCCTTTTTCTCCACGAATCTCAGCGCTGATACAACAGGTGTGGGCGCGGTAGCCGCTGCAGCATCGGACCATATGTCTGCCGCGTAATACACATACGGTACCCGTCGTAGACCGCACGCCGCCCTCGTCACTAAACCAGTAGTAGGTGGCGGCTCGCACACCACAGCATCCTGCTTTTTCCCGAACAAAATCCGGAAAAACAGTGGTATGTCAAAACTCATATACTGCATATAGCCTTTGATATACCCCGTGGAATCGCGCAACGCCGGAAATCTCTTTACGTTCACACCCGCGGGGAGTTCCACACGAGCGTTAGCGAACTGAACCGGCAGCTTCGTTGTAAGTACAGTCACATCCGCACCTTTCGCGGCAAGCCCCTGCACTAATGCTTTCAGACGGAAACTGGCAGCAGCCGGTTCTGGAGCAAAGATCCTGCTCGCAACAGCTATTCGTGGCTTATGCACCGGGTATCACCGCTCTCTTTTATATCTTTATCTCGTTTAAATAATATGCAAAAATGCAGTCTTGTGGGCACAATTGTGCGTGGCAGAGCTTATCGTAGCTCATAGCTCATAAGCAGTAGAATTGTTTTCATGAAAATTCTTTCCGTGGTGGGTGCCCGCCCCCAGTTTGTGAAGCTAGCTCCGATTGCTCATGTCTGCGACAAACTCGGCGTGGAACACATAATTGTGCACACCGGTCAGCACTACGATCCGATGCTTTCGAAAGTATTCTTCAAAGATCTCAACATTCCTGAGCCAAATGAGCACCTCGGTGTCGGCTCTGGTTCGCACGGGAAACAAACCGGCGCAATGCTCGCAGCGATGGACGATATTCTCCTCAAGCACCAACCAGATTGGGTGCTCGTCTATGGAGACACCAACTCTACAATAGCGGGTGCGCTGAGCGCCGTGAAACTACACTTCCCGATTGCCCACCTTGAAGCGGGACTGCGCTCGTTCAACCGTATGATGCCTGAGGAGCACAATCGCGTACTTACCGACCATGCAGCGGATCTGCTGCTCGCTCCCACTGAGGTGGCACGCGAACACCTCGAACATGAAGGGCTAGGAGAACGAACCGTGGTGGTGGGAGATGTGATGACCGATGTGCTCCTGCACGAAGTGGCAAAGCTAGCCGATGCTCCCTCTCCTGTCGCACAAGAACTCGGATTTGCAGACGGTGAATACTCCGTGGCCACAATACATCGCGCAGAAAACACCGACTCCCGTGAGCGCCTCGCCGCTATCCTAGATGCCCTTGAACACCTGAACCACCCTGTAGCAATCTTGGCTCACCCGCGCCTCGTGACCCAATGCGAAAAACACGGATTGCATCTCGGCGGGGGCAATCTGTTCCCACACCCACCCGTGGCATACCCCGATCTGCTCGCCTTGGTGCGTCATGCCCGCGGCGTGATTACGGATTCCGGTGGGCTACAGAAAGAAGCGTTCCTGCTGCGAGTGCCCTGCACTACCGTCCGTACTGAAACCGAGTGGGTGGAGACGGTGCAACTCGGGTGGAATCAGCTTGTAGAACCACAAGAACTCGCCGCAGCAGCATCACGCCCACGGCCAGCCGCCACCGATGCTGCCCCTTACGGTGAGGGTCACGCTGCCGAACGAGTGGTGCGCGAGCTGCTAGCTCGCGCCTAAATCGGGGACACTATTTAGGCAGACAGAATGATTACTGCGCTGACGTTAAAGGCAACCGCGTTCCTGCTGCTAGCGAACATGTAGTAGTAAAGAACCTGTACTGAGAAATCACTGAGACAGGGTCTGAACTGAGTTCTCACCCACAAGATCGAATGGAACGAACACGCAACCCGATAAACATCTGAAGCGCCAGTTAAATCAGAACTTGATGGTTTCTCCGGTTGCGGCAGAGTCCAGGATCGCCTGCACCACTTTCATCGTGTTTAGGGCTTCACGCATGGAAACGTGTTCGCTGCCTTTACCTAGGATTGCGTCACGGAAGTGTTCGTGCTCCACGGCCAGGGGTTCGCGTTTCTTCAAAGCGTAGCGGGTGATTTCGCCCTCGGACACGCCACGGAAATTGCGGATCTGGTCCCAACCGAGTTCCTCAGTACCATTAGCGTAATAGGTTAAATCGCCCATCACAGTTTCCGCGACCAGACAGCCTTTCTCACCCAACACCACAGTTTGACGTTCCTTATAGGGCGTCAACCAGTTGATTAACAGGTTAGATAGCACCCCGCCGCCGAGTTTACCCGATGCGGTAACCAGATCCTCGAACTCGCGTCCAGCCTGCCGTGCGGTCTGTGCCGATATCGACTCGAAAGGAGCACCGGCCAGCCACATCTGAATATCAACATCGTGGGTTGCCAGATCCTTTACCACCCCGACATCCGAGATGCGTGCCGGAAACGGGGACTGGCGGCGACTAATCACCTGATAAACCTGTCCGAGCTGTCCGTCAGCGATACGCCGGCGCATCTCAATGAGTGCCGGGTTGCAGCGCTCCACGTAACCTACCGCACCGACGAGACCTTTATCGTCAAAGGCCGCGACCATGGCTTCGCCCTGTTCAATCGTGTCCGCCAAAGGTTTTTCCACCATCGTGTGAACACCCGCCTCCGCGAGTTTCAACGCCACCTCAGCGTGATGCGCAGTCGGAACCGCCACCACTGCCGCGTCAATACCCGCCTCGATCAGCGCATCAACATTTGGTAGCACCTCCAGGTCGCCCGCAACCCCGAACTTATCGCCGAACGGATCCGCGATCGCGACCAGCTCCACCCCGTCCAGGGCACGAATGTTACGAACATGGTGTCGGCCCATCGAACCGATACCGAGCATCCCATAACGCAGAGTCTCAGCCATCTCACGCACCAGCTTTCGCCAGCGTCGATACCGCGTTCACGATCCGATCCAGATCCTCGGCATCGAGCGAGGGATGTACCGGCAGTGACAGGCACTGTTTCGCGACCATCTCGGTGGTCGGCAACTCCACGTCCGGAGCATACGGTGTCAGGGACGGCAACCTGTGGTTCGGAATCGGGTAATACACGCCCGAACCAATCTCATATTCGTCCTTTAAGGCCTGTTGGAAACCATCACGATCATTCTCTACACGAATCGTGTACTGGTGGTACACGTGTACCGCACCGTCTGCGACTTTCGGTGTGATCACTCCGGTGATGTTATCGGAAAGGTATTTCGCGTTGGCCTGTCGCGTCTCAGTCCAGGCACCAACTTTTTTGAGCTGCTCACGCCCAATCGCCGCGTTAATATCGGTCATCCGGTTGTTCAACCCCACCAACTCGTTAGCGTAACGCTGTTCCATGCCCTGATTACGAAGCATCTGGGCGCGCCGCAACACATCCGGATTCTGGGTGCTGATCATGCCGCCCTCGCCGGCAGTCATGTTCTTTGTCGGATAGAAACTGAAACCACCGAACACACCAAAGGTGCCAACATTTTTACCGTGCAGGGATGCGCCGTGAGCCTGCGCACAATCCTCAAACACCATCAAGTTATGGCGCTTAGCGATATCCATTAAAGCATCCATATTCGCTGGATGACCATAGAGGTGCACCGGCATGATGCCTTTCGTTTTGTCAGTGATTTTTGCCTCGACATCAGCCGGGTCCATACAGAAATAATCGGCCTCAATATCAGCAAACACCGGGGTTGCACCCGAAATAGCCACCGAGTTACCGGTCGCCGCAAAAGTAAAGGACGGCACGATAACCTCATCGCCCCGACCGATACCCGCAGCCAACAAGCCAACATGGAGTGCTGAAGTACCAGAGTTCACAGCCGCGCATGAAGCGCCCTGCACCATCTGCGCCGAAAACTCTTCCTCAAATGCCGCAACCTGCGGACCCTGCGCAACCATGCCACTGGCGAGCACCGCATCAACCGCGGCGCGTTCCTCATCACCTATCAACGGACGAGCCGCAGGAATAAAACCCTTAGACATTGAAATCAAGCCTCCTTCAGGCTGTTCTCACCGGTCTGAATATACTCGGCACCAGAAGCTGGGCAACGGAACCTGTCCGTGCTCCCCGGCACCTGCTCCAACTTTACCCCGGCCTTACCGACCCAGCCGATACGCCGAGCCGGAACGCCAGCAACCAGGGCAAAATCCGGAACATCTTGAACCACAACCGAACCCGCAGCAACCAGCGCCCACGCCCCGATTCGTACCGGCGCAACACACACGCTGCGCGCCCCCACAGCCGCGCCTGTGCCAATCGTCACACCAACCTGATCCCAATCATCAGCCGATTTGATGCTACCGTCCGGATTGATTGCCCGTGGCCAGTGATCGTTAGTGAGTACCACTGCCGGACCAATAAACACTCCGTTAGCCAGTTCTGCCGGTTCATATACCAGGGCATAGTTTTGCACCTTGCAGTTATCGCCCAGGCGCACACCTTCACCAATATAGGCGCCCCGTCCGATAATACAGTTCTCGCCCAGCACCGCGTGTTCACGCACCTGCGCCAGATGCCACACACTCGACCCGTCTCCAATCTGTGCCTCATTTGAAACATCAGCCGAATCAATAATCCGTGGTGGATTCCCCATAACTGCTCCTCATATGTAGGTTGAATTGGTTCTGGTAATAAAGAACCGTGTCGTCACAAGTCTAAAGGGGTTTTAGGCTGCTAGGTGCGGAACGCTCCGAGATGTGCAGCAGCTCACCCTGGTTACGCGTAGCACAATATATACAGACAGGAGGTGACAGTGCGGGTTTTGGTGACCGGGGGAGCAGGATTTATAGGTTCTGCTTTCGTGCGTTACCTCGCTGGCACCCAACCTGGAGTGCAGGTCACTGTCCTGGATCTGCTGATTTAGGTTGGCAACCGTGAGACGAGTACCTACTGACCCCGCGCCGGGCTGATTGACGGGTGGTGCCCGCAACTGTAGGGATACCTATCAACTCGCCCGGTTCAGGGCGGTCACGGCTGGCAGGCGCGCTGGTGTGCAGGGGGTTTCAAGGCAGGTGTGGCAAGATTGGGGATGTGAGTAGTGATGCGGGGAATGCCGTGACAGGCACCGGGGATACTGGGATTAGGTGTGCGGGCACGCCGGATGCCGAGCTGGTGGCGAGAACCTGGTTGGTGGTGCCACTCTATAATGAGGAACAGGTCATCTCCGAGGTAGTCAGCAAAGCCCACGAAACTTTCCCCAATATCCTCTGCGTCAACGACGGTTCCACCGATAACTCCGCCGAGCTTGCCCGTGCCGCCGGTGCTACCGTCATCGAACACCCTATTAACCTCGGTCAGGGCGCGGCCTTGCAAACCGGCATCACCTGGGTGCTCACCTATACCGATGCTGAATATATCGTCACTTTTGACGCTGACGGGCAACACCGCCCTGCCGATGCCCTGCGCATGATCTGCCGTGCCGCCACCGACAATCTCGCTTTTGTTCTCGGATCCCGTTTCCTGACCGGCTCTCACCAGGCAGGATGGTTGAAACGATTGGTGCTTGTCACCGCTGCCCGTGTGGCTCACTGGCGCAACGGCATCCAACTCACTGACGCACACAATGGTTTGCGGGTGCTGCGTCGTGATGCCGCCGCCCGGCTGCACATCACCCAAAGCCGCATGGCGCACGCCTCCCAAATGGTTACTCAACTTGCCCGCACCGGTTTGTCCTGGGCGGAAGAACCCGTCACTATCGACTACACTGACTATTCGCGCGCCAAGGGTCAGAGCCTCCTCAACGGCATAAACATTCTCACCGATATGCTTTTCGAGCCGAATGATCCGCGGCGTTGAAAAAATGAAGGCGCTGCCCTTTAAGATTTTATTTATAGGCTAAAACACAGGAGGAACCAGAATGCAGATAGTAATAAAGACGCTGCTCATCTTGACGGTGCTGGTGATTGCCTGGTTCCTGGTGCGTTCCACCGGTAACAGTAAGAACGTGGCGCTGCGCCGGCTGCTGCTGCTGGTGTTCGTGGTGCTCGCTGTCGTATCAATCATTTTCCCGGATGTCACCGGTATTGTTGCCGGTTGGGTTGGGGTGGGGCGCGGCACCGACCTGCTGCTGTACCTGCTGGTGATAGCTTTCCTGTCCTATGCGGTTGTCAGTTATCGCCGCGTAAACACCCTGGAATGGAAGATAGCGGATCTCGCCCAAGAACTCACCATTGCGCGTTCTCACCCGGAAAACCTCGCCGTGAAACCGCTCGCCACTGCCCCTGAAACAACAGCAAACCGGGGTGAAACTGGCGATGCAACAGACAAAACCGTCGGTTGAGATCGCTAGAGGACAGCAACCCGTGCGACTGATTCGACAGGTTTTTGCTTTCGGTATTGTCGGGGTTAGCGCTTTCGTCATCGACTATGCTCTGCTCGTGTTCCTCACCGAAGTTGTCGGTTTGCACTACCTGGTGAGCGCAACCATCTCCTTTACCGTGTCGGTCATCTTCAACTATCTGGCTTCGATGCGCTATGTGTTTCGACACCGCCAGGATCGCACCCGAACCTTTGAAATCGTGGTGTTCCTCGTCGGTTCCCTAATCGGGTTGGGTATAAACGACCTGTTCATGTGGGTTTGTACCGACCTGGCTGGTGTCAGTTACCTGATAAGTAAAATCGTCGCCACTATTGTTGTCGCCGTATGGAACTTCGTTACCCGAAAGGTGCTGCTAGACCAGTGCTCGACCGAGTGACCGCGCCGTTTATTGTTATACGGTTATTTAAGAATAGACTTAGGGGGCGCGCGGGTGGCGGAATTGGCAGACGCGCTGGATTTAGGTTCCAGTGCCTTCGGGCGTGAGGGTTCAAGTCCCTTCCCGCGCACAGCTAGGCAGACCGAACGGCAAAGCTTGCTTTGTTGGTGAGGTCAACGACGCTGGAAGCTTGGAAACGTAGTTTTTCTCGCGCACAGCTAGGCAGACCGAACGGTAAAGCTTGCTTTGTTGGTGAGGTCAACGACGCTGGAAGTTTGGAAACGTAGTTTTTCTCGCGCACAGCTAGGCAGACCGAACGGCAAGGCTTGCTTTGTTGGTGAGGTCAACGACGCTGGAAGTTTGGAAACGTAGTTTTTCTCGCGCACAGCTAGGCTGACCGAACTTCCCCCTATAGGCTGGGGGGAGTGGAACGCGAATTTAGTAACGCGGCGGGTGTGCTGCACGCGATGGATTACGGTGCCAATGTTATCTCTTGGAAACCTAACGATACTTCCGAGGTTTTTTTCTGCAGTTCGCGTACTGGCGATGCCGTAGCGGAACGTGACGAGGCTCACGTGGGCGTGCCGCTGTGTTTGCCCTGGTTCGGTGGCGGTATTGACGGGGTGGAGCATCCGCGCGCACACGGTTTGGTGCGTTGGGTTGAATGGGATTTTATTGGTGCTGAACGTCTCGCCGATGATTTGACTCGCGTGACCTGGAACTTGGATCAAAGCGCGGTTACTGACCTGCCGGGAGCCGCAGATTACCCGGATGACCTGCAATATCGCTGTGACGTGGAGTTTGGTGGGAGACTGCGAATCGCGGTTACGGTGACTTCGCCTACCCGTGAGGTTCTCGTTGATGAGGTGATGCACGCCTACTATGCGGTGTCGGATGTGCGGCAGGTGCTTATCCGTGGTCTGGAGGGCAGTGAAACCCGCGACTATGTGCAGGGTTCGGACGGTAAAGCCTGGCGTGTCGAGGACGGGTCGCTTCGTTACCGTCCCCGGGACGAGATACATTTCGGTGTCGGTCAGATTTTTTTGGATGCCGGTGGGCGAACCTTGACGATAACTCCGGAAAACGCCATTGACGCGGTAGTTTGGAACCCCGGCCCGGAGGGTGTGGGGGAACACAAGTTTCTGGAGCCCAGCGAGTGGCAGCGTTTCGTCTGCATCGAGATCGGGAACGTGCAGCGCGATGCAGTGCGTATCCCCGCCGGTGCCACCCACACTTTCGGTTTCAAGTTGAGTGTCTCCTAAAGTAGGTTGCTACAGTGTCGCCGAATCGATTACGTAGCGGTAACGTACCTGAGAGTTCACTACGCGGTTATATGCCTCATCGATTTGGTGAGCCGAAATGACCTCAATCTGGGGTGTGATGTCGTGTTCGGCACAAAAATCCAGCACTTCTTGGGTTTCCGCGATACCGCCGATATTCGACCCCGCCAGCAGTCTTTGCTGCCCAACCAGCCCTGACAGGTTCAATTCCTGGGAGTGTTCGGGCAGACCCACCACGCACACCACCCCCTCGGGGCGTACAGATTCCAGCAGGTCATCGAGGTCTACACCGTCAGAGAGCGTGGAGAGAATCAGGTCGAATTGTCCGCGCATCGCCTCCCAGGTGCCCTTCTCGACTGTCGGATGCAGCTCGACCGCGCCGAAACGTGCGGCATCCTCAGCTTTGTTGCGGGTTCGTGAAATCACGTGGGTTTCTGCACCCATCGCCGCGGCAATCTGCACCCCCATGTGACCTAACCCTCCGAGCCCCACTATTGCGACCTTTTTCCCTGGCCCCGCGCCATAGCGTTTCAGCGGCGCAAAAGTGGTGATACCGGCGCACATGATCGGGGCGGCGTGCGGCAGGTCGATACTGTCGGGGATGTGGCAAATATAGTTTTCGTCTACGGTTATTGCGCTGGAATAGCCTCCGTTGGTGGGTTTGCCGTCACGGTCGTATGAGTCATAGGTATAGACCGCGCCACCGTTGCTGTCACAAAACTGTTCATGCCCGTTCCTGCAGGTCTCGCATTCGCCACAGGAGTACACGAAGCAGCCCACGCCGACCCGGTCGCCGACCTTGAACCCTGTTACCTCGGAGCCCACCTCCTTTACTATGCCAGCGATTTCGTGACCGGGCACCAGCGGATATGGCACATCCGGGTGCCATTCGCCACGTGCCGTGTGAATATCGGAGTGGCAAATGCCGGCGTACTTGATTTCGAAATACACGTCATGTGGCCCGGGGTCGCGCCTCTCAATCGTGGTGGGGTGGAATTTTTCCTGCGGACCGTCAATCGCCCAGGCTTTTTCAATACGCAATGTGGCTCCTTTGCTCTATCGCTAATCCTAGCTGTGTGATGGTGGGTGTCGCCAGAGATGTGGCACGCCCAATCCGGCAATGCGGTAGCCTTTAGACAGTGATTAAGGCTCGCGGGTAAGGATATTGAAATGGCGAAACTTGAGGTGGGAGAGGTTGCCCCCGATTTTACTTTGCGTACGGCAGGTGGCGGCGAGATTAGCCTCGCCGAAGAACTGGAGCGGGCAGAAATAGGTGCGATCGTTTATTTCTATCCGAAAGCTATGACCCCTGGATGTACCACGGAGGCCTGTGATTTTCGGGATTCTTTCGCGCGTTTTACCGGGTGGCGGGTGGTTGGCGTGTCGCCGGATCCCGTTGAGCGCCTGGATCGTTTCGCCGAGAAATACACGCTGCCGTTCACCTTGGCTTCCGATCCGGCTCACGAGGTGTTGGCTGCCTGGGGTGCCTGGGGCGAAAAGAAGAATTACGGTCGCGTATATGAGGGAGTGATTCGCTCTACAGTGGTGGTTGGTAAAGACTCCCGGGTGCTGCTCGCGCAATACAACGTGAAAGCCACCGGTCATGTCGCACGCCTCTATGACCGGGTTGGCTCCCTCCAAGAAAGGCACATTTAGTTTCAATTGGTGGGGATGATACGCAAGTTACGTCATCATCCCCACCAATGTTATTGTCAGTAGGCATATCCCGAAGGACGCGTAGTTAGATATACATTTCCCGCGAGAAGCGTTTAATGATAGCGCAAAACTCATCGGAAGACAGGGGGGGGGTATCGATGTTGAAAAAATGTGAATTGCTTGGAGTTCCGAGATCAAGCGTGTACTATTCCATAGCAAATCAGGAGAAAAATGAGAAAAAACAACACCTGAAGACTGAATGTGAGGCACTAATTACTGATCTTAAAACGCGAAAACCAGATATCAGTGTTTGTGCATTGGTGGACGAATGTAATAAAAGTGGTCTATCTGTATCCAGGTATCAGGTGTCCAGAATTCTGGAACATATGAATCTATGAAAAACGGATTTAGTGTCCAAAAAATACTTATCTGAGGATGGTATGTGAAAGAGAGTTGCATGTTTATGCGCACTTATCTGAGCGCATCTTCCCCTCTGTGCGTTCTCAAGACTCAATGGGTTCGTTCTCTAGCTATGTCGTGTGTTGCCCTTTTGCTGTTACTTGTTATGCTCGATGAACTGAAAGTAATGGAAAATGCAGGTTATCTCAACCCCTATATTCTGCCTGTTGTAGCTTGTGCTTTTTTATTCGTGCCGGTTGTGCTGGCAGGAAGATTGATATACATGGATTTCTACGATGGAAAAAATAAGTATCTTCACTATTTAGGTTTTCAAAAGTCTTCATTAATCTGGCTCTTTTTGTTGCTGCTCTGCCCAGTTGGGGTGGTTTCGATGTTTGCGGCTTTTTGTACAATTTCTGTCAGCAGGTTTTTTTCTATGTTTTCATGGTACCTGTTGGTTTTTGTGTTCACTATTGCTCTGTTCTACATGTTTGCTATTGCAACCGGATATGCTTGGAAGCTTAGCAACGTATCCGTATCGAATGGATCTAAAACAACCAGGTTATTAAGTATCCTACCTGTTCCTAATAATAGAATTATAGCTATCAGTTATGTTTTCCTTCGTCTAACGGCACCTTTACTGGTAGTTATTGATTTAGTCTTTTCTCTGGCAGGTTTCGCTGCGATTAATCAGTTTGACTTCGGAGTTGTTGCGCAGAGTATTGTTGCACTATTTGCAGCGATTGCTATTCAGATAGATATAACAACAGGTCTTTGTGAAAACGGATTTGTGTTTATCAATCGGTTTTATAGACCATCCCTGCACGAGAAGGTGTTTGGAATGCTGATACTAGAGTCGGTTTTTCTACTGTTATCTTTTGGTATCGCTTTTAAATTAGGTGTGTTGGTTGAGGATAATATCAGAACCGAATTATTATCCTTCTTGTTCTTAAGTGTTTCGCTTGCACTGGTAACTGCAGTCATACAAATTTATATTGAACGTTCAGAACCCGAATATGTTAATTTTACCGCTGTCGGGGTCTTTATAGTATGTGCACTATTTCCAATACTGTCAATCGTTCTGCTAGCTGTCTGGAGGAGACCGAGATGCTCGAAATATCCAATCTAGTAAAACACTATAGAAACGGTGCAGGTATTACTTCGATAGATTTCACAGTTCAGAGAGGTCAAGTATGCGGAATTGTTGGGCCAAATGGTGCGGGTAAGAGCACTTTATTCGAAGTGATAGCTGGAGTATCTGATTCAGATTCCGGTGATGTGCTCTTTCAAACAGTTCCTATCGTGGAGGTATCGCGCAGCAGCGTGGGGTATTTACCTCAACAGGCATATGCTTTTGAGAATTTTACTTGCCGACAATTCTATAAATTCGATGCTGTAATGCGTGGAATAACCGTAAAAAATGAGGAAAGCTCCTTGATGCGGTTTAAATGCGATGATTTCATAGATGCACCGATAAACCAGCTGTCACAAGGAATGGAAAGACGGTTGGCACTTGCGTGTGCATTTTCCGGTGAACCGCAATTATTGATTCTGGATGAGCCTCTTAATTCTGTAGATATTCAAACCACGTTAATCCTGAAGGATGAAATTATGCGAGCAACAAGGCGGGGTGCGATTGTATTGGTTTCTAGTCATGTTCTCAGTTTTCTTGACGGATTGGCTGATGAGGTTGTTGTGTTAGACAACGGTCGAGTGAAGAGGAAGGTTTGCTTGGAAACCACCGATGCGGAAACAGCATACAGGAGCACTTTCGGATTTGGGAATGTCGATGATGAGCGATAACGCTATAGAACTATACGCGCTCACAAAAAAATACAGACTATCTCGCAAGGAACAGCGAGATAAGAGTACTGCATCTAAAGAGTTCACGGCTGTCGATAGCCTCTCCTTTACTGTGCAAAAAGGAGAAATATATGGGTTACTGGGACCCAATGGTGCCGGTAAAACTACTACTCTCAGAATGCTAGCTACGTTAATACGCCCCGATAGCGGAAATGCTTTCATAGATGGTGTATCGATACTCGA
Organism: Varibaculum sp.; assembly: GCA_034090045.1. Lineage (GTDB taxonomy): Bacteria > Actinomycetota > Actinomycetes > Actinomycetales > Actinomycetaceae > JAXDTI01. Next base: position 33,014 of record JAXDTI010000001.1, on the reverse strand, counting down.
GAATCCGTCAAGAGTGAGAAGCAAAATAGGTTTTCTAACAAATGATTTAAAGCTTGATGAAGTTTTTACACCAGACTATCTCTTTGATTTATCATCTCGGTTGTATCATGTCTCTCGTGACTCATCGCAGAGACACAAAGAGCAATTGTTTCAACTGTTAGGAATAGACAAATTTGCGCATACTAGACTAGGTGATTTGTCTACTGGAATGAAGCAAAAAACCTCCCTGGCTGTTTCATTAGCTCACAATCCTGATGTGATTATTTTCGACGAACCAACTAATGGTCTGGATATAGTATCAGGAAAAGTTATTACTGATTTTATGATGCAACTGAAAGCCGAGGGTAAGACAATTCTGCTTTCAACCCATATGTTTGATGTGGTCGAAAAAGTTTGTGACAGCATAGGAATTCTTCTTGCGGGTAGCTTGCAGATTTCAGGTAACTGTTCCAGGTTATGCGCCAATGAATCTCTCGAGAAGCTTTTCTTTGATATTTACGAGAGAAACGGGAGGCAATAAAATGCTAATTGACGCTTGGATTATTTTTTGTAAAGAGCTTAAACGTTTTTTTGCACGAAGAATACCTGCATTTCTGTCATTATTGTTACCGGGGATTCTTATTTACGCTACCTGGACAATCATGGGCGATGCTTTTGAACAGAAACAGGAACAGTTATCGTCTTCAACCATCGGGGTTGTAAATCAACCTGAGTTTTTGGGCAATTTAGCAGATACAACACATGTTTCTTTCAAAGAAATCACCAAATTGCCAAGCTACAAGACCATGTATACAAGCATTAAAGATAGCAGCGTAGATGCGTATCTTGTATTTCCCAATGACTTCTCTGAGAGAGTGTTTTTCAACAGAGATCGGGTTGAGAGTGGACAAATCCCTCCAGAAATAGGCATTTACTATAACTCTACTGTGGAGAAATCCATATATGCGTATGACGCTATTTCCCAGATTCTAAACACGTATGAAATGTCGATTGCTAACCTCTTTACTGTTAATGGGTCAAGAGACTATCGCTATGACTTGGCTACAAGCGCCGATAAAACAAGTAGCTCCTCGGTTTCTTTTCTACCATTTCTAATACTAACGCTAATTTTTTCTGGAACAATGGCAGTAACTGCAGAAACCATTGCCGGAGAAAAAGAGCGCGGAACGCTTATGGCTATTCTGGTCAGTCCTGTAAGGCGAAGTAGCGTAGTTTTGGGGAAAGTTCTCGCTTGTGCGAGTTTGGGTATTGCTATTGCTGTTTCCAGTGTCACTGGTGTGCTTGCAGCATTGCCGGCAGTCGTAGGGCAAAAAATGGCATTGGGTGAATATTCCCCTATTGAGTATCTAGCGTTGATGTTGGTTGTGCTCAGCGCCACCTTTATATTCGTGATGGCAATAATGATAGTGTCTAGTTTTTGTAGCGGCACTCGTGAAGCCCAGATGTTTCTAACCCCTGTAATGGTGGTTGTTATGGCGATCGGCTTATTAGGAATGTTCAATCGTGCGGTTGAGCAAGGTTACAAAGCTTTTCTTGTGCCAATATACAACACAGTCTTGGTGATAATAGATATTTTTTCATTTGAAATGGATTGGATAGCCATTTTAATCACAGTTATTATAAATCTGATAGTCGCATTTCTTGGCATGTTTCTGCTTTCTCGCATTTTTAGTAAAGAAACAATCCTTCTTAATTAAGAAAGAAATACCAAAGCCACCGGCCATGTCGCACGCCTCTATGACCGGGTTGCGTCTTGGTGAATGGTTTGACCGATCCGTGCACAAAACTGGTGTTTTTGACAATAAAGCGCGTGTTTTGAGGATCTCTGCGCAAAATGTCCTGTTTTGTGCACGGGGATGCCAGGGTCGGGCTAGAACAAGGGGGCGAATGGACGCCAGTCGTGGAGCTGACGGGCAATATGGGGCAGCATCTTGCGGTCTGCAGGTAGCCACTTCACGGTCTCCAGTTCGCCGGCATCCAGCCAACGCGCCGCATCGTGTTCCAGCAATTCGGGGTGAGCGCCCGCGCTAAGCTTCGCCCAGTAGCAGCGCATATGCAGATGGAACTGAGGGTAATCCCAATCAACTGTTCCGAATTCGCGACCGATCTCGATTTCGACAGCCAGTTCCTCACGGATCTCCCGGATGAGCGCCGCGCGGGGACTCTCGCCCGGCTCAATCTTGCCACCTGGGAACTCCCACCAGCCGCGCCATTCTCCATAGCCGCGCTCAGTGGCCAGCACTCGCCCATCTCTTACAATCAGCGCCGCCACCACGTCAACCACCGGCAAATCCACGTTCATACCTCAACCCTAGCGCCATCGCGGAGGCGAAAACCCAAAGAGACTGATACCCTGTGGGGTATGGTTCACGGTTTTTCTTTGCGACGAGTTCTCGCCGCATCCGCTTTAATTGTTGGCGTTGTTTTCGCACTCGGCACCTTGAGCGCCTGCGGCGAGATGCCGGAGACCAGCGCGGATGCCGTGATCGTTGATGTTCGCACACCGGAAGAATATGCGGGCGGGCACCTGGAGGGCGCGCAGAACATTGATTTCTACGCGCCCGATTTCGTTGAGCAGGTTAGCCAACTCGACAGAAACAAACAGTATCGCCTGTACTGCCGTTCCGGTTCGCGCGCCGGTCAGGCCGAACAGTTGATGAAGGATACGGGATTTAACGATGTGGCAAGTCTCGGCTCCATGCAAACCGCTGCGAACGCCACCGGCAAAGAAATAGTGCAATAAATTGACGCTACTGATGTCTCGCGCAAGTGAACGACAAGAACGCCTAGGCGCTACTTGGGGACCACCACGTTGACGAGTTTGGGGGCGCGCACGATTACCTTTATAGGTTCCCCACCACCCAGAGCCTTTACCACCGGGTCGGTGACGAGTGCTAGTCTCTCCAGTTCAGCCGGATCAATTTCCGGGTCTACCTGCAGGCGGTGACGAACCTTGCCATTAACCTGTACCACGCAAGTCACCTCATCTGCCTTGAGCAGTTCCGGATCCGTGACCACCGGGAACGGTTCGCGCGTCAGCGACTGTGAATGCCCAAGCGCGGCCCACAGCTCCTCGGCGATATGCGGCGCGACCGGAGCCAACATCAGAACCAGTGCCTCCGCTGCCTCCCTCGGCACCTCAGGCAGGGACACCATATAGTTATTCAGCACAATCATCTTCGAGATCGCCGTGTTCACGCGCATATTGTCGTATTCCTCAGTGACCTCGTGAATAGTGCGTGCCACCAGTTTCGCTGTCGCCAAATCCATGGGCGCATCCGTAACCGTGCATTCGCCGGTCTCCTCCGAAACCACGTTGCGCCACAGCCGCTGCAGGAAACGCTGTGAACCAACCACCGCGCGCGTCTCCCAAGGCCGCGACATATCGAGGGGCCCCATGCTCATCTCATAGAGGCGGAAAGTGTCGGCACCATAGACCGCGCACATCTCATCGGGGGTGACGATATTCTTCAGTGACTTGCCCATCTTGCCGTATTCCCGGTTCACCGGTTCCCCATGCCAGGTGAAACCGTGTTCCTCGTCACCCTCAACCTCGTCGGCTGGCACATACGCCCCGCGCGCATCGGTATACGCATAGGCCTGCACATAGCCCTGGTTGAACAGTTTATGGAAAGGCTCCGAAGTCGAGACAAACCCCAGGTCATACAGGACTTTCTGCCAGAACCGCGCATAGAGCAGGTGCAGTACCGCGTGCTCCACGCCCCCCACATACAGATCCGTGCCGCCGGTGGAGTTCCCAGGGCGCGCCCCCATCCAGTACTGCTCATTCTCCGGTGCCGAAACCGCGTCTGAACAATCCGGATCCGTATAGCGAATCTCATACCAGCACGAGCCCGCCCAGTTGGGCATAGTGTTGGCCTCACGCGTGTACTCCTGCTCGCCGTCACCCAAATCCAGGCGAATATGCATCCACTCCTCAGCCTTGCCCAACGGCGGTTCAGGTTGTGAGTCCGCATCATCAGGGTCGAAAGTACGCGGGTTGAAATCATCCATTTCCGGCAATGTCACCGGCAGCATTGACTCGGGCAGCGCGTGCACCACACCGTCGGTGTCATAAACCACCGGGAAAGGCTCACCCCAATAGCGCTGCCGCGAAAACAGCCAGTCACGCAGACGATAGTTGATCTGCTTGCTGCCTATTCCGACCTCGCCCAACCAATCCAACATGGTGGCAATAGCGGTGGACTTATCCATACCGTTGAGACTGATCCGGTCATTAGCCGAGTTCATGATCACGCCGTCACCGGTCCAGGCCTCAGTGCCCGGCCAATCCTCAGGCGGAGTAATCGTCGTGATAATGTCCAGGTCAAAGGCTTTAGCGAAATCCCAGTCACGCTCGTCGTGTGCTGGAACCGCCATAATCGCGCCAGTGCCGTAACCCATCAAAACATAGTCCGCAGTGAACACCGGGATGCGAGCACCATTCACCGGGTTATCGGCAAACAGGCCAGTGAACACGCCGGTCTTTTCACCGGCATTCTCGGCGCGCTCCATCTCAGTTTTCGCAGCCGCCTCAGCCTTATAGGCGGCAACCGCGCTCCTCGGATCGGAGTGGGCACCACGCCAGGCGTCGCGCGTCCCATCCGGCCATTCAGCAGGTAGTTTATCCAGTTCAGACAGCAGAGGATGCTCCGGAGAAACCACCATAAAGGTCGCGCCAAAGAGAGTGTCGGGGCGGGTAGTGAACACCTCAAGTGTCTGCTCGTTCAGCCCTGTCGCCGCGTCAGCAGGCACCCGGAAATCAACGGCCGCGCCCGTGGAGCGACCGATCCAATGCCGCTGCATCGAACGCACCTTTTCTGGCCAGTCAATCGCTTCCAGGTCATCGATCAGCCGATCCGCGTAAGCGGTGATACGCATCATCCACTGCCGCAGCCGCGACTTGAACACTGGGAAGTTGCCGCGTTCACTGCGGCCCTCCGCAGTTACCTCCTCATTCGCCAACACCGTACCCAGTCCGGGACACCAGTTGACGGGAGCCTCCGAGGCATAGGCCAGGCGATACCGACCCAAAACCTCCTCACGTTGGCGCGCAGATAGTTGCGCCCATGGGCCCTCCTCGGGGGTCATCTCGCCGGCAGCAAACTTCTCGATCAGTTCTGAAATCGGGCGGGCGGAACCTGTACCACCATCTCGATTCGGCGCTTGAGGGTCATACCAGGAATTGAAAATTTGCAGGAAAATCCACTGTGTCCAGCGCACATAGTCATCGTCAGTGGTCGCAAAAGAACGGCGTGAATCGTGTGAAAGTCCGATGCGGCGCAACTGGCTGCGCATATTCGCAATGTTTTCTTCCGTGGTGATGCGCGGATGCTGCCCGGTCTGGAGCGCGTACTGTTCCGCCGGCAGACCGAAAGCGTCATAGCCGAGGGTATAGAGCACGTTCTTACCGCGCATACGTTGATAGCGGGCAATCACGTCGGTGGCGATATACCCCAGCGGATGCCCCACGTGCAGCCCCTTCCCGGAGGGGTAAGGGAACATGTCGAGCAGGAAGAACGGGTCGCGTTCCGCCAGTGGACCGGCCAGGTTGCCACTGGGGTTATCGGCGTTGAATGCGCCGGACTTTTCCCAGATTTCCTGCCATTTGGATTCGATCCGGTTCGCGACCTCCGCGTCATAGCGATACGGGGTTACCTGATTTTTCGTCTGCTCGTTACTCATCTCGAATAGTCCTGTAAATCCAGTCAAGTGACTTGTTTTCTGCCGTATTCCAGATTAACGCAAAGGCGCTCAAAAACCCTTATCATCTCAATTGGGTCTCAGCGACGGCGAGGAACAGTTTTAAAGGTTAGGAGACAGCCATGGCCACAGTGTTCAGTAAAATCATAAACGGGGAACTGCCCGGTACTTTCGTGTATCGCGACGAAGTGTGTGTGGTGTTCCTCTCAATCGAGCCGATAACGCCGGGGCATCTGCTGGTCGTGCCGGTGGAAGAATACGAGAACTATTGGGATGCGCCCGCCGCAGTGTGGACACATATGAACGAGGTTGCCCAAGCCATGTCGCGGGCGCTGCTCACCGCATATCCGCAGGCCAAGCGGGTGGGGCTGATGGTTGCCGGGTTTGACGTGCCGCACCTGCATATTCACCTGGTCGCCTTGGAGGAACAGGGGCAGCTCAGTTTCGCGGGTGCCCGACCTGCAACGCCACAACAGCTCGCAACCGAAGCCGAGAAGATTCGCGCCGTGCTGTAGCCTATATAGCTTCAAAAAAGCAGCACGAGTTTATCGCGCAGCCCGACCAGCGCAACCACCGCGACAATCAGGTAAACCAGCACTATCAGGAGGTAGCGCTGCTCAATTAAAAAGAGTGCGAACGAGCTACGAATGTCATACAGGTACAGTGTGTGCGCAATCGCCAGCAGAAATACCGGGATAGTGACCGCCCAAATCACCATGCAATACGGGCAGAGCGTGTGGAAGACAGTCACCGACAGGTACAGGAACCACACGACCCATATCATTGCGAGTGTCGCGCCGGCACTCACCCCGACCCACATCCAACGCTGCAACCGTCCGCGTAGCAAAGCCACCAACATCACTAGCGTGAGCGCTCCGTAACCGATAACCCCCAACACCGAATTCGGTACCCCAAAGAGGTGACCCTGCGATGAAGACATCGAACTTGTGCATCCTACCAGCGCATTTATATTGCAGGATGGTTCGATTCCAGGATTGGCGGTATAGGCTAGCTCAGTTTTGAGAAGCATGGCGGAAGCCACGGTGCCAACCAGCGACAGCGCCGCCAGTGCCGTAGCTAAACCACGGTAAGTGTGGGTCGTGGGTTCTGGGTCGTCCATAATCCTCCTCGGGTTTTGCAACAATTATCCGCCAACTGCCGCCTGGGTGCCATTATTTGCAATAGTAAAGGGCTAGGCAGTAGAGTTTTCTGGTGCCGAGAGGCGAAGCGCCACTAGCTCAACTGGCTAGAGCATCTGACTCTTAATCAGAGGGTTCGGGGTTCGAGTCCCCGGTGGCGTACAGTATTTGACCAGCATAAACACCCCAGATTTGGGGTGTTTTTATCTATGAGGGTCACCCGGGTATTCAACAGGCTACGGTCATCCAGCCGGGCAGCAACATCCTGGACTGCTTGTAGCCGCGCCCATTCGCCCAGGTTGACCGCAACCTGGCTCCGGGCAGTCGCATATAGTACCGGGCGCACACACCGACCCGAAACAGTGAGTGCTCCTGCTATTCCTCAGTTAATTCAATAGGGTCGGCTGGGTCGAAATAGCCTCGGTTTGCGTATCATCAGAATCAGGGTTGAAAGACCCCGGACGGTGCCCGCCGAAGCCAGCGTCACCCCGACGCGTACCGCCGCTACGACTCTCGTCCCTATACCGCGTCTCACCTGCTGCGGTGTGCTCTTCTGCGACTGCTGCCTCCAAGTAATCGAGCATTTCAACCGCTTCCGAGCATATATCTGCATCATCGCGTTCCACCCCGTAAAGCAGCCACTCGACAATCCCAAACTCCGTCCAAAAGCTGATTCGTTCACCCAGAGAATCATCCTGTCTCCCGACCTTTGCCGCATAGCGGGTGAGCAGCCCATCAATCTGCTTATCAGATAGCACATCCATCATCCACACGAAGTCACGTGCCGGGTCAGAAACCCGCATACTGTTGAAATCACCAACCCCAACCAGTGAGCCACCATCGACACGGAAAGAATCCGCATCCAGGTTCCCGTGAATCACGGTCGGGTCGAAATCCCACAGCGAATCATTCTCCAAGCCACGGTTCAGGTGATTGAGCAGCACCGGACGAAAAGGGTAGTGACGTTTCGCCTGGTTCAGCTGCGAAAAAGCCTCCTTACGGAGGTCGCTGGCGCTCGCGGAAAGCAATTCTGCCTGCTCGATCAGTCGCGTCGGCAAGCCGTGTATCGCCGCTAAAACATCCGCAATCTCCGCTGTGTGACGCCTCACCTCTGAGGTCTCCAACTGTCGTCCAGGCAAATCCCGGTAAACGATAGCGCGCCGCCCATCAGGGAGTTTCTGCGCCCCGATCGGCACCGGAACCGCAAACGGCAGTCCCCCCACGCGATGCCGACGATCCAGATTCACCAGCAAGCGGGCGTGCCTGTCCAGGTTCTCGCCGGCCACCTCAGTCTGCGGCAACAACACGACAAGGCGATCCCCGCCAACAGAAACAAGACCGGTAGCGACAGTGTCATCGTGGCTGACAGTAGCGTTATAGGTATCGACAACATTCAGCCCAGGGATGGCAGCAGTCGCAAGGGCAGCTAATTGCAGTGCGGAATCATTCACAGTTCCAAGGTAGTAAAAAACCCCGGACACACCGGGAGGCACTGCCGTTCAACACCGATTCGGAACCTATAAATCTCACCTGTCGGCACGCTAAACCAGATTAACCGGCGAAATCACGTAGTTTACTGGTAGCACGTTTTGTTGGGAGGCGAAATGGCTGAGGTAGTACAACGGCTGTACCGGGAAGTAAAAACCCTGCTGCTCGTATCCGATTCGGGTGAGGAGGTTAGTGCCCAGCGGGTCAGCGCGCTCGCCGGCGAAGTGCTAGCACAGTGGCGACACAGTGACCCGGCACTGCTGCCTAAAAACCCCAATGACGCTGTAAAGCAGGTGGTAAACAGGTTTTGCGGGCTGGGTGCTTTGCAACCCTATATGGACGACCCGCGAATTGAAGAAATCTGGATAGATGAACCAACCCGAGTGTTTGTCGCCCGCGGTGGAGTACCCGAACTGACCACCACGATGCTCACCGAAGTGGAAGTACACGAACTGGTGGAACGCATGATGCGGGCATCATCCCGGCACCTGGACCTCGCCAACCCGTTCGTCGATGTGACCCTCGCTGGTGGGGAACGGCTACACGTTGTGATACCGCCCATCACCGCACAGCACTGGGCTGTGAATATCCGCAAACACGTCGCCGCTGCCCAAAACCTATCCGAACTTGTGGGGCGAGAAATGCTCAGTCAACAGGCTGCCGCGTTCCTGGCGCAGGCGGTGCGGCAGGGACGAAACATCCTCACTTCCGGTGCCACCCAAGCCGGAAAAACCACGATGCTGCGTGCCCTGGCGGGCGAAATACCGCAGACACAACGCATCGTAACCTGCGAAGAGGTCTTTGAGTTGCGGCTACAAAATCGGGATGTTGTCGCCATGCAAACCCGCCCGGCATCCATAGAAGGAAGCGGCGAAATCCCGTTGCGAACCCTCGTTAAAGAAACACTGCGGATGCGACCCGACCGCATAATCATCGGGGAGGTTCGCGCCGAAGAATCCCTAGACATGCTGATTGCCGCCAACGCCGGTGTTTCGTGTATGTCCACCATACACGCAAACTCCGCACGTGATGCCCTCGGCAAACTCTGTACCCTGCCGCTGCTCGCCGGCCCCAACGTCACCAGCGACTTCGTGGTTCCCTCGGTCGCCAGGTCAATCGATTTAGTAGTGAATTTGGTAAAGGCACCCGATGGGCGTCGAGAAGTCAACTCGATAATACAGGTCACCGGAAACTATGCCGATGGACAAATAGAAACGATTGAACTGTTTCGTACCGTATCCGGGCAACTGCGCTCCGTGCAGACACCACGATGGAGAGACACAATGGCAGGAACCGGCACCGAAAAGAGTGAAGGAGGCTCGCTATGGTGATTGCCGCAGCCCTGCTGATGGCAGGTGGCGTGGCATTCTTGTGGCTTTCCCTCGTGACCGACCCGCCGGTACGCCACCCCCGCAATCGACTCCGAAAACTACTGGAAACCGCAGGTCTCGCTAGCTTGAGCCCCTGGCAACTGGTCGCGTTCTCCAGTGGACTCGCTGTCGTCTCCACCCTGTTGGTTGCGGGAACACTGGGGTCGTGGCCGCTCGCGGGTATCGCCGCTGTGGCTGCCGCGGCGGCACCTATACTAGCCGTAAAAAATCAGGTTAAAAGGTTGTCGCGGACGCGCCGCAGGCTTTGGCCGGAACTGATTGACACCATTGTTTCCGGTATTCGTGCCGGCATGAGCCTGCCCGAGACGATGGTTTCGCTGGTGAACACTGGGCCGGTTGAAACTCGCGAAGATTTCCGGTACCTGCAGCGGATGCTCAGCACCCAGGTGCCTTTCACGGAAGCGCTCATCAGATTGCGTGCCCGCTTCGCTGACCCCATGTCAGATAGGGTTTTGGAAACTATTGCGCTGGCGTACCGGGTGGGTGGTGCTGACGTAACTGTGATGCTCACGCAACTCGCAGATATGACGCGTGCCGACCTGCGCACCCGCGGCGAAATGGAGGCCCGACAATCCTGGACAGTCAATTCTGCGCGTCTCGCTGTAGTCGCCCCCTGGATAGTTCTCGCCGTCCTGTCTTTGAACTCCGAGACTGCCGGAGCATACACAGATTCTGCCGGACTGTTAGTGCTGTTCATCGGGGTTGCCGTGTCACTGGTGAGCTATTGGATCATGAAAGCAATAGCGAGGCTCCCGGAACCGACACGAGTGCTAGGAGGACGGTGAATAGTGGTTGAAATACTGATATATCTGCTGCCGTCGGTGCTGCTCGCCACAGGGATGCTGATAATCCTGGCGGCGATCCGTGCCCGCGAAGCAACCCTTTACAACCGGATACGCAGCTATCGGGTCGGCAATTGTCGCAGACAGGGGTCGAGCGAGCTGCTGTCTGTGGTGGTGGGGGAACTGCTTCGCTCCTCCCGTCGGGCACTGCGGGTATTCGGTTCGACCGATGCTTCAATAACGCGCCGGTTGCGGTTCGCCGGGGAAACACCAGACCCCGGCAGGTTGCGGTTACAGCAGCTAACAGGCGGTTTTATAGGTGTTGTGTGCGCTGTTGTCCCGGCTGTGGCTTCGCGTGCCCCACAGCTGACGATACTGCTGGTTAGCTTTGGGGCAGTCGCCGGGGCGCTCGCCCCCGACCTGATGCTCACTGTTCGGGCGAATACCCGGCAGCGTCATCTGGAAGCACAGGTTCCAGATTTCGCTGAACTGCTTTCGCTCGCAGTCAGCGGCGGAGACTCACTGGATTCGGCACTGCGGCGAATCTGTTCCACCTGTATTGACCCGATAGGTTTCGAGATTCGCCAGCTGCTCGCAGCCGTAGACTCCGGGACACCACTGGTTGTGGCGTTGCTGCAGGCTGGCCGCCAGGTGCAATCTGCATCATTCATTCGGCTGACCGACACCCTGTCAAACGCCGGGAGGCTCGGAACTCCCCTCGCTGGGGTGCTGCGCGAACAGGCAATAGATATTCGCACCAGCCAACGTAAAGAACTGATGGAACAGGCCGGAAAACGCGAAATCGCGATGATGGTGCCGGTAGTTTTCGGCATCCTGCCACTCACGGTTCTTTTTGTGCTGTATCCGAGCCTGCGTGCCATGCAAATGAGTTTTTGAAACCTTAAAACAGAGAAGAAAGGAGACGTAATGGAGACGAAAAACCATGCGAACCTGTTGGAGGAACAGGGAGACGTGCCGGGGTGGGTCATGGTCACTTTGATGACAGCTGGGCTGGTAGCGGCAGTTTGGGCGCTCGCCCGTCCAGCGCTGATCGACATGTTTAACCACGCGATCGCCACTGTGACGAATGTGTGAGCAGGTCGTCCAGTCAGGCTTCATAAGCCGCAACGAAACTGGCTCAACACTGGTTGAGTCGCTGCTCACCATCGTTATGGTTGTGTTCCTGACTCTGGCGCTGTTACAGGTCGGATATGCCGGACACGTACGTGCCACAATGGTGGCGGTCAGTGGCGAGGCTGCCCGGCGGGTCGCTCTCGTCGGCGGCACCCCGGAAGAGGGGCGGGCGAGGATTGAACACCTCATGGTTCAGCTGCTACCTGGGGCACAACAACCCAAAATGGATGTGCAGGTCAGTTCGGTACGGGGGCGAGAAATAGTCACGGTCAAGCTGCGAGCGGCAGTGCCGATAATCGGGCCGTGGGGGGTTCCCGGCACCCTAGAAACTAGCGCGCGAGCATTCCGGGAGCCACAGTGAAACACCGCGCCAGGCTGGGTGGCGAAGAGGGCTCAGCGGCAATCGAATTCGTTGTCGTCGCAGTTATGATGCTGGTTCCGCTACTGTACCTCATTACGGCGTTATCGCAGATAGAGACCGTAAACTATGCAACGCAATACGCTGCTCGTGAAGCAGGAAGGGTGGCACGTTTCGACCCTGAACGCATAGATGAAGCAGTCAATATGGTCTATAGCGATTTCGGAATAGAGCGGGGATACCGGTGGGAACGTTACTGCCCGGAACCCTGCACAGCGAAAACCGAACAGTTAACGGTGACAGCGCGGATAAAGATGCCACTGATACCTGATTTTCTCACTTCCGCACTGAAAACCGATATCGAGGTGCGTTCTGCTACTGTCATCCCCAAGCCGGATATCACCGGAGTTCAACAGTGATTTCAGCTGCGCACCGGATACGCGAAGAGGACGGTCGAGTAACCGTGCTAGCCATCGGGATGCTGGTGCTGCTGGTCGCGGTGATAGCAGTCCAAACCGCGATCGCCGCAGCCGAAATCGGGCGTGTAAGGATGCTCGGGATCACTGACGAATTGGCAGTATCTGCTGTTCAAGAACTATTCACGAGAAGCTACTATACAGGAGCCGACGCGGCTGTTAATCAACAGGAAACCACCGAACACGTCACAAAACTCGCCCACTCCTTGCCCGCCGAACAGCTCGGCTCGCTACGAGCTTTCCAGGTGGTATCGGTGAACACAGACGGCGGGGTCATAACCGTTCGGGCGCAAGCAGAAATACCCCTCCCCTGGATGCCGCGCTTTCTGGATGCCGCCCTAACAATGCCAATCACGGTAGAATCCAGCGCCCACGCTGCCTATATGTCGAATCAGTGAGCGCGAAAACTATGCAGAATCGGGTCGTCTGGAGGGTTTCGTATAACCTGGATAGGTGAGAACGGATTACGGTCAGGAGATAGCGCAGCTGCATCGAGAGCTCGAAAACGTTTTGGCGGTCGCGCGCCCGAAAGAGTTACGCGAAAAAATCGCCGCACTATCCGAGGAAGCCGCATCCCCTGATTTATGGGATGACCAGGATAAAGCCCAGTCGGTTACGGCGCGACTGTCGCATCTGCAAGCCGATTTGGGGCGCCTCGACAACATGAGACAACGCGTAGAAGACCTCGACGCTATGCTTGAAATGGCGTTCGAATCCGAGGGAGAAGAAGCCGCAGAAATCTATGCGGACCTCGACAAAGAACTCGAAAAAACCAGGGAAGCGCTGGCGGCCTTGCAGATTCAGACACTGCTCAGCGGCGAATATGACGAGCGTGCCGCGGTGGTCACTATCCGTTCCGGTGCCGGCGGAGTAGATGCCGCTGATTTCGCAGAGATGCTGGTCAGAATGTATTTACGCTGGGCTGAGCGCAACGGGTATCCAACCAAGGTGATGGACACCTCCTATGCTGAAGAGGCGGGCATCAAATCGGCGACTTTCGAGGTGGACGCACCATACGCATACGGGCGGCTCTCAGTTGAAGCCGGCACCCACCGGCTCGCGCGAGTCAGCCCCTTTAACGCTGCCGGGAAACGGCAAACCTCGTTCGCCGCCGTTGAAGTAATCCCGGTGATTGAGACCACAGACCATATTGAAATACCGGAAACCGACCTGAAAATTGACGTGTTTCGTTCCTCCGGGCCGGGCGGACAGTCCGTTAACACCACCGATTCTGCTGTGCGCATGACCCACATTCCGACCGGGATCGTCGTGTCGATGCAAAACGAAAAATCCCAAATCCAAAACCGAGCTGCCGCGTTACGAGTGCTACAGTCGCGTCTGCTGCAGCGTCGCCACGAGGAAGAACAGGCGAAAAAGAAGGAGCTGGCCGGAGATGTAAAGGCCTCCTGGGGAGATCAGATGCGATCCTATTTTCTCTACGGTCAACAGCTGGTAAAGGATCTGCGTACCGGGTATGAATCCTCGAACCCGGATGCGGTGTTCGATGGAGACATTGACGGATTCATAGATGCCGGTATCAGGTGGCGGGCAGCCGGTGGTGGCGAAGCCTGAGCCTATAAAATTCTCATATAACCTTGGTTGTTTAGGTTTATGCTGCGTGTCTTAGACGGAATACAGCCCTGTTTTGCGTAGGCTTTTGCCTGAAAACTGCAACCCGGGGATGAATTACAGATGATCAAATTTGATGGAGTTACCAAGGTTTATAAGCGAGGCGCAAGACCGGCGCTCTCCGAGGTGAACCTCGAAATCAAACGCGGAGAATTCGTGTTCCTGGTCGGTGAGTCCGGATCCGGGAAATCAACGTTCTTGTCCCTGCTCATCAGGGAGAACCGCCCGACAAAGGGTAAGGTTCTGGTGCTTGGGCGCGATGTCGGCAAACTGTCACGATGGAAAGTGCCGCAGCTGCGTCGGGAAGTCGGAACGGTCTTTCAGGACTTCAAACTGCTCGACAATAAAAACGTGTTCGACAATGTGGCGCTCGCACTACAGGTGATTGGGCGTCCAAAACGCGAAATCAAAACCAAAGTACCGGAAATTCTCGAACAATTCGGTCTCGGTGGCAAAGAAAAACGTATGCCGCATGAGCTTTCCGGGGGTGAACAACAGCGTGTCGCGATTGCACGTGCGATGGTGAATAAACCAAAAATCCTGCTTGCCGATGAGCCGACCGGTAACCTGGATCAAAAAACTTCGATGGGGATTATGAGGTTACTCGCGCGTATTAACAACCGTGGCGGCACAACCGTGGTTATGGCGACCCACGACATCGAGATAGTCAACCAGATGCGGCAACGAGTGATCGAGCTGGTAGACGGGAAAGTCGTGCGTGACCAAGCCGGCGGTGTCTACGGGGAGGCGAGATAGTCATGCGTTTTCGATTCGTAATGGGGCAGGTCTTCAAGGGTCTCGGTCATAACTTCGCGATGACCGTCTCGGTTATTCTCGTAACCTGTGTGTCGCTGCTTTTCGTCGGTACCGGTATCCTCGCGCAGCTGCAAATAACTCAGCTTAAAACCCAGTGGTACGCGAAAGTCGAAGTCAATGTCTACATGTGCGCGAAGGACGACTCCGCGAAGAATTGCAACGGTGAAGAGGCAACCACCCGGCAGGTAGCTGACGTGCGTGAACGTCTCAGCTCCAGCGACCTGGGCCCGTATGTGAAACAGGTCTATCACCTGAGCAAAAAAGACACCTATAAAGACTTCATGGATCTGTACGGGGACACCGTGATCGGCGAGGTCACAACCGTTGATATGATGCCTGAGTCGTTCCGAATCAAACTGAAGGATCCGAACGACTATGAAATAATCGCTTCTGACCTGGAGGGACGCCCCGGCGTTGAAATGGTTCAAGACCAGCGCGCAATCGTTGAACCGCTGTTGAAAGCCTTGAACAATGCGACTCTGGTCTCTTGGGGGCTCGCCATGTTGATGGTGATAGCCGCAATCTTGCTCATCACTACTACAATCCGGCTCTCGGCGATGAGCCGCGAGAAAGAAACCTCGATTATGCGGCTTGTCGGGGCATCAAACCTGTTCGTGCAGTTGCCGTTCATGATTGAGGGGGCGATCGCCGCACTCATCGGCGCGGTACTCGCAGTTGGCGGCATCTGGCTAGAGTCCACAATGTTCATCCAGGGGTGGCTCGCGAAAGCCTTCCCATCAATCAAATTCATTGGCGACCTGGAAGTTTGGATTGTGTCCCCGATCCTGATTGTGGCGGCGATCCTGTTGGCGATGCTGGCAAGTGCGGTGTCGCTGGCGAAATACGCGAAAGTATAGGTCTGGAAATGCGAACCTATGAAACACCGTGTAAGGTGAGCCGGTACAGGAGCTAGGAGGAGGTCAAATGAGCGGGAAAACGCGCCGAATACTGGCGATAGTAATAGTGCTGCTGGTCTGCTTCGGGCTGGGTATGCCAATGGCGCTCGCCGATGAGCGCTCCGACGCCGTCAACCGTCGGGATAAGGCACAACAAACCATGAACCAGTTGCAGGGGTCTCTGGACTCAGTGAACACCAACCTGGCGGATGCTGCCATCGCATTACAGCAGTCTGAGATTGACCTGGCCGATGCCGAAATCAACCTCACTGACGCCAAAACTAAAGAAGCCGATGCGCTGCGTAAACAACAGATTATTCAAGACCAGCTGGAGATCGCGCAAGCGGACCTGTCAGAAGTGAACGAGCAGGTAGCGAGTAACGAGGACAAGCTCGGCGGAGATATGAAAACCGTGGGGGAGCTGGCGCGACAGACCTATCAGAGCGGTGGAGAATTTTCGTTAATAGCATTAGCTACCACCGCGAAAACCACTGATGATTTCGCGAAAGTGGCTTTTTCGCGCGACCTGGCTGCGCAGTTGCAGAGCCAAAAAATGACGAAAGTTGAAAACGCGTTGGCACTGTCACGTAATCAGCAAAACCGGTTGCAGTCCTTGAAAGACCAGGTAGCGGATTTGAAGAAGGACGCTGATGCGGCCTTGAAAGATGCGCAGGACGCCGCTGCTGACAAACAGACCAGCTATGAAACCTATAACGATATTGTTCAGCAAAAGTCAGCGGCAAAGACTCAACTAGATTCCCAAAAGAAAAACCTGGAATCCGATTTAGCCAACGCCAGGCGAGAACAACAGGAAGCTCAGAGTCGCATCAGTGAAATAGATGCTCGCAACTGGGCAAATAGTCAGCGGACAAAACCGGTAACACCGGTAGGGCCGGTAACACCGGTGTACTCGAATTATTCAGGAGGTGGAGGTATTTTTCGTCACCCGATTGATGGTGCACTGAATGTCACCTCATCATACGGTTGGCGAGTAAACCCTGTTTTGGGATACACAGAGCTGCATCAGGGGGTTGATTTGGCTGCAAATTGCGGAGTGCCGCAGTATGCTACCGCATCAGGTACGGTGACTGCAGCTTTATATGATGGGTCAGGTGGAAACAGCGTATACATAAACCATGGTGTCATCGGTGGATCATCTTGGCAGACTGTCCACAGGCATTTCACTTCTTTTGCTGTTTTTTCTGGTCAGCACGTGAATAAAGGGCAAGTAATCGGTTATACGGGAACAACTGGTAACTCTACCGGATGTCACACTCACTACGAGATATGGAAGAACGGCATAACAATCAACCCGATGTCGATGATGTAGCCTTTAGTCGGGTTGACTGCCGATGTAACCCGAATCGGTGGCTGTGTTTGTCACCGTAACTAGCGACCGGAGGGGGTGTGTTATGCCGAAAGGATGGAAGAAAGCTGGCGTATCTGCTTCAGCTGCCGCGCGCGCCAATGCCGAATCGGACGCGAAGAAAATAATTGCCCGGAACCGCCGTGCATCACATGACTATGCACTTGAGGAGCGTTTTGAGGCGGGGTTGTCGCTGCGCGGAACCGAGGTGAAAGCGCTGCGGATGGGGCGCGCGTCACTCGCCGAATCCTGGATCGAGATTGAGGGAGGTGAGGCGTGGCTGCAGCACGCCCACATTCCCGAATATGTTAATGGGTCATGGACGAATCACGTCCCCTATCGGAAACGTAAACTGCTGTTGCACTCCGCTGAGATTGCGCGCCTGGAGCGTGGGGTGCAGGCAAAAGGTTACACGATTGTGCCGCTGGAACTGTATTTTGTGCGTGGACGAGCGAAACTGTCGCTGGCTCTGGCACGCGGCAAACAGGAGTGGGACAAGCGTCAGACGCTGCGTCAAAAACAGGATAACCGTGAGGCGCAACGCGCCATGAGGGATTTTCAGAAAGGCCTCAGCTGACCCTGTTAATGTCCGTTGGTGAGCTGCAGGTGCCGGTCGGCACAGGCGTTTATCAGTTCCGGGTCGTGGGTTATCAAGATTACGACCTTGTTTTCTCTCGCTAGTTCTCGCAGTGCCGCCGCCACCCCCTCCAGGTGCCGCCGATCCAGACCAGAACTCGGTTCATCGAAAACATACACTTCGCGCTGCGACGCAACCGCTGACGCAATCACCAGGCGCTGTTTCTGCCCGCCAGAGAGACTCAACGGGTGCCGATCGGCGTATTGCAGCAGGTTAAAACGCTTCAGCAGGGTATCGACCGCTTCGTCGTTGAGCGGCGCGGCACCGGAGCGTTCCAGACCGAGCGTGATTTCGGCACGCACCGAATCGGCAAAGAGCTGCCGATGTACATCCTGCATCACCAGGTAGCTGCAATGCACCCGCTGTTTCTCACTCAAAACCTTTCCGTCCAGGCTGATGGTGCCACCTTTAGCTTTCTTCAGGCCGGTTATCACCGCCGCCAAAGTCGATTTTCCGATGCCGTTCGAGCCGGTAACAGCGGTTACCTGACCGCGAGAAAAAAACAGGTTAGCGATGTCCCACACGACACGTCGCCCGTATTTCGCGCGCACAGCCTCGAGTGCCAGTCCACTGGGAGAATCGGTTTCGGGGCACTGCGCCCGGGGGACGGTCACGGTGGGTACGGGTATCGCGTTGGAGCCTAGTGGTACCTGTTCGGCCGAGAGTTCAATCTGCGGGCGCTGTAATTGACGCAATCCGAAACTGGTGCGCGTATCGTTATTCATTGCAAAAAAGTCTGTCCCCGACATATCGGCGCGCACGTCGCCATCAATTATCAGGGCACGGTCAATTAAACCTTCAAGGAAATACAGGCGATGTTCAGCAATGAGCACCGTGTTTCCGGTTGCTTTGAGATCTGCCAAGACTTTGCTGAAACTCTCGATCGCCTCTTCAGAAAGGTTCGATGTGGGTTCGTCAAAGAGATATAGGCGCGGGGTCGCGACCCGCGCGGAGGCGCAGGCGATTAGTTGCAGTTCGCCACCAGAAAAAGAAAACATTGAGCGACCCAGCAGTCCCTCAATTTCCATTTCGGCGGCAGTCGTGCTTATGCGTTGCCGAATCACGGCTGGTTCAATACCGCGATTTTCCAGTGCAAACGCTATCTCGGAAGTGGAGTCGGTGGTGTAGAACTGGGTGCGTGGGTTTTGGAAAACCATTGCGACCTGTCCTCCGGTCTCCCACAGTGGAGCGACTTGCGGGTCCAGACTTGTCTTGCTCGTTTCCAGCCGGACTTGACCGGTCATTTCCCCATCGTTATAGTGCGGAATCAGGCCGTTACACAGTCGCAGAACCGTAGATTTTCCGCCCCCGCTCGGACCGGTGAGTAACACAAATTGGCCGGCTGGAACCTGTATATCAATGCTTTTAATAGCCGGAGTGTTAGCTGCCGCGTATCGGAAAGACACAGTTTCGAGGCTGGCGTTCAGTGGTTCGGGTTGCGCATCCGGGAGGGTGCGTTTAGAAATCGGTACGCGACGCATCAAACCACCCCCCGCCAAGCCAAAACGAACACGGTTATCAGTGTCACGCCTGCCGCCAACCCGACCAGGTCTCCGAGACCGAAACCGATGCGAGCAATCGAGGTTGGATGGTTTGGTTGCCCCAGTCCACGACTCATCGCTGATGCCGACAAGTCGTCTGCCATCTGCAGGGTCGCGCCGATTAGTGGGACTGTTATGTATTCGGCAGCGCGCATCGGGTGGGCGGCCATCTGGGTTGCGGAGGTAAACAATCCGCGTAGTTTCATTGCGTCCCAGATGGAACGCAACTCAACCCAAGCTGCCGGGAAAAACCTGAACATGACCGACACCGGAACGGTTATTGCCATAGGAACGTGGGCGCGGCGGAGTGCCGCCACGAAAGCCGCCGGAGTTGTGGAGGTGAGCATCCACACCGCCGAGGCCACCACAATCAGAACACGGGTACCGTATTTCGCGACCACCGATATGATTGCCCCAAGCCAGTGCGGCACCAGAATCGTCAACTCGTGTAGCCCCCAAAACAACAGCCACAGCAGAATAAACCCGAGCAGAACCCGCCAGTTACGGTTCTCGGCGAGCAGCAGAATCACCAGTGCCAGGGCGGTAAAGGTTACTGTAGTGTTCACCACGGTCATTACACATACGTTCACGACCAGCAGTAACAGCAGTTTGGTGCGCGGATCCATGACCAGGGCGGAACGTCCGATACGATATTCACGGGTGGGGCGCTCCGGTGTTGCAGCCCACGTTTTGGTGGCACCCATTGGTTCTCGGGTGAGAGGCACTACGATCGAGGGGTTTTGCGGCTGGGCTGTCATCGGTTCAGGCGATGCCGGCTTTCTCGAAGTGCTTGCGCAGCAGTTTCTGCCCAACCCAGGCTCCGACAATCGAAAGCAGTACAATGCCGGCGACGATTGCTGTGATGAACAGCGGATTATGTGACCAGGCGATCACCCCGTCGGCGTATTCAACGGACTTGCCGCGCTGGTTGATGAGCATATCGCGATAGGCTTGCGCGGTGAACAGGATCGGGATAATCGGACCCATACACCAGAGTTGAAACGCCGGGTATGCCCACAGGTTCGCCAACTTAGAACGGTAACGCCCCAGGTAAACAATGGTTTCGGAGAGCAGGGAGAAAAACAGGACGGTAATCATCGTCTGCCAACCGTGAATCGTGGAGATGCCGGCACCGAAAATGATGCCGAAAATCAGAATCATGCCGGCGTGCTGCACGCGGGTGAGGAACAGTTCAAAGACTATGCCGCCCAGCGGTGCGGAAATCACCAGCGCCAAGTAAATCCACACCGGGCCGGCTGCCGCGGTGGCGTTCACTGCCATCGTAATGAAATACAGCACCAGGAATATGCCGATGTTGATGAGGTCGCGCATACTCATCCGGAAACTAGGTTTGAAAGTTCCTGGCGGTGTCTCCGTGTTTTCCGCTGACATTTTAGCCTCCCGTGTCTAAAGAATCCTTTCAAGGGTATAGCCTGTGCTGCGGTTTTACCTAAGCGGACTGCGATGGCGGGATATATTCACAGCATTTTCCTGACATCCTGTATTGAATCTGGGGATCGTGTTGTGGGCGCAACGGAAAAACCCGTAACCGAGAAACACTGGAAGTGTTGCCTTTATCTCTGACCTGTTGTATTGTGAAGTACTGCTCAGCGCGCTTTACGCAGCGGGAGCGGTTTGATAACTCAATATTGGGGATGATCGGTTTCGACGGTATGTGTTGATTCGAAAGAAGCGGGTCGAGAATGTGGACTCATCTCGTAAACGCTGTCTGCAAACTAATAGGTGCTGAACATAACCGCACTGACTTCGCTCTCGCCGCCTGATCAGGCGTGCTTGACGAGCCTATAAAAAGTCCGTCACCCGGGGAGATGCTTCCGGCCCCGGCGTTGGCGTCGTTCAGGGAGCCACTGGGATGCGCGTTAGGTCGGTGGCGCGCCTCCGAGATTTAGCCGACTGAGCCTATTGACCTTCAAGTGCCCACATAATGGGTCAGGGCCGAGAAATAAAACTGTGGGCTGCGCCCGGAGAAGAGTCGAGGAATACCTATCGGACGGGGGTTCGATTCCCCCCATCTCCACTCAATATTCCCCAATTGAATTGGAGATAGTTCGTGGAAACAGTGTACTTTGGCGTCGTATTGCTCGCCGTTGTCATCCTCTTTGCCGTTCTGCTCTTCCGTTACCAACAACGTGTTCTAGACAGGCGAAATAGACATAATCCTGTGAAATGGCAAAAGTATCCGCCCGGCTCTTGGCTCGTTCTAGCACTCATCTGCTTGCCTGTTTTTCTGCTTACACTTTGGGTTTCCTTCCAGCCAGGTCAGCCGATTTCCAATGTCGTGAGCACCGCCGCCCTAGCGATCGCTGCCCTAGCTGGTTTGGCCTATACTGCCCAAATCGCTTCTTATCGGATGCGAGTCTACGAGGGCATATTGCAAATCCGATCGTTTTTCAGAAACGTTGACTTTACTTCAGACGATATCGACTACACCCTGTATCGGATGTTCTCTGGAGCCACAACATACAAGGTTAGGCTGAAGGATGGAAAGACATTGAATATGGAGATGTCTAAATTGAACTTCGGTGAGTTCCGAAGGATTTTTGCGGCAAAGGAGCGCAGCAAGCAGCGTCAACGGAAGAAGCGTTAGTCGGTGTGAGTTGGAAAGTCTCAGGGTTGAGACCATCCAAAAGACTGGGTGTTCCAGCGCCGTAATGCGTTCATGCACACTTGCTCTGCCGTGAATCCATCAATTCTGGGAATGCTAGTGAGCACCGTGAGTGGCGAGTGTGTCCGCACCTGCTGGATGGAGCCATCTTTATCGTGGTACTCGATGACAAAGTTGATGTCAGCATTGAGGTAGTTGTCGAGACTCGTGAGCACGTAGTTGTTGCGAGGCAGATAAGACAGCATATCAGACTGATAGCGAGCAGTACGAGTAAAAAAATAAGCGGTTCCCGCAATTGGGAGCCGCTTATTTGCGCCTTAGTGAAGCTCAGGCGCTGGGACGTAGTCCCAAGCTGTGCCGAAGTGGGTTATTCCCCATACGCACAGGTCAAGCTCGCTGTCGTAGAAGACCGGCTCGTCTGTGTGCTCTAATAGGAACGACGGGTCAGAGACGATATAGAACTGGTAAATCTCGTCGCCCCAGCTGCCACCAACTGGCTCGAGCGGGCGCTTCGCAATCTCGTTCGCGAGCACCATCCCGCCAACCTGACGTGCCAAGTCCTCGTAGGTCTGGATGTAATCGTTGAAATCCATGGAATCCTCCTTTTCTGAGTGCAATCTCGACCGTCTTCAGACGGTCTTGCTGGGGCATTGGAAAAGAACTCAATCGCATACTTTTGCCAGAAAAATTAACAATTACTTATGAATTCTTATGTAAGGCTTATGTAAGACTTATTGAAAAAATAATGGCTGCATGCTATACTATGAAAGTATATTTGTGTTCATAAATGAGGAGAATCTATGCTAAGTGAACTAGATAAAAAGCGAGTGGCGGTTTCGATTTCACTTACTGAATCAGAAAAAAACGAAATCAAAGATATGGCTAATGAATATGGCTTATCTCTATCGGCATTCTTGCGTCTTGCAGCAAAAGAATTTGCAACAAAGCATGCAAAAACGTCAAATACTGGCAACTAAGGATAGGAGGCAATAGCTTGAAAAAGAATAAACTTGTTAAGCCTATCCTGAAGTGGGTAGGTGGTAAAAGACAATTGCTTGATGAAATAGAGCAAAGGCTACCAAAGAAAATTAGCTATTATGTTGAGCCTTTTGTAGGCGGCGGTGCTGTTCTATTTGATAAACAGCCACAACATGTGCGAATCAACGATTACAACGAAGAGCTAATCAATGTTTATATGGTTGTAAGAGATAACCCAAACGAGCTCATTAAAGAATTGGCTGTGCATGAAGAGAAGAATGAACAGCTGGGCAGTGAATGGTTCTACCGTGTTCGAGGGCTTGATAGAGAATCGGGGTTTGACGAACTATCGAGTGTTGAAAAAGCTGCAAGGATTATTTACTTGAACAAGACTTGTTTTAATGGTCTTTTCAGGGTGAATTCTGCTGGTCAACTCAATGTTCCTTATGGAAGGTACAAGCACCCTAATATTGTAAATGAAGTTGGCATCAGGGCACTGCATAAATACTTCAGTGAAGCAGATATTGATATGCGCCAAGGGGATTTTGCTGAATCCCTAAAAGATTTGCCAAAGGGCGCCTTTGTCTACTTAGACCCGCCTTATATGCCAATTACAGCCACTTCAGCATTTACGGGGTACACCCAAGAGGGATTCGGATATGACGAACAAGTTCGCCTGCGAGATGAATGTATTAAGCTGCGTGAGCGTGGAATTCATTTCTTGCAGTCAAATAGTGACTGTGAAGAGATTCGCGAGCTGTATAAGGATTTCAAAATAGAAATAGTAACGGCAAAGCGTTCTATCAATTCACGTGGTGATAGAAGGGGAGCTGTGAAGGAGGTATTGATTAGTGGCTGATTCCATGGGTAAATTGGATAAAGCTTGGAAGGAGATATTAGCAAGGTATCCCATTGAGGAAAATACTAGTCAAGGTGGGATATATGAAATCCAAGCAAATGAAATTAAAGCTTTTAGAGAGCCTCGATTGATGACAAAGTTTGATACTTCAGAATCGGTTGCTGGTCCTCTAAAAGAGCTTGGATTGAATGTACTGCCAGTTTCTCGGCATTCTTATGTACTAGGAAAGTTTGATTTGTATGAGAAGTTTCCAGATGTTACGAAGCTGAAACCGACGCCTATAACCTTACCCGATTACGAAACCTTACGATTAGAAAATATCACAAGCGAATCAAATGCGATAAATGCGCTTCTAGCAACGCATACTTTGGAGAATTTTCTTGATGAAGAAGAGCAGGGCCTATTGGAGACTTTTAATGGTCGAATGGGAACTGGCGATTTTTCGTTTGACGTTAATTTATTAGATGGTACAGCAAAGAAGACCATCAATGTTAGCAAGGCGCAACTTGAAATTGATGGTGGTTTTGAATCACAGCGGTCTGTATGCATTATGGAAGCCAAGAATATTCGTAATGATGACTTTAATGTACGACAGCTTTATTTTCCGTATAGAAAATACCTTGCTATAGTTCAGAAACCTATTAGATTGGTATTTTCCCAGTACACAAATCTGACTTATCATTTGTATGAATACGAGTTTACTGAGCCAACTTCTTTCTCTTCAATTAGATTACGAAACAAACAAGCCTATACGTTTGAGGATTGCCAGATTTCAGAGAAGGATATTGTCGATGTATGGAAGAATACGCCTGTGGTAACTGATGATAATCAGGATAAACAGGTGGATAAGAAAATTCCGTTTATTCAAGCGGATAGATTTGATAGAGTAATATCGCTTGCGGAACGCTTAAGCTCTGCTGAAGATAATACGTTGACTACAGAGCAGGTTACCGAGCATATGGGCTTGGTAGCGCGACAGGCTGCATATTACCCAGCTGCGGGTGAATATTTAGGACTGTTTCAACGTTCGCGTAATGCAACAAGTCTGACAGATACAGCGCACAAAATACTGAACATGCGTTATAGAGAGCGTCAGTTAGCTTACACCAGCCTGATATTGCGACATCAAATCTTTCATGATTTGTTCGGTATCGTTGTGAATAGTGGTGAATTTCCTGATAAACCATACGTTGAAAAGGAAATGTTGCGACTAAATGTCTGCAATGAAGGCTCAACCGTGCATCGTAGAGCAACAAGTGTTTTGGCGTGGTTATCTTGGATTTTTGCACTTGTAGACGATGAAATATAGACAGTGAATTTAGGAGGTGACCTTATAGGTGGCAAAGACAAAGAAATTTGTTCAGAACGATAATAATCTTGCTATTGCCTATTACCGCTACTCGTCAAGCTCCCAGAACGATGCTTCTATCGAGGAACAGCAGGAGCTGGTGCAGCTTTATGCGGCTGAGCACGGTTACAGCATACTCAAGGAGTATGCAGACCGTGCGATGTCTGGGCAGGACGATAACAGACCAAATTACAAGCTGATGCTTTCAGAGGTCGCAAAGCTGCGTCCTGCCGTTCTCATCATGTGGAAGAACGATAGATTGGGTCGTGATGTTTTGCAGCTGACCTATGCCAAGAGAAAGATTCGTGAAGCTGGGTGCAGCATCGAGTATGTTGCGGAGAATGCGCCTGATGTGAGCACATCGCAGGGCAAGTTCACCGAAGCGGTGATGGATGCGTTCGCGCAGATGTGGAGCGATTCGTCGCGAGAGAACATTGAGCGAGGGCTGAGGTATAACGCCAAGAACGCGCTATCCAACGGTCAAAAGATATTGGGCTACAAGACGGCGGCGGACAAGCGTTATGAGATTGACCCTGCGAAGGCGCCCGTGGTTCAGAGAATCTTTCACGACTACGTTGACGGCAAGCCGATGCAGAAGATAGCCGACGAGCTGAACGCTCAGGGCATAACCACGGCACTTGACAGGAAGTTCACGATAAACGGGCTGAGGAGCGTGCTGAAGAACGACAGGTACACGGGCGTCTACAAGTACGCGGATATCGTCATTCCTGATGGGATGCCAGTCATCATCGACAGGGACTTGTTCAACAAGGCACAGGCGATGTTTGCCTTAAACAAGCGCACGGGCGCGGGAAACCGCTCAAAGCACATGGAGGGCGAGCCGAGGTACTGGCTAACGGGAAAGCTGTTCTGTGGCGAGTGCAGAAGCTCCATGCAGGGTGTCTCCGGCACGAGCAAGACGGGGGCGCACCATTTTTACTACTACTGTAAGGAGCAGAGGCATAAGCGGTGCGAGAAGAAGCCTGTTAAGGCTGCGTTCATCGAGGGACTGGTGCAGCAGCTATTGAAGGAGTTGCTGAGCGATTCCGAGAACCTGATGTCTCTGGCAGTGGACGCGGCGGCGTACTACAAGGAGCGCTACGTCGAGTCGAGCTACCTGAGAGCCTTGAAAAAGAGCTGAATGATACACAGACGGCGCTTAAAAATCTAGTCAAGGCGCTTGAGGTGGGAATATTCAGCGAGACCACACTGGAGCGCTTGCAGGAGCTTGAGCGACGCTAGAAGGCGCTGATTGGCGCTATTGAGACTGAGAAAGCAAAGAAGGAGCGTTCTGAGGACGAGCGCAGCATCAAGGCGTACTTTGGTAAATTCTTGTATGCGAACCTTGATGACCATGAGGTTCGAGACATGGTCTTGGAGTATTTCGTAGATAAGATTTACCTCTACGACGACAAGGTCATTCTGACGTGTAGGTATTCGGATGCTGACTACGAGGTGGACTGGGAGGACTTCCAGAAGGCAAAAAAGCCGCAAGCGGTAAGGTTCGACCTTCCCGCGCTCAACTCCACCAATGCCCTCACTGGAAGTTATTTCTGGTGAGGGCTTTTACTTGTTTTCGGGGTGTTTTACCTGGTGGTAATATATTTACTTAGCTTGTCAATGCTTGCCGCACTCTGCCACTGTCTGCCAAACCTTGCCAATGTTGGGGCGTTTAATGGTACATTGAATCGCAAATTTTGGAGGTGCCAGCATGGGGCGGACAAGATCATTTGGCTACATACGGACACGGCAGCGGGAGAACGGGCTTTCTTATCAAGCCTCATATATAGACCCCGCGACCGGCAAAAGACGCACTAAGACTTTCAGGGCGAAAACAGATGCGACTGCTTTCCTAGCGAAAACCGCGCTAAAGATTGAGGCGGGGGAAACCCTAGATAAGCCCGCGCCGCGTAAAGTTCCGACGGTGAAGCAATGGGGCGAGGAATGGCAAAAGCGTTTGAAAGATTCGGGGGCTTCCCCTAACTCGCTGAGATCATATAAAAGCCACCTAAACCGCTATATTTACCCGGCTTTCGAGACCCGCGCGGTCAACTCTATAAGTCGGGCGGAGGTTATCGACTGGTACTATGCCACCGCGCCAGACAAACCCGGGGCACGCAAAAACGCCTACACCACGTTCTCGGCACTCATGAGCGCGGCAGTAGATTCCGAACTAATCGAGGTTAACCCAGTGCGGGTGAAAGGCGCGGCAGCGAAAAAACGGGTCAGAGACGAAAACCGCGAGCGGGTCGCAACCGATAGCCAGGTGGAGCAGATCGCGGGGGCGATGCCGGGGAGGCTAGGGATCATGATTTATTTGGCTGCATGGGCAGGGCTGCGCTATGGGGAGATCGCGGCGTTACGCCGGCGACATATCGACCTGAAAGAGCGGCGGATCATGGTGAGGGGCGCGGTTAACCGCGGCGAAACCGGGGCGCTAATCGAGGGTGTCCCTAAGTCAGCTTTGGGGCGGCGGGATGTGCCGATATCTGACCCGCTCGCCGCTAAGTTGAAAGACCACCTAGACCAGTATGTCGGTAAGGGCGGGGATTCGCTTTTGGTGTATTCGAGGGCGGGCACGTTCCTATCTGATAAAACTCTGCATTTCAGCTATAACGACGCCGTAACCGCCGCCGGCCTGCCGGGGTTTAACTTCCACCAGTTGCGGGCAACCTGTGCCACCATGCTGGCACGCGCGGGGGCTACGGAGGCGGAAATCCAGGCAATCCTAGGGCACGCCACCTGGTCAATGTCGCAGATTTATCAGCGGGCAACACGGGAGCGGCTAGTCCAGGTAGTAAATAAAATGCACGAGGCCTAGACGGGGATTCGGGTTTTAGAAAGGTTCCGGCGGTAGGCTTCGACTATCCAGCGGGGCACCCCTAGCGCGGCAGCTATACCACCCGTAGACCAGCCGTACTGCGACCCCCAAAAGCGATAGTCAGCCGGGTTGATTATCGCTTGGGCTACTGCTTCATCTATCCGGGCTTCTACCGGGGCGGCTTGGTGTCCATCATGGCGGGCGTGGATACGCGTGTTATTGAGGAGATTTTAGGGCACGCGTCTATCGTTCAGACCCGAGCCTATCAACGCGTAAACCATACGCTCGCGACCGCAGCTCTCAACAATGTCGCAACCCTACTGGAGGGTGACGAGAGCTAGTTATAATGACTGCTATGAATCCTAATCTGCTTACTACCTGGAGTAAGGACTTTCGCGCCCCACTCGACACGCAAGTGGCAGAAATGTTTATTGACGAGTCCGGTTCTAAGTCTTCCAGGAACCGTTTCTTTGTGCTCGGCATGGTGAAAAGCCGCAATAGTGCTCACCTTGCCCGCGAGATTCGAGCGATTAGAGAACGTCACAATTTTTGGAAAGAACTACACTTCTCTGAAGTCACGATAGGCACGCAACAAATCTATATGGAATTGTGCGAACTGTTAGCAGGCTCTGACACACGTATCGGCGCTTACGTTTTCGATAAAGAACACGCCGATCCGTTCAAACATAGGGAAGTTTGGCGCACCGCCGCAGACTGCGCTACGCAACTCGTTCGCGGGAATATCAACAAAGGTGAACTCGTCACCGTCTATCTGGATTTAATAACCACGCCAAAACAGTTCTCTGTAGCAGAAAACGTTAAACAACAGGTAAATCTAAAATTCGGTTCCTTGTCTGTCGTTTCTGCATTAGACCTAGACTCTAAATCTTCAGATTTGATACAAATGGCTGATTTAGTTGCAAGCGCTATCGCCCATTATCGTCGCGCACAATTATCAAAAACGGGAACATCTGAAGCGTCCACCATTAAAGGAAAAATTTCCCGTAGGCTTATGCGGTGCTTCGACTTGGATGATTTTGAGGACGTGCGACACGAATCGGGGAAAGTGAACATCCAGACTGCCGGGAAACCTATATATCGACAGATGGAACTCTTGACTGGCGTTTCGTAGTGATATAGTGTTGAGTTGCAGCCGGTCCTGGGCTCAGCCCTGCAGCTGGTTGTCCGGTCTGAGGCTCTGCTTCGCACCCGGTAGCAACGCCTGCTAGAGCGTTAACAAACTTAGAGCCCTGAGACTTAACAGTCTCGGGGCTCGCTCAATTCTTTCTTCGGTCTGCCCGCTATCTACCTGATAGGAATTTTCGCCCGCAAATCCGATAGTTAACCCTGGTTTTGGGTGAGGTTTTGTTCGGCTTGGCGCATTGTTTTCCACGGCACCAAACCCAAAGCACGACTTATTTCAACGAACTCCCCGAAAGTCATTGCTTTATTCCGACGCAGCACATCTCCCAGGCCCGTCAGTTTCACGCCTGATTCTCTTGAGAGCGCTCGCAGGCTTAAATCAGATTCGCCCAGCGTGGCATTAAGGATTGCAGACAAGGCAGCGTATAAGACCGATAGCGAGCAGTACGAGTAAAAAAAATAAGCGGTTCCCGCAATTGGGAGCCGCTTATTTGCGCCTTAGTGAAGCTCAGGGGCAGGAACGCCAGACCATGCCGTCCACGTAGGTTTCGCCGTCCATCTCGTAGACTGAGCATTTCACGACTGCAAGCGCCGGAGTATCAAGCCCCTCTACTATGGCTTTGCCTTTGGCTTCAAGAATCAACCCGTATTTGCCTTGCTCGGGGTCTTTATTTTCAGTATGTACCCACGGCGTTTTTTTCATGGTTGACCAGTCAATCTCTAGCCGTCCCGCGTCACCTTGCTTACGTTCTAGTAGTTCGTGGCAGCGCTGTTGCCCCTGCTCAATATTGATTGCGGCAATATCGGCTTTAGCTTTATTGGAGTTTAGCGGGTCTGCTTTGGCTTTCTTTTCCGCCTCCGCTGCTTTTTCTTTTTTCTCGATGTTAGCGCGGGAAATTGTTAGCTTGATTTGGGTCGTGACTTTGACGGTCGCCCCGGGTTTCGGGTCTTGGGCTACGACTTCGGCGGAGGATACCGCGAAGCTTATTTCACCGTCTTTAGGCTGCGGGGTGACTGAACTGAAACCCGCTTTATCTAGGATTTTTTCTGCTTCCCCGTAGGTTTTACCTACCACGTCCGGCACTCTCCCGGCTGAGGTGTGGAATACGTATCGGGAGAAAGTCGTTAACCGGTTTTTTGCGACTGATTTCCCTAAAGGACAAATCGTGAAACTACCTCCGGTAGTACCTGCCACGCCACCGCCAGATTGGCCGAAAGATGCCCCGAAACTGAGTGCACGGGTGTGGAACCATATTTTATATGGGGATTACGACAAATATGCCAGAAGAGAACGTTCTAAATGGCGCGGAGGCCATAAATATGGGTATGGGTGGATAGCTGGAGGAGACGAATATCCACTTAACTGGGAAGAAAAAGAAATAGCAGAAAGCATTCTAAAAGCGCTGAACTACAAAGAATCACCAGTCAGATACGATATGCCTATTAGCGGAGGTAGTATTAAAGTATTCACTTCCCGAAAGGACGGAAGGATCACAACCGCCTTTTACAAGAAAGATACATGATGCATTATTCAGAAGATTTATGGGCAGCTATCCTGGCTGCCATGTCTGAGATGGGGCTTGTATCCGTAGTGAATGATTTACGAGAAATTGAGCGTCATGATGGCATCAATATTGAGTTAGCACTCGATTGGGCTTCTTACTATAACGTACCTTTATCTGAAGAAATTGAGGAAACAGTTAAGAAATGGGTTGCCGATGGCGGTCTAGAGTCAGAAGCTTTAGAAGCGTTCAAATAGTCAAAATTTGAAAACCTGTTAAAGCCAGTCGCTTTTTGTGGCTGGCTTTTTCTATACCCCTTTTGCGTCCGCGCACGTGGACGTTTTTATTGCCCGCACGGGAAAACAAGGAGAAAAGATGCACGATATTGGCGCACCTGAAACCACGCCAACCACTGATAAGGCTGAGGGGGATGCACAGACCCCGAAACCTACACCACCCGAATCCACGCCCGAAGAAAAAGGTGGGGATTCTACGGATTGGAAAAGTGAAGCGAAAAAGTGGGAAGCACGCGCGAAAGCCAACAAGAACGCTGCCCGCAAACTAGCTGAAATCGAAGAAGCAAGCAAAACCGAAGAGCAGAAACGCTTCGAGAAAACCGAACAGCTAGAAAAAGAACTGGCTGCCTATAAACAGCGTGACCAGGTGAAAGCTTGGGCAGAAGAAATAGTTAAGGATTGCGGAATCCCTGCTTCGGTGCTACGTGGCACCACCCAAGAGGAACTGCTAGAGCATTTTGAGCAGCTAAAACCCCTCATAGAAGCCGCTAATAAACAGGCAAAGCCGGGCGTGTTTCCGGGGTTTGATAAACAGCCAGATAACGGTGGCGCTGATTCTGCCTGGCTGGGGCGTCTTTTCGGAAAACAATAACCAAAACCAAAACCATTTAAGGAGCAATAAAAATGGCTTTAATCAATACGGACACCACAAAGGTGTTACTTCCGCGCAATATCGCTGATGGGGTCATTAAGGACACTATCAGCGAATCTACCGTTGCTAAGCTGTCTGGGGGCGAACCCCAAAAGTTCGGCGACACCAACTATCTCGTACTGAACGGCACCCCGAAGGCTGAGTTCGTTAAAGAAGGCGGCGAAAAGGCATCTACGGATGCGTCTTTCTCTTCCGTAACCGCTACCCCACATAAAGCGCAGGTCACTCTGCGTTTTTCGCAAGAGGTGCAGTGGCAGGACGAGGACTGATGCGTGTTATTGTGGTTAATAATATAACTGTTACCGGCTGCTTGGTGGATGAAAAACGATGACTTACGACGGGCTTTACGCTTCTACGCGTGCGTTCTTCGAAGCTCACGCTACCCCTGACCAAATAGCGCTCCTAGATAGTCACGAACAATGCGATGGGGCTGGCTTTGTCGATTCAGTTCTATTGTTTATTGACCTGTTCCTTGGAGACGAGCCAGGAGTGACCGAAAAAATCGCCAACTGGAAGGCTATGTTAGATAGTCTCCCAGAAGTTGAAGATAGCGTCAGCACGTGCTGAGGATTTTCTTGCCGATCTCGTGGACCGACAGTTCCTCGCTCCGGCACCGAACCAGTTGTGGGTTGCCAACATTACGTACGTGCCCACACGGGCTGGGTGGGTGTATGTCGCTTTCATTCTCGATGTCTTCAGTCGCCAGATCGTCGGCTGGAAGGTCACGAACCACTTGCGCGAATCGCTGGCCAGGGACGCTTTAACGATGGCACTAGCAGCAAGGGCACAGTCCTTTCAGCCAGCGACTACTTCACACGACGCCGGGTCGCCACAAACGCCGTACCCATCAGGAGCATCGCACCTGCAAAGCCCGCGAGGTTGCGCGAATCGGCGCCTGTCCACGCAAGCTTGCCGGAGGAAGCGGGCGGTTGCTTTGCCTCGACCGTCACTGTCGCCGTCTTAGCCACTTTCGCACCAGCAGAATCAGCAACCTCAAACGTCAACACATACGTACCCGGCTTCGACAGGTCCAAACCACCATCATCAACCAGCTTCACCTGATCAGTAATCACACCATCTTCAACATCTTCAGCCTTCACCACCAAAGACACTGGATCAAACTCGTCACCAACAGCAACCGAGGCATCCTTCACCACCAAAACAGGGTGCTGATCCCACTTCGCGGTGAAAGACATATCACCATCAACCTTCGGCTTGTCCGTCGACTTGTAGGCCTTGCCCTCCACGTTGTCGTCCGCCCATCCGATGAAGGTGTAGCCATCCCGGGTCGGGGTGGGGAATTCCACCATCTCGCCATCGAACTGGGTGCGGTTGATCTGATCCGTGCTGCCATCGACAGCCCCGCCGTCGAGATTGAAGACCACGTGCCTTTCAACATCCCAAATCGCGTGAATGGCAACGTTATAGTTCGG
>JAXDTI010000007.1:0-98424 GCA_034090045.1 Varibaculum sp. | reverse complement strand
CCGTCTGTTCCACAGAGACGAGTTTGCGCGCTTCAGCTACCGGGAACGCCTGGCCGAGGGTGGGAGCGAAGTTCTCGGCGGCACCCTCATACCCGGTTGACGCATACATCTTCCAGGTGAGGCTGGGAGTGAAAGAGCCGCGCTGCAGATCTTCTTCGGTGACGTCGTGATAGATCTCGAACTTATTGCAGTTCGCCGTTACACCATTGTTGAAGGTTCTCCATTTACAGCCGGCAGTACCTGACAGGTTCGTGTCGCCAGGTTCAAAGGAGCGCTGGATTCCGGTGTTGTTGGTGAGCTGAACAGAGAAAGTCATGCGTTCACCCACGCGCCACGCCAAACCGTTCGCTTTCGGGTTGGTCAGCGTGATCGTGGATTGTGCCGGAATGTTGATGCCACCAGCGAGCACGGCACCATCGTTGTAGTTCGGTCCTGAATACATGGTATAGGTGATGCTCGGTTGGAAACCGCCTGCCGCCACATCTGCTTCGGTGACGGTGTGGGTGAGTTTGCCTGGGCACGGATAGCCTTGATTCGGCTGCGCGTGCGTCCATTTACAGCCAGCCGCAGTCTGGTTGTTCGACTCAACATAGTCAAAGTTCGTTGAACGCACTTTGAAGCCTCGCACGATATTGGTTTTATTAGTGAGCTGCAAATCGAAAGTCATGCGCTCACCCACGGCCCAGTCGTCACCGGCGGGTGAACTCGTGGGAGTAAGAACTATGGTCACGTTGCTGTTTTCAGCGGTGACAGCAGTGTTCGCGGGGGCAGCCAGAGCACCTTGGGGGAGCAGCACCGAAACAAGTGTGAACGCGACAACGGAAAGCAATGCGAGCGGGCGCGAGTGATACTTCTTTGTACTCATAGACTAAAGAATATCCCGATTCTTTCCAGCTTCTAAATCGGGAACCAACACCACCTATAGTTGCAACTGTCAAATGACAGATAAACTTGCGGCGTGGACACGTTTCGCCACGTAAATACAGGTAGGAGAAAGCATCGGAACCTTGAAACTGTTCAAGGTAACTTGTGTTTGTTCACAAAACTGTTGATTCTGTCTATTTTTCAAATGTAAAACGCATATGCTTACCAGTTTTTTACCCCGAACCATATCCCGCGCAGGCTAGTTTAGCTAGCTGGTTTTAACGTCTGCGAGATCGCGGATCCACTTGAGATCGTTCACTGCGGGTCTGCCCGCCACCAGAGCGCCGTCGCGCACGAACCCTTCTTCGCGTCCTTCCAGGTAAGACACGAGACGTGCACGCCAGAGCGCAACCGTATCGTGCCACTCGGGGGCATCCACGAGATTATGGAGCTCTTCGGGATCGTTCGTGAGGTCAAAGTACTGCTCGATTCCCGAACCGGAGAACCAAATGAACTTGTACTTCCCGTCCGTAACCCACTGCATTGATTCCTCGCCGAACGCTTCATAGAAATGTTCGCCGTGAATCTGTGTTCGCCACTGCGGTTCAGGCGTTTCCCGCATGAGCGGCAACACGCTTCGCCCATCCACAGAGTCTGGTACCGGCACGCCAGCAATGTCGAGCACTGTGGGCATAACGTCTCGTAGCTCCACCACGGCATCCGATGTTGCAACCGTATGTTCGCCGGGAAGTTTCACGATGAAAGGCACATGCGCACTGCCCTCATACCCCACGGATTTGCGATAGAAGTTGTGGTCGCCCAGCATATCTCCATGGTCTGAGACGAACACGAACGCAGTGTTGCCCAGGAGATCGAAGTCGTTTAAGGCTTCCATAAGCCGGTTGATTTGCGTGTCGATGTGGGTAATAAGCCCGTAGTATGCGCGGATCGCGCGGGCACGCACCTCGGGGCGCTGCACACCGTACTTCGCTTCCGCGTCGCCATCACGCCGGTATGCGTCCCACACATGCGTCCACTCACCGACCGGCGGGTCTGGGATTTCCGTATCGCGGTATTGATCGTATGCCCACTGTGGCGGGTCATAGGGAGCGTGGGGGCGATGCCAGGAGAGATAGAGGAAAAACGGGTCGGTGGTGTCGCGCCGATAGAGCCAGTCGATTGCTTCACTCATCACCCAATTCGTGGGATGATAAGCTTCGGGTTTGTCCCACGGTCGCGCCACAATAGAGTTACATCCAACCCCGTGGTCTGTTTCGGCAGCCGCCGCCATACCCGGTTGGCGTTGCAACCACGGGAGGTAGTCATCGATGAGCGCCAAATTACGCCCGTGTTCACGCCGCGCATAGTGCAAGAAACCATCGTGGAGGCGAACATCGTCAAAACCGGCACGTTCACGCTCCGGATACACATGCATTTTACCTATCGCCTGCGTCTGGTATCCGGCCTTGCGTAGTTCTCCCTGCATGGTGACGGGGTACGCCTGCCCGAACGGCACGCCCTCCGTGTAGCCAACCCTGCCGTGGTGTTCTTGGCTCTGCCCCGTGAAGAGCGCTACCCGCGCCGGAACACACGTGGGGGTAGCGGAATAGGCGTGGGTGAAACGAGTACCCGAGGCGGCGAGCATATCGAGATACGGGGTCTCAACAATCTCGTTGCCTGCGCACGACATAGCATCGCCGCGCATCTGATCCACGCACAGCAAAATAATGTTCATGCGTGGAGCCTGGCGGTCAAGGTCGCCCTGCAAGGGATCACCGTCTCCAGTGGCTCCTACATTCACGTTACGATCAGCCATGCACGTCACCTTCTCACCCGATGTTTGCCGCAGCCACTCCTCTACTGTCAGAGCATTCTCATTTGTGACGGCGATTGTAAAGGTAGAGCATCACTAAAATACCGGCCAACCCCACCAACATGATCCCCAGACCTTTCCAACCTGGGATGGTGTTGCCGTAGACGGCAAGCCCTATACATACGAGGTAGGCTATAGCGCCGATAACGACACGCAGAATCACTGCTGCTTTTTCACTCACTTGATGCCACCTCCCGTGGAAACTTGCAGGAGTTTCTTTTGGACAACGATATAGAAGATGATCACTGGGATTGCCACTATCACCATGCCCGCATACAGGCGACCATAGTTAGTTGCGGAATGGGCGGTACTCATGAGGTTCAACATACCCACCTGCACCGTTTCACGATCCCCAGTCAAGAGGGTCATCGAGATGACGTAATCATTCCAGTAGGACAGGAAGTTGAAGAGCATCGCCATTGAGATCGCGGGTTTCGCGAGCGGGAAGAAAATCTGCACCATTGTGCGCCCCAACCCGGCACCGTCAATCATCGCGGCTTCTTCATATTCTTTCGGAATCGCGGCAAAAAAGTCCTGAAGAAGATAAATCGTGAACGGCAGGGAGGTTGCCCCATATACCAGCGACAATATGAAGATATTGTCGATGAAGAAACCATTTGGCAGGATAGCGCGCACGTATCTGTCTGCCCCGATCAACAGCAGGAAGATCGGAACCACAATGTAGTTCACGTTGACGAATAGCAGACCTTGAACGGCAAGCTGCAAAATCTTTTTGCCGGGGAAATCGTAGCGTGCGAGCGCGTATGAACACGGCAGTGCCACACTCATCGAAATAACCATTGCGGTTGCCGTCACAATAACCGATGTCAGGAAAGACTGCCCGATACCGGAGTCAATGAACGCATCCACATAGTTTTGGAAGAAAAAGCCTTTCGGCAATGTCCACGGGCTACCGTAAAACTCGGATTGCTCCTTGAACGATGCGATGAGCACCCAGATCGAGGGAACAATAATCGTGAGCGAAACAATATACAAGACGATGTGGCTCAGGACACGACCAACCGTCCATCGATCCTCAGCTGTGCGCTTTTTCTTAGGTTTGCGTGTACCCGGCGTATCCGGCGACACAGACGCTACCGGCTGGGCTTTTGTTAATTCTTGAACTTCAGACATTTTTCACCTCAGCCGTACTGAATAATTTCACGCTTAGTTACGCGGCTCACAATCAGTGATAACGCAAAGGAGAATGTGAATGTGACCACGCCGATTGCCATGCCATAGCCAAACTGTGAGTTGTCGTATGCCTGGCTGTACAGGTAGCCCAAAAGAACCTGCGAGGCGCCATCGGGACCGCCGCCCGTCATCGCTCGTACAATCACGAACGAGAGGTTGATGGAGGAAATAATGAAGAATGTGAGTGTGGTGCGGATATTGCTCCAGATCAGCGGAATGGTGATGACAAACAACTGGCGGATTTTCGATGCGCCGTCAATACGGGCTGCCTCGTAGATAGATGTATCAATACCGGCCATTGCCGACATGTACATAACCATGTAGTAGCCGCAGGACTGCCACAGCATGGCGAACGCAACCGCGTAGATGACGAGGCTCTGATCCCCCAGCCACGATTGAGTGTATGCGCCGAGACCGATGGCTTGTAACACCGAGTTCAACAGACCATCGTTTTCCGCATAGATTGCGGCAAACATTGCCGCGATAATAACCATCGACAGGATGGCGGGTAAATACAGGATGAAACGGATGAAGCCGCTTCCAAAAATCTTTAGTTGAACGAGGATAGCCGCGAATATCAGTGCCGCCGGGAGCGTCACCGATGTGACGACGACGAGCAGGAGCACCGTGTTTTGGAAAGCTTCGATGAACTTCAAATCTTCAAATAGGATCTTGAAGTTGTTCAGCCCAACAAATTCTTTCTCCGGCGAGTAGCCTCCCCATTTGAATACCGACATCTGGAATACCTGGATAGTCGGCAACACGATGAAGATGAACATTAAGATGGCGGCCGGCAGCGAACAAAAAACAGCGAAACGCCTGGTAAGAGCTGTTTTCTGTGAGACTGTCGAACCGATCTTCAATCTACGTTGATTCTTGGGCGAGCCATCGGGTTCTTCGATCACCGGCGCCCCTTGAGTTTCTGTCACGGAATCCTCCAAAACTGGGGGTGAGCATAAGCTCACCCCCAGTTATTTATCAGAAGTAATCAAACGTCGCGGGGCTTACTTAGCTGCGCGAAGTTTGTCGGTGGTCGCCTTGATATCGGAACTCCAGTCGCTGAGGGATTTCTCACCCGAAGCAACGGAGTCGATTGCGCTGTAGACGGAATCCTTAAAGGAGGCGCCCTCAACGGTTTTAGCGAGCGGACCACCAGCAACTGCCGATACGCCCTCGGCATTCATCATGTCGAAGAACGCCTGGACACCCGGGTCGGATGAAGCTGCGATAGCCTTATCAGCTGCACCTTCAACCGGCTGAGCGGCGCCGGCAGAAGCGAAAATATCGACAGCCTTATCGGAGTACAAGAAAGCAATGAAGTCCTTCGCGGCATCAGCATTCTTTGCCTGAGCAGGAATCCAGATGTTCTCTACGAAAGAGAACGCATAGCGTTCACCGCCCTCCTTAAACGCAGGTGCCGGAATAACACCCCACTCGAAGCCGTCCGTACGCGGAGCATCCTTCATCTCGTTGACGATCCAGTTGCCGTTCGGCATGAAGATAGCGGTGCCATCGAGAATCGCCTGCTGGTTCTTAATGAAGTTCTCTTTGTTTGCGTTACCGACAGTGGACTTCAACAGATAGTCGCTTGAAACGAGCTTGGAAACCGTTTCGAGTGCTTTCTTCGCACCGTCGGTGTCCCATGCGCCTTCCTTGTAGTTAGCGACATCGCTCCACAGGTCAGCACCACCGGCGTTAGCAATGATGGAGGGCAATGCGGAGTCGAAATAGCCGGAAACCGGATAGGTAAACAGGGCGATACCCTTTTCACGAGCAGCGTCACCCAAAGCGAACATTTCATCCCATGTCGTTGGGGCTTCCCAGCCGTTGTCGGCCAGCAGCTTCTTGTTGTACACCAAACCGTTCGGCGCGTAGAACAGTGGCGCCAGATAGGTATCCTCACCACCAAGCGGGTTCGTTGCTGTACCACCGAGCAGACCCGGAAGGAGCTTGTCCTTCACGGTGACGTCCTCTCCCGGCACTTTCATGTCGAAGACATCATTAATCTTCATGACAGCACCCTCAGAGAGGAGAGTCTCAGTGAATCCTGACTTTTGCCCAGCCGAATAGTAGACGACATCCGGATAGTCTCCA
The DNA here is from genome assembly GCA_034090045.1 of Varibaculum sp. GTDB lineage: Bacteria > Actinomycetota > Actinomycetes > Actinomycetales > Actinomycetaceae > JAXDTI01. The sequence continues at coordinate 92,399 of JAXDTI010000007.1, read as the reverse complement.
GCTTTCATACCGGGAGCAATCTCTTCGTTGATCGTCTTCGAGATCGTCATATCGACGTCAACATCAGGATTCTGCTCTTCGTATGCGGCAACTACCTTGTCCCACACCTCCGTGCCGTAGCCACCTTCAAAGGCCGCAAATTCGAGGGTGGTCTTGCCGCCCGCGTCTTTGTCACTGCCACTACCACCGGAGGAACAAGCGGTAAGAGCGAGCGCCGCCGAGACACCAACAACCGCAAGAACCTTCAATCGAGTTTTCATAGAATACCTTTCTGTGAATGTGAGCAGACGCCTCATTGGATCTACCCGTAAGCATAAGTCTATCATGCTCTACACACCGCTGCGCGACCTTCCCCCCGGAAATAGCGGGGCTGCGTGGCTGCACAGGATAGTGGGCAGTCCGGGTCGAATGCGCAGAACGCAAGGCTCGCCGCCTCGCGCGTATGATGAATTAATGCGTAAAACGCCGTTTTCGATCCTCACCAAACCCACGGGGGCAGCGTGCAACCTGGACTGCACCTACTGTTTTTTCCTGTCAAAAGAGCTACTCTACAACCACGAACAGCGAATGAGTACCGCAACGCTTCGCCAATATCTCGCATCCTATCTGGACTCCCAGCCAGATGGTGAAGTAACGATAGCCTGGCAAGGCGGCGAGCCAACCCTGCGTGGTCTCGATTTTTTCCGTGAAGCAGTTGCCGTTGCGAAAGAAGTCGCTCGCCCCGGTCAAGAACCACACCACACCATTCAAACAAATGCCACCTTGATCGATGACACCTGGGCAGATTTTTTCGCGGCAGAGAACTTTTTGGTGGGCGTATCGATCGACGGGCCGGAAGAAATCCACAATACTTACCGGGTAAACAAAGCTGGGCGAGGCACCCATGCACAGGTCATTGACGGCTACCGCACACTCCAACAGGCAGGGGTGGAGATCAACATTCTGTGTACTATACATTCCGCCAACCAGAATCACCCCCTCGACGTGTACCGTTATTTTCGTGAAGAACTAGATGCCCGATTCATCCAATTCATCCCGATTGTTGAGCGCGTGCCGCACGAGGACTTGGCGATTGCTGAACAGGGATGGAAAACAAACAACCGCGAGCGGATTCTCTATCGCCAGGCTGGAAACGCCGTCACCTCGCGTAGCGTGACACCCAGAGCGTTCGGGGCTTTTCTGTGCGCAATCTGGGACGAGTGGATCAAAACAGACGTGGGGAAAGTCTTCGTACAGCATTTCGACACCGCCTTGGCAAACGCATTCGGTGTTTACTCGCTATGCGTCCACTCCCCCACGTGCGGCCTGGCTTTAGCTGTTGAACACAACGGTGACGTGTATTCCTGCGATCACTATGTGGAGCCCGGCTATCTGCTGGGAAACGTCGCCTCAGATTCACTCCAACATATGGTCAACAGCCCTGTTCAGAGGCAGTTTGGGCTAGCAAAAGCGCAGCTGACGAAACAGTGTCAGCAATGCCCGGTACGCTGGGCCTGTTTCGGAGGATGCCCGAAAGACCGTTTCAGTGAAAGCACTCACGGTGAATACGGGCAAAACTACCTGTGTGCGGGCTACCTCGATTTCTTTCAACACATAACACCTGAAATCCAGCAGATGGCGCAGCTGATTCAGCAGGGACGTGAAGCTGCCGAGATCATGACCAAGGCGTGAGACCGATTATGACGCGATCAGCATCGCCACCAACGAGACAGAACCGGTGATCCCAAGTAAAGCGAGATCCGGTAAACGTTTGTGCATAAACCACGCCAACACTATCCCCGCAATCGATATCCACCCCACAGCGGGAACCGATATTTCCGCGTTTTTAGCGATAGTCATGGAAGCGTTGAGCATCGACATCAAGGTGGAAAGCAGCAAGCCGCAGATAACCGGCAGGATTACCACACCTAAATACCGCACAAACGCCGAGTTCGCTGCCCGATCGTAGGCTGCCATCAGGAACATCACGATAGCGCAGCAACCAGTGACCGAGATAAGGAAACCGAGAGTAGCAAAAACGGCCGCGTAGATCACACCAAAGTGCTCCATACCGTAGGAATAGCCGATAGCGGCGGCGAGCTTGTTGAGAATTGAGCCGGGCAGAGCATTAGCGATAGGGAGCGCCTGCCCGTAAAAACTCATGGAATCGACCAGCCCAGAACTCAAAAAGAAACCATCGACCACACCCACATAGGCTTCGCCGCCACCGAAAGACGTGACCGTGGAAAAACCTATGAGGCTCATCATATAGCCCCCACCCAAGACGAAAGCCACCCCGAGGATCAGTATCGTGGCAACCAGAAACACCACGGCGGAGGAAATCGCACGCCCGCTCTGGATAGGTTCAACAGCAGTTACGACACGCTTGCCCCTCCGCACAATCGCAACCACAGCCGCAACGGCAACCGCCAGCAACACGAGAGCCACCGCGTTGAGTTGCGGCAGAGACGTAGATATCTCTTTACCGAAAAGCAAACCAAACATTTTTGCTGTTTGGTTCAAGCCCGTGAGAACATAGGCGACCAGCATAATCGCCACCGCCAGCAGCAACTTTTGGGAACGCAAAACCCTGTGGATATATTCGATGAGGAGCACAGCAATAAACACTGTGATACCGACCGCGGCAAACTCTACGAGACGGATAGCGCCGGAACCAATAGCGCTAAACAGAGCAAGCAGCACCACCGTGGCTAACACTCCAGGGAAACCCATGGCGACCGAGGCGAGCACCGCACCGGCAGCACCAATGCGAGACCCGGCAAGTGCCGCAAGTTTCACAGGCAAACCACCGGGAGTGATATTCGCAACGATCACGTGCGCCGTATATGTAGAACCGTCAATGATTTTGCGTTGTTGCACGTATTCGCGTTCAATCACAGGGATCAGTGCGGAGCCGCCACCGAAGCCGGTCACACCCACTTTAAGGGAGGCTTTAATCAATTCTGAGAGAGAGCCGGTGCCCACTGTTAAAAACCTTTATATTCTCTAATCGAATGCGAAAACTTGCCTCAACAAGTATATGGTGAACAATCTGATTACACGGGGAAGCAACAGAGTCCTGTTCCTCACCAAATGCTACACAAAACCCCTGAGACGTTCAGCGCGTTTATACACCGAACGTTTCAGGGGTTGTGCAGTCACTCAACTATTTCGAGCTGACCTGCCGTGAATATCCACGCGACACCCCGGCAGGTCAGCTTGCTAATCACTTACCTGCAGCCACGAAATCTGCACCGTGGTAGTAGGTTGATGGAGCGACAATTTCTTTACCCTCAAACTTGCCGGCAGCCTCATTGGCATCATTCATGCCTTGAAGCCAGCCTTCAATCGTGCCATCTTCAGTCAGTTTGTCGAGTTCAGCAGACGTGAAGTACTTGCCGTGGGTAGCGTCATTCGACATTGCTTCCTCATCCGAACCCGTGAACTTGGCGGTCACTTTCACGGACTCTTCCAAGTTCTCGGCACGCCAGTCATTGGCTTCACGCAACACCTTGAGCACCCGAGCGGTCTTTTCCTTGTCCGGATCAACCCCCGCGACAAAGGCGCTGGGAGCCATGTGATCCGGGAAATCAGCGTTCTCAGCCAGCTCCTGAAGATCCGGCACCTGTGCCTTAATCGTGTCCACTAGCGGATACCAGATACCTGCTGCATCGACTTGACCAGAAGCAAACGCGGAAACCACGGTGGAGGCATCCATCGTAACTTTTTCAATGTCCTCCATGCTCATGCCGACTGATTCAAGAGCCAGACGCACAATCGTCTCCCCGGAGGTGCCTTCAGGGATAGCCACCTTCTTGCCTTTAAGATCCTTGATCGACTTGATACCCGGCTGAGCAATCACGCGGTCTGCCTCGCCAGCACCATTAATCATGATCAGGGAGGCTTCACCCGTAGCTGGAAGCCACATAGCACCGTTGCCGATGTAGCCGTAATCCAGGTCGCCAGTGCCGAGAGCCTGAATCTGCAGCGGGCCGTTAGTAAAGGAAACCGCCTCCACATTCAGGTTGTTTTTCTCCCACAGACCCTGCTCGTTTGCGATAGCAACCAAAGAAGCGCCATTGTAATCCGAGATATAGCCAAACTTTACGTCCAGCACGTCCAGGCTGGCCGCGTCGTCTTTAGCGGTGTCAGCCTTCTCCGAGTTGCCACAGCCACCGAGAGCCACGAGACTCAAGCCACAGGCCACAGCAACGGCCAGCGTCTTTTTCATCAATTTCATTGTTTCTCCATTTCTAGTTATTTACAGGTTGTTGTTAGGTCATCTAGCGGTTAATTCTTTGTTAATTTCTCCTTCTGTAAGGCTAGGCAGACTGCTCAGCGGCGGTTCCATCTTGGTGATACACCGAATACCAGATTTCGTTGCGGAGCTCAGCAAACTCGGGGCTCAAACGAACCTCCTCGGTACGCGGATACGGCAGATTAACGTCAATTATGCGTTGAATCCGCCCCGGTCGAGCAGCCATCACGATCACTCGGTTCGCCAAGAACGCCGCCTCATCCACATCGTGGGTGATGAACATGACTGTGCGTTTCTCCTGTTCCCAAGTGTTGAGCAGGTGCTCTTGCATACGCACACGGGTGAGCGCGTCCAAGGCTCCGAAAGGCTCATCCATCAGCAGGATTGAGGGGTTCATCGCGTAAGCTCGGGCAATGGCGCAACGCTGCTTCATGCCGCCGGAAAGGGTTTTCGGCAAAGAATCAGCAAACTGGGTGAGCTCCACCATGTCGATAAAACGCTGCGCTATCAGGCGCCTCTCGGATTTACCGACACCGGAGTTCTTCAAACCAAACTCTACGTTTTGACGAACCGTGAGCCACGGGAAGAGCGCATACTGCTGAAAAATCACGCCACGCTCCGGCGAGGGGCCATCCACGATTTTGCCGTCAACAGTGGCAACACCCTCAGTCGGCTCATCCAACCCGGCTAGGATATTCAACAGCGTGGATTTACCACAACCGGAGGGTCCGACTACCGTCACGAATTCGTTTTCTTCGATGTTGAGGTTTACTCCGTTCAAGGCAACAAATGTTTCCTTGCCCAGAGAGAATTCTTTTTTAACATCGTGTACTTCGATTTTACTCATCGCCGTTCCTGCCATCCCGTCAACTTATTTTCCAGCCACAGCACGGTGCGGTCCATGATCAAACCGAAAGTGCCGATAATCACGATGCCAACGAAAATCGTTGGAATATCGTAATAGATTTGCGACTGCTGCATTCGATACCCCAAACCCTGCTGGGCTGCAATGAGTTCAGCTGCCACAACTGTCGCCCATGCGGAACCAAGACCGACACGCATACCGACGAGAATAAACGGCGTGGAAGCGGGCACCACTACTTTGGCAAAAATAGTGCCGTCTTTCGCGCCAAGCACCCGCGCCGCATTGATGAGGGTTTTATCTACCTGAACCACACCTTGGAACGTGGAAATCACGCAGGAAAGGAAAGCCGCCAGGAAAATCACGAAGATCTTCGGTGTTTCACCGATACCCATGAGCACGATGGCGAGCGGGATAATCGCCAGCGGCGGAACGGTACGGAAGAACTGAACCCACGGCTCAAGCAGACCGCGTGCCCAACCGTACCAGCCCATCAGGAAGCCAACAGGGATAGCCAGGGCGGTGCCGAGGATAAAGCCGGTGAACACCCTGCGCAAAGATGCCAGGACGTCCTCTAGCATGATCCCTTTTTTGGCATAGCTGACCGCCGCTTCAACGGTTTCCATCGGGGTAGGCAGGTTTTTCACAAGGAAAGCAGACACCGCCCACCAGGTAGCGATACCCAAAATCACCGTCACCACATTCAATATGAGGTTCAGTCGTTTCTTCTTTGCCTCCGGAGAAACCCTTACCGGCTTTTTCACTTTGGCGGGTTGCGAGGGGGCAGCTTGCACTGCATTAACAGACATGAGCTGGCCTCCCAACATTGTTTTCCATACGAAACTCCTTCGTTCCTTGTGGTTTCTTTCTTGATCCGATTTGCATAGAGACTTGCTGCGGGGCCGCCATACTGGCTATCACGGCACCGATTGCACCGGCATTTGAGGTTACGTTTGCCCCACACACCCGACTGTGAGCAACGGGCAGAATCTCTCTATTAACCTGTGCTTGAATCAGATCGCGTCTGCTGAGTAACAGATCCCCCACCTCGCCGGAAATCACTATGAGATCGGGGTCGATGACGACTGCCGCATAGCCGATCACCCGTCCAAGATGTGCAGCCGCCTGCTCGACTATCCGTAACGCATCGGCTCCGACTTGAGTGCCCTGTCGGGCCGCATCGCGAAGATCCGAGAATGTTGCGCCCGGATGCCCTGCTTCACGCCACGCTTTTTTAAGTGCCGCGATCGACACAAACGCCTCCAAGCATCCGGTCTTTCCGCATCTGCATCGCGGCGCAGTCTCGCCGTGATCTACACACATATGCCCAATCTCGCCAGCGAGTTTAGCTGACCCCACTATCGCCTGACCTGATTCAATCACAGCGCCACCCACACCGGAGGATAGCCGAATATAGAGAATACTGTTTGAGTCACTGTGATTTGCCGCCTCAGCGATCGCGGCGAAACGAATACCGTGATCGACGGTGACGGGCACCCCAAATTCAGCGAAAAAAGTATCGGCGACCCGCGTGTAAGTGTCACTCGACACATTTCGTTCTCGTTCGTTGCGGGAACCCGCCTCGATTTCGCTGCGATTGGGGAAAACAGACGGGTAGCCCTCCTGGGTAAAATCAAAATTCCAGGATGCCGAACCGGGCAAACCAACAGCCATGGAACCCAGGTAACGCAAATGTAACTTAGCTTCAACCACCAGCTGTCGTATGAGGGTAATACCGACAGCACAGCGGGATTCCCATGTGGCTCCGGCGGGCAGTGTTCGCGATTCTGACGCCAGTTCTTCGCCCACCCCATTAGCCAGGATCACCTCTACTCGGTTATGCGAAAACTCGACACCGATATGTTTCACAGAGGCGGGGTCTATCGCGAGGATTTCAGCGTTTCTGCCGCGCCCCTCCCCTTTGCGGGTGGCGACCGTAACAATAGCCCCATCGTGGTGGAGCTGTGAAAGAACTGGAGAAATCACGGTTCGGGCGATTCCGAGTCGCGAGGAAATCTCGGCGCGCGTCAGCTGCTGCCCTGAACCTAGAAGGTCAAGCACATTTTGTGAATACACATCAAAAGTGGCGCGACGCTGCGTCTCCATAGGTTCAGTATGCTATGACCCACTTATTTTTGTCAATTATCTGACAAAATAATGCGGCGGGAAATTAAACTCACTCAAACGCCACTTGATCCAGGTCGGAACGCGCAGTATTCGCCAACGGCACATCAAAATCAACCATCGCTGCCATCCACTTGGCGAATGAATGATCTCCGCGTTCACGCAACTGTCGATAGAGTTCCGTGGCGAGCTCTTTACGGATCTCGTCATACACCGGCACGTTATAAACGTTGTTGATTTCACCGGGATCTCGGCGCAGATCATACATTTCGTTGATAGATTCAGGCGAAATAACCAGCTTGAAATCGCGTGTTCGAATCATGCGCTGCTGCAGCGGGAAATGGTGACCATGAAATTCGCACACAATGTTTTCGCGCCAATCTGCAACATTATCGCCGCGCGTGAGATCCACGATCGATCGCCCATCTTCGACCAGGCTCGGGTCGATGCCCGCCACATCCAAGAACGTTGCCGTGAGATCCAGTAACGACACGAACGCATCCGACTGCCCAACCGTAGACACTCCGGGAATATGGGCAATCATCGGAATCCGGTAAATATCGTCATACATCGCAGGACCTTTATCGTTCAGGCGATGCGAACCGGTGAACTCTCCGTGGTCTGCACAGAAAAACACGGCAGTGTCGTCAAGGATTCCGAGTTCGCGCGCCGCATCCATGATGCGACCAATCTCGAAATCAATCATCGCCACATAGCCCCAATAAACAGCAATAAGTTTTTTCCATTGCTCGTTGGAGAAATCAGACGTGCTCCAGTAGGTTGCATAGTTTTGCTGCACAGGCGGTTTGTTAACCAGCGAATCCGCGAAGTTATCGGGCAGGGTCACGTCATCGGGATCAATCAGATCGAACCACTCGTCGGGCAGGAAATACGGCAGATGCGGCCCGAAGAAATGCACTTCCAGATCGAAAGGCTTGCGGTGTTCTTTCCAGTCGGCGGCGTATTCCTTGAGCTTCTCGATGGCCCGATCCGCGAGGAAACGCTCGAACGTGGCCTCCTCAGGCTGGTAGAGACGAGCAGCGATAATATGCCCGTCACGCCCTCCAGGTAGCTTGCCGCGATAAACATCGTGAGCCCGCACAGGCGGCAGGTTGTTTTCTGCTAGCCAAGCAACATATTTTTCGTTGCTCACCGGGTTTTCGGCTCCCCAATAGGAATCGTCATCCATGCCGAACTTGTCGGGCAGGTTACGTCCACAGTGGTATTTCCCAACGATTCCAACGTTGTAGCCATGGTCACGCAGCTCCTGGGTATAGGTCCAACTGCCCAGCGGAATCGCAGTTTGATAGGCGATATTCCACTCATCATTAGCCACCACTTTATGTTTAAACGGGTGTTTTCCAGTGAACATCGAAGAACGCGCCGGGGTGCAGATAGCAGTCGGAGTGTATGCGTTTGTGAACGCGAAACCCTCGGATCCGATCTTGTCAAGATGAGGAGTATGCGCATACGGGTTACCGAGACAACCGATCGTATCTGTACGGTGCTGATCCGTCATGATATTCAAGATATTGCGCACGTTATCTGGAATTCGCCGTTCGTGCGTTGCTGCTTCACTCATCTTGTTGCCCTCATGCTGTTTTTCGTGACAGGATACCTACCTTTCTAATCGTACTAGGACTGAGCGATTCCAAACCCGATTCACGCCTCACGCTTTCCGGCTACGTGCGGCACTTGCAGCCATACCAGCAACCATGAGCAAAACCGCGACCAGCGATGCCAGCGCCGCATACGAGCCGGTGTCGCTCATCTTCGACAGTATCGACTGCTGTGCCTGGTTGCCCTGGTTACCGGGGCCGGTAGCAGTTCCGCTACCTGAACCCGGCGTGGGCTTCGCTACTGCTGCAGCAGTGAAACTCCAGGTGGTTTGGGTATTCAGAGCAAAATGATACGTGTTATCGGCAATAGTGGCCTCCACTTTGGCTGTCTGACCAAAATCGAAGTAGTAACGCCCATCGGCAGCAGCTTTCAACACCCGACCGTTCACCGTTACCTCGTAGACTACGCCCGGTATATCTTTCACCGTCACATACGGCTTCGTGTCCGAGAGCAGCTTGCCGGTGTTCGGATCCACGTTCGAGGTGGCGTCCGGGATCACTGCGCACTGTGCTTTCGGATCGAGTAGCACCAGGTCGGCAATCGCAGCCTCCAAGTTCGTGCGCGAGAGAGCCACAGCGTAGGCATCCGGTTCAGCAGCATCCGCAGCGGCCTTGGCTGCAGTAAGCTTCTCGTTTAGCACAACCCAACCCGCATCCTCATAGTCTGCCGCCTTTAGTGCTTCAACCTGAGCGATAATAAGCTTCAAGGTGTCCACGTTCGGAGCCACGACAGTGTGTGGCACGTCACGCGGCGTAGTGAGCCGCAATTCAGCCGCCGATGCGAAACGATCAACCTGACTGGCGTTTCCGCCGTCAGTGTTCAGGGCGACCAGTTTCACGCTCTTCACATCCTGCACAGCGTCGAAAGAAATCTTTTGCCACGTCACGGCACTGCGGAAAGTGCCGGTTTTCTCCACGGTAGCGCCATCGCTTTTCGTTAATACGATCCTCACATTTTTGAGATTGCCGTTCGCACCAGAGGCACGTGGCAGGTAACGCACACCGTCTACCGTGGCAGGATTCGTCAAAGTGAATTGATACCACGCGTTATCGAGGTTCGTACTATTCCATGCGGTATGCCAGTGAGTATTCGCCTGACCATCTTGTGCCAGGCTAGCCGGACCTTCAGATGGCAAACCCGCTGTCGGCTCGACACTGCCCGCACTCACCTGGTAATCCGCAGTGGCAATATCCCACCTATCCGATGTGTCATTACCGGGAGCCGTAGGCATATAGGTATCTAGCGATTCAAGCAGCGCGTACGCAGCAGCAAAATCATCGGCCGAGGCGCCATCCTTGTTGATGAGCACCTGAGCTTTCACCAGCCCATCAAGATAGATGTTCCAGGCAGCATCGGAATAGTTCGCTGATTGCGGATCGTACTTTGCCTTGATATCAGCCAGTTTCTGTATTGCCTCAGCTTGGGTGTGGGCGCTCGGATCCACCCGCTCAATCACGAGATTGTCGAGCACAAAATCCTTATAGCCACCGAAATCAGCCTCCGGGCCGCTCTTTCCTTGCAGGTCAGGTGCCGTGGCGGTGGAATAGATTCCAAACCAGGTTTGCCCGTTTGCAGCCCCCGTCACCGTGAATGCCGTATGTTTCGTGGTACCTAAAGCCTTGACCAACGGCTGTGTACCCACAGGAGAGGAACCCCAATCATCATTACCTGCAACCGCCGCGTAGATGTTATCTGAGCCGCTCTGATAATCGAAAGAAATCCGGTACTGCACACCGGGTTCGAACCTTACGTTTTGCGGCACTGTGCGATAGAGCAGATTGCTCCGCTGCGTGAGACCGTTCACCTTGAGTGACCACGTGCCTTGTAACACGTCGTCCATCTTCTTCACGTCCCAGCCGGCCTGCGTATAAGGCTCGTGCAGCTCGGAGAGGTGAATACGATTGTCTTCCACGCCTTCAGTGCCGCCAATCACGAACGGCCAGATACCTTGAGCATTGTTCTCAAAGTCGTTGGTTAGTTTCACCAGCGAGCCGTTCGCATCCTCGATAAGACCGTCGTAATTGTTTTCAACCACCCGCACATCGTCGAAGTATGCATCGCCAGCACCCTCATGCGAAAGAGTGAAAGTGACTTCACCACACTGTGGCGCTTCGAACCAGACATACATATTTTGGAAGTAGCTGGTGCCGTCTACAGTGGCCGAACTTGTGGAGTGGGTATATGCCTTCACATAGTTCTTCGCAATCGAGCGGGCAGTAGAATTTGTGGCCAGCGTCTGCGTGCCATTAGTCACGCTCATCGTCGCCAAACCGTCACTGCGGTTATCCACACCCACATAGATCGCGTAGCGTTTGCCCGGAGTAAGTCCGGTCAGTGTCTGGCTGGCTGTCACAGACCCGGTGGTTTTCATCATCGGATTCGAATACTGGCTTTTAGCGATTGTGGCAGTGCCAGCACCGGTGGTGTTCCAATTGTCTTTCAGGCTTTGCTCGCCACCGTTGAATCCCACATCAACAAGATGCATACCTTCGCTCCACGTAACGGCAAGTGGCGGCACCGCAGCATCGCCACGGTAAACAACGTAGGGGGTCTCCTTATCGGCGTTCAAGATCACTGTGCCTGCCGTCACCGGCACCACAGTCTCTTCCGTTTTACCCAGATCGGTGAGCTTGTAAACTTTCACGTTTGCGAGGCCAGCCCAATCGGCAGGAAGCTCCCAGGTAGTAGATCCGCCTTGCGCATTCCAGTGATAGAGCTTCTCCTCAGCCGCGGCTAGAGCGCGACCATTCGTATCCCAGTTCCACGGCAGCAGATAGGATTCGGTGCCCTGACCGCGATCGTTGTTGCCCGGCCGGACAGCGCCTTGGGCAATGACCTTGCCGTTGAGCGTGATCGTGCGATTGCGGTATGCGGGATCCCTGAGCGTATTTGAGCCGCGCGCGAGCACGAGCTTATCGCCGGCAGGGTTCGAAAGCTCAATCTGTTCGTTACCGTTGTTCGTGGCAGAATCCTTCACGGATGTGCTATCGAGCGGGCTATTCACCCAGCGATCCACAGTGAAGTGTTGAATAAATTTCGTGGTGACATCATGCGTGTAGAGGTTCGAGATGTAGGCATCGTAATCGTTGCGTCCCTGCCAGCCCTCGAAATCTTTCATATTGTAGCCACCGAGCAGCGGAGCCTGGGCTGCCGCACCGTATGCCGGCCAGTCTCCCACCCAAGAATCTTTCTGATGATTACGCAGGAACCGCATCACCTGCGAGTTCTCACCTTTACTGCCCGACCCGCCGTAGGAGAGGTCGGTTGCCCAGTGCTGGAAAGTAGCGTCGTATTCGTTGGCAACACCCCATTCGTTCGCCATCCGCCAGCCGTTGTCGATAATCGTCTTTGAAAGTTTGCGGGTTTCCCAAGAGTCTTCAACACCGGAGGTATTGTTGCCCCAGACATCCACGTAAATAAAGTCAAGGTTGTCTCCCACCTTGCTCTTCAAATCAGCGAAGCGCCGTTCACGCGAACCAGAAGCCAGATCGTAGATAGCATCAATGCCGATACCCTGATCCAACCAGTTCCAGCCGTACTTCATACCACCGTTCTTGTCGCGACGCACAGTGTCTTCGGTGAAACCCTTAGCTTCGGGATACATCTCGGAAGCATTCACATGGATACCGAAACGGGCACCATACTCTGCGCCTTTCTCCATCATCGTGTTCATGTCTGCCACTGAGCCCAAACGGAAACCAATATCGCCGTAGTCCGGGTGCCCCGAATCATGACCCTCGTTGGCATAGCCCTTCAACAGCACGCCCTGACCGAGCCCATCAGTGACGAGCGCCACCCGTTTCACATTGTCGAGGGTGGTGAGGAACGGGTTCTGCGCCTGGCTACCGAAGTTCATTGCAATACGGTATGCCACAATATCGGGCACTTCTTCGGCCCTGTAGGGATTATTCATAATCGAACGATAGGCAAGCGCGCCGTCTTCCCAGTTCACCGCGCCGTCTTTGTTTTGATCCCCGGTGATCGCAACAGCCATCTTCGGCATATCGGTTTGTGGCACCGTATAGGTGCGACCTTTAGAATCCCTCACCACGCGATGGTAGTACCAGGATGCGCTGGACAGTCCGAAACTCACGTCAGCATCAACGTTTTCGGTGTTCGCAACCACACGCGTATTCTTGGCACCACCGGCGACAGTGCCAGTCGCGGTAGTAGTGCCGTCATGCTCGGAGTTGCTCCACAGACCGGCGCTCAAACCATCACCAGAAACAAAACCATAGATGTAGTCGGCATTGGTGGCTTTGGTATTTGATGTAATAGCGAAGTTAGAATCGCCCACTCTCGCAGTATCGCTAGACATACGGGCACCAGTAAACTGTGCGTCTGCCGCATTAGATGCCACAGAGACTAAGCTCAAACCAGGGAATTCCACGGTTTGTACCGGGTGCGTATCGCCAGCCAAGTTGTCTAACTTTGTATTGTTCCACTTGAGAGTATTATCTTTAGCGATCATTTGCACAGTGAGTTCAGCATCAATGTTGTGTGCAGCGTCTTTCACGGTGAGAACATACTGCGCTTCGGTGGGGCTCATTTTCTTAAAGGCAACATCGGTATTAGTCAAGGTGACGGCGGTGCCGTTGATTTTCACCACGCGCGAATCCTTCACTTGCCCTGCCATCACGGCATCACCGAGCTTCGTCATCGTGTAGCTGTGGACAGCCGGGAACGTCTTCTTCACAGTCACCGTCATGTCGGGGGTGGTGAGGGTTTCTGTGGGGACGGCAGCTGCGGGTTGAAGCTTGAATGTAAGGTTATTCACGGCAGCATCCGCCACTGTCACCTCCCGTGCTGCGTCCTGGTACCCGAACTTGTATGCCTTGGCTGTATAGGTGCCGTTGAGCAGGTCGTTCACAGTGTATGAACCATCGGCACCGGCGATCGCCACAGTGCCGCCTATCTCCACGCGCGCGCCAGCGAGCGCCCGACCCTGATCATCAGTGACGGTACCGCTCACGGTGTATCGCTGGGCGGCGGGTAGGGTCGAATCGGCGAGAAACATTTCAGTTATCTGCGAACCATACACGCCCGCCTTGAGGGCGAGCTTGTTGGTGAGGAAGTTCCTCATAGAGGAATAATTCACGCTACCGAAAGCATCTTTGCCGTCCACGGCAAGCGAGGCGTTCGTGCCGTCCCAGGTGATCTTCACGTTCACCGGCGTATTGACTGCGGGCGCACCCACGCGGGTTCCGCTGTACCACTGGCCGTCGCTGCCGTAGCGTTGCCAGAACCATCCGCCCGAGTCATATCCGATAAAGAGCGCATGACCGGGATCTTTGTAGCCGAGATAGAAACCGAAGCGACCATTGGGGTTCGCCGCCCTGATCTGGGTTTCATACGAGCCGGCTTGGCTGAAATCAAAGGTGCCTGAATTCACGGCTACTGTGGGGTATGAGCCGGCTGTGGTGCCGTTACCGGCTGTGGTCGATGCTTTGAAATGTACCCAACCGTCATTGCCGGTGAGCACCTCGTCACCATTATTTGTGGCGGTTTCATCGAGAGCCCATGAGCCCGCTGTTACGGCTGCCTTAAATAAAAGGGCAGATTGATAGCTTGCGCCTGAGGGGAGCGGTGTCGCGTATGCCGCCCCCCCCCCAACCATAGTGAACGCAACCACTGCAGCGAGCACCCCGGTAATAATGTTACGCTTCATCGCGTATTCCCTTTCGACTGCGGATAGACCAGAAGCAAGAAACCCGAGGAGCGGACTATAGGTGCACGCCGCGCTTCATCATGAATTGCGCAGCGCCACACACGCATGAACACCACTTCGCCAAGCTCTTGCATCCCTACGAGAAAATGCTATCAAAGCTGAACTGTTTCCGCTGCGGTCTGATAGCCGCCTCCCGCATCGGCGATACCGTCACGTGTCGGTGAAAACCGACCGACACGTGACGGTATCGCCGAATGACTGGATATTTTAGGATATGAGCGTTTCCACGTATCAGGGAAAGGAAAACAATATGTCTAAGTTGTTGGCACTGATGGGCGCGGCGAGTTTAGCTGTCTCGCCGGTTTCGGGTGGAACGCTCATTGCTGATCGTGTTTTTTCTGTGGATGAGTCTTCAGAGGTGAGCGCTACAATGGATAAGCCCATTGTATGTATACTCTTTCCAGATATTCCGGCATGTTTAAATTATTAGCGAGTAAGACAGGCTCTCGCATAGCAGCTTTTCTTCAGTGGTTATTTCCAGCTCAGCATAAGCCTGGCAAATCATTGATTATTGTCTATGGGGTGGCGGCGGCTGCTGTTGCTTTGCTTGAGTACGTTTTAAGTTCAATTTCCGGCCAACTTCCTCCGACTAGTTGCGTGATCGCACTTGCGGTGTTGGTTGTGTTGCTCGTGCTGTGTGGAACGGCAATTCCCTATACCGAGTTTCTTTTCGTGCTTGTGTTTTTGGCGCTCTCTGTTTTCGGGCTGCTAGAACCACTATCGACACCGATTTTCGGTGTTTATGTTTTAGTAGTCGTTTGGATTGTTCGTTCGTGGATGGTGCCTGCCTTTTTGGTGTGTTTTGCTGCTGAAACCGCTCTGATTGTTGCTTCGCAAAAACCTGGTCTGCAGCTTATTGGTGCCGTGATGGGCACTAGCGTAGCAATTCTTACCGGATTACTCATTCGATATTACGATCGAAAGGCTCGGGTCTCACATTCACAGGCAGAGCATTTCAAAAAGGAATCCGAAGAAGCAAGCAGGACGATTAAGAATCAGCTTGCTGCACAGCTACATGATGCGTTGGCGAAAGATTTGGCGCATATTGTGATGATGACCCAACAACTGGTTAAGCGCGGATCAGCTAGTGTTGCTGATTTACGGGCACTCGGGCAGTTAGCTACCGTGGCATCGGGTCGGATTCGAACCACGATTTTGGGTTTGGAAACCGAGGCTGAACGGACAAATATATCGCAGACAATTGGACTCGTAACGAAAATGCTTTCAACAAGGAGCATTAGTTTAGAAGCGCAGGTGGAAACGGATATTGATGCTGTTATTTCTCGCCAGCAAGCACTTCTTGTAGGTATGACGATTCGTGAGGGATGCACGAACATCTTGAAGTACGCGCCGCAAGGTTCGTCGGCCAGTCTTTCACTAGACGCTGGTGACGATGGTCTGGTAACGGTATCCCTCGGTAACACGATTAGTCAAGAAGCTCCTGTGAATGGGGTTACGAGTGGTTTTGGATTAGCGAATCTGGATCAGCAGTTGACTGTTAATAATGGCAGTTTGACCTATGGGCGGCGGGGAGAGAGATGGATTCTATTCGCCGAGATACCTGACGGCAGGAAAGAGCGGCCCCATGAGCAGTAATGGTGAGATTCGAGTCTTGTTAGCTGATGACGATCCCGTCATTCGGGACGGTTTATCGGATCTGCTGGACGGGCAAGAAGATATAGCCATGGTTGCCACAGCGGCGAATGGTGTGGAAGCTATTGCCGCTATGGGTTCTGGCGTGATTGACGTGGCACTGATCGATGTGGATATGCCGATACTTGACGGGATTGAGACAACCAAACTCATTCATAAGACGTATCCTGATACCGTCATCGTGATGCTCACGGCGTTTGAACACGAAGATTCCCTGGCTCAGTCAATCAATGCTGGAGCTCAGGGATTCCTCACGAAAGACATTCCCGCAGATCAGCTCGCCCAACTGATTAAGCAAGCATATGCGGGTCAGCCCGTGTATGGGGCGAAACCAGCAATACTACTGACGGATAGTTACGCTAACCTGACTCAAGCCCGAGACCAGTATCGAGAGTTTCTCGCCCGTGTGGAGAACCTACCTGTTCACCTACGTTCCACGTTCAACTTGCTGCTTGAAGCGCAAACGAATAAGGAGATCGCCCAAAGGCTGCGAATGACACCATCCACTATACGTTCCTATGTCTCTGACATCCTCGCCCATACTGGATGTACGAGCCGTGGCGAACTCGCAATCACGGCTATTAAAGCCGGTGTGGAAGCAGTCTAATTCAATGCTCGCAGTTGTAGTTCCATGTCACACGCTTGGGCAATATGCCTGTCGTGGGTGACGATGATAAGTGACTTCCCATACTCGTGTTGCAGTTGGAGAATCTCGTTAAGCACGATGTTTGCCAGTTTCGGATCGAGTGCGCCTGTTGGCTCATCTGCAAGAATTAGCATTCCAGGTTTCAATATGCAACGGGCTAGGGCCACTCTTTGCTGCTCGCCACCTGAAAGCGTAAAAACCTTATCGTTCACAATATGGGGCAGTCCGAGCCGGTCGAGAATTGCATGAACTCGAGCAATTTTCTGTTTTCGGGTTCCATCCGCGTATCTCATCCCGAGTAGCATGTTGCTCAGCGCCGTTTGCGATTGTATGAGTGCATATGATTGGAAGAGGTAGGAGATAAGGTCTCGACGCATTTTGGTTGCTTTTCCGGAGTTTATGAGGCGGTTCGATGTGTTGGTGTCAGGATTCGCATGCGCAGCAGCAGCGCCTCGATCGTTCTCCTCCGACACTGCTTGACCAGTTGGAGATTGGTAATTTTCACCAGACATCCTCGGTTGTGAGGGAAATAGAAGTACTTAACGACATCTTCTACATCGAAGTCATTCAACAACTTTCGAGGTCGGATACATTCAAAACAACTCCGTCACCCCCCCACCCATTAGAAGACGCAACATCTGTACGGTTACAAGGTGGTTTTTAGAGGTTAGCCTGAGAACCGCCACCCTAACGTGTGCAACGACGCGCACCGCGTTAACGCTACCTAATCATGTACTCCAAACACTACAAACCGGCTGCGAACCATGCCTTACGACTTGTATGCGCCATGAGCAAAACCAAGCTAGGCCACCGCCGATACTGCAGCTGATAAAGCTCATGTATAATACTCCTATGAGTGACCAACATGCTGACAGCAAAGAGGAATCGATGCCAGAACTAACCAAAAATCCAGAGCCGAATCATCAAGAAAACAAGGCGCGTTCTATATGGGATAGCAAAATATGGCTCTTGCTAGGACTTGGAGTAGGAGCACTCCTTGGACTTCTCACCTACACACAACATTGGTTGTAAACCCAACCATGGAAGGATTACTTATGAACCGCGAACAGTCATGCGCTCGATCAGGACGCCTACCAATCTCGCTATAGCGAGCTCGATACTGCCTATCGTAAGACACTCGCACACAAAGCGAGCCTAGAAACCGACATTACAGCGAATACCGCCAAACATGCTGCCGTGACTGCTGCACTTGACGATCTGGCGGGCGAACCGGTGAGCGAGTTTCGCCCCTCACAGTGGAGCGCGCTCATCGACCACGCCATCGTGGATGAGGATACGATCCGGTTCGTGTTCCGTGTTGGCGAGGAAGTGGGCGTCCAGCTTTAGATCTGAGATGAAGATTCTGGCTCGTTCGTGTTTGAGTGCGCGGACGGGCTTTTCTCGTGCCCAGAAAACGAAACGGCGGGGAAGCATTAGCGCTCGGGAGCGTTTCCGCAGGTCAGGGCTAACGCGCTATACACTCACTAACGCAAGCAGTTTTCTTGACCCCCTAAGGGCATACTCGCTAACGCAAACACCTACTTATCATTCTCGACGTCATAGTGGAGCGGGTGACGGGAGTCGAACCCGCCTCTACAGCTTGGGAAGCTGTCGTTCTACCGATGAACTACACCCGCAAGGCACAAAAACGCTTTCCCAGTATGTCACATGGGACGCGTTACAACAATTTCAAGGGGGTTCGACTCCCGTCGCCCTCTCCAACCGCTCTAAAATGAAACCATGCTGGCAACTTTGACTGGGCTGGGACTTTCGGCGGCGGCTGGGCTCAATGCCTATATCCCGTTCCTGATTGTGGCGTTGGTGGCGCGTTTTACCGACATCATCGACCTGCCGCAAAGTTACGCCTGGATCGAGTCCCCCTGGGCTATCGGCGTCGCTGCGGTGCTGCTGCTTGCCGAGATTGTCTCGGATAAGGTGCCGGCGGTCGATTCGCTAAACGATGCGGTAGGCACCTTCGTTCGCCCGCTTTCCGGCGGCCTGATTTTTGCCGCCACCTCGGCCGCCGCTGACTTTGAAAAGAATTCGCAGTTCATGGCGGCCAACCCCTGGATTGGGGTGGTACTTGGGGTATTGGTGGCGCTTTTGACCCACGGCGGGAAGGCAGCCAGCCGTCCGGTGCTGAACGCTGGTACTGGCGGACTGGCCGCGCCGGTCGTATCCGCGGGCGAGGACGGGTTCTCATTCACCTTGTCGCTGGTGGCCATCTTTATGCCGATCCTGGTAATCCTGTTCCTGCTCATTTTATTTGGTGGGCTAATTATTGTGATCACGAAATTTCGCCAACTGCGCAAACGCCGCGCCCTGAAAAAGCAAGCGAAAACGATGACGCAACCAGGGGAACCTATTGAAGAGAACCCACAAAAACCTCGATGAGACTATTGATTTCCCCAGGTCGGTCAGTGTTCGAGTTGTGCCCGGCCCCCTGAATCCAATGGACCGGACAGCCAATCTTCCGCGACCACTTACGGTTGTAGGTCTTTACGTCGCCCGCATGATCGCTCTTTCCGCAAATCAATAGGGTCGGGCAGTCGATTCGGTACGCACGGTCCTTTTCCACGGCGCGAGCCAACATCCCATAGCCAAAGACCATCAATCGCCGATATTCCGCCTCTCCGTACGTTTCCAAAAAACGATAGACCAGGTGGCGCCCATACTTGGTGGTGGCGGTCCCCCAGGCACCCCAAGGCTTTAACACACTCCAGGGGATGTAACGGGTGATTGCGTCCATGCGCTTCAAGGCGGCCAGCTCCCAATCCGAATAGAACCGCTTTTGCAGGGGACCACTGTCAATCGAGACGAATCCCGCCTCCCGACCTGGAAACAGATCCATGAAGGCCTGCGAGATTTATCCTCCCAAGGATTGATCCACCAAGACGGGCCGCTCGATACCCTCCACGTCAAGGATTTCGCCCAGCCAGCGAACCATATCGTCAAGGTCGAATGCCAGTTCGAAGGGCCGCGAGCGGTAATGCGCGGGCGCATCCCACACAAACAGATTGTACCGACCGGTAAACTATTTAATCTGTCTCGCGAACAGCCGGTGATCAGCAGTCAAGCCCGGCAGCAACACCAGCCAGGGCTTGCCAGCCAACGGCGCATCAGTCACCCAATAGCGAATGACCCCAAGATTGGTAGTGAAGCTGCCTGAACGCATCGGGTTCCTTTCTGCCTTCTTAGTCAAAATGGGTTTTAAAACGTCGGCGAAAACCCACAATTGCGACCGGAACATCGCCGGGTTGTTACTGGAGCATGAAGTCCGGGATAGCGGCGGGAAATTCTTCCCAGAAAGCCTCGGTCTCAGCACTCAGAACATCCGACTCGCCCCGGCTGGCGTCATCGGCGATTCCCACCGTGTGAAACCCGGCCGCGTTCGCCACCCTCGTGGAACGCACCACCCGATTCACGATCCTGCTGCACTTACCCGACCATCACGATGCCGGAAGCGTGCAAGAAGCAATCATCAAGAAAATGCGTCACCTACCAGCCCTGCTTCGTAACACGCTCACCTGGGATCAAGGCTCAGAAATGGCCCTACACAAGAAAATAGCCACCGCCTTAAACATGGACGTGTACTTCTGCGACCCCCACTCGCCCTGGCAACGCGGCACCAACGAAAACACGAACGGCCTACTACGCCAATACTTCCCGAAAGGAATCGACCTACACCAATTCAGCGAAACCTACCTCGACGCCGTAGCTGAAGAACTCAACGACCGGCCACGCAAAACCCTCGACTGGTACAAACCCAACGAAAAAATCATCGAACTACTAGCATAAAAACCAACCGTTGCAACCACCACTAGAAACCGCCCCTCTTCCTCCCCCTCCTCCCCCTCCTCCCCCTCCTCCCCCTCCTCCTTCCGTGCACAACTCAGGAAAATTTGCTCCTATGTGACCCGAAACAGTCATAAATGTTCAAAATCTCCAGTTTTGTGCACGGAAGCAGCGGTGCAACGGCAACACGGCAACAACATAATGACGATTAGACAACATGTGTCGCAATCTGTAACAATGCCCTCATGCCGAAAATTATGGGTACCAGCATTATCGAGCACCGTAAACATATCCGAAGTGCGCTCTTCGATGCACTGTCAGAGCTGCTCAAGACCCAAACGTTTGACACCCTCACCATGTCACAGATAGCTGCCGAAGCCGGTATAGGACGCACCGCGGTCTATAACCATTTCCCGGACAAAGAGGCGTTACTGTTGGCATACATCTCCAACGAGACCGGGAAATACTCACTTCGGCTGCGAAAAGCCCTTGAGGGCACCAGCGACCCCATCAAACAGCTGCGAATCTACATTCGCGAACAGTTGTTACTCGGGGCGACCTATCGGTTGGCACCAAGTCGAGACCTGCGCCTGATAGTCTCCGATAAAACCGGTAAAGAACTGCACGAACACGCCAATCTCGTCGAGGAAGTACTGCGTGACATACTCGCCGCCGCAATGTCTGCCGGACGCATCCCAAAACAGAGCATCCCGCTGCTCATTACCATAATCAACTCAACCCTCGCAGGTCATCGCCTGCCGACTGACCAGCGGATGCGCGAATACATGATTCTGTGTATTCAGACTTTTGTGCTGCGAGGTCTCGGGGTGCGCACCACCGAGGTGCCGATACCCGATCCGCAACAGGTTCTCGGACGGGTCATGACCCACGCAGATGAACGCGGTGTCGAGCTCAGCGGATCGTTAGGGATGGCGGGCTGTCCGGTTCATCAGGTTGCCTGAACCATCCGACAACGCCGCGCCGAAAACACCTTTCACCTGCTTTACTGTAGAATGATTGGGTGAGTAATGAGCTGATCGCGGAAGCCTCAAATCCCGCAACACCGCTGAAGCGACTACAGTTTCTCGCTCAAAACCACCCTGAAACACGCGCGGCGATTGCCGCAAACCCCTCGACTTATCCTGCACTGCTGGAGTGGCTGGGCAAATTTCATAACCCCGATATTGACGCGGCATTGGCACAACGTGAAGACACGGCGGTAAAGGTCGTGGCCTCCGCCACGAAGATCCCGGTCGCGGACACTGAACCCAAGCCGGAACCTCAACCAAAACCTGAAACAGACACCGAACCGGAACCTCAACCAAAACCTGAGCCAAAACCCGAAACGAATAGTGGCGAGAACGACTTCGAAATTGAAACGATTCCGGCACGTGGCGCAACCCATATTCCAGTTTCTGCAAGCTCTGAGACAGATACGGATTCGATGCCGTTCGAAGAGTTGGGAGATGCAGACGATGAGGCAAAACAGCCGACTCAGGCGGGCGTAATCGCGGCAGGAACTTCGAAAGCGAAACAGTTGCTCGATAGTTTACACACCACCGCAGAGCGACGCAGGGAACAGCTACACGCCTCCCGCAACAGCCCTAAAAACAATTCTGACGAGCCGAAACGTCATCATTTTGGGGCTTGGTTGCTAACCGGTATAGCGATTGTGGCGCTGCTGCTCACCACACTGCTCGTCGGGCTGATTGGGAATGTCGGCCCGCTTGCTCCAAACGGCATATGGGGCAAACACCTCTACCCCTATCTTAATGAGCAGACCATCGGCGGTGACCAACAAAACTCCGACGGTAAATCCGGTGGTAAGAACCCAAATAACCAGAACGCAAACCCCTCCGGAGCACCGGATGCTGCAGATGACGGCAACTCGGCAATCACAGAAGGTTCTGACCTGCAGATGGACACCGAATCGCGACAGGTTATAGAAGCCCCGACCCTCGCTCCTCGTGACGGAAAACCGATGCCGAAAGATGCCCACACCGACGTACCGCGTTTCGCCGTGGCCGACAATAACATTATCTGCGCGATTTCAACTGGTGGCGTGCAATGCGGTATAGCCGAACCGGATCCTGAACTTGACCTGGGTAATAATGGCTCCCCGATTGTGGTGAACCTGACCGAGGGCGGTTCGTTAGAGGTACTGACACTCAAGGGCAAAATCAATACCAGAAACACACCTACCCTGACTGCTGATGACGCGGTAGGTTCAGGAGACTTCGCGTGTCAATCCAGTGGGGACGGCGTGAACTGCTGGTCAGTGAGTACCGGTCACGGCTTCATAATGCACAGTAACCAGCTGGAACACTACTAGAATCAGCTGGGCACGCGGAAAAATCAGGCCTGTTCCGCCTGCTTGCGTACCTCGTCCATATCTAGCGCGGCGACCTGTTTAATTACGGAGTCAAGGTCATTACTGGACATCGCACCGGCAGAACGGAACACCCCAATACCGTCCCGGAAAGCCATCAGAGTCGGGATCGAAACAACCTGAAGGGCTTGCGCGACCTGCGGATTCTCGTCAACATTTACTTTCGCGAATACCATGTCACTGTGTTCTTCGGAAGCCTTGTCGAAGACCGGGGAAAACATCCGGCACGGTCCGCACCAGGAAGCCCAAAAATCAAAGAAAATCGTGTCGTGCTTCTCTATCAGCTCTGCAATATTGCTGTCAGTGGCGGTTACAGTCGCCATTTCCCCTCCTAGAATCAAAACCCGCCCCGAAACCGGATACGAGCAACTCTGCTAATTCGAGGATAGCCCAATGGGAGCCATTTTTCTTATCTAAACCGATACCCGGGCAGGGTATAGGCTCCTCAGAGAAACCTAAACCGGTGTCAGGCCAGCTGCGCAGCAACCAGTTCAGCAATCTCTACAGCATTCAAGGCTGCGCCTTTACGCAGGTTATCGCCCACTACTGTAAAGGCTAAGCCACGCGACCCCGCAACCGCCTGGTCGATACGCAAGCGACCAATGAACGTGCCGTCCCGACCCGCAGCCGCGAGTGGAGTCGGCACATCAACCACCTCGACACCGGGTGCCTCATCCAGCAGCGCATGAACCTCGGCTAGCTGCAGCTCGGTGGCGAACTCGGCGTTCACGCTGAGCAGGTGGGAGGTGAAAACCGGGACACGCACACAGGTACAGGACGCCAACAGATCCGGTATGTGCAGAATCTTGCGGGACTCATTACGGAGTTTCTGTTCCTCATCAGTCTCGGCACTGCCATCATCGACAAGGTTCCCGGCGAAAGGTACGGCATTGAACGCTATCGGCGCGACATAGGTTTGCGGTTGCGGAAAATCAACGGCCGTGCCATCGAGAACCAACTCCTCCATATCCTGAGTAGCGGCGGCACGCACCCCGGCAGCCAGCTCTGTCACCCCGGCGCGTCCCGAACCGGAAACAGCCTGATAGGAGGATGCGATCAGCCTGGTCAAAGAATATTTGTCGTGCAGCACTTTCAGCGCCGGCATCGCCGCCATCGTCGTGCAATTCGGGTTTGCGATGATACCTTTAGAGCGATTTGAGATGTCTCCGGGGTTCACCTCAGAAACCACCAGTGGCACCTGCGGGTCGGAACGCCAAGCCGAGGAGTTGTCTATCACCACGGCTCCGGCATCCGCGAAACGCGGAGCAAACTCTCGGGAAGTGCCGCCGCCTGCAGAAAAGATCGCTATGTCGATGCCATCGAGGTCAGCGCCCGCCAAATCTTCCACGACGACACTCTCGCCACAATAATCCAGTTGCCGACCGGCACTACGCGCGGTAGCGAAAAACCGAATATGATCTGCTGGAAACCTGCGTTCAGCGAGGATGGTGCGCATAACCTGGCCGACCTGGCCGGTCGCGCCAACAACAGCAAGCGTCAAACTCATCGTCCGGTACCTCCATAAACCACCGCTTCGAGTTCGTTACTATCGAGGTCAAAAGCCTCGTGAACTGCACGTACCGCCTTATCGAGGTCATCGAGGGCAATCAGTACCGAGATGCGCACCTCAGAGGTGGAAATCATCTCGATGTTGACACCGGCCTCATAGAGCGCTTTGAACAGTGTCGCCGAAATACCTGGGTTAGTGCGCATACCCGAACCAATCAGCGAGAGCTTACCGACCTCACTGTTGAATAGAATCTTCGTGAAACCTATATCTGACTGGGCGGCACGTAACGCTTCCAGGGTTGTCTCAGCATCGTCTGCCGGGAGCGTGAACGACAGGTTCGAGAGTCCAGTGCCGTCAACCGAAATGTTTTGGATAATCATGTCGATATTGGCATCTGCTGAGGCCACCACCTCAAAGAGCGCGGCTGCCGCACCCGGCTGGTCGGGCAGACCAACAACCGTGATTTTGTCTTGGCTGCGGTCATGGGCAATACCGGAAATTATCGGTTCTTCCATTTCCTTGTCCTTTCTCGCGGACATTAAAAAAGCATCGTCAGGGACTATTCCGCGCAGTGTCGGCACTGGCGGGGTATCGGAAATCCAGGTTCCGTCCTTGTCGGAAAAGGACGAACGCACGTGCAACGGCACCTCATAGCGGCGCGCAAACTCCACTGCACGCAAATGCAGGATCTTCGCGCCATTCGCCGCCATTTCTAGGGTTTCTTCGTAGTCGAGAACATGGAGGCGTCGAGCACTCGACACGATTCGCGGATCAGCACTAAACAACCCATCCACATCGGTATATATCTCGCAAACATCAGCGTTAAGGGCCGCCGCGAGCGCCACAGCAGTCGTGTCGGAACCACCGCGACCGAGCGTGGTGACATCGCCGCGCTCAGTCACTCCCTGGAAACCGGCAACAATAACGATATTGTCCTGTTGAATGGCGCGCGCCACCCGCTCCGGAACCATACCGGTGATATGTGCTTTGCCGAAACGGGCATCGGTGCGGATACCGGCTTGAGCCCCGGTAAAGGCCACTGCGGAGGATCCGAGCGCGTTTATCGCCATCGACAGCAGCGACATCGAAATCTGCTCACCCGATGAGAGCAAAATATCCATCTCACGTTTCGGCGCTGTCGGGTTCAACTCGGTTGCCATATCCAGCAGGTCATCGGTGGTGTCCCCCATCGCAGATACAACCGCAACCACCTGGTGTCCACGACTTTTCGTCTCGACTATGCGTTTCGCGACCCGACGCATAGCCTCGGTGTCGGATACCGAGGAGCCGCCGTATTTCTGCACGATAAGCGCCAACTGAGCTACCTCCTCCTGCTGATAGGAAACCTCAAAGCCATATAAAACCCTATCAATTTCGTAGGTAAAGGCGATAAACGAGCCGTTTCAGAGTGCCCTCCTCCCCTCGAATGCGCGCCCGAGCGTCACCTCATCAGCATATTCGAGGTCACCGCCTACGGGCAGCCCGGATGCCAGTCGTGTCACGTCGATGCCGAGGGTACCGAGGGTACGTGACAGGTAGGTTGCGGTTGCCTCTCCCTCGATATTGGGGTCGGTAGCGATAATCACCTCCGTGACGGTGTCGTCATCGCCACGGGTTCCGAGCCGGGTCAGTAAACCACGAATACGCAGCTGGTCAGGGCCTATACCGTTTATCGGGTCGATGGCGCCGCCTAGCACATGGTACAGTCCGTTGTAGGCGCGGGTACGTTCAATAACGCCAACGTCTTTGGGTTCCTCTACCACACATATTTTGGTTTGATCACGGCGAGTATCGGAGCAAATATCGCATATCTGTGATTCTGAGATGTTGCCGCAAATCTCACAAAAATGGGTGTTGTGTTTCACTTTTAGCAGGGAGTCGGCGAGGCGTTGGGCGTCCTCGGTGGGAGCAGAAAGGATATGGAAAGCTATGCGTTGAGCCGACTTCGGGCCGATCCCGGGCAATGCTCCGAGTGCGTCAATAAGGTCTTGAAGTGATTGCGTGTACATGGGCTCAGGATCCGCTCGGGTATTCGTCAATGACGCTGCCGCCAAGGACAGCTATCACGGCTTCGGCTGCGTCAGCGCTCTGGTCGCCAGCATCCGGGTCGTTAACCGATTCGACCGCATCGAAATCTACAGCACCTGTGTTAGTCTCCGGCAGTTCCGAAGGCAAAGGCGGCTTTGCGGATGCGGGAGGCGTAGCGGGTGCGTGGGTCGCGGCGGATACAGAGGTCGCGGATGTTTGGGTCGCTGCGTAACCGGTATCATCTGCGGAAACATCAAAGCGGGTCGCGGTCGGTGGCATCGGGGCAGGTACCGAAGACCCGGTGATTTCAGTCTCGTTTTCGGCTGCTCCCCCCTCTATAACTGACAGGCCACCTCGGCGAGAGGGACGTGCCGACCCGTGAGATTGGGGTTCTGCCGAACCGGGTTGGTTCGCGAACGGGTCGGAACCATCAGCGGGATGCTGGTTATCTGCTGAAACCGCATTCACTCTCATCTGTAATCCGAGGGAAGTGGCTATAGCATTCGCCAGGGTGTCTGCCCCGTCACGTGCCAGGAACCCGGAAGCGAGATGCTGGCTGGGGAATACCATGGTGATGTCTCCGTCATTTACCGCACCAACCTGGGCACCGCGCACCCGCGACCACACCGAGGGGCTGATACGGCGAAGGGCGGCGAGCACATCGTCCCAACGGTCGCGTATCAGCTGGCTGGGTAGCATTCCACCGGGAGACGAATCGGGCTTTTGGGGATCCATCGCCTCCCGCTGATCCGATACGGATTTTTGAAGTGCCGGTTCAGTTTTTTCAGGCTGCGAAGCTGCGGTTTTGACCGGCAACTGAACTGGAGGGTCAGCGGGTCGGGACCGATTAATACCCGGCTGGGGTGATGCGGCTGCCCGGGTCGGGACTGGCGGAGCTGCGGAATGTGCAGGTATGGTCTGCGCATCCGCCTTGACGGCACCGGCGGCAGGATCTGGCAACAACAGGCGCGCACAGAGCAGTTCTACCTGCAGCCGAGGTGCGGTAGCGCCAGTCATGGTGTCGAGAGCTTCCGCCACCAGGTCGGCAGCGCGTGAGGCTCGAACCGAACCGAGAACCTGAGCCTGTCGGCGCATCCGCTCCAGCTGCTTATCAGGCAGGTGATGCAATACTCGTGCAGCGTCCTCACCTGTCATAGACACGAGCAGTACATCCCGGAGTCGTTGCAGCAAGTCCTCAGCGAATCGATGCGGGTCATGACCGGAATCGACCATGTCCTCCACAACCTTGAAAAGGGCAGCTGAATCACGTCCAGAAATCGCATCCACAGCCGAATCTAGTATCGCCGAATCCGTGTATCCGAGCAGCGCAACCGCCCGGTCATAGCTGATTTGGGCATTCTCGGCACCCGCCATCAACTGATCGAGCACCGACAGCGTGTCACGTACCGACCCTCCACCGGCACGTACCGCGAGCGGTAGCACTCCGTCATCTACACCTATGTTTTCCCGCTGGCACAGTTCAGACAGGTAAGGAAGCAGCACATCTGCTCCTACCAGGTGGAACGGATAGTGGTGGGTGCGGGAGCGGATGGTGCCGATTACTTTGTCAGGCTCGGTGGTCGCGAAAATAAACTTCACGTGTTCGGGCGGCTCCTCCACAATCTTTAACAGCGCATTGAAGCCCGCGGAGGTAACCATGTGAGCCTCGTCGAGAATATAGATCTTGTAGCGGTCACGAACCGGCGCGAAACCGGCGCGTTCACGCAAATCCCGGGCAGCATCGACACCGTTATGGCTGGCAGCATCGATTTCAACAACATCCAGCGACCCCGGTCCGCCGGTCGCCAACTCTGTACATGAATCACACTCGCCGCAGGGGTGCGAGCTCGGACCTTTCGCACAGTTAAGGCAGCGCGCCATAATACGCGCTGAAGTGGTTTTGCCGCAGCCGCGCGGCCCGGAAAACAGGTAGGCGTGAGTGATGCGACCAGAATCGAGGGCGCGCTTGAGTGGCTCGGTTACATGCTCCTGCCCGATAACCTCATCGAAGGTGTCAGGACGGTACTTCCGGTATAGTGCGCTGCTCACCCTTTAACTCTAGATGGAACCGCCTACATTTTCAGGCACTGCCCGCGGGCGAGGCGGTTTACGCTGGTGAGAGCAAAGACCCTCCGCGTACCCGGCAGCGCACCCTTATCCTTGCTGCCTTCCGGCCCTGGGGAGGTTCGGATGATACCGTCACGCGGAGGATCACCGTCAATTGTAGGTGAATGTGGTGGTGAGGGGCAAACGACCGGGACGGGTTTTGCCGGTGTGCTCCGGTTCCGGTTAAACTGGTATTCGCGTTCGTCAGGGATCTACAGGTTTTATAGGTTCCGACCGACGCCCTGGAGGATTCGCCTAGCGGCCTATGGCGCTCGCTTGGAAAGCGGGTTGGGTGCAAGCCCTCAGGGGTTCGAATCCCCTATCCTCCGCGAGCTAGCGGCACCGAAGAGCGCATCTAGCACCGGGCGCATTTTCGTGGCGGTCTCCGCAAACTCCCGCTGCGGATCCGAATCCGGCATGATTCCGGCTCCGGCAAACACTCGCCAATCCCTGCCTCGCAGTTCCACACAGCGCAGCGCAATCGCCAGCTGCCCGTTACCGTCAGCATCAACCCAGCCCACTGGACCGGCGTAACGTCCACGATCCAGACCCTCAAAACGGTTTATCAAATCGCCGGCAGTCTCCCTCGGCATCCCGCACACCGCCGCCGTCGGATGCAGCGCCGCAACCAGCTCCAGCACCGTATGACCAGCGGAATCAGCTTCAACTCTGGTGCTCAAATGAACCACGTTCGGCAGCTCCAGCAACTCCGGTTCCACAGAAATCCGCAGCTGCGGCAACACCCCCGTGAGCGCCTCCCTGACCGAGTCTACCGCGACCCGATGCTCAGCCAGGTTCTTCGCACTGGCGAGCAGTTCCCGCCCCTGACCGACCGGGGCGGAACCGGCCAGAACCCGAGCAGAAAAAGCACCCTGACAAACCTGGGCGAGCATCTCCGGTGTTGCACCTAACAGTCCATCAACAGCGTAAATCCAGCAATCCTCGTGATAGCGCCACCACAGTCGCGCTATCAAACCCCGCTCATCAATAGGTGTTTCCGAGGTGCCAGAAAGCTGTCGCGCCAACACCACTTTCTGTGCTTCACCTGCAGCAATATGCTCCTGAACGGACTGTACAGCCCGCATCCAAGATTTCAGCTCAACATCCGATAAAAGATCCGGTGGCGAATCCGGGCGCATAGCCTCACCAGCCGCCTTGTCCAAGACCAGCTCCACGGCAGCAAAATCAGGCAGGTACCCCTCCCACCAGTTATCCGAGACAGCCCCATTTTCCTGCGCCACCAAATAGGCGCGACCCTCAACAATCACGACTGCCCGTCTCGGAATCCCAAAATACGCTTCACCACCGGGCAGGAAAGGGAAAGACGCCAAGGCAACCGGCAGGCATATCGGCAACTCCCCACCGTCGGCGAGCGGCTCCCAACCGGCAGGCACCCGCGCATCAGCAACAAATTTTGCGTCCCCGGTGGCACGCGGCCCGACCCGGTAATCTGTCACCGGTAGCGCATCCGTCAGCGATATTATCGCCAAATTCGGCGCAATCCACAGGTCGTTACCACTGCCGCGTATCGCGGTGAGCGCCGCAGACACCCGAACCGGTTCGCGATAGCGCAGCACCCTGAACTCGCTGACCTGCCCCTCCATGCGGCTCCCCCTGAAACCTGTAAAACAATGATCTGACGGTGAAACTCCAGCACCCTTTGGGCAATAAAAGAACCCGCCGCCACAGGGACGGCAGGCTCGATTTTGACTGCCAGAAGCTACTTCTTGTTACGACGCTGGTGGCGTGTCTTGCGCAGCAACTTGCGGTGCTTTTTCTTCGACATGCGCTTGCGGCGTTTTTTGATTACCGAACCCAAATCGCTCTCCTATTTCTCGTGCCTTTGGTCGCGTATCACGAACCAAAACCATACCCGCTCAACTTTACGCCCAGCGGTGCCATTAGAGAAATCGACACCGCATTATGCATCGACAGTGGCAGCTCAAATAGCCTCGGCTTGCGTGCCCTGCTCCCAGTCAGCGGAAGTGTTGATGATCTTTGTGAGCGCCTGAATCGGCACCCTATACGATTTACCGACCCGAACTGCTGGGATGTTGCCGGCATGGATCATGCGGTAAACGGTCATCTTTGACACGCGCATCACCTCGGCGACCTCCGAAACGGTGACGAAACGCGGCGTTATCTGCTCAGCCATACCCCATCCATTCTCATTTAAGTTCTCGCGTTGCGGCGGTGTTACTTCACACAGTTTAACATGAGCCACAGCAGTAATTGTCTCCGGTTTTTAAGTGTAGCATCGAAGCAGGCAGGAAAATAGCCCCTCTCAAGGTTGATTGTCCTCGCCTCTACGGGATTTACAGGTTTAGCGGCGGGCTTTGAAATGCGTCAACGCAGGAGGACACCATGAAACGGCTGCGGGACTGGGTGGATAAGCTGGCGAAAAACTCGCCAGCACGCCTGACCTTAGCGGTTTTCGCGAGTATTGTGGCGCTTTCAACATTGCTGCTACAGCTGCCACTTGCCGCTCGTGACCTGCAGCGACCGGAGTTCTCCGATTCGCTTTTCACCGCGACCTCGGCGGTGTGCGTCACCGGTTTAACCACGGTGGATACCGCCACATACTGGTCACCATTCGGGCAGCTAGTGATCCTGCTCTCCATCCAAATCGGCGGTCTGGGTGTAATGACGCTCGCCTCAATCCTGGCGTTGGCGGTGTCACGGCACGTGGGCTTGACCCAGCGCATAATCATCGCCAAAGAGCAGCAATCAACTCGGCTGGGTGACGTTGGTTCAGTTATCAAGGCAGCGGTAATCACCTCGCTGTCGGTGGAGGTAGCGCTTTTCGCGATCCTGTTGCCGAGACTGTTGGCGCTGGGCGAATCGGGCCCATCAGCGTTTTGGAACGCATTATTCATGTCGGTTTCGATATTCAACAACGCCGGGTTCGTAACCCTACCGGAAGGGCTGTCTCCCCACGTGGGAGACTGGTTCATCACCATGCCTATACTGTTTGGAACACTTTTTGGGGCGCTCGGTTTCCCGGTGATGCAGGACCTGTCACGTAACTGGCGGCGTCCTCGACACCTGTCGCTGCACTCGAAACTGACGATTACGACCTATATGATACTTGCTGGTGCTGCAGTCGTGATGGTGGCCGCGTCTGAATGGAACAATGCCGGTACTTTCGGTCAGCTTAACCTCTCCGAGAAAATCCAGACGGCACTGCTTTTCGGAGTAAATTCGCGTTCATCTGGGCTGACCACGATTGATATAGGTGCAATGACACGCGGCTCCTGGTTCCTGATAGACGTGCTCATGTTTATTGGTGGCGGTTCGGCATCCACCGCCGGCGGCATAAAGGTGACGACCCTGGCTGTAATGGTTTTGGCGATTGTTGCGGAGGCACGCGGCGACCGTGATACGGAGGCTTTCCACCGGCGTATCCCGGATTCCACGGTTCGCCTGGCGGTCGCGGTAACGATGATGGGGGCCACGCTGGTAGCGGTGTCGATTTTCTATTTGCTGCAGGTCACCGAGTATTCGCTGGATGTTATCGGTTTCGAGGTGATTTCGGCATTCGCTACGGTGGGTTTATCCACCGGGATCACTCCCGACCTGCCACCTGAGGCAAAATATGTGTTGGCGGCACTGATGTTTGCGGGGCGTACCGGCATTATGACGGTGGCAACGGCGCTGGCCATCAGGCAACGTCGCCGGGTTATTCGGATGCCGGAAGAAGCCCCGTCCATCGGCTGAAACCAAGGATCGTTGAATATCAACAGCTTTTTAAGTCAAGTCGCGTCCTGGATATTCACAGGTCGGTTCAAGGACGCTGCGCGAAAGCCTCCAAAAGATCTGCGTCACCGAAAACAATGATGATATCTCCGGATTCGATACGGGTTTGGGAAGTCGCATACTCGAATGGTTCGCCGGGGCTCATGACGCCGACAACCCGCACCCCGTATTTCCCGTCGATATCCAGCTCTCCGAGCGTAAAACCGTGTGTCTCCTTTGGGGGACGCATTTTAACTATAGAGAATCCGCGGCGATCCATTTCGATATAGTCGAGCATCCGCCCGTCCACGAGATGTGCGGTACGCTGACCAACATCAAACTCCGGATAGACCACGTGGTGAGCACCGATACGTTTCAGGATGCGCCCATGTTCCAGGGAGATAGCTTTTGCCCATATTGAGGGCATACCTATGTCAACGAGGTTTGCTGTGATGAGGACGGAGGCTTCGAGGGAGGTGCCGACTCCGACAACTGCACTGGAGAACTCTGCCGCACCCAACTGTTCTAGGGCATCCATGCTGGTAGCGTCAGCTTGAACCATCGGGAATCGCCCCTGTAGTTGCTGGATTATCCGACCGGACTGCTCGACGGCGAGGATTTCACGGTCGAGTTTCGTCAGGGTCGCGGCAACCGCCATTCCGAAACGCCCCAACCCGATGACCAGGGTGCCGGTGGGCTTGTGGTCTTTTTTCGCCATGTCTCTATGCTACTCGCGGGAGGCGACGGGGAGGATGGGAACCCGGCATGACCGGCGCAGAAATAAAAATGTAGGAGGTGCCCGATATGGTGGAATCATGGTAAAGGCGAAAACGGTTTATATGTGTGCCGAATGCGGCAATACTTTCCCGAAATGGGCTGGTCAATGCCGGGTTTGTGGCGAGTGGGGGACCCTCCAGGAGTTTCATGAGCCCTCCGGTAAAGGGTCGGCGTTCGGGTCCGGCTCCACGCTCGGCGGCGGGGCGGGTCGAGCCCCGGCTCCGATAGTGCCCGAGCTACCGGCACAGGCGATTACCGAGGTGGACGTTGATTCTGCTGACGCTTCCGGAAGCGGTATAGGCGAGCTGGATCGGGTTTTGGGTGGCGGCATCGTTCCTGGCGCAGTGATACTGCTCGCCGGGGAACCGGGTATCGGGAAATCGACCCTGCTGCTGGAGGTAGCGTCACGTTTTGCTGCCCGAGGTGAGAAACCGGCACTGTATATCACGGGCGAAGAGTCGGTTTCGCAGGTGCGGCTGCGTGGAGAACGAATAGCAGCATCGGAGTCGAACCTGCTGCTCGCCGGGGAAAATGATTTGGCTCGGGTACTCGGACAGGTACAGGCTGTTGAGCCGGGGTTGCTGATTCTCGATTCGGTGCAGACGATTTCTTCAGCGAATGTGGAGGGTGCAGCCGGGGGCGTCTCGCAGGTGCGGGCGGTCACATCCGGAATCATTCAGGAAGCAAAAACGCGAAACATGCCGGTGCTGCTGGTCGGGCACGTCACGAAGAGTGGCGGTATTGCAGGCCCCAGAGTGTTGGAGCACCTGGTCGATGTGGTGTGCTATTTCGAGGGAGAACGCCATTCGAGCCTGCGGATGCTACGTTCAGTAAAGAATCGTTACGGACCGACTGACGAGGTTGGCTGTTTCCAGATCGGTGAAGCGGGAATCACGGAGCTGCCCGACCCGTCGGGACTGTTCCTGTCGGAGACGGCGGAACCGGTGCCGGGCACCTGCGTGACGGTAACCCTAGAGGGGCACCGACCTATGCCCACCGAGATTCAGGCACTGGTCGCACCGGGCGGGCCGTCACCGAGACGCACCACGGTCGGTATGGACGGGGCTCGCACCGCCATGATACTCGCGGTTTTACAGGCCCGGATGCGTGTAGACCTGCGTAGCTGCGATGTTTATGTTTCGACCGTGGGAGGTGCCCGCACCAGCGAACCGGCAGTTGATTTAGCGGTGGCGTTAGCGGTGCTCTCGGCGGCATGGAATCGTGAACCGGTCAGCCGCATGGTTGCGTTCGGGGAGGTTGGTCTCACCGGGGAAGTGCGGGGAGCAGTCGGGGTGCAGCGCCGTTTGCAGGAGGCTGCCCGCCTGGGCTTTCAGACAGCGATTGTTCCGCAGAAAGGTTCCGCTGAACTGCGGGTTCCAGAGGGGATGCAGGTTTATCCGGTGACGACGATCGCGGAGGCTGCCGGTATCTCACTGCCCCGGCGGGAAACCGCGGATTGACAGGGGTCGAACACACCCGGCGACCGCTCAGCTGTCTTTTTTCGTGGCAGTGGGTTTCGGTTTAGGAGGGTCGGTGAGCGTTATCACTCGTACACCCCGCAGGTCGGGGACCGCCTCCCGGGTATCCGATTTCGCCTGGTTTTGTGACGTTTCATCCGGGTTTTGAGTATCGGATGTTTCCGCATCAGATATGTTCGGTTCCCCACCGGACATATAGGGCACAACCCTGTAGGTTCCAGCTGCGAGTACTGTCCCGGCGTTGCATTCCTTAAAACGATTTGCCTGCCAGTTCGAGTTGAAAGAATACTCGAGCCCCTCGGCGAGCAGCACCCGTTTACTCTCATCGTTAGCGCAGGTCGCAGAGTTCCAGACTTCGTCATTACCGCTGGTCACTACGATCCCTAGGTCTATATCAGCCAGGTCTAGATAGCAGGGCTGTTCCGGTTTCAGGTTCACCAGAGTCAGCGTGTTCTCCAGGATCGTCCCGGCTGTGATCGTGGCATCTGCCCCGGAGAGCGTCAACTGTAGGTTCGCCAGGTCACATTTAACGGGGACAACAATTTCGGTTTCTTTCGCGGCAGACTGTTGAGCGGTTGCGCGGGTTTCGCGAACCGCCGTGAACATGGAGACTGCGGCACGCACCCCGTAAACAACCAGCACGGCTAGCAGTGCGATAACCAGCAACGCAATGATACGTCTCCGCCAATAAACCGCTTTCGTTTGTCGCGCCATGAAACTAACCTATCGCCGCATTCGCTCATGGCGCGTCCGGCTCGCCCGATATGCCGCTCATGGCGATTAGGGCTCCATAGTAGGCTTGGCCGAGAGACAGGCCACCATCATTTGGCGGAACCTGCCTGTGGCCGAGAACCCGCAAACCGGCGGTCCGTAACCGCTCCACAATCATGCCAGTGAGCACTGTATTTACCGCGGATCCGCCGGTTATACCAGCAGCATCAATGTTGGCTGCATGGGCGGCAGCAATCATTTCATCGGCGATGATCGCCGCCATACCCCGATGAAAAGCCCAAGCCGCTGAGCCGGTCGAGTTAGCGGAAACGAGGGAAACAATCAGGTCACGGACACGGTTTTGGCTATCCCCACTCCCCGCTGTGCACACCGGGGCAGAGTCCGGCGCTTCGCTTAGGTAATCCTGTGCTGCCTGCTGCAATAACACGGCAGGCTCGGCTTCATATGTCGCTACCTCACAGATACCGAGCAGCGCACTTGCCGCATCAAAATAGCGTCCAACCGAATCAACCAAAACCGGGTTTCTGGGCTGCTTCGCCTGCTCTAAAACGGTTTTATAGGTCGCGCCGGCAACCGAATCCAGGTACTCCTTGAACGGTGAATCTGTTGGCACCTTGACCCCCAGCGTATCCAGTAGTAGCGCCGCGAGCCGCCAGGGTTCTTTAACAGCCAAATCGCCACCCACCAGCGGGAAATACGGTAAATGCCAGGTTCGCTGCAGCATCGAATCTGCCGTCAACGGATTGGACACATCCAAGTCGCAGGTAAAAATCTCGGATCCCCAAACCTGACCGTCCTCACCGTAACCGGTGCCATCGAGCGCGGCGATAACAGCGCGATGTTCACCGTTTTCGGCGAGCAGCGATAGGGCGTGTGCACGGTGATGTTGCAGCCTGTACAACTGCACTTCGCGACCTTTAGAGCGCTCCTGATTCACGTATCGCTCCGCCCATGCGGAAGTCGCATAGTTCGGGTGCGCGTCACAAACCACAATGCCTGGCTGTTCCCGATGCATCCCAAGGAGCTGTCGCATCGCCGCATCAAAAGCCACCTGCGATTCATAGGATCCCATGTCGCCGATATGAGCGCTCACAAACGCCATACCGTCCCGAACCAGACAGAAAGTGTTTTTCAGTTCGCCGCCAACCCCGAGCACCACGGCACCTTTAGTTCCCGGCACCCCGGCACCGTGTTTAGCTGCCGGGAGCATTACCGGAGATGGTGCATAGCCGCGCGAACGACGAATAAACACCGTGTTCGCCACAGCCGAATCCAACTGTATTACAGAATCCTCGACAGGAACCGCGATACCCCGGTTGTGCAGAACAAACGCATCCGCAATACCGGTCAGACGAGCCAGCGCCTGCCGGTTCTCATAGCAAAGCGGCTCACTAGAAAAGTTCCCGGAAGTTGCTACAACCGGCCCTAAACCGTCAAGTAGCCGCAGGTGCAGCGGGCTATAGGCGAGCATCACCCCGAGCCGCGCCAACCCCGGAGCACACTCCTGGGCGGCACCGGTATCAGCCCCGGAGTCGGAAACTTTCGCCAATAGCACTATCGGGTGTTCAGGGCCGGTCAGCAACTCGGCAACCGCCGCACTGACCTGCACAATCTGACGGGCCGCGGCCAAATCAGGAACCATCACAGCGAAAGGCTTACCGTCACGGTGTTTGCGTTGCCGCAGTCGCGTCACCGCCTGAGCATTACCGGCATCACAGAGCAAATGGAACCCGCCTATCCCCTTTACCGCGACTATCTGACCTGCTCGAATACGATGTTGAAACTCAGCGATCACCGCCTCTTGGGCAGCCAAATCACGTCCACCACGGGAACCGTCCCACAGTTCGGCAGGCACAGGATCGTCCTCAGCGAAAGGATCAGGGCTAGCAGCGGGCACTTCGTTAGCATCAACCAGCCACAGGTGCGGCCCACAGGCGTAACAGGAAATCGGCTGCGCGTGATAGCGCCGGTCGTCCGGGTCGGAATACTCGGCGGCACATTCGGGGCACATCGGGAACTCACGCATCGTTGTGAGTGGCCTGTCATACGGCAAGTCTTCAATAATAGACAGTCGCGGACCACAGTTTGTGCAGGTGGTGAAAGCATAACCGAAACGGCGGTTCTCAGGGTCTGCGATGTCGGCACGACAGTCCCGGCAGGTAGCAACATCGGGCGGTATGAGGGTGCGGGCACCGGATTCCCGGCGGGATTGCACGATGGTAAAGGCACTTTCACCAGGCAACACCTGGATATCAGTGCTCTCGATGGCTAGCACTTTCGCCAAGGGCGGTAAATCGTCCAAAAAATCGCCTATGAAACCGTCAAGGTCTGTGGAATCACCCTGAACCTCAATAAACACCCGCAGGTCATCGTTACCTACAAAGCCGGTGACGGGCCAGCGTCCGGCAACCCGCGCGACCTGCGGCCGAAAACCCACTCCCTGCACGATGCCAGACATCAAGTAGCGGCGCCGAATCATTTTCACTTGGTGTTCCTCTTGGTATCGCCATCGTCACGGATATTCCAAAAAAAGTTGCGTAGCGGGCGGCGACGCACAACCAGGTGGTCGAGAAGTTTCACGACCAACCAAATCACGAATGCCGCCAGGCCGAGAGAAAAACACAGATAGGTGTCACGGAAATAGCTGAGAATGAAACAGATCAGTGCCGCGCCACCAAAAATGATCTCCAACACCGAACACACGATCTGTAAAAATTTCATTGTCGCGTCCCCAAACTGGCTTTATACAGGGAATTTGCGCTCAAATTGCCCTCTCCCCAGGTGTGTGCGAGCCAACGTGCGGCATCTTTTCGGCGCACCCCAAGTTCGGTGAGTTCCTGGACTTTCATGGACAGTTCCTCCGTGTTCAATGCCGGGGAAGCGTAGCTTGCGTGCTGGGCGGTATCAACATCGATGCTACTGTCAGCACCGGAAACCACTAAAACTATTTCGCCGCGCACCCCATTTGCCGCCCACTCACCCAGTTCAGTTAGGGTTCCGCGACGCACTTCCTCAAATTTTTTGGTGATTTCACGAGCCACTGCGGCACGCCGTTCAGCACCGAAAGCCTCAGCCAAGTCCGCTAATGTCCCCGCCAACCGATTAGGGGATTCCAGGAACAACAGTGTCGCAGTCTCCCCGACAAGCCCCTGTAAAACTCGGCTGCGAGCGACACCGCTACGGGGCAGAAAACCGGCGAAAAGGAACCTGTCGCTGGGCAACCCCGAAATCGCGAGAGCAGCTATTGGTGCTGACGGGCCGGGTATTACCCGGACTTCAACACCGGCTGCGCAAGCCGCCTGAACAACCCGGAATCCCGGGTCAGATACCCCCGGCATCCCGGCATCGGAAACCACCAGCACGGCGCTGCCAGCCGCGGCGGCTGCGATAATCTCTTTCGCCGCATCGACCTCGTTATGGTTGTGATAGGCGAGCATCTCCCCACTGATTCGCACCCCGAGTTTCGCGGCAAGTTCCCTGGTGGTGCGGGTGTCCTCGGCGGCTATCAGGTCGGCGG
This sequence comes from Varibaculum sp., assembly GCA_034090045.1. Classification (GTDB taxonomy): domain Bacteria; phylum Actinomycetota; class Actinomycetes; order Actinomycetales; family Actinomycetaceae; genus JAXDTI01. The sequence goes on along the minus strand of JAXDTI010000007.1, from coordinate 53,462 downwards.
TGGCGAGGGCTACACACAGCCGCAGTGAAGCATCCCCGAGGTTCCCTATCGGGGTTGCAGCCAGCGAAATCACGCCGACCGGCAGCCTGTAGCACTGCAGCAACTCCTCGCTGAGCATCACCCAGTTAAAAAGCCCTTTCTCCACTCCCCTATTTTCCCACACCATCGAAACGACCGGCACCGGCGACATCGCAGACGCTAGGCTGGGAGCATGACGGCGACACTTCAAAGAGTAGCGCGTAACTGGCAATACTATGCCACCACCGCTGCCGTCGTGATACTAGCTGCGGTTATTCGGCTGACCCACCTGGATCGCTGGCATAAAATTCTCTTCGATGAAACCTACTATGTGAAAGACGCATATTCACAGATGACATTGGGCTACCCAGCAGATTGGGTAAAGGAACCAGACCCGAACGTGGCATTTGCTTCCGGTGATTTCTCCGCTATGACCACGAATCCGGCCTTCGTGGTACACCCGCCGCTGGGTAAGGCACTCATCAGTGTCGGCATGGGTATTTTCGGTGCCGATAATCCATTCGGCTGGCGAGTTATGGCTGCGCTCTTCGGCACTCTGGGAGTCTGGTTGACCTGCGCGATCGCTTGGCAGCTGTTTCGTTCCGTGACGCTGGTCGCCGTTGCCGGCGTGTTCACGGCAACCGACACCCTGCACGTGGCGATGTCACGAATCGGGTTGCTCGATGTTTTTCTCGCCACCCTGGTACTTGCGGGTTTCTGGACGCTCGCACACGACTTTCGCACCACCCGCCCGCGCCTGGCTGACGCGCTATGGAACGGGGGCACCCACACCGGAAACAAATGGCACATAGGGACGGGTTTTCGCTGGTGGCTGGTGCTTTCAGGGGTGTTTTTCGGTGCCGGGGCGGCAGTGAAATGGTCTGCTGCATACGCCCTCGCCCTCTGCGGATTGTTCATAGTGGTACGAGAGGTAACGGCACGCTGGCAAGGTGGTTTTCCGGTAATGAAAGCCCTGGGATTCGGGGTGTTACGAGGCGGTGTTCCAGCTTTCCTGTACCTGGTTCCCCCTGCGGTTATCGCCTATATAGTCGGCTGGTTGCCGTGGTTCATGGCACCCGGATCCTGGGGGCGCGGAGCCACCGGGCAGGGACTGCTCGCCGATTGGGTGCGCTATCAGCGAGACATACTGACATTTCACAAGGGCGTAACCTCTCCGCACCCCTACCAGGCAAACCCGCTACAGTGGCTGCTGGATTTGCGTCCAACCTCAATGGTTTTCGAAAAACCCCAAGGCGAACAGGGAGATTACCTGGTGCAGGCGGTAACAGCACTCGGAAACCCGCTGCTGTGGTGGACGGGGCTGGTTGGATTGGCGACAGTTATCGGATGCGCGTTTGCGCTACGGGATTGGCGTGCCGGTTTCATACTATGTGGCTACCTGGGACTCTGGGCGCCGTGGCTGCTGTACTGGTCACGCACGGTTTTTATGTTCTATATGGTGGTGCTAAGCCCCTTTGTGGCGCTCGCCTTAACCTATACCCTCGGCGTACTCTTCGGACATATCGTGCCGCGCGCAGAATCGCTGGGGCGAACACGGCTACGCCTGGGTGAAACGCGCACCGAAACCCCACTATTTGCGCAGGCAATAGCAGTTATAGCGCTGATTGTCGTACTGGCGGGCGCGCTGTTCTTTCTGCCGTTGGGTACCGGATCGGACCTGCCCTACTCGCATTGGCAATGGAGAATGTGGCTGCCAAACTGGATATAGGAACCGCCGCAGATACAGGTTAAGCGCAGCCGCCTGTAAATCAATCTTTATTAACCAGCGCGGCAGCCTTGCCCTCATCCCACACTTCAGAAGGAACATCTGCAGGCAAAAACTTGTTGCCGCGACCAACAAACACCGGCTCCAACACACCCGCGCGGCGCTGCGCCTCATAGTCACGCAGCGCTCCAGCCCCCCACTTCCACAAGATAGCCAACGCCACCAGGTTCGTTACCGTCATGACAGCCATCGCGATATCGACAGCGTTCCACACCACCGGCAACGCCAGCAGTGCACCCGCCACCACCGACACGACCGAGACGACCCGCACCACCCAGGTCGCCCACGGGGCGCGGGTAACGAAAGCCATATTCACGTCTGAATACACATAGGCGGCAATAATCGAGGAGAAAGCCAACACCGCAATCAGCAGCGCCATCGGCACCTCAGCCCACCCGCCCAAGTGATGCACCACGGAAAGCGTAGTGAGATTATTCGGGTTCACTCCCTCCCCTCCCCACACTTTCGGGCCAGCCAACAGGATAACGACCGCGGTCGCGGTACACACGATGATGGTGTCAACAAACACGCCGAGCGACTGGATCATGCCCTGCTTCACCGGATGGGTGACGGTTGCAGTGGCGGCAGCGTTAGGGGCGGTGCCCTGTCCAGCCTCGTTAGAGAACAGGCCGCGTTGGGTACCGTTGATGATTGCAGCAAAAATCCCGCCAACAGTTCCGCCGCCGAGAGCCTCACCGGTGAAAGCTGAAGTGAAAATCATTCCGATAATGTGCGGAACCTGCGGCAGGTTAATGAGCAGTATCGCGACCGCCATAATCACATAGAGCAAAGCCATAATCGGAGCCATCCATTCGGTGACGCGAGCCACCGAGCGGATACCGCCGAGAATAATGGGCGCGGCGAAAGCAAAAAGCAGCGCCGCCGCGATCCAGGGTTTCACACCCTGTTCAATCAGCACCCCGGCGACAGCGTTAGACTGCACCGAAGTAATCACAATACCGCAGGTCACAACCGCAATAATCGAGAATATCGCGCCGTAAACCCTCGACCCGACACCCTTCCACATATAGTATGCCGGACCGCCAATGAAAGTGCCCTGCCGACCGGGCTGCTTGAACACCTGCGCCAGAGTTGACTCCATAAAAGAAGTCGCCATGCCCACCAGAGCCACTATCCACATCCAAAACACCGCGCCCGGGCCGCCGAACATGAGCGCCGCAGCGACACCAAACACGTTGCCGACACCAACGCGGGCGGCCAACGAAATCGTGAAAGCCTGGAAAGAACTGATGCCGGAGCCATGGCCGGAACGAGAGTGGAACACGGTGTGCCACATATGCCCAAAGAGGCGAACCTGCACGCCGCGAGTCACCCAGGTCAAAAACAGCCCAACCCCGATCAGCACCCACATGGTGATGTGCAGCGTGATCCAGTCAGCCACCAACTTGATTCCGTCAGCCAGTCCAGCGAGCATAGTTCCTCCCTGTCTCGATTGCCTTTACCCTATTAATCTTGCCCGCTGTCGCCCTCAAACACCAAAAACGCCCACAGAAACAAGACACACCGCATAGTTAGCGCATAGTTATATAGGCCGGGGTACGGCGGCAACGCAGATGAGTGAAAACTACACCGAGGAAACCGATAACCCAAGTTAGCGCCTGCACATGGAAAGCCAGACGCATACTCCCCCAACACCACTCGCCTCCGGGTGCCAGCATATCGAGCACCACCCCGATAGCGAACACCGTGAGCAACACACAGACAAAACCGCCCATATTGGCAGTGCCGATACCGGTGCCGAGTATGCGCTCGGGAACACCGGCACGCACCAGGTCGAACGCCAGAGACGAGATCATTCCTGCCGCCGAGAGCACTATCATCAGCATTATTGCCCAGGCGATTCCAGGAGGTTCACGATGCCAAAGAACCGCAATCCAGGCAGCAGTGACAGCGAAATTGGCTCCCAGAATCATCACTATCCGAGAATGCGGACGAGCAGCAGAGGCTATTCCGATAATCGGCCCCTCAACCATATTGCACGCCACATACATGCCCATCAGCGCCGAGACAACACCTGCGGATAACCCCATGCCGCGAGCGAGGAAAGGCACCCCCCACAGCAGAGTAAAGGTCATCGGCAGACCGCAGGTGGACCAGTGGGTAAAGAATCCGTACCAGGTCCACGGGTTGCGGAACACTTCAACCAATTCGGTGCGGCTTCGCCCCTTTCGCTGCGACGAGGTTGCGGGGTTATTTTCCACACAGCTGGGTTCTTTCACGGGGTGATCGGCGACACCGCGAACGGCGATTATTGCTGCCGCGAAACCTAAACCTCCCATAATCAGGAACGCCGGCGACCAGCCCGCCACCTGCACCAACCCGAGAAAAGGATAGGCAGAAATGACCTGTCCGAGCAGACCTATCATCGAGGTGAGCTGCGTAAACAGTGGTACACGGCGGATCGGGAACCAGGACGGCAAGAGCCGAATAACCGAGATGAAAGCGGTGGCATCCCCCGCGCCGAGCAGCACCCGCACCGCGAGCGCTGCCGGATAGTTGGGGGCGATCGCCATCCCGACTTGAGCGAACGCGACTGTTAGTGCGCCGACCCAAAGCAACCGCCGGGGCCCGAAACGGTCAAGCATCCGCCCCATCGGGATTTGGATACCACCATAGACGAGAATCTGCAGGGTCGTAAAGGATGCCAGACCGGTTGCATCCAGGTGGAAACGCTCGATGGCTTGCAGACTCGCCATACCCAGCGAGGTGCGTGCGGCGACCGCGAGAGTATAGGTCAGCATTGCGGCGAGCCATACCTCGAGGGCACGGCTGGTGACTTTGCTGCTGGTTTCCACCTCTAAAACCTATCCCATTACGGCTCGCCGGTACGGGTCGGGCGCGATAATCGGAGTATGGACACTGAATTGGAACGGCAGATAGACCGGGCGGCAGAGTTGATGCGCGGGGCACGGACGGTGGCGATCACGGGTGCCGGGATTTCCACGGATGCCGGGATCCCGGACTATCGGGGTTCGGGTGGCGGCGAGAAGCCCTCGGTGACCTATCCGATGTTTGTTTCTGACCCGGTGTGGCAGCGTTGGGTCTGGCAACGCAACCAGGAGACTTGGGAGGCAATGGCGGCGATCAGGCCGACTGCGGGGCACCTGGCGTTGGCACGCCTGGAGGAGGCGGGGCTGGTAAACGGTGTAGCTACTCAAAACATTGACGACCTGCATCGGCGTGCCGGATCGCGGAACTGTTTCGAGTTACATGGTTCTTTTGCGCGAGTGGTGTGTACCGACTGTGGGGAGGTGACACAGCGGGAACGTTTAGCGCCCCGACTAGCCCGGTTGAATCCGAACGTGGTGGCTGATCCGGATCCGGCGCACGTGGCGGTGTTGGCGGAGGCTGACCGGGCGGCGGCGGAACGTTCGCGTTTCGTATTGGCCCCCTGTGAAAACTGCGGGGGTCTGTTGAAACCGGCGGTGGTCTTTTTTGAGGAGGCGCTGCCGAGCGCGGCGATGGATGGAGCCTATGCGCTTGCCCGCCAGGCTGACGTGGCGCTCGTTGTAGGATCATCGCTGCTGGTGATGACGGGTATGTATGTGGTTCTTGAGGCGCTCCACAACGGGCGCGGCGCGGATGGTGCTGGCGCAAAACTGATAGTCATAAACCGCGGGCCGACCCAGGCGGATCAAATGGCTAACCTGAAGATTGAAGCCGATTCTGACAAAGTGCTAACCGCGCTCGCCGAAAAGCTCCTCTGAGAAGCTGGAATCAATCCGCGCTGCAGGAACCGTAGTAGCGACCCAGAACCTCGGCGCGCAGCTCCTCGAAGTCTCCGTCAATAATTGACTGGCGGATGCGCGCAACGAGATGCACAACGAAAAACTCGTTATGAATGGTGAGCAGGGTTTTACCGAGAATCTCATCGGCCTTGAACAGGTGCCGCAGATAAGCGCGCGAATAGTTTTGACAGGTCACACAGTCACATTCGGGGTCGATTGGTCGAAAATCTCGGCGGAACTCGGCACGCGACAGGTTCACCCTCCCACGGCGGGTATACATTGCCCCGGTACGGGCAACCCGGGAGGGCGAGACGCAATCAAAAGTGTCGGCACCTGCGGAGATAGCCGCAAACAGGTCGTTCGGTTCCGAAATGCCGAGCAGGTGTCGCGGTCTGGAATGCTCTGTCCCGTCAATCGCATCGAACTCCTCAACCACCCATCCGACTATTTCGCCGAGCCGGTCTTTTTCCAGTGCACCGCCAATCCCGAAACCGTCAAACCTTTGCCCCTTAACCTGCATTAACGCCAGGTCACGGGCGGCTTTTCGGCGCAGGTCCTCATGCTGTGCGCCCTGCACCACCCCGAAAAGTGACTGATAGGGTTTCCCAAAACTCTCCTCCGTGAGCCGGCGATGCTCAACCAGGCAGCGCTCCGCCCAACGGCGGGTGCGCTCCAGCGACTCCTCCTGGTAGGCGCGCGAGTTCAGCAGTGTCGTGAGCTCGTCGAAAGCAAAGATAATATCGGCTCCTATTTGGTGCTGCACCTGCATAGACACCTCGGGGGTGAAACGGTGCTGTGAGCCGTCAATATGGGATTTGAAGTTCACACCGTCATCATCAACAAAGGCACGCCGCTGCTTGCCGTCATCCGTCTGCGTGTCGGCGACACCGCGAACCGCGCCACCAGCAGAACCCGCAAATTGCGCGGTCAAGACCTTTTTATATCCCGAACCGAGGCTCATAACCTGGAACCCACCAGAATCAGTGAAAGTAGGTCCCGACCAGTTCATGAAACGCCCCAAGCCGCCTGCCTCATCAATCAGATCCGAGCCGGGTTGCAGGTACAGGTGATAGGCATTGGCTAGCACCGCTTGCGCACCGAGTTCGGCAACGTCCCTTGGTTGCAGGGATTTCACGGTCGCTTTGGTTCCGACAGGGATAAAAGCCGGGGTTTCAATAATGCCGTGAGCTGTGGTTATGATTCCGGCGCGCCCCCTCGGGACGCCTGCTCCGGTCACGCTGCCGGAGTCAAGGCGCGCGGTGACCTGGAACATCTTGTCGGGTTGCTGAATCATCATTGTCACGCTTTGAGTTTAGTCGAGCTGCTCGTGACGGCGGAACCAGGCAATCACCCGATAGGTCACTGGCAGCAGCACCAACTCTACCGTGCACTTATAGACGTATCCGGTGACTATGTAGTTGAGGAACTCGCCGCGGCCCATCACCCCGGCGAAAGCGATTGTGCAAAACAGTGCGGTATCTGCCAGCTCCCCCACAAGCGTTGAACCGAGCAGCCGCACCCACAGTCGGCGCGGTCCGAACCGCTGCTTGATCCAGGCCAACACGGTTGCATTCAGTAGCTGCCCGGCTACATAACCGATCAGGGAGGCGGCTACGATACGCGGAACGAACCCGAGCACCGCCTCGAAGGCCTCCTGGTTCTCATAGCTGGCGGAGGGCGGCGCGGACTGAACCGCCAGGAACACCAGTGCAGCCAGGATCGACAGCGCAAATCCGGTGAATATCACGCGCCGCGCTCGGCGTAGCCCATAGATCTCGGTGAGCACGTCACCGAGGATATAGGTCATTGGGAAGCAGATCGCCCCACCATCTGCTACCAGCGCAAAGAGATTGAAATCAAGCTCGATAGATTTGGTGGCGGCAACATTCGAGATTAGCAGCAGCCCAACAAAGGCGGCCACTACCAGGTCAAAGTATCGGTAACGAACCTGGGGGGCATGGTCGTCAGGGACAGTTTCGGGGGCTTCGGTGGCGCTCATTATCGGTCCTATAAGGGATAAAGACATCGGTTATGTCAGCAACTCTGCCACCGGAGCTGACGCACCCACTCTAGCACAACGCCCCACACCGGCCTCCCCCTGTGCACAACTCTGGAGATTTTGCTCTGAAACCACCAAAAAGAGGCACTTATTGACAAAATCTCCAGAGTTGTGTTCGACCTCTCTCCCCAGGGAGTCGGCGGGAGGGCAGAAAGGAAGGGGTTTGGAGGGGGGGGGGAGAAAGAGAAGAGGTTTGAAAGGAAAGGGTTTGGAAGGAGGGGGGTGGAGGGGGGAGAAAGAGAAGAGGTCTGAAAGGAAAGGGTTTGGAAGGAGGGAGAAAGAGAGGAGGTTTGAAAGGAAAGGCGTGGAGACCGGGGCAGGGAGAGAGATTAGGAAGGAGGGGAACTAGCAGGCGGGGGCGGGGGAAGCCGGAGAGCCGGAGGCAGCCCCGTGCTCATCCTCATCGTCAATCACGCACCAGCCCTCAACAATATGAGCGGCAACCACCAGCACAAACATCGCTACTAGCGCGAGAACTGAGCCGAGTAACTGCCGCGCCATCAACGAAGTATCGGCTCCTAGAACCGCCACCATAACCTGGGCAGCAAGATACCCGAGCACCGCGGCACCGACCAGCTCAACGGATTGCGCCGCCAGGGCAACCTGCGCTGCAGCAATCGGTGTCATCCGGGTTTTTTCGTGCCGTTTCAGGCGCCGCACTTCCCTGCCGGCGAGCAGCAACGGCACTATCAGCAAAAAAACAACCCCCGCTGCCGCTGGTTGAATCAGCATCGGCGTTCCACCGCCCCGAATGACCACCAGCAGCGCCGCCGCCGAAACCACCCAGGTGAACACGACTATCACAGCCAGCACCCAGAACCGAATTCTCCTCATGTCTGCCCTGTTCAGGACGCGTCTGCAACACCGGGTTCGGCGGCGTGCCGTCCTCCGGACTGGGGTGTCACCTTTACCACGGGGATTGTGCCGGTGGTTGTCGGGCGTATGATTGAACGGCGGTTTGTCGTGGTGGAGCGCGCCTCGTCAATAGCCTCAACAACGTCCGCCACCTCAATCTGGGCGGTGTCACGCACCCGGGGCACGTCCGGGATACTCGGCAACACCCCGGATACGGCAGGATCAATTTCGGCGGCGTGGCTGACCGATTCGCCAACGTCATACCACTGCGGCATTTGCGTTATAGGTTCCGGTTGGGGTTCTGGATTCTCGGAACCTGTGGGGGACACCGGCAGGTTAAACACGCTGCGCCGCGCCGGGGCTGCCGGAGGTTCCTCGGCTTCGAGCACCGACTCAACAGCAGGCTCAGCAGCAGGCTCAACAGTAGGCTCGACAGCGGCAGTCTCTGTTGGGTCTCGCTCTACAGAAGTTTCGTTGATAGCTTCAGTCGGCATGGTTACGGGAGCTGCCACCTGCTCAGTTTCCGGCAGTGGCTCCGGACCGGTAAAAAACTCTTTGATGCGTTGCCACAGGGGTTTACGTTGCTGTACATACTGGGTTGCGATCGGGGTCTGGTCGGTGCTTGTGGAGGAGCCGCGAGTCTCTTGGGCTGCCGGAATATCGGTTTTGGGGGCTGGGGAGGGAGCCAGGTCAACCTCATCGACAATGCGTACCGGGTGAGCATCCGCGATAGCGGACCATCTGGGCAGTGGAATCAGCCCGGTCTCGGGCGCGAAATCTGTCTCTGCCCGATCCGGACCGGTCCAGTCTGTCCATATCTCCAAGACCCCGTCTCGGTCGGGCGCCAACTCGGCGAGCGCCACCACCTCCTCGGTGACTTCGGGTTGCCCAACGGCAGCTTTAGCCCCGGCACGTGCCGCGCCTAGCAGTCGCGCTTGAGGATCCATCAGCGACCAGGGCAACAGCACGAAAGCACGCTGTCCGGCTCTCGGATGCGGCAGGGTGAGCTGCTCCTCGGCACTTATCACACCCTGGTATTGGATGATGTCGATGTCGAGGGTGCGGGATGCCCACCGCGGTGTTTCCGGGCTGCGGTCGCGCCCGTGTTCTGCCTCAACTGCCTGAACAGCGGCGAGCAGCTCCAGTGGCGAAAGCAGGGTTTGTATAGATATGACCGCGTTGTAGTATTCCGGTTGCGGCTCCTGCCCAGCCGCAAGCACCGGAGCAGTTCTCATCAGCGGTGAAACACGGTCAATTCCGATTCCTTGAATCCTGCCGAGGGCTTTCAAGGCGGCGCGCAGGGTGCGCGCCGGATTACCCAGGTTTGCTCCGAGGGCGAGCACCACCTCTCGCGGTCCGTCCGGAGCCTGCCGCAGAACGTCAGCATCGGCGCTAATGGCTGCTTCCAACTCGGCGGTTTCGCGACTGCCGGGCACGGTTGTGGCCTGGGGCGCTTCACGTTCCCCACTGCCGGAGTTTTCGGGGTGCGTGTCGGTGCGTGTCCGCCAAATGGTTATCGCCACATCATCGAAGGTGGCGGGTATTGGTGCCTGTGGTTTGTGTAGTCGCACCCGCACCACTCGCACGCTCCGAAATTCTAGTGCGGCATCGGCAATCCGTTGTGCTACCTGTTCAATCAGGTTTGAGGGTTCCCCCGCGAGCACCTGCAGGGCACGCTCAGCGAGCGCCGAATAGTCAACTGTGTCGTTCAGGTCATCACTTTTCGCGCCGGGGCGAGTGTCGGTGAACAGATCCAGGTCTAGCCGAAAAACCTGTCCCTCTTCACGCTCATTTTCCTGTACCCCGTGGTGACCGTGGGCTCGCAAACCCACCAGGTGTATAGCGTCTAAGCCGGCGAGCGCCTCCGCGAGCGTGGAACCAGCGGGGGGGTGTGTGCTGTGCTCTCGGGCTGCCTCGTTCATCGTGCCTCCTTGATAAGTTCGGTGGCGCGGATTGCCGCACGGGTTTCCGTTACGTTGTGAACCCGCACTCCCCACACGCCTCGCTGCATCAGGTATGCCGCGATGGTTGCGGTTGCGCCGTCACGTTCAGAGGGTTGTGTGTGTTCCGGATAGACCATCGCAATGAAGCGTTTCCGGCTCGGGCCGACCAGTACCGGCAGGTCAGCAAATTTGTCGATGTGGGCGAGCACCTCCCAATCCTGCATCCCGGTTTTCGCGAACCCCAGTCCCGGATCCCAAATGATGCGTTCTCGTGGGATGCCGGCACGTTCAGCCGCCCACACCCTGTCGGAAAGCTCCGCGATTACGGTCACAACGATACCGTCGGGATAGTCTCGCATTTCATTCATGGTTTCGGGGATTCCCCGCGTATGTTGGCAGATGTATCGCACTTTCGCTCCGGAACCTATCCCTTCGGCTACGGTTCGGTACATGGCGGTATCGGCGAGCCCGCCGGAAACATCATTCACATAGTCCGCGCCCCATTTGATAGCGGCAGCAGCGGTTGTGGCGTGTACGGTGTCGATTGACACGGATGCACCCTCGTCGATGAGGGTGCGTGCGACCCGTTCGATGCGTTCGATTTCGGCTGTCGAGTCGAGCCTGGTGGCACCGGGGCGGGTTGATTCCCCACCGATGTCGATAATGTCTGCGCCGTCACTGAGCAGCTGCCGACCGTGTGCGATAGCCCTCTCGGGGTCGAACCAGTCTCCGCCGTCGCTGAAAGAATCGGGGGTCACATTCACTATCCCCATCACCAATGTTTGGCTCATCAGCAACTCCTTTCACACCGATTTTACTTTAAAGGCGGTGTCTGACCGTGCTATTACGCTCACTGGCACCTTCCTTTATGTGAGGTCTTTACGTCAGGATACTCATGACTTCGGCACGGGCGGCAGCATCGGAGCGCAGGTATCCGCGCAGCGCACTGGTGATTGTGTGGGAGCCGGGCTTGCGGATCCCCCTCATCGTCATACACAGGTGTTCTGCCTGTAGGAGCACGGCTACGCCTCGGGGTTCGAGCCGCTCTACGAGGGCGTCCGCGATCTGTCCGGTGAGGCGTTCCTGCACCTGTGGTCGGCGGGCATAGCCCTCTACTACCCGCGCCAGTTTCGAGAGCCCGGTGACCCTGCCCTCGCTGGGAACATAGGCGACAGCTGCTGTCCCGAAGAACGGTAGCAGGTGATGTTCACACATCGAATAGAACGGGATATCGCGGACGATAACCATTTCTTCATGCCCGATGTCAAAGGTTCGTTCCAGGTGTTCGGAGGGGTCTTCGCGCATACCGGAGAGCATTTCTGCCCAGGCGCGAGCCATCCGCTGCGGGGTTTCGCGCAGCCCTTCACGTTCGGGGTCTTCCCCGACAGCTATCAGCAGTTCCCGAACCGCGTGTTCCACGCCGGTCGCGTCATACATTGGTTTTCTCACTGTCTGTGCCTCGACCGCTGATTGGGTTTCCAAGGCTTCCCGGATCCACATCGGTGGGCATCCCGTAGTTCCATACTGGACGTTCAGGCTGTTTCACGACATCGGCGAAAATTGCTTTCAGCTCTTCCTCAAGGAGGGTTTCTTTGTCTATCAGGTGGCGTGCCAGTTCATCCAGCACCGCGCGGTTGCGTGAGAGGATCTCCCACGCTTCCCGGTTCGCGTCATCCATGAGTGCCCTGACCTGCGCATCAACTTGGGCTGCGATGGCTTCAGAGTATCCGCGCGCCTGGGTGGCATCGCGCCCCAAGAACGGGTCGGCATCTTCGCGTCCGACCTTTACAGTGCCGATTGCGTCAGTCAAACCGTAGTCGGTGACGATCGAGCGAGCCGTCTCGGTTGCCTTTTGAATGTCATTTGAGGCACCGGTTGAGGGGTCACGGAACACCAGTTCCTCCGCGACCCGTCCGCCCATCGCATACACCAGTTCGTCGAGCAGCTGGTTCCGGGTCTGGTTGTAGCGGTCCTCGGTGGGCATCACCATCGTGTAGCCGAGTGCTCGACCACGCGGCAGAATCGTCACTTTCGTTACCGGATCGGTGTAGCGTAAGGCGGCGGCACACAGCGCATGACCGCCCTCGTGATAGGCCGTGACCAGCTGGTCGTGTTCGTTCATCACCCTGGTGCGTTTCTGTGGCCCGGCAATAACCCGGTCGATCGCCTCATCGAGAGCCCGGTTGTCGATAAGGTCCGCATTCGAACGGGCGGTGAGTAGTGCCGCCTCGTTGAGCACGTTCGCCAAATCGGCACCGGTGAACCCGGGGGTACGTTTCGCTACCTGCTCCAAATCCACATCATCGGTCATGGGTTTACCCTCGGCGTGTACCCGTAAAATCGCGGCACGTCCTTTCAGGTCGGGGGACTCCACTGCCACCTGTCGGTCGAAACGCCCCGGCCGTAGCAGCGCCGGATCGAGCACGTCGGGTCGGTTTGTCGCGGCAATCAGAATCACGTTCGTGTTCTCGTCGAAACCGTCCATCTCAACGAGCATCTGGTTCAGGGTCTGTTCACGTTCGTCATTACCGCCGCCCAAACCGGTGCCACGGTGGCGACCGACAGCGTCAATCTCGTCCACGAAAATGATTGCGGGGGCGTGCTCTTTCGCACGATCAAAGAGGTCACGTACCCTTGAGGCACCCACACCCACGAACATTTCAACGAACTCTGAACCGGACATGGAATAGAAAGGCACCCCTGCCTCACCGGCGACCGCCCTGGCGAGCAGGGTTTTACCGGTTCCTGGCGGTCCGTAGAGCAGCACACCTTTAGGGATTTTTGCTCCAAGGGCATGGAACTTTGCCGGCTCGGAAAGGAATTCCTTTATTTCGCGTAGCTCATCTACTGCCTCGTCAACCCCGGCAACATCACAGAATCGCACTTTCGGGGCATCATCGTCCATCTCCTTTATACGCGACTTACCGAACCCGAAAATGGAGCCACCTGCGCCGCCACTCATTCGAGAAGCCAAGAACATGAAAACGCCGATGAATATCGCCATGAACAGCAACAATTGCAGTATCGAGGACCACCAGGAGGACACCGGATACACCGAGTCGTAGCCCTTTGTGGGGGCGGATTTTTCCACGAGTGTTTTCAGGTCCTCCATCTGTGCTTCAGTCCAGGTGAAGGAGACTCGCTCGAACTTTGGGGGCTTCATGAACTCCGAGTATTTCTCGAAAGCATCGGGCGTGTAGCCTTTACCTTTCGGTAGTGTCACAACCGCCTGCTGGGTGCCGTCATTGACGACTACACGTTCAATCTTGTGGGTTTTCAGCAGCCGTAGCCCCTCGGAGGTGTCGATTGTGGCCGGTCCGGTGAGCGACATGACACTCCACCCGATCAGCAGCACCAAAAGGACTGGAATCACCCAGCGCAGATGCCAACGCCATGTTCTCTTTTTTACCATTTAAAGAAACTACTCCCAGCCTATTTTCCCTGATAAACGTGCGGTGCGAGGGTGCCCACAAACGGCAGGTTCCGATAGTGTTCCGCATAGTCTAAGCCGTACCCGACAACAAACTCGTTAGGAATATCGAATCCGATGTAGCGCACCTCAATATCGGTTTTCACGGCATCGGGTTTCCGCAGCGCCGTAGCGATCTCCACGCTCGCCGCGCCGCGCGCCACCAGGTTGTGTCGCAACCACGACAGTGTCAATCCGGAATCGATAATATCTTCAACTATCAGCACATCCCGACCGTTCACATCGGTGTCGAGATCTTTCAAAATCCGCACCACACCGGAGGATTTCGTGCCGGAACCGTAGGAGGATACCGCCATCCAATCCATCGTCACCGGCAGCGATATCAGTCGAGAAAGATCTGCCATCACCATGACCGCACCTTTTAACACCCCGATAATCAGCAGCTCCCGTCCCGCATAGTCACGGTCAATCTCGGCGGCCATCTCGGCCAGTCTCTCCTGCATCTGCTCGGCGCTTACCAGTACGTGTTCCAGGTCGGCTCCCATGTCATTCGCATCCATATCACTATCTTAAACCGAAGCGGACACATCACACCGGGTAGGATATCGCTATAGGTTTCCGCCGGAGCTCCCGGCCAGGGACAGGGAGATACATGATGGCTGAACCGAGAACGGGGCGTACCGGTTCGGGTAGCGGTTCGCGTGTCGGACACGGTGCCCACGGCGGTTCGCGTGTCGGACACGGTGCCCACGGCGACCGACACCGGGCGGTACCGCGTTCCCCGCTGCTGCTTCCCGGGCATCCCGGATGGCGCAACCGAAAACAGCGTTTCGATGAGCTCGCTATAGCCATAATCCACCAGTTGAACAGCAACAATGATCGGGTAGCGGATGTGGAGTTCGCGGTTGAAGAAGTGCCGCCCTCCGACCCGAGCCCCTGGGAGCCCTCCGTCGCTCTGGGACGTTCTTTCCCAGGTCACGGGCGCGTGCCGGGGCGGGTGGTGCTGTATCGGATGCCGATAATCACGCGGGCACGAACCCGCCCCGAACTGGTACACATATTGAGAAACGTGCTGGTAGAGAACCTTTCACAGCTGCTGTTAATACCTCCGGAAGATATAGACCCGAAGTGGTCGAGAAGCTGAAGAATACGCTACCGGACGCTGACCCGGCGTGTCGCTGCCTGGTCAGCGGAAGGCAGTGACGGCAACACCGCGCGAGAGAGCGCAGCATTCGCACTCAAATGCCGGTTTGCAACCTGGTTATCCTGTAGCCCGCCAATCAAGCCTCCAGCTTTCTCACCCGTGATGACCGCTGCGGCAGCCACTCGAACATCACCCGCAGACCAGGGGTAAACCCCGGCCTTCAACTTCACGGTTTTAGTTTCGCCCACGGCAATATCCACAGTCTCGGTATCGACATTCACCGAGGTAGCGGCGGACGCATAGAAGGCAGCCACCCCATCAACGGGCAGTACCAGCACCCCATCGGCACTCGGAGAAACCGATTGCGCCCAAGCCATATCAGCCCCGAGGGTCACCGCCGAAGCCAATATCGGGCGGTTGGCGCTCACCGTCAAAGAACCGATCCCCTCCGACAGGCCACTCAGTGACACGTCAAAAACTGAGCCCGCCGGAATCTCGATATTCTCAGCCCCCACCAGCGGCTCCGAAGTGTCGGTGCTGACCCTCACCGAGGCTTTTACTCCACGATTTGACGGGTTCACGATACGCACCGCCGAATCATCGAAACCAAACTGGATACCGGGAACCACAACCTGTTTCGCGGCTCCCGCAGCCGGACCGATCAGGTCGGCACCGATCGTGTGAACTTTCTCGGTACCGTCACTCACCATCCAGGCGACAACACCCGGGCCGTCGGCGACAACACGCACCGCGAGACGCTCCTCATCAGGTATTTTAGCCTCCAAGGGGACGGTAGTGTTCTCCCCCGGTTTCAATGTCCAATTCGCGTTCGTCAAATTCACGCGTCCGGTCGAGCCATACGCCTCCAGGCGCACACTCGTGGAAGATTCAGCGATATTTTGCAGGTATAGGCGCGTCGAACGACCCACCACGGTTGAGCCGCCCACCAGCCAGGTTTCCTGCGCAGACGCCATACAGGTACCGGCCAACAGCCCAGAGGCAGTATCGGTTGCGACAAACGCGCGGGTCGCGCCGACCGGCTGAGTACGTTTCCCAGCAGCCGGTTTCCCGGTGAGCACCCCGCCAGCAGCCGAAGCTAAAGTCCTGACCTGTGAGATTTCCCGATCTTGGAGTGTGCCACTGCCGAAACCGGGATTGTCTGCAGTGCCGGTGACAATCGCGACGAGAGAACCTGTTGATTTGCCGGACAGTGGCGGACAGTAGCGCAGCGTGTCGCTGGCTGGGGCGATACCTGTAAAAGTCGCTGCCGCAGACGGCTCCGCGGTGGGAGCCAAAGCCACCGCAACAACCGCGCCGCCCGCACCGACCAGCAGTAGCACTGCCGAAATCAGGGCACCCGCAACCTTTACAACACCGGAAAACCTCCGGTTGGGAGACTGCTCACTCACCTGTCCCACCTCCGCGAACGCACCGGCAACACCTCAAAAAACATGACCAGCAGCACGACCGCCGACGCAACCTGCCAATAGTGCAACCACCAGGGCACATAGTTAATATCTGTGACACCGCTAGCACCCGTGGGCAGGGTGAAAGACAACGCCCAACCGTCATGAGACACCGGGATGCGCTCACCGTTGAAAACGACACGCCAACCATCGGCTGCCCGCTCAGCGACACGCACCTGCCCCCCTCCAGGAACGCCGTGAACAGCGATAACGTCACTGTTGTAGGTTCCGGGGCCCGACACTCGCGAAATCTGGGCACCGGCAGGGAGCCGGTCAGAAACAACCCGCCACAGCGCGTAGCCATCACCGTCACGCACCCGCGTCAAAGCCGGTGAAGTATCGAAGCTGGCAAGCAGCTCCTCACCTGCGACACTATCGGTCAAACGCAACGCCACGTACTCTATGCCGTGCTCCGACAAAGGGGCAGCAATATCGGCGTTCCCGAGCGCCAACGCCGCCACCAGATTCGCCAAATCGGCTGAAGCCGCCCGCTCACCGTCACTCGACAACCGGGAAACACCATTACGCGGCAGGTCAACCAGGTTCCCCTGCGGGCCACGCAGCAACTCGGCATCCAGGGTTCCGTCCTGCCCCTCAGCTACCGCCAACACCCGGGTGCGTTTCTCTGAAGCCTGTGACAGTGCCGCCGCGGCAGAAACCGGGTTTCCCTCAGCCGCTGACGCTACCGGAGCGAGACTCGCCGCCGCGACACTCCCCGCGGCACCTATAACGATAAAGACCGTAACCGCAGCGAGCGACACCCGCCCCGGCAGCCGGTCAATAAGGAAAACCAGAATCAGCAGCCAGCCGCAAACCGCAGCGATAATCGCCGCGAGAGTGACAGAACCCGCAACAACCTGGGAGACAGCCGCAGTCACTATGCCGCCGAGCAACACCAGCCACGCGGCACGCACCCGCCACGCCGGATGCAGCAGCGCCGCCACCACCAAAAGCACGAACACCGCCACCGTGACTTTCACCGGAAGCGGAATCATGTCGAAGAGCGAACGGTCAACCGTCTTCGGAAACACCCCCCAACGGTTCAACCATGGCGCAACAGGCAGCGCCGACTCAAATACCCGTCCCGGGTCGAGCAGCGTCGGGGCAGCGAGAATAGCGGTGCCGAGACCTGCCAACAAAGGACGATAGCTGAAACGCGGGCGAGTCACAATCAAGGCTCCGAGCAGCGCAACCATAGCTGAGAGAATGTTGATGCTCGCCATACCGAACAGGCCGAAAGCCGCCACCGCGGTACTGATGCGATAGCCACGGGAACCCGGTAACGTATAGGTTCCCTCCGCAGCCGCAACCGTGAGCGGACGATAACGCCCACTCGCCACCGCTATCCCCCAAATAAACCACAGCAGAGCCAGGGCAAAGAGCGGAACCGTGACCGTTGAAGCCAGCCACAACACCCCCGCCTGCCACAGCAAAGCAAAAGCCACACGGGAACGAACCCGATAAGTCATCACTGTCGCCACCCGCTGTGCAGAGACCGCCTGCACCGCACACAAAATAACGAATATCCAGGTCAAGGCGACATCAGGGGTGATCCTGAACAGCGCGAAAGGAGCAGCGAACAGCGTGAGCGGCACCAACACCAACGGTGGACGCCCAGCCACACCGTCCCCGCTCGGTGTCCAGGCAGCCCAGGCGGTTTGCCACAGGTCACGGAAGCTCCCCGGCAAGCTCATATCAGCGAATCCGCGTGCCGCGTCGACACCGCCGGTGGCGGTGGCGGCGAGACCGTGCCGGAGCGCGAAAAGCGTTGTGACCAGCCCGAACAGTAACAGTAGGAGCGCTCCGGCACGCTCGCGGGCGCGGTGGGCCCGCAAGTTCGCGGCAGCGACCGGTTCCGGCAGTTCCAGACCACCCATTTCGCGGGCTGCTTTTGCCTCGATGTTGAGGTGGCGGCGCATATCGGCGCGACTAGCTTCGAGTTCGCGTAGGTCTTTTTGTCGCATGACCGCGCTGCTGGAGATGCGCCGTCGTCCCCGCGTGATAGCCCCGTGTGAGGACAGGATACGCATGGTGGCGCGCCAATTGGCACCTATATATTTGCGCCGGTCTGTGAACAGGTCGGTGATTGTGGTGGCGAGCGCCCCCAGGAAAATCCATATTGCCCATGCTGAACCGGCGCCGGTGGCGAGTGTCAGGCTGCGGTTGTAGCGGCGCGCGTATATCTGTTCTTGCCGTACCCGCCGGTCGCTGTCGAGCCCGTAGGGGCGTAAACCCCGGCGTGATGCCTGTCGGTGACGGATTCGTGCCTGCGGTTCAAAGAGCACCCGATATCCGGCGAGGCGCATCCGCCGACCGAATTCGAGGGCTTCCCCAAATATACCGGCAGCCGGGTCGAAACCGCCGAGCGCTGAGAACACGTCGGAGCGCACCAGCATACCGGCGGTGCCGATCGCTAAAACGTCTTCGGTGGTATCGTGCTGTCCCTGGTCGATTTCTCCGTCTTCAACATCGGTGAGGCGCCTGCCGCCGCGTGTCGCGGTGATCCCTACGCTGACCAGGACTTCCGGGTTGTCCCAGGCGACCTGTTTCGAGCCGATTGCGGCGATTGCGGAACCGAAAACCACCCTGTCGATGAGCCGTTCGAGGCATTCGGGTTCGGGTGCGGAATCATCGTGGAGCAGCCACAGCAGCCCGGCATCGGCGGCGGCATCACGTTTTATGACCTGCCGGTATGCCTCGTTTACTGCGGCACCGAACCCGGCGGCTCCCGGGATGTGGATTATGTGGGTTTCGAGTTCCCCTAGCAGTCTTTTCGCCAGCTGTTTTATGCGATCCAGTTCAGTTCCGTGCAGCCCGTAGAGCGCTTCAATACTCGATTCTTCGGATTGGGCGTTTTGTTTGCGGTAGTCTCTGCTCCCGGATCCGGGTGTTGCGTCTGTCGGGGAGATATCCACGACTATCACGCGGTCGGGTTGGCGCGTTGATTTTGCTAGCGCCTGCAGGGTTTCCGGCAGGTACTCGGTGATTCCGCGGGTGCAGACTATCGCGGTGACTGTTTTCCCGGTTCCCATTGCGAGACCTAGGTCAGGATGCGCGTGAGCGGTAACGTCGGCGCTCGCGTTCGCTCAGGCCTCCCCAGATGCCGAAACGTTCATCGTTGAGCAGCGCATATTCCAGGCATTCGGCACGCACCTCGCATGATTGGCAGATTGCTTTGGCCTCGCGGGTGGAGCCGCCTTTTTCCGGGAAGAAGGCCTCTGGGTCGGTTTGGGCACATAGCGCCTGTTCCTGCCACGCGAGCGGACCATCGTCGGCGGATGGGTCGGTGAACTCGGTGAGCTCTATGGGCCCCTCACCAAAAATGTTCCACACGAGCGTGTCCCCTTTGTTTCAGCGCTATTGTCGGCTAATTGTTTTACTCCTCTAACTTACACGGTTGTAACTATGTTTCGTCAACTGTTAGTGAAAAAATGCATAATTTTTCGTCATACAGGTCTTTTCGCAGGTTAAAAGGCTAACAATTGTCTCATTAGTCACTGACTGTTTTTTGTTGGGGTCTTTATCTGTTCTGTCGAGCGCACCGACGGCTGCTCGGTTATCCTGGTAGCAGGGCGACGAGCTGCCGCCCGCAATCATTGTTTGGAGGAACTATGCCTATCTATACTCTCCCCGATCTGCCCTATGACTATTCCGCTTTGGAGCCGCATATCTCGGGGCGCATCATGGAGCTTCACCACGACAAGCATCATGGAGCGTATGTTGCGGGCGCGAATGCGGCGTTGGAAAACCTGGCTGCTGCCCGCGCTGACGGTGACCTGTCGAAAGTGAACCAGTTTTCGAAAGACCTGGCGTTTAACCTGGGGGGTCACACGAACCACAGCGTGTTTTGGACGAACCTGTCTCCGGACGGGGGCGGTGAACCGACCGGCGAGATTGCCGCGGCGATTCAGGAATCTTTCGGTTCTTTCAGTGCTTTCCAGGCGCATTTCACCGCTGCCGCGACCGGCATCCAGGGTTCGGGCTGGGCGGTGCTCGGATTTGACACTATTTCTGGTGGACTGGTGATTTTCCAGCTCTTTGATCAGCAGGGTAACGTGCCGGTGGGTGTGGTGCCGCTGTTCATGCTGGATATGTGGGAGCACGCGTTCTATCTCGATTACTTGAACGTGAAGGCCGACTATGTGAAGGCTATTTGGAACATCGTGAACTGGGAGAACGTGAATGAGCGGCTGGTGAAAGCGGTCGCCGGCTACAGCGAACTGGTTGTGCTTTGAGGTTGCGCTGAAGAAACTGCATAGCGGTTTGGGCGGGGGAACCTGGTTCTCCCGCCCATTCCCTTTCGTATCGGTTTTATAGGTTGCTGGAGGTCACTTCACCGGCTATGTTTACCGGAAGTGAACCGACACCGGCTGCCTGAACGTTAGCGACTTTTACTGAACCGATTTTCGCGCCTTCCAACACCTCAAGGGAGGTGAGGTTCTCCCCTGTCGTGGCTACCGTGCCGTCGATTTCCAGGGATTGCAGGTTCGCGCCCGGTTTGATGGACACGCCGATGGCTTTTAACACCATCTGTACGCCTTTCACCAGGGAGGTTCCTTCACCGCCGGTGGTGCGGACATCGCCGTGGACTTTGATAGCCCCCATCGGTTTGGAGACTTGGATGCCGATTGCGCCATCCCCGTTGGTGGTGATGGAGTCGAATTCGGCGCTTTCCATGGTGCCGTCATAGACGTTGAAACCGCGCGCGCCCACACCGTTTGTCACTATCGGCGCGTTTACGGTCAGCCGCCCCATGTCACCGAAGTTTACGAACCCGATACCGGAGGGGCCGAAGGATGTTATCGGCGCGTTCACTACCCATTCGGGGGTGCGTCCCCACAGGTCGAGCACCATATCGTTTTGACCGTGGGTGGTGACCGGGCCGTTGTTTATCACGCGTAGAACTTCCGCGCCGGAGACCACGAATACCCCGCCGGTGATTTTGTCGGGGGTGCCGGGCGCGATACCACCATCGGTTACTATCTTCCCGGTTTCGATCAGGTCAGCGTTGAATGCTCCGCCGGTGAGTTTGCCTTCCCGGTCAGCATATCCGGCAACGAACACTCCGGAGCCGCGCACCGGGGTTTCATCGGTGCCGACGCTCACGCCTTTCAGGGTGGCGGTAAAGGTCGCAGCCGGGTCGGGCTGCCGGTTCCACAGGGTGAAGCCGCCTTGCAATACATCGACACCGTACCCGTGGGGTTGTTCAACCCGACCGCGCACATCGGCGGCGAGCACCCGCACACCGTCAGTTTCGACGTTTATGTTTCGTAGTGCACCCTCGGCGACGAGATAGATTTGCCCGACAGTGGTGACGTTTTCCAGGCGCAGGGTGCCGGCGTCGTCAATGTCGAGGTCGTTATAGATGGCAACCTCATAGTCCAGGGTTTTGATGGTGATGTTGCGCAGGGTGTTGTTCCGGGTGAGGCACACACCTTTTCCGGTAAAGACCAGGGTGGCATCGTGGGCGGCTCCGCTGAGTGTCGCGCCCTCTGGGAGAGTGATGGACGGCGAGCCGGTGATATTACCTGATACCTGTATATTCTGTGTGCCTTTCGAGATAGCTTCAGCCAGCTCAGCGGCAGTTTCAACGGTAACTTGATTCTTCATGGCTCCATTATGTGTCCGAGGTTTGATATTGACAACCGGAACCGATATTGCCGAGATGAACGGAGCGCTCAGCCCAGCCGCGGCGGATTATCGCCGCGGAATTTAACCCAGTCGCGGCGGTTTTTCGCCGCGCAATTCGGCGCAGCATTTCGACCTGCAGCGGATTTTCGCCCGCGTTTTTGTTTCGCTGCCTGCCCCGCGACCTGCTCTGCTGCCTGTCCCGTTGCCTGTTTTTTAGTGTCGCTCGTGTGCCGCTGTCTCATCTAATGCGCGTTCCGCAGGCATTCGATATGGTTTACCAGGAGCCTATATGACTTTTTTGAGGAGGAATCATGGTGAAAGTTGGTGTGTTTGTCGGCAGTGTCCGTGAGCGTTCCTGGAGCCGCAAGGTGGCCGCTGCGGTTGCACAGATGTTTCCTGCGGATTGGGAGGCGGAGTTCTTTAACCTCGCTGATCTGCCGCTTTATAACCAGGATTGGGATGAGGCGGATTCCTCGCTGGAGGTGCCGGAGGTTGTGCGGGCGCTGCGCGAGCAGGTGGCTGGCGTGAATGCGTTGCTGTTTGTGACTCCGGAATACAATCGGGGGCTGCCGGGTTCATTGAAGAACGCTATCGATATTGTTTCGCGTCCCTCGGGGTCTTTCTTTCTGGCTGGTAAACCGGCGATGGTGGTGAGTATTTCTACCGGAGGGATTTCCGGTTTCGGCGCTAACCATGCTCTGCGGCAAACCCTGGTGTTCTTGAATGTGCCGGTCATGGCGCAACCGGAACTGTATCTTGGGCATATTCACGAGTCTTTCGGTGGTGACCCGGTGAAAGATCGGGTGGGTTGGGAGCCGGATCCGGAGCGCGACAGGCTGGCCGAATCGACCGCGGCGTTACTGCAAAAAGGGGCGGATAGTTTCGTGGAGTTTGCCTCCCACTGGCTGTAGGAGCATCGCGTAGTTTTATTTATTGGGTGGGATCGTCCGTGTCGGGACGGTTGCCGCGCAGCAGGGCGGAACGCAGTACGCCGGCGGGGTCGCGCACCAGCAACGCCACCACCCAAATCACTCCGCCCAGCGCGATGACGCTCAACCCCAGGAAAGTGTCATTCAACATTTCTAGCGGATCGGGAGTGAAATAGTCTGCTCCGACCTTGACATATTCGGCTATTGCATCGACCAGCCACATCAGTGAGGCACCCCAATACATCCAAACCAGCATTCCCACCCGCATCGCTGTGCTGGCGTGTTCAGAGTCTCCGCGTGCTGCCCGTGCAGCGTCGCGATACCACACCGCAGTAGCAATAACTGCGGCAAAAACCGTTACCAGAAGGGTCATTTAGGGTCGGAAACGCTCAGGCAGCCTGCGGTAACGGACGATGAACAATTTGTTCAGCAACCACTACCATAACCACCCAAACCGTGGTGACCAGCAGAGCCATCCCGGCACCGACGGTAGCCATCTCACGTAGCATCGCGGCCGCCGAGGTCGCAGACTGGGCACCGGCGAGGAACGGGAACCACGGTAGAACTTCACCGTGCCAAATATGCTCAAATGTCAGCAGCAGCGTCCCGCCCCACAGCATATAGGTCAGCCACCGCAATTTACGTCCCCAGGTGAGGGCACATTTTCCGGCGCTGTTGCCAGCACCGTCACCGGACTCGGTTTTGCTCATCCGCTTCTCAACGATTGTGGTCACTACGGCTTCAGTTGCCGGAACCAGGAAACAAGCCATCACTGCCTCTTTCGTGTATGCCTGCACAGACACAGTCAGCCTATCATGGGACATTCACTGTTCTGCTCGCTCTGTACAGCCCCAAATACGTCACCCTAAACCGGTGTTGCTCAGACAGCCCCTATGCCTATAAGAGCACTTCAAGACTTTTCTTCGCGACCACTTCCCGCTGGAGATTACAGGTCTTTCGGAAACTGTTTAGCCGCGTACACCGCCACGACAAATGCTCGCGCAGGATTACTGAACAGCAGGTAGGATTGGTTAATGGCATTCGGCGGAAAAGAGCGTGGCGAAAGGCACACACCAGCAAAAGAAAATCTCGTGAACCGGGCGATGGGGTTCCTCGCGTCCCGGCGGGCGGTGCCCCTGCGAATCCTTCTCTTGCTGTTGTGGCTGGCTGCGCTAGCTTTCGGAGGGATAGCACAGGGAAAAATCGGAACCGTATCGCAAAACGATCAGGCAGTTTTCCTGCCTAAAACCGCCGAATCTACGCTGGCGAAACAGGCTGCCGCTGATTTCAACGAATCCAGCACAATACCGGCACTACTGGTAGCCACCACCGAAAACGGGAAGATCAGTGAAACCCAGAGCACGTGGCTGCGCGGTTTTGCCGACGGTCTCCGGGAAATACAGATTCCTGATGACCTGCGGTTTTCCGAGTTGATGGTCACCAGTTTCGTGCCGGTAGTTCCCAACGAGGCGGGGACTGCAGCACTGATGCCAATGACACTGGATGCCGAGAAACTAAATGCTTTGGACGGGAACGACACGAAACGGATGAACTCGGCGGTTGCCGCGTTACGTGAGGCGATAACGGATGCCGACCCCACAGCCGCGAACCTGAAAATACAGGTAACCGGCCCGGTGGGTCTGGCCGCGGATCTGGGCGGTGCCTTTACCGGAATCGATTTAACGTTGCTGCTGGTGGCGTTGGGCTTGGTGTTTATCATCCTGGTTCTCGTCTACCGCTCGATTTTCCTGCCGGTCGCGGTGCTGGGTACCGCGATGAGTGCGCTATGTGCCGCGGTGTTTATCGTCTATCACCTGGCAAAAAACGGGGTGCTGAACCTGAACGGTCAAACGCAGGGTATCTTGGCGATTCTGGTGATTGGAGCGACCACCGATTACTGCCTGTTGATGATTGCGCGATATCGCGAGGAAATGACGGTGAAAGCCGAGCCGATTCAGGCGATGGCGGCAGCATTAAAAGGCTCCTGGGAACCGATTGTGGCTTCTGCCGGTACAGTAATGTGTGGACTGCTAACCCTGATGCTTTCGGATTTGTCCTCGACCGCTTCACTCGGCCCGGTCGCGGCGCTCGGGATTTTCTTTGCGATGATTGCTGCACTCACTCTGCTGCCCGGTTTTTTGATGCTGCCGGGACGCTACGCGAAAATCCTATTTTGGCCCGCCAGGCTGCCGCACTACGAGACGGAAGCGGAGGCGATTGAGAAAAGCCACGGGCTTTGGAACAGGGTCGCGAACTTCGTTGCCCACCACGACAGGCCGGTGTGGATCGGGACGCTGGCGGCGCTCGGGGTCTCAGCGACGTTCTTTTTCTCATTCCCCGCTGAGGGCACCTCAACTACCGAGCAATTCACTTCAAACCCGGAGGCCGTAGCGGGTTTCGAGGTGCTGCAAAAGGAGTTTGATTCCGGTTCTTCCCAACCCACCACCCTGGTGGTTGCCGAGGAAGCAGCCGAGGCGGTAAAGACCGATATTGACGATTTGGATGGGGTCGCCTCCAGTGAGTTTGTTACTGATGAGCCGAACACCGGGATGCCCGCCGGGGTTGCCGGTCGCTCCGGGGTTGCAGCGGCTGGGACTGTTGCCGGGCAGGTCGGGCCGCCACCGGGGGTTGCCGTTGATACTGTCCGTAACGCCGCGAAACCGGAACCTAAAGTAATATCCGGGCGGGTGCTGCTCAA
This sequence comes from Varibaculum sp., assembly GCA_034090045.1. Taxonomy (GTDB): domain Bacteria; phylum Actinomycetota; class Actinomycetes; order Actinomycetales; family Actinomycetaceae; genus JAXDTI01. Next base: position 27,754 of record JAXDTI010000007.1, on the reverse strand, counting down.
CATCACCACCACGATGCCCACCGAAGATAAAGCAGCTACACAGGTGGTGCGCGACATCCGCGAGGTCGCGCACGCCGCAGACCGCGATTCTCTGGTCGGAGGTTCGGCCGCGGAAACTTTGGATACTCAAACCACCGCAACTAATGATTTCCACAAAATTTTCCCGGTAGTTTTAGCAGTCATTGTGTTGCTGCTGATTGTGTTACTGCGTTCACTGGTTGCACCGCTGATCGTGTTAGCCGTCAATATCGTGAGTTTCGCTGCGGCAATGGGCATTTCGGGGATACTTTTCTTCCGGTTTTTGGGGCAGCCGGGCGCGGACGCTTCAATACCTACCTATGCTTTCGTGTTCCTGGTGGCGCTGGGCGTGGACTACACGATATTCCTGCTTTCCCGCGCCCGTGAAGAGTCGCTAAAGCACGGAACCAGGGAGGGCACGACCCGGGCTGCGGCACTCACCGGAGGGGTGATTACTTCTGCCGGTATCGTGCTGGCCTCAACATTCGCGGCGCTGGTGGTGGTGCCGCTACTGTTCATGTTCCAGTTAGCGGTAATCGTGGCACTCGGCATCCTGATTGACACGTTTATTGTACGAACCCTCACGATTGCGGGGCTGGCTCACGATATTGGTCGACCGATATGGTGGCCATGGACTGCCCGACACGTTCCCGCAGACCCGAAATAACACCGATATAGCTGTAGCACTTTCACTGTCTGTCCCTTGTTTTTGGGCTCCGGATGGTCAAACAGGCGGTAGTGAATGCGGAACTGTGTCTCGTGGCACCCGTCTCCTCCCGGTGTAGCGGATCCGTGACGATAGCGGTGTGTTCGTTGAAGGCTACCGGGTCGGTGTCGGCGAGCATGAGCGCAATCGTATGTGGGAGACAGATAGAATCATACAGACAGGTATTCAACGAAGCGAAAGCAGCCAAAATGCCCCACAATACAGGTTTTGACCGGCAAAAATACATCAATATGCAGTCGGAGCATATCGCCCAGCGGCGCCGCGAAATCGCCGGTGAGAATGGGCGCCTGTACCTGGAGATGGGCGGGAAACTCTTTGACGATTTCCATGCAGCGCGGGTGCTGCCCGGCTTCACACCGGACAATAAAATCGCGATGTTGCGGGAGTTACGTGAGGAAATCGAAATCCTGGTGTGTCTGAACGCGAAGGATCTGCAGCGCCAAAAAATTCGTGCCGACCTGGGAATAACCTATGAAGATGATGTGCTGCGGCTCATCGATGTTTTCCGTGAGGGCGGGTTCGAGGTTAACAACGTTGTGATGACCCAACTGGAAGATGACAACTCTTTGGCGTGGGCTTTCAAGGATCGTCTGGAGCGTCTCGGTCTGCGGGTGGCGCGGCATCGAACCATCCCCGGATATCCCTCGAACACGGCTTTGGTGCTCTCCGATGAGGGGTTCGGACGTAATGACTATGTGGAGTTGGAGCGAAACCTGATTGTTGTCACGGCACCGGGACCGGGATCCGGTAAGCTCGCGACCTGTCTTTCACAGGTGTATCACGACCATAGACGCGGCATCAACGCAGGTTACGCGAAGTTCGAGACCTTTCCGATCTGGAATCTGCCGCTGGAGCATCCGGTGAACCTGGCCTATGAAGCGGCGACCGCGGATCTCGACGACCTTAACCTTATTGACCCGTATCACCTGGCCGCATACAACAAGCAGGCGACATCCTATAACCGTGACCTGGAGACTTTCCCGCTGCTGAAAACCATGTTGGAGCAGCTCACCGGGCATTCTCCCTATCAATCACCTACCGATATGGGCGTGAATATGGCCGGATACTGCATCTGTGATGATGAGATGTGCCGGCAGGCGGCACTACAGGAAATTATTCGCAGGTACTATCAGGCACTGGTTGAGGAAGCAAAAGAGGGTTTGGAGGCTGAACAGTCGCAGCGGATCGCGATGATTATGGCAAAGGCCGGCACTGGGATTGCCGAGCGGCGAGTGGTAGCGCCGGCACTGGCGGTAGAGCGGATCACCGGGGAACCGGGTTCAGCTATCGAACTGTATGACGGGGCAGTTATTAAAGGTAAAACCTCGCCGCTGCTGGGGTGTTCGGCGGCTATGCTGTTGAACGCGCTGAAGCACCTGGCCGGGATTGATCCCCGTGCGGACCTGCTCTCGCCGGAATCGATGGCTCCGATCCAAACCTTGAAAACGAAGCATTTGGGTTCACAAAACCCCAGGTTGCACACCGATGAGGTGCTGATTGCACTGTCGGTTTCTGCCGGAAATAATCCGCAGGCGCGGGCCGCGCTCGGTAAACTGCAGGAACTTGAAGGCTGCAACGCACACACCACCACGATTCTCGGCACGGTAGACGAGCAGGTTTTCCGAAGCCTCGGAATCCTGGTCACCTCCGAACCGAAATTTCAGCGTAAACGCCTTTACCGTAAACACTGACATGGGATGTCTGAAGCACTCGCGGCAGGGTAGCCTCTCTCAGTTGACGATCACTAAACCCTGTCGGCTTACAGGTACTGCTGGGCGGTGTTCACGGTTGCGTGACCGTACCCGCCACTAAAGAGCGCGGCGTGAACTATCAACATATGCAGGGTGTGCAACCCGACCCGTTCCCGCCACCCCTCGGCGAGCGGGGATGCCTCGTTATAGGCGGCATATATTGCTTCGACGTGGGGCACACCGAAAACTGTGAGTTGAGCCAGGTCAGATTCGGCGTGGCCGCCTTGAGCAGCCGGGTCGATTAACACCGCGGAGGTTGGTGACCATATAACGTTCCCGCTCCACAGGTCGCCGTGAAGCAGCGCCGCCTGTGTCTGGACGAGTGCGGGTTGCGGGGCATCGAACACCCCGTCACGTAAACGCTGGCATAGCCGTTCAATCAGCTGTGCACCCGCAGTGTCAATTGAACCGTTGTGCAGCGCCTCCGGCAGGTAGGGCAAGAGCCGATCCTCGGCATAAAACTCGCCGAAACCGCGTGTGTCCAGGTCAGGTGTTCTCGTGTCAGGTGGCGACACGAGCGGCAAATCTGCTGCCCCCATGAAACCTAGCGGTCGGGTCTGCTCGGATTGGGCACGATCCTGGCCGGTCCGGTCAGCGGGCACGAAACCTGCGGGGGCTTGCCCAAATATCCGCACGCCTGTCGGGGTATAGGCATGGGTGCGAGCCAGGGCTGCACCGAAATCGCGGGCAGCAGCGAGTGTGGCGGTTCCGGAGCGTATGTATTCGGTTTCCAGTTCGGTTTCCGCGACCCGCAGTAATCGGGCGACCCGCACTCCACCGTTGTTCACGGCTCCAGCGAGTTCCCGCAGGCCAGCAGCCTCAAATGTGACAGCCCGCGCACTCCCCCGCTTAATATATCCAGCCACAGTTTCACCCTATCGTTAGTCCCGATGTCACAACTACACTGACCCGATTTCTGAATGCCATTAAATCAACGACCTTTGAATAGCACTTTGAGCAGACGATTATTCATGGCCCACTTGCAATTAATGTGATATCAAATTAGTATCTAATTATTCACGGGTCAAATACCGACCCGGATGCACTGGAAAACCCGAGAAAGGACACTTATGAACACCCCATCAACTACCCCGGTCGGTCTCGAAGGCGTACGCACCGATGTAACCGAGAAAACCGCCCGCCATGCGCCGGGTATTGTCGCCCTCCTCCTCACCATCGTGACGCTTTTCGGGGCAACAGGACTCATCGGTTCTTTCATCGTCCAGGAAGAGACCGGAAACCAACCGACCCCACTATTGATCGTCCTGTGCGTGGCCTGTTTCTTGGTTTTTTTCGTGTCACTAACGATGATGACCGTGGTTCAACCCGGCGAGACAAGGGTGATGACATTCTTCGGAACCTATGTCGGCACCATCCGCAAACCCGGCTTCTTCACCGTCATGCCCTTTACGACACGCAAAAAAGTAAACGTGCGGATCAACAACTTTGAAACTAACCAGTTAAAGGTAAACGACCTGGACGGCAACCCGATCAACATTGCGGCCATCGTGGTGTGGCAGGTCGCTGATACCGCCAAAGCAGCCTTCGCGGTGGAAAACTACGAAGAGTTTGTTCACGTCCAGTCCGAGGCGGCGTTGCGTCACGTGGCCTCAGCTCACCCTTACGACAATTCCTCCGATGGTACCCCCACTTTACGCGGCTCCATGGAACAGGTGGCAGAAGAGCTCTCGACTGAGGTGGCGGCGCGCATTATCCTGGCCGGCCTGGAAGTGGTGGAAACCCGAATCTCCACTCTGGCTTACGCCCCGGAGATTGCTCAAGCCATGCTGCAACGCCAGCAGGCATCGGCGGTCATCGCCGCACGTGAACAGATCGTGGACGGCGCGGTCAGCATGGTTCAAAACGCTTTGGAGAGTCTCGAAACCCAAGACGTCGTGGTTCTAGACGAAGAACGCAAAGCCGCCATGATTTCAAACCTGCTGGTGGTGCTGTGTTCCGATTCCCAGGCTACACCGGTTGTGAACGCCGGGACGCTATACAACTAGCGACAGCAGCCACCCGAATCAGGAAACTTCAGCCTAATGACCGAGCGGAAACAACTACTTTTACGGCTTGACCCAGCGATCTACCAGGCGGTAGCTCGCTGGGCCGCCGACGAATTACGCTCCGTGAACTCTCAAATCGAAATGCTGATACGTAACGAGCTTCGAGACGCAGGCAGACTTCCTGCCGCAGCCAAACCGCCACGACGCCCTGGACGACCCAAGAAAGAAACCGAATAGCCCCGAATAATTCGCAAGCATTCGAGCTACTGCAAGCTGGGACAACTACTCCTCGATAGCGACCTCCTGGGCGGTGGCGGCATCGATACGCCCAAAGTTGTAGTATGCGGCGCACGCCCCCTCTGGAGAAACCATGCAGGTTCCTACCGGATTAGCCGGTGTGCAGGCAGTCCCGAAAACCGCACACTGCCATGGTTTAATCGCGCCCACCAGAACTGAACCGCACTCACATGCCGGCGGATCCTCCACCCGCACACCCGGCACCTGGAAACGCAACTCCGCATCCCAATCAGCAAACTCTGCCGCAACACCCAGACCCGAATTCTCAATCCAGCCCAGCCCGCGCCACTCGAAGGTCTCACGCCGCATAAAAACCCGTTCCATCAGCGCTAACGCTGAGGGATTGCCGTCAGCGCGAACCACGCGCGCATACTGGTTTTCAACCCGAGCATTTCCGGCGGTCACTTCACCGGAAACGTATTGCTTCACCAGCATCTCCACAGCCTGCAAAATATCCAGCGGCTCGAATCCGGTAACCACCACCGGTAATCCGTATTCTCGCGGTATAAAGTCAAAGGCGCGGGTGCCGGTAATCGCCGCGACATGACCCGGACCTATAAAACCATCAATTCGGGAAGTCGGATTGTCGAGAATCGCGCGCAGCGGCGGCTCGATACGCACGTGATTGCAAAAAATCGAGAAGTTCCGCACCCCCTCGCGCGCCGCCCGATCGAGAGCCACCGCAGTCGAGGGTGCTGTCGTCTCGAAACCTACCGCAAAGAAAACCACCTGTTTTGATGGGTTTTCACGGGCGATTTGCAGGGCATCCAGCGGCGAATAAACGAAACGAACATCACAGCCCTGCGCTTTTGCCTGCATCAACGAACCGCCGGTGCCCGGTACCCGCATCATGTCTCCAAAAGTCGTGAAAATGACGCCGTCCTGGTGCGCCAACCATACCGCATCGTCAACACGACCCATCGGAATCACGCACACCGGACACCCCGGACCGTGAATGAACTGCACATTCTCCGGCAAGAGGTGCTCCAAGCCGTGCCGGTAAATCGTGTGCGTGTGTCCGCCACAAACCTCCATGAAAGCCAGCGGTCGTTCCAGCTCGGCGGCCAGCTCATGGATTTTCGCCAGCAACACCCGCGCACCCTCCGGGTCACGAAACTCGTCAACATATTTCATCGTGCGTCTGCCTCTCGCCTGCCGTAGCGCCCCTATCGTTCACCTGATCGCCGAGGTGGCAAAGGAATCTAGTTCGCCCTCAAAGGTGTCACCACCGAGTTTTTTGATTTGGTCAAGGGTGATCGCTGCCTCCTGCGCGTCAATTTTCGACAGCGCGAACCCGACGTGAACCAACACCCAATCCCCGACTGTAAGCTCCTCAGTATCGAGCAGATCCACTGAGATATCGCGGTTCACGCCGGAAATTGCGACTGTTGCAATCTGCTGGTCAGAGCCTTCATCGAAGTCGATTACCTGGGCTGGCACTCCGAGACACATGGCTACCTCCTCCATCGCTCGCACTACCTATACAGTTTATAGGCTTCCTCACAATCCGCATTCGCGGTAACGAGTAAAACAGTGAGGGGCCTGTGCATTGATTTGCACAGACCCCTCTTGTTTTCGTGCGGTTTGTTTACTCTGCGGTATCAGCCCTCGATTACGTTGTGATCGTTGCCGACGTTTACCGAGATCTTGCGCGACTTGTTTTCCTCGGCGACCGGAATGGTGAGGGTCAGCACACCACCGGAATAGTCGGCGGAAATCTGATCTAACGCCACCCCGTAGCCCAGGGTCAGTTGGCGGGCGAAAGTTCCGGAGGGACGCTCGTGGTTCAGCCACTGCAGCCCCTCTCCTTCAACACCCTTACGCTCTGCACTGACTGTCAGTGTGCGGTCCTCGACGTTAATATCGATGGTCGCCGGATCGACACCGGGCAGGTCGATAGTTGCGATGAAGCTGTCGCCATCCTTGTACAGATCCATCGGCATGCCGAGACCGGTAGCGGTCGGTCGGAACGCGGCGTTAAAGAAACGATCAAAGTCGTGGAATGGATCATGATATGTAGCCATTTTTATTACCTCCAAATCTAGGCTCCGGGAGTTTCCCAAAGCTGAGTCTTACTGGCTCAACAATTTGATATTAGCACTCTGGTACGGAAAGTGCCAACTAAAAATCAAATTATTGAGCAGAGTCCACTCAAGTTTGTGAAATAGGGTGCGAAAAAGCCTATAAATCAAGGAATAACAAAACCGACAGATAGCGCCAGCCTCAGAGCTGGTAGACGAGTTCGCGGAGCCGCTCCTGATCCTGGGCGGCGAGGGAACGACACTGCGCAGCGAGCGTATTCATCTCGTCAATCGCGTTTCCAGACTTCTCGATAATCCCAATTACTTGCGGAATTACCTCACGTTCGGCATCGGTCATCGTCTCGCCCTGCTGTTTCACAACCTCAACCATCTGTGTGGTAATAGCGGTCATTGACGCGGCAGCGGTCAAGGTCTCGGCAGTTCGATTCGTGAGAATCTGCATCTGGGATTGTGCTTTACCCATTTCTTGCACGCCAGCGATAATCGACTCACGCAACAGCCTGATCTCGGTATTCGCCTCGGTACCGTTGTCGATAACCTCCGCCAGATAGTTAGCGAGCATCGTGCCATGCAGCCTCGCTAACGCAATCCGGAATCGAGTAAAGGCGATATCCTCACGCAAGTCAGCGATTTGTTCAAGCACCTGCGCGAGATACTGATCAACAAGCCCCTGCATCTGCTCCCAAACCTGAACGACCTCACGCAGCCGACTCATCTCAGGTTTCTCCAGGTAGAAGCGGATATATTCGGGGACAGACGCCTCACCGAGGTCTCTCTTAATATCCTCACCGGTGTTTTTCAAGCTCTCGGACAGCTCGTTCATCTGGTCAAGGGGCGTCATCCACGCGTTCAGCTCAACGAAAATTTGGTGGGCGGTGCGCAGCTTGTCGGCGTATTCACCCTGCGCATCGGGACGTTCGGGGATACCAGAGGAGGCGGCTTCCCGAGCCAGAACCTCGGCGGGCAAAACCTCATACATGAAATCGGCATAGGTGTCGTAACCGGCATCTTTCAGGCTTTTCGCAATCACTGTTGCGCCGATGACTGCGGCTTCGTGACGGTTGGCACCGGTTGAACGAGCCTTTTCTTCCTCCGCGCTGGCAGCGGTGTATATCGCGTCAGCAGCACCAAAGAGGTCTTCGCGCATGGGGCGGGTACGAACCGACAGGTAGCCGCCATTCGACAGCGGCGTGATGGTCGCGAGCACATCATAGCGTGAGCCGTCCTTCGCCAGGTTGTGAACATATGCGGCAAAGGGGTCGCCGTTCTCAATCGTTGTCCACATGGCATAGAACGCGCCGCCGGGCATCATCGGGTGGCGAATAATGTTGTGTGGTGATCCGTGCAGCTCCTCAGCGCTGTAGCGCGACAGCGCCGTGAAAATCGAGTTCGACTCCTCGATGATGCCTCTTGCGTCAGTTGTTGAGAAAAAGAGTTCGTCAACGCCTACTTCATGTTGCGCACCGGTGGGTTCCATATCGTTCCTCGTATTATCCGTAGATTGCTCCCTCGGCAATCCCTGAGCACCAGAATACATTAGAAAGGTTTTAGAAACAGGAAAATCCCGTATAACATCAACCTCTCCAGTAACTTTAGTCTCTCACCTCTCAAATTTCCAGATTTTGAGGTAAAGGTGGCAGCGAAATTACTGGCGAGCCAGCGAACAACGCAACACCCCGTCAACAACAACCTCAAAACCGGCATCTTCTGCCGCCGCCTGAGGGAACAGCGAAGTATCAGTCATTCCGGGAACCACATTCGAATCAATAAACCAGGGGGCACCTTCGGTATCCAAAATCACATCGATACGGGAGTAGTCATCCAACTCCAACACCCGGTGACAAGCCAAAGCAAAACCGGTGGCAGCCTCAACTTCCTGCTCGGTTAGCGGAGCCGGAGCATAGAAAATGGCCCGCCCAGTGTTGTATCTGGCGTCGAAATCGTAGCCCCCCTCCGAGCGAATCTCAACAATCGGCAGTGCCCTGAATCCCGGTGCTTCACCCCCACTGACCTGCGGGTCTGCAATAATCGATACCGCTAACTCGCGACCGGCAATGTATCGTTCAACCAGCACTTCACTGCCATAGGCGAAAGCATTGACCATCGCGTTACGCAGCGCCTCAGATCCGTGAACCAGCGAAATGCCGAGCGCCGAACCGCCGACCGTTGGTTTCACCACCACCGGATACTCGAAATTTGTTTCCACCAGGGAAAGTATCACCTCCGCGCCCATACGTTGAAAAAGTGACTGCGGCAGCGTCACCGACGCTGGAGTGCGTAAACCGTTTTTGGCGACCACCGCTTTTGCCACCGGCTTTGCAGTCGCAATCCGACATCCCTCCGGACGGGTACCAACAACCCTATAACCAGCCATCAACAGCAGATCTTGCAGCGAACCGTCCTCCCCTTCGGAGCCGTGAATCATCGGCCAGACCGCATCCGGTTCGAATTCGGCGAGCCGCTCAATGAGGTGAGCGTCCAGATCCAACACCAGTGTTTCATGACCACCGGACTGCAGGGCGCGAGCCAGGCGGCGACCACTGCGCAGCGACACGTCCCGCTCATGCATCAGCCCGCCAGAAATGACTGCTACTTTATAGGATTCCTGCTCACTCATCTCGTGCTCCTCTGCTCGATCCTTTGGGGCCTATATAACTGTTAAGGCTGGTCGGGTGCCGGTACGGCAACCGTATGGTCGGTGTTTACCGCGACCTGTGTGCCGAAGAGTTGAACCAGTTCCTGTTCCTTGCGCACCACCTGAGCGAGACGCCGCACACCCTCACGAATCTGATTCTCAGTGGGGAAACAGAAAGACAGCCGCATATGGTCACCGCCTTGACCGTCCGCATAGAACGCTGTTCCCGAAACATAGGCTACCAGACCAGACACCGCTCGCGGCAGCATGGCTTTGGCGTCGATGCCTTCCGGCAGCGTCACCCAGGTATAGAACCCACCGTTCGGGATCGTCCACTCGCATTGCGGCAGCCGCTCAGCTAACGCCGCCAACATAGCGTCCCGCCGACCACGATACATTTCACGGTAGGCGCCGATTTGACCCAGCCAATCATATTCGGCAACGTATTTGTGGATCGCCATCTGAGCGACCATCGACGGTGACAGAATCGCGGATTCACTAGCCAAGACGAGTTTCGCGCGGATAGCTGGCGGCGCATAGGCCCAACCGATCCGGAACCCGGGAGCGAAAATTTTGGAAAACGATCCGAGATAAATCACGCTGTCGGGCGCATAGGTTTGGATAGCCGGATAGATTTGACCATCGAAACCGAGCAGACCGTAGGGATTGTCCTCCAGGATCAGGATGTGTTCACGCTGACAGATTTCAGCGACACGTTGGCGACGATCCACCGACATACACACGCCCGCCGGGTTATGGAAATTCGGCACCGTGTAGAGGAACTTGATTGGTTTACCGGTTTTGCGCAGCTCAGCGATACGTGTTTCGAGAGCCTCCGGGATCAGTCCGTCATGGTCGAGCGGAACATGGTGAACATCAGCCTGATAGGAGTTAAAGACACCGAGCGCGCCCACGTAACTGGGTGCTTCAGCGAGAATAATGTCACCGGGATTGATAAACAGTGAAGTGACCAGGTCGATAGCCTGCTGCGAACCGGTGGTGACAACCACATTATCGGGGTCAGCAGGAATGTTTTCGGCAGCCATCACCTGCGCAACTGTCTCAAAGAAAGGTGCCCAACCCTGACCGTTTCCGTATTGCATCGCCTGGTCACCTTCGCGGGCAATCAGTTCGGCAGCTCCCTGCGCGAGTTCACTCAACGGCAGATCCGCGATATTCGGCATCCCGCCGGCCAGCGAAACCACTTCCGGGCGGGAGGCGACAGCAAAGAGCGCACGAATCTCGGAGGCGCGCAGATTCAACGCGCGTTCCGCATACGTGTCCTGCCAGGGGTCGAGGTGACTGCCGGTTTGCATGGTTCCTCCTGCTGTTCGTGTGTGACTACCAGTCTAGCCCCTCCAGCCGGATGCACTGCGGTAACCTGGATGCATGAGTGGACTCAATGAAATCCGACCGACACCGCACCCGATCCCGCTCTCCGCTATTCTCCCGCAATACACGGGTTCGGTGCAGGTCAGCGGTGCTTCCATGAACTCGAAAGATATTGCGCCCGGCGATTTATTTATAGGTGCCCCCGGCGCGAAAGCCCACGGTGCCCGTTTCGCCGATGCCGCGGTTGCATCCGGAGCGGTTGCGGTACTCACTGACGCGGCCGGGGCGGAACTGGTGACCGCTGATGTTCCGGTTGTTTTGACCGAGAATGTTCGCGCTGTAATCGGTTCGGTATCTGCCGCAGTTTATGGGCGACCGACCGACAGGCTGCTCACTATCGGGGTTACCGGCACAAACGGCAAGACCACCACCACTTTCATGATCCGTGGAGCGCTCGAAACCGCAGGTCATAAGGTCGCGCTTTCCGGGACTGTCGAGACCAGGGTCGGGCCTTGGCAGGTGGATTCGGCGCACACCACCGCTGAGGCGCCTGTACTTCAACGTATAGGTGCGGCTGCACTAGATCAGGGCTGTGATGCCTATATAGTGGAAACTTCTTCACACGCCATTAGTTTCGGACGGGTCGAGGAAATCGCCTATGACGTGTTGACATTCACGAACCTGCAACATGACCACCTCGATTTTTATGGTGACCTTGAAACGTATTTTCAGGCTAAGGCTTCACTGTTCACACCCGAGCACACTCGGGCAGCGGTTATTTGTGTGGATGACGATTACGGGCTGCGTCTGGCGAATTCGTTGAACACGCGAGGGGACCTGCCGGTGGTAACCGTGTCGGCTATCGGCGAGCAGGCCTTGACAACACCCGCTGATTGGCGGGTTAGCGATGCTCACGAAGACCCGCACACCGCACGCATGAATTTTACGCTCACCGGCCCTGATGGGGTGGCACGCGAGTGTTCAGCAGCGGTACCCGGGATCGTGAATGTGCAGGACGCCTCGGTCGCGATAGTCTCGGCTGTCACCGCCGGGGTGCCACTCGAACAGGCGATAGCAGGTGTTGCTGAAATGCGTGCCGTACCCGGCAGGATGGAGGTTTACGGCGATCGGTCAAAGGATGAACCGCTGGTGGTGGTTGATTTTGCACACACTCCGGAGGCTATTGAAAAGGTTTTCGAGTCGATGCGTCCGCTCACACCCGGACGGTTAATAACGGTTATTGGTTCCGATGGGGATCGAGATGCCGAAAAACGTCCGATTATCGGGCAGGTTATTGGTCGCTCGGCAGATCTGATTGTCCTCACTGACGAGAATCCGCGCAGTGAGGAACCTGCCGAGATTCGCGCCCAGATTCGGGCTGGTGTCGAGCAGGTTAGACCCGATTTGCATGATTTTGTGGAAATCACTACCTGTCGGCGTGATGCGATACGCTGGGCGATTCAGCACGCAAACAGTCAGGACACGGTCACCATTACCGGCAAAGGGAACGAGCCGTATCAGGAAATACAGGGTGTTCACCACAAATATAATGATGTGCCGGTGTTGCAGGAGGTGCTGGAGGCCAGAGGTCGCAGTCATTCAGGTAGTATCTGAATCGGTGGAGTGACAGCGCCGCTGTGTGCTGTCCCCGGCTGGTCGGGATGACAGGATTTGAACCTGCGACCTCTTCGTCCCGAACGAAGCGCGCTACCAAACTGCGCCACATCCCGATTCGTTCCGCGACAATTGTGCCGCAGAGCCGTGTACCAGTATAAACCGATAGCGCCGTTGCCCGTCAATTGCGGCGGCGGTGCCCTACATTTCGATGCCGAGGGTGATCAGGTTGGCTTCCGGCGGGCAAAACACCCGGAAAGGCGTGTATTTGTTGGTGCCGAGTCCCGCCGAGACGTGGAGCGGTGAGACTGTTGCGCCCCCAACGGGTTCATTAGTCCCGTGACTATCCCTCTCGCTACCGGATTCCCTGCCGGCTCGGGATACCCGCGGTTTCGGGTGCTTCACTGTTCCGGCACGCCACAGGTGCAGGCCGGAACTGTATTCAAGGGGCACATCAGTGTTGTTTACCAGCGCCCTGCCACGACCGTGAGCACCGGGCAGACACAGTTGCCCGCCATGGGTGTGACCGGCGACTATCAGATCCGCGTCCATCCGTGTGAAAGCATCGAGTACCCGCGCATAGGGCGCATGGCTCACCGCGATACGAATATCCGCTCCGCTCCATCCGTCCCGCAGGTTGGGGAGAATATCGCGGTTAATATGCGGGTCATCCACCCCGGCGAGGGCGACACGCATCCCTGAAACCTCAATCGCGGCCCAACGGTTGCGCAGGTCAAACCAGCCCTCATCAGTGAAAAAGGCCGCCAGTTCCCGATGCGGCAGGTCCGGGACTATGCGGCGAGCGGGCGGCACCCTACTGGGTTTGCTGCGTAAAACCCGGTGGATGAGTGGAGTGAGGTATTTGGTGGGTGATTTGGGCACTGCGGAATAGTAGTCATTCGAGCCGAACACGAAACACCCCGGCAAATCGGTGAAAGGTTCGAGGGCGCGGCGAACCATCGGTAGCGATTCGGCATCACAGAGATTATCGCCGGTGGCAATCACCAGGTCGGGTCGGGCCCCGTTAACGGGATCCGCGAGCGTACGCACATAGTCAACCAGCCACTCTCTACCGGCAGATAGGTGCAGGTCAGCGAGTTGTAGTATCCGGATTGAGTGTTTCGTGACCGCCGCTTCAGTGTCGATTGTGTTTTTCCTGTTACGCATTACTGTGCAAGTGCGTAGGCGTGGATGCCGGGCAGCCACAATTCCACCACCCAGGGTTGCGGCACCGAAGAAACCTATACCGCTAAGTATCGCCGCGGCAGTAGCCCCTGTACGTACCACCCCTAGATTCACCCTGTTTATGGTAAGAGTGCTTGACCGCTACTGAGAGCGCCCATTGTTTTGGGTACCACTATTGTTTGTGGTTCGACCAATCCCATTAGTACCTGTTGTTGCCGGTTTGTATCCCGCGTTTTCTTGCCCCAGGGAAACCGCTGGAATGGTTTTCACAGGTAAGTCATTGACCGCTTTCAACATATAGTCTCGCCATATCCAGGAGGGTAATGAATCGCTATACACAGCCCCGAAGTAGCGTCCACCGATAGTGATGTTTTCCATCGGGGCGAGACCGGTGGCGTGTCCAACCCAAACAGCTGTCACGAGATTTGGTGTCCCACCAACCATCCAAACGTCCGCGTTGTTGTCTGTAGTACCGGTTTTGGTTGCCGCAGGACGACCAAGAGCAGCCGTAGAACCGTAGCTGTTATATGTCAGATTCAGGGTGTATGACACCTGTTGTGAGACTGTTTTATCAACCTTTTGAACACAGTTGGCACTCGGAATAGCCAGTTGTTCACCTGTGCTATTTGTAATCGAATCGATGGCAATCGGAGTGCAGTATTTTCCGTCCGCGAGCCAGGTTGCGAACGCGTTTGCCATGTTGAGCGGAGGAACAGATGTTACACCAATAACCATGGATGGATACCATTCCGGATTTGAACCGTCACCTGGAACAGCATTTACCGTTTGCGCCATGCGTTTTATGCTGCATAAATCCAGTTTGGACGCCATAGACACATAGGTTGTGTTAAGGGACTGTTTAGTTCCTTGTATCACGGTACCAGCGCTGGTGGGCAGACCGGGAGCATTAGAGAATTTGTAGTCACCGGTCTTGACTTCCTTTGGACATGAGGAATAAAACTCATTTGCGTTAAAGGAGGTGCGTCCACCGACAATCTCATATCCCGAGCGTTTAGCCTGATACCAGGCCGCTAGGGTCATTGTCTTGAATGACGAACCGGGCTGATATCCAGCCCCACCTCCATGAGCTTTATCTACTCCATAAGACACCTGGGTAGCGCCGGGATCGTCTTTGGTAGCAATTCCGAAATGACTGTTTTGTGCGAGAACTGTAACGCGCCCGGTACCTGGTTCTATGGATGACACAGCTGTCGAAACTCCGGAAGGATCATTCGTTGGAACGTGTTTTTCAACAGCTTCCTGTGCGGCTTGCTGATCCGCCATATTCAGGGTGGATTTTATGGTTAAACCTCCACGCAACAGCAGGTTTCTGCGCTCCTGCAGGGTGTCGCCGAAAACCGGGTTGTTCATTATTTCCTGTACCACAAATTCGCAGAAGTATGCCGCGGAACCAGCCGCCTCACATCCCTGTGCGGCGTTTGAGACTTTCAACATGTCCTCAACATTGATGGCTTTGGCTTCCTCGTATTGTTTATGGTCGATATAACCATAGTTCAACATCGCATATAACACCTGGTCGCGGCGCACTTGTGCGGCTTGCGGATCGACGGTCGGGTCATAGGCTGCCGGGGATTTTGTGATACCGGCGAGCAGCGCGGCCTGCGCAACACTGAGGTCTTTCGCGGGCTTCGAATAGTAGCGCTGGGAGGCGGCTTCGACACCGTAGACCGATGTGCCGTAGGGGGCGATATTGAGATACCCGGTGAGAATCTCGTCTTTGCTGAGGTTTTTCTCTATGGTGAGGGCGTATTTCGCTTCCCGTATTTTCCGGTCGAGCGTGGGGGCGCTGGCAGCATTAACCTGACTGTCATCGCCAGCCTGCAAACCCAGCTCTATCAGGGTGTTCTTCACGTACTGTTGGGTGATAGTGGACGCCCCTTGCCGGTCGGAGCCGAGCAGGTTGTTGATGACGGCACGCACCATGCCCTCAGAATCGACACCCTGATGTTCAAAGAATCTGTGATCCTCGATTGCGACCGCAGCATTCTTCACGTTTTGTGAGATGTCCTTCGAACCGACGATTATACGGTTTTCAGCATAGAAAGACGCGATTTTTTTCCCGTCTGAGCTGAGCAGCACGGACTGCTGTGATGGCGGGGAGACATCAAATTCGGCGGGCATCTCGTTAAAGGCTTCCGCACCGGCCTGTGTCGTCACCGCTGCCATCCCAACCATCGGTATGGTCAGCCCGGCGAGCAGCATCGCCGCGACCGTGATTAACCCGGCGAGTAACACGAGCGAACGTCGCAACTGTCCTCGGGTGACGACAATCGGCGCACCTTTAGTCTTTTTGCTCATACCCCTAGCCTAGTGGTGACCACATACATTATTGAAAAGATTTACTACTGCCGCACCTGGGGTTCCCGGCAGAAATCCTCGACCGGGCGATCAGGAACGGCAACAGTGAACCTGGGAGGGCGAGTCCATTTATTTAATGCAGCAATTCAACGCTACTCTACGAGCGCTGCCTTTAGTAGATTGATCGGTTCACAGAGATGTTCTAGTTTGGCGACTATGCGTTCCTGCTCAGCAAGAGGGGTAATTGGGATTGGGACTATGTTAATCCTCTGGACAGAAATACCGGGTTGTGCGGTGGCTGTCGCATATTGATTCAGATTCAAGGCGATTAGGAACTTCTCCACCCAACGTGCAGATGTTTGAGCAAAGGTCTCAACAACTACCGCATGTTCGGTGGCAAAGAACTTACCCTCCGCAAGTTTTATATTCCCGCAAAGCGCACCCTGCCGCCCAATGATAGGAAAGATACCGTCACGATTGAACTTGGATATATATCCCCTAATCCCATTTCCCCCATAGCACGGATACGTGCCGGATTCCTCTATAAGACCAGCTGGCACATTTTTCCCTGCCTGCAACACAAAAACGCTCCCAAGTCTTGTCCACTCCCATGTGTCGGGAATCTCGAACGGCCTCTCGTCGTCAGTCACGGGCGGGGCTTTTGTTTCTTGAGTTTCCCTGCCTTGACTAGGCGCTCGCGTTCAGCTGCGATTTGTTCCAGGAGCTCTGCCGCGGTGCTGCTCTGCAGGGTGGAACAGCAATAGCGAAAGACACGGTGCGTAACTCTAATGACCTCACGCTCACAACTCGGATGAGAGGAAAACGTCACGGAAACCAGTTTGATCTGGAAAAACTTGACGAACACGCAGACGCGCCGAAGTGGTTACTTAGACGTTCATTTTGATACAAGGCGCTGGGTGGGTGCATAACGACGCGCGGTGGATGCATTTCATCCTGACAGGCGCCCTGAGTGGGTTCCGGGTGACTACCAGCAGCGTATTCGGTATGCTAGAGGCTAGTTACCAAACAGCGTTCGTTCCAATTCCTGGGAGTATGTTAATTCCGATGGTGCTGTGATCTCCACTCGGCTACGCCGAGAAGCAACCAAATGTTTCGACGGCTACGGAGATCACTATGCCCACTCTCGAGGTAACCAATCTTTCTTTTTCATTTTCCGCCCAACCACTCTTAGATGGCGTTTCGTTCAGCGTTGGCGACAGTGAGCGCGCGGTACTTGTGGGGCCTAATGGTTCCGGCAAAACCACGCTGCTGCGCCTTGTACGAGGAGAACTCACCCCCGATCAAGGCCACATCACCGTCGTTGATGCAGGAGATGCGGGTTCTTGTCGCTTCCCGTACGTTCGTGATGCCACCGGTACGGTTCAAGACTATCTGGATGACGTATTGAATGGCCCACGAGAGCTGCTCACTCGCTTCGACCACGTTACGAAACAACTATCGGCTGCCCAAAGTTCGGCGAGTCTCATTAAAGAGTACGATCACTTACTCACCAGCCTTACCCTGACGGGCGTATGGTCGCTCGAGGCTCGAATCGATGAAGTGTTAGCCGGTTTAGGTCTAGGTCAGCTGAGTGCGCGTGGACGACAGCGCCCAATCGGCACCCTCTCCCCCGGCCAAGCAGCGCGGCTCGAACTGGCAGGCATGATTATGGTCAGACCAGCGGTTATGGTCTTAGACGAACCCACCAATCATCTTGACAACGAAGCCATAGACTTTCTGATTAAGCAGATAAAAGATTGGCCAGGGCCGGTGCTCATGACCAGTCATGATCGTGCGTTTATTGAAGAGACAGCCACGGTCATCTACGACCTTGATATTGTTCCATGGCAAGCACTGGCCACAGCCGAAGGAGAAGATGCTGTGTCTGGCGTGTACCGATGCTCCGGAACGTATAGCGATTATCTCGCCGCAAAACAACATGCCCGCATGCAGCACCAAAAGCTTCATGCCATCCAGCAATCTGAAAAACGTGCAATTCAGAGTCATCGCCGTCGCAGCGAAGATATTGCTCGTGGTGGAGTGAAATTAGCGACAGCGCAAGGCAAGGCACGTAAGTTCTTTTCTGACCGAGCAGAAACCACCGCGCTGCGGCGCACCCGTAACGACGATAAACGCCTAGAAGAGCTTGCCGAGCATGAAGTGCGAAAACCCCGCAACTACCAGCTCAAGCTCAACCTTCCAACAGTCGGCGCGCGTAGCGGGTTAGCCGTCATGGCACGAAGCGCCACCGTTCCAGGCAGGCTGGCCCCAGTCACGTTCGACCTTGCCACAGGAGAACACCTATTACTGACTGGCGCGA
Organism: Varibaculum sp.; assembly: GCA_034090045.1. Classification (GTDB taxonomy): domain Bacteria; phylum Actinomycetota; class Actinomycetes; order Actinomycetales; family Actinomycetaceae; genus JAXDTI01. The sequence continues at coordinate 9,508 of JAXDTI010000007.1, read as the reverse complement.
ACGGGGCAGGGAAAACCACGCTTCTCACTTGGATCACAAATGGAAAACCACCAAGCGGCCCTGGATCCGAAGCCAGCGGCACTATCTCCGTCAGCGGGCAGCTTGCTTACGTCCCACAGCGCCTACCACGCACAGGCGATCCCTACTTTCACCCGGAACATTGGATCAGCGGGGTCAGGAACCTTGGCACAGGAATACTCCACCCATCCACGTGGGCCACCCCAGTCGGACAGCTTTCAGATGGAAACCAGCGTCGAGCCCAAATCGCGTTAGCAGTTGCGCAGAAACCCGAGATTCTAATCATTGACGAACCAACCAACTACCTTGACCTAGCCGCGATTGAAGAATTAGAGGGCGCGTTACTTCAATGGAACGGCACACTCATCATCGCCAGCCACGACCGCTGGCTCATCAACCAATGGCGAGGAACACAAATCGAATTAAGCCCCACAGATCCAACGCCCGGATTGTCAGACCTGCACTAACACCCGACCATCGCTCTTTGAGAACCTGTCTAGTAGTTGCCTTCCAACATTTAACGTCTAATAGGTGCCACTTATTTTTCTGCGGATGCGCAGGTACTCTCGCCAATGCCATGCGAAGGAACCGACAATCAGCAGCGCGGTCAGCAGTAGCACGATGAGTGAGCCCGTCCTATTCACTCGAGTTATCTCCGGTTTTCGCCTTGTCCAGGCTCAAAGGAACGCTTTACCCGAAAATACCGCACCCAAAACCAAATTATCGCGATGGCCAAAATGAGCACAGAAAGGAAAACTAATGAATCCGAAACCTCATGTTTTCCATAGAAGTGTTCAGCAAAGGTACCAACCATAATGATGATACCGGCGGTTATGCAGGCATATCCGAGGCGTATGTTTGGCACTGCGGAAGCCCGCTGCACTCGATACCAATTCTCTTCCGATTCCAACGCGTATAGCGTTCGCGTTCCAATCATTCCGTTGGGAGGAAGTTGATCGTTTTTCATCCGTCGCCCAATATAGATCGCAAAACTACCGCTCCCAACAAAAAGCACACCGACCAGCAGCATAGCAACGAAATCAACAAGCTCATGATTCATGAATATTTCCGTCTCTCGTATCGTTAGCTCTGCGCCGGCGTCACACGACTCTACGGGAAGGAAACCAGCGCGCCCCGGTACGTGGCCTCCAACCACAGCGTGCTCTCTTCCGCGCAGGTTCTAGGTTCTGCCCCAGCACATGGTGTGCTGCCATTCTCTCACGCGAAGTGCCATGCCCGTGAAAAACTAGTGACAATTCGGGGCGCTGTGCACTGAACTGCCCCGGGTTTTGTTCCTAGGCGTTTACCCTAGTTTTTATTTTCTCTGATGCGTCGGTGATGTGCCAGTACTCGTTCTCGACCTCGACCGGCGTGCGGTAGTCAAGGGCTTGGTGGAGACGGATCTGGTTCCACCAGTTCACCTACTCGAAGGTAGCGATCTCAACCTCAAGAACGTCTTTCCATCGATGGTTATTGATCAACTCGATCTTTAACGAGCCGAAGAGCCCTCACTCTAAACTCCGGCAGAAATCGTTTAGACATGTCCCAATCCCCTCAAAAAACCAGGAACAAAACCCAGTACGCTTCAAGGTAAACTAGTCGAAGGGCAGATCACCACGAACTGGAATCAAGCCCTCGCACAACTCGCAGTGTCCTACCCAGATCGCTTCGAAAAATACATCTAAAAACAGGAAAGGGAAAACAGGCCCTTACACAAAAACCAGACAGGCTCGTAAATTTAACTATGCTGATTTAGTCAGAACGCAAGCAACACGCACGCATAGATCACGGAAATAAACGTTTCTGTGATTCCTACACACATTAAAAGTTTCTTCGGCTCTAACAGAAGTGATTCCCGTTGCCTGCCAGCGGCTTCCGTTGTGTTCGTTTCCGCCGATTGCCTTTTCTTTTCTGGAACGTTCATCTTCCGAAGAGGAACGCGCGAAACGAAAGTGAGAAATACGGCTCGGATAAATAAGAAAACCCAAAAAATCACAACCCACGCATTCACCATGCCGAAGCGCCAACATAATATCGTTACCGCACAGCCAAGAATATGGACGAGCAACGAAAATACCAGATATTCGATTGAGTTTCGCTCCCGCACCAACGATTTTACGAACGGAATCGTGCTCCAAAAATAGAACGTGAGAAGCAGCGTCACTATCATTGCCTGCGCGAAATTTCCTGAAGTGAGGAGAGTAGTGGTCTCTCCACTTCCCCATAAAGCTGGAAGATAGAGCTCCTCTCGTATGCCTATATCCCACGCCACCGCGCACATCAGCCCCGCAGCGCACACCTCGGAGGTACGCGTAATAAGCGAGCGATTTTTACGCTCGATTGCTTGCCACGCCGTCACCGCCACAAAGGGCAAGAAAAACAGCGCCCAAGGAAGCAGAGCCCCACAGAACCATAGCGTAACTGCAGCGAGCATTGCCGTCACTAAAAACCACAGCCGCATAGGAAGACGATATGCGGCAGAGCGCCTTGATTTTAACCAATTCTCAGCGGCAAAAAAGAGCGAATATCCCGAGAGCCAGAAAACACCCACAAGAATATGCTGCCAACGAAAACCACCACCGGCCACTCCCGCGAGATAAGGAACAAGAACCATCATCCATGCACCTTTTTGATTGGGAATCCATGAAATTTTTCGTACAGGGCGAAGTTCAGTGGCTTGAGTTTTGCTCATTTCTTTAGGATATAGCGCCCTCATCACGCTGCACATTAGTGAGATACCAGCGATTCTCTCTCGAATTTTTCATGCGTGACGAGGCAGATTTTTCTCTTGCCGACGCAGCTTTTTTGGGTGAAACCGGCGCCAAGGCGAGTTCGATTGCTGAGGCTTTTCCCTGCTCCACCAGCACCTACGCAAAATCTACCAGCTCGTGCGGAGTTTCAGGAACCGAAGTATCTCGTATCAGCTCACCGGCTAATAAACCTCGGAAGTACTTTGCATTATGGCTAATCACCATTCGCTTACCGTCTTTTTCACGTACAGCATTAACTGTGGCTACTGAAGTTTCCTCGCTAGGCGTCCATACGTTATATGAACTAGATCGGCAATCTACTACGAGCTCATCTCTCGCTAAAGGAATATCTTTCAGTGTGCGCTTCCAGATCGCAGAGGTGTTACCTGCCTCCGGCAGTTTCACGGCCATCGCTAAACGATATGCGGGGATATGATCGGCAAGTTTGGTGATGCCGAAGAAAGCGGAGAAAATCAGAATCTGCTCGTTTGCGCGAGCCATCATCTGAGCACTGCCGCCTACGCTAGGCAAATCCATCGCTTCGAAGAGTACGCCTGAATATACACGCCACGCCGGTGCACACGGATTTTTGCGAAGATTTATTTGGGCGTGAACCTGCGGCGCAACTTTCTTTCCCACCCCGAGTATCTCTAAAGCGTCGTCACGAGCAGAAACTTTTTTCAAGTTCATCTACAAGCAAAGTACGTGTTTCTTCTAATTCTGGAAAAGCTAAAGAATCAAGAACTAGTTTTGGGCCAGTCGATGGAGCAGTTTTGCCTTCCGACGGTGGGAGAATAATTTTCATACCACTAGATTAGCGAATCGACCCCGATTCAATGACGGAATCACTTCACTGCATCAATTATCGAGCTGCTTATCAACTACTTCAGCAGCAGCTGAAAAGCAGGGAACACTAGAAACACCAAAAACGGCAGAAAATAAAGCAAGGGAAGACGAACGGCACATCAGAGAAACAACAGCAACGAGAGCGCCATTACCGCCATACCGGCTATCACACCGTAAATTGCATGATGATGCTCGCCATATTTTTCCGCTGTCGGGAGCAGCTCGTCGAGCGAGATAAACACCATCACACCAGCTACTGCTGCAAAAACGATGCCGAAAACGGTATCGTTCAAGAACTGGCTCAGAAGTGCCCAACCGATTAGAGCACCCAACGGCTCCGAAAGCCCGGAAGCGAAAGATAGCCAATAGGGTCTGCTTGGCAGAACAGGCCGTTGGAAGAGTTTTATCCGATACTGTATTTGGATGCGATCCAGGTCAAGATCCGTGCCGATCATCGGGTGGATAATCGTGGAGCATATATAGCGGTGGGTGTTGATCTTGAGGGTGTTAAGCATGTGCTCGGGATTATGAATATCGAGGATAAACGTGCCCGGGAGCGGGCAGCACAAAGCGAGAAGCGCGGAAAAGAGCGAACAGCGAAAGGTAAACTAGTCGAAGGGCAGATCACCACGAACTGGAATCAAGCCCTCGCACAACTCGCAGTGGCCTACCCAGACCGCTTCGAAAAATACATCTAAAAACAGGAAAGGGAAAACAGGCCCTTACACAAAAATCCAGACAGGCTCCGAACTATCTACAGCGATCACTCACTGGATCGAACGCACGTATCACCGTAAACGCCGCCAGCGAGCACTAGGGAAATTGACCCCAATCGAATATGAAGCAATAATCAAACCAGCCGTAACACTAGCGGCCTAAAAATCAGAAGGAAAACTGTCAACCAAACCCACAGCAGACCCTCGCTTTCCTCCGCCAGGCTCAGGACAAAGGAACACTCGATGCAGCCATCACCATGATCGGGAAAGCCAAACTCATCATCATCGACGAGTTCGACTACCCCCCCCATCGACATCACCGGGGCCCGCCTCCTATAGCAGATCATCGCTAACGCCTACGAAACCCAGTCCATCATCTACACCTCGAACCTTGAGTTTTCCCGCTGGGGAACAATACTCGGGGACACGAACATGGCCGCCGCGATCATCGACCGCACCGTCCACCACGGACGCATCCTCAACTTCACCGGAACCTCCTGGCGACTAAGCCACTCAACCATGAAATAACCCAAAACCACACAAACCAGCCAGTACAAAAACAGCACAAAACACATGCCGAAATGGCTCAAAAACAAGTGCACAAACAGCTCACTTTAACTTGACGAAACACAGCCTGCGCGGGGAACACTGGCTAATGTCCGGTTATCCAACTGCCCGTAGGGGCTCATCCCCGCCTGCGCGGGGAACACCAACTCATTGAGTCAGCTGAGGACGAGCCGCTCGGGCTCATCCCCGCCTGCGCGGGGAACACCTCCTCGTGCACATCTGACACATGCGGGGCATCCGGCTCCTCCCCGCCTGCGCGGGGAACACCAAACCTCGACCCCTGTGGTCGAGGTAGTTGATGGCTCTTTAGCGGTGTTGGCTGATAGAATCTGACCTAGACGGGGTCGAAGTAGGTAAGTTCTATTTCGACCCCGCCAGACCTTACCGGCTACGGCTCATCCCCGCCTGCGCGGGGAACACTCAAGACCCGAACAATGATGAGCCTATCCAGTTGGGCTCATCCCCGCCTGCGCGGGGAACACTCAGCGTTAGGAACCACGATGCGACGCTTCTTGGGCTCATCCCCGCCTGCGCGGGGAACACGGGTCACGTCGCCCTGGGGGGACTATAGGGGGGGCTCATCCCCGCCTGCGCGGGGAACACGGCTTTTACTTCCTCGATAGCTGCCGTGTATAGGGCTCATCCCCGCCTGCGCGGGGAACACACACAATCGTCTCGAATGTTACCGCTGAAGGCGGGCTCATCCCCGCCTGCGCGGGGAACACCAAACCTCGACCCCTGTGGTCGAGGTAGTTGATGGCTCTTTAGCGGTGTTGGCTGATAGAATCTGACCTAGACGGGGTCGAAGTAGGTATGTTCTATTTCGACCCCGCCAGACCTTACCGGCTACGGCTCATCCCCGCCTGCGCGGGGAACACTTTTTCGTGTTGGTAGCGGTCCACCCAGTGAAACCCCCCAGGATGGGGACCCCCACAAACCAGTGGAGGGAAGAACCATATTCAGTTATAAGCGTTCAACATTAACCAGCTCTGATTAATGACACCTAATGTTTACTCACGGACACGGCACCTGCTTCTCTTGCCCTGTCTGCATATCAAATACACCACAAAGTCCATTGCCCTCGTCGTAAGTATTCCAATCGACCTCGGTCCAGATGGTGCCATCGTGCCATTCAGTCGCGGCGGGGTTGGATTTCCAGCCAGTGTTCCCGCTGCTGGCCGGTGGCGCGGGCGGCGCGGGGGCGGTGTAGCCCTGGGAGTAGCTGTTAGCGGCGTAACCGTTTCCTGCCGGGGTCGTATAACCCTGACTGGTAGCGGCAGAACCGGTAGCGGCTTGTGTGCCCTGTTCAGCCTGCTTCTTAGCTTCAGCGGCTTTTTTAGTTTCAGCGGCTTTAGCGGCGGCTTCGGCTTTCGCTTTAGCTTCGCGTTCTCTAGCGGCCAGAGCCGCTTTAACACGAATCTGTTTTTGTTCCGCAACCTGCGCGGCAGCAGCAGCCTCACGGGCAGGCTGTTCTACCAGCACCCACCAGCCAGCAGTCACACTACCAGCCAATACCAGCACCACAGCGGCAATAATCACCACCAACACCGGCCTAGAAACCTGCCTCTTAAAAATCTGTTTCATGTTTCCCTGTTTCATTATTAATACCCCAAACAATATGGTTAATTTGTTTTCATCATATCAGGTGGTGCCCACAAAAAACACCCCCACGATACCTGTTGTTAAAACCACCCCGACCGGGCGTACTCAACCCGGGCCAGGAACCAATTAGCTACGCATAACACCACCCCCGGCGGGATTCACTGGATGGATCGCTGGCTCATCCCCGCCTGCGCGGGGAACACCAGCTAGCCAGATCGAGCAGACACTCGCTTCTGGGCTCATCCCCGCCTGCGCGGGGAACACATCAGTTATGGGTATCTGAATGTGCCGGTACCGGGCTCATCCCCGCCTGCGCGGGGAACACGCTTTCCTTGTACCAGCCGTTCTCGGTGAGCTGGGGCTCATCCCCGCCTGCGCGGGGAACACTTTACCGCGCCGGTATTCCGCTTCCCGTGTCCGGGCTCATCCCCGCCTGCGCGGGGAACACGTCTGGACGCCAGATGCGGAATATTCGACACCGGGCTCATCCCCGCCTGCGCGGGGAACACTGGGAATAGCCTTCAATTCGACGATTAGTGACCGGCTCATCCCCGCCTGCGCGGGGAACACACGGCACTTGTTGGATAGCCTACTATCGGCTCGGGCTCATCCCCGCCTGCGCGGGGAACACCAACCCGAACTATCCGACATAAATCAGCCACCGGGCTCATCCCCGCCTGCGCGGGGAACACCCAGGGGCGACCCTACACGGAACTGTTGTCAGGGGCTCATCCCCGCCTGCGCGGGGAACACTCGGGTCACGGATGTTGCGCGTGTGCTCATTGGGGCTCATCCCCGCCTGCGCGGGGAACACACGAGCCTGACCTGGCGGCTAGTATTCGGGATGGGCTCATCCCCGCCTGCGCGGGGAACACTCAATCTCAAACCGGCTCTTAGACAGTTTGTCTAGGCTCATCCCCGCCTGCGCGGGGAACACCAGGCTGCTAAAGATACGGCTAGCGAGTAGGTGGGGCTCATCCCCGCCTGCGCGGGGAACACCCCCGGTTAGCGCGTCAGGTGCGGGCAGCATCCGGGCTCATCCCCGCCTGCGCGGGGAACACTCAGCGTTAGGAACCACGATGCGACGCTTCTTGGGCTCATCCCCGCCTGCGCGGGGAACACTAGGCGGCATATATAGTCCAGGCGCTCAGTCAGGGCTCATCCCCGCCTGCGCGGGGAACACTCATGTCCGCCATCTCCATCCGTGCCCCTTTCGGGCTCATCCCCGCCTGCGCGGGGAACACGTTGCCGTCCAGCTGGTTGCCGCGCCAGGCTAGGGCTCATCCCCGCCTGCGCGGGGAACACCTGCTGTGATCCATTGACCGGAGCGGGCTATGGGGCTCATCCCCGCCTGCGCGGGGAACACTGGTATTTGTCGCACGCAACTCTAGTGCCCTGGGGGCTCATCCCCGCCTGCGCGGGGAACACTCAATCCCTATCGAGCGTTGATTCGCGAGTGCGGGCTCATCCCCGCCTGCGCGGGGAACACCCCCGTAGACCAGCCAGTCAAAATAGCGGCCTGGGCTCATCCCCGCCTGCGCGGGGAACACGGGAGTGACAACCAAAACCTCGAACTACGTCTCGGGCTCATCCCCGCCTGCGCGGGGAACACTCGCGTTGATCCCCGGTCTGGGTTTCGTACTGGGGCTCATCCCCGCCTGCGCGGGGAACACCGCGGAATATTCGATGCCGTTGATAGTGATTTTGGGCTCATCCCCGCCTGCGCGGGGAACACTATCTGCGTACAGCCCAGCCGTATTCCTGTCTGGGCTCATCCCCGCCTGCGCGGGGAACACAGATTAAGTTCCGATAAAGTCGGCACCATGTTGGGCTCATCCCCGCCTGCGCGGGGAACACCCGAACAGTAGGAAGATGACTGCTACCAGGAAGGGCTCATCCCCGCCTGCGCGGGGAACACCAGGTTCTGGTGGCGGAGCGGGCGCAGCAATGGGGCTCATCCCCGCCTGCGCGGGGAACACCTTTGTTCGCGTTAGTATAGCGCTTCGCTTTAGGGCTCATCCCCGCCTGCGCGGGGAACACTGGGAATAGCCTTCAATTCGACGATTAGTGACCGGCTCATCCCCGCCTGCGCGGGGAACACCTGCCAGTCCTCAAAATCATGGATTTGCCACACGGGCTCATCCCCGCCTGCGCGGGGAACACGCGATCAGGTCAGCAGATAACGCGGGTTTCCCCGGCTCATCCCCGCCTGCGCGGGGAACACTTTTCCCTAACCTGCTGTCCCTAGAATCCCTGAGGCTCATCCCCGCCTGCGCGGGGAACACGCCACACAAACGGCAGTTATCCCAATCAAGGGGGGCTCATCCCCGCCTGCGCGGGGAACACGCAAATTGACACACTATGCGCAATTCGTGTCAAGGCTCATCCCCGCCTGCGCGGGGAACACAAATGCCGCTTTTGATAGAGCGACACATTGTCCAGGCTCATCCCCGCCTGCGCGGGGAACACTTGCCAACCTGCCCGCTTTCCTGGCTTTTAGTGGGCTCATCCCCGCCTGCGCGGGGAACACATGTTCTAGTTCAGAGAGGATAGAGTTGAGCCGGGCTCATCCCCGCCTGCGCGGGGAACACCCGGAAGGCTTAGTCGCAGCTGCAAGTATCTGGGGCTCATCCCCGCCTGCGCGGGGAACACAGCTTCTTTCTGATGGCCACGCAACTATACCCGGGCTCATCCCCGCCTGCGCGGGGAACACCATAAATTACCTGCGCGGTTTTTTTCGGGGTGTAGGCTCATCCCCGCCTGCGCGGGGAACACTACAACGCCCGCAGCTCTTTTTCAATCGTCGCGGGCTCATCCCCGCCTGCGCGGGGAACACTGGGATCTCCCGCGATTATGGCCATCAAGATTGGGCTCATCCCCGCCTGCGCGGGGAACACTCTTGCTGACCAGTGCGTCTACCGCCAGCTCCTCGATTATACATCTAACCTATTTCGGCCTAACTGGAGGTTACCCAACGAACGTTTCCCGATCTGATCTGCACATCACTAT
>JAXDTI010000004.1:0-193723 GCA_034090045.1 Varibaculum sp. | reverse complement strand
CCATCCCGAACCCGGAAGCTAAGCTACCCAGCGCTGAGGATACTGCACCCCCACGGGTGTGGGAAAGCAAGACACCGCCGCAACCAAACCACAAAACAGGGGCGGCCAACCACAAACGGTTGACCGCCCCAAAACCATATCTTGAATCGCACCTCATCGCGAGGCAGGTATGATATTTTCTGAAAGATAAAACTACAGAGAGTGCAGATTATGACCGAGGGAAACAGGCGCGAACCGGCATGGCGGGAGCGAAAAACTAACGCAGGTTCAGGGAAAGGCTCGCGCCACGCAGGCAACAATCACAGCGGGAAATCGCACTCTAAAGGCTCCCATAGCAGCCACAACGACGGTTGGAATAGTGGCAATCGCAGAGGTGAAAACCGCAACGGTAATGCCCGCTATGATCGCCGTGGAGGTCATTCTTCGAATCGGGGCGAGGAACGTAATGACAGGCGAGGCGGTTACCGCAACAACCGTTCCTATGGTCGTGGTAACCGTCGAGATGACAACGAACGTCGTAGTACCCGTGAATACGATGTGAAAGAAGCATATAAATCCCGCTATCCTAAAGAACCCTATATTCCAGATCGGGTTTCGGAATCTGATTTGGACTCCGAAACCTGGCGTGCATTGTCTGGACTGCCGGTTGATAACGCTCGTTTAGTCGCGAAACACCTGGTGATGGCGGGGTCGTTGATTGATATTGACCCTGATGCTGCTGTGGCTCACACCCGTTCAGCTGTTGCCCGAGCAACCCGTATCGGTGCGGTACGAGAAGCCGCAGCTATAGCTGAATACACAGCCGGAAACTACGCGGACACGCTTAAAGAAATTAGAGCTGCTCGTAGGCTCTCCGGGCATGAAGACCTGCGTGCAATAGAGGCCGATTGTGAGCGTGGGCTCGGGCACCCTGACAAGGCAATCGAAATAATCAACGAAACCGATTTCACTAAACTCGATGAGGCCGCCCAAGTGGAGCTGAAAATCGTTGAATCCGGGGCACGTGCCGATATGGGAGAGGCAGAGTTGGCGCTGTTGCTCGTTGAACAGATTGCGGACGAATACCCTGACATGGATGAAGAACTGCAGGCCAGGGTTGATTCGGTGCGTGCTGATCGGCTTGAAGAGCTGGGCAGAAATGACGAGGCTGACTCTCTGCGTTCCGAAATCCCGGTAGCACCTGAACCGGTTTCAATAATCGATGTTGAAGAGGTTGCCGACGCGGATACGCCCTATACCGCATCTGATTTGCAGGGCAGCTCGAAACCGCTGATTGATGCCTTTGACACAATCATGCTTGACCTTGACGGGGTATGCTACCTGGGAGAAGACCCGGCACCCCATGCTGCAGAAGTATTGGAGCAGGTAAACTCTGCCGTGTTTATGACCAATAATGCGATACGAACCCCAGCGGAAGTCGTTCAGAAACTAGCCGGATTTGGTATAAACACCTCCGCTGAGTATGTTATGACTTCCGCGATTGATGGTGCAGGCTTACTTGGAAAACGACTACCACCCGGAGCGAAAGTTTTGGTTATCGGTGAAAACGGCTTGGTTGAAGCAGTCACAGCGGCAGGTTTTGAGATTGTGCAACGCGCAGATGAACACCCCGCCGCCGTAGTACAGGGACTGGGGCGGAATATCACCTATGAAATGCTGGAACAGGGAGCATACGCGGTTGCGGCAGGGGCGATGTTCGTCGGTACCAACATGGATCCCAGCGTTCCAACCGGGGATGGACCTGCTCCCGGAAACGGGTCGCTGTTGAAAGTGATAGAGACCGCGACCGGTCAGGAACCTTTCGTTACCGGCAAACCCCACGCCACAATTTATAAGATGGCCGCTGACCTGCGTCCCGACACGGAGCGGCCACTGGCCGTAGGTGATCGGCTCGATACTGATGTGGCGGGGGCGAGGGCAGCAGGATACCGAAGTATGCACGTGCTAACCGGTGCCCAGGGATTTGCTGATGTGGCACTAGCTGAACGGGAAAACCGCCCGAGTTTTATCGCCCGCGACTTGCGGGGGCTGCTAGTCACTCATCCCGGCCCGGTGAAAAACCCAACCGGCGTGTGGACTGCCGGGGATTCCTACGGGTTCAGCATAGGTGAGCGCGGCGAGGTTCTGAGAGAAAAACAGGCAATAACAGAGCCGCTGCGGATCACAGAGAATGACTATCGAGCATTGATAGCTGCAATATGGGAAGCAAAAGATGAGGGACGCTGGACACAGATCCCCCAGGTCGAATTTGTTGATGAACACTCCGAAGACGACCTTGATTATTCTCTTGACCAGCCACGGGAAGCCCCTGAAGTTATACACAGCAGCTCTGCCGTACTTGAAACTGAAGAGACAACACCAGACACAGAAACGCTGTTCGACTGATGGATATGAATTGCTGCCCATAGTAAATATCCGTTATGCTCTGAGACAGATAGATACAACAGCAGGGGGTAGCCCTATGTCAGCCACCATGCCTCAGTTCCGATGGCGCAGTCGCAGCTGAACGCTGCCGGCTTATTTTCGTGCGTGCTGGCAGGTGTTCAGATATCGCGGATAGCCTCCTACCCGAAATAAATTCGATTCCTCTGGGTGCAGAGCTATCCACCTCGTAAAACACTTATGAGCGGAACAAGAATGCGAATATCACCTAACCAAACAGATCTTCAACAGTATGTAGACGGCTACAACTACGTGCCGATTTCAGCCCGGATGCTTTCGGATTGGATTACTCCCATCCAGGTTTTGAGAATCTTGAAAGAACACTACCAGCACTGTTTCCTGCTGGAGAGTGCGGAGCAGCAGCAAAGATACGGCAGGTACTCCTTTATCGGATACGATCCGGTGTTGGAAATCAGCGCCCGCGATGGCACCGTCCTAATCAATCAGGTATCTGCAGGTGGTCGAACCCCCGTAGGGTTAGATGACAGTAAAGGTCTCGATGAGACTATATCCGAGATAATGGAGCGGTTCCGCAGCCCTAAAATACCTGGAATGCCGCCCTTTACCGGAGGACTGGTCGGATACTTCGGATATGACTACCTGAAATATCGAGAGCCGTCACTTAAGCTTAAAGGGTCAGACGATGAACAATTCAATGATGTTGACCTGATGCTTTTCGACCGGGTTATAGTGTTTGACAACTATCGTCAGCAGCTCTCTTTTATAGCCAATGTTGAACTCGCAGACTTGGATGCCAGTTATCAGACGGCTCGGGAGGCGATTGAGCAAGTCGCTCTGCTCCTGAACAGCGCTGTTGTGCAAACCGATGTTGAAGGGCAGATTACGAGTGATTTCCAGATGCTTTTTAATGAGGAAGAATACCGGGAAATAGTGCTGCGTGCCAAACACTACATCCATGAGGGAGACATATTTCAAGTGGTGTTATCTAACCGCATTTCAGCAGATTTCACCGGGAGTCTGCTGGGAGCATATCGCAGACTACGTTCAGTGAATCCTTCTCCCTATATGTTTTATTTCTCCTCAAACGATATGGAAGTTGCAGGTGCTTCACCCGAAACGCTGGTGAAAGTAACCGAGAGGACAGTGCGAACATTTCCGTTAGCGGGTACTCGTCCGCGCGTTTCAGATGAGACTGAAAATGCTAGGTTGGAAACAGAACTACTAGGCGATGACAAGGAACTAGCAGAGCATAATATGCTTGTTGACCTGGGGAGAAATGACTTAGGAAAAATCTGTGAATTCGGTTCCGTACAGGTGGAAAACTATCTGAAATTGCAGCGTTTCTCGCATGTTGTTCACATCGGTTCCGAGGTGAGCGGGCAGATGCGTCCCGACGTTACAGCCCTGGACGCGATCGCCGCTGTGCTGCCTGCCGGAACCCTGTCTGGAGCCCCAAAGCTGCGTGCCATGGAAATAATTGATGAGCTTGAGGGCAATAAACGCGGGATTTATGGTGGCGCATTCGGGTATTTAGGGTTCAACTCTGATATGGATACGGCAATTGGAATCCGATTGGCCTATCGCCGTGGCGGTAAAGTGTATGTGCGTTCCGGAGCCGGTATTGTTCTGGATTCCGATCCGAGCAAAGAATATCGGGAGTGCGTCAATAAAGCCCGAGCCGTAATCGAAGCAATCCTCACAGATCAGGAGGATTAACAGTGATTTTGTTGATAGATAACTACGATTCTTTTGCCTATAACCTGTACCAGTATTTAGGGGAGAGCAACCCCGATATTATGGTTGTGCGTAATGACGAACTGACGGTTCCTGAAGTACTGGCCCTCTCCCCACAGCGGATAGTGATTTCACCCGGTCCCGGTCGCCCGGCAGATGCCGGAATCTGTGAAGAACTGATAAGGCAGCTGCAGGGTGCCGAAACGCAGGTGCCGCTGCTCGGAGTATGTCTCGGTCACCAGGCGATTTGTGAGGCCTTTGGTGGCCGAGTCGGATACGCGAAAGAAGTTTTACACGGTAAAGCAGCGGTAATGGAAACAGTGAATCACTGTGCTTTATTTGCCGGATTGCCGTTAAAGTTCAAAGTCGCCAGATACCATTCCCTCGCGGTTGAAGCGGATACACTACCGGAGCAACTACAGGTAACAGCCCTAGCTGATGATGACGAAATTATGGCGGTACAACACGTGAGCGCCCCCATATACGGCGTGCAATTTCACCCCGAATCGATTTTGACTGAAAACGGAAAACAGATGATTGATAACTTCGTGAAAGGAGTTTAGCAATGATAACCGAAGCTCTAGAGACCCTCGTCAAGGGACGAAACCTCGACTCAGAAACAATGACTGCGGTGATCTCAGAGATTATGGATGGGGAGGCAACCGATGCGCAAAAGGCGGCTTTCCTCACCGCACTTGCCATTAAAGGCGAAACCATTGAGGAGATAACAGCCGCGGCACGCGTGATGCGCCAACACGCTTCCCGGTTCCTGAATGATATGGATGTGCTCGAAATAGTGGGAACCGGAGGAGATCACGCCAACACCTTTAACATCTCGACAACCTCCGCATTTGTGATTTCAGCTTTGGGCGTTCCGGTGGCAAAACACGGTAACCGGGCTGCCTCCTCTCGTGCCGGAGCAGCAGATGTTCTTGAGGCGTTGGGTGCAAATATCGAGTTGGCTCCCGGTCGCAGCGCCCAGATCCTGCAACAGCTCGGGTTCTGCTTCATGTTTGCGCAGAAATATCACCCCTCGATGCGCTATGTAGGGTCGGTGCGCAAAGAAATCGGGATCCGCACGCTATTCAATATTCTCGGTCCTTTGGCTAACCCTGCCGGTGCCAGTATGGAGCTTCTCGGGGTATATTCAGAAGAGCTGGTAGAGCCGTTAACGCAGGTTATGGTGAATCTGGGTGCCCGAAGGGTGATGACAGTCTACGGTCAAGATCGGCTGGATGAAATATCGTTGAGTGCCCCAACCACCGTGTGCGAGGCAATAGAGGGTGAAATCCGCAGCTATGAGATAGAGCCCGAGGACTTCGGTTTGACGAAATGTCGGAAAGCGGACTTGGTTGGTGGAGATGCTGAAGAAAACGCCAAAATTGCTCGCGAGATTCTAGGCGGTGGAACCGGACCGAAAACCGATGCGGTAGTGTTGCAAAGCGGGGCGGCTGTGCACCTGGCGAATCCGGATTGTTCCATTACTGAGGGCATCGAGATGGCTCGGGAAGCAATCAGCGACGGTCGTGCGTTGCGGCAGTTGGATAACTTCATAGATGCCACCCATTCCTGAGAAACAGCATCTCATCAAGTCATTATCCGTAGCTGATCTGGGTGCTCGATACTACAGTGGAAATAGAGACAGGGGCAGTATGAATGTTATTGAACAAATAGCAGCGCGGCGGCGCCTGGACATTGCCGAGCGTCGGGGACGTAAACCCTTGGAGCAACTGCGCTCCGAGGTTGTGGAGCTGTGTGAAAAACCCGACTGTAGCATCCCCAGCTTCCGGCAAGCACTGACGGTTCGAGGGGTGTCTTTGATATGTGAGGCAAAGAAAGCTTCCCCTTCAAAAGGGTTAATATGCCCGGATTTTCCGTACCTGGATATAGCTCGCGACTACGAGAGAGGCGGAGCGGCCGCAATTTCGGTGCTTACCGAACCCGAATATTTTCAAGGTCGTGACGAATACCTTCAGGAAATAGGGCGGGAAGTAACTATTCCGCTGCTGCGTAAAGATTTTGTGGTTGATGAATACCAAATATATGAGGCTCGGTTACTGGGTGCTTCCGCAGTACTGCTGATAGTAATGCTTCTCGATGAGACTACGTTACGCAGATACCTGGATATTGTCGCCCAGGTTGGTATGGCCGCGCTCGTAGAGGCTCATGATGAAAAAGAAGTCGAGACTGCTCTCGCTGCCGGGGCGCAAATTATTGGTGTCAATAACCGTGATCTGCGAACTTTTGAAATAGATTTTTCGAATACCGTGAGGCTGCGCTCCCTGGTTCCGCCCGAAGTGTTATTCGTTGGGGAATCAGGAGTGCAAAACCGAGCTGACGTGGAATCCTTGGAATCAGTCGGGGTTGATGGTGTTTTGATTGGCGAGAGATTGATGCGGGCAGCTGACCGTGTCGCCGCTATTCACGAATTGCTCGGACGATAACATGACCGCAGTGAAAACCTGTGGGATGTTCCGACCCCAAGATATTGTTGCAGTGAACGCTGTCCGACCCGACTATGTGGGATTCGTATTCGCGTCCTCGCCCCGTCAGGTAACCCGCGAACAGGCAATAACACTGCGTAACGCACTGGATAGGGGGATTACTCCGGTAGGTGTTTTTGTAAATGCCGAACCTGAAATGGTGGCATCCCTAGTCAACGAGCGGGTTATTGACGTGGCGCAACTTCATGGTGACGAAAATGAAACCTATATAGCTCAGCTTCGTTCCCAGTTGAAACGCGGAAAGATTATGCAAGTTTTCCGGATTCCGTCTCACCCGCAGCTGTCTGCCGAGTTGGTTGCATCTGCCAAGAACTCCAATGCCGATTTGATAATGTTTGACCGCTACCATCCGGACAGCTATGGGGGTAGCGGAGAGGTTTTTGACTGGTCGGTTCTCGATGGTGCAGATCGTGATTTTTTCCTCGCAGGTGGACTGGATGTGGGGAACGTGGCAGAAGCAATAGACAGGCTCCATCCCGCGGCAGTAGATGTTTCCAGTGCGCTGGAAACTGATGGAGTGAAAGACCCGGATAAAATCAGGTTATTCGTGGCGGCTGTACGTGCCGCAGACAGACAGGGCAGGGGGAGTGACCATGACCGAAAACGGTAGATATGGGATACACGGTGGACAATATATTCCCGAGACACTCATGAACGAGGTTATAAAGCTCGAAAAAACCTATAAGGAGCTGCGTGAGGATCCGAGTTTTATTACTGAGCTTGAAACATTAGAACGCGAATACGCCGGTCGTCCCTCACTGCTTTATTTTGCTGAGAAGATGACCAGGGATCTGGCTGGGGCGAAAATCTATCTGAAACGCGAAGATATGAACCACACCGGGAGCCACAAAATCAACAATGTTCTCGGTCAGGTGCTGCTGGCCAAACATATGGGTAAAACCAGAATCATCGCTGAAACCGGAGCCGGGCAACACGGGGTTGCTGCAGCTACTGCAGCAGCACTGCTCGGGTTGGAATGTGAGATCTTTATGGGGCGGGAAGACACGGTCAGGCAGGCGCTGAACGTGTATCGCATGGAGCTGCTGGGAGCCACCGTTCATCCCGTAGACACCGGAACTGCCACCCTGAAAGATGCCGTTAATGAATGTATGCGGGAGTGGACTCGCCGTGTCGATGACACGCTCTATGTGCTCGGTTCAGTGATGGGCCCGCATCCGTTTCCGATGATTGTGCGTGATTTTCAAAGAGTTATTTCCCGTGAAGCACGCGCGCAAATACTGCAGCTAGAGGGCAAGCTGCCCGATGTGGTGCTCGCTTGTGTGGGGGGCGGGTCGAACTCGATCGGAATGTTCTATGAGTTCATACCCGACGAATCTGTGCGCCTGATAGGTTGTGAAGCTGCCGGTAAAGGCATCGATACTGGCAGGACTGCCGCCACGATTGCGACCGGATCCGAAGGCGTGTTCCACGGCATGAAATCCTATTTCTGTCAGGATAACTACGGGCAGATAGCGCCGGTCTATTCGATTTCTGCCGGTCTCGACTATCCCGGTATCGGACCGGAACATGCCTGGCTACACGATAGTGGACGAGCTGAATATGTGTCTATCACAGATGAAGAAGCGGTTCAGGCGTTCGAATATATTGCCCGAACCGAGGGGATTATCGCAGCAATTGAGAGTGCCCACGCGCTCGCCCAAGTAATGAAAATTGCGCCGAAAATGGATCCTGAACAGGTGATAATTTGTTGTCTCTCCGGTCGTGGAGACAAGGACGTGGCGGCCATAGCACGCTACCGGGGAAAGGAAATCTATGAGTGAAATAGCCCGGGCTTTTGCCGGCAAAAAAGCCTTTATACCTTTTGTGACAGCCGGGGATCCGACACTGGCTGATACCGAGCGTTTTATCGAAACTATGGCTGCTGCCGGTGCCGAAATCATCGAAATCGGGATACCGTTTTCTGACCCGATAGCTGAGGGGCCCGTCATCCAGGAAGCTAATGTTCGGGCATTATCCGCTGCGGGAGGGTGCACAACCGATATGGTTTTCGACATGGTGGCTCGGGTACGTAAAACAGTCCAGATCCCGATGGTCTTTCTCACATACCTGAACCCGGTATTCAAATACGGATATCAAAAATTTTGTGTTCGCTGTGCCGAGGTTGGGGTTTCCGGGCTGATAATACCAGATTTGCCCTTGGAAGAACGTGGCGAGTTGGTTCCGATAGCCGCCAGCCTGGGGGTCGATGTTATAGCGATGATTGCGCCAACCAGTTCAGAGCGGATACGGCAGATAGCCAGAGCGGGCAGCGGCTACCTGTATATCGTCTCGTCAATGGGGGTCACCGGGACACGAAGCGAAATCACAACCGACCTGAGTGATATTGTCCGTGAAGTGCGTGCAGCAACCGATACCCCATGTGCGGTTGGGTTCGGTATTAACACTCCCGAACAGGCGGAATACTATGCTCGGCTGACAGATGGAGCAATAGTGGGTTCAGCGATAATAAAGATTATTGCGAAACATGGTTCGGATGCCGCACCGTATATTCGCGAATATGTGTCCAAAATGGTTGAGGGGGTGCGACGTGCAGAGCACTGAATCGAGTGTCGAGAATACGGATAAACCAAATCAAGAATCTGATGTTTATTCCCGCCTCGACGATATTACGCAACTGGACTTACCGGAACAGGTTGAGGTGCTCCAATCTGTGCTTCAACAGTTACGAACCGACTTGGATATGCAGGTCTAGCCAGGCTTTATAGGGAATCGACGGTACAGGAAATCATGGGCAGGCTACGCAGGCTGGACTCTGAACTGGTGCGAAGAAAGCTCGCTGATTCTCGAACCCGTGCAGCAGAGCTCATCAGAGCCGGAGTCGTATATGTGGACGGCGAACCGGTGCTGAAACCCGCACGACAGCTCGACCCGGCACAGGCTGTAGTGGTGAAGGACGAATACGACCCTGGATACGCCTCTCGGGGAGCATGGAAACTCAGAGGAGCCCTGGATATTCTCAAAGAACTATTGGGAGATGCCGCCCCGAAAGTTTCCGGACGGGTATGTCTCGACGCGGGAGCTTCTACTGGTGGCTTTACGGATGTGCTCTTGCGTGAGGGAGCCGAAAAGATCTATGCGATAGATGTCGGATATGGGCAATTGATTTGGAGACTGCGCAGCGACCCGCATGTTGAAGTTCACGATCGCACAAACATCCGATACTTAACAGCAGGAGATCTGGAGCCGGCACCGACACTTATTGTCTCAGACCTGTCCTTTATCTCTTTGACTCTGGTGATACCGGCGCTCGTTGAGGTTGCTGCACCCGCAGCTGAGTACCTGCTGATGGTGAAACCCCAGTTCGAGGTGGGCAGAGAAAACGTTGGGCGTGGCGGAGTCGTCACCGACCCCGCACAGCACGCGGCAGCAGTAACAAAAGTCGCTGACTGTGCCTTGGATAACGGACTTGAAGTGTTGCAAATGGCCGAATCTGTGCTTCCCGGTCCAGCAGGCAATATCGAATACTTCCTCTACCTGCGAAAAGGCGATTTGTTAGGAAGAGATGTCCCGAAGGGTGCGAATCCCATGACTGACAGCGAAATTACTGCCAGAATTGGTGAGATGGTGGCCATGCGGCCCACCGGGAGCCTAGGAGGACGCAGATGAACCGAAAGATACTCGTCATCAGGCATTCCCACCGGCATTTGGAAAGTGCAGACTATCTGGTTAACAAGATTCGCGAAGCAGGAATTGAAGTCAGTGAATATCGTGCTGATGACACGGTGAGGCTCGGAGACAACCCCATAGAGTTAGTGCTCGCAACCGGCGGAGACGGAACTATGCTGAAATCCGCTGAATACGCCCGCCAACTCGATGTGCCGCTGCTGGGTATCAACACCGGACATATGGGGTTCCTCACCGAAGCTGATGTAGAAAACATCGATCAGGTAATAACTGCGGTTATCGAATGCACATGGACTATAACTCCGCGTATGACTCTCGACATTTCCGTATCTGGACTGCGTGACGGCAAAGAAATCCAATACCGTGATTGGGCATTGAATGAGGCTGCGTTACTCGCCACCGACCGGGCGCATCCAGCACACATGGCGGTAGGAATAGACGATAACGCAATCTCAAATTACGGTGCTGATGGCATGATCGTTGCGACACCTACCGGTTCCACTGCCTACAGTTTTTCCGCTGGGGGGCCGGTAGTTTGGCCAGATGTGGAAGCAGTTTTGGTGACACCACTGGCCGCACACGGACTCTTTACCCGACCGATGGTTATCTCCCCGGAATCCAAACTTGATATAAAAATATCTCCGAATCAATACACGGATCTGGAACTTTGGTGTGACGGCATTCGCTCCAACCCGGTAGCCCCCGACTGTGAAATAACCATAACGAGAGGCAGCAGACCCATAAAACTTGCACAGATTTCAGATACGCCATTCTCGGGGCGTCTAGTGCATAAGTTTAACCTGCCGGTTCAGGGGTGGCTACTGCCGTGATTACCGAGCTGGATATCGCAGGCAGCGGTGTGATAGACCATGCCACGCTGGATTTTATGCCAGGTTTCACCGCTTTGACCGGCGAAACCGGTGCCGGAAAAACCCTGGTAATTAATTCTGTCGAACTGCTGCTTGGGTACCGAGCGGATCCGTCACTTGTGCGTGGCGGTGCCGAAATGCTACGGGTGTCGGGAACCTTTAACCCTGATCCTGCGATTCGCAAAAAGGTCGAAGAGCTTGGAGGATACCTGGAGGATGACGGTTCGCTGCTGGTCACCAGAAGCGTCCCGTACGAGGGACGCTCAAAAGCGACACTGGGTGGGATTCGAGTACCCAGCGGGGTGCTGGCTGAACTGTCAGACAGATTGGTGAAGATTCATGGGCAAAGTGACCAGCTGCTATTGCGTTCTCCGACGCGACAGCGGGAAGTACTAGATGAATACGCAGGAAATGGTGAGCTGCTGAACCGGGTCGCGAAAAGTTTTGATGAGTGGCAGGCTGCTGCTCAAGAGTTGTCGGATTGGATGGAGGGAACGCAACAGCGAGCATTCGAGATAGCTGGGCTTACCGACACTCTGCAGCGGATATCAGACATTGACCCGCAGGCGGGAGAAGACGAGAAACTCGCCGCTAGGATAGCTAGGCTGGCAAATGTCGATTCGCTGCGTCAAGCGGTCGCTGAAGCCCAACACGCCGTGTATGGTTCTGGCGATTTCGGGGCAGATACTACGGCACAGTATCTGACCGGGCTGGCTGCTAAACGTCTGCGACAGGCAGCTGCAAAAGACCCCGAATTGCTGCTTCTAGCTGACCAGCTCGATGAGTTACAGGCAGTTCTATCCGATATAGGTTCCTCGCTGACTGGTTATCTCAGTGGCTTGGATGCCGACCCTCAGCAACTGGAGACTGACCAGCGACGGCTCGCCGAACTTCGGCATCTCCTGTCGGGGTTAGCTCCAGATGTTGACGCGTTACTTGTGGAACGTGACCGAATGCAACAGCGACTTAATGAGCTAGCCGATCCCGAAGATCGTGAGGAGACGCTTCGTGAGCAGCTACAAATCGCCCAAAAGCGGCTGCGTCAGGATTGTCAGGAACTGAAAGCAGCTCGCCAACGCGCAGCTACAGATTTTTCCAAACAGGTGAACCTGGAACTCGAACAGCTCTCCATGGGGGCGGCTCGATTCGCGGTGACCATCAGTGAAACAGCACAGTATACGCGCAACGGAACCGAAAACGTCACCTTTCAGATAACCGGTCAGGGACGTCCGGTCTCGGTATCGAAAGCCGCTTCCGGAGGGGAGCTTTCTCGAATTATGTTAGCGATAGAGCTTGCGGGGCAGGCGGGTGTTTCACACGAGAACGGCAATGAATCTGCGACACTCATTTTCGATGAAATTGATTCCGGAGTTGGTGGAGCAGCAGCCTCGAAGATAGGTCAGCGTCTCGCCACTCTCGCAAAGAATCGCCAAATCATAGTGGTTACACACCTGCCGCAGGTTGCCGTTTTCGCTACCCGACACTATGTCGTCAGGAAAGACGCAGATTCGGCGCAAGTTGATTTGCTTGACGATGATGCGCGAGTAACCGAAATATCTCGGATGCTTGCCGGAGACAGCAGCTCCTCAACCTCCCGGAAACATGCCGCAGAGTTACTTTCTCGCGCTCAGCGTGGGATAATGCAGGAGTGAGATTCAAGCGGAAATCGAAAGCTCCGGAAATAACTGAGCAATTGTTTGTCCGTGTAGACAAGAAAACGAAAAATCTCACTCGGCGTTTACAACCCGGTGAAGCGGCAGTAATCAACCATGCGGATATTGACCGGGTAGCAGCTGAAACTCTGGTACGTTGCCAACCGGCGGTTGTGATTAATGCCGCGAAATCAACCACTGGGAAGTATCCAAATTCCGGTCCATCAATTATTGTTAAAGCAGGTGTTCCTCTCATCGATGACTGTGGTGAACAGGTGATGAAGCTTCACGAGGGAAACCATATAGAAGTCTCTGGTAGCCAGGTTTTTCGTCACGGCAAGCAGATTGCGCGGGGAACTTTACAGACCGAAGATACGATAGCTGCAGATCAGGAAGCTGCGCGAGCTAATCTGCCGAAACAGCTCGAAGCTTTTACCGAAAACACAATCAAGTATATGCAGGTTGAACAAGACCTGATTTTTAACGGTATAGGTCTGCCCGACATTAAAACCAACTTTGCGGGAAAACATGCCTTGATAGTGGTTCGCGGATATAACTACAAGGAAGACCTGCAGTCCCTGATGAGTTATATTCGCGAATATCATCCGGTGCTTGTAGGTGTTGACGGCGGAGCAGACGCCATACTTGAGGCGGGGCTGACACCGGACATGATTGTAGGCGATATGGATTCGGTAACCGATAACGCGCTGCACTGCGGAGCCGAAGTTGTGGTACACGCCTATCGGGACGGTCGCGCCCCCGGCACTGAGCGTCTCGACAAACTCGGTGTCGATTATTTGACACTTCCAGCAACCGGCACATCTGAGGATGTCGCAATGCTGATTGCAGACGATAAAGGTGCAGATCTGATTGTAGCCCTCGGTACTCACGCAACCCTCGTTGAGTTTCTCGATAAGGGACGTCCCGGTATGGCTTCTACTTTTCTCACCAGATTGAGAATCGGTTCTAAACTGGTGGACGCAAAAGGGGTGTCGAAACTTTATCAACCAAAAATAGGTACCGGTCTGTCACTGTTATTTGTGCTGGTAGGAGTGTTGGCGGTAGGCGTTGCTTTAGCGGTTACACCCGTCGGTCAAGCCTTCTATGGCGTGGTCGGAATATACCTGAGTAAACTCGTAGATTTCATCCAAGCGCTGGTCGGTTTAACGCCGTGAGCAGAGGAGAGATACACAATGATTGATTTCCGTTACCACCTGGTGTCGCTTATGGCGGTGCTCGTAGCACTGACAATCGGCATCGTGTTGGGTGCCGGTCCGCTCGACAACCCGATTTCTAGCAACCTTAAAGGTCAAGTGGACAAGCTTAGCGAATCGCAAGCAAAGTTGAGTGCAGAAAACAAAACAATGAAGAAACTCGTGAACTCTCGTGAACAATTCATAGGCGCGACCGGGTCGGCTCTCGTGAAAGACACTCTGACCGGCGTGACGGTGGCTTTGCTAGCTACCGATACCGCAAACAAAGACGACATAAACGCGACCCAGACGGTGCTCGCAGAAGCCGGTGCAACTACTGTCGGAATCGTGCAACTCACCGAAAGTTACAGCAACCCCAACGGTGCCCCATACCGTGACGAACTCGCCGTACAGGTTACTGAACACCTTGCTAATAAACCAGATGAGCAAACAGGAACCGCAAAGGTCTTGGCTGCAGGATTGTTCGAGGCCTTAACGGTGACAACTGAGCAGCGAAATGAACTGCTCGACCTGTACTCGACGGGTTCCAGTCCGATGATTCAGATGACCGGGAAGCCAAAACAACCGGCTCAGGCAATCGTTCTAGTTACGGCGCGCGCAGTCCAGGTTCCCGCTGAGAAAGCTCAAGAAAATGAGAACAGTCTCGATGAAGTTCGATCCCAAATGCTTACCGAGTTGAGCCGTGCAATCTCATCGGCGTCAGAAGGATCCGCAGTCATAGGTGCAGCACAGAGCAATGTCGATGAACTCAACCCGATACGCGCCGCAAAAGTGCCGGTCATAACGATTGACGATATCGGTAGTGTGGTTGCTACCTACTCTGTGCCACTGGCACTCTCCTACAGGGGGACGGTGAAAGCCTTCGGGATTGGCATCGGGGCAGAAGCGCCCTATCCGGCAATACAGAAATGAGTTACGCGATGGGTTTAATAAAAGATGCAGGCACTTTGCTGGGGTCGCTACTGGCCTCACAGCTGCTACCCCGTCCGGACTCGTGGATACGCAAAAACTATCATGGTCGCGACGTATCGCTGTCCGGAGGGGTGGCAACCGCAGCGGCTGTGACCCTGGGTAGCGCTGCTGGCGGATTCAACGGCTTACCGGTGGCTTTAACTGCCGGTACCGCCGGTTTTTTTGGCTATAGAGACGACACGGATGCGCACGCCGGCGCGGCTAAGGGTTTCAGCGGTCACATCGCGGCTCTAAAAAATGGTGATTTAGATACCGGAATGCAAAAGGTGGTTGGTATCGGAGTTTCGGCACTGTTATCGGCAGCGATCTGTGATGCGCGGCGCAAGCAATGGCGGATGATTCCGGTAGACACCGTGGTGATTGCCGGAATGGCTAACCTCATTAACCTGATGGATTTGCGTCCCGGAAGGGCACTGAAAGCCACAATCCTCGCAGGTATCCCCTTTGTCATGTCCGCTCCGGTTCGCACCGCGATCGCTGCCGCGATTGGTGCGCTACCCGCCGATTTACGTGAAGAAACAATGCTCGGTGACACCGGAGCCAATGCTCTGGGTGCCGCACTAGGTGCCGGAATAGTTCAGTCCTCACCGGGGCCGGTACGGGTAACGATAGCCGTCGGAATCATAGGTCTCACCGCAGCCAGTGAGAAAGTCTCGTTCACGCGGGTAATCGAGTCGAATCAGGTGCTCTCCAGTATCGACAATTGGGGTAGAGAGCCGATTTAACGGTCGGATACATCGATACACATGAGTAAACGGGGGATAGTCGGGGCGCTCGGGGCAGTCGGGCTTATTTCGCTACTCACCTTGGCTTCACGCGCAGTCGGGTTCCTGCGATGGTTCGCCCAATTCGCCTGGGTAGGGCAGGGGGAGACTGCCAATGCCTATGCGACCGCAAACCAGATCCCGAATATCGTTTTTGAAGTTGCGGTAGGTGGGGCGCTAGCCGGCGTGACAGTACCGCTACTGGCCGGTCCGGTGGCAGCAAAAATGCGAGCCGATATTGACCGTATCGCCGGGGCGATTCTCACTATAGTGCTCACCGTGCTGATCCCGCTCGGGGTGCTGGTTTGGCTGCTCGCCGAAGTGATCGCCGGCTGGTTCCCGATTCCTCAGGGGGGCGACCCGGTGGCGCAAGGGGAACTATTAGCGGTTTTCCTGCGGATTTTCGCGCTGCAAATCCCGCTCTACGGTATCTCGGTGGTGCTGGGTGGGGTCTTGCAGGCACACGAAAAATTTTTTTGGCCGGCTTTCGGTCCGCTACTGTCCTCGCTGGTGGTTATCGGATGCTATGCTGCATACGGCTACTGTGGGGGAGCCTCCGATTTCGCCGCGGAAGTGACCCCACGTGCAGTTTTGATTCTAGGTTGGGGAACTACGTTCGGGGTAGTGGCGCTCTCGCTACCCTATTTCGTGCCGGTTCACCGTCTCGGTGTGCGACTGCGCCTGGGGTATCATCTGCGGGGTAAAGAAGCTCGTCGAGCACTTTCGTTGGCGGGAGCTGGAGTGGGTGCGCTGCTGGCTCAACAGTTCGCGGCAATAGCGGTGCTGGTGTTGGCGCGCGGATACGGTTCGGTTTCTACAGTATCGGTTTATCAGTATTCGCAGGGGGTCTATATGCTGCCCTATGCGGTGTTAGCTTTCCCGATAGCCACCGCGTTATTTCCGAAGCTTTCACGCCTGGCTGCTGAACCACTTAACGATAAGTTCCGTCATGCCGTAGCGTCATCCAGTGCAATCATTGCGGAAGTTGCGATGCTGTCTGCGGCGCTACTAATCGCGGTTGCGCGTCCGGTCCAAGGAGTTTTTGAGCTGTTGAAAGCAGTTCCCGAAATGGATGCCACCCTGCTGGCTTTCGCTCCTGGCATTATCGGTTTCATCTTGATTTTTCATCTTTCCCGTATTTTTTGGGCGGTTTCTCGCGCCCGCACTGCCGTACTAGCCACCGCGAGCGGTTGGTTTATGGTGGTGCCGCTTTCTTGGCTGGCTATACACTTAATTGCTAAACCCGGCGGGGACGGTATGGGCACCCTAATAGGTCTCGGTATCGGTTCCAGTGCGGGTATGACCATTGCCGGGATAGGTCTCTTGATCGGTCTTAAACGTGCCGGGTACGGTGAGGCAGTTAGCGGGGTAGTGGTGGCAGTGTTGAAATCAGGTGTCCCGATGCTGATTGCTGCTGTCGTTTCTCACCTATTGGCAAATTGGGTTTTCGTGCAGCTGTCAGGTTTGATAGCAATACTGGTTTCAGGAGTGTTGGCGCTGCTTTTGATGATGCTATCCGCAATTCCTACTTATAGGCGATTCCGTAAGATGAATAGGGAAATGAAGGAGCTGTAGATGGCGCATATTGCAGACAACGGTGCGCAGTATCCGGTTGAAGAAAGCAAGCATCCCTGGCGGGGTGCGGTCTTTGGGATCCAAACCGATATGGTGCGCTTTCCGGGAGCCGGTCACGCGGTGGCACGTGACTATTTGAACCATCCGGGAGCGGTAGCAATACTCGCTGAACACGACCGAAAAGTAATGATGGTGCATCAGTATCGCGCACCGGTTGGATTGGAGATGTGGGAGTTACCTGCCGGGCTGTTGGATCGTGCAGGAGAGATACCCCTTCAGGCAGCGCAGCGAGAACTGGCAGAAGAAACTGGATTGGCTGCAGCCACCTGGGAAGAGTTGGGAGATGCCTATACCTCTCCGGGGTGCTCAACAGAACACATCACTTTCTTTTGGGCGCGTGAGCTGTATCAGGTTGAAACCGAGTTTGTGCGAGAAGACGAAGAGGCACTGATGGACACCCTATGGGTTGATCTTGATGAGGCGATATCTGCCGCTAGAGCCTCTCGAATACACTCGGCAGCTACAGTTTTAGGCCTGTTGTTGAGAGCCTTGAAAAACACCTAAATTTTTAGGTAAGCATAGTGTTGCATAAATAGGGTACAATCGTATCCGTTATGAGCAATCAGGAAACAGCCACCGAAGCGGTCAGCGCATCCGCCAATTCGGATGACAGCGAGGAAACCCGTCAGGTGGTGCTAGACCTGATTGTCGAAAAAGGTCCTATAAGTGTCGGTTCCCTCGCAAAAATACTAAACCTCACCACCGCGGCGGTTCGCCGGCATATTTCGGCTCTCAGAGCCGAGGAAATGATTGAGATCTACAAGCCTTCAGGCGTGACAAAACGCGGACGTGGACGGCCTGCAAACTCCTATGTGGCCAGTTCTAAAGGTCACGCAAGCCTGGTAAATCACTATTCGAATCTGGCGGCAAAAGCGCTGGCCTATATGGAGCAGCTTGCCGGTAGCGACGCTATAGACGGTTTCGTTTTAGCGCATTCCAAAGAAATCGAACAGCGTTACGCCAAAATCCTTACGGATGCCGGAAATGCGCCACGGCAGCGGGCGAACGCGTTAGCTCAGGCTCTCAATCGTGACGGATATGCTGCTACCGTCCGTGAGGTAGCCGGCACGGGGGGGTATGCAATACAACTGTGTCAAGGACATTGCCCGGTAGCAGATATTGCACGCGACTACCCGCAGTTTTGCGACGCTGAAACAAAAGCATTCTCGAAACTGCTCGACGTTCACGTACAGCGTCTCGCTACTCAGGCAGCAGGTGAACACGTGTGCACAACTTCAATACCTATAGGGGTGCCCGACACCCGCATAAACCGACAGGTCAACATTGAGGGAGGGAAATAGTGGCAGCACCCACAGTGCAAACCGCAGCGGAAAAAGAGGCCGCCGACAGTCGCCTCATCAACGCTATTTCAACCAGTTATGACTATGGCTGGCACGATGAGGAGGAACGTGGAGAGCGAGCTGAGCGTGGACTCAGTGAGGACGTTGTGCGTTTCATTTCGTCTGAAAAGAACGAGCCGGAATGGATGCTGCAACGCCGACTACAGGCCTACCAGATTTTTGAAAAGAAACCGATGCCCACCTGGGGTGTTGATTTGACTAATCTGGATATGGATCAGATTAAATACTTCGTCCGTGCCTCCGATCAGGTAGCTGCTGATTGGGATGACCTTCCAGAAGCGATCAAGACAACCTATGATCGTTTAGGCATTCCAGAGGCTGAACGTAACCGCCTGGTTGCCGGTGTTGCCGCCCAGTATGAATCCGAGGTTGTCTATAACAAGATTCGTGAAGACCTGGAAGAGCAGGGAGTAATCTTCCTTGACACCGACACCGGTTTGCGAGAACACGAGGATATTTTCAAGGAATACTTTGGTAAAGCCGTGCCCCCTGGGGACAATAAGTTTGCTGCCCTGAACACGGCCGTATGGTCCGGCGGATCTTTCATTTACGTGCCGCCGGGGGTGCAGGTAGAAATTCCGTTGCAGGCCTATTTCCGGATTAACACCGAGAATATGGGGCAGTTCGAACGCACCCTAATCATTGCTGATGAGGGCGCTTATGTCCACTATGTAGAGGGTTGCACGGCACCGATTTATAAATCCGATTCACTCCATTCGGCAATCGTAGAGATATTTGTGAAAAAGGATGCGAGGGTTCGTTACACCACCGTACAAAACTGGTCTACTAACGTCTATAACCTGGTCACGCAGCGTGCTATTTGTGAAGCCGGTGCCTCGATGGAATGGGTGGATGGCAATATGGGGTCGAAATCAAATATGAAGTACCCGAGCGTGTATCTCACCGGTGAGGGAGCGCGCGGTGAGGCACTCTCCATAGCTTTTGCCGGAGAGGGACAGTGGCAGGATACTGGCGCGAAAATGCTTCACCTGGCGCCACACACCTCATCTTCGATTGTTTCGAAATCCATTTCCCGAAACGGGGGGCGCTCCAGCTATCGCGGTCTGGTGCAGGTAAACAAACGCGCCACTCATTCGAAGTCCTCGGTTGTTTGTGACGCACTGCTGATTGACGATAAATCTGTGACTGACACCTATCCATATGTGGATATTCGTACTGACGATGTCGAGATGGGGCATGAGGCGACGGTTTCGAAAGTCTCAGAAGATCAACTGTTTTACCTGATGAGCAGAGGGCTGACTGAAACAGAAGCAATGGCGATGATTGTACGTGGCTTTATTGAGCCGATTGCGCGAGAGCTGCCGATGGAATACGCACTGGAACTGAACCGGCTTATCGAACTGCAGATGGAAGGGTCGGTGGGCTGATGAGCGCCAAAAACCCAAACAACGTTGCGAGACCAATAATCGCGGATCGGGCGGCTCGACCAACCTCTTTCGACATGGCGGTTATTCCGATGCCCAGCGGGCATGAGGAAGAATGGCGATTCACTTCGATACGACGCCTGGATGGTTTATTGACTCCGGCATCCCAACAGCTGATACCGGACGTTTCTAAAGTGAAGGGAGCTGTAACTCAACAGGTATTACGCAGCGATCCGCGGGTTGGGCGAGCAGGTGCCCCCGGCGATCGCCCAGCGGTCGTATCCTGGACCGCAGCCGAAACCGTAACTTTGGTGACGGTTGGTGCCGACCTGGAGGAACCACTGTGGATTAGCTCTACTGGTGGCGGACACCAGCGGTGTAACCAGTATCTGGTTATTGAGGTCGCACCAAAGGTACGTGCCGAGGTTATTTTGGAGCACACCGGTGATTTGGAGTTGAATCAAACCGTTGAAATCGTGCTCGGTGATGAGGCAGATTTGAATCTCGTAAGCTTGCAGGAATGGGACGCGAGCGCTAAGCATACCGCGAATCACCGTGCCTCGATAGGGCGAGAAGCCCATCTGAAACACCTGGTCGTGACGCTTTCGGGAGATCTGGTGCGAATCTGTTCCGATGTGGCCTATACCGGTGAAGGTGCCGAGGCACACATGAACGGTCTGTACTTTACCTCAGCCGGTGAGCATCAGGAGCACCGACTGTTTATAGACCACAACCATCCCAATTGTGTCTCGCGTGTTACCTATAAAGGTGCGCTTCAGGGCTTGGATGCGCACTCAGTGTGGGTAGGTGATGTGCTGATTGGTCGTAATGCTGCAGGGACGGATTCCTATGAACAAAACCGGAACCTGATTCTCTCCCAGGGGGCACACGCCGATTCGGTGCCGAATCTGGAGATCCAAAACGGAAACATCCCGGGGGCTGGACACGCATCAGCAACCGGACGTTTCGATGAGGAACAACTGTTCTATCTGATGAGTCGCGGCATAACCGAACGTGAGGCACGCCGCCTGGTGGTTCATGCGTTCTTTGCTGAACTCATGGCAGAAATTGGTCTACCGGCAGTCGAAGAGAGACTGTTGGATAAAGTAGATGACCTGCTGCGGCAGGGCGAAACAGGAGAATAAAACAATGAAACAACAAGTTGGCACCCTGGCCGATCTGCAGTCCGGTCCTTTCGCTGCTACCGTCACCGACTCCGGCGGAGAAGAACTCACACTCGCGGTGTTCCGTTCCGACACTGATGATCAAATCTATGCCCTCGATGATGCCTGCCCGCATATGGGTGTGCCGCTTTCCGAGGGAGATGTGGAAGATGGTTGCGTCGAGTGTTGGGCGCACGGAGCAAAAATCGAACTTGCCACCGGTGCTGCCGGCGACCCCGCCGAAGAGGACGCAAAAACCTATCCGGTGAGTATCGAGGGCGAAAACATTTTTGTGGAAGTGGAGTGAAATGTCGAAACTCGAAATCAAAAACCTGAAGGTCTCGGTTGAGACACCAGAGGGAACTAAGCAAATACTTAAAGGTGTCGACCTGAGCGTTAACTCCGGTGAGATTCACGCGATTATGGGACCGAACGGATCCGGAAAATCAACGCTTGCCTACTCGATTGCCGGTCACCCGAAATATCAGATTGATGAGGGTGAAGTGCTCTTGGATGGGGTAAATATCCTGGAGGGCAGTGCCGATGAGCGGGCTCGTGCCGGACTGTTCCTGGCGATGCAGTATCCGGTGGAGGTGCCTGGAGTTTCGGTGTCAAACTTTCTGCGTACCGCTCGTACCGCAGTTGATGGCGAGGCTCCTGCGGTTCGCTCCTGGGTAAAAGAACTCAAAGGAGCAATGGAGAACCTCAAGGTCGATCCGAAGTTTGCAGACCGAGATGTGAACGCCGGATTCTCTGGCGGAGAGAAGAAGCGTCTGGAGATTCTGCAGATGCAAATTCTGCATCCGCGTTTTGCCGTACTTGATGAAACCGACTCCGGTCTCGATATTGATGCCCTGCGTGTAGTATCTGAAGGTGTTAACCAGGCGCACGAGACCGATAACTGCGGCGTACTCTTGATTACTCACTACACTCGCATCCTGCGTTATATTCACCCAGAATTCGTTCACGTATTCGCCAACGGTCACGTGGTCACCTCCGGCGGTCCGGATCTGGCTGAACAGCTGGAGACTGACGGGTACGACAAGTACCTGCAGGATTGAATCGACGGTAACAAATCAGGAGGCGAGCAGCGTGCTGAGCAGTGAGCAGATAGCAAACATTCGCGCTGATTTCCCGATACTCGAACGTATCGGGCGCGGTGGGAACCCGATTGCCTATCTGGATTCAGCAGCGACCGCGCAAAAACCCAGCCCCGTTCTGGAAGCTATGGGACAGTTTTATCTCCGTAGCAACGGTGCGGTTTCACGCGGCACACACCTGCTAGCCGATGAATCAACCTCGGCTTTTGAAAACGCTCGCGAAACTATCGCCGGTTTTTTTGGGATTAGTGATGCCTCCGAATTGGTGTTCACAAAAAACGCGACCGAGGCCGTGAACGTATTAGCCGGCGGGTTGCTGCTGGCAAACCTTGGGGAAAATGGTCACGAGGTCGCTGCTGGCGGGTATCCGCTGCGACTGCAGCCGGTGGAGACCATGCCGCGAGCGTTTCGGATCACACCCCAGGATCGTATTATCGTCACCAAGGCTGAACATCACGCGAACCTGCTGCCGTGGCAGCGGCTCGCAGAGGTAACCGGTGCGCAGTTGTCCTGGATCGAGGTCGATAGCGAGGGGCGTATAACTCCTGAGGCTCTGGAAGTGATTGATGAGCACACAGCTGTGGTTGCGGTTACCCACATTTCCAATGTTACCGGGGCAATCACTCCGGTGGTCGAGGTGGTACGCCGCGCCCGAGCGGCGGGGGCGCTGGTAGCGTTAGACACTTGCCAAAGCGCCATGCACCTGGCGCTGAACCTTATAGATTTGGGTGTGGATGCAGCATGTTTTTCCTCCCACAAGATGATGGGGCCAACCGGGGTTGGTGCCCTGTGGGCTCGCAAAGAAATCTTAGATTATCTGCCGCCGTTGCTGCTTGGCGGCTCGATGGTGGCCAGTTCCACGACCGAATCAGCAGATTTCCAGTCCGCCCCGATGAAATTCGAGGCAGGTTCACAACCAGTAGCTCAAGTTGTTGGCTGGGCTGCAGCTATTGACTATATTCAGGGCATAGGGTTGAGTGAGATCGCCGAATATGAGCGACAGCTGACCCGGCAAATGCTATCTGGTCTAGAGCTTTACCCACAGTTAAAAGTGCTTGGACCGGCATCCCCTGATGCTCCGGATCGGATTGGCGCGGTATCATTCCTGGTTGATGGTATCCATCCCCACGATATCGGTCAGGTTCTCGACTCTTTCGACATCGCGGTGCGTACCGGACATCACTGCGTAATACCTTTACATAAATTCTTTGGCACATTCGCCTCCACTAGGGCATCCCTAGCGGTATTCAACACTCCAGAAGAAATTGACCGGCTGATCGCCGGCATCGGAGAGGTTCTAGATTTTTTTGGAAGGAAATAATGATGGATTCGCTACAGCAGCTCTATCAACAGGCAATCCTGGATCACTCTCGCGAAAAGCACGGTTCCGGCGTGGTTCCCCCAAATGTGGTGTCTTCACACCAGGTGAACCCCACCTGCGGAGACGAGGTGACGCTCACGGCGCAGCTGGGAGAAGATGAGCGCATCAACTCGATTACCTGGGACGGGGACGGGTGTTCGATTTCTCAAGCATCCCTGTCCATGATGACCGATCTGGTTCAGGGGAAAACCGTGAGTGAAACCATGAAACTGTGGGACGAATTCGAAGAAATGATGCATTCGCGTGGTCAGGTTTTACCCGATGAACTGCTTGAGGATTTGGAGGATGCGGCGGCACTGCACGGCACCAGCCAGTTCCCGAATCGGGTGAAATGTGCCCTACTCGGTTGGATGGCGCTGCGAGATGTAATAGCCCAGCAAGAATCCAAGCAACCCCAGACAGAAACAGCTGTCGCCGGCGAGAGGAGCAACGGTGAGTGATTATCTGCCGCCAACTGATGAGACTTTCGCTAACCCGATGGCGCAAAATGCCCCGGTGGAGCAGCGCTTCAAGACTGTCGAGGAACCCGCCTCTGGTGGTGAGCGAGAAAACTTGATTACCGAGGGACCCGGTGGGGTCACCGCTGAAGATATCAAAGAAGCGATGCGCGATGTTATCGACCCGGAACTGGGAGTAAATATCGTAGATCTGGGGTTGCTCTACGATATGCGTTTCACTGCTTCCGGAGGAGTGATACTCGAAATGACACTAACTTCTGCGGCCTGTCCGCTCACCGATATGATTGAACAGCAGGTGCGCCTCATTCTGGAGGGCATGGTCACCGAGGTGTCGTTTCAGTGGGTATGGATGCCTCCCTGGGGGCCCGATCGCATAACCGATGAGGGACGTGAACAGCTGCGTGCTCTCGGTTTTAACGTATAGGAACGTTTAGGACAGACTATGGCATCGGGTTTGGCAGCCCTCCTTGACGACATTTCGGCAATCACAAAAGCGGCGGCAGCCAGCATCGACGATGTGGCTGCCGGAACCGCAAAAGCCGGAGCAAAAGCGATTGGTGTAGTTGTTGATGATACGGCAGTAACTCCACAGTACGTTTCCGGTATTTCACCGAAACGTGAATTGCCGATAGTCGCAAAAATTGCTCGCGGTTCCCTGATAAATAAGGCTGCAATAATAGTAGTTGCCTTGCTGCTCAACCATTTTTTCCCGATTCTGCTCACGCCGATTCTGATGCTCGGCGGCTCCTACCTGTGTTTTGAGGGGGCTGAAAAGGTAGTCGAATATCTGCCGGGGCATCGAAGTTCCGGTAAAGACAAAACTGCGGTTGAACACGGCCCAGAGGCGGAGAAAAAAATTATTTCTGGCGCAACTCGCACCGATTTGATCCTCAGTGCCGAAATAATGGTTGTGGCACTAGGTGAGATACGACACCTGCATTTCGGGGTGCTAGTTGCAACGATGGTTGCTGTCGCTATTTCTTTGACCCTCTTGGTTTATGGGGTGGTGGCGTTGCTAGTGAAAATGGATGACGTGGGTTTGGCGCTGATGAAACGGGAGTCCGTGCCGATCGCAACTCTCGGACGTTTCATGGTGCGTGCAATGCCCGTAATCATGAAAGTAATTTCGGTTGTCGGGGTTTTTGCGATGATCTGGGTCGGCGGACACCTGGTACTTTCAGGTTCTTATGAGCTGGGTTTACATTACCCCTATGCTTGGGTACACGAACTTGAACGCCTGACAGAACAGGTTTCTGTTGCCGGATCTGCACTTGCCTGGACAACAAACACGCTGTGTTCCCTGGTGTTCGGTTTCCTGTGGGGTGTGCTGATTCTGGGTGCCGTAGCCGGAATCAAGACAATCTTGAAACGCTGATCAGTTAGTGCGAAAAACAGGTTACAGAGTTGCCGGTGACCAGGTATCGCAAGAGGCTATAGTTCCCCCTTGCATCCCTCTGGTCAGCCATTTCTGACGATTCGCTGCCGATCCGTGCGAAAAGGTATCTGGATTTGCCTGCATCCCGGCGTTCTCATATATTTTGTCATCTCCCACGGACTGTGCGGCAGCCAAGGCGGAACTCAGCTCCTCCTGGGTGGGCTGCTTCATGAACGCGATTCCAGTATCGGGATCAATAGTGCCGGCGGCGTGCGCAATCCAGGTGCCCGCCAAACAATCTGCCTGCAATTCTGAACGCACCATAGCGGAGTTTTCGCCCAGGTCATTATGGTCGATACGGTTGAGGATGCCCAGTTGGTTTTGAATGTGATGCCCGTATTCATGGGCGATGATATAGAGCTGCGCTAAAGAGGTGTTTTGTGCACCCATCGACTCCAGTTCGTTAAAGAAACTCACGTCCATATATATTGTCTGGTCAGCCGGGCAGTAGAAGGGTCCCATTTGCGAGGTTCCAGTACCGCAAGCAGTCGTTGTCGTGCCGTTATAGAGGGTCAGGTAGGGTTGCTGATTCGCCACGCCCGCTTCGGCGGGAAGCTGCTCGCCCCAAAACGCATCCAGCGAGTTAGTTCCAGCAATCATGCGGCATTCAGGATGGTTGTTGGCATCCGCCCCGGTAGTACATTGTGAAACATATTGGGTTTTAGATCCGGTTTGGAATCCACCGGTATCGCCCATCAATTGGTTAAAATCTGGCAGCTGCCCGGTTAGTGCAAATACGATGATCGCGCCGATAATGCTGACTCCGCTGATGCCGCCACCGATGGCTGCGCCGCGTCGTCCACGATTTACTCTCGAAGTATCCAGGGTGATGTTTTCGTTGAAACTCAAGGTCATGCCTCTCTATAGGTCAAAATCAATGATATCGGTCGTAGCCGGGGTGTGCCTGTTGCGGTCAGATTAGATAGCATTGTTCGGTGATTTCGCTGCAGCACCTCTCAATACAGATCGGGGCTCGCACCCTGATGAGCGAGGTGAACCTACAGGTGCACAAAGGCGCGAAAATTGGTTTGGTAGGCAGAAACGGTGCCGGGAAAACCACGCTTCTGCGCGCAATGGCTGGACTGGATAGCTCAGCGGCGGAAGTGAACGGCACGATCAGCCGAGGAGGCAAGATCGGTTACCTCACGCAAAACCCGGAGGACTATCGAGGGGAGCCCAGCGCTAAACACCGAATCCTTTCAGCCCGTGACCTTGATGGGCAATTGCGACGTATTGAACGTACCCAGAGGGAAATCGCGAGTGAAATCAACCCGGATAAAATGACGCGCCTTTTGGATAAACTCGATCGTCAAAGCCGGAAATTTGAGGTTCTCGGAGGGTGGGCTGGTGAATCAGAGGCTATGCGTCTGGCAGCAAACTTGGGTTTGAATAATGACTTGTTGGCTCAGCCTTTGGATACGTTATCGGGTGGTCAGCGTCGTCGCGTGGAGTTGGCGAGAGTGCTGTTCAGCAACTCTGAAACATTGCTTTTTGACGAGCCAACTAACCATCTCGATAGCGAATCTATCGAATGGCTTCGTGGCTATCTGAATGATTATTCTGGCGGATTCGTCGTTATTTCTCACTCTGAACAGCTGCTTCGTGACTGTGTGAACGAGATTTGGCACCTGGATTGTGCGCGCGGTCGAATCGAGGACTATCACCTGGGGTGGGACGCCTACCTAAAACAGGTGGTCGTGGATGTTGAACGCCGCCAGCGACAGCGTGAACAGGCTGAACGGGAGGCTGCTCGTCTTCACGCGCAGGGAGAACGGTTACGCTATAAAGCTACCAAGGCCGCGGCGGCACAGCAGATGCTGCGTCGCGCCGAGGAGTTGTTGGCTGAAGCTCCAAAACTAGGAGGTGCACAAAAGGTTGCTGCAGTGCGTTTTCCTGAACCGCAGCATTGCGGGAGGGTGTTGTTGGAGGCTCGGGGACTCACTAAGAGCTTCAATGACGACCCGGTGTTTATTGATGTCTCATTGGCTGTAGAGCGCGGTACCCGTATGGTGGTGCTTGGCGATAACGGTGCTGGCAAAACTACGCTGCTGCGTATCTTGGCAGACGTGGAGAGTGCAGACGAAGGCGAGATTAGTCGCGGATATGGTCTGAAGATCGGATACTATGCGCAGCAGCACGAAACAGTCGATAAAACCATTAGTGTCTACGACAATATGGTTCAGGCAGCACCGCAACTAGATGAGACTCAGGTTCGCAGCATCCTAGGACAGTTTCTGTTCTCCGGAGACGATGTCTATAAACCTGCCGGAGTGCTCTCCGGTGGTGAAATTTCGCGCCTGGCGTTGGCGATGCTGGTGGTGAGTGGAGCAAACCTGCTGCTGCTCGATGAGCCAACCAATAACCTGGATCCCGCCACCCGCGGAGAAATCCTGGCGGCACTAACCGAATATCGCGGTGCAGTGGTGCTGGTTTCTCACGACCGGGAGGCTATCGAAGTACTAGCTCCGCAAAGGGTACTGGTGATGCCCGACGGAGACGAAGATATGTGGCGCGATGAATACCTGCAGCTGGCAGCGCTTAATTGAGACGAACTGCAGATAGTGTTCTTGACTTTACATTCAGCAGAAAGAATGTTTTAGCGCTCTATTCGGGTGCCCTTTGCGGCTACAGTTACTCCGTTATCGGTCACTACCAGACCCCGTTCCCGATCGTGTTCCGGGTCGGAACCGACAACTGCTCCGTCGGCAATCACAACATTCTTGTCCAGGATGCAACGGTTCACGCGCGCTCCACGACCAATCTGTACTCCTTGAAGACATACCGATTCGGAAACCTGAGAGTAGGAGTGAATATAGGTTCCTGGGGAAAGAACCGAGTTACGAACCGTGCCTCCAGAAATAATCACGCCTGGAGAAACCAGTGAGTTCAGTGCTTCGCCGCGCCGATTAGTTTCCTCGAAAGTTGTTTTCACCGGCGGCAACCAGCCACTAATCTGGGTGAGCACCGGCCAGTCGTAGTTATACAGGTTGAAGACTGGATGTACGCTTATCAAATCCATGTGCGCCTCAAAATAGGCATCAAGGGTTCCCACATCGCGCCAGTAGTCACGGTCGCGTTCGGTCGCGCCCGGCACATGGTTGTCGATAAAGTCGTGACAATTAACGCCGCCGTGTTGAACAAACCACGGCACAATGTCCCCGCCCATATCGTGATTCGTGTCATTGCCGGCAGCATCTTCTTCGAGGGCGGCCATCAAATCTGAGGTGGTGAAAACATAGTTACCCATTGAAGCCAAGACCTTTGTCGGGTCATCAGCCAGCCCCGCTGGCTTTTCCGGTTTCTCCAAAAATTCGCGTACCTGACCATCAACCTGGTCGATAACTCCGAAAGAAGATGCCAGCTCGATCGGCTGTCTGAT
This sequence comes from Varibaculum sp., assembly GCA_034090045.1. Lineage (GTDB taxonomy): Bacteria > Actinomycetota > Actinomycetes > Actinomycetales > Actinomycetaceae > JAXDTI01. Next base: position 164,669 of record JAXDTI010000004.1, on the reverse strand, counting down.
ACCGGCAACCGTACATGGAGCACCGGAAGCTATATGGGATTGCACCATCTGCGAAAAATCCATGCGATAGATATTGTCGGCGCCGATCACCAACACGTACTCGGGTCGCTCATCCTCGATGGTGTTCATCGACTGATAGATAGCGTCTGCACTTCCTAAATACCAGTGCTTACCCTTTCGTTGCTGTGCGGGTACCGGAGCCACATAGTTGCCGAGTAGTTCTGACATTCTCCAGGTGCGGGTCACGTGACGATCCAGCGAATGAGATTTGTATTGGGTCAGCACGACAGTGCGTAAATACCCGGAGTTCACTACATTCGACAGTGCAAAATCAATCAACCGGAAATGCCCGGCAAAGGGAACCGCCGGTTTTGCCCTATCTCTGGTTAGGGGCATCAACCTTTTACCTTCTCCGCCTGCGAGAACAATCGCGAGCACACGTACTTTTGCCATAACACCAGGATATTGTGTGTTTGCATATAATTCCGGTAAATGGTGCGGTAAAGGTAGTGATAATCAAAATCTGTGCTCTCCTGCCAAAGTGCTCTCCCGTGGTCTAGGCTGGAAACAGCAAGACAACGTTGAGGAGCATTATGCGAGTAGACCTGTTAACCCGCGAGTATCCGCCGAAAGTCTATGGAGGGGCGGGGGTTCATGTCACTGAACTAGCAAAAGTGTTGCGCAAACGGGTGGACACCAGGGTTCGCTGTTTCGATGGTGCCCGCTTTGAAGATGGTGTAACAGGATACGACTATATTGCTGAACTAGACGGGCAGAACGCGGCGTTGCGTACCCTGGGTATCGATCTGCTAATGACAGGAGATCTCGAAGGGGCAGATATTGTTCATTCTCACACCTGGTATGCGAATCTTGCCGGGCATCTCGGGCACCTGCTGCATGATGTGCCGCACGTGATCACTGCCCATTCTCTTGAGCCGCTGCGCCCATGGAAAGCCGAGCAGCTCGGCGGTGGTTACCGGCTCAGCTGTTGGGCTGAAGAAACGGCCTATACCGGTGCTGACGCTGTAATCGGTGTGTCTCGAGGAATGCGGGAAGATATTTTGCGCTGCTATCCGCAACTCGATCCGGACAGGGTAACGGTTATTCACAACGGCTTGGACATAAACGAATGGGTCACGCCACAATCGGATGTGGTGTCGCAGGTGCAAGACAAATACGGGATTGTGCCGGATGTTCCCACCATTGTTTTCCTCGGCCGTATTACTCGCCAAAAAGGTCTGCCGCACCTGCTACAGGCGCTACGACAGGTACCCCCGGATATCCAGGTAGTGCTGTGTGCAGGAGCCCCTGATACCCCCGAGATTGAGTCTGAAGTTAAGGGTCTGGTACAGCAGTTACGTTCCACTCGTGACCGGATAGTGTGGATTGGAGAAATGCTGCCACACTCCGATGTGGAAGCGATACTGGCGGCAGCCACCGTGTTTGTGACCCCCTCAATATACGAGCCGATGGGGATTGTGAATCTGGAGGCTGCTGCTATGGGTCTGCCGGTGGTCGGCACCGACACTGGAGGTATCCCGGATTGTATCGTTGATGGGGAGACCGGCTACCTGGTACCTATAGAACAGGTTAAGGACGGTACCGGAACTCCAATCAACCCCGAAAAGTTCCATACCGACATGGCTGAGCGGCTCACAACACTCGCAACTAATCCGCAACTGGCTGAAAAAATGGGGCAAGCTGGCAGGGAAAGAGTTATCCGAGAATTCAGTTGGGAAGTGGTAGCAGACCGGCTGCTTGAGTTGTACCGAAGCCTGCTGTGAGTCCAGTCTGTCAGTCGTTCAACTCGACAGCACCGGCAATGCGTGTGCTCTATACCCCCGCTCAGATAGGATTGAATAAAGCGTCGCAATGGGGGACTGATGGAATTTGAGCTCGATGGTGTCTCGGTAATGAGGGACGGCAACTGGATACTTAAGGATATAAATTTCGGTGGAAGCTCGGGAGAACACTGGGTGATACTCGGCCCTAACGGTGCCGGCAAAACAACCTTGATATCGCTGATCGCCGGACGAAATTACCCGACCAGAGGTTCTGTACGGATTCTCGGTGAGAAACTGGGTAAAACCGAGGTGGCGGATTTGCACCTGCAGGTTGGGTTGTCTTCAAGCGTACTCGAACGCATTATTGACCCGCAGCAACGAGTCTCAGATGTGGTGCTCTCGGCAGCTTATGGAACTACCAGAGTCGTGATACGCCAGATATATGAAGACCAGGATCGGCAGCGCGCCCGGGATCTGATGCATCTGTTCAGTGTTGATGGATTGCAAAATCGCCCGATAGTTTCGTTATCCGATGGTGAACGCCAACGAGTAATGATTTGTCGAGCTTTAATGTCGGATCCTGAAATTCTGATTTTGGATGAACCAGCAGCCGGGGTAGACATGGGGGCGCGAGAGCTGCTCATGCAGGCGCTAGACGAGTTGGCTTCTGATCCGCGTTCTCCGATACTGTTGCTGGTTACACACCATGTGGAAGAGATTCCTTCGCGTTTTACACACGCGCTGTTACTCAAACAGGGACGCATCATTCATGCTGGCGTAATCTCCGATGTTTTAACTGCGCAGAACCTATCCGAAACTTTCGATATGCCGCTGCAATCCGGGAGGTTCCCGAGTGGGCGCTGGTGGGCACAAGCTGAGAGAGCGATTTGATTAGCGGCTTGAAAACCGCAGACAGGAGGAGTAATGAACTCGCAGCAGGAAGAAGTGCTGGAACTGGTCGCCCGCAGGGACGTGCGCATGATTCGATTGTGGTTTTCTGATGTTATCGGCAAATTGAAGTCAATCGCTATTGACTCTGCTGAACTGGAAAACGCCTTTAACGAAGGGGTGGGCTTTGACGGTTCAGCAATCGAGGGGATGACACGAGTCTATGAATCAGATATGTTGCTACGTCCTGATGCCTCAACTTTCCAGCAGCTGCCGTGGCGGGACGCTGATAAAGCGGTTGGCAGAATGTTTTGTGACGTTCACACCCCCGATGATGAGCTGTCCCGCTCGCATCCGCGTTCGGTGCTGGAACGTGAGATACAGCGAGCCGCCGAGTTGGGTTTTTCGATGCAAGTGCATCCGGAAATTGAGTTCTACCTGATTCGTCCACCGAAGTCACTGAATGAGCCGTTGGTTCCGGTTGACCAGGGTGGATACTTTGATCACGTCTCGCGTGGTGGAACAAATGATTTTCGCCGGAGAGTCGTAGACACCCTTGAAGAAATGGGGATTTCTGTCGAGTTTTCACACCATGAGGGCGGGCCGGGGCAGAACGAGATTGATCTCAGAGCAGTCGATGCACTCACCGGTGCCGATAATATTATGACTTTCCGTACCGTGGTCGAGGAGCTGGCTCTGCAGGAAGGCATGATGGCGACTTTCATGCCGAAACCCATAACGGATCAGCCCGGCTCTGGAATGCATACGCATCTGTCACTTTTTGAGGGTGATAAGAATGCGTTTTATGATGCTTCCGGTGAATACCAGTTGTCACAGGTTGGCAGACAGTTTATTGCCGGTTTGTTGGCGCACGCTGGGGAGATGAGCGCAGTAATAAATCAGCACGTTAACTCCTATAAGCGTCTCTGGGGTGGGGGAGAAGCACCCTCGTTTATTTGTTGGGGGCATAACAACCGTTCGGCTCTGGTTAGGGTGCCGCTCTACAAACCCGACAAGCCATCTGCGGCACGTGTCGAATATCGGGCACTTGACCCTTCTGCGAACCCCTACCTTGCCTATGCGGCGCTGTTGTCTGCAGGTTTGGCTGGTATTAAAGGCAAATATCAGCTTGCTGAGGAAGCTCAGGATGATGTGTGGCAGCTCTCTGATGCCGAGCGTACCGCCATGGGTATTGCTCCGCTGCCTTCTTCGCTACATCAGGCTCTGAATCGGTTGCGAGACTCAGAGCTGATGGCTCAAACCTTGGGTGAGGAAGTTTTCGCTTATGTTTTGCGTGAAAAGGAGCATGAGTGGCGTTCGTATCGCCGGCAGGTGACACCTAAGGAATTGGCGCGATTCCTGAGCGTACAGTGATATGGTTCGAAAGGTTGATGAGGGTCATCTGCGACTGCGGGCACTGGGAATCCGCAGGATAGATCCCGCTGCAGAGCTGATCGGTTCTATAGGCTCCGATTGGCTCCCAGAAATCGGTCGCAGCGCCGACCCTGACCTGGCGGTTATGAACCTGCATCGGCTAGCCGAGGTGACACAGCTTACCAATATTGGTGGGGCAACTCGCCGTGCGCTGGTTTCCGTTTGCGGCGCCTCCAGTGCATTAGCGGATTTTCTGATTTCGCATCCGGTAGAGCTCTCAGTTTTAGAATCGGTAGTTCCTTTCACTGAACGATATGGAGACCCTTTGCTAACCGACAGGGAGTATGAGCAGATAGTTGCTGCTTATAGCCGAGAATTTGATAGGGTGCTTGGTATAGCCGGGGAGGTACCGGTAGCTCAAACAGCTGTCGGTAGTGACGAGTTACGCCTGACGTACCGTTCCTTGCTGCTCGGCATTGCGGCAGCCGACCTTACCTCGCAGGATGCCCTCTGTGCTGTTTCACTCACCGCTGGGCATCTCGCCGCTTTAACCGATGCCACAATCAACGCTGCATTAGCTATAGCTCGCAGGGACTACGACCCTCAAGGTCGGGTAAAAATAAGTATTGTCGCCATGGGCAAGACCGGTGCCCGAGAGTTGAACTACCGATCCGATGTGGATTTGGTATATATCTGCGCATCAGATGACAAGGCTGAGGTGGATTTGGCTCTGAAGCTTGTTCAAGAAATGTCACGGCTGTGCAGTGATGCCGGCAGTGAACCGGCGATACTCAGTATCGACACTTCGCTACGACCGGAAGGAAAGAACGGCTCGCTGGTTCGTTCCCTCTCGGCGTATGAAAGCTACTATGCGAAATGGGCGAAAAATTGGGAGTTTCAAGCTCTCCTGAAAGCTCGTCCAATAGCTGGTTCACCGCAGTTGGCGAAACAGTTTTTGGAAAAAATATGGCCGTTTACTTGGGAGGCTGCCGAACGTGATTCCTTTGTGGAAGATGCTCGGACCATGCGTTCCCGGGTTGAGCAAAATATCGGTCGGCAGGGTGAACGCCATATTAAACTCGGGGCCGGCGGTTTGCGTGACATCGAGTTTTCGGTTCAGCTGTTGCAGATGGTCCACGGAAAAGCCGATGAAAGACTGCGGGTAAGAGACACTCTACATGCCCTGCGTGCCCTCGTAGACGGTGGCTATATAGGTCGCAAAACCGGAAGTGAACTGGCTGAGTACTACCGTAGGTTGCGTGTAATGGAGCATCGGGTGCAGCTTTATCAGCTACGTCGAACCCATTTGTTGCCAACCGGGGAAGCGGATTTGAGACGGGTAGCTCGTTGTCTGGGTTTGGAAACCGGCGAGGAGCTAACCGAATTGTGGAACCGGCAGCGTCGCGAAATCCGCAGTTATCAACAAGATATTTTTTATCAGCCGTTACTGCCGGCAGTTGCTGGGCTTTCTCCCGATCAGGTTCATCTAGAGCCGAAAGCAGCCGAGAAACGTCTGAGAGTTCTCGGCTATCGTGACCCGGCGGGTGCCCGTCGTCATGTTGCCGCACTAGCCTCCGGTGTGTCTCGACGTGCAACGATTCAACGCCACCTGTTACCGGTGCTCCTCGAATGGCTTGCAGATGGACCAGACCCCGACGGAGGTCTGCTTAATTTCCGGCTACTATCCGAAGAAATAGGCTCTACATCTTGGTATATGACGCTTCTGCGCGATTCTCGCACGGTCGCGCGGAGGCTGTGTCGGCTGCTGTCGAGCTCAACATTTGTTTCTGACCAGATGCGTCGGCATCCGGAGTCGGTGAAATGGCTCGACAAAGAGAACCGTTTGGCAGGACCTGGACGTCAGGAAATCATCGGACAGCTGGAAGCTCTCGCCGAACGCTATGTCGATCGGCCGGCTGAGGTTTTCGCCCGGCTGCGTAATGTTCGTGGACGCGAACTGTTACGCATAGCCATATCCGATGTGCTTGCAAATGTTGATCCTCAAGGATCCGGGAAACGTATCAGCGAACTCAATGATGCTGTTATGTCCGTTGCTTTGAACTATGTCAGTCGGGTTCATGATGTTCGCCTTGCCGTTATCGCTATGGGCAGGCAGGGAGGTCAAGAACCCGGATACGCCTCCGATTTCGATATGATGGTTGTTTTTGACGGCGAGTTAGAGCGGGCACGAAACGCTATTAATCAGCTGCAGCAATTCCTGGGGGAATCCGGGCCGGATCCGGCAATGCCGGTGGATCTTGGGCTTCGTCCCGAAGGGCGCGATGGTCAGGTAGCTCGAACTCTTGAGGGTTATCGCGAATACTATACACGCTGGATCTCAACATGGGAGCAACAGGCACTACTGCGTGCCCGTTTTGCTGCCGGAGATACTGCCCTCGGTGAGGGGGTAATGGAACTTATTGACCGTGTTCGATATCGCGGGTCACCCAGTGTGAAAGAGATACGCGAAATCATGTTGTTGAAGGCGCGTATGGAAAAGGAACGCCTGCCGCATGGGGTACAGCCTTGGAGACATGTGAAACTCGGGCCTGGAGGACTGAGTGATGTGGAATGGGTGGTTCAGGTTGGGCAGCTGAAATATGCTGGCGAGAATCCCAAACTGGCAGGTACTTCAACTTTGGCTGCGCTAACCGAGCTTTCCAAATCCGGGCACCTCAACGATAACGATGCTGAAAAACTACGAGCCGCCTGGTTGTTAGCTTCCCGTATTCGAGCGGCGAACACTCTTGCTACCGGGAAGTTGGCGAGCTGGAAACTGGATGTTTTGCATTCTGAATCAGTTATTCTGGCAAAGGTATCGGCGCTACTGGGGTACCGCTCGGATAGCAGCCAAAACCTGGTCGATGATTATTTGCGTACCAGCAGGCAATCTCGGCGAGTGTTCAACGACCTTTTCTATCCCGGTGCTGAAACGAGCGGAGAATAGTTGTTTCGGGTTAAAGCACTTTCGAGATGAAATCTTTGGTGCGCTGCTCTTTCGGGTTATCGAGAACTTCGCTGGGGGTTCCCTGCTCGATAATCTGACCGCCGTCCATAAAGGCAAGTTGGGTGCCGACCTCACGCGCAAAACCTATCTCGTGAGTGACAACCACCATAGTCATACCGTCTCGTGCCAGGTCTTTCATAACCTGGAGCACCTCCCCAACGAGTTCTGGATCCAGTGCGGAAGTCGGCTCGTCAAAGAGCATCAGCTCCGGGTTCATGGCCAGGGCGCGGGCAATGGCGACACGCTGCTGTTGCCCACCGGAAAGCTGTGCAGGATAGTGGTTCACCCGGTCGAATAGCCCCACGCGTTCCAGTAATTTCAAAGCCTGTTTGCGGGCAGCATCGGCAGGTTTATGAGCGACGTGAATGGGGGCTTCCATAACATTTTCGAGCGCAGTTTTATGTGGAAATAAGTTAAAACGCTGAAACACCATTCCGATGCGTTCCCGCTGAGCAGAAATCACTTTATCAGGCAGATCTCGAAGCACCGTGTCAGCTGCTGTGAGCGCGCCAGTTCGGCGATACCACGCGCGTTTCAAGGCGTGAGTGGGGGCTTTTTCCTCCGCCATTCCCAGTAGTTCGCCATCAAGGTAAATCCGTCCAGCCGAAATCGTCTCTAGCTGGTTGATGCAGCGCAGCACAGTTGATTTTCCGGAACCTGAAGGGCCGATTAGGACACAGACTTCACCGCGATGAATATCGAGGTCGATACCGTGAAGCACATGAAGATGCCCAAAGTATTTGTGGACACCGCGTAACGCCACCATTGTGTCGGCAACATCTGCGGGAGCTGGAAGTTTTTTATCGTCACTCATGGTGTCACATCCATAAAAGGTTTGGCTTGTGCCTGAGCCATATCTGATTCCTTTACCCGGCGTTTCGGATGGTTACTATTCGTCGATTGAGCGAACCCCCTACCGAAATGCTTCTCTAGGAAATACTGTCCGACCATCAAAATCGAGGTTATAATCAGATACCACAGTGCGGCATCTATCAGCAGCGGCACCGGCAAGAACAATTGCCGACCCATCGCCTGGGATGCGAAAGTAATTTCCAAGGTGAATGGCACCGCTGAAACCAGCGAAGTGGTTTTCAACATCGAGATTGTTTCGTTGCCGGTCGGGGGGACGATTACCCGCATAGCCTGCGGAATGATGATGCGGCGCAGAATCATCCCGCGTTTCATCCCCAGGGCTGTTGCTGCTTCCCACTGCCCGGAATCTACCGAATTTAATCCAGCCCGAACGATCTCTGCCAGGTAGGCTCCCTCGTTCAACCCCAGCCCCAACATTGCTGCCCAAAAAACGTTCCACACCAGGTTTATGTCAATCTGGAGCGATCCGAAACCGAGTGTCGGATACAGGGTGGGTAGCAGACCCCAGAAAATTAGCTGGGTATAGATCGGGGTTCCGCGGAAAAACCAAATGTAGAACCATGCCACTGATTTCAATACCGGGTTTGGAGATTGGCGCATTATAGCCATCGTTACGGCCAGAATAACACCGATAACCATTGCTCCTACAGTGAGCAGCAGGGTGTAACCTATTCCTCGGATAATGCTCGGGTGAAACAGGTTTGCCCAGACAACATCCCAGTGATAGTTACTGTTGGTGACCAGAGATTGCGCTACCAGAATAACCAGGAGCGCAACCACCACTACCGAAACCCACCTGCCGAGGCGAAATACTGGTCTGGGATGGTTGCGCTCCATAAATCCACTCATCTTTCAGGCTACCTTAACAGCTTATTCCTGGGTGGAACTGTTGAGCTGCACTTCGGAGTACATGCCACCGTCGGCACCGTAGAGTGCCAAAATTTCCTTCATCTTTCCGGATTTCATCAGCGAATCCATAGCTGCTTTCACGGCTTTGCTCAGTTGCGGATCCCGGTTATTTACAACGATAGCTAGCGGAGTGGAATCGAATATGTCTCCAGAAATTTCGAGCTGCCCATTGGATTTGTTCACATTGTAGGCAACAACCGGGTCATCGGCGATAAAGGCATCGTACTGGCCGGAAATAACTTTGGGGATTACATTGTCCAGCAGGTCTTCTTTCTGGACGGTAATGGCCGCTTTGCCGGCATCGGTGCACTCTTTATTCAGTTTCGGCAGCAAGCTGGTTTCCTGGTAGGTGCCGGTTTGCACGCCGATGGTCTTGCCGCAGACATCTGTGGGATCAAACTTGTTTTGGTTGCTTTTCGCTACACCGTAGAGAGTTCCCATGTCCTTATAGGCGAGCATATCGTAACTTTTTACCCGATCTTCCGTTACTGTGAAACCCGAGGCACCAATGTCGTAGGTCGAACCAACCTTGGGAAGTAGCGCGTTAAAGGTCTCGGTAGTGGTGGTGCCGTCTTTCAATCCCATGGTGAGAGCTATGGCTTTCGCCAGGTCAACTTCGGCACCAGTCGGGGTTTGATTATCTTCCTTGAGCATCTCCAAAGGCGGATAGTCGGTGGAAGCGCCGTTGCGAAGAACTCCGCGATCTTTCACGGCCTGAGGAACCAGAGCCTCAACTGCAGGGTCAGCTTTAATGGTCGAGAAATCAAAACCTTCAGCTGCGGGTTCGGTGCTAGTGGCTCCGCAAGCGCTCAACGCTCCAGCGGTGAAAACACCTGTCAGGGCGAGTGCAATAAACTTTTTCATTATTCGCTCCTTGAGTAGCGTACAAAACTAACATTAAAATTATGCACGCCTATGAAAAAATATGCAAATCAAGGGTTTTACCAGCAGCAACCCTAAATGCTACTTGCCTCTCAATGCGCGTCGGCTCATCTTCGTTGCCGTGGGATCCACTCCCTTTGGGATGCCGGGACCACCCTTTCCTTGTAGGCTCTCCAGGCGTTTCCCGAGTATCGGAATTGCGTTCTTATCCAGTGACTTGGGGAGTCGATTGATGGTCTTGAGCAACTTAGAGATTGGTATCTGCCCAGGCTCGTTGCCGCACTGTAAAACGTGGATCTCGACCTTAGGAGCCACTCGGGACGTTTTTGTTCTCTCTTCCATCAGCATCGGGAAGATACGCGAGTGTGGTCCCTCACCGATTAGTACTACGCCCGGACGCCCCACGATCCGCCAAATCAAATCTTGTTTACGGTTAAAAGCTACCGGTTGGGTCTCTACGATCCAACCGCGTTTCAGATTGCTGATTACAGCATAAACGGCACCTTTTACCCCGTCCAGCTGTTGATAGACAGCCCTGTTAGCCAAACTGGAGAGCAAATAAGTGTCAATCACTATCGCGATCATCAATGCCATAATCGTATAGGCAACTATCGAGATAACCGACAGATGCACCAGCAGCATCACAATCAAAGCGGTGACTGGTAGTGTGATTACGATTCCCAGCATTACCGGACCTATCCAGGAATACGTGCGTTTCGTGACCTTATAAAGGTCGATGATTGTTTGATACCAGCGTTTCTTCTGCGGCGTTGCGTTTGTGCTCATAGTGATTAAAGCCTATCGGTTGGAGGGGGTATTTCGCACATTCACCTGAGTTATCAACAGTTTCGGGTTCCGGGTTTGCTAAAAGATAAAGCTGTGGTGTGCTGGAATTATGAGATTTCCAGGTTTTGAGAACATCTGTCCGGCTGTTGTCACCTCACGTGGCATTATCTGGCACGCTGATGATTCCGAGGGAGTTGCGTGTTGCCTGAAGGCAATCCCCCCGAAAGCCCGTGAGATTGCCAGGCGCTTCGCTGAGATTGGTGCTTGCGGCATTCAGGATGTTATCGAGGGAGACTGCGGGAGAGTAGCACTCAAGATGACTATATTGCCCGGTGTGCCGCTGCCCTACGCTGAGGCAGATGACACCGTGGCGGTTTTACGTTCAGTCTGCGCTCAGCTGGTCAACCTGCATGATGCTGGGCTGTATCACGGAGATGTTTCAGCTATGAACATCATGGTGGACGGCAATCAGGTCACGCTGATTGACCCGGAGTTTGATTCGAGGTGGGGCACCGATCGCTATGCCCCTCCCGGTGAGAAACCGGGAATGGCAGCAGATGTTTGGGCGTTGGGTGCCCTGTTAGGGGAGTACGGAGCAGAACGTGAAATCGTGGAGGCGGCTCAGCGTCCGCAACGCTCCCGGGTGGATTCCCGAGCATTGCTCGCGATGTTACAAACACGAGAGTCAATTCCATTCAAACCGGATTTTTTGAGGCTCACTCACCCCGTTAGCCATCGTGGGAACCCGCGTCCGCTGCTAGTGTTACCTAAGCATCGTGATGCTAGGCGATCTGTTGAGTCTGAAGTTTGCGGTCTGGCAACCACTATGCCGCGTTCCCGCAAGGGGGGAAAGGCGTTGCCGATTCTTGCGCTACTGGCTCTTATATTGCTGTTATTTCCGCCAGTTGGTGAGCTATTCACGAACAGATCGGGTCTGGGCAATTCCAATAATGTTGGTCAGGATACCGATAGCGAACGTCAGGAGCTACAAGAATTGCTTAATAAGCGAGACCGCGCTCTCAACAATGGAGATTTGGATGGGCTACTTGCTCTTTGCGAGCCCGGTTCCCCAATGGAGACTTCGGAACGTAAGTTACTTGCCGAAATTGGGCGGCGTGGACTGGAGGTGTCCGAGCTTGATACTGTGGTGCGTTCCGCAACTGCTCGTGAAGATGGATGGATAAAGGCTGAGATAGTCCAGGGGGCGTATCGCAGTTGCTCTCAGGGGCGCTGTAGTGAAATCGAACAGCAACAGTCCAGGTGGAAGCTATTCAGGATCTCAGATAAAGGTCGTTTCGTTGAGACGATTGAAGCTGATGGTATATAGCAAAATGGGGTCGGGGCGTTCAGCCCCGACCCCATTTTGGTTTGTGACCTAGAAATCGCCGGATTCGACTCGGTTCTGTACTGTAGCCAAGAAGCGTGCAGCAGTTTCCGGGGTGAGGTTTGCGGCATCGTAGCTGAGCGCCAAATAGACCATCGAGCGAATAGCAATCGTATCGTTGCCATCGCTGCCGGGCAGTACTACCGGGCGTTTTACCACCGTTCCTACACCGAGCACTGCCCGGGAGTTTCCGGTTAGTGCAGGTGTTTCAAGAAGTGCCCCGGTGGTTATGACATCAACTTGCAATCCCGGATAACCGGATTGAGCGTCAGCTGCGGCCTTGCTCAGATAGGGCAGGACTGTGGTTGCAAAATCACTGCTCCCGGAACCGCTCAGTGCGATAACTCTAGTGACATCTACCTCCACCATTGTGGTTAGCTGACCGGCTACTGTTGTAACCGGAGCGGCAGGTGCCGGAGCGGGTGCTGCGGGCACGGCTGGTGCTGCAGGTGCTGAGACCGCAGCGGCAGGGGCAGCAGCTGGGGTAGCGGTATCCCGACCGGCTGCGGCCTGTATGTCTTCTTTACGGATGCGACCACCAACGCCTGTACCTTTAACAGTAGCAAGGTCTACACCGAGAGCTGCCGCAAGTTTACGGACAATCGGGGTAACGTATCCGGAACTTCCCGGTCTGGGTTCCGAAACTGGAGCCGCGTCAAAAACAGGTGCCGGGGTGGGAACTGCAGGCGCTGCCGGAGCAGGTGCTGCCGGAGTGGAAGCTCCCTGCGGAGCTGGAGTTGTCGGAGCCTCAGCTACACTGGCTGATTCGGCTGCGCCAACCCGACATAGGGGAGTGCCGACATCTACGGTTTCGTCCTCACCAACCAAAATCTCGAGCAGGGTGCCCGAAATCGGCGAGGGGATTTCGGAGTCTACCTTGTCGGTGGACACCTCCAGCAAAGGTTCATCAACCGCAACCGAGTCACCAATCTGCTTCAGCCAGCGAGATACTGTCCCCTCGGTGATGGATTCGCCCAGAGCGGGCATATCAATAGTTTGAGATTCACCTATTTCAGCAGCCGGCGCAGCAACTTCAGGGGTATTCGCTTTTACTGCCCCCTCCGGGGTGTTCACTGCAGGCGGGGTAACCAAACCGGTACGTCCAGTAGAACCAGAAGTAATCGAATCTGCGTTTTCTGCTGGAACTGCCTGCCCCTCAGCGGTCATGGTTCCGGGGTAGCCGCTGTGGGGTTGCGGATAAGCCCACTGGATTACATTCTTATCGCCTACCTGCTGCACCGATGACGGAATTCCTGAACCGGGCAGATCCGATACCGGTGAGGGAGGAGCCATAGGGGCAGCGGGTGCTGGTGCCGGAGCTGCAGGTGCTGGAGGCGCAGGTGCTGGAGGCGTTACTGGGGCAGTAGCTGCCGGGACAGCGGGTTCTGGAACCGCTTCAGGAGCCGCAGCCGGAGCTTCGGCACTACCCTCAACCTCACCGGGGTCACCCAGTCGGCAAAGCGGGGTACCAACATCTACCGTCTCGTCCTCATCGACGAGAATCTCCAAAACCACGCCGGCAACCGGTGAGGGAATCTCGGAGTCTACCTTGTCAGTGGAGACCTCCAGCAACGGCTCATCCACCGCAACCGTGTCACCAACCTTCTTCAACCACTGGGACACCGTACCCTCGGTAATGGATTCGCCGAGCGCCGGCATTTCAACAGTCTGTGACATTTCCTATTCCTAACTTCAATACCTGTAATTGCTGTTCACGAGTGCAGCGGTTTCCCGGCCAGTGCCATAGCGGCCTCGCCAATCGCCTCGTTCTGTGTCGGATGCGCATGTACCAGAGCAGCTAAATCATCCGGATAAGCTTCCCAATTCACCATGAGTTGCCCCTCACCAACAAGCTCGCCAACTCGCGAACCAATCGCGTGGAACCCAACAATCGGACCATCGTTGACCGCGACCAGTTTAATCAAACCGCCGCCACCCAAAATCTGGGTTTTGCCATTACCCGCCAAGTTATATTCCATTACCCGAACATTCTGGGCACCATATTGCTCCTCGGCCTGATCCTGATTCAACCCGACCGAAGCGATCTGCGGCTCACAGAAAGTCACCTTAGGGATATTAGAGTCACGAATCGGCTCAGGAGATAAACCTGCCAGTTTCTCGGCTAAAAACACGCCCTGGGCAAAACCCCTATGTGCCAGCTGGACACCCGGAACAATATCGCCGACAGCAAAGACGGACGGGATATTGGTGCGCAACTGCTCATCCGTGAGCACAAAACCGCGATCCATATTCACGCCGACTTCCTCGTAACCCATGTTTGCGGTCTGCGGACCGCGTCCCACCGCGACCAGCAGCAGGTCGGCATCCACACTAACCTCGCCAGCTTTAATATGAACCCCGGAATCATCCTGGGTTACCGATTCAAAGAATGTGCCAGTGTGAAAAGCAATGCCGCGTTTCCGGAAATCCTTTTCCAAAACCTTACGAATTGCGGAATCCTCGTTAGGTACCAAAGAGGGCAGCCCCTCGATAATGGTTACTTCCGACCCCATAGAACGCCAGTAAGAAGCAAACTCCACGCCGATAACGCCGCCACCGAGCACCGCTGCCCGCTGCGGAATCCAATCCAATTGGAGCGCCTGCTCGGAGGTAATAACCCGCCCCTCAATCGTGAGACCGGGCAGCGTCTTTGAATAAGAACCGGTAGCCAATACGATATTTTCGCCGGTATAAGCCACACCTTCAACAGTCACGGTATGGGCATCAGTGAGACGCCCCCAACCGGTTACAACCTCAATCCTACGGCTCTTAATCAGACCCTGCAGCCCCCGGTAGAGACGCTTAATAGTGCCGTCACGGAACGCCGCAATACGTTGAGTATCAAAACCATTGAGACTTGCCTGGATGCCGATAGCCTCACAGCTGCGAACATCCTCGGCTACCTCAGCAACATGCAACAAAGCCTTAGTGGGGATACATCCGCGATGCAGGCAGGTACCGCCGATTTTATCGCCTTCGATTAGTGCAACCTTTTTGCCGAGCTGGGCGCTGCGCAGCGCGGTGGCATAACCACCAGAACCGGCACCCATAATCACGACATCGTAGTTGTATTCGCTCATCGTGTTATCTCGCTCCTAAACCGGTAGTGGATGAGAGGGTACCTGTCTATTGTGTCACTATTTCGCTCGTAATACCTCATGAAAACGGATATCGGGCAGGTATATCAGATTAACCCTTCAAACCAGGTTCGGAAAACCCAGCTGGCGCAACGCCTCATACAGACCAATAGCAGCAGAAATAGTCAAGTTAAGCGAACGCGCCCCAGGTTTCATAGGTATGCGAACCAGCTGTTCAACGCGGGGATGCTGCATCGCCCACTGTGGCAGCCCCGTCGGTTCCGGTCCGAAAAGTAAACCATCACCATCACGGTACTCCACATCCTGATAGTGAGTATGGGCGTGTCCGGTAAACGCAAAAATCCTGCCCGGAATATCCGCAAGAGCATCATCCAGATTGGGGTGAACTTTTACGTGAGCCAAATCGTGATAATCCAAACCGGCACGCCGAAGCTTCCTGTCATCCATATCGAAACACAGTGGCTCCACAAGGTGCAGCAAAGAACCAGTACAAGCCGATACGCGGATAGCAGCACCGGTATTTCCAGGGATCCGCGGCTCGAAATAAACCAGATGCAGCACAGTGAACCTACTGTTGGAACGTGCCGGTAATGGAAGCTCGCGCGATACCGTGAAAAGTCAGATTAAAACCAGCAACCGCAGCCGAGGCATCCTCATCCAGTGACAGGGTATCCACATCAAGGGCATGAACCGTGAAAATATAGCGGTGCGGACGATCCCCAGCCGGCGGATTAGCGCCGTTATAGGCCCAGGTGCCGCCATCATTACGCAAATGGAAAGCCGCGCCATCCACCAACAAATCCGATTCGCCAATACCGCGATCCAGCACAGTCGTCTCAACCGGAATGTCGATCAACAACCAATGCCACCAGCCACAACCCGTCGGGGCATCCGGATCGTAGCAGGTAACAGCAAAAGACTTAGTTTCAGCAGGAAAACCAGACCAGGACAGCTGCGGGCTCACCGAGCCACCGGCAACACTGAGGCGGAACGGCAACTGACCGCCATCAACAAAATCACTGGAAGATACCGAGAATACCGGCACACTCGGCAACAGCTCTGCAGGTGTTGGAGCGGTAGGGCGAGAAAGTAAATCAACCATCGAAAACTCCTTCTCTCACTATAAACATACCGGCAAAAAGGGGAAAATGTTTATGCGCGGGGAAACTACGTTTCCAAGCTTCCAGCGTCGTTGACCTCACCAACAAAGCAAGCTTTGCCGTTCGGTCTGCCTAGCTGTGCGCGGGGAAACTACGTTTCCAAGCTTCCAGCGTCGTTGACCTCACCAACAAAGCAAGCTTTGCCGTTCGGTCTGCCTAGCTGTGCGCGAGAAGGGACTTGAACCCTCACGACCGTCTAAATGGGTCACTAGCACCTCAAGCTAGCGCGTCTACCAATTCCGCCACCCGCGCGTTCCAGGTAACACTACCACATCCGCGAGAAATGATTGAGCGCCCGCCCGATGACATAGAGTGGGATAAGCATAAAAAACACTGGAGGAAAAATGAAGAATCCAAGCCCCCGAGACCCGGAAGCCCTGGTCGCACAGTTTCACGAAACCTATAACATGCCTATTTCGACAGCGGAACCGAGTGTAGACTTTCAGCGAGTCCACATGCGAATCAGTCTCATAATGGAGGAAGTCTCAGAGCTGGTAACCGCAGTCTATGGGGCATGTGCCGGAGAAGCCATCCAGGAAGCGGCAGCGAAACTGCGTGAGCTTGATGAGGGAAGGCGCGACGTCGTTGAGGCAGCAGATGCCCTGGCAGACCTGACATACGTTGTTTATGGTATGGCGCTGGAATCCGGGATCTCGCTGCCGGCAGTCCTAGAGCAAGTCCAGGCATCGAATATGTCGAAACTAGGTGCAGACGGCAAACCGATATATCGAGAAGACGGAAAAGTGCTGAAAGGGCCCAATTTTTTTCAACCAGACATCGCCAGGGCTCTGAAGCAGCGGATTTCCGTAGAAAAACATTCCTAATAGCTCCACCCAACGACTACATTGAGTTATCCTAATTATTGATAGTTTTCTACGGTTACCCGCAACTAGGGTCAAAGGTTGCCGTCGAGACTGAAAACCGAAACTGAATCGCGTGCGATTGAGGGATTGATATAGGAGTACGCAAGTGGCGAAGGTAGTTGTTATCGGTGGCGGCTATGGCGGCATCACCGTGGCGGGCGGTCTGGACGACGTAGCCGATGTTGTACTGGTCGAACAAAAAGACCAGTTCGTGCATCATGCTGCCGCGTTGCGTGCCGCAGTAGACCAGGTTTGGGGGCACACAATCTTCATGCCCTATACCAGGCTCCTCAGTCGCGGCGAAGTTGTTCACGGAACCTGTATGCGTGTCGAAGACCGTACCGTGTTCGTCGCCGGTCACGAACCGATAGAGGGCGATTACCTGGTGTTGGCGACCGGTACAACCTATCCCTATCCTGCAAAACACATGGTGTCGCAGGCATCAGTTGCAAAAGCTCGTCTCGACCAGACCCGTGACAACCTGGCGAAAGCCAGACGTGTCATGCTAGTGGGAGCCGGTACAGTAGGTGTTGAATTCGCCGGTGAGCTGAAAGCCACATTCCCGGATCTTGAAATAGTCATGGTTGACAAAGAAGACCGCATCCTCGGAACCCCAGGATACGTGGATGAACTTCGCGATACTCTCACCAAACAGATGAAACAAATGGGCATCGAGTTGGTGTTGGGGTCTCCACTGGCATATATGCCACCCACCGACGTTGGGATGCTATCCACTTTCCAGGTTGAAACCATGGCCGGTGAGCAGGTGGAAGCCGATATTTGGTTCCTGTGCTACGGTGCGCAAACCTCTTCCGGATACCTGTACGGATTCTATTCGGATTATATGAATCCTGATGGCACCATCATGGTGGACGAATATATGCGGGTGCGTTCCAACAATAATGTTTACGCGGTCGGCGATATAACCGACGTGCCGGAATCGAAACGTGCCGATGCGGCTCGCGCCCACGCTCGCGTCGTGATAGCCAATATCCGGGATCAGATTGCCGGGAAAGAACCCGCAACTACCTACGCTCCAGGTAAAGAATGGGTGATTCTGCCGCTGGGTCCAGACGCGGGCGCATCCCAACTGGTAGACCCAGACGGCACCACCCGGATCGTCGGTCCGGAAGAAACCGCCGAAATCAAGGGTACCGACCTGATGGTGACCATGATTCGCGGACAGCTGCACCTGCCTTAGGGGACAATCATGGCAGTTGATGTTTCGGCGTTACTAGACGAATTCGTCACCACTATCCGGGAGCACTATCGTGCCGCCTCCGACAGTGACGATCCGGATTCGGCAACTGTGCTACGAGCCGAGAAACGGCTACTGAGCGCCTTCGAACGATACGATGATGCGCTCTTCACTCGCTATGGGGTGGAGCTGCCTTTCGAGTCGGTCGATGAAGACAGCGACGAGGATTATGACACCGACTATGATGAAGAAGACTAGAGTCTTTCGTATCTTTTTAACTATGAAACCTGGTCAAGTGCGTGCGCGATCTGGTGCGGCACATCCGAATCTGCGGCATCCAGCAGTTGATTCAATTGCGCACTCGTGCGAGGGCCAGTAATAGCGCAGCTCACCGCGGGATTTCGCCACGACCAGTTCAACGCTAACTGCGCAGCAGTTTTATTTAACCCCTCAGCGGCAGCGGCGAGGGCATCAACGGTTCCGAGATAATCACGTTTCAGATACGGTTCCACAGTGAAAGATAACAGTGGAGAAGCTCCACGGGAATCCGGAGGAGTGTTCACCCGATACTTACCGGTCAAAACACCGGCAGCTAACACAGAGACAGCGAAGAAACCTATCCCGAGAGACTTTGTCATATCAAAATATTCTTCCTCCGCCCCCCGCGAGAGCAGCGAATAAGGTGACGAAAGCGCGGCAACCTCCAAGTTTTGTGTCTCAAGAAGCGTATGAAGACGGGCTATCATCCATGCTGGGGCTCCGGAACAGGAAACATAACGGACCTTTCCGCTGCTCACGGCGGTAGCAATCGTTTGTGTCAACTCTTCCATGCGGATCCGCCCGAGCAGCGAACCTGGGATGTTCCAAACATCCAAATAGTCGGTTCCTAATACCTGAAGTGCTGAATCCAGGCTGGTTAACAGCCATCCGCGACCTGGCAGGTAACGCCCGGTTGCGGAATCTGGAACACCGAAAGGACTGATAACCAGATTCAGGCTAGTACGGTCAATATCGTCTCGGGCTAGCAGCTTCCCCAGGGCGTCAAGAGCTGCACCCGAGCCGTACCAAGCTGAACACTCCAAAAGGTTTCCACCTGCAGATATATAGGTGTCAAGCATATCTGCTGCCTCGTGGATGTCAGTGTCCTGACCCCAGGTGAGGGTGCCCAATCCGAGCGTCGACACCTGCAAACCGGTTTTTCCGACCTGTGAGTAGCGCATATAACAAACCTATATGGAAGTCACGTTTCTCACCGGCAGGCTCCCGGTAGAGTTGAAATATGATTCACATGGTCAGGAGGGGACTCCCGCAGGCACTACTCTTCGATTTAGACGGTACACTGTTGGATTCTGAACCGCTATGGTTACGTGCCGAGACAGCGGTGCTCGCCGAATTCGGGATGCCCTGGAACAGTGAATACGGCGAAATACTCAAAGGCGGTTCGCTACGTTTGGCATCCGAACAAATGGTTTCACTCACCGGCGCTCAAACCACTGCAGCGGTTGTTTTGGATATGTTGGTGTCACGGATGGCGACTTACTACCGTGAAGAAGGTGCCCCGTGGTTTCCGGGAGTGCCACAAATGCTGTCTCAACTGGCAGAAATACCGAAAGCCATAGTCACGTCATCCTATCGGGGGCTCGTTGATGCGGCACTCGGCAGCCTGCCGCAGGGAGCTATAGACTTGAGTGTTTCCGGAGACGAGGTGAGCAAATCCAAACCTGACCCGCAACCCTACCTGCAGGCAGCCGAGATGTTGGGAGTCGAGATCCGCGACTGCTGTATCTTCGAGGACTCTCTCCCCGGGTTACGCTCCGGATGTGCTGCTGGCGCCAGGGTGGTTATTATCGGCAATACCGCGGCCCCTGAGAACTGCGATCAGCAATTACCGCACCTTTCTCAGGTTTCACTGCTAGATGAAGCCTTTTTGCGTACGCTTTGAAAGCGTCTAGGTCATCGGGCCGGCACTACTGAGCTTTTCTAAGCCCTCCTCATCGATCTCGGGAGCCTGTCCACCAAAAGCCGGGCAAAGTTCCCGAAAATCACACCAGTCACAGAGTTTTGAAGTGCGCGGCTCGAATACGCGCTCGGTTATCGCCGTGCGGATAGCTCCCCAACACTCCTCAAGCTCCAAGGTAACTCGTTGCAGATCTGGTGTACTCGGTTCATAACTGAACACTTTCGCATCCCCCAAAAACTCCAATTGCAATAGTTTAGGTAGCGTATCGTAGAGCCGGTACCACAGCAACGAGTAGAAACGAATCTGGAACACGAGTGGGGAGAGGAAACGCTCTGAAGGTGCCTTTCCGGTCTTGTAGTCAACGATTCGCACCTGTCCATCAGAACTGATTTCTACACGATCGATTACTCCGTGCACCCGCAGCCCCGAATCCAGGGTGTCTCGAACATAGAACTCCCGGTGAGAAGGGGTGAGCAGCTGGGGGTTTTCGAGAATAAAATAGTTACTGATCAGACGTCGCGCCTCACCTAAGAACTCATCTTCTCCAGCATCGTCAGGGAAAAGCCGGACGGCAGTATCCTCGTTACTGGTCTTCAGCTCACCCCACTGTTCAACCAATAGTTCTTCAGCCCGCGTATTCGTTCGTTCTGAACCTGAAGAATCAAATAGATGCTCCAATACCGAATGGACCAGGGTTCCGCGCAATTGCGCCTGGTTGGGTTTTGCGGAAAGATGATTCACCACCAGTAGCCGAAATTTGAGAGGGCATTGCTGGAAATCCTTTATGCGGGACGGAGATAGCGCACTGTATTTACTCACCAGTTAAGGGTATCGCGCCTGAGCAAAGTAGACTGCTAGTGTGCTTGAAGCTGTGGAAAACTCAGGAGAGACTCCGGAATGGGTCTTTTGCGAAAATGACCGTGTCCAGTTACAAACCGCAAATGGGAAAACCTATACTGTGACCATTCAAGCGGGTAAATGGTTCAACGCTAACAGGGTTTCTTTCCGGCTTGACGAGCTGATAGGGGTGCCTGAAGGTTCGGTGATTCGCAGCCGGGAAGGTCGCGAGATACTCGCTATGCGGCCACTGCTCACTGACCATGTGCTCTCCATGCCCCGCGGTGCGGCAATAATATATCCGAAAGATTGTGGGCAGATTGTCCGCCTCGCAGATATACGCCCAGGGCAGCGTATCCTGGAAGCCGGTGTCGGATCCGGTGCTCTCACAATGCACCTGTTGAATGCACTTGCAGGTGCCGGAGAACTGCACTCCTATGAGCTTCGTGAAGATTTCGCCCAGGTTGCGGCAGCGAATGTGCGAACCTGGTTTAAAGAGCAGCCAAGCAATTGGCATCTGCATCTAGAGGATGTTGCGCATGCCGGTACAGACCTGGCAGAGCAGTCTGTAAACAGGGTTTTGCTCGATATGCTGGAGCCTTGGCTGCATATAGAGACCTGTGCTCGAGTGTTGCAGCCCGGAGGAGTGCTGGTTGCCTATGTCGCGACCGTGCCCCAACTATCCCGGCTCTGCGAGGAATTGCGCAAATCTGAACGTTTCATGGAACCGCAATCCAGCGAATTCGTTCAACGAAATTGGCATGTGCAGGGTCTCGCAGTGCGTCCCGAACATGAGATGATAGGTCACACCGGGTTCCTGGTGTTTACCAGGGTGCTAGCCCCGGGTAGTCGACCGATCCGGATTCAGACACGCCCAGCAAAAATGGCTGAGGGTAAAGGTGGTCAGTGGAACAGTGTGGAAACCTGGGATGAACAGGCAACCGGCCAGAAAGTGAAAACCCGAAGAAAAATCAGGCAGGTACTGCGGGATGCCGAAGGCGGGTCGCGGCGTTACGTTCAAAGTGACGAACCAAGCCGAATACGCCAGGGAGGGGAAGAGTAATGCCTCGAGCGATGGCGAGCGAAACAGAATACGGTATTTTGGTTCCTGGTGAACGGTATCCGAATGTGATAGCCGCCTCTACCAAAGTGATTGAGGCTATGGCAGATGCAGATGGCACTATGGTAGGTTGGGATTACTACGGAGAAGATCCGCTAAACGATATGCGAGGCCATCGTTATCAGCGTGCCTCAGTAGACCCCTCTCTGCTAACCGACAACCCGGATCGGCTGGCACCGTCTGGTGTGCGAGAGTTGGGTGAGGCAGAGCTAAACTCGCTGCGCGCCCCGAAACCGAGAGCCTTTGTCACCCATAATGGCGGGCGAATATATGTGGATCATGCCCATCCGGAGTATTCAGCCCCGGAATGTGCCAGTGTTGCCGATATGGTTCGTTTTGACCGTGCCGGGGAACTCCTGGCGCGTAAAGCAATCGATCGGCTCGAGAGTGAAATCGTGTTATTCAAAAACAACACCGATGGTAAAGGAGCCAGTTATGGCGCTCACGAAAACTATTCGGTTACACGCTCGCTGCCTTTTTCGCAGCTATCCGCAGCGTTAATACCCTTCATGGTGGTGCGTCCACTGATTTGCGGTTCCGGAAAGGTAGGGTTAGGGCAGCGCTCTGAACGTCCCGGATTTCAGATCTCCCAGCGCGCCGATTTCGTGGAAAACGATATCGGACTCGAAACGACTTTTAACAGGCCGATAGTGAACACCCGTGACGAGCCACACGCCGATGCTAAAAAGTGGAGGCGCCTACACGTTATCGGCGGCGACGCAAACCTATTTGAGTGCTCCGCATATCTGCGTTTTGGCGCTACTCACGCATTCCTGTGGTTGCTGGAAAACGCCTATCCGGTATCCGAGTTAGAGGCGCTGGCGATAGCGAAAGACCCGGTGGAGGAAACCTGGGCTGTAAGTCATGATCTTGAATTCAAACACCGGATAGCGACTCGCGGTGCCGGTGAGTTGAGTGCGCTCGATCTGCATCAACGCTATATCGATTTAATTCTTGCCGCGTTGCGCAGAGCCGAGAGCGGCGATTTCGGGGAGCAGTCCCGTGAAGACCTGAGCGAGCTGCAACACATTGTTGAAATCTGGGCTGAAACCGTGTCGGGGCTGGCAAAAGACCCACTGTCAATGGCTGGACGGGTTGAGTGGGTCGGAAAATATCGGCTTTTAGAGGGGATGCGTATGCGTCATTCCAGCGGGTGGGATGACCCGCTACTCGCCGCAATGGATTTGCAGTGGGCAGATTTACGACCAGAAAAATCACTGGTAGCGAAACTACGCTCTGCGGGACAGGTGCAACGGCTCTTTACTGAAAGCGAAACGGCAGCAGCCCTCAACACGCCCCCGGCAGGTACCCGAGCGCTTATTCGAGCCCGAGCTGTCCGAAAATATCCGCAACGGCTCATCTCAGCCAGTTGGGGTACCCTGGTTTTTGAAAACGGTAACGGTCGGCTCGTCCGCGCAAACATGGGCGACCCGCTGACAACTGCCGCAGGCGGCACTGATAGCGAGCCACTATCGATCCGGCTACCAGATATTGACCAGTCGTTAAAGGAATTAACTAAGGAGGGAAATGAACAACGAAATTAACTCCCAAAGTGAATCGCAACAGGTTACCGGTAAAACCGATACTGAGCTTGATGAGCTGCTCGACCAAATAGACGATGTTCTCTACGAGGATGCCGATGCTTTCGTTTCTGGTTTCGTACAAAAGGGTGGTCAATGACACCTTCAGAAACCAGCAGAGTTATCGGACTGGAAACCGAATATGGGATAACCTGCGCCTCCACAGCTGCCGGCGTGGCACCGATGAATGCTGAAGCCGCTGCCGCGGAACTTTTTGCGCCGCTACAGCAGCAGTATCGTTCCACAAATGTTTTCCTGCCCAACGGGGGACGTATGTACCTGGATGTGGGGTCACATCCGGAATATGCGACTGCGGAATGTGGCGACCCCATGACCCTTCTCGCTCACGATAGAGCGGGTGACATGCTGTTTGCTGCCATGCTTCAGCAGGTAAATCTTTCCCTGACGGAGCGGGGAATGCCCGGTGTTTTGCATCTGATGCGTAATAACCTCGACGCTGCTGGGAACTCCTGCGGATGCCATGAAAACTATCTGATAAGGCGAGACAAAAAATTCATAAACAATCTGCCCCCGCTGATTACCCACCTGGTGACCAGGCAACTATATACCGGGGCAGGTCATCTCGGAGCAGACGGCAGATACTACCTTTCCCAGCGTCCTTTCGTAATCAATGACGTGTATTCACGTGCCACAACTGATTCCAAACCGATAGTTAACACTCGTGACGAGCCGCTATCTGGTGGAGAGAAGTATCGAAGACTCCACATTATCGTCGGTGACAGTAATGTTGGTCAGTACCCGACCTACATGAAAGTTGC
This sequence comes from Varibaculum sp., assembly GCA_034090045.1. Taxonomy (GTDB): domain Bacteria; phylum Actinomycetota; class Actinomycetes; order Actinomycetales; family Actinomycetaceae; genus JAXDTI01. Next base: position 140,187 of record JAXDTI010000004.1, on the reverse strand, counting down.
GACTACAACGCTGCTGCTGGACGCCCTGGAAAGTGGCGACCTTGACAACAACGAACTTGCCCGCCTTGAACTGGCTGACCCGCTGAACGCTTTGCGTGAAATCAGCGCGAACCCTGATTCTATGGTTCAGACTGCGGCAGGGGAACACCTGAAAGCTGTGGAGTTGCAGCTGCGGATAGTCTCGATGCTTAAAACCGTGATTTCTGATACCGATTCCTGGCGTTCTCGCTGCCTGATTGAATGGGGTGAGTTGCTTGCGGCTCTGTCAGCAGGTGACGTTGAAAGCATCACGCCGAAAGTTGATTATTTGGCGAAACAGCGAATCCTGAAGCAGATGCAGAACCGAGCTGATGGAAAACTGAGCCATAATCAACTGTTGCGGCTGGAACTGGCCTACCATGAAATCGGGAATTCCGGGTTGCGTGAAAAGATGGAGGCTGCCGGGTTACTTGCGACCCTGCTGCCCGGTGGGGCTGCCGAGTCAGCCCAAAAGACACCGCCAAAAAACACCAGGGCAAATATCCGTGGCAAGCTGCTTTCTGCAGCTGAACGTGCCGGTATCGGGGTTGCGGCTGACTGGATGCATATCCGGTTTGAGCCCGAAAACCTTCCCGATATTTCCTTGGAAGACCCACTCGAATATGACAGCGTGTTCAGCCGGCAAGTATTGGAGCAGCTGCATGGATAAAACGAGTTTCCCAAGCCGCTCAACAATGGTGCGAAAAGTATCGCCAGTGAGAAAAGCCCTGCGGTTATGGCCGGCTTACCTGGCGATTCTGCTGATCGTCACGATAATTTCTGCCGGATATACAGGCTACCGTTACTGGGAAGCTCGCCATCTCACTGGAGTTTCGATGAGCTTTGAAGTGGACGGTGATCTCGGAGCCATACCGGTGCTTGACATGGAAGGTTCGCTGCCGATCATGTTGCAAAAGACCCGGCTGGAGATAACCGGTGACGGTCGACAACTGGTCGCCGGGCAGCCAGCACTGGTGACCGTAACCTCTTTTGATGGTCGCACCGGGCAGCCTATCGGTGATAAGACTGGTGCTAAACCGGTTTTTGGTCAGCTGGACAACGCCACTTTTGGTGATTTCGCTGAGATTCTTACCGGCAAGCGCGAAGGCAGCCGTATTGTTGTAACCAGACCTATCGCTGCTTCCGGCTCAACAACTATGGAAATAGCGGTTTTGGATGTGCTCTCGACAGTTGTTCAAGGTAGAGATATCCAGCTCCCCTTGGACTTCCCGGTGCAGGTCAAAACCGAAAACAACCTGCCACAGATAGCCTCATATTCCGCTACCGAACCGAAAGAACCCTATATAAGGGTGCTGCGAAGTGGCAGCGGCAGGCAGGTCGGTTCTAAAAGTTCCTTGATAGCCCAGTACGGGCGTTGGGAATGGGGGGATAAAACTCCGAAGACTTTCACCTGGAATGGGGGAGGGGTTCAGCTTCTCGATTTGTCTTCCAGCTTCACCGGGGTGAGTGATTCGCTTTCCGGGCAACGTGTCGGTTCCCGAATACTCATGGTGTTGCCCCCCGAGCAGGCCAGCGGTGAGGGAATCACTGTTGTGATAGTCGACATTTTAGCCACCGCTACAGCTGACACGGAGGAATAGTGCTATGGGAGTTGCTATTCGAGTCATACCATGCCTGGATGTTCGCGATGGTCGGGTGGTAAAGGGAGTAAATTTTCGTAACTTACGTGATGCTGGAGATCCTGTCGAACTTGCTGCTCGCTATGACCTTGAAGGTGCCGACGAGATCACATTTCTCGACGTTTCGGCTTCTCGTGAGGGGCGTGCCACCATGGTTGAACTGGCAAATCGAGCCGCTGACCAGATTTTCGTGCCCCTGACTGTCGGGGGCGGTATCCGCAGCGTAGCAGATGTGGAAACTATGCTACGTGCGGGAGCGGACAAGGTCGGTATCAACACTGCCGCCATTGCTCGTCCAGAACTGCTCGATGAGGTGGCGGCAGCTTTCGGAAGCCAGGTGATAGTGCTTTCCGCCGATGTGCGACGCTGCCAGGGAGCCTATAGCTGTGCTTCCGGTTTCGAAGTAACAACGCACGGGGGAACAATTTCTGCCAAAATTGACGCTTTTGAGTGGGTTCGCGAAGCCGAGCAGCGCGGAGTAGGCGAGATTCTGCTTAACTCCATGGATGCTGACGGCACCGAGAACGGTTTCGATATCGAATTGATTAAACGGGTACGTGAATTCCTCAGCGTGCCGATCATCGCCAGCGGCGGTGCCGGCAAACCAGCAGATTTTGTTGCAGCAGCTCAAGCCGGAGCGGATGCGGTACTTGCCGCATCGGTCTTCCACTTTGGCACGTTGACGATAGCACAGGTAAAGTCCGCAATGCGGGATGCCGGAATAGCGGTGCGCTGATGCTGCAACCCGAAATAGCCCAGCTACTGAAACGAAACGAAGCCGGTTTGGTCTGTGCAGTCATCCAACAGTACGATACCGGTCAGGTTTTGATGGTCGGTTGGATGAATGATGAGGCTCTGGACCGTACATTACGGGATGGAACAGTCACTTTCTGGTCACGTTCCCGAAAAGAGTACTGGCATAAAGGCGACACCTCGGGGCATTTCCAGCATGTGAAATCAGTGAAAATCGACTGTGACGGGGATGCACTTCTAATCCAGGTAGATCAGGTTGGCGCTGCCTGCCATACCGGGACTTTCAGCTGTTTTGATGCCGGCGGTCCAATCGGTGTGTAGTCACGATTTGGTTATCCCTGGTTTTTTCGATTTACTGAACATACCAGCGCAGGGAGGAGCGAAATGTCCGACATTGATATGCGTGCCGCTCAAATAGTTGCGGCTGCGCGTCATGATGTCGAGATTCGTCAAAGGCAAGTGCCCCTCGAAACGGTTAAAGAACTGGCACTAGAGACTCAGAAACCACTACCGGTGCTAGATGCGCTGGGCTCCGAAGGATCTGTGACGGTGATAGCTGAGCTAAAGCGAATTTCGCCATCCACCGGTACCATCGCCCAAATCAACAATCCAGAATGGTTGGCAAACGAATATATTGCCGGTGGGGCAGCCATGATTTCGGTTACTACCAACCGGCGATTGTATGGCGGTTCGCTTGCCGATTTGGTTCGTATTCGTCCGCATATCCAGGCACCCATACTGGTCAAAGACCTGCTTGTTTCGCCCTATCAGATACATGAGGCTCGTGCAGCTGGCGCAGACATGATACTGGTGAGCGCACCGCTATTGGCACCGGATGTGCTCTTGGGCTTCATCGAACGCATCCATTCTTTAGGTATGGTTGCGCTGGTGGATGTTTATTCGCGATTGCAAGCGCTGCAGGCTCTCGATGCCGGAGCTGAGGTTGTCGGAATTAATGCGCGTGATTTGTTTACCGGCGAGGTAAACATGGAAAACTTTGCTCAAATTGTGGACGTTCTGCCGCAGACGGTTATTGCGGTGGCGGAATCCGGTGTTCGCACCCCACAGGATGTCTTCCGCTACGCTGAGCAGGGTGCCGATTGCGTGTTGATAGGCGAGGCTCTGGTGCGTTCCGATAATCCACAGGCGACGGTATCTGAAATGGTTGCTGCTGGTTCCCACCCGGCGGTTTCCGGTTCTCGAACCGAACGGATCGACAGGGCTAACAGAAAGCGTTCCGAAAGATGAATATAATCCTATCGGCCATTCCTTCTCCGTCACAGGGAGTTTGGTATATATCCATACCAATCCGAGCCTATGCGCTGGCGATAATATGCGGTATCGTGCTCGCCGTTCTTATCACTCGGAAACGGTATATCGCCAGGGGTGGGAGGCTCGATGACCTGTACGACGTTGTTCTTTGGGCGGTTCCTGCCGGGATTATCGGAGGACGTCTCTATCATGTAATCAGCGATAATGAACTTTATTTCCGTCCCGATCGGAACCCGTGGGATGCCTTAAAAATCTGGAATGGTGGTTTGGGAATCTGGGGTGCGATAGCTCTCGGGGCGGTGGCTGTATACCTGGTGCTTCGTAAAAAGGGGCAGCCTATGGCTCCTTTTGCGGATGCGGCTGCCCCTGGTTTGTTGGTTGCCCAGGCTGTCGGAAGGCTCGGCAACTGGTTCAATCAGGAACTGTACGGTGCACCGACTACGCTGCCGTGGGGGTTACAGATCGATAATCCTGCTGGTTATCCTCCCGGCACCACCTTTCACCCGACTTTCCTCTATGAACTGATATGGTGCCTGTTGGCGGCGGTCCTCCTGATGGTTGCCGAGAAACGCTTCGATTTCAAAGGCGGAATGTCGTTTTGGTTCTATGTGATGGCATACACCTCCGGACGGGTCTGGATTGAAATGTTACGAATAGATCCCGCAAACCATATTTTTGGTCTGCGCCTCAACGTTTGGACATCAATTCTGATATTTGCGCTGGCCTTTCTGTGTTTCAGGATCTCGAAACGCCGGGTTGCTCCGGCTGTTTTAGATAGTGTCGCAGCAGATGAGACTGAGGCGAGCCAGAAATGAACTTTTTTGGTATCGACGGCTCTGAGATGCTGCTGATACTCGTTGTTGCGGTCATAGTTGTCGGTCCTGTTCGGGCAGCACAAGCGCTGGGATGGTTACGCGATAGTGTCGCCTCGTTGCGCAAATGGTCAGCCCATTTGCGACAACAAACCGCCGAAACAGAAGATGGGCTGCAAGTTGACCTGTCAAAACTCGATCCAAGGCAGTATGATCCGCGCAGAATCATAAAAGAAGCCGTCGCCGAAGAAATACAACTGTGGGTGGAACAGACCCGCCCGGATGCCGGCTCGAAAACACCTGGTGGAGATAATAGTCCAATAGAATAGCTGCAAAGGTAACCTTAAGGAGCGGAAATGACACCTGCACTTTTTATCCCGATGTCCGTGAGCCCCACGGTTTGGATAGTAGTTATTGTTGTTTTGATTCTGATTTTCGGGGCATCGAAGCTGCCAGATATTGCCCGCAACCTCGGAAAATCCGCGAAGGTTCTGAAGGAAGAACTTAACGATCTTGGTGAGGGGCCGAAACAGGTTCAGCCTCCCGCAAACGACACCCAGCACGACACAGACGCTCCCGAGTCTGCCAAGTAATATAAGGCGGTGTCCGACAAAACTTCCGGTGATGCCGGTTTCATGCCCCTTGCACAGCACCTGAGGGAACTGCGTAAGCGCCTGTTGCTATCCTTTCTCGGTATCGGTATAGGTGCGATTGCAGGATGGTTCCTCTGCGATTTGGTGTTGGCTCAGATCACCTCTCCGCTATCTGAGCTCGGTGACGTCCAACTCAATTTTCAAACCGTCGGCGCAGCATTCGATATGCGTATGAAAGTATCACTATGGATTGGGCTGCTCATCTCTTCCCCCTGGTGGATATCGCAGCTCACTGCCTTTATTTGGCCGGCGCTTCGACGTCGAGAACGCCTCTATCTGCTGGGTTTCGGTTTCGCCGGGGTCGTGTTGTTCATAGCTGGTGTTGTTTTTGGAGCGTGGTTGGCTCCCCGGGCGGTCGAAATCTTGTCCTCATTCACCCCAACAGAGTCGGTTATGCTGCTTCAGGCTGATGCATATGTGCGTTTCTATACCAGGCTCGTTATGGCTTTCGGCTTGTCGTTCCTGGTTCCCGAAGTGCTGGTTATGCTGAATTTCGGGGGAGTGCTGAACGCGCGAAGAATGCTGCGAGCCTGGCGCTGGGCAACCGTTGTGTCTTTTATATTCGCGGCTATAGCTAACCCGTTGCCCACTCCGTGGCCGGTAATTGCCCAGGCGTTAGTGCTGCTTGCCCTGTATTTTGGGGCTGTCGGAATATCGGCTTTCCACGATTGGTGGCATTTTCGTAAAACCAAAAAATAACGGTACCCCGGGAGGGATTCGAACCCTCAACATGCCGAGTTTGAGTCGACCGCCTCTGCCAGTTGGGCCACCGGGGCTCTGCTTTTAGTGTAAAAACATCCGAAGCAGACTTAGAACATCATAAAATAAAGTCGTGGCAACTGATAAATCGAAGGATAATAGCTCAGTAAAAGTGCTCGTAGTCGAGGATGAACCGCTTATCCGCATGGATATTGTCGAGACGCTACAGGACGCGGGCTATGAGGTGGTAGGCGAGGCAGGTGACGGTCGTGAGGGAATTGAGAAGGCTCTTGAGCTGAATCCGCAGCTGTGTGTTATGGACATTAAAATGCCGAAAATGGACGGTATTACTGCTGCTCAAGAAATACAGAAAGAATTATCTTGTGCAGTAGTCATGCTCACTGCCTTTTCACAGCGAGAACTTGTGCAACAAGCCGCAGAAATCGGAGCTATGGCATATGTTGTGAAGCCTTTCACCGCAGCTGAACTGCTGCCAGCTCTTGAGGTAGCTCTCGCTCGGCACCGAGAAATACTCTCGCTTGAGGACGAGATTGAGGATTTGACCGAGCGGATGGAGACCAGAAAGCTCGTTGACAGGGCTAAAGGCATGTTGATGGAGCGTATGGAAATGAGTGAACCGGAGGCTTTCCGGTGGTTACAAAAAACCTCTATGAATAAACGGCTCTCTATGAAAGAGGTCGCCGAGGCAGTCATCGATCAGCTAGCTGTGAGTAAATAGTCATGGCTGCCGTTCAGCCAGCCGCCGGTGAAACCCTGATGGCGATTGACGGGCATTCCATTGCTTTTCGTGCCTATTTCGCGCTGCAACACGCACAGGGATTCACCACCAGCGGCGGGCAGGCAACCGCGGCGGTCTACAGTTTCCTGAGAATACTGCTCAAGCTGCTGCGGGAGTGGAATCCGGAACGGATAGCGGTCGCCTTCGACCTGTCGCGACGTTCCTTTCGAACCGAGGAATATCCCGAATATAAGGCTGGACGGGATGAAACTCCAAAAGAACTCATTGAACAGGTCGAACTGATTAAGGAGCTGCTGGATGCGATGGGAATCCAACAGCTCACCAAAGAAAACTATGAGGCTGACGATATTCTCGCAACCCTCGCTGTTGAAGGCGAAAAATCAGGTATGCGAGTGTTGGTGGTGTCTGGGGATCGGGACAGTTTTCAACTCATAACCGATCAGGTAAATGTCTTATACCCTGGACGTTCTATGACAGATTTACGGCAGATGACCCCGGCGGCTATCCAGGAACGCTACGGGGTTGCTCCGCAACAGTACCCGGAGATTGCGGCACTCGTTGGTGAGCACGCTGATAACCTGCCGGGCGTACCAATGGTAGGCGAAAAAATTGCTGCGGGGTGGATAAACCAGTACGGCGGACTTGAGGGTATTTTTGCTCACGTTGCAGAAATCGGAGGTAAACGCGGTGAAAGCCTGCGAGATAACCTCGACAATGTACGTCGAAATCGGCGATTGAATCACCTCGTAACCGATCTCGACCTGGGGATTTCAGTGACCGATATCGAAGGTCTAGATTTTGATGTTCCGCGTCTGGAACGGCTCTTTGACAAATTAGAGTTCGGCAGCATCCGCAAAGAGGTTTTTGGGCTAACCAAAGCTGAAGGACAGACCGATACTTCCGCTGAGGGGTTTCAAGACCGAAAGATAGACGAGATTGCTTCAGACATACCACCGCTCGACTGGCTGGTGCCACAAGCTCCCGTGGCGATAGCGATTGCGGGGGAGAGCGGATACAAAACTCGACGTATCGACCGTGTGGCATTGGCGCAAGACAGCGAGCAGAATAAACGCAGCACCCAGCTGATTGATTTAACTACTGCCTCGGATCAGATGCTCACCGATTTGAAACAGGTGCTGGCCAGTTTTCCGTTGATTGTGCATTCAGCGAAAGATGCCATGCACTCCCTCAAGGGCGAGGGGCTGGAGATGGGTAAGAGTTTTAACGACATCTCGATAATGGCCTATCTGCTCTATTCGGATATGCGTGAGTATTCGGTGTCGGTGCTTGCACGTAAATACCTGGATTATCAGCCACCTGAGCCCGGTGAACCAGATCTGTTCGGAACGGCTGATTACAGTTACCTGACCCATGAGGCCGGAGCGTTAATTGACCTCAATAATGTTCTGGGGGAGATGATATCTCGTCGTTCGCTCCAACCGCTGCTCCACGAAATAGAGTTACCGCTGGAGCGAATACTCTTTGAAATGGAGCAGCTCGGTATAGCGGTATCCGCCGAACGTATGGAACAGCTGCACACAGATCTGCAATATCAGGTTGAATCTGCCCAGGCAGCGGCACGTGCAGATGTGGGAAGAACAGATCTCAACCTTTCTTCCCCTAAACAGCTCCAGGAAGTACTCTTCGATCAGCTGGGGTTACCTAAAACACGGAAAACAAAAACCGGATACACAACCAACGCTGAGGCGCTTGTGGGACTATATCAGCGTTCCCATCATCCTTTTTTGGAACATCTCTTGGAGCATCGAGACAGTATCAAGTTGCTGCAAATCGTTGAAGGTCTGATTTCGGCAATCGCTACAGACGGGCGGATACACACTCGCTATCATCAGAACGTGACGGCAACCGGCAGGCTGTCATCCTCAGAACCTAACCTGCAAAATATCCCGATACGAACCGAAACCGGTCGCCGTATCCGATCTGCGTTTGTTGCCTCAATGGGCTACGAAAACCTCATGAGTGCCGACTATTCGCAGATTGAGATGCGGATTATGGCTGACCTGTGCGGCGATGAGGAACTCATAAGGGCTTTCGCATCTGGAGAGGACCTGCATCGGACGATGGCTGCAATGGTTTTTGGTGTGCCCGCTGAACAGGTGACACCAGATTTGCGTTCCCGGGTAAAAGCTACATCCTACGGTCTCGCATACGGTTTGAGCGCCTATGGGCTGAGCCAACAATTGAAAATTCCGCAGGGTGAAGCCCAGCAGCTCATGGATCGGTACTTTCAACGTTTCGGAAAAATTCGTGATTTCCTTGAAGCTACCGTTGCTGAGGCCAGGAAGCGCGGATACACCACCACTCAAAAGGGGCGAAGACGTTACTTTAACGATTTGAACAGCTCAAACAGGCAGCTGCGGGCGATGGCAGAACGTGCCGCTCTTAACGCCCCCATTCAGGGACAGGCAGCCGACATTATGAAAAGCGCCATGATCCGGGTTGCACGAGCCCTCGATGAACAGCAGTTGAAGTCCCGGCTGCTCCTGCAGATACACGATGAGTTGATACTTGAGATCGCGCCTGGCGAAGCGGAGCAACTACGGGAACTCGTCACGAGAGAGATGACTAACACCACCCAAATGCGGGTGCCGTTGACGGTCAGCATAGGGGTCGGCTATTCCTGGCAGGAAGCCGCTCACTAATGACTTTTGCCGATGCTCAGGTGACCGATGTGAGAGCTGTTCGTAGCCTGTTAAACCTGAAATAGGCAGTTTCAGTGGCAGATGCTAGGATGATTCACGGTGTGTTTACACGCCAAAAGTACATATAAACCTACTAGTATCCATTTGGGAGTCACAACCTATATGACCACCAACGAAGCCACGGCACCTGATCAGGTGGCCGTTAACGACATCGGTTCCGAAGAGGACCTCATCGCCGCAATCGACGGCACAATCATCAACTTCAAGGATGGCGACCTCGTCAAAGGTATCGTTGTCCGCGTAGATCACGATGAGGTTCTGCTGGATATCGGCTACAAGACCGAGGGAGTAATCCTCGCCAGGGAACTGTCAATCAAGCACGATGTTGACCCCGACGACATCGTACAAATCGGTGACGAGATTGAAGCGCTCGTGCTGCAAAAAGAAGACAAAGAAGGTCGGCTGCTGCTGAGCAAGAAGCGTGCCCAATACGAGCGCGCCTGGGGTGACATCGAGCAGATTAAAGCCAAGGACGGTATCGTTACCGGCACTGTCATCGAGGTTGTGAAAGGTGGTCTGATTCTCGATATCGGCTTACGTGGGTTCCTGCCGGCATCTCTCATAGAGATGCGCCGCGTACGAGACCTGGATCCCTACATTGGGCGCCAGCTGGACGCAAAGATTATTGAGCTGGACAAAACTCGCAACAATGTGGTGCTCTCTCGCCGTGCCTACCTGGAGCAGACCCAGGCGAAGGTTCGCAGCGAATTCCTCGGTACCCTCCTTAAAGGGCAGATTCGTAGCGGTCATATTTCTTCTATCGTCAACTTCGGTGCATTCGTGGATCTCGGCGGTGTTGACGGACTGGTACACGTCTCGGAACTGTCTTGGAAGCACATCGACCACCCCTCCGAGGTTGTAGAAGTGGGTCAGGAAGTCCAGGTAGAGGTGCTGGACGTCGATATGGATCGGGAACGCGTTTCGCTGTCTTTGAAATCCACACTTGAGGATCCGTGGCAGGCTTTTGCACGTACCCACGCAATCGGTCAGGTTGTTCCAGGTATCGTCACGAAACTTGTACCTTTCGGCGCGTTTGTGCGTGTAGAAGACGGTATCGAAGGTCTGGTGCACATCTCCGAATTGGCGGTACGCCACGTCGATATGCCCGAGCAGGTTGTGAAACTCGGTCAGGAAATTTTCGTGAAAGTGATCGACATCGAGTTGGATCGCCGCCGGATTTCACTGTCCATGAAACAAGCAAACGAGGGTGTGGATCCGGATTCCGACGAGTTCGATCCTTCGCTCTACGGGATGGTCGCCGAATATGATGAGAATGGCGAATACAAGTACCCGGAGGGTTTCGACCCGGAGACCAACGAGTGGCTGGAAGGCTACGAGGAGCAGCGTGCAGCCTGGGAAGCCGAATACGCGAAGGCGCAGGAACGCTGGCAGGCTCACAAGGCTCAGGTATCGGCGGCACGGGCAGCCGACACCGAGGCCGCTATCGACCCGGTCGAGAATGCGTCCTACTCCACAGAGAGCGACGAAGACGAGCAGGGGGCGCTGGCATCTGATGAGCGTCTCGCCGCTCTGCGTGAGAAACTGACCGGAGAGTAAACCGGAAGTATTAGCTCACAGGCGGGAACCGACTGGAAAGCCGGTTCCCGCTTTCTATATATGAATAACCAGTATGCTTGACGATAACCGGAGTGACATATGGCGCAACTAATCAGGTTGAGGAGCCTGCCTGAGGCTGTAAAACCTCCGCTGCGCCTGGCGGTTACCGGCGGTATCGGTTCCGGAAAAACCTATATAACCAGCATATTTCAACAGCTCGGTTGGTTGGTGCAGCGAGCCGATGAAATCAATTCGACCCTGCTCGATACCGATAGCGAGGTTATTCGACAGCTATCACAGCATTTTCCAACAGCCGTAAGTGGCCACGCTATAGACCGTAGGGTTCTGGCGGCCCAGGTTTTCACAGATACCGAGGCTCGAGTAACCCTGGAGAGCATTATGCATCCCAGAATTCAGAATGTTCAACACTCATTCTTGAATGCCCCTTGGAACCGTGGCGAACCGAAAGTTCGGGTATGTGAGATTCCGCTGCTGGTGGAAACCACCGGGCACTCGGGATTCGATGTGGTGTTGGCTGTGGAGGCACCACTACAACTCAGGACAGACCGGCTTACTGCAAATCGCGGTCTCACTCTCGTTGATGCTAAAACCCGGATAGCTGAACAGGCTACAGATACTCAGCGGCGAAGCATCGCCGACCTGGTACTGGTAAATGATGAAAATGGACGACCCGTCAAAGAAGTATTGAACAGTTTTAAGGTTGAACTTGAGGCGCTGGTGGAGGAAAACCTATGACCACCGAGATTGAACGCATGCACCGGGACTTCGTAGTGCACGCCCCCTATAAGCCCTCCGGTGACCAGCCGAAAGCTATAGCTGAACTAGCAGGACGCCTCAATGCTGGCGAACAGGACGTGGTACTGATGGGTGCCACCGGTACTGGTAAATCGGCAACTGCAGCCTGGCTGGTTGAAAAAATGCAGCGAACCACCCTGATATTGGAGCCAAATAAGACTCTTGCTGCCCAGCTCGCCGCAGAACTCAGAGAACTCTTCCCTGAGAATGCGGTTGAGTATTTCGTCTCCTACTACGACTACTATCAACCGGAAGCTTACGTGCCCCAAACCGACACCTATATCGAGAAGGACTCGGCAATTAATGACGAGGTGGAAAGGCTGCGGCACTCAGCCACAAATTCTCTTCTAACACGTGACGATGTGATCGTTGTTTCCTCTGTGTCGTGCATCTACGGTTTAGGCACCCCCCAGGAATACGTGGAACGCATGATTCATCTCAACCGCGGGATGGAGATTAGTCGCGAAGACCTCATAAAATGCTTTGTTGAGATGCAATACACCCGAAACGATTATGATTTTCAACGCGGAACTTTCCGGGTGCGTGGAGATACCCTCGAAATAATCCCGATGTATGAGGAACTCGCAATCCGTATCGAAATGTTTGGTGACGAAATTGATGCCCTAACCTATCTGCATCCGGTTAGTGGAGACACGATTCGTCAAGTCGATGAGGTTCCGGTGTTTCCAGCATCCCACTATGTTGCCGGTCCTGAACGCATGGTGAAAGCCATTCAAGGAATCCAGAACGAGCTCACAACACGTCTCGCTGAACTGCATAGACAGGGAAAATTGCTGGAGGAGCAGCGTTTGCGGATGCGCACTGAATATGACCTGGAAATGATGGAACAGATAGGAACCTGCTCTGGAATCGAGAACTATTCACGACATATTGACGATCGAGCCGAGGGAACCCCGCCGAACACGCTTCTCGACTACTTTCCGGATGATTTTTTGCTCGTAATAGACGAATCTCACGTTACTGTACCGCAGGTTGGGGGAATGTATGAAGGCGATATGAGTCGCAAACGCACCCTGGTAGAGCACGGTTTTCGGCTGCCATCCGCACTGGATAACAGACCCTTAAAATTCGATGAGTTTCTGCAGCGTATCGGTCAGGTTGTGTACATGTCTGCCACACCCGGTTCCTACGAGTTGGAGCGCGCAGACGGGGTTGTTGAACAGATTATTCGCCCCACCGGGCTGGTAGATCCATTGATACGTGTTAAACCCACAAAGGGTCAAATAGACGATTTGCTTGAAGAGATTCGTCTGCGGATTGAACGTGACGAAAGGGTACTGGTGACGACCCTGACGAAAAGAATGGCTGAGGATCTCACAGACTATATGGCTGAGCGCGGAATAAGGGTGGAGTATCTCCATTCGGATGTGGACACCCTGCGCCGGGTGGAGCTGCTCAGCGAATTGCGTCTAGGAAAATTTGATGTGCTGGTCGGTATTAACCTACTACGTGAAGGGCTCGACTTGCCGGAGGTTTCACTGGTTTCTATCCTGGATGCCGACAAGGAGGGTTTCCTGCGTTCCACACGTTCCCTGATACAAACAATCGGGCGTGCTGCCCGAAACGTCTCGGGCGAGGTTCACATGTATGCAGATACCGTAACTGACTCGATGCGAACCGCCATTGATGAGACTAACAGACGCCGTGAGATTCAGATAGCCTATAACCGCGAAAACGGTATCGACCCGCAACCATTACGTAAAAAAATAGCTGATGTTACCGATATGTTGGCTCGCGAGAATATCGACACTGAAGAGCTGCTGGCTTCGAATTATCGTGGAGCCGCAGCCGGCAAAGCAGCTAACACACAAGCGCGCCGACACACCCGAGAACATAATCTGGAGCAGGTTTCGCTAACCCCACAACTTGACCTTGAACAGCTTATATCACAGCTCACTGAAGAAATGCAGGAAGCAGCTCGGGAGTTGCGTTTCGAAATTGCTGCCCGGCTGCGTGACGAGATCCGTGAGTTGAAATCCGAGCTTCGTGAACTGCGTGCTGTGCAGTGATATCTTCGCCAGCTATGCGTTGTGTCGAGCGATACCATAGGATGTAGAGGGCGGGGGAGTAAGTCCACCAACATCGTTGTCGTCATCACAGCTTTTATGGCTCGGCAGCGACGGCCCAGCTTCGGGCGGAAAGAGACTCGCACTATCGATTCATACAGGATAGGGAGACTCTATGGAAGTACATGTTGCAGGGTGGCTTGCACTATTCACAATCGTGGTGGCGCTGCTGGTATTGGATTTCGTTGGTCATGTGCGCGCCGCCCACGAACCAAAAATAGCTGAAGCTGCCCGCTGGAGTGCACTGTATGCTTCGCTGGCGGTAGCATTCGGTTTCTTGGTTTGGGCTATTTGGGGGCTTCGCTACGCCACCGAATACTGGGCTGGATGGGTTACTGAATGGTCCCTGTCGCTGGATAATCTCTTCGTTTTCATAATCATCATTTCCGCATTCCGGGTGCCGCGTAAATATCAACAAAAAGTCCTACTATTCGGAATCGTCATAGCACTGGTTTTCCGATTCCTGTTCATCATGGTTGGCGCATTCTTCGTGGCGCGCTTCACCTGGATTTTTTACATCTTCGGGGCATTCCTCATCTGGACCGCTATATCGCAGCTACGCCAGGGAGTAACAAGCTCTGATGAGCTGGAAGCCGGTGAATATCAAGAAAACACTTTAACCCGTATGGCGCGCAAATTTTTTCCGGTAACGGAGGGGTTCGTCGGGGGGGCTATGCTGGTGCGCCGCCAACACAAAACCTTTATAACCCCGATGCTGATTGTGGTAATCGCCCTGGGGTCAGCAGATTTGATGTTCGCTGTTGACTCGATTCCAGCTATTTTTGGGCTGACAAAAGAGCCCTTCATAGTTTTCGCAGCGACCTGTTTTTCACTATTGGGACTGCGCCAACTGTATTTCCTTATCGACGGTCTCATGGAGCGACTGGCGTTCCTTCACTACGGTTTGGCACTTATTCTAGGATTTATAGGTTTCAAGCTGGTTCTTCATGCGCTCCACGAAAACAACCTGCCGTTCCTCAATTCCGGGAATGAAATAGCCGCTCAGGTGCCGGAACCGACAATAGCGTTCTCGCTTCTGTATATAGTGGCTGTGCTATTTGTGACAGCAATCAGTTCGTTGATTTACTCTCACTTACGACCTCCCCAACAACCGGACGCCACTCCAGAACCTTGAGTTCTTTCACGAAACCAGACGTAATATAGGGGTCATCGGCGAGTAACTCACGAACCTGTTCAGCACTGTCTGCACGCATAATCGTCAGCGAACCAAAATACCCGAAACTCTGTGTTGAACCGGTTGCCAACAGGATTCCATTATCGTGCAACTGACGGGTAAAATCCCGGTGCGTGGGTCGCATCTCATCCTTGGTAAATTGGAGCGCCTGATCGTAATGGTATATAGCCAGGTAAATTCTCTTATCCATAAAACGATTATTGCAATTATTTGCCCCTCCCGCCGGCATTTCGGCAGGAGGGGCTGAATTTGGGTAAAGCGATTTTATCTAGCAGCTCGAATCAAATGTTGTAGTACAGCTCGAACTCGAAAGGATGCGGATAATTCTGAAGCGGAAGCAGCTCGTTATCACGCTTGTAAGCTATCCAGGTTTCCAGCAGATCCGGGGTAAACACGTCACCTTCGGTGAGAAAATCCTGGTCAGCTTCAAGCGCGTCCAAAGCCTCACCCAGGGAGGTCGGAAGCTTCGGAATGTCCATATACTCAGCCGGTGGCAGGTCGTATAGATCCTTGTCAATTGGTTCCCCCGGCTCGATTCGGTTCTTGATTCCGTCGAGACCCGCCATGAGACAAGCCGAGAAAGACAGGTACGGGTTAGCCGACGGATCTGGCACCCGGTATTCAACTCGTTTCGCTTTCGGTGAGGTTCCTGAAACAGGGATGCGGATACACGCAGAACGGTTACGCGCCGAATACACCAGGTTGATTGGCGCCTCGAAACCGGGCACCAGACGTCGGTATGAATTCACCGACGGGTTCGTGAACGCCAAGAGTGCCGGAGCGTGCCGCAACAGACCGCCAATATAGAAGCGCGCCATATCCGACAGTGAACCGTATCCAGATTCGTCATAGAACAGCGGTTCACCGTTCTTCCACAGCGACTGGTGGGTGTGCATACCCGAACCGTTATCGCCAAACAGCGGTTTAGGCATAAAAGTAGCGGTCTTTCCGGCCTCATATGCGGTGTTGCGCACAATGTATTTGAACTTCATCATGTCGTCAGCAGCCTGCAGCAGCGACGAGAAACGGTAGTTAATTTCCTGCTGACCGGCAGATCCGACCTCATGGTGAGCTCGTTCCAGATCCAGACCGGATTCGGTGAGCAGCGTACACATCAAATCACGCAGATCAGCGTTTTTGTCATTGGGGGAAACCGGAAAGTATCCGCCCTTGATACGTGTCGTGTACCCGAGATTGCCGCCTTCATAGTCGGTGCCGGAGTTCCAGTCAGCCTCATTTGATTCGATAGCGTAGAAAGTGTGCTGACGCTGCACCTGGTAACGAATCGAATCGAAGATGAAGAACTCGGCCTCTGCACCTATAAAACAGGTATCTGCTATGCCGGTTGACTTCAGATACTTTTCGGCTTTCATGGCTACCTGACGCGGGTCGCGCGAATAGGGCTCGTTCGTGAAAGGATCGACTACCGAAAAGGTTACAGTAAGCGTCGGGACAGCCCTGAAAGGATCGACAAAAGCTGAGTTCAGATCGGGAATAAGCTTCATGTCGGATTCTTCAATCGAGTTGAATCCGCGAATCGAAGACCCGTCGAACATCAACCCTTCCTCAAGGGCGGTCTCCAGGAACTCTGAAACCGGAATAGAAAAGTGCTGAGAAACACCGGGCAAGTCTATGAACCGAACATCGACTAGCTCGATGTCATTTTCCTTTACAAACTTTTCCACGTCGTTTCGGTCTTGGAACATTGCTGTGCCTCTCGGTAGCTGGATTTAACAACAATAATACAATACCAAATTTTCGTAAAGAAAACGCAAAAAATGTTCAGTGTTTGGGTTTTTTGGTGGTCAGGTAGAATTATACTCATGTCGGATCCGGAGAGTTATAGACCAGCTCAAAAAACCATTCCGACCGCTCCGGGTGTTTACAGATTTATCGATGAGTTTGGGCGTGTAATATACGTCGGTAAAGCAAAGAATCTGCGCAACCGCTTGAATAGCTATTTCCGTGCCCCCGATAAACTGCATCCGCGCACCTTAAAGATGGTGCACACCGCAGCGGCAGTGAAATGGGTTGTGGTGGCAAACGAACTGGAGGCACTCACTCTCGAATACACCTGGATTAAAGAGTTTTCTCCGCGTTTCAACGTGATATTCCGAGACGACAAGTCCTACCCCTATCTGGCTGTAACAACTTCCCAGGAATATCCCCGAACCTATATAACTCGCGCTCGACATCGGAAAGGGAACCGCTATTTCGGGCCCTACCCACAGGTCTGGGCGATACGCGAGTCGCTGGATGCGCTAACGAGAGTCTTTCCGGTGAGAACCTGTACCCAGGGGGTATTTAACCGAGCGACTGCTCAGGGTCGCCCCTGCCTGCAGGGATATATTGAACGGTGTTGCGCGCCCTGTGTCGGTTGGGCGAGCGCGGAAGAACACCGCACCTATGTTGAACGGCTTTTGTCTTTTATGAACGGCGGTGAGAAACACCTCATAGGCGACCTGAAACGAAATATGGAGCGTGCTGCCGCCGAGCTGGATTTCGAGCAGGCAGCCAAATACAGAGACAAACTAAACGCCTTGACGAAAGTTCGGGCATCCAATGCGGTGGTGTTTGCCGATGGTTCGGATGCCGATATTTTTGCCCTGGCTAGTAACGAACTCTCCGCTGCGGTACACGTGTTTTTTGTGCGGGGTGGAAGAGTGCGCGGAAACCGCTCCTGGGTGGTGGAAGATCGAAGCCTAGATGACCCTGCAGATTTTATTTCCGATCTCTTGATGCAGGTCTACGGTGACCGTGAGCCGGGACAAACCGCTGCTGAGAAACGCACACCTTCCCGAAGTGTCGATGATCGCGGACACCGGGGAACGGATGCTGTTCCGCGCACCGTGTTGGTACCCCAGCTGCCCACCGACCTGAAAACGCTCCAAGAATGGCTCGCTGACAAACGTGGTGGTCCGGTTGAGATAAAGGTTCCGCAACGCGGCGAGAAAAAACAGATTATGCAGACCGTGACCGCCAATGCCGAACAGGCATTGAAACTCTTCAGAATGCAGCGAATATCGGATTTAGCAGGCAGAGGAGCAGCTTTGGCTCAGCTGCGGGACGAGCTGAATTTGCCTCGTTCACCACTCAGAATGGAATGCTTCGACATCTCTCACACATCCGGAACCAACATGGTGGCTTCAATGGTGGTCTTTGAAGACGGTTTACCCGCAAAACGTGAATACCGTAAGTTCACGGTAAAAAGCCCTAATGCTGACGATACGGAAGCAATGTCGGAGGTTTTACATCGCCGTTTCGCCAAAACCATTAACGAGGATTCGGATACCGGTGATCCGGTTTCGGGACAGCTCAACCACGGCGATGGAAAACCGAGAAAGTTCAGCTACCTGCCGGATTTGCTTGTAGTGGATGGTGGATTACCGCAGGTGAATGCGGCCCAGAGTGTTCTCGATGATATTGGAATCGACTTGCCGGTGATAGGTTTAGCAAAGCGTCTCGAAGAAATATGGCTTCCGGGAAGCGAATTTCCGGTGATTTTATCTAGAGATTCTGTCGGACTCTACATTTTGCAGTACCTACGTGATGAGGCGCATCGTTTCGCAATCTGGGCACACAGACGTAAACGAGCTAAAAGCATGACAGAATCGGTGCTTGACGCGATTCCTGGGGTGGGACCACAAAAACAAAAAGCGCTGTTGAAAACCTATAAGTCTGTGAAAAGACTCACTGCCGCCAGCGTAGCTGATTTGACCGAGGTTCCCGGTATCGGTCCGCTGCTAGCCGCCCAGATATACGATGCGCTTCATCCGGATAGTTCCGAATGAGCCTCCGGGATGTGGCATATTGGATGTATGGAAAATGAGCTGCCTTTTGATGAGGACGGCGCCGATACCGTGCCGGGTGGTGTCGCGAAACTAGAGGCAGAAAAAATTTTGCCCGGGCCCCCGCAACCGGAACTGCTCATCATAACCGGATTGTCCGGGGCGGGACGTTCCCGAGCTGCACAGGCGGTAGAGGATCTGGATTTCTATGTGGTTGATAACCTCCCGCCACAGATGCTGGTTGCTTTCGCAGATATGCTCACCCCGGCCGGTGGCGGTGTGCATAGGTTGGCTGCCGTTGTGGATGTTCGTTCCGGAAAGTTTTTCAACCAGTTCCTCGGGGTTCTAGACGAACTCAACAAACGAGACATTAAACACTGTATGGTGTTCCTCGATGCTGACGATTCGGTGCTGGTGCGTCGCTACGAATCGAATCGTCGCCCCCATCCGCTACAGGAAGGCGAGAGCATAATTTCGGGGATTCAGAGGGAACGAACACTGCTCGAACCGATTCGTTCCCGTGCCGATGTGTTGATTGACACCACCTACTCAAATGTTCATGACCTCGATAAACGGATGCGTGACATGGTGGCTGGTGCAGCGACCCCGGGAGTGAGTTTCACGGTGATGTCTTTCGGCTTCAAGTACGGAATTCCGTTGGATGCGGACTGGGTTGGAGATGCGAGGTTCTTGAAGAACCCCTACTGGGTTAGCGAATTGCGTCATCTGACCGGGCAGGATCAACCCGTTTATGACTATGTTTTTTCTCAGCCGGGAGCGGTCGATTTCGCGAAACGCTACGTGGACTTGCTGCTCCCGATTGTTTCTGGATATGAAACTGAGCTGAAACCCTATGTGACGGTAGCTATTGGTTGTACCGGAGGTAAGCACCGTTCGGTCGCCCTCGCTGAGCGTATCGGCTCAATGCTCAGGGATGCGGGCATACCCGTTACGGTGCTGCATCGTGATATGGGAAAGGAATAATGGAGTCTTTATTTCCTGACCGAGAGCTGCTGGGGCCGATCGGTCCGAAAGTGGTCGCATTTGGCGGCGGGCACGGTTTGTCAGCCACGTTGCGAGCGCTGCGTCACATCACCACCAGTCTCACCGCAGTTGTGACCGTAGCAGATGACGGCGGTTCTTCCGGGAGGCTACGTCGGGAGTTGGGGATTATACCTCCCGGTGATTTACGTATGGCTTTAGCGGCTCTGTGTGACGACAGCCAATGGGGTGTTACATGGAGGGATGCCCTGCAGCATCGATTTGAGACGGATTCTGAGCTCAACGGACACGCGCTGGGAAACCTGTTGATAGCTACCATGTGGGATCTGCTGGATGACCCTATCGAGGGGCTTGACTGGGTGGCGAGGCTGCTGGGGGCGCGTGGCAGGGTTTTACCTTTGGCTTTGGATCCCATGGAGATTGCGGCGAATGTGGAGACCGGTTCAGGTGTTGTTGAAGTACACGGTCAGGCGCAGGTTGCGACCGCGCGAGGCAGAGTCCTCGATGTTTGGATGACTCCGAACAGCCCCGAGGTTTCACCTGATGTGACAGCGAATATCCGGGCTGCAGATTACCTGGTTTTCGGGCCGGGATCGTGGTACACATCGGTAATTCCGCATCTGCTCGTCCCTGAGGTTGCTCGGGCGGCTACCGAAGCTAAAGCCCGCAAGATCCTGGTGATGAATTTGCAGGCTCAAACCGCGGAAACCACAGGGCTTACACTAGCGGACCACATTAGAGCGGTGCGGCACTATGCGCCGAACCTGGTTTTTGATGCGGTGCTGGTTGACCCGTCTGCTGTTGATGATTTCAATGATTTGGAAGATGCGCTGGCAGATTGTGGTACACATATGCTGATGCGACAGGTTCGCGTCGGTGATGGTAGCGCTAAACACGATCCTTTGCGACTGGCAGCGGCTCTGCGTGATTCTTTTGATGGGTATTTCAGCGAGGTCGGGATTCAGGAATGGTGACCTTGGACAACTATGAGGGGGAGATATGTCGCTCACATCTGATTTGAAGCAGGAACTGGCGCGTGCACCGCTGGGACGTCCGGCACTAATGGAAGTAGAAGCTGCCACGACCATAAGGTTTTGCGGGGGCTTGCACCTGGTTTCCCAACACATTGTTGTTGAGGCAGAGCTGGATTGTGAAGACTGCGCTAAACGTCTCGTTGCACAGTTAAATGCGCTTTATCATGTTGCCCCGGAAGTGGTGGTGGTTGCCGGTGGCGGACTGCACCGTAACGACCGATACGTTATTAGGGTGGTAAAAGGTGCGCCACGTATCGCCCAGATGACGGGGCTTATCGATCGGAAAGGGCGCCCGGTTCGGGGTTTACCTCCAGCTATAGTTGGTGCCGGCACCGAAGAGGCTGTAGCCGCATGGCGCAGCGCTATGATGGCGCGCGGTTCGCTTACCGAGCCGGGGCGCAGCGGCACCCTGGAACTTAACTGTCCGAGTAAAGAAACCGCTCTGGCGCTCAGCGGTTCGGCACGCCGCCTCGGTTTGACGGTAAAAACTCGCACCGTGCGCGGCGGAGAACGGGTCGTTGTTAAAGAAAGCGACCAGGTGGTGAAGCTGCTGGAAATTATCGGTGCTTCAGAAACCGCAAAACGATGGGGCGAGTTGCGCAAACGCCGGGAGGCTCGCGGCAGCGTGAACCGGTTAGCTAACTTCGATGATGCAAATTTGCGTCGTTCGGCACGTGCCGCGGTAACTGCGGGTGCGCGGGTGCGCAGGGCTCTGGAGATTCTCGGAGATGACGTTCCTGAACATTTACTCGCGGCAGGTGCTTTGCGTCTTGAACACAAGGATGCCTCGCTTGAGGAGCTCGGTCAGCTCGCCGATCCGCCCCTGACAAAGGATGCTATCGCCGGTCGTATCCGCCGACTGCTGGCAATGGCAGACAAATCTGCACATGAACGGGGGATTGCGGACACCGAGGCGTCGCTAACCCCGGATATGATACTCGACTGAGTTCGTGTCGTTACCTATCTGAAATAAGTGAGTACACTCACAGTGCTTTAACGCAAGTATGGCATCGCTATACCCAATGTTTTCGCTCCTGCAAGTGTAAAATGGCATTACTGGCGCCAAGCGGGTGCCAGGAGCAGGTTCGCCTGCTCCAATCACAGAGATAATATGCGCCACCGGCGCTTTCAGGAGGATATAGTGACCGCTCGAGTTGGTATTAACGGTTTCGGACGTATCGGACGTAACTTTTTGCGGGCCGCGATGGACAATGGAGCCGATATTGAGATCGTGGCAGTGAACGATTTGACTGACAACAAGACCCTGGCTCATCTGCTGCAGTGGGATTCCATCACCGGCAAGCTCAATGCTGAGGTCACCTATGATGACGAAGCTATCTATGTTGATGGCAAGAAGATTGTCGCCCTCGCTGAGCGTGACCCCGCGAACCTGCCCTGGAAAGATCTGGGAGTTGACGTGGTTGTCGAATCTACCGGTCTGTTCACCGATGGGACCAAAGCCAAGGCTCACCTGGATGGTGGCGCAAAGAAAGTCATCATTTCCGCACCTGGCAAGAATGTTGATGCCACCTTTGTTATGGGCGTTAACGACAATGAATACGACCCGGAAAAGCACAACATTATTTCGAATGCTTCCTGCACCACGAACTGCCTAGCTCCGATGGTAAAGGTTATGCATGAGACTTTCGGTATCGAGAAAGGTCTTATGGTGACGGTTCACGCCTACACCGGGGATCAGCGCCTCCACGATGCCCCCCACAAGGATCTGCGTCGCGCTCGCGCAGCTGCGCTCTCTATCATCCCGACAACAACTGGCGCTGCCCGCACTGTAGGTGTTGTTATGCCTGAGCTGGCTGGAAAGCTGGATGGCTACGCTCTGCGTGTACCGATTCCGACCGGGTCAATCACCGACTTTACTTTCACCACAAAGGCTGAGGTTACCGAGGAAAAGGTGAATGCTGCTATGAAGGCTGCAGCCGAGGGTGAACTCAAGGGTATCCTGTCCTACTCCGATGGTGCGTTGGTGTCCCGCGACATCACCACCGACCCGCATTCGGTTATCTTCGATGCTCCGCTGACAAAGATTATCGATGACGAGGTAAAGATCGTCGGCTGGTATGACAACGAGTGGGGCTACTCCAACCGGCTGGTGGAGATTACCGAGCTCGTTGGCAAGCAGATCTGAAATTAATACAGATGCCACGCCCGTGTACTGAAAGGTACACGGGCGTGCGCTATCTGGTAGCCGATTTGTTTCCGGTAGTGAAACACAGAAAGGAATCAAGGCAATGACTTTGCGTAATATCGATTCTCTGGGCGACCTTAAAGGCAAAAAAGTGCTGGTTCGCTCTGATTTTAACGTGCCGCTAAAGGATGGTGTCATCACTGATGACGGTCGCATCAAAGCCGCACTCCCGACTCTGCAAACCCTGATAGATGCAGGTGCACGCGTAGTAATCATGGCGCACTTGGGGCGTCCCAAGGGCGAGGTGAAACCCGAGTTTTCTTTGGCTCCGGTCGCTAAACGTCTAGGCGAATTGATTGATGCCCCGGTCACCCTGGCAAAGGATGTGACCGGTACCGATGCACAGGCAAAAGTTGCGTCACTGGCTGACGGCGAGATCGTGTTACTGGAGAATGTGCGTTACGATGCCCGTGAAAACTCCAAGGACGATGCCCAACGTGCCGAACTCGCCGCCGAGTATGCAAATTTTGGTGACGTTTTCGTATCTGATGGTTTCGGAGTCGTACATCGTAAACAGGCTTCGGTTTATGACATCGCGAAGTTACTGCCTGCTGCAGCCGGAAAACTGGTAGTCAAAGAGATTGAGTCGCTGCGTCGCGCCACCGATAACCCGGAGCGTCCCTACGGTGTGGTGCTCGGAGGATCCAAGGTTTCCGACAAGCTGGGTGTGATCGCAAACCTGCTGACGAAAGCGGATTTTTTGCTCATCGGTGGCGGGATGGCCTACACGTTCCTCGCCGCCAAAGGCTACGGGGTTGGTACCTCGCTGCTGGAAGCTGATCAGATTGACACAGTTAAGGGATATATCGAGACCGCCAAAGCAAATGGTGTTGATTTGCTGTTGCCAATTGACACCGTTGTGGCTGCGGAGTTTGCGCCTGACTCGCCTGCGAGCGTGGTCGATGTTGAAGCTATTCCGGCAGACCAGAAGGGCTTAGATATCGGTCCGAAGACCGCGAAACTATTTACAGAAAAAATTGCTGACGCAAAGACGGTCGCCTGGAACGGCCCTATGGGGGTTTTCGAATTCGAGGCCTTCTCGAAAGGTACAGCAGCTGTTGCTCGTGCCCTGTCTGAATCAGATTGTTTCTCGGTGATCGGCGGCGGTGATTCAGCAGCGGCGGTTCGCCAACTCGGATTTGATGAAACAACTTTCTCGCATATTTCCACCGGTGGCGGTGCCTCCCTGGAGTTGCTAGAAGGAAAAGTGCTGCCCGGTATCGAAGTATTGGAGGAAAACTGATATGGCACGCAAACCCATGATGGCAGGCAACTGGAAGATGAACCTGAATCACCTTGAGGCTATCAGCCTGGTTCAGGAACTCGACATCAGCCTGCAAGATCACCGTTTCGACTATGACCGTGCAGATGTGGTGGTGGTACCGCCTTTCACCGATATTCGTTCGGTACAAACCGTGGTTGACGGTGATGAACTTGATATACAGTACGGAGCCCAGGATGTTTCGGTCCATGATAACGGTGCCTATACCGGCGAGATTTCAGCGGCGATGCTAACAAAGCTGGGTTGCAAATACGTCATTTGTGGGCATTCGGAACGGCGCGAATACCACAGTGAGTCTGATGCGCTGGTTGGCGAGAAAGCTCGCGTGACGCTGGCGGCAGGTATGATTCCGATTATTTGCTGTGGCGAGGGTCTAGAGATCCGCAAAGCCGGTCAGCACGTGGAACATGTTCTCGGTCAGATTACCGCAGATTTTGACGGTATCTCCGCCGAAGATGCCGCTAAATGTGTGGTTGCATACGAACCTATTTGGGCTATCGGCACCGGCGAGGTTGCCACCCCCGAGGACGCTCAGCAAGTGTGCGGCGCGATTCGTTCTAGACTCGCTGAACTTTATAGCGAACAGGTAGCTGACGACATTAGAGTTCTCTATGGCGGTTCAGTTAAGTCCAGCAACGTCCAGGACATAATGGCGCAGCCGGATGTTGATGGTGCGCTCGTTGGTGGTGCTTCGCTCAAAGCTGAGGAATTCTCAAAAATCGTGCGTTTCGATGATTAGTTGATAACGCGGCGATACGCTAAAATCGAATCAGCCAAACGAGAAGTGAGAATCTAAATGATTAATGTTGTCACCATTATCTGCCAGGTGCTGCTGGTACTGTCGAGTATCTTTCTGATACTCACGATTCTGCTGCATAAAGGTAAAGGCGGCGGTCTCTCCGACATGTTCGGTGGTGGTTTTACCTCCTCGGCTGGTTCTTCCGGGGTCGCGGAACGCAACCTGAACCGGATAACGATTACTATTGCACTCATCTGGATTGCTGTAGTTATCGCTCTGGGGTTAATCGCCAAGTTCGCTGGTTGAGATTCGTACAGAAGATATCGGGCGCAGTCAATATCTGCGCCCGATATTTTTATGTTCTCCGAGTGAGGTACAACCGCCAGCTATAATTTCTGTATTACGCCCCGATTTAGCGAATCTCGGAGGGAGCAGCAGTGGATAAAGCAGAAATCGCGCGTCTCGCGGCTAAGGCAGCGGAAGCTAAGGCAGCGGCGGCACAGGCTGCGGCGCAGGCCGCGGAAGCTGCCTATAAAGCTGCTCTGGCCAGTGCGGCAGAATCAACCGAAATAACCAAAGAGCCGCCACAATCTCAATCCCCGGAGGCTGCTTCTTCTGTCACCTGCGCTTCTCAGGTAAAAGGTGGAACCGATATTGCTGATGAATACCGTGAACAGGTTGCTGCCGGTTACACAACCGAAAATGCGCTTCCCATTGGGGTTTATCTCGTTGACGGCGAGCCGGTTGCAGATGTGCCCGTTACCCTGCCGCTGCAGATGCTGAATCGTCACGGTCTGGTAGCTGGAGCTACCGGCACCGGCAAGACCAGAACCCTACAGCTCATGGCGGAGGGACTTTCCGATGCCGGTGTTCCGGTCTTTATCACAGATATTAAAGGTGACTTGACCGGTCTTATCGAAGCTGGGGTGGCCTCGGATAAACTGACTGAACGCAGTCTGAAACAGGGCCAAAATTGGGTTGGAAAAGCTTTTCCGACCGAATTTTTTGCCTTGGGTGGTCTGGGTGATGGCACACCGGTGCGCACAACTGTGACCGATTTTGGGCCGCTGCTGCTGGCTCGAGTACTGGGGTTAAATGACACCCAAGAATCCGCACTTTCGCTGATTTTTCATTGGGCTGACCAGCAGAAACTCGGTTTGATAGATCTGGGAGATCTGCGGGACACGATAGCTTATCTCACCGGAGTTGGGGCTGGAGAACTTGAAACAATAGGAGGTGTTTCCTCCGCGACCGCTGGTGTCATTTTGAGAGAACTCTCAGTGTTGCAGACTCAGGGGGCTGATGATTTCTTTGGTGAACCAGCTTTCGACCCGAAAGATTTCATGCAGGTCAGAGACGGCAGGGGAGTGATTTCTTGCCTGGAACTGCCGGAGTTGAGCGACCGTCCGGCACTGTTTTCCACATTTGTTATGTGGCTTCTCGCGGAACTATTTGAAATAATGCCGGAAACCGGAGATGTTGACAAACCCAAGCTGGTGTTTTTCTTCGATGAGGCGCATTTGCTATTCGATGGGGCAACTAAAGCCTTTATGGAGGCGGTAGTTAAAACCGTCAGACTGATTCGTTCGAAAGGCATAGGCGTATTCTTCGTTACCCAAACCCCGAAAGATATTCCCGAGGATGTACTCGCCCAGTTGGGCGCGAAAGTTCAACATGCTTTGCGAGCCCATACTCCCAATGATGCCAAGGCACTCCGTGAAACCGTAAAAACCTTTCCGACTTCGCCACTAAACCTTGAAGCGCTTCTGCCCTCTTTGGGAACCGGCGAAGCTATTGTCACAGTTTTGGACGAAAAAGGGCGACCCTCTCCGGTCGCTCCCACGAAGATTTGGGCACCGGCAGCGGTGATGGGGGTCGCCTCACAGTCAGCACTTCAGGCAGCCGTGCAGGGTTCACAGTTGCGTATGCGCTACGCTGATAAGGTAGATCCTGAATCGGCAACCGAGCTTTTGGCCGAAAGAGTGGCACATGAGCAAGCTGCCGCTGAAGCTGCTAAACAGGCTGAGGAGCAAGCCGCTGCTCAGGTAAAGGCCGAGCAGAAAGCTGCTGAAGCCGCAGCGAAAAAAGCGGAAAAGGCCGCCCAACAGGCTGCTCGGAAAGCCGAACGTGAAGCTGAACAGGCACAGAAACGCCGTCAGCGTGTCGTTGACAACCTCGTGAACTCGGCTGTTCGCACGATCGGGAACTCTGTTGTGCGTTCGATATTTGGTAACCGAAAACGCTGATTAGCGTTTAAGTTCGGAACGCACCGCTGCAACAACCCCCGCAGTGGTGATTCCGAAGTGCTCGAAAAGTTCCGCTCCGGAACCGACAGTACCGAAATCTGTTAGCGCCACCGGTGTGCCACCTGCCAGATACTTATACCAGGGCTGTGCGATTCCAGCCTCAACGCTGACTCGGCGGGTAACGCAGGCAGGCAGCACCGATTCGCGGTACTCTACATCTTGCTCATCAAACCACTCCATGCAGGGCATGGATACCACACGGATGCGCACTTCAGGCAGCTGGGCTTGCGCACCCAATGCGTATTGCACCTCCGACCCGGAAGCCATAATTATGACTTCTGGAGTGCCGGTACAATCCGAGAGAATATATCCTCCGCGTGCCAGGTTTTCAGCGGTCGATAACGAACCTTTACCGCGCTGCGGATTTGGGACGTTCTGCCTGGTCAGTATCAACCCGGCGGGTTTACGGCGACGCAGAATCTCCAACCATGCCTGAGCTGTTTCTGCTGCATCGGACGGACGCACTATCGCGAGATTCGGTATCGCACGATAGGCAGCCAGGTGCTCCACGGGTTGATGCGTAGGCCCGTCCTCGCCGACCCCTATAGAATCATGTGTCCAAACAAATGTTGAGGGAATGTCCATGAGGGCGGCGAGTCGGACAGCGGGACGCATATAGTCTGCAAACACGAAAAAAGTACCGGCGAATGGGCTCGTCAAACCGTCAATCGCAATACCGTTCATAATGTTACCCATGGCGTGTTCGCGCACTCCATAGTGAATGTTGCGTCCCGCCAGCGAAGTGTGCCACATTGCGGTAGCTATATCCGTAGGGCCGAACGAATCGACTTTTTTGATAACCGTCTTATTGGAGTCACCCAAATCTGCGCTGCCGCCCCACAGCTCTGGCATGACATCAGCCAAACTATTTATCACCTGCCCGGATGCGCTACGTGTTGCTGTCGAATCTGATTCGGAAAAATCGGGGAGTGCGCTGGCAATGTTTTCAGGCAGCTCACCAGCGAGTACCCGATCCAGCAGGGCTGCCCGCTCGGGAGAGGCAGCCCGCCACGCCCCATATTTGTTATCCCACTGTGATCTGAAGGTACGTGCACGCTCAGCCGCGTTTGCGCGGGTATGCGCGAGCGCCTCCTCGTCTACATGGAATGTTTCATCCGGGTCGTAGCCGAGTATTTCTTTCAAGGCGCGCGTCTCTGACTCGCCAAGTGCCGCACCGTGACTACTGGCGCTGTTCTGTTTACTCGGGCACGGCCAAGCAATAATTGAACGCAACGCGATAATTGAGGGTCTGTCGGTTTCGGCTTCAGCCGCTGTGATGGCCTCATGTAAGGCATCCACGTCCTCTGTGTATCCGTCCTGACCTACCCAGGTGACTCCCTGGGTATGCCATCCCATAGCCGCAAATTTTGACAGCGTGTCTTCATTGAAAGAAATATCGGTGTCATCGTCTATGGAAATCTTATTTTCGTCATAAATCAGGATGACATTACCAAGCTGTTGAACAGCAGCCAAGGATACCGCCTCAGCGGTTACCCCCTCCTGTAAGCAGCCGTCACCGGCAAGAATATATACCCTGTGGTTGAAAATGCTTTCTTCAATTGGAGTTTGCGGGTCATAGAGTGCGGCATCGTGCCGGGCAGCCATCGCCATTCCTATACCCATAGAAACACCTGATCCCAACGGGCCGGTACTGACCTCAATGCCCGGGGTGCGTCCCAGTTCCGGATGCCCCGCGAGCGATGCCCCAAAAGTGCGGAATGCTTTCAAGTCTGAGAGTTCGACACCGACTCCAGCGAAATAGAGCTGTAAATACTGGCTCAGTGAGGCATGTCCAGCTGAGAGGACAAAACGATCCCTGCCCAAGAAGTTGGGGTCGGTGGGGTCAAAGCGCAGGTGCTGTTGATATAGCAGATACGTCACGGGCTGCAGTGAAATAGCAGACCCTGGATGACCTGAACCTGCCTGTTCGACAGCATCTGCAGTCAGCACTTTAGCGTTTCTAACCGCTCTTTTATCGAGTTCTCCCCACACCTGAGACATGGAATTTCCTTCCTCGCAGTTACAGCATCTTCTATGTTACTTGGGTTTCGCCACTGATATCGCCACGCCCCGGGAGAGAATGACACTATGGAGTCTCAGATGCGCCGCTACCTGGACTATGTGGCACTCGAACGTTCCGCGTCCACCAACACCGTCGCCGCATACCGTTCAGACCTGGAAAAATACCTGTCTTTTTTGGAGAATAACGGAATCCATAATCTCGCCGATGTTCAGCCAGAACAAATATCTGCTTTCGTTGCGTCACTCTCAACAGGGGAGCGTCCCCTGGCAGCCTCATCCGTGGCGCGCACTCTCGCTGCCGTGCGTGGTCTTCATCGTTTTTTCGCTGCCGAGACGAATACCGAGGATCCGGCGGCACGTATTTGTGCACCTAAACGGCCCGACAGGCTGCCGAAAGCACTGTCGGTAGCTCAGATTAACAAATTGTTGGCCGTCCAGGTTGGCACCGGTTCAGTAGCGTTACGCAACCGGGCGCTACTGGAGATTCTCTACGGTACCGGTGCCCGCATAACGGAGGCTGTGAATCTGGATGTAGACGATGTTGATTTCTCTACGCAACCGGCTTTGGTTACGCTTTTCGGTAAGGGACGTAAACAGCGTATTGTTCCGATTGGTGGATATGGACGCGAAGCAATCGAAGCCTATATATCCAGGGCTCGACCCGACTTGGTTTCTCACGGAACCGGGAGCTCAAAGTTGCTGCTCAACTCGCGTGGCGGCCAGCTTTCGCGGCAATCAGCGTGGTTGGTGGTGCAGGAGGCAGCTGATTTGGCGGGTCTTGAAAGTCATATTTCTCCCCACACTTTTCGACATTCTTTCGCCACCCACATGCTTGAGGGTGGCGCGGATATTCGGGTGGTACAGGAGCTCCTTGGTCACGCGAATGTGACCACCACCCAGATTTACACGAAAGTGTCTATATCTACACTCCAAGAGGTGTATTCAACAACGCATCCCCGTGCTCACCAAAAAACCGATATCTGATACTCATTCACCACGGACAGACATTTCCGCAAGCGCTGCACAGCGATTGTATAAAATGAAAAGGTGAAAGACGCTCAGCCTGGTTTACTAGACGTTCCTAGAACCATTACCGATGACACCGATTTTCCGGTGCCGCCGCCTCTGGATAGCCACGGTCCGGCACGCATTATTGCTATGTGTAACCAAAAGGGCGGGGTGGGGAAAACAACAACCAGCATCAATCTGGCCTCATCGTTGGCTGAGTATGGCAGACGGGTACTGATAGTCGATTTTGACCCGCAGGGAGCCGCATCAGCCGGTTTGGGTGTAAACGCCAATGAACTGGACAGAACGGTCTACAACCTGCTGATTGATTCAAAAATTGACATTCATGAGGTCATTCAACCAACCGCAGTTGAGAACCTGGATTTGGTGCCTGCTAATATCGACCTTTCGGCAGCAGAGGTGCAGCTGGTCAATGAGGTGGCTCGGGAGATGGCGCTGTCGCGAACGCTGCGTCCGGTTTGGGGAGAATATGATGTGATAATCATTGACTGTCAGCCATCTCTCGGATTACTCACGGTAAACGCGCTGACGGCAGCTCACGGTGTGATGATTCCACTCGAGGCCGAATTTTTTGCGCTGCGAGGCGTGGCGCTGCTGGTCGAGACAGTCGATAAGGTTCGCGACCGTCTCAACCCCAGCCTGAAGATTGACGGAATCTTGGCGACAATGGTTGATACTCGCACCCTTCACGCTCGCGAGGTTTTGGAGCGGCTACACGAGGCTTTCGGAGATTTGGTATATCACACTATTATTCGACGTACCGTGAAGTTTCCAGACGCCTCGGTAGCCAGCGAACCAATCACGAAGTTTGCCCCCTACCACGCCGGAGCGGATGCCTATCGTAAACTTGCCCGCGAAGTCGTGGCTCGCGGGGATGCCGCCTGATGATTGCGCCTCCCATCGAGGACACCGCAGGGGGCTACTCTGGTTTTAACCTGGAGCTACCTAATTTTTCGGGTCCCTTCGATTTGTTGCTTTCACTGGTGACGAAACATCAGCTCGATATAACCGAGATTTCGCTGGCGCGGGTAACTGACGAGTTCATCAACTATCTCAAGGAGTTTCCCTCGCTGACTTCAGCCTCGGAATTCCTGGTGGTTGCCGCAACACTTCTGGAAATCAAGACGCGTTCGCTGCTGCCGGACACCGAGGACGAAGAAGCGGATCGGGAATATATTGCCGCCCGTGACCTGCTTTTTGCCAGGCTGCTTCAATACCGTGCCTATCAGGAAGTCGCTTTAGTCCTGGCTGAGCGTTTCCAACAGTTTCAAGGGTTTTTTCCACGTGTTGTGCCACTGGAGGAACATTTCCGTGAGCTGCTACCAAAATTTGAGGATAGTGTTGATTCCCAGGCACTTGCTGTTTTAGCCTATTACGCAATCAATCGTGTAGACCCGGTTGTGGAGGTATCGCATCTGCATTTCCCGCGGGTTCCGGTTCGCACCCAAATAGAGGTTTTACTGGCCAAGTTGCAGGCTCGGCGGGGGAGCGGCGTAAACGTCATAACTTTCCAAGACCTAGTTGATGATACCGATGATATTGCGGTGCGGGTTGCGCGTTTTCTGGGTATTTTAGAGATGTATCGATCCCGGATAATTGACCTGCAACAGTCCCGTTCTCTTGGGGAAATATCGGTCTCCTTGACCGAGGAGGGCGCCAGTGGTGCCGTCGATACTGTAGCGGTGGATGACTATGAGGGTGATTGAGATGCCAGATGAGCTGTTACAGGCGCTTGAAGCAGTTCTGATAGTGTCTGCTGAACCGGTTTCTCCCGAGCAATTGGCTGAGGTGATCGGAGCTGACATAGTGGATATTCGAGCGGCACTGGATTATTTGCGCGCCGAGTATGCGGGAGCTGACGGTAAACGTCCGCGCGGTTTCGTGCTGCGCGAGGTGGCTGCCGGGTGGCGTATTTATTCATCTCCGGAGCAAGCTGAGACTGTTTCGCACTTCGTTTTGGGTTCACAGGTCGCTCGGCTGAGCCAACCGGCTTTGGAGACTCTAGCAATCATTGCCTATCGGCAACCTGCCACCCGCGCCGAGATTTCTGCCATCAGGGGTGTGAATGTTGATTCGGTCGTGCGTACCCTATTGGGTCACGGTCTGATTTCCGAGGTTGGTCACTCGCCTTCCGGTGCCGTCGAGTATGGCACCACCTCAGAGTTTTTGGAGCGTGCCGGTTTGGAGTCCCTCGAGGAACTGCCGCCGCTGGCACCTTTCCTGCCTGGCGAAGATATGTTGGAGGATTTAGCTGAACAGGTGGGCGAACTGTGACAGTCTCGGCTTCGCCGCAGGGGGAGCGTCTTCAAAAGGTTTTGGCACGTGCCGGAGTGGCATCACGACGTGCCTGTGAGCAGCTGATGCTATCTGGCAGGGTAAAGGTCAATGGTGAAGTTGTGAGGGAGCTTGGCAGACGCGTTAATCCCAACACTGACGTTTTACATGTTGACGATCGTCGAGTTTTCCTTGATACACCTCCCATGACGGTGCTTCTTAATAAACCAGCCGGTGTTGTGACCACCATGAGCGACCCGCAGGGGCGAGAAACGGTTGCGGATTTATTAGCCGACCTGAAGGTGCGGCTCTACCATGTGGGACGTCTCGACACCGATACCGAGGGGTTGCTTGTGATGACGAATGACGGCGAGTTGGCTCACCGGCTGGCGCATCCGTCCTATGAGATTTCTAAAACCTATACGGCTCAGGTTGACGGTCGAGTTTCACCAGGTGTGCTGCGACAACTGCGTGAAGGTATCGTATTAGATGACGGTCAGGTGCGGGCAGACAGGGCGAAACTTATTCAGGTTCATGCTTCGCGTTCGCTTCTCGAAATTGAGTTACATTCGGGTCGTAACCGAGTGGTGCGTCGCATGTTGGATGCTGTCGGTCACCCGGTACACAGGTTGGTTCGCACCGGCTACGCTGATTTGACTTTAAAGGGTCTAGGGGTCGGTCAATATCGCGAGTTGGACGGTGCAGAAATAGCCGAACTGATGAGGAAGGTAGGTTTATGAACAGTGCTGTAGTAACCCGAGGTCCGGTATTGATTGTCGGTGCCGGGCTGCTGGGCACCTCCATAGGTTTGGCGCTTCAGGGGGTGGAGATTTATCTGGATGATTCTTCGCCAACTGCCTTGGCGCTCGCGGAGTCGATGGGCGCTGGTCTACCCCTGACAAAAACACCGGAAACTATGCAGCCGGCTCTGGTGATTGTAGCTACCCCTCCCGATGTTGCCGGATCCTGCGTGGCTGCCGCACTCGCTGAATACCCGGAGGCGATTGTCACTGATGTTTCTTCGGTTAAATCCGTTGTTGCCTCTCAGGTGCTCCGCGACGCCCAGAATGTCGAAAACTATATCGGCTCTCACCCGATGGCAGGTCGAGAACGCAGCGGAGCGTCAGCTGCGGATGCCGACCTTTTCGTGGGGCGCCCATGGGTGATTGTTCCAACCGAGGCTACCCGCCCCGACGCCACCGCGACAATCAGGAACCTGGCAGCCGACCTCGGCTCTGTACCCTATATCATGTCTGCTGCCGAGCATGACAGTGCAGTTGCTGTCATATCACATTTGCCGCAACTGGTTTCTTCACTTCTGGCAGCACAGCTGGTAGATGCACCGAGTGAGGCGCTGGCTCTCGTAGGGCAGGGACTTCGCGACATCACTCGGATAGCTAACTCAGATTCGAGACTGTGGGCGAGCATTATTGCCGGTAACCTGTCGGCAGTTTCACAAGTGTTTACTGGTTTCGTCGATGATGCAGCAGATTTGCTTTCTGAACTGACGGCTGCTGAACCGCTCACCGAGCCAGACCCCAATGTGGTAGGGGCGGTGACCAACACGATAATCCGGGGAAACAAAGGTGTTGAACGGATTCCCGGTAAACACGGTGGCGCGCCGAGACGCTACCTGGAGGTTTCGGTGGTGGTTCCAGATAAACCGGGCGAGCTGGGGCGACTATTCACAGAGGTCGGACTGGAACATGTCAATATCGAGGATGTCCAATTGGAGCATTCAGCGTTTTCGCGTGCCGGTATTGCGAGACTCCAGGTTGATCCGCAGACCGCCCGGGAGCTGGCTGCCGCCCTTCAGCGTCGCGAATGGCAAGTGATTACTTCAGAAAACTGAAATCCTCAAAGTCAATGAAATAAAATGGTTAATGATAGATTTCACAGACGAAGGAGCTGAAATGTCCGGTGACGGTTCTGAATATGTAGGGCAGCAGATTTTGGGTAAGGGCATTGTTATCGCCATTGACGGTCCGTCAGGTTCCGGAAAATCAACTGTAGCGCGGGTTACGGCAGCAGAGTTGGGTTTGCAATTTCTTGATACCGGGGCAATGTATAGGGCGTTAACCTGGTGGCTGCTTTACAAGGGCGTTGACCCTAACGATTCCGCGCAGGTTAGTGCGCTCGCCCCGCAGGTTCCGATGACTGTTGAAGATTTTGCCCATGCGCCACGCATCCTGATTAGTGGCGTTCAGGTTGACAAAAACATTCGGTCCCAGCAGGTCAATGACGCTGTCTCTAAGGTTTCGAGATATCCGGCAGTGCGAGCAGAAATGATTAAACGCCAACAGGATTTGATTGTTCAAGCAATCGCTTCCGGTCGCGGTATCGTTGCGGAGGGACGTGACATAACCACGGTTGTCGCCCCGGATGCCGATGTGAAAATACTGCTCACAGCCTCTCCAGAGGTTCGTCAGCAGCGGCGTGAAGCGGAGTCCGGTTCGGCTAAGGGAATGCTGCAACGAGACGCCAGCGACTCCCTTGTTAACGATTTCACGAATCCCGGCGAGGGGGTACACCTCATCGACACCACCGATATGACCATTGACGATGTAATGAAAGAGATTGTGCATCTGGTAGGGGAGGTAGCGGGTACTAACTGAGACCTAAGACGGGCTTTACTTTCCCTCTCGCTATTTTTTTGGGGCTATCTGCTGTCCGGATGCGTGCGTGCTGCCCGCGATAGGATAGACGATTATGGAAGAGCAAAACCGTGACTTAGCGCTGCGCGCCGGGCTGGCAGAGTATGACCTCGATGAGCAAGACCTTAACCTCTTAGATGCCCATGGCGAGTCCCCTGCTGTTATCCTCCCGGTACTGGCTGTTATCGGCAGACCAAATGTGGGCAAATCAACACTGATTAACCGGTTTCTGGGTCGCCGAGCTGCGGTGGTTCAAGACACCCCGGGAGTGACCCGTGACCGGGTTAGTTACCCAGCTAATTGGCGAGACCGAAACTTTATTGTTGTCGATACCGGCGGATGGGAGATTCGCGTGCAGGGTATTGACAACAGCATCGCCGAGCAGGCAATGCGGGCAGTCGAGGGAGCCGATGCGGTGTTGCTCGTCATCGATGCCGCTGTTGGAGCCACTGACACCGATATGGTTTTGGCTCGTAACCTGCAACGTTTAGGTAAACCGGTGCTATTAGCCGCCAATAAGGTTGATTCCGCGATGCAGGAATCAGATGCGGTTGAGCTTTGGTCTCTCGGTTTGGGGGAGCCATACCCGATTTCAGCGCTTCACGGGCGCGGTAGCGGCGAATTACTGGATGCGATAGTCGAGTTGCTGCCCGATACTGCTTCAGATTCCACAGCCGAAAGTCTGCCAAGGGTCGCGTTGGTCGGTAAACCTAATGTCGGCAAATCTTCACTGTTGAACCACCTGTTAGGACAACAGCGGGTGGTTGTGGATGCCGCCGCTGGCACCACACGCGACCCGGTGGATGAACGCATCGAACTTGACGGTGATTCTTGGATATTTGTGGATACTGCGGGTATCCGGAAGCATCCGACTGCCGGTGCGGACTACTATGCGACGCTGCGTTCGGCACAGGCGGTTGATAACGCCGATATTGCGGTCGTTATTCTTGACGCCAGCTGCGGTATTACAGATCAGGACGTGAAAATCATCAACCTGGTTATCGAGGCGGGCAGGGCGCTGGTAATTGCCTTTAACAAATGGGATCTGATGGATGATGAGCACCGCTGGATGCTTGAACGCGATATTGAACAGAAACTCGGGCATGTCTCTTGGGCACCCCAAATCCGTTTTTCTGCCACTACAGGTTGGCACTCCAATCGTATTAATCGTGCCCTCAAAGAAGCCTATAGGGGCTGGCAGACACGTATCAGCACCGGGAAACTGAACGCTTTTCTTGGGGAACTAGTTTCGGCGAATCCGCATCCGTTGCGCGGCGGAAAACAGCCGCGCATTCTCTATGCCACCCAGGCCGGCAGCTGTCCACCGAGATTTGTGATTTTTACTACCGGTTTTCTCGACCCGGGGTATCGGCGTTTTATCGAACGACGTCTGCGCGAAGATTATGGTTTTCAAGGTTCACCAATCCAAATACAGGTTCGGGAACGAGCAAAGAAAAAAGGGCGAAAACTGTCGGGCTGACAGGATTTGAACCTGCGACCCCTTGACCCCCAGTCAAGTGCGCTACCAAACTGCGCCACAGCCCGTCCAACTCACGAGCATAGCGTTCATATGTTTGAGAACACAAATCATCGGCTGCCCGCACCCGGTCGGGTTCGCTATCATAGTAGAGAGACTATTCCAAGGAGATTGAGCAGTGATACAAGAGCGCCCTGACCCCAGTGCGACAGCGATTTTTTCGCGTGTCGATTTGAACAGTGAAAGTGAAGAACCTCGACAGGTTTCCCTCTCATCGGACGCTCTGGAAGCCATCAAGCGGCTGCCAAAAGGAAGCGCGCTGCTGGTTGTACACACCGGAAATCCCGGTGCTCGCTTCCTGTTAGACGTTGAAAGAGTAACTGTCGGGCGCAAACCAAGTTCCGATATTTTCTTTGATGACGTTACTGTCTCACGTAAACATGCCGAATTTTTCCGTACCGATGACGGTTATGGTGTGCGCGACTCCGGTTCGCTCAATGGCACCTATGTGAATCGTGAACGGGTTGAAAAAGTCGAGCTGCAAAGCGGTGACGAAGTACAGATCGGAAAATATCGTATGAGCTACCATGCGGGTTCGGCTAACTGATATGGGCAGCGCGAATCCACAGCGGATAACGCCAGCCGAGGAGCCTCGGCGTGCCGGATATTGGCCCCTGGAGGCCGATCATGAGCCGGTAATGAAAATCGGTCAGGTTCTCGACCTACTGAAACGCGAATTCCCGGCACTGAGAATCTCGAAGCTGCGTTATCTCGAAGAAAAGAACATTATCGCCCCGCGCCGTACCAGCAGCGGATACCGTATGTATTCTCACGCCGATGTGGAGCGGCTACGCTACTGCATGAGTGCCCAACGAGACTACTATTGGCCTCTCGATCGGATCCATGAGGAACTCGCCCAGCTGG
This sequence comes from Varibaculum sp., assembly GCA_034090045.1. Lineage (GTDB taxonomy): Bacteria > Actinomycetota > Actinomycetes > Actinomycetales > Actinomycetaceae > JAXDTI01. The sequence goes on along the minus strand of JAXDTI010000004.1, from coordinate 102,465 downwards.
ATGCCGGGTATGAAGCACAAACCCCGCAGGTAGCGAGGGTCATATCCGACAACGGTAAACTCGTAGGGGACTTCTCGCCGGATGCGCGAGTTACTGTTCGCCAACTGCGTGACACCACCGGCATTTCTGATGAGGATCTCGACGAGTTATTGAGTTTAGGGATCCTTAAGATGGATGCAGCTTCGCGGCTCTCCGGTCGTTCAATTGCGATAGCTCAGTTAGCAATGCTGCTGCGCAGTGAAGGGGTGCGATTGAACCAACTTCGTTTCCTCACTAACTCAACATCTCGGATGAGCGATGTCGTTGAAACAGTCGCCAATATCGGTCGTAACCCTCGGAATCCGGCAAGCGTAGAACGTTCCCGAGCGAAGGGAGCTGAACTTGGACAGCTGCTGTTACGAATGCTGGAGGAAATGGTTCGCATATCTCTAGAACCTTGAAGTGTGTATTCAGGGTTTAGTGGCGTGTTGCTATCGCAAGCGACGCTGGCGATGTATGTTATAGGAGTAAACAATACCGATTGGCGGGAGTAAACCAAATGGCTGATACACCGATGGAACCCTCCGGGCACCAGGGTCGGCTCTTCGGCGAGAACCCTGCCGAATCTGACCATAATCTCGGTTTCCGTGGACCTGCGGTATGTAAGGTTGTCGGTATCACCTATCGCCAATTGGATTATTGGGCACGTACCGGACTTGTTGAACCCTCCATTCGCCATGCGAAAGGTTCCGGTTCCCAGCGCCTTTACTCTTTCCGTGACGTGCTGGTATTGAAAATCGTGAAACGTTTATTGGACTCTGGTGTTGGGTTACAGCAGATCCGTAAGGCAGTTGACACACTATCAAAACGTGGTATTGATTCCCTATCCCAGATAACAATTCTCAGCGACGGTGCCTCCGTGTATGAATGCACGTCCTCTGATGAGGTAATTGACCTGCTCCAGGGCGGTCAAGGGGTCTTCGGTATCGCAGTCGGTAGGGTTTATCGCGAAGTAGAGGAAAACCTGGTGCGTTTACAGCCCGAAGAAGCCGGAGTTGTCGATGAGTTGGCTCAGCGCCGTGCCCAGCGGATGCAGGCAAGCTGATATTTCTATCCGTCGAGCCGGAATACTCGTTTAGCAGCAGGAACTTTACGCAGTGGAGTGCTTTCCTCACCTACTTTAGGGAATGCTTCTATCAGTGCTGACGCAAAATGTCGGGAACGCTGGGTATTTCCCTCGACGTTATAGTGCACACCGTCACCCTCCAGGAACCATTCTTGCTGCACGTCTTGATCCCAGCGATACACCCACAGGTTTGGGTATTTCCTCACATCAGCCAGTAGTGTCTCATTCCAATGCACCATATTTGGTGTCTCGTACCAACGCGGAGCAAGTTGGGTGCTCGTTGTGGGTGAAATCCACAGTACCGGATATTGTGAACCTATCAGGCTCATGGTGTTAGCAATTTCAGCTGAGGCAGTATCTCCACTGACCACAGCCATATTCGCAGCATTATTTACACCGAGTGCGATAACCCAACAGGTGTTGGGATCAACACCGCCAGCCAGTATTTCTGTAATAGATTCATCTCCTGACGGATCTTCGTTGATGGCCATATTCGTGGCTCTTGCGCCAAAGCTAGAGTTTATGACGATTTGTGCGCCTGCGGCCCTATAGGCGGCTTCTCCAGTATCTGCGGGGGAGTTGACGCCCTCCTGAGTAAACATTGCCAGTGACGTGGAGTCTCCGACATGTACTACTTCGCGACAGGAAGTTTGAGTTGGTTTTACATTCGACGTGGGCTTTGTACTGGTTTTCACGGCATCAGCCTGCTGCTGAGCACGAGCAACCTCGTTGTCGTGAATCCGGTTAAGGGTATATGCCGGTGCCCCTATGAGCACAACTGCTACCAGGAGCGCCAAAACTGTTGCCCACGCGGGACGCGGGAAACGTCCACGGCGACGAAGAGCATCCCACAGGGGCTTTATTAAACCGTTTCTCCTTATGGGGTCCTCAATACATATCCAAGACAGTGAAGCAATCAGTATGGACAGCGCTAACACTATCAGGGTTGATGCCCACAGCGGCAGCTGATGCAAAGGTCGATACAGAAATGCGATTATCGGCATGTGCCATAGATACACCGCATAGGAGCGTTCACCTACCCAGGCGAAAGGACGCCATCCTAGTAACTGGTGGGTAAGGGTTTTCGGATTCAGAACTCCGAAAATTAACAATACGCTCGCCACGGAGAGCGCCATGAGCCCCCACGGGTAAAGCAGCTGAGTGTTATCGGGTAACACCACAAAAAACACCAGTATGGTTGCCAGCCCGATGGAACCGGACACTTCTGAAAGTGCCCGGTGGGGGATGCTACGGCGATTAGAGAACCATATTGCCAACACCGCCCCTAAAAGCAGCCCTGAGGCACGCGTATCGGTGCCCTCATATATTCTGGTGGAATCCACCAGGGGATTGTAAAGCAGCCAGATTTCGACAAAAGATGCGCTAGCCAGCAGCAGCGTCAGTAGCCCCACCAGCCAGCGACGTCCCCTTGTAGCCACCAGAAACAGCAGCAGAATTAGCGGCCAGAACAGATAGAACTGTTCCTCGACTGACAGCGACCACATATGTTCCAGCGGGCTGGCAGAGAAACGGTCAAAATACGAATCCCCATAAAAAATGGTTGCCCAATTGTTTATGTATAGGAGGGTTGTCCAGCCGCCAAAGAAATACTGTCCCCATTTATCCGGTTGCAATACAGCAGTTAGAATCCATACTGCCAGAACGGTTACTATAACTGCAGGCATCAGGCGTCGGAAACGACGCAGCCAGAAAGTGCTCAACGACAGGTTGCCTTTAGTGTCCCAGCTGCGCATCAGGTTGCCGGTTATCAAATAACCTGAGATTGTGAAGAACACTCCCACCCCGAGTAGCCCACCGGGAACAAAGGAGATGTTCATGTGATAAAAGATGACACCGAGGACTGCGAGGGTACGCATTCCGTCAATAGCGGGGTTATAGCGTGTCGAATCGCCTATCGGTTTCGGCAAGACTGCCTCCTTAGTGCTTCATAGGAAACACTACCAATATAACCGATCCTCCTCCCCCCCCCCGTAAACTAATCGTGTTGGAGGGCTGCCTTGATTCAGTTGAGAGATTCCGCGTTGATACGGCGCTGCCGAGAGGCTATAAAGGCAGTCCCCGCTAAGGACACGAAAGCCCAAACAACCAGTGACAACAAGGTTCCGAATAGCTGTCCAGGCTGGTTTGCTGCCGTTATTGCCAGGGCGCTTGAAACTCCGGGAAGCGGCAGTGCTGAAGCAATCGAATCCAGGGGTTGCGGCAATTTTGCCACCGGTAGTCTGTAAGCCATATAAGCTACCTGAATAACCCAAAACAGTAGCGAGAGCAGCCGACCAACACGATACCCAAAAAGGGAGATTAACCCCTGGTTCACTGCAGTAAAACACGCGACTGCCAGGAGTAACACACCTATAGTAGCGATAACCGAGATGGGGCGCACCCCTCCGATAAGCGCGGCAATAAACAGTAGTGTTGCCTGCAGCAGTCCAATCAGTAGTGCCGGCATCCAGGAGCGGAAAGCCACCTGAAATGCTGAAAGGGCACTGCTGAGAGCTTTCTGGCGCAGCGGGGGAGTGAGCAGAAGGGCACCGAAAGCACCAAGCCACAGCAGCAGGGTCATCCAATCTGGGAAGAGCAGGGTTTTCGATGTCGGAACTTCGCGAGACAACACACTGTTGAGTTTCACCGGATCGGTTACATGGGCCGAAAGTTTCTCTCCCTGGTCTTTAGAGATTTCGGGTATTTGATCTATGCCCTCCGCAAGCCCTTGAGCGAGTCGGTTTGTCCCGTCAGCGAGTTGAGACGAACCATACGACAATTCGGTTGCCCCCGAACCCAACTGACTGGCTCCATCAGCCAGTGTTCCGGCGCCGGTGGCGAGTTTTCCGATACCGGTCGATAGCTCGCCGGCACCGGTACTGAGTTTTCCGAGACCGCCTGCCAATTGCCAGGCTGCTGGAACCAGACCTGGTTGAGTCTGGCTTCCATCGAGGGCAGCTAGTAGCTGCTGCTGCCCCTCATAGGTCTTTATAGTGCCGTTCACCAGGGAGTTTGGTCCGACTAGGAGTGCCTGTTCTGCTTTTGCGGCCTGCACCAACGGAGCGTCAGATCCGTCAGCCCCCGGTTTATAAGCTGCTGTTTGATTTTCAATCTCTTGGGCTTTCGCGCTCAACTGTGCACACAGCTGCTGCACCTGCGGCAAAGCTATGGAAGCACTCACCTCGTTACATTTTTCAACGATTTGCTTCAGATAGTCGATAGCTCCCGGCGGGTTAGTGCCATCTGCTGAGACATACAGGATATTTGAAATCGCCTCCGCTGCAGCCACGGTTCCGTTTGCGGATTCTTCAATGTTAGTGATGTTGTCTTTAAGCTGTTGAACTTCAGCCGCAGTCTCTGACGTGTTTTGAGATGCTATTGAGTCGCGAAGCTGTTGCAGCCCACCGGCGAGCTGTTTTGCTCCGGTATGAGACTGTGTGGCGCCTGAGGCGAGGGAACTGGCTCCGCTTGAGGACTGCCAAGCCCCACCGGCGAGTTGTTGGGCGCCGGAACTGACCTGATCTGCGCCGCTGACCAGCTGTTCAGACCCGTCAGCGAGTTGTTGGGCGCCGTCAGCCAACTGTGCAGAAGCGTCCACGACGGTTTCGAACTCTGTCTTAGCATCCTCCACCTGCAACAAAATTTTTGACAATGCTTGATTCTGAAAATCCTTCACAAACGCCACACTCGCTGAATCAATAACGTCTTGTGCAGCGTATTTCACCAGTTCTGAACTGCCATCAGTTTGCAGGTTCAATAGTGCCGGAGCATCGTCATCGCCAAAAACGTCGAGAAGCTCTTCAGAAAAATTTGCAGGTATCGTGAGCACCGCATGGTATTTGCCGTCTTCGAACCCGGTTTTAGCGCTATGCTCTGGAACAATCTCCCAGTTCAGGTTTCCGGTGCTGAGCGAATCATCGGTTGGATGCAGTAGCCCAGCTTCAATCTGGCGTCCAGCAAGCACAAATTGGCTATCCCCTTGAATGTCGAGGGTAGCGCCTTTGTCGAGGTTCACAATAGCTGCCGGAACACTATCGAAACTGGTTTCGGCACTGGAGGTGTTGAATACAATCATCAGCAGCATCAGAGCCGGCAGCACCACCATCAACACCAAGGCGGTCACAGATTTGGCGTTCATCTTTTCAAGCATCACGACCATCCCCTGTAACTCCAGATGCCAATAGTACAGTTAAATCTGCTGTTGGTTTCACAAATTTTATCGCTTCAGAATCCGGTGCAGCTACCACCAACAGCCTATCTCGTGAATGTCGATGCGCCCGCTGCGAGGTGATACGACGTAGCGCCTCATCGAGTTGTGAAGCCTCAGTCACCAATTCCACCCGCGAAATCACCGCGTCATCCTCAGCTGGCAGAGCACAGCCGTCAGTAAACACGTCTCCCTCATACCCGGTTAGCCGCCCGGCAACAGCCAACCCGATAGCTCTCCGCACGCTCTCGGTACCGGTCAGACTATAGGTTTCACCCGGCCTGATTGTGAAAGAAACCCGGTCGGAGTGTGGAGATACCCGCAGGTCACGCACCCTGACCACAGCTCGCCCGTGCGTTTCCTCCCAAGCATCATATTCAAGGTGGCGAGCCAGTCCCTCACCTTCGATGTCGAGAAGTGGCAACACCCTGTCCAGTCGCTTGGGTATCCACCATGCTTTTGCCCCCAGAAGCGTCATAATTGCTGGAATAAATGTCATACGAACCAGGAATGCATCGAAAACTACGCCGACAGCCAAACCGAAAGCGATGGGCTGCACATAGTATGAACCCGAGGGGATAAAACCACTGAATACCGATGCCATGATGATAGCCGCGGCAGTGACTACTCGGGCAGAACCGATAAAACCACTTCGAACTGCGGCTCGCGCATCACCGCTGTGAGTGAAGTCCTCACGCATCCGGTACACCAAAAAAACCTCATAGTCCATCGACAAACCAAAAAGCACGCCCATAACGATGATCGGCATGAACGATAGAACCGGCCCAACCGATACCACATTGAGCAGCTCGGCGGCGAAACCACGACCGAAGACCAATCCGGTCATGCCGAAAGCAGCCAATAGCGAAAACACGTATCCTACGGTCGCGGTTATCGGAACCCATATTGAGCGAAACACCATCATCAAAACCGCTAACGACAAACCCACAACAATCAACCCGAAGGGGAGCAACGCCTGGGTCAGCTCTGTTGAAATATCGATAGCGACCGCCGTGAAACCGGTGATAATCACGTGAGAAACATCGAGGTCTCGCTCTATCTTGGGTGCAGCATCGCGCAGGTCAAAAACCATCTGTTTAGTTTCAGGAGAGTCTTTCCCACCCGGGGGAGTGATGGCAATAACCGCAATGGTGGCGCTGCGATTCGGAGTGGCCAACGCGATATTATCCGCTCCGACAATACGCCCAACCTCATTTTTAAGCTCCTCGACTTTCCCCAGGGGATCTGTGCTTTTCAGAATGTCAGCAGTCAACATCAAGGTGGCATTCGCACCCGCCCCGAAATGGTCGGTCACCAGGTCATAGGTAACTCGAGCAGGGGAGCCTTCCGGCGCGGTGTCGTTCCCCGGAAGCGCCAGCACCAGGTATTTCGAGGGCACAGCCATTGCCGCTGCAAGCAAGACTACAGTTATCATCGCGGGTAAAGGATGTTTTGTTACGGCATTAACCCATATTTCACGCAGTCCCTTTCGCGCCTTATTTGACCCCTGATTAGGCGCTTCAGTATCCCGGCGAGCGCGAGGGATGAGACGGTTGCCGAATATCGACAGAAGCGCCGGAATCATTGTTATTGCAACCAACACCGCTAGCGCCACGCCGAGGGCACCACAAAGACCTAGAACCGTCAGGAAAGGAATCTTCACGACAGCCAGCGCACACAGGGCAATAACCACAGTAGTGCCTGCAAAAATAACTGCGCTTCCGGCAGTTGCAACCGAACGTGCTATAGACTCGTGTACCTCCATGCCCTCGCGTAACTGATCGCGGTGACGCGAAACAATCAACAGTGCATAGTCAATGCCGACAGCCAGCCCCAGCATGATGGACAGTGTCGGGGTGGTGGTTGATACCGGGGTGAGGGAGGCGATTATAAAGATAATGGCAGTTGCAACGAGCATGCCCACACCGGCGGTGATAATCGGGATTGCCGCTGCCAGTAGCGAGAAAAAAGTTATTGCTAAAACCGCTAAGGCCAGCACCAAACCGACAGCCTCAGTGGCTGAAAGCGGTATCTCAGTGCTGGTCATAACATCGCCACCTGCATAAACAGTGATGCTGTTGCCGCTGTTGTCTGCAGCTAGTTTTTCCAGGGCGGTAATAGTTTCGGCGTTTACCGCAGATATTGAGAAATCGTATTGGGATTGCAGCAACGCCCATTTACCGTCTTTTGAGATGCCTGCATCGCCAACTGCAAGCACATCTGGGATCTGCTCTGCTGCGGTCTTCAAGCGTTTAAGATCCGGGTCGTCGGCTCCGGAAAAGCCTTCCTTTTTGTGGATAACTATTTGGCTGGACGTGCCGGCAAACTCAGGGAACTGGTTGTGCAGAATATCGATTCCCTCTTGCGCTTCAGTTCCAGGAATGTGAAAGTCATTGTTCAGGGAACTGAACCCGCCTCGCACGAGCGAGACAGAACCGAGAGTAATAATGGTTACAACCCATAATAGGATCACTAATTTGGCGTGCCTTACCGCGAAACCTCCGATGCGGTACAGGTGGGACGACATTGGCAACCCTCAACATTTTTGAATTCATGTAGTAACAACAATTATATGGAACACAGCTTAGAGACGGCTGAGTGTTTTCAAAACAAATAGACACATATTTTGAAAAACATTCCGGCAAGGGGAGTGAAACCATGGCAAATGTGTGGCAGAAAATAGCTTATTTGACATAATATATATTATCGGAGTTTGGTTATGACCTGAACAGGAGCTTTGGTTCGCATCTGGCGGTCATTGGAAAGAAAACGATATTATTGACGGGCTGGGCAACTGGAAGGAAAGAAAATGGCGGAACGCGCGCTGCGAGGCACATCTATTGGCGCAAAGAGTTTAGAAAACGAAGAGGGTGTCATTTTCGCTGAACGTAGCGAGGTCGAGTACGTATGCGAACGCGGTCACCATTTTACCGTTGCGCTGGCTCGCGGTGTGGATGCTCCACCAACCTGGGAATGCCGCTGTGGAGCTAGTGCGGATCTCGTAGAAACGGATGTAGCAATCGCCGAGGTTGAAGAAACTGACGATAAACCAGTTCGCACCCACTGGGATATGCTCACCGAGCGCCGCACACCAGAAGAACTCGACCAATTATTGGCTGAACAGCTCGATTTGTTGCACACCGGGAGGTTGCGAGATGGTGCTCACTACCGGAAACGCTGAAAAAGTCGCTCAATCCCCCACCGCGTCACAATTAGTAAAGATTCGGTAAATATATTTGCGTTCATTTTTGATTCGCCGGCTATTCGTTCACTAAATTTCACCGGCACTTCAGTGATACGTAAACCTGCCACAGTGGCACGATAGGTAGCCACTGCCTGAAAAACATAACCCCTGGCGCCCAGGGTATCTAAATCCAGTTTAGGCAGTTGAGAGACCCTATAGAGTCGGTACCCTGCTGTCGCATCATGAACTTTCATACCCAACATTAAACGGATATAAGTATTGCCGAGTCGGGATAGCCATACCCTGAGCAGCGACCATCCAGGAACTTGACCGCCGGGTATCCAACGAGCACCAATAATTAAATCCGAATCTGGAATTTGGGCTAGCAAACGCCGCAAGTCTCGTGGATGGTGGGAACCGTCGGCATCCATTTCGCAAACCCAATCGTAACCGTGCTGCTCACCCCATCGAAAAGCACTAATATAGGCGCTGGCTAACCCTTTTTTGCCGCTGCGATGCAAAACCTTGATACCGGTGTCGTTTTCGGCTAAAGAGTCGGCGAGTTTGCCGGTTCCGTCAGGGGAATTGTCGTCTATAACGAGTATCGTGATCCCTGGATAATCGGTACGTAACTGGTTGATCAAAACCGGTAACGCATCGACTTCGTTGTAGGTCGGTATCGTTATCAGGATCCGGGGTTTTGGTGAGTGCGCCTGTGACATATTGTTCTCCAAGTCCTCAGTTGAGTCCATCCCAAGCAACCATTCCGCGCCGAATAGAACGGATTGCGCTGTGGGCTGTTAAAGCAATACCGCCATCTATGCCTCGTTCGATCTGTCCGAGTAAGTCAATCAGCTGTTTCATCCAACGCACAAAATCTCCTACACTAACCGTGGAGGCAGCTATCGCCTCTGTGATAGCTGCACCGCGTGCCCACCGGTAGGAGATCGGTACCAGATAGTATTCAGGCAGTTTCAAGAGGTTTTTGATATGCCGGTGACGGGCCGCAGTATCAATATCTGCCCAAATAGCTGCCATACTGCTCAGCGCACTAACCAGGTCTTCAGGTAGCTGATCCGGATCGAAACCCGGTTCATCTCGCAACGGCTTGAGGTCAATCATCGCTGAAAGCGCTGCAACGAGCTCGGCCGGTCCCAGTTCATCGAAAATACCTCTGCGCAAAGATTCGGCAATATAGAGGTCATATTCGGCGTGAATGCTTGCCAGAATCTCTGCCTCAGCGGTGGGTTGATTGTTGTTATTGAGGTATCCAAAATCCCGCAGCACAGCGCAGGTGTTACGAAAATCCCGAGCTAAAGAGTTCGCGCTGGAATCTATTTTGTTCAGCAGTTTCGCTTTTTGTTTCTCTTCGTGGTGCAGCCGTTTGAGTTTCCGAATCAAGGAACGTCGTCCCGGCATCGTGTTAATCGGGTGAGCAGCAATCAGCTCAGTAACCTTATCGAGTTCCTGACGATTAGAACGATCTCCTGCCACACCCCGGTGGCGGTCTTTATTGCTTTGTGTCTGATGCAAAAACGCACGCAACTTTGACGCGATTCTTTGCCGGTCTCGTGGATGCCTATGATTTAAATCGTCAAGATGAAGCTGACCGATAACTTCGAATCCGTCGATAAAATCATCGCGGTGTAGCTGCTCGGGTTTCGCGTTACGATGCAAAACCCAAGCAGACGGGTTTCCTTGCCGATAGCTCATAGAGGTAACTACAGCAAAGTCTGTGCGCGACCCTCGTCGATATTCGAGCACATCTGAGCGATGCAGCTTGAACATTTGGCCCAAACTGGCACGATGCGACCCCGGCTTGGAACTGTCGCTAAGCTGCGATTGTCGCTCAAGGAGTTTCAGGTAGTCTTCGAGTTGTTCAACATCGACCCTGTCAATATCTCTGCTCAACTGTGCTATTGATTCGTCTAGTTCTCGGATTTTTACTGCCGACCCGACCAGTTCCCTGTCGGTTTGAAACTGGGCAAAGGATGATTCCATAACTCTTTGAGCTGCCTCCATATCCATTCGAGAGAGCATATTAACCGCCATGTTATAGCTCGGAGTAAAGGCTGAAATCAGCGGAAATGTCCTGTTTGACGCGAGCTGTGCGACCCTATAGGGCTCCATTCCTGGTCGGTATGGAACCACAGCATGACCGACGGTATCAATTCCTCGTCGGCCTGCTCGGCCGGTCAGTTGGGTGTATAGCCCTGGGGAGATGGGTGTTCTGGAGCGTCCATCCCACTTTGTTAAAGAATCCAAAACCACTGAACGGGCTGGCATATTGATTCCCAACGCCAGAGTTTCGGTCGCAAAAACTACGCTAATCAATCCTGCTGTAAAAAGTTCCTCTACGGTTTCTTTCTGAGCCGGCAGCAATCCGGAATGGTGAGCGGCGATACCCAGCTCCAAGGCTTCTAGCCAGCGCGTGAGATCCAGCGCATCCCAGTCTGTAGGCGAGATTGCCGACAGCAGCCGCTCCCCTGCATGCCGAATTTCATTTTTCTGTTCCGGGGTCGTGAAATCTGCTCCTGCATCAACCAAATAACGAACCGCCTCATCACATCCGGAACGTGAAAATATGAAATATATGGCAGGCAGCAGCCCCTCAAGGTGCAGGCGATAACACACGTCGGTGCGATAGCTGCGTATTCGTCCTAAACGCGAACGTAGGGCATCAGCCAATTGCGGGTTCACCTGTCTCGTCTGACCACGATACAGATCAAATAATCGTCCGGCAACAACCATGTGTTGAATCAACGGAACCGGACGCTTCTCGGATACAACTACCTGGCAGCCACCACGCACCTGTGAAAGCCACTGACCGAACTCCTCGGCATTCGAAACGGTTGCCGATAAGGACACAACTCTAACCTGTTTTGGCAAGTGAATGAGGACTTCCTCCCAAACGGGACCGCGGAAACGGTCAGCCAAATAATGAACCTCATCCATAACAACGACAGCGAGATCATTAAAACCGGTACCGGATTCTCGATAGAGCATATTTCTCAGAACCTCGGTTGTCATCACAACCACATCGGCATCCCGATTTATGGAGGTGTCGCCGGTGAGCAAACCGACGTTTTCAGCTCCCAACATAACGCAAAAGTCGCGATATTTTTGGTTGCTCAGTGCCTTTATAGGTGTCGTATAGAAAGCTCTTTTACCGACCGACAAAGCCATGATGGTAGCAAATTCCGCGACTGTTGTTTTTCCGGCACCGGTTGGTGCGGCCACCAGCACATTTTCACCATTTTCCAGGGCAGCGCAGGCGGCGGTTTGGAAATCGTCGAGTTCGTAATCAAGGGCGGCAGCGAATTTGTTGAGATACGGGTGTTGCGTGCGGTTACGAAAACGGCGATAGCGTTCCGCCGGGGACAGTTCCTCGCCCGCCTGGTTTTCGTCTTCAACAGACATAGCGAATTTGCTCGTCAATCAGACCGGCAGCAAGCCATCGTGACTGGGCGGCATCAAGGCGAGCTATTTTTCGGTGCCGCCGCACCTGTCGTACCTGCTCGCGTTGCACACGAGCTTCTCGCAGTGACTGCGACTCCAAAGTTACTCCCGGGGCTCTCAGCTTCAGGGGTGCGGATGTCCCCTCGGGTTGCGTGGAGGCAGATAGAAAGTCTAAACCGGAGGAAAACTCGTTGATAGCTCCCCGAAACTTGATAAATGCCCACAGGGTTGCGAGCGCCGGCAATATCAGCAGTGCCAACACCAACAATATCCAAACTATAGGCCACAACACGACAACTAGCCTATCGTAAGGGCAGCTTTCGCGCGGTCGCGAGCCTCGCTTAGAGCCGCAGAATCCGAACAGTCAATCAGGTCGCTACCCAAAGCTAGCAGCTGCTTTATCAACCATTCACGTCTGTTTGAGTTAAATAGCGCGATCTTCAGGGAATACTCGTTTCTGGAAATCTCGGTTACCTCAACACCCAGTTGCTCAGCTAACCAGATACCATCTGGGCGAACCCGCACTTCTATGAGTTCACCCTGCGGGTGATTATCCCAAGATAAATCAGCTGCTGATGGTTCGAAAGCATCAGCTAGCTGGGCTAGCTCAGTTATCCGATCCACGCGGAACACTCGACGTTGCCCGGCTTTTACCTGCGCAATCAGCAGGAAGTTACCGGAATCAGTAGCTATCCGGATAGGCCCTAGATTCCATTTACTGCTTTGTCCGGCAGCGTCCACATACGCTATCGATATTCGTCTACCTGCGACCTGTGCCTGTCTCAGCGGCTCCAACATCAGCGGTTCGAAATCCGGTATGGAACGGGCAATCTCAGCTATCCCCATATTTAGGCGAATTTTTTCTTGAATAGATTTTATGACCGACCTGATTTTCGGGTTAGCGTATTCCTCTAGTGATTCCAGTGCCACATATAGCTGTAATGCCTGAAGTTTGTCCAGGTGTACGGTGCGACCTATACCATGGTCTTCTTCTAAATACAGATATTCTTTGGCGTAGTCCTCGTCAGTATCCGTTTTCGGGTCAAAGTATCCGCCCCCCAAAATAATCGACTCTTCATAGGTCCCACCGCCCAGCGAGACACCGGAGAGGATCGTGACCATTTTGCGAACATCAGCGAGAGAAATCCGCAGTTCAGTAGCTATATCACCGGCACGCGCGGTACGCCCTGGACACGAATTGAGGTAAGTCAGCATAGCTAACATATTTGATATATTCACTCCCCCAACCCTAGACATTGGCCAGCTCCTTCAACCTGAAGATAACCAGGTCGCGAAGGCTTTGCGGTTCAATGATCCGCACATCCGGTGCCAACGCCAACAACCTGCGGGACCACTCTTCCAAGGTTAGTTCCGGCAGTCGCATCTGAACCGAGCCGCAGTCACCTGTTTCGCTGCTCAACGCGATACTTTTCAGTGTAACTGCCGCCCCTGAACGCACCTGTACTAGCGGGGATACAGTCGGTACCTGGAATAGCGATTCCGGGTTTTCAGGAATCAGATACGCGCCTTCTGGCCCAGTCAGCTTTGGTGTACCAACCATCCTGCTGAGTTTGAAGGTACGGTTAGCAGTTTGACTGTGGTCAAATCCGACCACATAGTAGCTCCCGTATTTAATTAGCAACATATAGGGGTCGATTATGCGACCCGTAGCCACAGTCTGGGAGCGACTACGGTATTGAAAAGAGATGGAGCGCCGGGAATTGATGGCAGTAGCTATTCTCGTCCACAGGTGTACATTGGGCAGTTCCAGCCACGGCAGTTCGGGAAAAACAGTATTATCGGGTTGTGTAAGCGAGCTTAACAGCCGCTTGCGCATCGAGTTATCTGCCAGCTCTTCATCAGAACGGCTCAGCACCGCGAGAGCTACCTCCATCACGGCTGACTCCAGCGGGTCGGCCTGTATAGCTGCTTGCGGGTCAATATGCTCAACACAGTAGGCAGCATTTTCCGGGTCAAAGGTATCCCGAGTTCGTATGCGAACCCCTTCTGCTCGGAGAATGTTCTTGTCGCGTTCAAATTTTTGCTCAATTGAAGTCTTTTTTGCATCTGAATCACGATATCCCGAAACCCGGTCAAAAATTTCTCGTTTAGTGATCCATTTGCCGTTAATAGCGGCATCACTGAGCAAAGACAGCAGCTGCATAACCCGTTCGTTGCGAGGTTGCTTGTATTCCTTCATCCACGCCACTTCCCTCAAATATCCTGTAATCAGCTTAACGATTCATTAGCATTATTTTTGTGATATTCCGTGATGGCATCGTTCGACGGGTACGTTCGGAACGACCCGGTTTTCAAGTTATCGAAGTTGAAATAACAGCAGCACCGGATACTATTGCCACCGACCATTTGGCGGTGGGCGACACAGTAGCAGCCAATAACTACCCGGATTTAACAGGTGTAGTTCGTCTCGGCTCCCGGGTGAGAATCGAGGGTTCGGCATTGGCAAAAACTCTCGGAACCGGAGGTGCCGCTACTGTTACCGCGCTGCTCGATGAGCTGCCCTCCGATTCGCTACCTGCCGGACATATTGTGAAAGCTCGCTATACGCCATCGCAGGTGATGGTATCCAGCATTGACGAGCAGGATGCACCCGACCACGAGTTGCTCGCCCAGGCAACCAGTCTGGAGGGTTTGGGAGTAATCGCATTCGATCTGCATTCCCAACTTCCGGCTATTATTGCCGGTATTCGTTCTGTGCGATCTGATGCCCGCGTAGTTTACGTATATACCGATGGTGGTGCACTGCCGGTACAGTTTTCCAATGTCGCTGCCGGGCTTCTGAATGCCGATTGGATTACCGAGATTGTCAGTTGCGGTCAGGCTTTTGGTGGCACCATGGAGGCCGCCTCGCTGGCATCAGCACTGTTGGCGGCACATACGCTATGCGGAGCTGATATTGTTATCGCCGGGCAGGGGCCGGGAAACCTAGGCACTGGCACTCCCTACGGTTTTTCAGGGACAGAAGTTGGCGCTATTCTCAACACAACAGCGGCTTTGTCCGGTGTGCCGATAGCGTGTATGCGCATCTCTGACGCCGACAGGCGAGAACGTCACTGGGGTGTGTCTCACCACAGTCTACGAGCAGTCGGCAATCTCGCTTTGGCCCGAGTTAATATCCCGCTACCGCTATTTGACCGAGACACCTGTGAAGAGTTCAACATCGGCGGTGGGCAACAACCGGGCGGACATTCTGAGCTAATCGCATTTGAAGATCGGATTAAGCAGCAACTACGTGATTCGGGTATTGCTGAACGTCACATTCTGCACCGTGTCTCAACTGCACAGTGGCAAAAAGACTTCGCTGACATACCGGTTGGTCTTTCAACAATGGGACGCTCTTTGAGCCAGGATCCGGTCATTTTTCTATCCGCCTATGCTGCGGGCATATTCGCGGCGGAAAAGCTCTGAACAGCGCCTATCCGATAGGATTTTTTCCATGGCAGAGCGCTTGGTAAAGTTCGATAACGCAAAACTGATTCTGATTGTGCTGGTGGTTGCTGGACACTTCATCGAGACTTTCATTTTTGGGTTCGCTCCCGGTTCGGCATTCGCTTCCGGCACCTTTACTTTCATCTATTCGTTCCACATGCCACTGTTTATTTTTATTTCGGGCCTGTTTTTACGCGATATGGACGAGCAGACAAGCTTCCCGGCGCGCCGAGTTGCGATGCTGATAACCCTCGGTTTTGCAATGAAAGTTGTGAGAGCCATATTCGGCTATGTGGTAACCGGTCACACATCATTCGATTTGCTTTCGGATTCAGCAACCCCCTGGTTCATGTTTACACTGGCAGCATGTTATGCCCTGGCGTGGCTGCTTCGCCTCCAAAACCGGGCAGCCGTATTGGTGATGGCGCTGCTTATAGGCATGTTTGTGGGATATGACCAGACAATCGGGGACTTTTTATATCTGTCGCGCACAGTCGTGTTCTTCCCGTTTTTTGGGCAGGCTACTGTCTGCGACCAACAGGGGTGCAAGTATTCACTTCGAAACCGGCGGTTCGCCTAACTGCAGCATTAATAGTGCTGATTTTCGCAGCGGCGTGTATCTTTGCGACCTGGCAGGTAACCCCACTTCGTTTTCTGTTTGCCGGGCGGCTGCCCTTTGCTGAAACCGGGATACCGGGATGCGGCTGGTATACGCGAGCCGTGTCCTATCTGGTGCAATATGCGATGTGTTTCGGAATTTTGACACTGGTACCCAGCCGAGAGATTCCGCTGGTGACACGGTTTGGTTCGCGTTCGCTGCAAATATATTTCTGGCATTTCATTCCAACATCGATCCTGCGGCTTCTCGGGCTTTTCCCGTGGCTGTCTCAGCTGCTGCCCGGCTTGACCTGGCAGGTATTGGTGGTTGTAGTAGCGATTATTGTGGGATTGCTGCTGGGTTGGCGTCCCTTAGGGCTGCCACTTGATTTGCTTACACGCACACGAAAACGCTAAGTAAACATTTCAGCCAGGAATTGTCCGGTATAGGATTCCTTTACTTTCGCGACTGTTTCAGGAGTTCCAGTTGCAACTACGGTGCCGCCTCCCGCTCCCCCATCGGGACCTAAATCAACTATCCAATCGGCGCATTTCACCACATCCAAGTTGTGTTCAATAACGATTACGGTATTTCCTTTGTCTACCAGACCCTGTAAAACCTGCAGCAGTTTCCGTATATCCTCCAAATGGAGCCCGGTTGTCGGTTCATCAAGCACATAAACATTTCGTCCGCGAGAGCGCTTATGCAACTCGGAGGCCAGTTTAACTCTCTGTGCTTCACCGCCAGACAGTGTTGTTGCCGGCTGACCAAGTTTCAGGTACCCGAGCCCCACATCCACCAAAGTGGTGAGGTGTCGCGAGATCGACCCCATCGAGGAAAAGAACTCGGCTGCTTCAGCAATTGACATATCCAGGACTTCAGAGACGTTTTTGCCTTTATAGCGCACCTGGAGAGTCTCGGAGTTGTATCGAGCACCGTGACACACCTCGCAGGTCACATAAACATCCGGAAGGAAATTCATCTCTATTCTCAAGGTCCCATCACCATGGCACGATTCACAGCGCCCGCCTTTGACGTTAAAGGAGAAGCGACCGGGACCGTATCCCCGACTTTTCGCATCCGGGGTTGCGGCATAGAGTTTGCGTATATCATCCCAAACGCCGGTGTATGTTGCTGGATTCGACCGGGGAGTTCGACCTATAGGTGACTGATCCACATGAACAACCTTGTCTATGCTGTCTATACCTTCGATTCTCCTGTGTCTGCCGGGAACGATTCGAGAACGGTTCAGGTGCCGAGCCAGCGCCCGATAGAGAATCTGGTTAACCAGGGTGGACTTACCGGAACCAGAAACTCCCGTCACCACCACCAGGTTTCCCAGCGGGAACTCCACATCGATATTGTTCAAGTTGTTTTCGCTGGCACCAACTATTTTCAGCCACCCCTGCTGCTGTTTGCGACGCTGGAGAGGCATCGCTATGGAACGTCTGCCAGCCAGGTAATCACCGGTTATCGACCCCTTGGCTTCCAGCAGTCCAGATACCGGTCCAGAATAGATAATGTTTCCACCAGCTGCTCCGGCACGCGGACCAATATCTATTACCCAGTCAGCTGCGCGAATAGTATCTTCGTCGTGCTCGACAACTATCAGGGTGTTCCCCAGGTCACGCAGATGTTCAAGGGTTTCGATCAGTTTCCTGTTATCGCGTTGATGCAAACCAATAGAGGGTTCATCGAGAACATAGAGAACCCCTACGAGACCGGAACCAATCTGGGTTGCGAGCCTGATTCGCTGTGCCTCACCCCCGGATAGTGTCGCAGCCCCCCGAGACAGCGTCAGATAGGTCAAACCAACATCAGAGAGGAACTTCAGTCGAGCCTTTATCTCCAAAAGTATTGGTCGCGCAATGACTTCTGCGGCGCCGGTGAGCTCTAAATCATTCAAATAGTCGATTTCGCGATCGACACAAAGATCCGTGAACTCTGAGATATTGAGTTCCCCGACGCGTACCGCCAACACTTCAGGTCGCAGTCTGCGCCCGTGACATAGCGAACAGGAAACCTGTCTCATATAGCCCTCGTATCGGGCTCTGCTCAGGTCGGATTCAGTTTCCGAATGCTTGCGATTCACATAGTTCACAACGCCTTCGAAACCGCTAGCATAGACCCTTTGCCGTCCCCAACGGTTACGGTAGCGCACATTGACCTGATAGTCCCGACCGTTTAACAAGGCATCCTGAACATCCTCCGAAAGATCCTCGAAAGGAGTATCTAGGTCAAAATCGAGTTGCTCCCCGAGAGCCGCTATCAGCTTGGAGAAATACTTTTGATGTCCACTCCAGGGAGCAATAGCTCCCTCAGCCAGGGTCTTGGTTCTATCTGGGATTAAAAGATCAGGGTCAACCTCCAGATGCGAACCGAGACCGTCACACCCCGGGCAGGCGCCGTAGGGGGCGTTAAAGGAAAAAGTGCGCGGTTCAATCTCATCGAGTTCTAGCGGGTGATCGTTAGGGCAGGCACGTTTCTCTGAGAACTTCCACTGCTTATCGGCACGGGCTGCGCGAGCTTTATGTTTACCTTGTTTTTGAGAGTCTTTCACCGAACGGGTCTGCAATCCAGCCTGCGAGGACTCTGCCACAACCTCCCCCAGTACCGGAGCGGCATCCAGATCCGGAAAATCAATGACCACAATACCCTCGGCAAGCTGGAGCGCAGTTTCGATCGAATCGGTGAGACGGGTACGTAAATCAGGTTTAATCACCAGGCGGTCTACCACAACCGCAACATCATGTTTAACCTGCAAATCGAGTTCCGGGGGATCCTCAAGGCGATAGTCTGTGCCGTCAACCTGTATTCGGGAGAATCCCCCAGACTTTAGCTCGTCAAACAGTTCAACAAATTGCCCTTTGCGACCACGCACAACCGGTGCCAAAACTTGGAATCTGGTTCGCTCGGGAAGCGCCAAAATCCTATTAACCATCTGCTCGGCGCTCTGAGCTGTTATCGCCTCTCCGCATATTGGGCAGTACGCTTGACCGACACGGGCATAGAGCAATCGCAAGTAATCATAAATTTCAGTGATTGTTCCCACCGTTGAACGCGGGTTACGAGATGTAGATTTTTGGTCTATCGACACTGCTGGAGATAGCCCCTCAATGAAGTCCACGTCTGGTTTATCCATCTGCCCCAGAAATTGGCGAGCATAGCTGGACAGCGACTCCACATAGCGGCGCTGTCCCTCAGCAAAAATGGTGTCGAAAGCAAGCGATGATTTACCTGAACCAGAGAGACCGGAAAAAACAGTGAGCGCACCTCTGGGAATAGAAACCGAAACGTTTCGTAAATTGTGGGATCGCGCCCCGGACACAACCAACTGCTCTTCACTCACCCAAATCATTTTACTGACTTGCTCTCCACCTGACACAGTGGGAAACGAAAATGCACGGCTCAGCGCCATCAGATAGCCTTGATATATGGCTGCACCTTCAAACAAGCCTTTCCTGGCTGTTATCTGCCGTCCGGCTCCTGACATTATTGCCAGCGAATTGGATAGGATTTCAACATTCGGAGACCTTAGCGGCAGTGAACTAGAGGCAGTACTGATGGTTTCGGAACCTGTTCCGCAGCTCAGCGAGGTGAACCTCGACAACTATTCGGGAGTTTTCCTCTCCGGTTCGGAATACACTTTCGGTGATCCACCGGGCAAACGCCATCCCGGTCAGGATGAACTAGAGGATCAGCTACTTGAGTTCTCTGAGAGATTGATCGCCCAGGATTTCCCAACATTAGGGATCTGTTACGGTATGCACGCCTTGAACCTGGCAGCCGGGGGTTCATTAACAGGAGCATTTGGAGAGGACATCGGAGCTCCAGTAATTAGTCTCACCGAGGCTGGGCTCACAGATGAACTGACCGGACAGCTGCCGCGCAACTTTCAATCATTCCTCGGGCACCACGATTCAGTTGGCACTCCACCTGAGGGTTCTGCAGTGCTGGCTTACTCAGAACTCTGTCCGATACAGATGTTGCGTATCGGTAACAATCTCTACGGGACACAGTTTCATCCCGAAATTGACAATGAGGGCATGAAAATACGAAACGACTACTATGCTGGCGACTATTTTGACTTGGAAAAAGCCGAAACTATCGAAAAGGAACGTGCTGCCGCTGATGTAGACGGCGCAAACTATTTGATTACGGCTTTCACCCAGCGTTATCGCCGTCGATACTGACCCCCAGGAGGAGGCAATGAAACTTGATTTTTCGCCTTCAGAACGCTCGACCATAGGAATCGAGTGGGAACTGCAACTCATCGATTCGGATTCCTCGAATCTTCGGCAGTCAGCCGAGTATGTTCTTCAAGCAGCCAATGATGCAAATCCCGGACAGAAACTGCTGCACAAGGAGATGTTGCTCAACACGATCGAGATTGTATCCAGACCGCGCCGGCGAGTATCTCAGTGTCTGGATGACCTCACTGAAGGATTGCAGATGGTTCAACCAATCACCGATGAATTGCGGATAGATTTGGCAACTGCCGGCTCCCACCCTTTCGCGAATCCGATCTACCAGCTGGTCACAGATTCGGAACGATACGCGGAACTCGTGGAACGAACCCAGTATTGGGGTCGTCAAATGCTGCTTTTCGGTACCCACGTGCACGTCGGTATTGAGCGCCGTGAACAACTGCTCCCGGTCCTGCATTTCCTGCTCACAAAACTGGCTCATATGCAGTCGCTTACCGCGGCCTCACCGTTTTGGGCAGGTATGGATACCGGATACTGTGATAACCGCGCGATGGTATTCCAACAGTTGCCCACAGCCGGCACGCCCCGTGATTTCGATACCTGGGATCAGCTGGAAGACTATACCGAGGATCTTCACCGTACCGGCATTATCAGGTCGTTCGACGAGATTCGTTGGGATATTCGCCCCTCTCCGAAGCTCGGAACCATCGAGATCAGAGTTGCGGATGCATCAACCAACCTCATGGAAGTTGGGGCGTTCGCTGCGCTCGTTCACTGTCTCGTTGAAGATGCTGTCCGTAAACTTGACAACGGTGAGCCTTTGGAACGTATGCAGCCCTGGTATGTTGACGAAAACAAATGGCGTTCCGCGCGTTACGGTATGGATGCCACAATTATTGAAAACTCTGTGGGAGAAGAACGCCCTATCGGAGAGTCAATAAACGAACTCTTGGACTCTTTGGTGTCGGTATCTGTCGATTTGGGTTGTGCCGAGGAACTCGCAAACTGGCAGGAAATCATTCGAGGCGGAGTTGGATATCAGCGGCAACGCAAGATTCAGGAACGCTACGGTAACTTGGAAGCAGTTGTTGAGCTGATGCGTGCCGAACGCAAAGCAGGGCATCCCCTGGATCCCGGTATTTTTGAGTTTTCCGGGAACGGTGAGCACACTCCGATACCAGGTGGACATGATCGGGCGAGTGAAAATACTTCTCCGAGCTGTTAATGAACCACCTGTGAATATAAAGTAGTTCCCTCCCCCGGTAGGTTAGTTATTACCGGAGGAGGGAACAATATATTATTTGGGGTTTCTTAACTACCACTGAGTAATCAGAAGATACCCACGTTGCGTGCACCCAAATCGGTGTAGGTGATTGCCTTTGAGGACATTTTCACGTCATTCCAGGTGCTGATATCGCCCGCAACACGACCTAGCTGAGTTACCTCAATGGTGTTGGTGAGCCGTCCCGCCGTGGTGTTTCCGTCGCCAAAGTTGAAGTTTGCCAGCAGCACGGTCTTACCCGAGGGCACCAAGTTTGACGCGGTCACCAGGAAAGTGCGAGTCGAGGTCGAACGGTCGAATCCGAGATCCTGAACATAGGCACCGTTGAAGTAACCCGGAGTGATGAGACGGTCAACACCCCTAGGACCAGACTCTGTTTTCACCTTTACCAAGAAAGACACGGTCGGGAACTCACCGTAGTAGTTCTCGGTTCCGGCGTTCTTCACGCGCAGTGCCACAACACCCGCATAGCCCTTTGCTTTAGCGCTGGAAACAGTGAGTTTCGGCTGCAAATCGAGAGCCTGCTTGCCGCCCGGGTTGCGTCCGGCAGTCAGATCCTGGGCGGGTTCAACAACCGGCAGGAAGTCGGTGCTGTCTACCTTAGAACCAGTTCCGATGCCGCCGTAGGAACCAGAAGCGCGGTTATACATTTTTACCTTTACTTCGTTCTTCACCGGAGTGTCAGCGCTCCAGGCTACCGGAGCAGACCAGGTGCCGTTAGCGAGGCAGAACTGCTGGGTACCCACCATCTTCACGGTGCGGAAACCATAGGTGGCTTCACCGGTGTAACCGGCAGGAACCTGGTAGGGGCCGATCTGTTGACCGACAGTCCAGGACAGTGAATAAGAGGCATCATAGCCCAGTGTCGCTGCAACATTCACCGCGAGAAGCAGCAGGTTAAGACCCACACCAATGCTGAGCCCGCCATTCTTAGAAACCGTGACGGTCTGCGTCTTCGACAGGGTCTGGGTCAACGGAATCGCGGTATCGGTGTTGTTAGTAGTCGAAATAGTACCGACTGGTTTGAATGAGTCGGTGACCTTGTAAACGACCGTGCGCAGATCCTCAGACGCGTTGCAAACCGGGAACGGGTTTAGGATATTTGCCTTTAAGTGACCCGAGGTGCGATAGGTGTGAATCGCGGGCAGCTCAGCGTTCAGAGCCGGGGTCTCGGGCGTTGTTTCTTCGATGGTGACGGCCTGTGCGGGAACAGCGAGCGCTACGGTGAGCACAGCGGTTCCGGCGAGGACGCCAAGACGACGAACAAGTTTCATTATCTTGCCTCCAACACAATGGTTTTCCATTTTTAATGTTCGCTGCGGCTCCGGCGCCGAGGAACACCCAAATAATAATGGAGGCAATACTCGCCGCCAAATCAAAAACGAGTGTTTTCCCAAAAAACGAGCATTTAGGAGAGAAGTTTCACGAGACACCAATCCCTATTTCATCTAAATTGTTTTTTTGTAATAAAGAGTGTTAAAAAAACGCCTAAAGATGAGTGAACTCACTAAAGCCTGTAATGCAACTGGGGTGAATTGCACACCTCAAAGCCGCGCGAAAAGCAAGTCAGAGACCAGTATTCCGCGGGCACCTATGCGGTAGAGTTCCCCGGCAAGCCGATTCGCGTCCCGGCGGGGTGCCAGCACCCGAACAGCTCGCCAATTTGAGTCCTGGAGATGTGAAACAGTCGGAGATTCGATTCCAGGAGTAATCGAAACTGCCTCTTCCAGCAGCTGTGCAGGTATATTGTAGTCAATAATCACATAGCTGCGTCCCACGAGAACTCCGCGGAGTCTCTCGTCGAGAGCCTGAAACTCCGGTAATCCGGCATAGGCGTCAGTGGTGATGAGCACCGCCTCCGATTTCAGTAGCGGGGCACCGAAAACAGCCAGTCCGGCAGCTGCCAGTGTCGAGCCGGTCTCCACCACATCCGCTATGGCATCGGCAACACCGAGCTGAACCGAGGATTCTACCGCGCCATCTAAGTGAACAACTTCAGCAGCTATTTCGTGAGCGAAAAGATAGTCGGTAACCAGGTTGTCAAAGGAGGTTGCGATACGCAAACCATTCAAATCTTCAACCCTGCTCACTGAGTCAGCTGGACCTGCGAAACGAAAAGTTGAAGCTCCGAAGCCAAGGGCACGATGTTCATGCGCCGAAACACCTGAGTCTAAGAGCAGGTCACGACCGGTTATCCCGGCCTGAATCGTACCTGAATCAACATAGACCGCAATGTCTCGTGGACGTAGAAAAAAAATTTCTACATCATTATCTCGATCGGTTATATGTAACTGACGTGCCTGGCGTTTAGTGCGATAACCGGCCTCAGACATTATCCGGGCAGCCCCCTCAGCCAGCGACCCCTTGTTGGGCAGCGCTATCCGAAGCATCGTCACAGTTCCCGGTAAATATCTTCGAGGTTGAGCCCGCGGGCAATCATCATAACCTGCGCATGGTACAGCAGCTGAGAAATCTCAGTGGCGAGGTTTTCCTGCGTCTCATATTCGGCAGCCATCCAGACCTCTCCGGCTTCCTCAACAATTTTTTTCCCGATTTCGTGAACCCCTTGATTAAGTTCAGCGACGGTTCGGGAACCTTCATCGTGCTGCTCAGCTTTCCGGCTGAGTTCCCGGAACAGCTCATCGAAAGTTTTCATCTCTCTCTCCTGACTGCCGGCCGATTGGTCGACGCTATCTATTCCTCACCATTGTAGGTCTCGTGATCTGAGGCTCGAAAACCTAGGATACCCCTTCCCCGTGTTGATGTGACGCAACCTCGCTAGCGGCCTGTTGGGCAAGTTGACGCAGCTGCGCAACTGTCGTTCCAGGGTCTGGGGAACGAAAAACCGCAGAACCCGCGACAAAAACATCAGCTCCGGCGGTTGCTGCTGCCTGAATGTTTTCTGGAGTCACTCCCCCATCAACCTGGATGGCAAGCTGCTGACCAGTTGCAGACATTCTTTTACGTAAACGTTTTACTTTATCGAGCATGGAATCGATAAATGGCTGCCCCCCGAAACCGGGCTCCACTGTCATAACCAGCACCATGTCGGCCACTCCCAGCAGCTCGTATACGTCTTCAATCGCAGTACCCGGGTTGAGGGCGACACCGACAAGCGCCCCCTTTGAATGCAATTCGCGAGCCAGACGCATCGGTGCGTGTGCCGCTTCCACATGAAAAGTAACCGAATCTGCACCAACCTGTGCATATTCGGGTGCCCAACGGTCGGGATCTTCAATCATCAAATGCACATCTACCGGGAGCGTTCCACGTAGACATACGGCCTCAACAATCGGTAACCCCCAGGTAAGATTCGGGACGAAATGCCCATCCATCACATCAACATGGGCATAGTCGGCATTTGAGATAGCATCCAACTGTCCACCCAAATCGGTCAGGTCGCTATTCAGTATTGATGGCGAAATCGTTACCGTCATATCTCTAGGCTAGCCTCTCAAAAGCAGCAATGTACATCGCATCAGTTCCATGAATATGTGGCCACAGCTGAATTGTTGGGCCTGAAACATCAAGGTCGAAATGTTGACGAGCAATGGTGGAGAGATCCAGGAGTTTAAGGCGCCCGTCTGACAGTGCGGATTTCACGTTGTCACGGGTTTCAACAGGCAGCGGTGAGCACGTCGAATAGCAGATCACTCCCCCGGGCTGAGTTACTGCTATTGCAGCGTTCAGGAGCTGTCGTTGCAGGTTCACCAATTGCGGTAACTGCGCGGTAAAAGAACGATAACGTGCCTCAGGGTGCCTACGTAACGAACCTAGACCGCTGCAGGGCGCATCTACCAGAACTCGCTGGTACAGGCCTTTCACAGCCCGCCCGTCTGCACATTCGACACTCACTTCAGGGAAATCCTTCAGAGTTTTACGTGTCAGCTGTGCTCGATGTCGATGCAGCTCAATCGCGTGCAGCTTTACTGATTCTCCGTTGCCTGTTGTACGCTCACGCGCCAAACCGGCAAGAATCGCGGTTTTGCCTCCCGGTCCAGCACATAAATCCAGCCAGGCGCGCTCTCCACCATCGGCGTGAACCGGAAGTTCCGCACATATTCCAGCAACCAGTTGCGAGCCTTCATCCTGCACAGCGGCGGCGGCGCTGCGTATCTGAGGGAGTCGTCCAGGTTCGCCACGTGAGATTGTTACTCCCCAGGGAGAGTACGGTGTAAAGGCGGTATCGGCATCCAGCAGTTCCTCTGCCTCATCAGCAAGGCTCTCACGATCCGTAAGCCCTGGGCGAGCCACCAGGGTCACATAGGGCGCACGGTTGTCTTCCTCAAGCAGCTGCGGCAAGGTATCGGATAACCCTAGTACTGAAAGCGCATCATCTAGCGCCCTGACCAGTGGTTTCGGGTGAGAATAGCGAGTCGGTAGATCCTGGGGTTCCCGAAGATGCTGCCGGCGGCGCTGCAGAGTCCGTAACAGGGCGTTCACGGTACCTGCCGCTCCCCGGTTCGTGATTTTTCGTACTGCCGCCACCGTTTCTGATATTGCGGCATGATCCGGGATTCGAGTATCTAGCAGCTGGTGGGCGCCCATGCGTACCGCGCATCGTACCTGTGCATCGAGCGCGGCAATATCACGGTCACCAGCCTGACCTGCCAGGTAGTCATATCGCAGCTGAGCTCGCAAAGTACCGAAAGCAATCTCGGTGGCCAACGCACTCTCACGGGCATCCAGACGTGAAGCTGCCAAGACTTTCGGCATCGCCAGGTTCGCGTATGCGCCTTGTGTCTCACACTCTATAAGAACCCGCAGAGCACAATCCCGAGCGGTTATGCGGCGACTTTCAGACAAAACTGCTATCCTCCCCCAGGTGTGCCCCTCGAGCCCAGTCGCTGGCTGGCATTTCACCTTTACCCTGTTTTTGTACTGAAGAAAGCACCAGATCCCCATCCCCGGTTCCGACACGCACCTCGTGCTTACTGATTTGCAACTCACCAGGTTTGAGGTCGTGGTTATCTGTTACCAGCGGCGGCAGCAGTTTTATCCGTGTTCCGTCAGGCAGCTGTGTCCAGGCACCGGGCTCCGGCGTGCAGGATCGTATCAATCTGTCGATTTCTGTCGCGCTCAATTGCCAATCAATATGTGCAAACTCGGTGGTTAACCGAGGTGCCAAAGTGATTCCCTCTTCCGGTTGCGGATGCAACTTTGGGGGGGTGTCGCTGCTTAAAGCATCAGCAACCATTGTTGCGAGGCGTGCGCCACGATGAGCCAGCATCTTCAAAGCGTGTCCGGTTGTTGCTGCCGGTCCAAGACGATAGGGGTCCACGGCAATCAGCGGGCCGGTATCCAGACCAGAATCAATCCGAAATATAGAGATACCGCTAATGTCATCACCTGCTCGAATCGCATACTGTACGGGTGCGGCACCTCGCCACCTGGGCAACAGTGAGAAGTGGACATTAAACCAACCGAGTGGAAAAACATCGAGTGCATCTGCAGGGATCAGCATTCCATAGGCAACCACAAAGGCAACATCAGCATTCAACTGGGTGAGACTTTCCCGGTACCCTTTAAGGGTTTTTGGCGTGAGAACCCGCAGACCTAGCTGCTCGGCACGGTTATGTACCGGACTGGGAACCGGGGTGCGGTGACGACCTCTCGGAGCGGGGGCACGCGTCAGGACAGCCACAATCTCGTGACCAGATTCAACGAGGGCATCGAGGGTCTCGACCGCGACATCAGGGGTTCCAGCAAAAACAATACGCACGGGTTTTATTGTATAGGGCGCGGACCGTTAAAGGTCATCGGGGTCAACCTGGATATGAGGCGCTTTCTGGTGTCGTGAGGTAATTTGAGCGCGATAGGCGGTCAGCGCGTCAGCAAGCTCCAGCCCCTGGAATCCCTCCACGCGGATTATTGCTCGCAGCTTTCCCATGCCGATTGGAACAGGACCGAGAACATCAGCAGTGTCGGGCAGTTGCAGAGCCGAAATAGCAGCATTAATTTGGGAAGCATCTCCACTGACCGCAGCCATCGTCACGGTAGGCGTGAAACGCATAGCTCGACGCTCATCCAATAGTTCCCGACTCCAACCACCGGTATCCCAGCGTTGAAAAGCGGAAGCTATCCGTCCCTCAACTGATCCGAGTAGCGCCAGCGGTGCCTGCGGGCGCAACAGAGCCGCCACCTGGGTCCAGCGACGCATAGTTTCCGCAGGTACCCACAGTTCTGGGCGGGAGAGGAAACGCGCGGCGTCCGTTATTGCACCTCCGGCATATCCGCCACGTGCACTGGGCTCCGCTCCGGGGGTTGAAAGAACTATTCGGGGGCGAGAATCCACCTCTTCTATCACCGTTTGATCCCGTCCTGAAACGATGATTGGGACTCCGGGGAATGCGCGACCGAGTTCTTCTGCGCCACGCATCGCTCCCCTGCCCAGGGCTCTCATCTCGGTTGAATTACAATTAGGGCAGTTCCAGCCGGTTGCTGGACGTCCGCACCAGCGGCAGTAAGGGGTTCCTCGGCGACCAGTACCGACAGGGCCGTTACAGTGCCGACAGCGCGCTACTTCGCCACAGCGTCCACAGATATTAGCTAGTCGATACCCGCTGTTTGGCGTGGAAATTAGCACCGGCCCGTCAGTGAGCGCCTCACGCAAAACCTCGCGTGTTTGATCGGGTATCCAGCCGTTGTCTGGAGGTCCGGAATGGTATCTGCCTCCAATGTTGATTCGCGGTACTGTGTCTCTCACGATCTCTGCAGGGGCACTGATATAGGGTGCCCAACCGGATTCCAACAGCATTTCTACGGTAACCGAGTGGGTGTATCCCAGGAACACGAGACCGCAGTTTTCGACTATGGCTCTGCGAACCGCCAATTGCCTCAGATGCCAGTATGGCGCGTGGCGTTCCTGATAGGAGTCAGATTGCTCATCCCAAACAAATATCGCACCCAGGTTGGGCATCGGAGTGAGAATCGCCGAGCGAGTACCGATGACGATTTTGCTGCGATTGAGCACTGCTTGAAGATATGCGCCATATCGGGCCTGTGCGTCCTCGAAATCCAGTCTGCCAACCTCACCTAGTTCCTCGGGGAACACCTGGGAAAGCTGTGCAGCCAAACGCCGGTTAGGAACAATGATTAGCACGGTTTTCCCAGCGTGACGGACACAGGCCGTCAGTTGCGCTATAAGCTGGCGCCAACTGCCGGTTTCGACATGATTTCCGAGAATATCCATTACCGCGCGTGCTGGCTCTCCGTTTGCCAGTCTTTTTCCCAGTTCTACACCAAAACGATAGGGTTCAAGCAGCC
Organism: Varibaculum sp.; assembly: GCA_034090045.1. Classification (GTDB taxonomy): domain Bacteria; phylum Actinomycetota; class Actinomycetes; order Actinomycetales; family Actinomycetaceae; genus JAXDTI01. The sequence continues at coordinate 73,706 of JAXDTI010000004.1, read as the reverse complement.
GATAATCCGTTTCGTATTCAACGGTATCGGCACTGGGGGGTGGTGTTTGAGAAAGCACTTTTTCTTCTGCACGTTTGCGTCTGTGGGGGATCAGCTGGCGGAGCAAATCTGTTGTTAAACCGGCGTAGCGTCGGGCCACCTGGTTCGCGATATTGAAAGTGGTTTCATTAAAAACCGGTATCGAGTCAATAATCGAATCCACAGGACGTAGCCGCCCGGCACGTTCAGACATATCTTTGCGTCCCAGCAAATACCCGACCAGCTTTTGTGAACCATATCGAACACGAACCCGAACGCCCGGTATCGCTACGTTATCTAGGTTTTCCGGTATTAAATAGTCAACCGGGTAGTTAAGGTGGGCCAAACCTGTGTCAACCAAAACCTCTGCTACAGGGTCTGTGATGCTGCTGTCTGTCACCCTTTGTTTCGGACGTGCTATAGGCAGCAAAGCCTGCTGTGTTTCCTGCGGAAAACTCATGGCTCAATTTCAGAGACCTGAGACACGAGAGCCAGCAGCTGTTGCGCCACCTGGAATTTTGTGCCTGATGCTTCACCCAAGAGTTCCCCGTCGGGTCCCATGAAATACAGGTGCGTATCGCGGTTACCAAAACCTGCGGATGCTCCAACTTTGTTCACAGCGAGCAGGTCTGCTCCTTTACGAATCGCTTTTGCTCTTCCCATTTCGAGAAAACCTTGCGAAGCGTTACCTGTTTCGGCAGCAAAACCGACTATGACCTGCCCCTCATGTCGGCGCTGTAATAGTTCAGCCAAAATATCTTCGGTAGCTTCCAGCTGCAAAGTCAGCCCGCGGTCAAAACCAGTTTGGATTTTCGCTTGTGAAAAAGCGATTGGACGTAAATCTGCGACCGCTGCGGCCATAATAACTATGTCGCTACATCTGGAGCGATTCAACATTTCCTCGGCCAACTCAGCGGTGGACTCCACCGTCACTATTTCGGCCTGTTTCGGCAACTCAACTGTAACGTTCGCGGCGACCACGGTTACCTGCGCTCCTTCGCAAAGCGCTGCCCGCGCCAGTTCCCGACCCATAATTCCGGTGGAACGGTTACCCAGAAAGCGAACCGGGTCGAGTGCTTCTCGAGTTCCTCCCGCAGATATCAAAATCCGTTTCCCGGCGAGACTGTTACCACCGGTATCGGTGGCTGTTTCCCCAAGCAGCAACTGTACCTGATGAAATATCTCTTCAGGTTCCGCTAGGCGACCGGTGCCACTATCCCCGTGGGCGAGTTCGCCACTGCCGGGGTCAACAAAGAAACATCCAGCCTCGGTAAGTAGCGTAGCATTTCGTTGCACGGCGGGATTATTCAACATTGCTGGATGCATCGCCGGTGCCATAAGTTTCGTCCCGGAGAAAGCCAAACACGTTGCAGTTAGCAGGTTGTCGGCCAAACCATTTGCGAGCTTCCCGAGCGTGTTGGCAGTAAGTGGCGCAATAACCAGCAAATCTGCCCAGCGCGCCATCTCTATATGGTCATAGCGAACATCAGGAACCTGAGTCTCGGTGTAGACAGGTTCTCCAGTAAGCGCCTGCCAGGTTCGGTCGCCCACGAAATCCAAAGATGCAGGTGTTGGTATCACCCGTACCTGGTGACCAGTACCCTGCAGCATGCGCAGCAGCAAAACAGCCTTATATGCCGCAATACCGCCACTCACCCCCAGCAGGATATGAGCCATGGATGCCGCCAGTCATTGCTGCCGAATCACTCGGCGTCGGCCTTGAACAGGTCGTCGAGGGCATCGGCTTCAGCGAGTTCCCTGTCGAGATCCGAGTCACTTAGCTGCGTATTTTCTTCAACGGTTTCATCCTCTTCGGAGTATTCAAGCAACCCCTGGTTGATCTCCTCAAGGGCAATAGTGAGGGGCTTGTCCTCTGGGCTGGTGGGCACCAGGGGGCCGGGCGTGGAGAACATACCGTCAGCGATCTGTTGCGTATAGGTGTTGATCTGCTTCGCCCGTTTTGCTGCATAAACCACCAACGCGTATTTTGAAGGTACTTTCTCCAGCAGGTCATCGATTGGTGGGAAAGTTATTCCCTCTGCACGTGCGATTGTTCCTGACATTAATCCCCCTTATATGTTCCAACCGCTATTTTAAGCCAAACCTATGGCTGCGGCTAGTTCTGTTACAGTTCGGTCGAGTTCATCGTTGACTATTGTGTAGTCAAAGCGACCCCGTGCCGCCATCTCACGTTCAGCGGTTCGTAGGCGAGCTGCAACCTGTTCAGCGTTTTCTGTCCCACGCCCCCGGAGTCTTTGAAGCAGCTCCTCGTATGTGGGGGGCTCTAAGAACACCATAAAGGCTTCCGGGATGCGTTTAACTACCTGAAACGCGCCGGACATGTCTATCTCCAGAAGTGATGCTTTACCCAGCTCCATTCTCTCCAAGATTGGAGCTGCGGGTGTTCCATAGCGTGCCATGCCGTGCACCTCAGCCCATTCCAACAGTTCACCGGCGGCAATCATCTGATCGAAGGCAGTTTCTGAGACAAAAAGGTAGTCGATCCCGTCACGTTCTCCCGGTCTGGGTTTACGGGTTGTGGCAGAAACAGAAACAAAAACATCCGGGTATCTGCGTTGTAACTCTTTAACAACCGTGCCTTTCCCGACTCCCGAGGGACCTGAAAGTATGGTGAGCAGCTGCATTAATCCATCCTGAAGTTTATGTTGGGTATAAAAGAGATGGTCGCCAAAACGGCGACCATCTCAAAGCCAGCAAAGAAATTGAGGCTCAGCCGAAGAGCTTCACCAGCTCCTCACGCTGATGCTGTCCGAGACCGCGGATACGGCGGGACTCGGCAATGCCAATATCAGAGAGCACGGACTTCGCGGTGGTGGCACCAACACGCGGCAGCGCCTCGAGCAGAGCCAGTACCTTCATCTTGGAGAGCGCCTCGTTATTCTCAGCGTCCTTGAGCACCTGGGACAGCTTGATCTCACGCTTCTTCAGCTTGGTCTTGACTTCGGCACGAACCTTGCGAGCCTCAGCGGCTTTCTTCAGTGCCTCGGCGCGCTGCTCTGGTGTTAGTTGGGGAAGTGCCATTTCCGGCCCCTTTCTTCTCGTAGCTAAATGTCCTAGCGATTATTTAGCATAGCCAATCCGGTGTTTACTAGGAAATTTATCCTTAGGCGTGTCATTTATCTGCCAAAACGCCTTTCATTGCGACGCGCAAGTTTTCTGCTGCGCGCCTCAATGCATAATTATCGGGACCGGCGGTAAGTACCGCACGTGAAACCGAGACCAGTACCCGAGCAGAAGCAGCACCAAAAATTGCCTTGACCTCGTCAACTCCAGCACCTTGAGCACCAATACCCGGAGATAAAAACGAGCCCGAGAAACGTTCAAAATTAATATCTAGTGATTGCGCAGCGCAACCAATAGTCGCACCGACAACCAGACCAAACGGGGCTATATGACCTATCTCACTGCCAACCGTGAGCTGCTGATTTCTCATTTCTACCTCATCAACCACGGTTGCAGCTACCGCACGTGAATCCTTGTCACGAGCATGTTGAACCTGGGCACCCTCCGGGTTAGAAGTCAAACCCAGTACATACAGTCCCCTCCCGGTGCGTCCAGCCATTTCAAAAGCCGGTTGCAACGACCCGACACCCAGGTAGGGAGAAACAGTAACCGCGTCTGCACGCAAAGACGAGTGTTCAGACAGATAGGCGCGTGCATATCCAGCCATAGTCGAACCAATATCTCCGCGTTTCACATCCAAAATCGTGAGAACCCCGAGTTCGCGAGCTCCCGCAAGTAACTCTTCCAGAACCTCGACACCAGCAGAACCGTACTCCTCAAAGAATGCTGACTGCGGCTTTATTGCCGCAACTTGATCTGATATCGCCTCCAGGGTTCGCAAAGCAAAATCCCTGACGCCACGGGCATTCTGCGGCAGCGACCACTCATCTAACAGTTGCGGATGAGGATCAATACCAACACAGATATTCCCCCTTTCGGATAGCGCTTCCGCCAAGCGTTCACCATAGGGAGTTGGGCTGTCGGTAGCACTCACGAGGCGCTCCGGGACAGTTCTTCAGCTTCTTGCAGTGAATGCACCTCATACTGCCTGTTTCGCATCGCCTCAATAGCCTGTACTGAGGACAGAAACTCCGACATGGTTTGCATCAGTGGCACATCTGCGGCAATTGTTGCGGCACGCAGCAGATAACCGTCTCGGCGGCTATCGGAGCTGTCTGGGGTATTGAAAACGAAGTGAACCTGACGATTCATCACCATATCTATAATCGAGGGTGCACCACATGATTCATCGTCACTGGCTTTTCGTACTACTGTCGCGTTAATACCGGCATGTCTGAGCACTGAGGCGGTCCCGGAGGTCGCGAGAATCTGGAAACCGAACTCCTCCAGTATCGACACCGGCAACGGTAGTGAACGTTTATCGCGATCCGCAACCGAGACGAAAGCCACACCTGTCTTAGGTAGCCCGCCTGCCGCTTCGCTTTGTGATTTTGCGAAAGCCACCGGGAAAGAGGTATCCAATCCCATGACCTCGCCGGTGGAACGCATTTCCGGTCCGAGAACAGTGTCAACAACTTTACCGCTGGAGGTGAGGAATCGTGAGAAAGGCAGTACCGCCTCCTTTACAGCTATCATCGCCGGGAGGCTATCGGGACCGAAATCTTGTTTCGGAAGTTTCCCAGCAAGTTGCAGTGAGGCAATCGTTTCTCCGGTCATTATGCGCGCGGCAGCACGCGCCAGGGTAACACCGGTAGCCTTTGAGACGAAGGGAACGGTACGGGAGGCTCTCGGGTTAGCTTCCAAAACGAACAGCTGGTTTGCCATAAGCGCAAATTGGATATTGAGCAGTCCGCGCACACCAACACCAGCAGCTATACGTTGTGTTGCCTCTCTGATGCGATCTTGGAGCCTGTCAGAAAAGCTCATCGGCGGTATGACACAGGCGGAGTCTCCCGAATGGATACCTGCCTGCTCAATATGCTCCATTATTCCCCCCATGAACAGCTGTTCACCGTCATAGAGCGCATCAACATCAATTTCGACCGCATGATCGAGGAACCGGTCAATCAGCAGCGGGCCGCGGGCACCCCCATCCCAGGGGAAAGCGGCAGCGTACCGAGCCATACCTTCCGGGTCATCTATGATTTCCATACCGCGACCGCCGAGGACGAATGATGGTCTCACCAGCACCGGATAGCCCACATGGTTCGCTTTCTCCAGTGCTTCAGAAGCAGAAATAGCGGTTTCGTGTGCCGGCGCTGACAGTTGCGCATCATCTAAAACCTGACCGAAGAGTTCCCGATCCTCCGCAGCAGCAATAGCTTCCGGCGTGGTGCCAAGAATTGGCAGCCCAGCGGCTTTCAGCCGTGCCGCCAGTGACAACGGAGTCTGCCCGCCGAGCTGCACCAGCACTCCCGCCACCGGCCCGGCAGCCAATTCTGCTCGATACACCTCGAAAACATGCTCGAATGTGAGCGGCTCGAAATACAGCCGCGAGGAAATATCATAGTCGGTGGATACCGTCTCCGGGTTGCAGTTAAGCATCACCGTGTCGAAATCAGATTGAAGTTCCTGGGTGGCGTGCACACAGGAGTAGTCAAACTCAATTCCCTGCCCGATACGATTCGGCCCGGCTCCGAGAATCAGAATCGCAGGGCGCTGTCGCGGCTGTACCTCGGTTTCGTAGTCGTAGGTCGAATAGTGGTATGGCGTATCGGCAGCAAACTCGGCGGCACAGGTATCAACCCGCTTATAAACAGGGTTAACCCCGAGAGCATGACGAACCTCAATAACAGCTTGTTCACTTATTGACCGGATGTTACCGATTTGAGCGTCGGTTATACCCATCCGCTTCGCTTCAGTCAACAGCTCTCGGTCGAGAGTATCACTGCCACGCAGCTCATCGGCTATAGCGTTGATTTCGGAAATTTGCTTCAGGAACCACGGGTCAATACGGGTTACCTGCGCGACATCCGCGATGGAAGCCCCACCCCAAAGGGCACGTTGCACCTGCAGAATCCGGTTCTCCGTTGGGGTGCTTATCTGGTTCAGCAACTCGGAGACTTCCCTCTTATCGGGCTTGTCTCCGCCCCAGTCAAAAGCGGTGTTTCGTTTATCGAGGCTGGCTAAAGCCTTATTTAAGGCTTCAGCGAAGTTCCTGCCGATTGCCATTGCCTCCCCCACGGACTTCATAGAGGTAGTCAATGTCGGGTCGGCACCCGGAAACTTTTCGAATGCGAAACGTGGAACCTTTACCACGATATAGTCCAGGGTCGGTTCAAAGGATGCCGGTGTTGAATGGGTTATGTCGTTAGGAATCTCATCTAGAGTATAGCCCAGGGCGAGGCGCGCAGCCATCTTTGCAATCGGAAACCCGGTAGCTTTCGAGGCCAAAGCAGAAGAACGAGAGACCCTCGGGTTCATCTCAATCACAATCACCCGTCCGGTCTCCGGATGCACCGCAAACTGGATATTACAACCACCGGTGTCTACACCAACCGCCCTGATAATTGCGATACCTATGTCACGCAAACGCTGCAGTTCGCGGTCAGTCAATGTCAATGCCGGAGCAACGGTTATTGAATCTCCGGTATGTACCCCTACCGGATCAACATTCTCGATAGAGCACACCACAACCACATTGTCGGCACTGTCGCGCATAATCTCCAGTTCGAACTCTTTCCAACCGATAATTGCTTCCTCAAGTAGCACTTCAGAAGTAATCGAGTCGTGTATTCCCTCACCGGCAATCCGGTCAAGATCAGTTTCGTTATAGGCAATACCGGAACCCTGACCACCCATGGTGAAAGACGGACGAACCACGACTGGATAGCCCAGTTCAGCTGCGGCTTCATGGCATTCTTGCAGACTGTGGGCTATTCGGGAGCGGGCAACCTCAGCGCCGCAATCCTCAACGATCTTCTTGAACTCTTCGCGATTCTCCCCGGCATTAATAGCCTCGGCAGATGCTCCAATCAGCTGCACACCGTATCGGTCGAGAACACCCCGCTCACTGAGCGCAATCGTCAGATTCAACGCCGTCTGACCACCGAGGGTCGGCAGTAACGCATCCGGTCGTTCTTTCGCGATGATGCTTTCGACAACATCTGGCGTGAGCGGCTCAATATAGGTAGCATCTGCCATCTCCGGGTCGGTCATAATCGTCGCCGGATTCGAGTTGACGAGCACCACGCGCAGACCTTCTTCACGCAACACTCGACAAGCCTGAGAACCGGAATAGTCAAACTCGCAGGCCTGCCCAATAACTATCGGTCCGGATCCTATAACAAGTACAGATTCAATGTCTGAACGTCTCGGCATTTCAGTGCTCCTCCCCTGCCACTCTCTCACCTGTTCGGGAGCTCTCTATCAAGTCAAAGAACCTGTCGAAGAGATGCCCGCCGTCATGGGGACCCGCTGCTGCTTCCGGATGGAATTGTACAGAGAAAGCCGGCACATCCAGGGCTCGGAGCCCCTCCACCACATTGTCGTTAAGATCCACATGGGACACCTGAACTCGCCCGAACTCGGAGTTGTTATATGGGGACGCAACCGGCAAACCTACAGGAGCATCAACCGCAAAACCGTGGTTATGGGCAGTGATTTCAACCCTCCCAGTTTCGAGATCTTTCACGGGTTGATTCACCCCCCTATGACCGAAAACCAGTTTATAGGTGCCGAAACCAAAGGCACGTCCGAGTATTTGATTGCCGAAACAAATACCGAAGAACGGTATTCGCCGTGCCAGTATGGAACGGCACAAATCGACCTCATCAACAGCGGTTTCAGGGTCACCCGGTCCGTTAGAGAAGAACACTCCATCCGGTTTCAAAGCAAGAATGGTCTCCAGGTTGGTACCGGCAGGTACCACGTGTACCCGAGCGCCACGCTGCGCCAGATGCCAGGGGCTCCGTGACTTTATTCCCAGATCGACGGCAACAATAGTGGCTCGTGGTTCGTTGCTAAACCGTTCGCCTTCGGGTTCTATGGTGTAGGTTTCGGTAGTTGAGACTGCATCAACCAGCGACGCGCCCCGCATTTTTGGGGATTCTGCGACTATAGAAACGAGCAGATCGTGAACGTGCTCCGGGACCGGCCAGGTGTCACCACCAACAGGCAGGGCATCTCCGGAAAAAATACCGACCCGCATGGCACCTTTATCTCTCAGATGCCTGGTTAGTGCCCGAGTATCCACGTGTGATATACCGACTATACCCTGTTCAGCGAGTTCATCAGCAAGTTCCCATTCGCTGCGCCAGGAGGAGGCACTCGGTGAAGGGTCACGAACAACATATCCGGCAACCCAGATTCGACGAGATTCCGGATCTTCGGAGTTCATGCCGGTATTTCCAATATGTGGCGCCGTTTGGATTACAACCTGCCGATAGTAGGACGGGTCGGTTAGGGTTTCCTGATACCCGGTCATCGCGGTTGAAAAAACCGCTTCGCCCAGGCTACGCCCCCGCGCCCCCCAGGCACGCCCAGGCAGAATGTATCCATCTTCGAGAACTATTACTGCCGCATCATATTTGGGCATTTCAAGCCTCCTCACTTAGGTCTGCTAGCTCACCATCGGCGAGCGTGACGCGTCCCTCATAGATTGTCCAACGTAGCGCTCCGGGCAGGCTGTGTCCTACCCACGGTGTGTTTGTTGAGCTCGAAACCTGGTCGGTTAGACGCACTTCGTCTTCGGCATCCGGATCAACAATGCAGATATTAGCGTGAGCCCCGACAGCGATTTCTTGTCCCTGAGTTTCTACCTGTCCGATACGTGCCGGAGTGCGAGACATTACCCGTGCCACATCGTGCCAATCCAGTAAACCGGGACGCACCATAGTTTCAATAACAACTGATAGCGCAGTCTGGAGACCTGTCATCCCAAAGGCACCGACCTGCCATTCACAATCCTTTGTCTCCAGCGGGTGTGGCGCATGGTCGGTAGCAACAATGTCAATAGTGCCATCAGCGAGTCCCTGCCGAACAGCTTCTACATCCTCGGCACGCCGCAGCGGCGGGTTCACCTTGTAGCGCGGGTCATAACTACGGGCCTCTTCCTCAGTGAAATACAGGTGGTGTGGGGTAACCTCTGCAGTCACGTTAATGCCGCGTTTCTTCCCCCAGCGAACCAGGTCTACACTTCCGGCAGTTGAGAGGTGACAGACATGCAACCGTGAGCCAACATGCTGTGCCAAAAGCAGGTCGCGAGCAATTATTGATTCTTCCGCGACTGCCGGCCAGCCAGCCAACCCGAGTTCTCCAGAGAGCAAAGACTCGTTCATTTGGGCGTTCTCAGTGAGACGCGGATCCTGCGAATGTTGGGCTATGACACCGTCAAAAGCGCGAACATATTCCAGGGCGCGGCGCATCAATACCGGATCTGAGACGCATTTCCCATCATCAGAGAAAACTCGAACATGGGCATCAGATTCAGCCATCGCGCCAAGCGCCGCCAGCTGCTCACCCTTCAAGCCTTTCGATACCGCCCCGACTGGACGCACCAGAGCATATCCGGACTTCTTACCTAGCCACTGAACCTGGTTCACTACCGAGGCGTTATCGGCTACCGGTCTGGTATTAGCCATCGCATGTACACAGGTGTAACCGCCGGCAGCTGCAGCTCTAGTTCCTGACAAAACAGTTTCAGCGTCCTCCGCCCCCGGTTGCCGCAGGTGCGTATGTAAATCGACCAGACCGGGCAGCGCAACCATCCCTGAAGCATCAATTATCTTGGCCCCGACTGGAGCATCCAATGACTCGCCAATCTGGGCAATCTCATTACCGGAAATCAGAATATCGCTGGGGTTATCGCCCTCGATGCGGGCTCCCTTTATCAGAATCTCACTCATTGATTTGTTCCCCTCCGGCCAGCAACAGATAGAGCGCGGCCATCCGGACACTGACCCCGTTCGCCACCTGCTCAACTACTTTTGATTGCAAGGAGTCCGCAGCTTCTGCACTTATTTCCAAACCACGGTTCATCGGGCCTGGATGCATGATTATGGTGCTGGGTTTCAAGCTACGGTAACGTTCAATATCCAGACCGTATTCGTGGTGATATTCACCCGGTGAGGGAAAGAACCCGCCCCCGGTAGCACTCATCCGTTCATACTGAACCCGCAGCATCATAACCGCATCCGGTTCGGTTGCGAGCGCTTCATCGAAATCGTAAACCACCTCGCATGGCCAGTGTTCAATACCTACGGGCAACAGTGTGGGTGGCGCCACAAAGGTCACGTGGGCTCCCAAAAGATTCAATAAATCCATATTTGAGCGCGCCACCCTTGAATGCAGTATGTCACCGACAATCACCACGTGGGCACCATCGAGCGTCTTACCAGGTTCCGACGGTGAACCGGTGCCACGATAGTAGCGGCGCAGTGTCATCGCGTCGAGCAGTGCCTGGGTAGGATGCTGGTGGTTGCCATCCCCGGCATTTAGGATTGGCAGATCCAGCCAACCTGCATAGGCTAACCGGTATGCTGCCCCGGAGGAGCTGTGTCTGACAACTACCGCGTCGGCACCCATTGCCCTGAGCGTCTGGGCAGTGTCCTTGAGTGATTCCCCCTTTGAAACTGAGGATCCTTTCGCGGAGAAGTTAATGACGTCTGCTGATAGGCGTTTCGCGGCCGCCTCGAAAGACAATCTGGTTCGGGTAGAGTCTTCAAAAAACAGATTGATTACGGTTTTGCCGCGCAGAGTCGGCAGTTTCTTTACTCTACGCTGCTGAGTGGCGCTCATAATTTCGGCAGTGTCTAAGAGCTGTAGCGCGTCTTGCTGCGTCAAGTCACGGCAGTCAATCAGGTGCTTCATCGCGCTCCTCCTATCTGAACCTCGTCGGTTCCGTCGTGTTCAGCAGTGAGCACCCGAACCTTTTCCTCAAAAGCGGTCGGCAAATTTTTACCCACATAATCTGCTCGTATCGGCAACTGCCGGTGTCCACGGTCAATCAGCACCGCCAACTGTACTGTGAGGGGGCGCCCAAAATCGTTGAGAGCATCCAGTGCTGCACGTACGGTCCGCCCAGAATAGAGCACATCGTCGATGAGAACAACGTTTTTACCGTCAACGCTTTCCCCCGGTATCTGGCTGGGCGAAGGTGCACGCGTTGGTTGACGATGCAGGTCGTCGCGATACATTGTGATGTCGATGATGCCGTAGGGCACCACGATCCCCTGTGCAGAAATTTTATGGGCAATACGTTTAGCTAGCTCCGCTCCACGGGTCGGAATTCCCAGCACTACCAGGTCTGCGACACCTTGGTTTTTTTCAATAATTTCGAAAGCTATTCGAGTGAGAGAACGGTCTATATCTGCACCGTTGAGAATGGTTTTCAGTGAACCAGTGCCGGATTCAGTCACCGACATCTCCTTTCCCGCCTCACAGGACGATTCTTAAAGGATTATCGTATCCAGCATACAACACTAGAAAAGGGTTTCGTCCTCCGTTTCAGATGCCGCATCCAGGGAGATTTCCTGACCCTTATCGACCTTAGTGTATTCCTCAGTAGCTAGCTGTTGCATCCTGGTCACCAACCCGTCCGGGTCGTGCATAACCGCATCAAGCACGCCGTTGATAAACGCCGGGGAGTCGGGTGTTGAGATGCGTCTAGATATTGCTATCGCCTCGTTGATAGACACCAACTGATCCACTTCATCGTTGAACATCATCTCCCAGACGGCTACCCGCAGCGTCGCCAAATCGGTTTGCGCCATCCGGTCAAGATCCCACTGCTTTGAATACCCCGCCAAAACAGCGTCAATAATGTCGAGTTCGTCAGCTATTCCACGAACTATCTCGGCGGTATAAGGCGGTATCGGTGTCTGCGCAGTAGAAACTTGCAGACGCTCATCAACCAGGTCTTTCAGGGCATCAGAGTCCTCGTCAAGCCCCTTTAGGTGCGCCTCATACAGCGTGTCGACTGCACGCAGCCGCGCTCGGGTGCGTGCTGGCAGTTTCGCCATAGTTTGGGCTCACTCCTTCACGCGGGAGTTGTATTCGCCGGTACGGGTATCCACCTTGATTTTCTCGCCGGTCTCCAGGAACAGCGGCACCTGAAGCTCGTATCCGGTTTCGACAGTAGCGGGTTTCGTTCCTGCATTGGCGCGATCCCCCTGCACGCCGGGCTCGGTGTAGGTAATCTCCAAGGTCACGGTTGCCGGTAAATCAATGAAAAGCACCTGCCCATCATGGAAGGAAACAATCACCTGCTGACCTTCAAGCATAAAGTTTTTTGCGTCCCCGACAATGGATGCCGGAACATTGATTTGGTCATAGTCGGAAATATCCATGAACACGAAGTCACTGCCATCCTGGTAAAGGTAGGTCATGTCACGGCGGTCAACATTCGCGGTTTCGACTTTAACGCCGGCGTTAAAGGTCTTATCAACCGTTTTCCCGGACATAATGTTCTTGATCTTGGTGCGGACAAAAGCAGGTCCTTTACCCGGCTTCACATGCTGGAATTCGACAACCTGCCAAAGTTGGCCCTGGATGTTTAGCACCATTCCATTCTTCAAATCATTCGTTGTAGCCATTTACGATGCCTTTCTGTTCAGTCAACTCCGCCACCTAGTTTCGCACACTGAGGTGGAACTTGGAAAATAATGCCTTAATGTTACTATCGTCCTGAACGAGAATGAGCGCCCCGAGTGCCCGCCACCTACTTTCCAGATCCTGAAGTAAAACCCGCAACATCATGCGGGGGGCTCCAAGGGTCGCGGGGTGAGCAACATTTAACCCATTGCTGCTGGCCAGGTAGTTAAGAGGCGCACTAACAGCGACTATTTCTCCCCTAGCTAGCTTCAGGTCAGCTAGTGACGGTGCCGCTCCGGAATCAACAACCATTATTTCGTTGCTTCCCCGATACGATTTAACACGTTTGCGCTGTTCTTCACGATACCTGTGTTCACCTAGCTCAACGAGTGGCAGCTGCGGATCAAGATTCAGGTCGGCGATAATATCTGCATCGACGTCACGAAGCTGCATATCGTGCTCCTGACAGATGAGTTCTGCCAACTCCCGATAGCCTGTTCCGGGGGCTCCGGTAACAATCATTTGGCTCCTACCCTGCGATAGGCTTCTGCCAGCACCTTAACATCCGTTATCGGAACAACTCGGGGCTTACCGGGTTCAGATAACAGCACCATCCGGATTTCACCACCACGTACTTTCTTATCGGAAAGCATAGCTTCATGTAGCTGCGCCCAGTCGTATCCGTTGAAATCTGTTGGCAACCCCAACTTGGCGATGCGGCTACGATGCTGATCTGCGACACCCGACTCTGCCACCTGCAAAATTTCGGCAACTTCGGCAGCATAAACCATACCTATTGCGACAGCGTATCCGTGGTGCAAAGTGAACCCAGAACTTTTTTCGAGTGCGTGACCGAAAGTGTGCCCGTAGTTCAATATTTCACGTAAACCGGATTCTCGCAGATCCGAAGAAACCACCTGGGATTTAACCCGCACTGCCCGAGTTACCACATCAATGAGCACGTCAGAACCTATTTGTGGTATTCCTTCGGAGAGTAGCTCAAGGATCTCACCATCGCGAATGAAACCACATTTAATGACTTCAGCCATACCGGAAATCAGATCCTCACCGGGGAGGGTGTGCAAGAAATCAAGGTCGCAGAAAACTGCACGAGGCGGCCAAAACGCACCGACCAGGTTCTTCCCTGATTCAGTATTTATCCCTGTTTTGCCACCTATTGCCGCATCCACCATACCCAGCAAGGTTGTCGGCAACTGCACGCACTCGATCCCGCGCAACCAAGTTGCCGCAATAAAACCGGCAAGGTCGGTACTGGCTCCCCCTCCGAAACCTATAACTGTGTCCTCACGCGTCAGACGGTTAGCTCCGCATACATCCCAGGCTCGTTGCGCAACCTCAGCAGTTTTTGCTCGCTCCCCATCCGGATGAATAAAATCGAGGACTTCGATTCCGGTATCTGCGAGCCGCGCACCGATGTCTGCTGCGGACTTGTTTAACACCTGTGGATGTATGAGCAGCACCCTGCGGGTGTTTTCCGGAAGTGCCGTGGCAACCTCGCTGATCAGCCCATGCCCAATATGAACTTGATACTCCTTTGCGCCGGAAACGGGTATCTGTATTTCTCGGCTCTGAAACACCTCGCCGTCCACGATGTTGACGCTCTGTGGATTGCGCAGTATGCGCACGATCAGTTCAGCCACCTCTGTTGCGTCCATCTCATCTCGGGAAATCGTGTAGTCCGCCACTTCCCGATACCAGTTCTCACGTTGTTGGAGGAGCTCATGAAGAGCACGTTTAGGGTCGTTGGATAACAGCGGGCGTTCCTCAGAACCGGCGATGCGCCCAATAATGCTGTCAGGATCGGATTTGAGGTACACAACCGTATATTCGCCAAGCAGCTCCCTACTTTCGGGACGCACCACTGCTCCACCGCCGAGGGCGACCACACCTTCAGTTACTTCGAGAACTTGACGCATCGTTCGATATTCGAGGTCACGAAATCCACTCTCCCCTATTTCTCGAAATATCACCGGAATATCACGGCGATACCGTCTCTTGATTTCGGAGTCCATATCGACCGCAATGATACCTGTTAGCTTGTTAATCTCCCGGGCTACCCGGCTTTTCCCGGATCCGGGCATACCTACGAGGACTAGTGGCAGGTGACGTTGCGGAATCGGGGGGATTTTTTTCATCGTTCACCTTCCTGTGCCGCGAGCCGCTCCAACACCCGAGCGTTATAGTTTTCGACACTGTCACGAACCTGTTTCAAGGAGTATCCTCCGAAGTGTTCCAGGAGTGCGCCTGCCAGTCCTAAAGCAACCATAGCCTCTGCGATTACAGCGGCCGGGGCGACCGCGGTTGTGTCTGAACGCTGGTGGATAGCTGAAGATTCTTCACCGGTCACCAAATCGATTGTTGGCAACGCGTGCGGCACTGTGGCTATCGGTTTTACAGCGGCACGTACCACTATCGGTTCGCCGTTGCTCATTCCACCTTCGATACCGCCGGCGTTGTTGGTTTGGCGACGCCCACCTAAATATATTCGGTCGTGAAGTTGCGACCCCCGCATTTTTGCTCCCGCGAAACCCAATCCCACCTCGACACCTTTAACCGCCTGGATACCCATGAGCACCTCAGCCAGACGAGCGTCTAGACGCCTATCCGCCTGCGTGTGAGTTCCAAGCCCCACGGGCACCCCATAGGCAATCACTTCAACTGTGCCACCGAGAGTGTCTCCACAATATTTTGCGGCATCAATTTCTGTGACCATTCTGGCGGATACTTCCGGATCAAAACAGTGCATCGGGTCATCGTCGAGATACTCTCGATCTTCAGGGACGGGTCTCGAAGAATCGTTTGCTACACTCACCGAGCCAACACCGGTCACGTGGGACACCAGACGGATACCGGCAGCCTGCTCGATGAAAGCAGCTGCAACGGTTCCGAGAGCCACCCTCATTGCTGTTTCTCGCGCGGAAGCCCGTTCCAATACCGGACGAATCTCGGGCAGATCATAGGCGAGCACTCCGGGAAGGTCGGCGTGTCCGGGACGCGGTCTGGTCAGCGGCTTGTTTCTAGCAGATTCGCGTTCATCCCCTCTACCTGCATCTATTAGTAAATCTTCGGCAGTTACCGGGTCGGAGCTCATCACCGTTTCCCATTTCGGCCACTCGCTATTGTGAACGATAATCGCTACCGGAGATCCAATTGTGTATCCCCGCAGCACACCGCCTACTATTTCAACCTCGTCTCGCTCGAACTTCTGTCGGGCTCCGCGTCCATACCCGAGTCTGCGGCGAGCCAAAGCTGCGCGAATATCTTCGGTTTGTATCGCAACCCCGGAAGGTAAACCATCGAGGATACCTGTTAGTGCTTTACCGTGCGATTCACCGGCCGTTAACCATCTGAGCATATTTCAATAATCGCACATTCCCGCGTTAACTCCCGAACATAACCGCCGCATAGGCACCTATGAGTATCCAGGGGCCGAAAGCTATCCGACTGCGCAATGTGAGGCGACGAAGCATCAAGCCGAGGCTAACATAAAGCGCCGAGCCGACAACCGTGGCAATCACCATATACAGCAATCCATGCCAGCTTACCGCGGTGGCTAACGCCACACAGGCGGGGGCGAGTTTCACATCCCCCATGCCGATACCGCCGCGAACAAAAGAGGACAGCCAGAGAACCAAAAACACAGCGATTGCGCAAAGTGCGGCCTCCACGACACTAAAATAGTCGCGTGCACCTATGGCTCGCACAACTATAACGAGCACAGAAAAGGCTGTGAACCAGGCTGTTACCCGGTTCGGTAGCCGTCGCACACCGGCGTCAACGACCGCCAAAACCGGTCCGAAAAACACCAGTGGCAGACCCAAATAAAGGTCGAGTGTTCCGAAACAGCACACCATTATTGCGATAAAAGATGCTACCGTGTAGGTGTTTAACGCCAGCCGTCCACCCCATTGTGGCATTACGATTCCGCCGGCGAAGCGCCGAAAATATGCTCGCACTACCCGTATGCCGAAGGTATTTACATAGATCAGTGCGGCCACTAAAACCAGTGACTGAGTTGCTAGAGCCAGATATGTCATTTTCTTCTTCCCAGCTGGGCGGTGAGCGCCTCATCCATCCGGGCAACATCTGGGGTTCGGGATGTGAATAGCCGAATCTGAGCTACCGCCTGGTGAAGCAGCATACGAGTCCCCGGTATTGGATTATCGCTACATTCGGCGAGTTTGCTCGGCCAGGGATAGTATGCGGCATCCAAAATTGGTGCTTCTGTTTTAAGACCAACACAGTAGCGGTCGGCAACCCCGGCTGGCAGAGTCGAAATAATCAGATCCGCATATGCGAGTTGAGCTGCTGTTTTGTGATTTAACGGTCGGTATTCAGGCAGCACTCCCATACGTGCCGCGGCTGAGGCAACCGAACCGGCACCGCTAAAAGAACGAGCATATATTTCTATTCTCTCCGCATGTAACGCTGTTGCGGCAGCGAGAGCCGAGGATGCTGTCGCTCGACCACCCAGTATGGCGACCGTTTTGGGGGTAAAATCTGGTCCGGTTGTTTCAGTCACCGCGGTTTGAATACCGTAGCTGTCGGTGTTGAATCCGCTCAGTCCTCCGGCACCGGGCACTACAGTGTTTACGACACCGGTAACTCTGGCCAGCCCGTCGAGATAGTGGATTTCAGGGATTATTTCCTGTTTCAAAGGCATGGTGACCGACAGACCCACACAGTCTGATGGTAGGTTTCGCAAAAACTTGCGTCCCTGTGTTACAGAGACCGTTATCGCACGATATTCGATATCTAAGCCAAGGTCGGAATAGGCGCGGTTGTGAATAGCCGGAGAGAGCGAATGCTCAACCGGATCTCCTATAACTGCGGCCCATCGCACCTGGATTTACTCGTCTTTGCTCTCGCCGTTACAAATCTTCGGGTTTGCCTCACAGTACTGTGCGAGCAGTTCACCATTTTTCTCATGTTCCTGGAGAGTATTGGCGAACTTTGTTTCACCGGTTTCGAGGTTCACCGTTGTATAGTACTGCCAGTCTCCCTTGACTGGATTGTTGGCTGCCTGCATCGCTTTTTCTCCAACCGCGCCGATTGCCGTAGGCGGCAAACCGGGATGCTTATAGGTGTTATAGGCATTCTTTTCATCATCGAGTTCTTCCTGAGTGGGCATTCCACCAATCCGACCTGCCCCGTAAAGCACCGAGGCATCTACCTGCAACAGCTGGTTGGTTTGGGAGTTTTCACCGAGGCGGTTTTCTATAACTCGGGCAACTTTCGCATAGTCGGATTCTTTATTGACTTCACGTTCGATAATTGATCCGATAATCAAAGTTCGTTGCCACCTGTCACGGGGTATGTTATTGCTTTCCAATCGGGTCACCGTGAGTGCCACCATCTGTGAAAGCACGGTGGCTACTGTATCGTTGGGTTGCACAACATAGGTGTCTGGCGCCAGCCACCCTTCCAGCTTACCTCCGGCTTCTTTAGGCAAACCGAGCGCATCCGTGTCCTTTAATGCTGCTGCGATTTCTTCATCGGTGAAGCCTCCCACGGTCTTAAGTCGCTCCTTTACCTGATTGAGGTTCCATCCTTCCGGTATAACGATTTTTAGGTCTGCTTTCGACGCCGGATTCAGCAGTGCGGCTATAGCGTTTGTCGAAGACATTTGTTTTTTGAGTTTATAGGTTCCCGGCTGGATACCCTGCGCCAGTGAGTTCTTCGCGAATACTTCAGTGAAGCCCTCCACAGATTTAACGACTCCGGCCTCATAGAGTATTCGTCCGATGTCGGTTCCGGTTGAACCCTCGGGTATATAGACCTCCACATCAACGGTGCCGGTTCCCTCATAGTCTTTGTTATTCCCAAAGATTGCTGCGGGCCCGCCAAGAGCAAACATTGCCCCTATCAGCGCTAAAATTATAACGATCACGGTGATGACTATGGCAGCAACTGCGATACCACGCTTCTTCTTGCGCCGCTCAACTCTCGATGTCATAACCCGTCGCATTCGCGCATCACTGGTGCCCTGTTTCGGTTTTTCACGTTTAGAGCCACCGAAATCATCCGGCCAGACTCGCGACGTTGTTTCAGACCGTGCCGAGCGCTCCCGGGTGCTGTGCGTAGCATCAGCAGCCGCTTCAGCATTCTCAATGCTTTCCTTGGGGTCGGTTTGCGCCGGGGTCGATACAGCTGTCGGCGTGGTTGCTGCCCTGGCTTTTTTCCGTTCGCTGGCACGAGGCGGAAACTCAGGAATCGTCACTGCTGTTCCTTTCCCTAGTCACTTCCCGTTTTTCGATTTCGAGAGCCTGCTCCAATATCAGCACGGCGGCCTGCATATCGACGAGACTCTTGCGAGCCCGGGAGTCGAGACCCACCGAGCCCAGCAGTTGATGTGCCGATACAGTGGTGAGTCTTTCATCAATAAAGCGTACCGGAATATCGGGCAGCAGTGCGGAAAATACCGCTACCCAATGTCGTATTTTTTCGGCAGTTCGCCCTTCGGAACCGTTCAGATGCAGCGGTAATCCCACATAAATCATTACCGCGTGGCACTCTTGGGCTATTTCAGCTACCCTGAGGTACTGTCGCTCATCAGCGGGCACGTTTTCAAGCGGGAGTGCCATTATCCCGTCAGGGTCGGTGCGGGCTACACCGATACGAGCCTCTCCGATATCGAGAGATAGTCTGACACCCAGCATCAAATCTCCGAAATACGGGAGGCTATCGCTTCCTGGGCGGCCTCGACCCCGGCAGGATCCTTTCCGCCGCCCTGGGCGAGATCGTCGCGACCGCCGCCGCCACCACCCATAGCTCGGGCAGCCAAGCCTACCAGTTCACCGGATTTCACCCCCGTGTTAGTTGCCGCTTTATTTGCTGCAACGACAACCAGGGGGCGTCCGCTAGATACTGTAAACAACGCCACCGCAGCGGGCTGGGTCTCTCCCAAACGAGCACGGACTTCCATGGCGAGCTTACGCAGGTCATCGCCTGTCGCATTATTAACCGTTGCGATCACGGCTTTTGTGTTTCCAAGCCGTTTTGCCGCATCAACATAGCTCGCCACTGAAGCCATCAAATTAGCGGATTTCAACGATTGCATTTCCTTTTCTGTGGCTTTCAGTTTTGCCATCATCTTCGTGATTCGCTCAGCCAGTTCATCAGGTTGCGCACCGGCTAAGGTTGCGAGTTGGGAGACTATAGCATGCTCTTTCGCCTGGTGTTCGTATGCTCCGGTACCCACCAGCGCCTCGATACGACGCACACCGGAACCTATAGAGCTCTCCCCCAAAACGGTAATGCGTCCGATATGACCGGTTGAGGGCACATGGGTGCCGGCACATAGTTCCATAGACCAGCCGTCTCCGATATTGACAACCCGAACAATCTTGCCGTATTTCTCTCCGAACAACGCCATTGCACCCATCGAGCGCGCCTGGTCGATGTCCATTTGTGAATCGGTTACAGTCAAGTCGTCTGCGAGCCGGTCGTTTACTCGATATTCGATTGCTCCCATAACTTCGTCTGGGATGCTGGACGGATGCCTGAAATCGAAACGCATTCTGGACGGCGAGTTCTCCGAACCCGCCTGGGTTGCCTGTTCACCGAGATTTTCGTGCAGTGCCTTGTGAACCATATGGGTCGCTGTGTGCGCCCTGGCAATCGCCAGTCGCCGCCCGGTGTCTATTGCGGCATGTACCGATTCTCCGACACTGATTGTGCCATCGATAAGCTGGCTGCGATGCACAGACATTCCCTTTAGCGGACGTTGCACATCTTGCACCTGAAGGTGAGCACCAGAACTTGACACTATTGTGCCTTTATCGGCCAACTGTCCACCCTGTTCTGCCCAGAAAGGTGTCTGATCGAGAACCACCTCAACTGTTGCGGGGGCGATAACAACCGATTGTGGTATTCCGTCAACCAGGATTGCAGCGATCCGGGATTCGGATTCGGATTCGGTGTAGCCCAGGAAACGAACCTCTCCTCCGAGCTTGCCGAGAATCTCATGGTAGATACGAGAATCAACATGACCGGTCTTTTTTTCAAGAGCGTCTTGGCGTGCCCGGTGTTTCTGCTCGTTCATGAGCTTACGGAAAGCATCCTCATCTACTTTAACCCCCTGCTCTCCCGCTATTTCGAGAGTCAGGTCAATTGGGAAGCCATAGGTGTCATGCAGCAGGAAAGCATCTGTTCCGGCGAGTGGCTCACCGTTTGCCTTTGCTTTCTTAACGGCAGTGTCGAGAATTGTGGAACCCGCACTGAGAGTTTTGCGGAAAGCTTCCTCCTCGTTCACCGCCACTTCACGAATAACCTGCCAGTCACTCTCCAGGTTCGGGTAAGAGGCTTTCATAACGTTTTGAGAGGCGCTCATCAGCTCGTCCATAACCGGTTCATCGACTCCGAGGAGTTTCATTGCTCGTATTGAACGCCTCAACAGTCTGCGCAAAACATATCCGGCACCTTCGTTTCCGGGGCGCACCCCATCACCTATAAGCATCAGCGAGGAACGCACATGATCCGCTACAACCCGCATCCGCACATCATTTGGTGCGCTCGAAGAACGACTGCGAGTGTAGTTCAGTCCGGAGAGTTGCTCAGCGGTCTCGATAACCGGTTCTACCTCGTCGGTCTCGTAAAAATTGTTTTTGTCTTGCAACAGGAACGCGACTCGTTCCAACCCCATGCCGGTGTCAATTGCTTTCTGGTCGAGTTCACCGAGCAGCGGATAGTTTTTTCCGTTGCCTTCACCGCGCAGATACTGGTCAAAAACCAGATTCCAGATTTCGAGGTACCGATCTCCCTGAGTGTCGGTTGCTGGTCCACCTTCCGGTCCCCACTGGTTTCCACGATCATAGTGGATTTCGGCGCATGGACCGGCCGGGCCGGGCTGACCGGTGTCCCAAAAAATCTCTTCTCGCGGCAACTTCTGAATGTGGGAAGAATCGAGCCCTATACCCCTCGCCCAAATATCGAACGCCTCGTCATCTTCTTCCCAGATCGTGACCCAGAGGCGGTCTCCTTCCAGCCCATAGCCACCGTGATCCAGATCGGTAGTGAGTAGTTCCCAAGCGTACTTACAGGCTCCTTCTTTGAAGTAATCACCGAAAGAAAAGTTTCCTCCCATCTGGAAGAAAGTACCGTGACGGGTGGTGCGCCCTACCTCGTCAATGTCGTTGGTGCGGATACATTTCTGCACCGATGCGGCACGCGACCAGGGGGCGGGTTCGGTACCGACAATATAGGGGATGAAAGGCACCATGCCGGCGATGGTGAAAAGAATCGACGGGTCAGGAGAAATCAGCGGGATAGATTCCCTGATTTCATGTCCGTTGTTTTCGAAGTACTTCAGGAATCGGCTCCTGATCTCTGCGGTGCGCATTTGCTGTCCCTATCCCTGTTTTGTTTACGAAATGCCTATATCCGGTTTGGTTCTACCCCGGGCTTATCGAGAAGTTTCGACCTGGGTTGCTATTTTCAAGGCCTCCCTTATCTGGTGTTCACTGGCTCGAAAATCCTCGCGAAAAACACTCACACATGCTCCTACTCGCTGCCTCACTGGCGGCATCGAATATCCGACAGCAGCTACAACGGTGACGGCGAGAGCCACTTTCAACACGGTTTTCATTACTCCACCGTTCGCTTTCCGGCTTTACCTGCAATAAATGTGCGCACGGCAGCGGAGAAAGCCGCAACTTTGATGAGCGGAGCACCAAAGGTCGCTGTAACGAGCGTGGAGAGCGCCGAAACATCCTGGGCTACCTGCGCTGCGGAGGTCGTCACGGCATCCACCCGAGTTACTTGCACATTTGCGTCACGTACAACCTTGGTAGCTTCCTTAACTGTCTCGTTTGCGTTTACAGTGACCTCCTTTACGGAGACCTGTAGCTCGCCAAAAACCCTGCCGAGTTTAATCAGCGGATAGATCAGTCCCAGCACCAGCAGCGCAAACGCTATTGCGGCAATCAGTTGGGCGATATCTGAGGGTGTCATTGATGCTCCTTCCGCGGCCACTACCGCTGTTTCAAGCCTAATAGATGCCAAACCGCCCCGGCATACAGATGCGGGGCGGTGGCACGGATCAGGTTATCGCGAGTAGTGCTCAACGACCATCTGGATGTCACATATAATCGGTACCTCATCGCGGGTAGGTTTCCGAAGATAAGTGGTTTGCAGCTTCTCAAGTTCAACACTCAAATATGGGGGAACATCGGGCAATACATCACGGTGTGACCCCATCGCGGCAACCTGGAAAGGCTCTTTCACCTGGGAGGCTGGTTTTACCTGTATCACCTGACCGGGCTTCACCCGATAGGATGGGCGATCGACAATATGACCGTCAACCATGATGTGACGATGTACAACAATCTGACGAGCCTGCGGCATAGTACGGGCAAATCCACTGCGCAGCACCAGTGCATCCAGACGGGATTCCAGAAGCTGAACCAGGTTTTCACCGGTCATACCGGGCAGCCGGCGAGCCTCATCGAAAGCGCGACGCATCTGCGCCTCACGAATATAGTACTGGGCACGCAGCCGCTGTTTTTCCTTCAGACGAACCGCATAGTCAGATTCGCTGCGTCGAGTTGCCCGACCATGCTCACCAGGACCGTAGGGGCGCTTGTCAAAATGACGCTGGGCTTTCGGGGTTAGGGCAATACCGAGGGCGCGAGAGAGACGCACCTGTTTACGGCTCTTCGAAGACATAGTTTCTCCTCCTGTTGATATACATACCTTCGGGTATGGAACCACCATATCGGCTAAGGTTCCAGGCGGTTGCGTCAAACGCAACCCCTAAAGTCTAACCCATCTGGAGCATTTCACGAATTCGGGCGAGGCGTTTTGTAACCGTAGCCTCAAATCCGCGTTCGCTCGGTTCATAGTAGCGGGCATCCTGCAAATCATCGGGTAGATACCGTTGCTGAACAATGCCCTGCGGATAGTCGTGGGGATATCTATAAGCTGCATCCCTGTCAAGGTTGTCAGAATTCGGGTTGTGAGAGTCACGCAGATGCAGCGGCACGGCAGCACCTTTACCTGCCTGAACATCTGAAATTGCGGCGTTTATGGCACGATACGTGGCATTGGATTTGGGGGCGGTTGTGACTGCGAGAACCGCCTCTGCCAGTATTAATCGCGCCTCCGGCATCCCTACCTGGGCGACAGCTTGAGCTGCGGCAGATGCCACAACCAGCACATTCGGATCCGCCATACCGACTTCTTCGCTGGCGGCAATCATAATTCTGCGTGCGATAAATCTCGGATCTTCGCCAGCTACTATCATCCGCGCCAGGTAGTGTAGCGCAGCATCCGGATCTGAACCACGCATTGATTTGATAAACGCACTGGTAACATCGTAGTGGTCATCGCGATCATACCTGTGTAAAGCCGCGGATGCCGCTACCTCAATATCACCAAGTTCAATTAGTTTACGCCCCTCCCCCCTGACTACTTCGGCTGCTGCCTCCAACCAGGTTAGGGCACGTCTGGCATCCGGGGCGCTACGTTGCGCCAGTGTTTCTCGGGCATCCGGGGCAATTTCCAGTTCTCCCGCAAAACCGCGTTTATCGGTTAGTGCCCGAACGACGAGCTGGGAGATGTCACCGGACCCCAGCTGGGTGAGCGTGACCAGTATCGAACGCGACAGCAACGGAGAAACAATCGAGAATACCGGGTTTTCAGTTGTTGCACCGATCAGTGAAACCCAACCGTTTTCCACTCCGGGCAGCAGGGCATCCTGCTGTGTTTTCGAGAAACGATGTAGCTCGTCAATGAACAGCACGGTTTCCCGCCCGGAAACCAAGTCGCGTTTTGCTGTGTCTATTACTGCCCGCACATCCTTTACACCGGCTGAGACGGCCGAGAGTTCAACGAATTTGCGGTTACCGGCACGTGCCACAAGGTAGGCGCAAGTTGTTTTACCACATCCGGGCGGCCCCCACAGGATTATCGAGACACTCCCCTTAGGATCTTCTATCAGTCGCCTGAGTGGAGAATGCGGGGCAAGCGCTTCTGATTGACCGATCACTTCTTCTATACTGCGCGGACGCATCCTGACTGCCAGCGGCGCCCCATCGGGTACTTCGCCAGCAGCGGAATCAAAGTGGGAGTCAAAGAGATCCAAACCGGAACCTACAGATCATATTCAGAGACATCTCCAACACCCTGGCGTAGCACTTTAGGCTCATCCTCGGTGAGATCTATCACCGTGGTGGGACCGCCGTTGCCGACAGGACCTTCAACAATACCGTCAAGCAGGTAACCAATCTGGTCGCGGATCTCCCATCCGACATTTTCCGGTTCGCGTTTTCCCGGCATGATTAGCGTGGAGGACATCAACGGTTCACCGAGTTCCTCAACCAGTGCCAACGCGATCTTGTGATCCGGGATACGCGCACCAACGGTCTTTTTTGAATCGTTGAACATGATGCGCGGTATTTCCTTGGTGCCCTTCATTATGAAGGTGAACGGCCCGGGGGTGAGCGCCTTTATGAGCCGAAAAGCAGCGTTGCCGACAATAACCATCTGCCCGAGCTGCGCAAAATCGTGGCAAACCACTGTGTAGTGGTGTTTTGCTGGCAGTTCTCGAATTTTACGTATCTTTTCGATGCCGTCTTTGTTTCCAAGTTTGCACCCGATCGCGTAACCGGAGTCAGTCGGATAGGCAATAACACCGCCTTCTCGCACAATATCGATAGCTTTGGTAATCAGGCGGGGCTGCGGATCTACCGGGTGAATATCAATATAGGTTGCCGCCATGACCTATTCCTCCTCGTCATCAGGCACATAGTCAACGCCGGTTTCGGCACGCTGCGCATCGGTTATTGGGGTGGGGGCTCCGGTGAGCGGGTCGTATCCGTTACCGGTCTTCGGGAAAGCGATTACATCTCGGATAGATTCGGCGTGGGTCATCAAAGCCAGAATCCGATCCCAACCGAAAGCAAGACCACCGTGTGGTGGTGCGCCGTATTGGAACGCATCCAGCAGGAAACCGAAGTTTTTTTGCGCCCGTTCAGCATCAAGATTCATCACCTTGAATACTCGTTCCTGCACATCGCGTCGGTGAATACGAATAGATCCGCCGCCTATTTCATTTCCGTTAAGCACAATGTCATACGCGTAAGCTAATGCGTGGCCGGGGTCTTCATCGAATTTGTCGATCCATTCCGGTGTCGGTGAAGTGAAAGCATGGTGCAACGCAGTCCAGGCTCCGGATCCGAGCGCGACGTCCTCATCATCGTCTGTGACTGCTTTGAACAGTGGCGCGTCCACCACCCACACGAATTCCCAGCTATCCGGATCCATGAGTCCCAGGCGGCGACCAATCTCCAGGCGAGCCGCGCCGAGCAGTGCCCGGGACGGGTCAGTCTTGCCGGCTGCAAAGAAAATACAGTCCCCAGGGTTCGCTCCGGTGGCAGCCACCAGACCGTCGCGTTCAGCCTCGGAAATGTTCTTTGCGACCGGGCCGCCCAGGGTTCCATCTTCCGCGACGGTAACGTATGCGAGACCTTTAGCGCCACGAGAACGCGCCCAATCCTGCCATTTATCGAAGGTGCGGCGCGGCTGGGATCCCCCACCGGGCATTACTACGGCACCCACATACTCGTTTTGAAACACCCTGAATGGCGTGTCTTTGAAGTATTCGGTGAGGTCAACGAGCTCCAGACCGAAACGCAGATCCGGTTTATCCGAGCCGTATTTACTCATTGCTTCAGCGAATGGCATCCGGCGAATCGGGGTTTTCACCTCGACACCGATTTCAGCAAAAATATCGACCAGTACTTTCTCGGCTACTGCAATCACGTCGTCTTGGTCTACGAAAGACATTTCCAGGTCGAGTTGAGTAAACTCGGGCTGCCTGTCAGCACGAAAATCCTCGTCACGGTAGCAGCGCGCGATCTGGAAGTAGCGTTCGATACCACCGACCATGAGGAGTTGCTTGAACAGCTGGGGGGATTGCGGAAGCGCATACCATTTACCGGGGTTCAGGCGCGCCGGCACCACAAAGTCGCGAGCCCCCTCAGGGGTGGATGCGGTCAGGGTCGGGGTTTCGACCTCGATGAAACCCAATTCGTGGAGAGCTTTGCGGGCAGCAAGAGACACATCAGAACGCAGTTGTAGTCGGCTGAGCTGCTGCCGACGACGCAAATCAAGGTACCGGTAGTGCAGGCGGGTGTCCTCCCCTACCTGTCCGGAATCTTCAGCGTTTTCAGAAACCTGGAAGGGTAGCGCTGCAGCTGGATTCAATACTTCAACCTGGTCTGCAAAAACCTCGATTTCTCCGCTGGCTAAGTTCGGGTTTGAGTTGCCTTCGGGACGCTGCTCAACGTGCCCTGTCACCCGCAGCACATATTCGGCACGCAAGTCGTGAGCAACCTCATCGTCATGAATAACAACCTGGGAGATGCCGCTGCGGTCACGCAAATCTATGAAGGCGACACCACCGTGATCACGGCGCCTGTCAACCCATCCGGTCAAGGTTACTGTCTCGCCGACATTCGATATGGTCAGTTCGCCGGCATTGTGTGTCCTGAGCAAGGAATATACCTCCTGTAACTTTTTTGACTACTCAAGTCTAGTCGTCGGGTGCTGCTTTATTGAATCGAGCGCCCGGAGTATTCACCCAATCGCCTGGGCGCGCCGCAGATAGGGGTTTGTCTTCAACTCGGCAGCCATGGTGGTTTGCGGACCATGTCCTGGCAGCAACACTGTTTCAGGATCGATGGTGTTGGCGAGGGTGCGCAGGGTGTGGAGCATCTGCTTATCGTCGCCACCGGGTAGGTCTGTGCGACCGACTGAACCGGCAAAAATAACGTCCCCGGAGAGGGCGTGAATGCCGTTATTATCGAAGAAAAACAGCGCCGACCCCTCGGTGTGCCCTGGTGCCGGAATCATCCGCATAGTGAGCCCCGTTACCGGCTCGAATCCCGCAGAAACCGCAGTATCCCCGAGCTCCACAATATTATCGGGTCGCCGCCATGGTGTGTTCAACATCTGTTTTAACTCGATATTCATTGGGTGCTCACCGACCAGTGGGTAGTTCAAACGATAGGAATCGGGCTGGGGAATATAGGTTGGCACCGTTCCGGCAAGTTCGGAAGCATCCCAGACGTGATCCGGATGTCCGTGGGTGAGTAAAACTGCACCTATAGCGCGTCCCGCCAAGCGTTCCCGAACATCTCTTAGACCGTCATGACCTGGGTCAATAACGAGTACCGGGGCACAAGGTTCAGGCTGTATCAAATAGCAATTTGCTGAGAGAAAAGGCAGGGGTATCTGGTCAATCTGCATAGGGAAAGGATACCTTGCAGGTTCCATACTTGCCGCTTACTGGCACAGCTCCAGGTCTTTCAACTGATATCTGTACTAGACTTTTTAAGGGTACGCACCCATTTGATCAATGGAGGAACTATAGTGGCAGAAAATATCGAACAGCCCGCCACCCCAGCCGTGGAAAAACCGATGCCGAAAGCACCGGCAGCAACTCCTGTGAATAGTGAGGAAGCCGAGCAGGCAGCTAAGTTCGGTAGGATTGATACTGACGGTAACGTTTGGGTACGTGACGGCGAGACAGAGCGCCGTATCGGTCAGTTGGCTACCGAACTGCCCGAAGAACCCTTACAGCTGTATGTGCGCCGCTATCTGGATTTGAAGGCTTCCGTCGATCTGTTGAAGACCAGGATGCCTCACCTTAATTCGAAACAGATTGATCAAAACTTGGCTAGTTTGCGTCAACAGTTGAGCGAACCGGCAGCGATCGGGGATCTGCCGGCTTTGCGTGCCCAGTTGGAACAGCTGGAAGCAGCCGGTGAAAAACGTAAAGAAGAGCTGGTGATAGAACGTGCTCAAGCAAAAGAAGCAGCGCAGGAGGCCCGGGAAAAGGTTGTAGCGAGGGCCGAACAGATTTCAAACCAGGATCCGGCACGCACCCAGTGGAAGAACTCAGGTCAGCAACTGCGAGAGCTGCTCGATGAGTGGAAGTCGCTGCAGCGTAAGGGGCCGCGTTTGGAACGAGCCGTCGAGAATGAGCTTTGGAAGCGTTTCTCTGCTGCACGTACCGTGTTTGACCGCAATCGACGCGCCTATTTCAACAAACTGGATTCTGACCAGGCTGAGGCGAAAGCAGCGAAAGAGAAGCTGATTGCCCGAGCGGAAGAACTTTCGAAGTCCAACGATTGGGGTGCCACTGCCAGTGCTTACCGTGAACTGATGACCCAATGGAAGCGTGCCGGACATGCGGCCCGTAAGGTTGATGATGCCCTATGGGAGCGCTTCCATGCTGCACAACAGGTTTTCTTTGATGCTCGCCGAGCCCAGAATGAGGCTACTGATGCCGAATATCAGGCGAACCTCAAGATAAAGGAAGAACTTCTGGAAAAGGCTGAGGCGCTGCTGCCAGTTAAGGACGTTGAAACCACGAAAGCAAAACTGCGTCCCATCCAAGATGCCTGGGATGAGACCGGTCGGGTTCCACGTGCCGATATGTCGCGTATCGAAGGCAGGATGCGAGCTGTAGAGGATGCGTTACGTGCCGCAGAGGACGAGAAATGGCGAGCCTCCAATCCTGAAACGAAAGCGCGTGCTGCCGGCATGGCCGGTCAGTTGGAGAACTTGATTGCGGAGATTAAAGGTCAGATTGACGAAGCTGAAGCAGCTGGAGACAAAGACCGGGTGGCATCACTCACCGAGGATTTGCAGGCGCGTGAAACCTGGTTAGCCCAGGTGAAGTCGGTAACCGACTGACTTTAAGTTATTAACAGGGCGTTGCGGCTCGAAATAATTGTGGAAAAATTTATTTCGTGATGCTTATACACGCTTTAGATGAACCGCCCTGTACCGATTCCACCACCGTTAGCGTGTTGAGTGGTGGGGTATGCGACGGTACACTCACACGTCTTGGTTCTGATGCGCTGGTTGCCACGGATCTGGTTCAAACGCTGGAAGATCGCGCCCACGTAATCTCGAAACTGATTACCCGCAATGTCGTAATCAGCGACTACAGTGCGGTTTGGATTTATTGCGCATCAGGGCACGCCTTACCCCTACACTATTTGGGTAGGCGGGTAATAATGCCGGTTCGCAGCTGCTCTCGCCGGTTAAACCCGGCGAGTGAATACCGGACTATCGCCGGTTTATCAGTTTCTACCCCCAGGCAGGCAGTGCTGGATATTGCCCGGGGAGGACACTACGCTGACGCGCGTGATGCCGGTATCGCAATGAATGTGAAATACCGGGATTTGATTCGGCTGTTGATAGCGCAGCCCGGATGGCTGGGCAACGATGCTACTGCCCGCTGGCTGAACGAAGACTATGCGATGGTGCGAGAAGCCGAGAAAACCCCTTCGATCTGTTGAATTGAACTCAGTATCGTGTTCAGATATTTCGCATCCGGCATCTCAAAGGAAAACTTTGAGAGCGCTATTCGGTCTTTTCCGGTTTGCAGCGTACCGGAGAGAATATTGACTTTATAGTCCGTTAGCACTTTCGAGATGTCGTTGAGTAATCCCTCCCTGTCAAGACTGCGGATTTCGATATTGACGAGAAACGAGGCGTTTGTGTTATCCGCCCATTGAACCTCGATCATACGTTCCGGGTGCATCCGCAGATTCGCGACATTCCCGCAGTCGGTTCTGTGTACCGAGATACCGTGTCCGCGAGTGACAAAGCCGATAACATCATCGCCGGGCACCGGTGTGCAACAGTGGGCGAGTTTAATCCACATGTCGTTATCGTCCATGCCCTGCAACACGATACCGGTGTTTCCGCTCTCCCGAGGTTTGCGGGCGCTGGTTGGTACGACACCTTCGGACAGGGTTTCTTCGGTTCCGGCTTCCCCACCTTGGGATTGCAGGAGCTGGTGGACCACATGTTCCGGTGAAATATGGTGCTCCCCCACGGCAGCATACAGTCCAGAAATATCCTGATAGCCGAACTCGGCCGCCAAAGCCAACATATTTTCGGGTTCCATCAGGCGCTGTAGCGGCAGGTTTTGTTTGCGAAGTGTTTGGGCAAGCAGGTTTTGACCGGTATCGATGGCTTCTTCTTTACGTTCTTTTGAGAACCAGGATTTGATTTTGTTGCGGGTTCTGGGAGAAACCACAAAGTTAAGCCAGTCTCGTGACGGACCTGCGGAAGCAGATTTCGAGGTGAGAACTTCAACGGTGTCCCCGTTGTCCAGTTTGGTGTCCAACGGCACCAGCCTGCCGTTTACTTTTGCTCCGACAGTTTTGTTTCCGACCTCAGTATGCACCGAGTAAGCAAAATCTATCGGTGTGGCACCAACTGACAAAACTTTTATTTCACCGCGAGGCGTGAAGACGTAGACCTGGTTTCCGCCCATCTCATAACGCAGCGAATCGAGGAACTCTGTGGGATCCTGGGTTTCACGCTGCCAGTCAACGAGTTGGCGCAGCCACCCCATCTGCGCGCCCTTGTCGAGGTTGTCACCGCTGGTTGCGTTTGGGTCTTCTTTGTATTTCCAGTGAGCAGCAACACCGTATTCGGCTCGGCGATGCATCTCGTGGGTTCGGATCTGAATCTCTACTGGACGTCCCTGCGGGCCGCGCACCGTGGTGTGCAGGGACTGGTACAGGTTGAATTTGGGCATAGCGATATAGTCCTTGAAACGTCCAGGTATCGGGTTCCAGCGGGCATGTACAGCTCCGAGCACCGCATAGCAGTCTCTCACCGAGTTTACAAGCACCCGCGCTCCCACCAGGTCATATATGTCGTCGAATTGGCGACCCCGAACGATCATTTTTTGATATATCGAGTAGTTGTGTTTCGGGCGTCCAGTAACTTCCCCGGAGATTCCGCCGGAACGTAGGTCTTCTTCAATCTGGCGGATAACCTGGGAGATAAATTCTTCGCGCTGTGGTGAACGCTCCTGTACGAGATGATCGATTTCAGCATACACATTCGGATAGAGTGTCCTGAAAGACAGATCTTCCAGTTCCCATTTTATGGTGTTCATGCCGAGTCGATGAGCCAGCGGCGCATAGATTTCCAGGGTTTCCTGGGCTTTGCGGGAAGCTGATTCCTTTGAAACATACTTCCAGGTTCTGGCGTTATGCAGACGATCTGCAAGTTTTATGACTAGCACCCGAATGTCTTTCGACATGGCAATAACCATTTTTCTCACGGTTTCTGCCTGGGAGGCTTCCCCGTATTTAACTTTGTCGAGTTTGGTTACCCCATCTACGAGCAGCGCTATTTCTTCGCCAAAATCGGTTGTGAGTTGTTCGAGAGAATAGTCGGTGTCTTCAACTGTGTCGTGGAGCAGTCCTGCTGCGATAGTTGTGTCGGTCATACCAATTTCAGCGAGAATCGTGGCTACCGCTACCGGATGGGTGATGTATGGTTCCCCGGATTTACGCTGCACTCCTTCGTGCAGCCGTTCAGCGGTTTTATAGGCGCGCTCTACCAGCGCTATATCGGCTTTCGGATGATTGGCTCGCAGGGTTCGTACCAGAGCTTGGATTTGGGGGTCTACGCTTTTGGAACGCCCCGAGAACCAGGCCAGCGAGGAGCGCACCCGGGAGGAAGGCACCGGGGCTGCTGAATCACTGTGGGAACTCATTACCCAATTTTATTGCGAGGTTGCGGGATGCGCCGAATTTTGGCTGTATTACCTCACAGTTGCAGCAGCGAACGAACATTCACTCCTGGAAGTTTTGCGCGTCCACCCAAATCGGTCAGCTCCATGAGCACCGCAAATTCGGCTACTTCACCGCCTGCCTGTCGGATCAGATTTACTGATGCTGCCGCTGTTCCGCCGGTGGCGAGCACATCGTCAATAATCAACACTTTAGCTCCATCAGGCACAGTATCTGGTTGCAATTCGAGGCGCGCAGTACCGTATTCGAGCGCGTAGTTAACACCGATAATCTTCCCGGGGAGTTTCCCGGCTTTCCGAACCATAATCATGCCGATGTTTGCGACTGCCGCCAGCGGGGCAGCCAACAGGAATCCTCGCGATTCGAGCCCGGCAACCATATCGACTTTCCCTATATAGTATTCGGCGAGACCACTCACCAACTGGTTGAAAGCTTCAGCATTAGCCAAGAGCGGAGCCATGTCTCGAAACAGAACTCCGGGCTCCGGAAAATCCGGTATTGACTGTAGGTTATCTGCTACTACCGATCCAAGTTCGGGCAGGAAATCGGTGGTTTTCATCGTTTGCTCCGCGGTTTGCGGTGCGGCTGGGCTCCCTGTCCCTGATGTTGACCGGCTTTCAGCGGCTGGGCGATAGCCCGATAGCTGGATGAGGTCGTATCATCGTCTCCACCTGTAGCCTTTACCGCTTCAGATTTTTCGGTTTTGGTACGGCGAGCGTGTACCCGTTGGTTGTGAGCCTTGATGCGCTTTTCACGGTTGCGCATAAACACCAATGCCGGCGAGGCGATAAATATCGAGGACCAGGTTCCGATTATCGTACCTATCAGCAGCGCCATCGAAATATCGCGTAATGTTCCACCACCGAGAATCAGGGTGGAGACCACAAAAATCGAGGCTATTGGCAATATCGCCACCACCGAGGTGTTGATGGAACGAACCATCGTCTGATTAACTGCGAGATTCACGATTTCGCCTAATGTGAAACGTGATTGGCTTTCGAAATCAGAGGTGAGTTCACGTACCTTATCGAACACGACCACCGTGTCATACAGGGAGTATGCCAGGATCGTGAGCAGACCGATAACGGTAGCCGGAGAGACTTCCACACGGGTGACAGCGAACACCGCTCCGGTAATCAGCAGGTCGTGGCATAGCGCGAAAACGGCTGCCGCTGACATCGTCCAGGTTCGGAAATAGATTGTCAGCATTATCGCCAGCAACACAATGAATATGACGAGAGATTTCAAGGCCTTATTGGTTACGTCTTGCCCCCAGGAAGGACCGATCTGTGTCGCCGTAACCTCTTTATCCGTAACACCATAGACTTTCGCGAGTTCGCTGGTAGCTTCACGAGACTCGGAGGTTGTCATGGTGTCAGTTTGCACCCTGACCCCGGTAGTGCCGAGTGTTGAAACGTGAGCCGATGTCATTTGCGGGAGTTTAGCAGCCACCTCTCTGGCGGGCTGCAGTTCCATCGTTTTCGGGTTGTTGATTGTGAACTCGGAGCCACCACGGAACTCAATGGAGGTGGACAGCCCCGGCACTATCAACAGCACGATCGACAGCGCTATCAGAATCAGACCAGCTGAGAGCCATACTTTGCGACGTCCAACTATGTTATAGGAGCGTTTCCCAGAATAGAGTTCATTACCCCACTGCGCATAGGAGATCATACGACTGCTCCTTTCGTCGTGTCCCGGTGGACTGAGGCGACTTTGCGGGTCACCTGCCCTGCTCCACGGTAACGGTAGGTATTTTTCGATGCTCCCAGGTGTACCGGGTCAAGACCAGAGAGCTTGTGACCCTGACCGTAGAAGCGGGTGCGAATCAGCAGCTGCATCATAGGATGCGTGAACATGAAGATAACTAGGAGGTCTATCGCGGTCATAACGCCCAGGGTAAATGCGAAGCCCTGTACACCACCAACCGCCAGCAGATAGAGCACCACGGCAGCCAGCATATTGACCATATCTGAGGTTACTATGGTGCGTTTCGCTCGTGCCCAGCCCTCTTCGACAGCGCCACCGAGTGGTCTACCGTCACGCACTTCGTCGCGAATCCTCTCGAAGTAGACGATGAAAGAGTCCGCTGTCGTGCCGATTGAGATAATCACACCTGCCACACCCGCCAGCGAGAGGCGATACCCCATGAACCATGACAGCAGCGAAATCACCAGATAAGCGATGCCTCCGGCAATCACGAGGGAGCCGACTGATACGATAGCGAGGCCGCGATACTGCCAAGCCATATAGACGACAATCAGTATCAGACCGATGATGCCTGCTATCAGACCGAAACGCAACTGGTCGGAACCGAGAGTAGCTGATATTTTCTGTTCGGATTGCACCTCAAAGTTCAACGGCAGAGAACCAAATTGCAGCTGGTTTCCCAACGTAGCTGCCTCTTCTTTGGTGAAAGAACCGGTGATTTGAGCCTTGCCATTGGAAATCACCGACTCGATTCCGGGAGCCGAAACCACCACGCCGTCCAACACGATAGCGAAAGCATTTTGCGGCACCCGAGTATCACCCTGACGGTATTCATAGAGCCTTGTGGAGACATCTTTGAAGGTCTTACTACCGGCAGAATCGAACTCCAAGGAAACCATCCACCCCCCAGTTGTTGCCCCTTGCGAATTCACTTGAGCACCAGAGGTGGCGGTTGTGATATGGGATCCGGCCAGGTCAACCGGAGACATTATGTATTTCGCCTGTCCGGAAGTATCACAGGCGACCAGCACTTTATCAGGATCTCCCGAATCTCCACCTTCCCGGTTCTTCGGGTCGGTACAGTCCAGGGCATAGAACTTTTCATAGTCAGCCTCGGAAATGAGATTCAAATCGGAGTTGTCCTTGGGGGTACCTGCCGGCTCTGTCGAAATCTTGCCGTCCTTATTAGTGTCGGCTTTTTGTTTGGCGTAAGCTGACGGATCCTCAGCTCCGGTTGCGAGCGTCTCAGTTGTGTCCGTGTCAGCGCTAGCCTGTTGAGTTGCGGCATCTATTACGGATTGCGGCTGCCCGATACCCTCAACGAGTACGGAGCGAAAGTGCAGTTCCGCAGATTTACGAACCAAATCAAGGGTGTCCTGTGAGGGATTACCGGGAAGCGAAACCATAATGTTGGAGCTCCCCTGGGAAGTAATCTCCGCTTCAGCTACACCAGAGGCATCGACACGCTGCCGAATAACATTGATTGCCTGATTGATCTCTTCGCTGCCAACCTTGTCGCTCTTCGCTCCGGCCTGCTGGTTTGCTTTCGGTGTCAATATCAGCTGGGTGCCGCCCTGGAGATCCAAAGCCAGCTGCGGGGTTCTGGTGGTTTTTTTCATCAGGATGCCATATACCAGGGTGCCTGACAGTATCAACACCAGCACCAACAGTGCCACCAGCACCGCTATCGGGCGTTTCTTCGTCGTTGCCAAAGTAACTTCCGTTCCTCGAAACTTCTATCTGTGAATTTTATCGCTTATGGGGTTGTTCTCCCGCTGTATCCTCTTCGATGTCCTCACCGACTGTTTCAGTATCGGTTACGGTGTTTTGAGAATCTGTGTTACCTGCGGGTGTTTCGTTGGAGCCGTCTTCGGCGGCTTCATCTGATGCTTGATTCTCAAACTCCTCGGGAGCGAAAGGCAGCTCCTCTAGAGTACGCAACAGTGCCTGCTGCGACCACAGTGTCTCGGTTCCGTCGGTGTTTTCCAACACCAGCACGTCTCCATCTAGTTCAACGAACCGACCGTAATATCCAGAGCGGGTCATGACCCAGGCTCCCGGAACCAGACCGGCTCGCATCTCCTCTTGTTGGAGCTGCATCTTCTTTTTCGCGTTTCGAGATGACCAAATCATGAAAAAAATGAGCACTACGAACAGGACTAACAGAACTAGGGGATCCAAAACAGCTCCTTTACACAGAAAATAACAAACCGAGAACGATTCTAAGCTAACCTGCCGCTATATGCACATCTCTCAGGTGAATAGCGTTCCGTCCGCCGGTGGTTTAAGACCCAGGTGCCGCCAGGCTTTTTCAGTGGCGACGCGCCCACGGGGTGAACGCGAAATAAAGCCCTCCCGCACCAGATAGGGTTCCGCAACCGTTTCTACGGTCTCCATTTCTTCACCCACTGAAACTGCGAGTGTTGATAAACCGACCGGACCACCGTTGAAACGACGACATAGTGCCTCAAGAACCTGTCTATCCATACGATCCAGACCTATGTCATCAACTTCGAATAGGTCAAGGGCTGCGCGAGTCATCTCCAGATCGGCGCTGCCGTCTCCGTGTACCTGAGCATAGTCAGCAACCCGGCGCAGCAGCCTATTTGCTATACGTGGGGTGCCGCGGCTGCGTTTTGCCAGTTCCGATGCCGCATCCTCGGTAATTTCGAGCCCCAGGAGCGCTGCTGAACGCACAACAACACGATGCAATTCTTTGCTTGAGTAGTAGTCCAGATGGGCTGTGAAACCGAAACGATCTCTCAATGGGGCCGGCAGCAGCCCCTCTCGTGTTGTTGCGCCAACGACCGTGAAAGGCATGAGAGTGAGCGGTATCGAGGTTGCACCCGGACCTTTACCAACAACCACGTCGACACGGTAATCTTCCATCGCCAGGTACAGCATTTCCTCGGCTGTGCGAGCCAGGCGGTGAATCTCATCAATGAAGAGCACGTCACCTTCCTGAAGGGAAGAAAGTATCGCCGCCAGGTCTCCAGCGTGTTGGACTGCCGGTCCGGACGTGAGACGTAACGAAGACCCCAACTCATGGGCAATAATCATTGCTAAGGTTGTTTTCCCGAGCCCCGGAGGACCAGAAAGTAACACGTGATCAGGAGCGGAGGAGCGTCGCTGTGCGGCAGTCAGTATCAACCCGAGTTGCTGACGCACCTGGGGCTGACCGATAAACTCCTCCAGGCTTTTGGGGCGCAACGCGGCCTCGGCGGCACGCTCAACATCATTGGCATCAGGACTGACTGCCCGAAAAACCTCATCCACGTGCGCCTCCCAAAATCTGCAATGCTACCCTAAGCAGTGCCGGTTCGTTTTCGGTTCCGTTTTGCTCAGCGGCTCTCACAACGGCGGATTCAGCGAGCTGCTTAGACCAACCGAGCCCTATTAAAGCCTGCACAACCTCGGTGTTTACTGCGCCATCCGGGACAGCTGTCGGCACGAAATCTCCGTTCGGCTCTCCCAGTTTGTCCTGCAGTTCGATGAGCAGCCGTTGCGCGGTTTTCTTTCCCACTCCAGGAATCTTTACGATTGCGTTTTCGTCTTTTGTGGCTACCGCTGTCCGTAGCCCGTCGGGTCCGAGAGCAGAGAGCGCAGCCAGCGCGTTACGTGGCCCGATACCGTTGACCCCAATCAGGGTTGTGAACACGTCTCGCTCGTCGGTGCTCGTGAACCCATATAACGAAATATCGTCTTCTTTCACAATCATTTTTGTGGCCAGCTTCACCTCTTGACCGGCATGAACCTCGGCTGTGGAGTTCGCGCTAGAGTTTATGGCGAAACCTATACCGTTAACAACGACCACAATCTGGTCGGATTTTACCCGCAGCACTTCACCGTGTACCGAGTCAATCATTTACGACCCCCTGTCGCCTTTGAACGTTTCGGATCCAGGAAACCGCTGCGGCGTTGAGCAGCCTGGGCATCTGCCCACTTCTGTTGCGCCTCAGTCAGGCGAGCACGAGCCGAGACCTTTCCGGACAGCGACACACTCACTGTTCCATCCTCCCCTGCTCCCTGGATTCCGTCACCACGCCACCCGTGACATATCGCGATTGCTACCGCATCGGCAGCATCTGCCGGTTTAATAATTTCGTCCATCCTGAGGATTCTTTTTACCATGTTCTGCACCTGTGCTTTGTTTGCGGTGCCGGAACCGGTGACGGCTGCCTTTACCTCTGACGGGGTGTGTATTGCCAGCGGTAATCCGTGTCGGGCGGTGCATACCATAGCAGCCCCCATAATCTGCATTGTTGTTGTCACCGACTGCAGGTTGTGCTGGGCAAACACTCGCTCCATAGCGACTATCTCGGGTTCATAGTTATCGATTACCTCGTCAATCGCATCAGCGATTTTTCCGACCCGAAAGTGAGTCGCCAGGTTTGTTGGGGTGCGGGCGACATCAACATACACGAGGGTGGTTCTCCGAGCCGTGTCAATATCCACAACACCTAAACCACAGCGGGTTATGCCAGGATCAATCCCGAGGATACGCACTGCGTGATTATTCCTCCGCCTCAAACTCGGCGAGCACGTCATCTGCGGCCGTCCAGTTTGTGTAAATTTCTTGCACATCATCGGATTCCTCGAGCGCATCGAGCAATCGCATCACGGAACGCAACTGGTCTATTTCGAGATTCACCGTGGTTGCCGGCAGATATTTGGATTCTGCGGAGTCGTAATCGATTCCGGATTCTTGAAGTGCGGTTCGTACCTCGACCAGATCGGAGGGCTGTGTGAGCACTCGCCACCCCTCGTCTGCGGGTACCACATCCTCAGCTCCGCCTTCGAGCGCTGCGGTCATGATTGTGTCTTCATCTACACTTCCGCTGACCTCTATTACTCCGGTACGGTTGAACATGTATGCCACCGAACCGGGGTCGGCAAGTGAACCTCCGTGTCGGGTAAAGGCGGTACGAACATCGGAGGCTGCCCGGTTGCGGTTATCGGTGAGGCACTCAACCAGGAATGCCACACCTGCCGGACCGTATCCCTCATACATGATGGTTTCCCAGTCTGCACCGCCGGACTCGGCACCGGATCCGCGTTTCACCGCGCGGTCGATGTTGTCGGCTGGAACCGAGTTCTTTTTGGCTTTCTGGATGGCATCGAACAGTGTCGGGTTGCCTGCCGGGTCACCGCCGCCGGTACGTGCCGCCACCTCAATATTTTTTATGAGGCGCGCAAAGAGTTTGCCGCGTTTAGCATCGATGGCGGCTTTTTTGTGTTTGGTGGTAGCCCATTTTGAGTGTCCTGACATTTCATCCCCCTTCGGTTCGGTATTTCAACTTATACAATGTTACCTGCCTCAGCCGACATTCTCTCCGCTGGTGTCGCATATTTCGCGAACCTGACCGTCCCATCCTGGAGCTAACCATTCGATCACCTCAGGCAGCACCCCAGGAAAGAATCGTTCCCCCGTCGTTGCGGCACGGCGCATTTCAGTTGCCGACCACCACTCGACGCGTTCCAGTAGCTGTCGTTCCCTCAGCGACCAGTGCGCTGCGGTAATATCGGCTGTTTGCGACATATAGGCCACATAGTAGGTTTCGTATTGGCGCGCCTGAACGGTAGTGAAGTTGAACAGTCCATTTCGCCGCATCACCGGGCCGTTCAACTCGACTCCTTCGATACCGGTTTCTTCAGCAAGTTCGCGTCTCGCCGCATCTGCGGGTGTTTCCTCGGGAAGGATTCCACCCCCGGGTGTGAACCACCAAGTTTTCGTACTGTCAGCAAAGTCGTGTCCCCGTATCAGCAGTGCTCGACCGTTTTGATTTATCAATATGACCCGGGCAGCACAGCGGCTGAGTATCCCATCGGAGTCGGGTTGCCATTCGGCAGAGAGACCGAGCGTCATTTCAGAGTCTCCTGGGCGCAGCCAGTTTGTTGCGTGTTTCACCGAGCTGGCTGAGCAAACCTTGAATATAGTTTGAGCGATCCTCGCTTAAGCCTATATAGCGGGCTGTCACATAGTTCAGGGAGATCTCAGCGGCGATATTTTGGAACGCTCTCATAGCTTTGGTTTTACCGTCGCGTCGCGCCAAAGATCGTGCCTGCCTGCGGACACGAGGATCCGTCACCATCGGAACTTCAGATTCGGCGAACCAGCCAGCTTTAACATAGGGACGCAGACCACTGGCTATCCAGTTTCGCTGCTGAGCCGACACCACCAGGTTCATCACCAGCCAGAACAGGAATATCGGGAAAGCAATCAACGCATACCCGAAAACGAAACCGAGCGTGCTGAAAGACATGGTGTTCCACAGGGCGTGCAGACACACAGCAGAACCCCACCCGATCGGTGCCGCCCACAGCACCGCGAAACGGTGTTTGTCATTCATCCGGGTAATTGCCAAGACAATCGCGACTCCGGTGAGCGAAGTAAAAATCGTGTGCGCAAAGGGGCTGAGTAGCGCCCGGGCAAAAAATGTGCCGAGCAGCGATTCTGGGCTACGCGCGAAATAGATTATGTTTTCGGTAAAAGCGAAGCCCTCAGCGAGAATACCTGCTATTACTATTCCCTCAAGCGGGGAGTTCAGGCGTGAACGGCGCGCGATCAGGATGAGTAGCACTCCGAGCCCCTTAAGTGTTTCCTCCACGAAAGGGGCAATCAAAGTGGCGCTAAAAATCTCCGGATTGACCAGCGTGCCAAAACTTTTGGCGACGAGCAGCGTAAAACCGGTGTTGCCTGCCAGCGACACTGAGGTTGCGATACCTGCACCCCACAGGAATGCCAGTAGCAGCAGCCACAGCGGCTGGGGCACCCAACGATTCATTACCAACAGCACCGACATGACTATTGCCAGCGGAAGTAACGATGCAAGAAAACCGATTACGGCGTTTCGCGGATAGTACAAGACAGCTATCAAAACCAACAGTGCAACGAGCAGTGCCGCTGCGAGAATCAAAACTATGAGCGCCCAACGCGGAAGCGAACGAGAACGCACCGAATCATTAAGTTTCACTGTGGGCAGTTGGTTGAGGTTCGCCATTTGTGTTAAATGCGGGCTGGGAACCATCGGGTCGGGCTGTTCACGGAGGGTGTTTACTCGGTAATGCTCGGATACCCGATAGTCTGCAATGGATTCAGTACTGCCCACCGGTTACCTCACCTGTAGTGTTAGCTGCCCTGTCGGATTTCTCTACACCTATGTTGGTTGCCGTGAACCAGACGCGTTGCCCGAGTGTCACCGCTGAAGCAATCGTTACGAGTGCGAGAGCCAGTGGGTAGAGCCACGGCAGACCGAGCACTCCACTGAGACCACAACCTGTCAGCGCTATTACAAGCCTATCAGTACGTTCCGCTATTCCGAGGCGGGCATCCACCCCGAGGGTTTGAGCTCGGGCGCGAGCATAGGGCACGGCAGCGGTGAAAACCATTGCTGCCAAACCACAGATCAGCGATACGCTGCGCAGTGTGGTTTCGTTCATCCCGGTTCCCGCCCAATACACTAACGCCCCAAATACTGCCAGGTCTGAAACCCTATCTAGGGTGGAGTCCAGGAATCCGCCATAGTCGCTGACTTTGCCAGAGAGTCGCGCCAACACCCCGTCGAGGGAATCCAATAACAGGATAAATCCGAGCATTATTGCGCCGGTGAACAGGTATCCGCGCGCTAAAAACACCCAGGCAAATATCACTGTCAGTGTGGTTCCACCCCAGGTAATAATGTTCGGGGTCAGGTGCAGGGCAGCTGCCAGGCGGGCGAGCGGGTCCATGACACGCTGCAGACCTTTGCGTCCATGATTACCGAGCATCGTTACGTATTCGGGTGTCTCAGCTGACCCAGCCTGCAGCAATCTCGGTGCGGGCTTGATCGAGCAATTGCGGGATTGCTTTTGTCTGTGCAACTATCGGAAAGAAGTTTGCATCTCCCAACCATCTGGGGATTACGTGTTGATGCAGGTGTTGGGAGATTCCAGCACCAGCAACATCTCCCTGATTCATGCCCAGGTTAAACCCCTGTGGGTGCAGCACGGACTTCAGGGTGCGTATCGCGGCAGCGGTTTCTTCACCTAACTCTACGCGTTCTTCTGCACTCAGCTCGATATATCCCGAAACGTGCCGATACGGGCACACCAGCAGGTGTCCAGAGTTGTAGGGGTACAGGTTCATCAGGGTATAGACCTGTTTTCCACGGTGAACTATCAGCGTTTCGGAATCTTCATGCTGTGGCGCATTACAGAACGGGCATTCCGAAACTGAATTGTTTTTCGGTTTGTTTTCACCGTGAATATACACCGAACGGTGCGGTGTCCACAGGCGTTGAAAACCGTCTGGCACGCCGGATCCTACCAGAACATCGCTGCTGGCAGACTCGATATCTATATCTTGTGAGTGTTCAGATTCAACGGTCATTTCGTCTGCTCCTGACCGTCTCAACTATCTCTGCTACCGCCTCGGAGATTGGTACACCGTTTTTTTGTTCCCCTCCGCGATACCTGAACGACACCGCGGAGGCGGCTGCGTCCTCTCCCCCGGCAATCAACGCAAAAGGTACTTTGTCGGTTCCGAAGTTACGGATTTTTTTGCCGAAACGGTCATCGGATTCATCGACTTCCACTCGAATACCCTCGGCACGCAGCTGATTTGCAACTCCCTCACAGTATTCGTTAAAGGCTTCAGCTACTGGAATCAGTCGCACCTGAACCGGAGCCAACCAAGCGGGAAAAGCGCCTGCGTAATGTTCTGTGAGCACCCCAAAGAAACGTTCGATGGAGCCGAAAAGTGCCCGGTGAATCATGACCGGGCGCTGCCGGGACCCATCCGACGCGGTGTATTCCAGGTTGAAGCGTTCTGGCAGGTTGAAGTCTAGCTGTATTGTGGACATCTGCCAGGTTCGACCGATCGCATCACGGGCCTGCACCGATATTTTTGGACCATAGAAAGCTGCCCCTTCCGGGTCGGGCACTAAATCCAAACCTGATTCCTTCGCGACCTCGGCAAGCACATTTGTTGCCTCTTCCCAAATCGCGTCATCGCCCACAAACTTTTTCGGGTTCTTCGTGGAAAGCTCCAAATAGAAATCATCCAGACCGTAGTCTTTCAACAGTCCCAGGATGAAAGTCAGCAGACGCGCCAACTCATCGCGCATCTGTTCACGGGTGCAGTAGATATGCGAATCATCCTGGGTGAAGCCGCGTGCCCGAGTCAGTCCATGAATAACGCCAGATTTCTCATAGCGGTACACGCTACCAAACTCGAAAAGTCTCAGGGGCAGTTCCCTATAGGAACGTCCTCGGGAACGGAATATCAGGTTGTGCATCGGGCAGTTCATCGGTTTCAGGTAGTAGTCCTGTCCCTCACGGGTGATGTTTCCGGTATCGTCGCGTTCCTCATCGACGTGCATCGGTGGAAACATTCCATCGGAGTACCAATCCAGGTGACCGCTGGTTTTGAACAGGTCAGCTTTCGTGATATGCGGGGAGTAGACAAATGAGTAGCCCTCCTCGATGTGGCGCTGCCGGGAATAGTTTTCCATCTCCATGCGAACGATTGCTCCGTTGGGATGGAACACTGCCAGGCCGGAGCCTATTTCGTCAGGGAAAGAAAACAGGTCAAGCTCGTTGCCGAGTTTACGGTGATCACGTTTTTCGGCTTCCTCCAAGCGGTTTTTATAAGCCAGGAGTTCGTCTTTGCTGGGCCAGGCTGTGCCGTAGATGCGCTGCATACGGTCACCGTTTTGATCGCCTTTCCAATAAGCCGCCGAGGACTTCATCAGCGCAAATCCGTTGCCAATCAGGCGGGTGTTGGGCAGGTGCGGCCCGCGACACAGATCTTTCCAAACGGTTTCGCCATTGCGGTTCACATTGTCATAGATTGTGAGGCCGCCCTCACCGACTTCAATGGATGCGCCCTCCGCACCGGCACCTTTGGTGTCGATGAGTTCGAGTTTATAGGGTTGGTCGGCTAGCTCTTCGCGTGCCTGGTCGGCGGAGATTTCTCTCCGCACGAAGCGCTGCCCGGATTTCACGATCTGCTTCATACGTTTCTCAAGGTCGCGCAGAAGTTCCGGGGTGACTGAGTCTATGTTTCCAAAATCGTAGAAGAACCCGTCGGCGATGTAGGGCCCGACACCGAGGTTCGCATCCGGAAACACCTGTTGTAGAGCCTGAGCCATGACGTGAGTGCAGGAATGCCGCAGAATGTTTAAGCCCTCCGGAGAATCGATAGTAATCTGTTCGACTTTCGCTCTTTCCGGCAGAAGCCGAGCCAAATCCCAGGGGTCCCCGTTTACACGCATAGCGACAATGCGGCGATCCTGTCCATACAGATCGAATCCGGTCATCCCTTCGGTAAGTTCGCAGCTCTTCCCATCAACTTCTATATTGCCCAATGTCTAGCCTTTCAATCTTGCTCTGCACGGCAGTTCCGTCATTGATTTTACCGAACTGTGCGCCTCTGGGGGATCTGAGCTTGCCACGTGACCTATAACTCTGGTCGAGAAGTAAATGCCGGCTGCCTGGATTCGACTATCCGGTGGGGTTGTGGGCGATACTGGACTCGAACCAGCGACCTCTTCCGTGTCAAGGAAACGCGCTAACCAACTGCGCCAACCGCCCGAGGTGGGTACCGGAATCGAACCGGTCTATACGGCTTTGCAGGCCGCTGCCTAACCACTCGGCCAACCCACCGAGACAGCTTCCCGAGCCTGCGGCTCCGGAAATGCTGGAGCGGATGACGAGACTCGAACTCGCGACCCTCACCTTGGCAAGGTGATGCTCTACCAACTGAGCTACATCCGCATGTGACCTGACGGTCGTGGGCGATACTGGACTCGAACCAGCGACCTCTTCCGTGTGAAGGAAGCGCGCTAACCAGCTGCGCCAATCGCCCCTTGATGAACCCTACAGAAATTCCGGGTTACCGGCAAAACCCACAGAGCCCGTGGGCGATACTGGACTCGAACCAGCGACCTCTTCCGTGTCAAGGAAACGCGCTAACCAACTGCGCCAACCGCCCGAGCGGATGACGAGACTCGAACTCGCGACCCTCACCTTGGCAAGGTGATGCTCTACCAACTGAGCTACATCCGCGTTGTTGTTTTCACAACGGCATCCAGATTAACAGTTTTCGTTCTCCGCTGCCTAACCGGTTAGCTACTTGGAGCCGAATTGCGGCACTA
The DNA here is from genome assembly GCA_034090045.1 of Varibaculum sp. Lineage (GTDB taxonomy): Bacteria > Actinomycetota > Actinomycetes > Actinomycetales > Actinomycetaceae > JAXDTI01. Next base: position 28,732 of record JAXDTI010000004.1, on the reverse strand, counting down.
CCGGCAAAAAGGTGATTAGCTTGAATCATGGAGATTTGGCCCGGAAAACCGTATCCTCTCGGAGCAACTTACGATGGTTCAGGAACAAACTTTGCCCTGTTTTCGCAGGTGGCAACCAGTGTGGATCTGGTTTTATTGGATGGTTCAGGTGTGGAGACAGTCTTGAGTCTCACCGAGGTTGATGATTTTATTTGGCACTGCTACCTCCCCGGTATCGTTCCCGGTCAGCATTACGGATACCGGGTGAACGGCCCCTACGATCCGAGCCGGGGTCATCGCTGCGACCCCTCTAAGCTGCTGATTGATCCCTATGCGAAAGCAATTGACGGTCAGATTGACACTTCTGAGGCGCTGTTTTCGTATTCTTGGGATGACCCGGATGAGCTCAACGGCATGGATTCCACGTCCCACACCATGGTCTCGGTTGTGACGAGCCCATATTTCGACTGGGGGCATGATCGTCCACCTGACCACGACGTTCACGATCTGGTGATTTACGAGGCTCATGTGAAAGGCTTCACGCAGCTCAACAAGCAGATTCCCGAGGAGTTGCGGGGCAGCTACGCCGGATTGGCTCATCCTGCTTCTGTTCAGTATCTACAGGATCTGGGGGTGAACGCCATCGAGTTGATGCCCGTCCACCAGTTCGTGAATGACACGGCGTTGCAAACCCGGGGGCTGTCGAATTATTGGGGATACAACACTATCGGTTTTTTTGCTCCTCACAACGCCTATTGTTCGATAGGTTCGGAGCGCGGCGAACAGGTTCAGGAGTTCAAACGTATGGTTCGGACGCTCCACGAAGCCGATATCGAAGTGATTCTCGATGTGGTCTATAACCACACGGCAGAGGGCAACCACATGGGCCCTACCCTTTCTTTTAAAGGTATCGACAATGCTGCCTACTACCGCCTGGTTGACGGAGATTTGGCGCATTATTTTGATACCACCGGTACCGGAAACTCGCTGCTGATGCGCTCTCCAGCGGTGCTCCGCCTGATTATGGATTCGCTGCGTTACTGGGTTACAGAAATGCACGTGGATGGTTTCCGTTTTGACCTCGCAGCGACTCTCGCCAGGCAGTTCCATGAGGTCGACAAGCTCTCGGCATTCTTTGACATTATCCAACAAGACCCAATTATTTCGCAGGTAAAGCTGATTGCCGAGCCGTGGGATGTCGGTGAGGGAGGCTACCAGGTTGGTGGTTTCCCACCGCTGTGGAGCGAATGGAACGGCAAATACCGGGATGTTGTACGAGATTTTTGGCGAGGCGAATGGGCCACCCTGCCGGAGTTTGCGGCACGTTTCGCAGGCAGTGCCGACCTGTATCAACAGTCTGGGCGCCGTCCGATGGCATCAGTGAATTTCATAACGGCACACGATGGTTTCACCATGGCCGATTTGGTGTCATATAACACGAAACACAATGCCGCCAATGGCGAGGGTAACGCCGATGGCGCGAACGACAACCGTTCCTGGAACTGCGGTGTCGAAGGCCCGACAGACGATCCGAATATCAACGCATTGCGTGATCGCCAAATCCGTAATTTTTTGGGAACGTTACTGCTCAGCCAGGGTATCCCGATGATATCTCACGGCGATGAGGTGATGCGCACCCAAGGTGGAAACAATAACGGCTACTGCCAAGACAATGAGACTTCTTGGATGAGCTGGCAGTCCAATGAGCGCATCGATTCGCTGTTCAAGTTCACACGCGAATTGGTTGCTTTACGTAACGAGCATCCGCTATTGCATCGACGGCGGTTCTTTGCCGGTTCGCCGCGTAGAGGCGGCGAGTCTGAGCTTGGAGAAATCGAATGGTTCAACAATTCTGGCGAACACATGAGCGAAGAGGAATGGCAGACAGCCTATGCCCAATCGCTGATGATTTTTCTCAACGGTCAAACTATCGGGGAACCCGATGCGCACGGTAACCGCATTGTGGATGACGATTTCTTGCTACTTTTCAACGCTTCCCAGGATGCGGTTCAGTTCCTGATCCCTAAAGGCGGCAAGCACGGTCTTAAATGGCAGGTTGTTATACACACGGCGGATAGTTCCCTCAACGGCACCACATATGTTGCAGGCAGCACACTAAATTTGAGCGACCACACGCTGGTGGTGTTACTGAACTCGAAAGACGAAGATCCAGTCCTCGATTCTCTAGCATAACCCAGCGCGAACAGGAATCACCCCAACGCTTCTCTCATCCGTCGCACCGCCTGAAGTATCTGCTCGTCGGGTGTGGTGAGCGAAATACGAATATAGCCTTCTCCGTCAGGACCGTACCCGGAGCCGGGAGTCACAATCACGTGGGCTTTCTCCAGCATCTGCGTGGCGAAAGATTCGGAGGTGTGCCCCTTTGGCACTCTCGCCCAAATATAGATGGCGGCCCGTGGCAACTCACATTCGACTCCGATGTCGCGCAGCGCCTCAACGAGCAGGTCACGGCGATGCTGATACAAATCACACATTTCGCGTACACATTCTTGCGACCCGGTGATTGCACTGATTGCAGCCTCTTGGATTGCCCTGAATTGTCCAGAATCCATATTGTTTTTTACGGTTCCTAGAGCCTGTAGGGCTTCGGCGTTTCCGGCAACCCAGCCGATACGCCATCCGGTCATGTTATAGGGTTTGGAAAGCGAAAAAAACTCGATACACACGTCGCGTGCGCCTGGGCGTTCCAGGATACTTGGAGCCACATAACCGTCATAGCTGAGATCGCAGTAGGCGTTGTCGTGAGCCAGCACAAGATCGTGTTCACGGCAGAATGCGATCGCTTTATCGAAGTATTCTTCGGTGGCTGTGGCACCCGTCGGATTGTTTGGGTACCCGATGAACATGATTCTTGCTTTTTCTAGGATATGTTCGGGAGCGGCCTCGAAATCGGCGAGAAACCTGTTGCCTTCATTCATTGGCATCCAAAACACTTTCCCGTTTTGAAGCGTTGCACCCACCGAGTAGACCGGATACCCAATCGAGGGGGCGAGCACATAGTCCCCAGGGTCGAGGAACGCGGTGTGCAGGTGGGCTATACCTTCCTTTGAGCCTATGAGAGCCAACACTTCACGGGCGGGGTCGAGTTCAACGCCGAAGCGTCGCTGCATATATTCAGCCACAGCAGTGCGGAAAGCCAATGAGCCCGCGTAGTCGGGATAACGGTGGTTCTCTCGTTTTCGGATAGCTTGAGCCATCGCTTCGACAATGTGCGGCGGGGTTGGCATATCGGGGTCGCCGATGCCGAGCGAAATCACGTCTATCCCACGTTCACGCAATTCAGAGCATTTACGGTCGATTTCTGCAAACAGATAGGGGCTGATATCCTCCAGTGCTTTCGCGGTTTTCATGATGTCAGCTAATCCTTTCTCTGGAGTTTCAGGCCAGTTCTATTTCTCCGGTATAGGTCAGCGCTACAAGCCCACCGAGCAGAACTTCACCGCTTTCAGCCCACTCGATGTTGAGGACGCCGCCGGGCAGGTGCACATCGGCTTTCCGTGAAGTCTGTTCAGTTAGCACGGATGCGACTGCTACGGCGCAGGCTCCGGTACCACAGGCGAGTGTCTCTCCTACTCCGCGTTCCCAAACCCGTATATGCACTTCGGAGTGGTTTTTAACGACAGCTAACTCGATATTTGTCCGCTGCGGGAAGTCTGGATGTTTCTCTAGATAGGGGCCTATGCGGCTAATATCCATTGTCGCGAGTGCGCGTTCCCCACCATCTGGGAAAAGTTCTTCCGGCAGGGTGTCGAGTTCGGGCAGGAACCATATCGCGTGCGGGTTACCCATCGAAACGGCAGCAAAAGTGACACTTCCCCACGGAGTTTTGATTATGCGGTCGCGCACATAGGGTTGCCCATTAGCTGTTAGGGCATCCGCATGAGCAGCTATGGGTATAGCTTCGGGAGTCAGTATTGGTTTTCCCATATTGACGGTGGCATATTCAACCCCGTTTATACCAACTCGGTATTCGATCGGTTTCACCCCACCCAACGTCCCCACAGTTACGTGTCCATCACCGCCTGCGAGTTCATTATCTACCAGGTATTTTGCCGCGCATCTGACACCGTTTCCGCACATTTCGGCGAGTGTGCCGTCGGCGTTGAAGTAGTGCATATACCCATCGGTGTCGACCGTTTTGGGGCGTTGAACAACAATTACACCATCGCCGCCGATACCGAAGTGCCTGTCGCAGATTCTTTGAACCTGATGCGGAGCCAGGTCGAATTCGCGAGTGAAACCATCGATCATTACGAAGTCGTTACCTGCACCATGCATTTTTTGGAAGTCTATCCGCACCGGGTTACCTCGTTTCCACAGAAACCACCATCTTTACTATTACTATACCTATAGTTTCACATATCATTACTAGCGGCTATTTGTGAACACAGGTTTTCTCAGGAGCCGTCCTTTCCCGAGTGTTGGCGATAGAATAATGTCCGCGTGCATAAAATTCTGGTCTCTCGGAGGTTCGCGTGACAGGTCAACTCGACAGGGTGAACTCCCCTGAAGACCTGCGCAAAATGACATCTCTTGAGCTGGAAGAACTGGCGGGCGAGATACGGGAGTTTCTGGTTGAGAACGTCTCTCGTAGTGGCGGTCACCTGGGACCGAACCTGGGGGTTGTGGAGCTGACTATCGCCCTTCACCGAGTATTTAAAGTGGGACATGATGACATTGTTTTTGACACTGGACACCAGAGCTATGTGCACAAAATTTTGACTGGTCGCAAAGATTTTCAGGGTTTTCGCACAGCCGAGGGTCTTTCCGGTTATCCCTCACGGGCGGAGTCCCCCTATGACATTGTGGAGAATTCTCATGCTTCGACCGCGCTCGCGTGGGCGCACGGTATCGCAACCGCAAAGAAGCTCCGCGGGGATCGCTCGTGGACGGTGGCGGTTATCGGCGATGGTGCTTTGACAGGCGGTTTAGCGTGGGAAGCTTTAAACAACATTTCAGAACGCAATGATGTGCGACTAATGATTGTCGTAAACGATAATGGACGCTCCTACGCACCTACCATCGGCGGTTTAGCGCATCATCTGGATGCGTTGCGTACGAATCCGGCCTACGAGAAGACACTGAGCTGGGGCAAACGGCATCTGCAGTCGAAGGGGCGTCCCGGCGAGTTTGCTTACGACCTGCTGCACGGCATGAAACGCGGTCTGCAGGACATGGTGATGCCTCGCGGTATTTTCACGGATTTGGGTATTAAATATACCGGCCCGGTGGATGGTCACGACATTGTGGCTCTGGAGTTTGCTTTGACTAGGGCACGAGAATTCGGGGCACCTGTTATCGTCCACACAATCACGGAAAAAGGTCGCGGTTACCGCCCCGCCGAGGAGAACGTTTCGGATCTGTTCCATTCGATTGGGCGAATCAACCCGGAGACGGGGTTGCCGATTGTGCCATCTCGTTTCGGCTGGACAAGTGCTTTCGCTGAAGAGATCGCATTGCTCGCTGACCAAGATCGGCGAATTGTGGGTATAACAGCGGCAATGCTGGAGCCTGTCGGGTTAAAGCTCCTCCAGGATCGCTACCCGGAGCGGGTTATCGATGTTGGCATCGCGGAAGCGGATGCTCTGACTATGGCTGCGGGACTGGCGCATGGAGGGATGCGCCCGGTTGTAGCACTGTATTCGACTTTTTTGAATCGCGGTTTTGACCAATTGTTAATGGATGTGGCGCTGCATCGGGAACCGGTAACAGTGATGCTGGATCGTGCCGGTGTGACAGGCAGTGACGGGGCAAGCCATAACGGCATGTGGGACATTTCGGTATGCGCTATTGTTCCGGGTTTGCATTTGGCAGCTCCGCGTGACGGTGAACGGTTGCGGGAGGCGCTTCGTGATGCTGTTGGGCGAGATCACGGTCCGAACGTGATCCGTTATCCGAAAGGGTCGTTGCCGGAGCCGATCGTGGCACTTCGTGAGGTCTGTGAGGGCGTGGATGTGCTCCTTGATTCTGGTGAACCTGACGCGCCTGTTCGTGTCATATTTGTTGCGGTGGGCGCGCTGGTGCCGCAAACTATGGAGGCTGCTCGGTCTTTGACTGGTTGGGCGGCGGGGCGCCTCCGTGTTGAGGTGTTGAATCCGACCTGGATTTTGCCGGTTCCGTCAGGATTAATTGATTATCTGCGTTCTGCCAATCTGGTTGTCACGGTTGAGGATGGACTGTTGGATGGCGGTTTCGGTACACAGTTGCGGGTCGCGGCTGACTCCGAAGGCATCTCCGCGGATTTCGCGGCGCTGGGTTTACACAAGGTTTTTTTGACTACAGACAGCCGCGACAGGATTCTGGCTCGCTCTCATCTGGATGCTGCGGGTATTGTGAATGTGGTTCAGCAGCGTCTCTGCGACCGACTTGGTTGACTAGCCTATTTCGTTTTCCAACAACTCGATTTGCCAGGGTCGCGCCCCTGCAGCCCGCAAATACTCGCCGGGATTATCGGGGTTTTCCCAAGCCAACTGCCGTTGCATGGGTGCCGAAAGGATCAGGTGTGCTTTAATCCCCAGTTGGTTTGCGAGTTCTGCGATTGTTTCATGCAATTGTCTATACCTGTCTGCCGCTTCGGGGTTGAGGCTGCGCCAGAGTCCATCACGCGGCAGGCTTCTCGGCAGACATGGGCGTTCTTCAATGTCGATGCTGCCATCCATAACAGCCCAAAGCGCTTTTTTAAGCGGCTGGGCGCGCTGCAGTTTCCACACATTGTTTTCTTTGAGTATGCGGTACAGGTCTCGCGTGCTATTTGGCCCTGATGCGGCAGCGGCGACGAGAGCCTTGTTTGACACTACTCTGCCGGGAGCTAGGTCACGTTGTTTGGCGTATTTGTCGCGTGCAATCCAGAATTCACGCAGCAGCGTATATCGGTATGGGGTTTTGAATTCAGCCCGATGCGCGTGTTCCAGCCAAGGTTGGGTATCGGGTATGCCGGGCCTCCAGTTTTCAAATTCGCGCATTTCTTGACGGAGCCATTCATCTCTGCCCTGTTCGACCAGTATTTCGTTTAATATTTCTGCCAACTCGCGCAAATACTCTACATCTGCTGCAGCGTATGCGAGCCACGAGTCTGGTATGGGTCTGCGCGACCAGTCAGCTCGTTGGTATTCTTTGGTCATTTCAACGCCGAAATATTTTTTAACCAGTGGTGCGAGACCGATTTTTTCTTCTCCGGCGAGCTGAGCTGCGATTTCGGTGTCGGTGAGGTTTTGCCACCGCAGTCCGGCTTCCGCGAGGCTCGGATAGTCGTTCATTCCGGCATGTATTATCCATGGCACGTTTTGGATTGCGGCGGCGATATCTGTGAGGGGGCGGATTGGGTCAATCAACCATGTTGTGCCTGCTCCGCGTTTGATTTGAATGAGTTTCGCGTCCTGTCCGTAGTGAAAAGAGTCGGAACGTTCAGCGTCAATTGCGACGGAACCTGTGGTGTTTACGAGTTCTTCGGCTGCGCAAGCGATTTTTTGGTCGGTGTCAGCAAGTTGTATTCTCGCACCAATACCATCGGGTTGGTTCACATTATCACCCGGTTTCACCGGTTTGTTCGCTTATAAAGTCGACGAGTCTGCAGATTGCTTCGACGTGCGGGGTGAGTTCTTCAGAGTACGGGCTCCACGATGCCCGGATTTCGAGGCCGCCGCGTTCGGGAGTCATGCCTTTCATGCCAAATGATTCAGATATTACTCGAGTGACGGTTCCGGAAACACTGTGGTATCCGGCACCAGCATTGTCTAGGGTTTCTCGTAGCCAGCTCCATGCGACTTGGGCGAGCATTTGTTCGGTTGCGAGACTGTTTTCGATATCGGCGTTGAGAGCCAATATGAGCCGGAATCTGGATTGCCAGGCTGCCGGTTCGGCGGGGTCGTAGAGAATTATCAGGGTGCAGTTGGTTTCGGAACTGTCGATGGCTATTCCGGCGCTGTATGGCGCGAGGGATCGCGGAGCAGAGATTTCTTTGAGGGTAACGTTGTGTGGGATTTCGATACGCCGTATAGACTCCAAGGCCGCAATAAATTGTGCAGGCGGGGCTTGGAAACTCACGTTTACACCCTATATGCTGCTTTCTTGCCTGCTCCCCTGCCACGCCGCATTACCGGCACTACGGTAGCTAACTTGCCTGTCAGGCAGGCATGAAAAGACCACTAATGATAAAATTTGTTATCGAAAACCCCCAATTTTTGAGGATTTATCCATGCCTGCACCGCTTTCCAACCTGCTGGAATCTCACGCGATACCGACTCATGTTATCCGTAAATGGCCCTACTACTGGCCGCTTTTGGCGTTGCTTACCTTGGGTTTAACCTGGGGTTTGCACGGTTTGGGCGGTTTCGTGACGTTGGCGGTGACAGTGGTGCTCGCCGGTGCCGTGATGGCCGCGGTCGAGCACGCCGAGGTGGTGGCGCATCGGGTTGGGGAACCCTATGGCTCGCTGATTTTGGCGGTTGCGGTGACGGTGATTGAGGTCGGCATGATTGTGATGCTGATGCTTTCTGCCGCTCCCGGTGTCGAGACGCTCGCACGGGACACGGTGTTTGCAGCCACGATGGTCACCACGAACGCTATTGTTGGTATGGCGATTTTTGTGAGCGCGAAAAGCGGCGGGCTGGCTTATTTCAATCGCGAGGGTGCGGGTACTGCACTTTCTGCGGTTCTGGTTGTTGCCACAGCAACCCTGGCGTTGCCGAGTGTCACTACATCCGCTACTGAGGGGCGTTTCACCACCAGCCAGCTGATTTTTATTGGTTTTATTGCTTTGCTCGTGTGGGTGTTTTTTGTTTTGACTCAGACTCGTGGGCATCGTGACTTTTTCTTGCCGATAACGAAGAAGGGTGAGATTTTAAAGGTCAGTTCGCACGCGAATCCGCCGAGCCGACGGCGCACCCTGGTTTCGCTGTTGTTATTGGCGATGAGCCTGGTGGCAGTGGTGGGTCTATCGAAGGTGCTGTCGTATCCGCTGGAGAACGCGGTGGAGTTATTTGGTTTGCCCGAGGCTATGGTGGGCTTGCTGATTGCACTGGTGGTTTTGATGCCGGAAACTATTTCGGCTTTCAAGAATGCGCGCAGTGGACGCACCCAGATTGCTTTGAATCTTGGGTACGGTTCGGCGCTGGCATCGATCGGTTTAACGGTTCCGATTGTGGGGATGATCGCGATTTTTGCAGATTTGCCGATCGTGTTGGGGCTGGAAGCAACACACCTGGTTTTGTTAGCTCTCACCGGCGGACTCAGTATTTTGACTCTGGCACCGGGACGGGCGGTACGTTTCCAGGGGGCGATGCACATGGTTCTCGCTGCAGCCTATATATTCCTAGTCGCCGTGCCGTAGCACTGGTCGTTCAAGCTGATTCTGGAATAACCGTAATTCTGGACTTTTCGGGATGGGGTTTGGGGGCTATTTGTTTATTGTTATGCGAGGCGGCTTGCGGCTGAATACTCACGGTTCCGCCTAGGGTCGCTATCGCTATTGAGACAGTTTTGGAAAGAGGGTTTGGCTTCGCCGCTCAGGACAGTGTATAGGGATTCGCGTCCCAACCTGGAATCTCTGGCTATCGTTGTCATGCTGCGGACTCGTGCCGCGTCACCGAGGGCTTGTGGAACAGTAGTGGATCTCGCAGTTCAGCAGTTGCGTAAAGAAGACCAGGGCATAACGATTGGGACATAACGTCTCCGCCTAATACTCGCCTGCTGGTTACTCTTATCTCCACCTACCAGCAAAAACGCGACCATTTCCCCCTATCAAACCAATCTGTAGTGACTTTATTATCATGGAGCTGCAGCCATGAATCACTCATCGTTATCATTAGGCTTGCTGTTGTTCTTTGCAAGCAGCAGGGCTGAAACCGCCCGCCATGTTCAATCATCGTTCTTTTTGAAGTTTTCTGCTTGCTCCATTACTTGCTCAAAGACTTCTTTGTGCCACTGTGGCGGGTATCCGTTCCTGTAGAGTAGCACAGTCAAATCGCGCTTCAACCCGCTTTTAATATCGTCTAACCACGGCTTCAACATCTCCGGCATCGTATTCGATGAGCTGCACACCCAGCCCAACCGCAAACTCTTCGATGTGATGACGAAAGGCTCCGGTGACGCACGCACCCAACCGCTCTATTTCTTAATCACCACCGCTGGAAGCGATACGCACAGTATTTGCTACGAGCAGCATGAGAAAGCCCTCGACATCATCGCCGGTAAAAAGCATGATGAACGCTTCTATCCCGTGATCTACGGGGCAGGCATGGATGAGGACTGGACGAGCGAGACCGTGTGGCGTAAAGCCAACCCAAGCCTTGGTATCACCGTCGACATTTCCAAAGTGCGTGACGCGTGTGAGTCTGCGAAGCAAAACCCTACCGAGGAAAACTCTTTCAGACAGCTCAGGGCCAATCAGTGGGTGAAGCAGGAAATACGCTGGATGCCCATGCACGTGTGGAACCACAACTCAGCGCCAGTCGATAAGAAAGCCCTAGAGGACCGCATCGTATACAAGTGATGATTTCAAAATCAGAGCATCATCATAACTGCCGCTACACAGCGAAAAAGCACCGTTGGGACTGCTGAAAGTTCGGTTGACAGTTTTCCTTCCGGTTTTTAGGCCGCGAGTGATACGACCGGTTCCATGATTGTTTCGTATTCGATGAGTGTCAACTTACCCAGTGCTCGCTGACGTCTCTTGCGGTGATAAGTAGTTCAATCCAGTGGGTGATCATGGCTGACAGCTCACGCTGGTTCGCCCATGGTTTGCGGTCAAGAACACTCTTTTACAGCAGGGCGAAGAACGATCCCATCACAGCATTATCCCCAGCAGCTCCCGCACGCCCAATAGACCCTTTCACGCAATAGGCTCTTAATGCGGCTTGGAATGTCCTGAACCGAAATCGCCAACCGCGATCAGAGTGAATAATCACGCCACGAGGCTTGCCTCGTTTCCTCATCGCATCGTCAAGTGCGGCCACTGTCAGGGGTGATTTCATTCGCGAACTAATGGCATACCCGACGATTCTTCTCGAACACAGGTCTTTGATCGCCACCAGTAAATCTTGCCCTCACCGGCCCAACGCTCGGTGATGTCCGTGACCCACGCAGTGTTTAGCGTATTTGCATAGAAATGCCGCTTGAGTAGGTCATCATGCGCGACCGATCCATGCCTGACCTTGCCCGAGTGATTCTTACGCATAACGGTGGAAAAAATGTGGTGCTTGCTGCAGATCCGCCACACGCGCCGCTCAGACACTTTCATGCCACGAGCAATCAACTCCTCAGCGATGAACCGGTACCCAAATTCAGGATCTTCGGCGTGAATCTGGCGAATAGCCTGGAACATTTCGGTTTCTTGTTTCTCGCGAGCACTCAGCGTACTGCTCACCCATTGATAGAAAGCTTGCCGAGAAAACCCCAGCACCCGAGCCGCGATCGCCACAGTTGCCTTACCCGTAGCGATTAGTGTTTCCACGGTCGGGAAGATCCTTTTGGGCAAATCGCCTCCTGGCTCAAACAGGCTGCTGCGGCCCGTAACACTTCATTTTCCATTTCCAGCTCACGGATCCACATCAAAGCCACGCTCATCTCTTTAGCAACCTCAATGTCAACCAAACCTACAGCAGTCCCATCTGTAATCCAAAAAAACGCATTCCGTATGCGCAAGTACCTTATAGATTGCATTTCCCCAAGTCGCTTCGACCTATCACCTGTTTTGGCTTCTGTGCCACATTCAGAACCTTGACAGTGGCACGAAAGCCAAATTTCAGGCAACAAAAACCGGGTCGGGGTGCCTGTAAAGACAATCCCGACCCGGCAATGCTTTGTGCTGCGAGCGCGACCCCGCGTTACTTGGCGAGCTGGCGCAGCACGTACTGTAGGATACCGCCGTTGCGGTAGTAATCCGCTTCGCCCGGCGTATCGATACGCAGCACAGCGTCAAACTCGGTTACTTCACCGTCCTCATCGGTAGCTTTCACATGTACCGTCCGCGGTGTGATGCCGTTATTCAACTCCGTAACTCCCGTAATATCGAAGGTCTCGAAACCGGTTAAGCCCAGCGAATCTGCGCTCTCTCCAGCTGGGAACTGCAGCGGCAAAACACCCATCCCAATCAGGTTAGAACGGTGAATACGTTCGAAAGACTCTGCAATCACTGCTTTCACGCCGAGCAGTTTCGTTCCCTTAGCTGCCCAGTCCCGAGATGAACCGGTGCCGTACTCCTTGCCGCCCAGCACCACCAGCGGAATACCGGCAGCCTGATAGTTCACCGAAGCATCATACACATACGCCTGCGGCCCGCCATCCTGAGTGAAGTCACGGGTGAAACCGCCCTCCACGTTGTTCAGGATCTGGTTACGGATACGAATGTTGGCGAACGTGCCGCGCATCATCACCTCGTGGTTACCGCGCCGTGAACCATAGGAGTTGAAATCTTTTCGCTCCACGCCGTTAGCCACCAGGTATTGACCGGCCGGGGCCTGTGGGGTGAACGCACCAGCCGGCGAAATATGGTCAGTGGTGACGGAATCGCCGAGCTTCAACAGTACCCGCGCTCCCGTAACGTCACTCACCGGTTCCGGAGTCATTCCCATGCCATCAAAGAACGGAGCCTTGCGCACATAGGTCGAGTTATCGTCCCAGGCGAAAGTCGCGCCTTCTGGAACAGGAAGCGCCTGCCAACGGTCATCTCCGGCAAACACGTTCGCGTAGTCAGCTAGATACATTTCGCGGCTAATCGAATCACCAACCACCGAGGCAACATCATCTTGCGAAGGCCAAATGTCGCGCAGGTATACGTCCTGTCCGTCCGTGCCTTTACCGAGCGGCTCCGTCTCGAAATCGAAGTCCATGGTTCCAGCCAAGGAATAGGCGATCACCAGTGGCGGGCTGGCCAGATAGTTCATTTTCACATCCGGGTTGATACGTCCCTCAAAGTTTCGATTACCGGAAAGCACAGATACCGCTACCAGGTCGTTATCCTGGATGGTCTGTGAAAGTGCCGGATCCAGAGGACCGGAGTTGCCGATACAGGTGGTGCAGCCATGACCCACAATGTTGAAGCCCAGCTGATCCAGGTAGGTGTCAAGCCCGGCTTTCCGATAGTAGTCATCTACAACCTGCGAGCCGGGAGCCAGCGAGGTCTTCACCCAAGGTTTTGCTTGCAGCCCCTTCTCTACTGCGTTCTTTGCAATCAGACCGGCAGCCAACATCACAGACGGATTAGAAGTGTTGGTGCAGGAAGTGATTGAAGCAATCACTACCCGACCGTCTGCCATCTCGGTGGCGGTACCGTCAGCTTTCGTATAGGTCACCGGGGTGCCGTCACCGGTCTGGTAGGTCGGTAGGGTGTCTGCGAACTTCTCTTTCGCCTCTGAAACCTTGATGCGATCCTGCGGGCGCTTCGGACCTGCAATCGAGGGGACCACAGTCGAGAGATCCAGCTCCAGGTATTCGGAGTACTGTGCCTCACAGTTCGGGTCGTGCCACAGACCCTGTTCTTTCGTGTATGCCTCGACTAGCGCGACCTGCTCCTCAGAGCGACCAGTCAGACGCAGGTACTCAAGGGTCTCCTTGTCTATCGGGAAAATCGCGGCGGTCGAACCGAACTCGGGGCTCATGTTTCCGATAGTGGCGCGGTTTGCTAGTGGAACCTGACCGACACCATCGCCATAGAACTCAACGAACTTGCCTACCACACCATGCTGACGCAGCATCTCGGTGATGGTGAGCACCACATCGGTGGCGGTCGCGGCCTGCGGAATCGAACCGGTAAGTTTGAAACCCAAAACTTTCGGGATCAGCATCGACACCGGCTGGCCGAGCATAGCGGCTTCTGCCTCGATACCGCCAACACCCCAACCGAGCACACCCAAACCATTAACCATTGTGGTGTGGGAGTCAGTACCCACACAGGTGTCCGGGTAGGCCTCGGTGCCCTCCGCCATGTCGCGGGTGAACACGGTGCGCGCCAGATATTCAATGTTCACCTGGTGGACGATACCCGCCCCGGGTGGAACCACCCGGAAGTTCTCGAACGCGCCCTGACCCCAGCGCAGAAACTGGTAACGTTCACGGTTACGCTGATACTCGAGCTCCATGTTCATGCCCAGCGCCTCCGGGGTGCCCGCCACATCGATCTGCACCGAATGGTCTATCACCATTTCCGCCGGAACCTGCGGGTTAATGTTTTCCGGGTCACCTCCCAGTTCAACTACGGCCTCACGCATTGTGGCCAGGTCTACGACGCAGGGAACCCCGGTGAAGTCCTGCATAATAACACGGGCCGGAGTGAACTGGATCTCGGTATCCGGTTCAGCTTTAGGATCCCAAGCAGCAAGGGCCTTTACCTGTTCAGCGGTGATGTTAGCACCATCTTCGTTACGCATCAGGTTCTCGGCGAGTATTTTCAACGCGTAAGGAAGCTGATCCAAGCCGGGTAAGGCATGGAGGGAATAAATCTGATATTTCTTGTCGCCCACTGTGAGTTCTTTGCGGGCACCCAAAGAGTTTAGGCTCATTTTTTTCTCCTGAAATTGTGAGGTACGGAACAAAACCTCTCGATATCAAGATACCCTATTTTGGTGCGCTTGTCCCCACACTCGCCCATATTTTCCGCGACAGCGCCAGCGACATCTTCCGACACTGTGGGTTTCAACGAAAATCTGCGGGCACCTCGACAATGCGCCGCATATCCCAGGATAGTTCGAGACCGTTTCGACGTAACCATAAGGAGGCAATATAGGCAGTGAAACCCCAAATATAGAACCCGTCGATAACAAAAACCGGTCCCGTCGCTCCATCAGGGTGCCGCCAGCTCGCGCGATTCGCCGGATCAGCCAGCATGGACACCGGGATATTGGCGGCATTCGCAACCTCTGTTTCCTGTAGCGTCAGTGCCTGCATGTCGCCATTCCAAGTTCCGGTAACCGGAGTAACCCTGAAAGATCCGCGTGCCAATTTGAATGCCTCATATTCGCCTGTGACTTTAATATTTTCTGGCGGAATACCGATTTCTTCTGCGGTTTCGCGCAGCGCCGTCTCTGCTGGAGTCTCATCGCCTTCACGCGAACCACCCGGGAACGAAACCTGACCACCCTGAAACCCGATAGTGGCGGCGCGGCGAGTAAAGAGCATACGCTCTCCCCCATCTGGATCCTGAGAAATCAGAATCATTACGGCAGCCAACCGCATACCAAAACTCCTAGCCACGTTTCGCATAGCGCAGATATGTTTTAATGCTCGACAGCCTATTTCGCCGATATTGCACCCATCGTTTAAATGACCTGTCTGCCCTATACCACTCCGTAAATCCATACCCGGAACGCATAATTCGCAACGCTTCAGGGCGAATTATCTCTGGCGCATACTTTCGTACAACCCAGGGGTCAACATACAGCCACAATTGACCAACCTCCCGATGATAGTACGGTTCACTTGCGGAACTAATCCCAAGCAGATCGTCGATAAGATATGTCACATACTCGCATCCTCCCAGTTGCATATGGAATGAGCTGCGCCCCTGCCTCAAATTAATTTCAAAAACCTTGTATTTACCGTCACGAGAATCGAACTTCAAATCGAAATTCGCATATCCTCTGTAACCAATCCTCTCTAGGTAATCTCGAAAAAGTGGATATAAGTTACCGCCATCGGCTGTATAGAGCGCGTGATAATTGCCAATTTCAGCCGGTAAAATAGCATCCAGGACGCATTGCCCGAAGCACATCATCTGAACTTTTCCACGCTGATTTACATAGGCATTCAGTACAGCCATATCTGCACTGTCGCCAGGAACATATTCTTGCAGAATCATTTTTCCGCTGTAACCGGCCCCGTAAATTCTATTCAAGGTCTCCAACACCTCATCGAGACTGTGCAATATGTATGCCTTTTTCTTGCCGGGAAAAACTAGATCTACATATTCGATAGAATCATTTGCCTTGAGAACAACCGGATAATCGCCTATCTCCGGTAGCCCATTAACATAATTCGCATCAATAACTGCAGTCTCAGGGTAGGGCAAACCGTATTGATCACAAGTTTTATAAAAATCCAGCTTGTTTTCCAATTGGTCGTGCAAAGTCGGTGGAACGACGGTAAACAGGAAGTCGCCACGAAGTTCCTCGCTATTACGAGAAAGTTGATCTGAATAGCTATCCCCGCAGGGGATAATGATTTTTGGGACACCTGGGAACCTGTGAGCTAATTCACGCAAAGTGCTCAGTAATACAGTGTCATCCCCTATCCTGGGGTCAATAACCCTCGTCAGTATTTTTGAACCGGAAGTGTAGCTGAGCGGTTTTTTCCCAACGCATATACTTTGAACTCCGTAGCTTTCATGAATAGCTCTAGCAACCCCATAGGCATTGTTATCTGTACCGAGCACAATCGGTATAAAAGCTACAGTTCGTTTCATTTTCACACCCAATCCGAAAAAGCGACAATAGACACTGATTCAAGAGTGTCACGCTCAAAGGCATATCTCAAGCACAGACTAGACTGAAAATATGAACAAACTCGTTGGCGTACTCGGTGGACTGGGACCCCTCGCAACAGTGTATTTTATGCAAACTGTGATCGATTTGACTGACGCAAATAACGACCAAGACAACGTGGACATGATCGTTACCCAGCATTCATCCATTCCAGACCGTACTGCAGCTATCATAAGTAATGGAGAATCACCGGTACCCGCGATGGTATCGGATGCGAAAAAACTGCAAGAAGCAGGAGCTGATTTCGTTGTTGTTCCTTGCAACACTGCAACGATTTTTCTCAATGCAGTTGTTGATGCAGTGGATATTGAGGTAGTGAATATCGTCACCGAGACTGTATCGGCAATATCTAAGCGAAACCCATCCGGCATCAACAATGTAGCGATTATGGCAACTGAGGGAACAATCGCATCTGGAATATATCAATCAGCTTTGGAGTCAGCGAATTATTCCGCAATGATTCCGCAGAGACATACTCAAAAAGCTATTACGGAAATGATTTACGACTATGTTAAATCCGGTTTAAAGGTTCCAGCGGAACTGTTTTACAACCAGGTACGCACCTTGCGTGATTGCGGAGCAGATGCTGTAATATGCGGATGCACCGAGTTGTCTGTAGTATACAAAGATCTCGCAGTAACAGACCCAAGAATCATTGATTCGCTTGAAACCCTAGCACGTTTAACCATACTTAAAAGCGGAAAAACACTGATAAAGTAAGCATTTACAGCATTTTTATTGCTCAGTGGTTTTCTCTTCGCGACGGGCGCGGGCAGCCATTTTGAAACGCTCCTGGGCAGACAACACCACTTTGCGGATACGCAGATCCTCCGGTGTGACCTCAACACATTCATCCTCGGCAGCAAACTCGATGGACTCCTCCAGGGTAAAGGTTCGTGGTGGAACCAGCCCCTCCCAGGTTTCGGCAGTGGCGGAACGCATATTAGTCTGTTTCTTTTCTTTCGTGATGTTCACATCCATGTCTTCGCCGCGCGGATTCTCAGCAACAACCTGTCCCTCATAGACCAGTGAGCCGGGCTGGACGATGAACGTGCCACGCTCCTGCAACTGGATCATCGCATACGGAGTGGCTTTACCGGAGCGGTCAGCAACCAACGAGCCAGTCTTGCGTCGCACGATTGTGCCTTTCCAAGGCTCATACCCGGCAGCAATAGCCGTCTCAATCCCGGTACCGCGAGTCTGGGTCAAAAACTGGGTGCGGAAACCTATCATTCCGCGTGCCGGAACCGTATATTCCAGGCGCACCCAACCGGTCCCATGGTTATTCATGGTTTCCATTCGCCCCTTACGTTCGGCCATCATCTGAGTCACCACACCCATATATTCCTCGGGCACATCAATAGTCGCCCGATCCATAGGCTCACTGCGTTTCCCGTCAATCATCTTCGTAACCACCTGTGGTTTCCCGGCAGTCAACTCGAATCCTTCCCGACGCATCTGCTCTATTAGCACGGCAAGAGCCAACTCACCACGCCCCTGCACCTCCCAGGCATCCGGCCGCTCCGTCGGTAAAACTCTGATCGAGACGTTACCAACCAACTCCCGATCCAGGCGATCTTTAATCTGACGTGCAGTCACTTTCGCACCCTTTACCTGCCCGGCAAGCGGCGAAGTATTCACCCCGATAGTCATCGAAATTGAGGGCTCATCCACGGTAATCAACGGTAGCGGATGCGGGTCATGCGGATCCACCAGGGACTCCCCGATCGTGATATCTGGGATACCCGCTACCGCAACGATATCGCCGGCACTGGCGCTCTCCACCGCGATGCGCTCTAGCGCCTCGGTGAGCAACAGTTCACTAACTTTCACATTCTGTACGGTACCGTCATGACGTGCCCAACCGACCGTCTCACCCCTGTGCAGCGTCCCACCCCAAATCCTGAGCAGCGCGATACGCCCCAGGAAAGGCGAGGCATCCAGGTTCGTAACGTGAGCCTGAAGCGGCGCCTCCGGGTCGTATTCGGGAGCCGGAATATGCTCCAAAATCGTCTCGAACAGTTCAGTGAGATCCCCGTCAGGAACCTCACCATCGGCTGGTTTCCTCAATGAACTGCGACCTGTTTTTGCTGACGCATAGAGCACTGGCAAGTCGAGGAGTGAATCCGTGTCATCTATTTTTCCTTCCGCAGCCAGATCAGTGGCCAACGCCAAGAGCAGATCCACGGTTTCAGACTCCACCTCACAGATACGGGCATCTGAACGATCGACCTTGTTTATAACCAGGATAACCGGCAGTTTTGCTTCTAGGGATTTGCGCAGCACAAAGCGAGTCTGCGGCAGTGGCCCCTCGGCGGCATCTACCAGCAGCAGCACCCCATCAACCATCGAGAGTCCACGCTCAACCTCACCACCGAAATCGGCGTGACCGGGAGTATCAATCACATTTATGGTGATCCCTTCCGTCTCGCCATGATCCACGGCCCACTTTCCCCTGTAGGTCACTGCCGTATTTTTTGCGAGAATCGTGATGCCTTTTTCACGTTCCAAGTCACCAAAATCCATAACTCGTTCAGTTTGTTCGGCTTTGCTCAGATGCTCACCGAAAGCCCCAGATTGGCGCAGCATCTGATCCACGAGCGTGGTTTTCCCGTGATCCACGTGGGCGATAATCGCGATATTGCGCAAGTCAGAACGTACAGCCATAGATAAAACCGCCTTCCTGCCGTCTGGTTACACAGACCTAGAGCAGTTTAACGCGCGCGAGAGCCACATCATAAAGGAGGTGACACAGGTCACGGCTTTCCCGTTATTCAAAACGGATCTTCGGTTTTGTATTGAACAGCAGCCGAAACCTTGGTGCATATAGTTTCTATAGGTCACGAACGAGGCGGGCGACAACTTCCAGATGGTGGGTGTGTGGGAAAAGATCGTAAAAAACAGCTTCTTTCAGGTTCCAACCGAGATTCAACAAATGCTGTAAGTCACGCAACGCTGAAGCCTGGTCACAAAACATCGCATGTAAGTAACGGGCATTGCTGGCGTTAATTGCTTCAACATTTGCCCTACCCAGGCCGGCACGCGGCGGGTCTGCAACAATCGCATCTACCTCTCCAGCTTCCAGGATGGTATGCGGCGTGACCCGCGCATGTAACAATCGGACATCGTGACTGAGCCCCTCGGGTAGCGCCCGAAGATTGTATTTTGCTGCCCGCACCGCCAACCGGTCAGTTTCTACGCAAGCCAGCGGAATCGCTCCGCAGCGGGCAATCGCCGCAGTCAGTAATCCGGATCCGCTGTAAAGTTCGAGTGTTCGTGCCCGCTCCGGTAACCGAACAGCATCCGATAATGCCGCGGCAGCGTGTCGGTGAGCCTGCCAAAACCCACCAGCTGCAGCCCTAAAATCAGCTCGCCACTCCGAACCAGATGACCCGCCGGCTACCCTGTAGGTAATCCACGGATCTTGCGCCTTGACAGCGTCAGCCTGATACGCCTGCCCACCAATCACCGCCCTAACCTGCGCACCTTGCGCGTCTTCCCCACGAGCCAAAACTATTTCCTGACCCGCAGCAGCGGGCAGCGCCGAAAAATCGAGATCCTGAATATCTTCATGAACCAGCGGTAACCTGGTGAGCGCAACCACCTGCTCAGAATGCCCGATATGCATTCCAACTCGACCATCTCCCAGCGCAATAACCCGGGTACGCAACCTGTAGCCCAATTCCCTATCACCAAAAGAGACGGTATCCAGCACTTCGGCGAGTCTCTCAGCTAGCAGCGGCGAGCCTAGCCGTCGCGCACCATCAAGCAGCGCCTGACGTTTTAACTCGCGCTGATATTTCAGGTCTATATGGCCTAAATCCGCCGCGTAATAACCGACAGGTTCGTCCCAAACATGTGGCACCCGATACTTTGAGGCCCGTAAAACCTCCACCACATCACCGTATGCGAGACGAGAACGCTGCGTCGTAATGCGTATCCGCACCCGCTCACCCGGTACTCCGCCACGCACGAAGAGTACTCGCCCACTGGCACCCCGACCAACCGCGTAGCCACCATAGGCGTAGTCGATTAGCTCGATTTCCTCTGTGAGAGCATCCGTGGATGCAGAATCAAGCATCAAGATCGTTTTCCTTACGGATAGTGGCGAAGAGTTCTCGCTGTTCGGAGAGTGTCGCAAAACCTTTCAACTGCCATGGAATCATCGAAACCACTACCCCATCGAGGTACTGTAGCCGTCGCTTCAGACGAGACACTGTACGGTTAAACAACACGCCCTGCCACCAATGCCTGACAAGGTAATACGGTATATGTATCTGAACCAAGTCGCGCGGATAGCGCCTCCGCAACGAACGCACGTATTCTTCCACAGCACGCGTCAAATCACGCTGCGGAGCGTCCAACATGGTCAACGGCAGCCCCGAATGTAAAGCCAGCCACTGTTTTTGCAGCTTCTTTGTGCGGATAGGATCCATTTGAACCGTTATTACCTGCAAGGTTGCAGGATCGAGAGCAAGTGCATAGCGGATTGCCTGTAAAGCCGGCGCGTCCAGGCGCTCAATCAACACCAGCGATTTCACGCGGCTCGGCAGCTCGTCAACCTGCGCCCAGTCAGCGATACGCAGCTGCGAGCCCACAACCAGATAGTTC
Source organism: Varibaculum sp. (assembly GCA_034090045.1). Lineage (GTDB taxonomy): Bacteria > Actinomycetota > Actinomycetes > Actinomycetales > Actinomycetaceae > JAXDTI01. The sequence continues at coordinate 7,649 of JAXDTI010000004.1, read as the reverse complement.
CATTTAATAAACATTAAAACCAGGCTCAGCAGCATTATTGCGGCGTAGGCTAACCCCACACCTCCAGTGATTTTACCGGCCGTAAGAATCAGTAAAGCCAGGAATGCCGCCCCAGCGGAAAGATGCTGCATAGCGCGAAAACGCAGCATTCTGCCGCGCAAATCAGCATCAACGTTCTTTCTGATTTTTCGGGTCCACGAGACACTCGCCGCGATATGAGCAATGGCTATTGCCAACAGTGACCCAACTCCGAGAAGCTGCAAAAAAGCCCACACTGAAGCGTCAGTTACCCACAGCAGCAACACCACAATAATCGCCAGCGAAGCCACCGTATAGGCGTGGGAAGCCCGGTCACGACGGGTAAAGAACTGCCGCGGCAAGAGCGAGTCTCGGGAAAGCTGTCCAACCAGAAAGACCCACGACTGGGCAACCGTGAAAGCGGCCAGCAGCGCCACGACAAGCACGACAAGATCCACCGCGGTTCGGGCGGGAGCATAACCGTTGAAAACTGCCGCAGCCAGCTGATCGAAAAAAGGCGCAGTGGTGGAAACACCGTCAATATCTCGCGGGCGGGACCACGCTGGAGAAGGCACGTCGAGCACGACACGAACCTGTGACCCCGCATAGACAAGCCCGATTGCGAGCACTGCTGTAGCCGAAGCAGCACCAATCAGCGCCTGGGACGCATGTTTGGATTTCGGCTTTTGAAAACGCTGCTTCGCGGAAGGAATCGCATTCACACCAACCGCGAGAGTGAGCACTATCGCGGCAACCTGCACGAAAAGCATCACTGCCCGACCGGCATCAAGCTCAGGCACCCCAGCAGAACCATAGAAAGCCGCGCTGGGAGCCAGCGGCTGGAACCCGACCAGCGGTTCTATTACCACCAGTAACGCCAACACGGCAGCCACAGCCATCAGGACATATCCGCAGGCAGCAATGAACCGTATCGGAACTTGCGCCCCGCGCAGTATCGCCAGCAACACCAGAGCAGCCAACAGGAAGGACACCGGTTTAACGTGAGGATACAAAGCCGGAACTATCGCTTGCAGGTAACGTGCCGCACCGCTGACAAGCACCCCCAATAGCAGTGCCGAATCAACCAGAAGGCAGGCGGCTACCAACAGGCTGGAACGGTTGCCCAGCGAGGCACTCGAGACCTGATAGTCATCAGCATTCTTTGTATAAAGCCAGATTGATTCCCGATAGCCGACAGCGATAATCAAGAGCAGCAGCGCTGCAACAAACGCAGCACAAACCGTGATAGCTAAGGCAGACAGACCGGCGAAAGAAGTGTTTAGAAAAACTCCGGATAGTATAACCGGCAGCCCGGCAATAAGCACGATACCCAAACCGGCCAATCCCGTAGACGTCGGCAGCTGCCCCTGGGGCGTAGTGCGCGCCGGCAGCTTTGACCCAAACAGGAGCCGGAAAATGACATCGCTGTAAAGTTGCACATCACTATGTTAAACGCAACAGATACCGAAACAGCTAATAATGCGGTAGCGTGAATACGTGCATTTCGTAGTGATGGGTTCAGGCAGGGTCGGTGCCACAATAGCTGAGCGCCTGGACTCTCAAGGGCACTCGGTCGCTATAATCGACCAGGATTCTTCGGCCTTTCGTCGCTTACCCTCGGATTTTTCCGGGCAACGAATAAAGGGGGTAGGTTTTGACCAAGACACCCTGAACCGTTCAAATATTCAAGATGCCTACGCTTTTGCAGCTGTCTCCAGCGATGACAACTCCAATATCCTCGCAGCCCGGATCGCGCGCGATTATTTCGGCGTGGAACACGTGGTGGCCAGGATATACGACTCACAGAAAGCCGACGTGTATGAACGGATGGGCATTCCAACTACCGGAACAGTGAATTGGTCGGCGACCGCAATACTCAAACACCTGCTCCCAGGAGACTCCGAGATAGCCTACAGCGAAAAAGAAGCAGATATGAACCTGCTGAAAATCACCCCATCCGACGCCTGGATTGGTCATTCGATCCGCGAAATAGCTGAAAGTATCGAGGGGCGTGTCGGATACCTGCTGCGAGCTGGGCGAGCCGATATCGACCTCACGGATGCTGTGCTCCAGGAAAACGACATTATCGTGGTGCTCGCTTCCTCCAGTAGCATCAACGCCACAAAGAAACTGCTGTTGGACAAACCCAGGGAGGATTGAGAATGCGCGTAGTCATTGCAGGTGCCGGAGCTGTCGGCCGCGCTATAGCCTCCGAGCTGCTCAGCCACGGGCACCAGGTAACGCTACTGGACAACATGCCAGACAAAATGCAGATTTCCAGTGTCGCAGAGGCTGACTGGGTGCTGGGAGACGCCTGTTCTCCAGATATATTGGAGCAGGCAGGTATCGAAAAAGCAGACGTAATGGTTGCCGCAACCGGTGATGATAAAGCAAACCTGGTGATGTCACTACTGGCTAAATCCGAGTTCGGAGTTCCCCGGACAGTGGCTCGTGTTTCACACCCCAAAAACGAGTGGATGTTCACTGACGCCTGGGGTGTGGACGTGCCGGTATCAACACCCGGGACAATAACCGCACTGGTAGAGGCAGCCGTGACAGTTGGTGTTCCGGTGAAACTGTTCACTTTCCACGATTCTGGAACAGCAATCTATTCCATAAACATACCGCAAACAGCGCGAGTTGTTGGACGCCAGATTTCTGATATTGAACTGCCACTTCCGGTGGTGCTGGCAGGTATCATTCGTGATTCCCGTCCGCTTCCACCTCACCCAACAACCGAAATCGTCGCCGGAGATGAACTGTTGTTTTTAACCTCAGCGCTGAGCCCAGCGGACCAGGAAACTGTTATCGCGCTTTTTTCTCCCGCATACGAGGAACTCGAGGATCCGGCTCAAGAAGACTGACTCTTCAAGCAGCTGACGGGGGCTCTACCCCTTAGGGGGTTACCGTCCTGGGAGGCAGATGCCCAGCGAAAGTCTTCCATGTCATGAAGAGCACCAGCGTGTATAACGGCAAGCCAAGTACTATCCGGGCAGCACCGAGCGGACCGATATAAGCATTGAGATACAGGGGTGTTTCCACGGCGAGCCGCAAGATAAATAGCCCTAACCAATACCCGGTAGCCCACAGGGATCGACGAAAAAAATCCTGGTTAGCGCGCCAGTTTTCGACACGGCGAAAAAGATTGATTATCACCCCGATCAGCGGCCATCTAAGCACCAGCGAAAGTAAAACAGCCGCCCCATAGACGGCGTTCAAGACCAAACCGAAAGCAAAAAAATCTTCGCCTTTCCCGCTGATTAAAACCCACACTACACACACACCCAGCCCAGCCAGACCGGTAAGCGCGGGTTTCAGGTTTCCTGCCCCAGTGCCTACGCGCAAAACAGCAGCCAGAACCCCCACTGCCAGGGCACATATTAGCGGCAACCTCACCTGCTGGGTGATTACGAAACCCACCGTATAGACGAGCGCCGGCAGCACCGTTTCGACAAGACCGCGCACCCCACCGAAGCTTGCAGTAATAGAAAAAGAATCGGCATCTAACTGCCCGATAACATTATTCTCTCGGTGTTGCGACAATGTCATACTCCGGATTCAACAGGGCATTTACTTCGTCATAGACCGATACCAGACCCGCAACGTGTAGGGTAATTCCTGGAACTATTCCAGGCACATTCTTGCGACCCAACCAAACCAGGTCAATCTGACCGCTGCCGTCATCCAGCAGCGCTCTGAAGGCTCCGCGACCGTCCTCCGGGGGTATAGTAACCGCTTTCAGGGTTCCGGAAAGCGAAACTCGTTTACGTTGACCTGCCTCGCTCAAACGATTGATTGTGTCTTTACCAGATATCTGGGTCACTCCCGCGCCTCCTCGTCCATGTTCGCCGGTAAGCGCAGCGGAATCAGCGCTCCGGGGGGCATAGCTTCTTGTCCACGAACCACCTCGATGCCGCCTATAAAATCCAATAGCGGTTCCCGAGCTGCAGCTGACTGTGCCGCAGCATCGGTAAAAATCGCTCGCAACAGCCAGCGATCGGAAAGATAACCGACTATCAGGAGCGGACGTGCCCGGTCGGTTTCTGCATAGAGACCTCGCAACTTAGGTAGCTGTTCAACCCGGTATCCCTCAGCCTCAAGGTTTTCGGTGAGCTCCGGGAGACTGTCACGCCACAGGTTTCCGCTGCGAGGCGCAGCATAGGCGCTTACCTGAACAGAAGCGGTAGAGATCAAAAATTCGAAAGCTGAAATGTCGCCCTTGGTATCAGACAGCGCGGTAAGCTGCATTCCCGGAATCATAGGCACCCGTATCCCGCCCAAATCCAGCAGACCGGAATCATCACACTGATCTACCGGTGCCTCGCTAGGTTGGGGAGCCGACCACAAATCAGCGAACGAGTCCATAACGTCTAGACCGACTTAACTGGCACAATCAGTACAAACCGGCAGTCCGTTCTCATAGCCGGCGAGCTGCGAATGGTGGTGCACCAAGAAACAAACCGAACAGGTGAACTCATCATCCTGAGCTGGAACCACCTGTACAGACAGCTCCTCATTCGACAAATCCGCACCCGGTAGCTCATATTCTTCTGCGGCCGCGTTTTCGTCCTCGTCGACCTCAGAAGAACCAGACTGCTCTGCGCGGCGAGCCTTCAACTCCTCCAGCGAATCTGTCTCTTCCTCTTCGTCACCTTTTCTGGGAGCATCATAATCAGTAGCCATTTCGCGATAGCCTTTCTCTCCGGTTTCGCAATTGCAGATGAATCGTTCTCCGAGATAATAGCACCACGGCGAGGAAACTGCTACCCAAGGCCAAGCTCCGGATAGAATATAGGCAGTTTTCAATAACACCGGGAACAATTGAGGAGCGAGCGATGATAGATCTGGAAATCCTAGGGATGCATCCAGACGGAAACCAGATTGTGCTCACCGACCCGGATGGTGCCCGATATCTGTTGCCCGTCACTGACCAATTGCGTTCTTTGACACGTAAGCCACGACCCGCATTGAAAAGCGTGGATAACGCATCCGGTCGCACTCCGAAACCCCGCCAGATTCAGGCACTCATGCGGGAGGGGGCGACGGCGAAAGAAATCTCGGAGCGTTTCGGACTGGAAATGCAGCAGGTTGAGGCTTTTGAAGCTCCTATCCGCACCGAACGTAAATGGATTGTTTCCCAGGCTCTCAAACATCACATCACTGCTGAATCTGATTCCCCGGTACTCCTCGATCTGGTCACTGATCGTCTGGCGGTACGAGGCGTGGATCCCGATTCTTTAAACTGGGATGCTATACGCACCGGAAATGACCCCTGGGAGTTAATACTGTCTTTCGTGCAGGCAGCGAATGAAATACAGGCGCACTGGTATTGGGATACTGAAACACGTTCGTTGACTGCTCTGGATGAGGAAGCGATATGGCTGACCGAGACTGCTTCACCTGCAGGTGAAGCACGTGGTATAGATTCGGTATTCCCTCCTCACCCGGTTTCGACTACAGATTTTCTGTCTTCCGACATGGATTCTGATGTGTCAGCGGCCGGAACTGAAGCTCTCCTGGAGGAGGTGAATGCCGCCCGCGGCATCCGTTCTGCCCTGGATATTCCAGACGATTTCGATGAGGACGAAATCGAGACCGCCGGTATCCCTGCAACAGATGATTCTTTCAACGCTAAGGGCGCTGTCGCTGATAACGCGCTCGGGCAGCATCCGGGCAACACGCGCTCCCCTGAAGTGGACTCCGGTACTGAAACTGACCAAATCGCCCAGGTTATTGATTTTCAAGTTGACGCTACCGCCGGTTCTTCACAAGCAGATAGCGCCATGCTTCCCGGCATGGATGCCTATACCGATTCCGACAATACCCAGCGCAAGCATAAGAAAGGTCGCCGTTCGGTACCATCATGGGACGAAATCGTTTTTGGCTCCCGACATGACCGTGATTAGGCGATTACACTACCCTAGTGTCCGTTAGCTTCTTCCGCATCATCGGTTAGCACTGCGAGTACTTTACGTACCGAAATTGGTCCGTATTCTTCTGTGGTTTCGGCTCTCTGCGGGGCTATGCGGTAATTAGCGTCCCCTGGTTGCCGGTATTTCACCACCCATTCGATGCGTAATTTAACCCGATAATCACCCGGTTTGACGTAGGTATGAGTGAGAGTTTGCTTCGGGTATGGTCTGCCGGGTTCGTCGGTGTCAACTGTGGTGCCATCACCGAAATCGTAGTGGAAACGGTTGGCATATGCTTTTATCGATACTTTTTCCCCTGAAACATCTGCCCTGAACTCTTGTTTCGTGTTTTTCACATAGAAAATCACCGGGTATTGCAAAGCAGCCGTGCCACCCGGTGGCTGCACCTGCAAGCCGCCTTTCTTTATCTGGATAACTTTAGTCCATTTTTGGGTTGTTTCTTGACTGCGTTCCTTCATAACCACATCCATGCAACGGGAGTTTGTTGGCAATCCTGGTTCCGTATAGCGTTCCTCAATAAACTGCCCATCAATGACACAGGTCCAATAGCTGCTAAGACCATTTACCCGCAGAAAATCCAAAAAATGCGGGTCGTGATTTTCGAAATTCTGGAAGGTATTTCGCGTAACACTGGTGCTCACGAAATCCCGATTAACAAATATGTCTGTGTTCAAATCGGTTACTGGTTGGGCTGGAAGCGCCCAGCTGCTGGCTACAGCCTCAGTGTTGGGTATCAACTGAAGCACACAGATTGCTAACGTAATCGCAGGAACAAGCCGCCGTATGCTACTGCTAGTTTTCAAGGCTGATCTCCACGGCTTCTCGAACCTGCCACCCAGTGTGATAGTCCAAGACGAGCGCCCAGCGGGTGGTTTTTTCCGTTTCGGTCTCGGAAACTCCAAAGGCATTCCGAAACTCGGTAACGTCCCATTGCGCATCTCCTTCACATCGGGCACGCTGAGTCTTTTCATCCTCCCATTCGCGAGTGAGCAAAACGAAAGATTTCAAGGCTCCGCCGCTGGTAGCAACATCTTTATCGAGATATTGTTTCCAGAGTTTTTCAACCTCGCCGGCTACAGCTGAACCGGCCAAAGTGTGGGCATCAAGCTGTTGGCGGTCACGGGTAGCCATCGAGTAAGGCAATAGCTGTAGCCAATACAGAGCGACCTCACAGGCACCATCCAATGTATCGTTGTCCCGACTATGAGGGGCGTTTGGTACCGGATTAGTCCAGCGGTCATAATAGACTTGACCGGGTACAACCAGCTGGTTTTGACTGTATTTCGAGGGTTGAATTTTAAGTGTGTCCGCGGTTTCCTCAGCACTGGTTGTATCAGCGTTTTTTGGTAGTCGAATTTGTTGGTTTGGGTCTGATCCGCATCCTGCGATACCGGTTAAACACGCTATAGTAAGCGTAACAGCGAGAAGTTTTGTCCTGTAAATATGCCTGTACCCCACAACATTGAATCTACCCGATTGTGGACCGACACTACCGATAATGACCACTATTAGGATTCTCGGATACCGTTAATCGGTTCCCAACGGTTATTTGACGTGGATATGGTTTTGGGGCGGTCAACCGTTTGTGGTTGGCCGCCCCTGTTTTGTGGTTTGGTTGCGGCGGTGTCTTGCTTTCCCACACCCGTGGGGGTGCAGTATCCTCAGCGCTGGGTAGCTTAGCTTCCGGGTTCGGGATGG
>JAXDTI010000006.1:0-125218 GCA_034090045.1 Varibaculum sp. | reverse complement strand
CCCCGTCAATATAATCGGTGAGGAACCGGGTGCCGCACTCAAAAGTCATCATTTGCGCCCCAACCGGCAACAACTCGATTTCCAGGTCGGTGAGCCTGCCTGCCACCCCGGTCATGAAACCGCGGGTAAACGCCTCGAAATCGATGAGCTTCCAATAATTGCGAAACTAGACAGACCAATTATTGAATATGTGTTACTAGACGCTGAGAGAAACAACTTCCATTTGCTCCATTGGGAAGAGGAATAACGTGCATATCTCCCTGCTGGGATCACGTCATCGATGGTGGATATTTGGCGGGAGTTGCTGATGCCGGTTTCTTATTGCCAACATTCAATGAGCTCGAGTAGATGCTCAAAGCGCAGTAATTTCACCTAGGCTCGATTCATGTAAAGATGAGCTAGTACGCGGTATTCCATCCGAGTGAATGCCACCTTAAACTAGTCGAGTCAGAACTTGCGGAGATGTGTTTGTCCATTTGTCCGGATCGTGCCAAGCGAATTAATGACTATAGACCCAGCTACGGTATTTGTAACAGGAACAGAAAGCGGCAGTTAGCGGCGCAAACTGTGCAAAATAAACTATTATCCGCTCGAACCGCGCACGTTCTCATAGGCGAGAAATACTTATACCCTCAAGTTCTATCGTAGCTCTTGGAATCCCCACATTCATTCCCTGGGGATGTTTACGGGTACGGACTGTAATGTAGCCGGAAAAATTGGTGCAGACATCCTCGTAGGCGGGTTCTTCCACTAGGCCTATTGCTTTCACTGATGAATCTTTTCCGTCCCCCGCGTCCTTCGTTCAGGTATTGCTCACCCCGTAAAAAAAGACGCTACATGCGGGTAGGGGCTGAAACCCCGAGAAGATCCAGACCATTGGCCAGCACCTGACCGACCGCATCATTGAGCCACAGCAATGCCACGTGCTCCGAAGTCACCGGGTCATCCCCGCGGGGAGTGACACGGCGCTGACCATACCAGGCATGATACTGTGCCGCAAGTTCCTCCAAATAATGCGCAACCCGATGCGGTTGGCGCTGCTGGGCAGCATATTGCACCGCGTTCGGGAAAGCCGCGAGCGCCGCGAGCAGCTCCGCATCCGCCGGAGCATTCAACATTCCCGGATCAAAACCGCCAACCGCGTCACGGGAAACCCCGTGTTCTGCGGCGTTGCGATCCACGTTGCAGGTTCGCGCGTAAGCGTATTGCACATAGTAGACCGGGTTGTCGTTCGTGCGGGAAGCGAGCACATCCAAATCCAAATCCACCTGCGTGTCCATCGAGACTCGCACCAAGGCATAACGCGCCGCATCCACGCCGACCGCCTCCACCAGGTCATCAAGAGTCACAATGTTGCCGGCGCGCTTACTGAGTTTTACCGGCTCCCCGCCTTTGACAAGATTGACTAGCTGCCCAATCAGAATCTGCAGGTTCTCCCCCGGGATATCACCGAACGCCGCACACATCGCCATCATGCGACCCACATATCCATGATGATCCGCACCCAGGATATAGAGCGCCTGGTCAGCGCCACGCTTCCGTTTATCCAGATAATAGGCCAGGTCGGCAGCGAAATAGGCGGCATCCCCATCGGATTTGATCAGTACCCGATCCTTGTCGTCTCCGAAATCTGTGCTGCGCAGCCAAATCGCCCCGTCCTTTTCATAGATAACCCCGCGTTCCCGAAGTCGCTCGATAGCTGCCTCGACAGCCCCGGACTCATGGAGTGACTGTTCATGAAAGAACACGTCAAAATTTGAGCGAAAAACATGTAGTGATTCCTTTATCTCGGCAAACATGAGTTCGGTGCCGTCGGCTCGCAGCAGCTCGACGGCCTCAACCTCCGGCAAAGCTCGCACATCAACGCCCACTGCGGAGTGCATCTGCAAAACTTCTCCAGCGATCTCTCCAATATAGGCTCCGCCATAGCCATTTTCTGGCACCGGCAAGTCGTGAACCCAAGCGTAAAGCGAAGCGGCAAAATGGTCGATCTGTGCCCCGTGATCGTTGAAATAGTATTCCCGCGTTACCTGGGCTCCCCTCGCCGAAAGTATTCTGGCAAGCGAATCACCAGTTGCCGCCCAACGCGCCCCACCCACGTGGATCGGGCCGGTCGGGTTTGCTGAAACATATTCGAGGTTTATGTTTCTCCCCGCCAGGTCCGTGCCGGTGCCATAGTTAGCGCCGGCGGTCAAAATAGTTCGCGCCAACTCCCCCGCACTCGCAGCCGAAACCCGAAAATTCATGAACCCTGGCCCGGCAATGTCTATCGCCTCAATACCTGCGGCGTCACGCAGCGGAGAAGCGAGCACCTCGGCGAACTCGCGCGGATTCATGCCGGCACGTTTACCCAGCTGCATAGCGATATTGGTAGCCCAGTCGCCGTGTTCACGGTTACGCGGACGCTCCACCTTAATCTCTGCGGGCACATCGGCGATATCCAAAGATCCGGTTTTACCTGCAGCAGCTAGGTCGGTGAGAGCGGCATGAATCAGTTCAGCGAGTTCTTCAGGAGTCACGTATCTAGCCTATCGAGCACCCCGCAGTGCAACAATTCCGATAACACTATCGGAAAAACGATCCGAAAACAGGCACAGAAATGGGGACAGAGGCTGCCCCTCCGTCCCCAGTGTGCCCCGGACAGGAATCGAACCTGCGGCCTTCTGCTCCGGAGGCAGACGCTCTATCCCCTGAGCTACCGGGGCGATGTCCGCGAAACACGAACGGTATTCATCCTATGTCATCGAACCTGCAGACCCCAATCTGAGACCGAGTAGACAACATTCAATCAGTGCCGGTCAGCATACTCCGTGAGCTGATTGATACGCCGAATATGTCGATCATCACCGCTGAAAGGCTCCGCCAAGAATGCATCCACAATCGCCAGTGCCTCCGCCTCCGGGTGCATCCGGGCACCAATAGAAATAACTCTGGCATCGTTATGTTGCCGCGCCAGCTGCGCCGTCTCCAGGTTCCAGCACAGTGCCGCCCGCACCCCGGCAACCAGGTTTGCGGCCATCTGCTCGCCGTTACCGGAACCACCAATCACGACCCCCAGAGAGTCCGGTTCTGCGGCAACCGCCTCAGCACAGGCAATACAGTATGCCGGGTAGTCATCCTGCGGGTCAAAATCTACAGCACCGTGGTCAATCACCTCGTGACCTGCCGTGCGCAGATGCTCGGAAAGCACCTCTTTGAAGTCATATCCGGCATGATCAGTGCCCAAATGAATCCGCATTTCCCGACCTCCTGAGAGACTCACAAGTCGTTTTTCGGCTGCTCACTCCAGCAGCCCTCCTCAAGCATAACCCCACGCAAAACGCTCGGGCGGTCAGTCATGATGCCATCAGCACCCAGGCGCAACAGGCGACGCATTTGCCCTGGATCGTCAATCGTCCAATAGTGGACTTCGAGGCCGCTTGAATGCGCTAACGCCAAAAAATCGGGGGTGTCGAGACGCAGCGGACCGTAGCTCACCGGGATTTGGAGAGCCACCACGTTGGCTGGATGTGTCGTGGGGCGGCGCAGAATCAGGGTACGGGCCGCGTGACGCGCCACCTCTGGAGCACTCAAGGAGGTAGGAATCTCGGGCGCTACCCGTCGAATATGCTGCAGCGTACCGGCATGGAAAGACGCCAAAACTACCCTAGATTCGGCTCCGGCATCCCTAACAGCCCGGATGAGCGGTATAGCAACTTGCGGTTCTTTCGCGTCAATATTCAGGTGCAGTTGCGGGTAATCAGCCAAAACTTGACGTAACAGTATCGGGCGGGCAGTACCGGAACGCAGAGCGGCTATATTTTTCCACCTGCACTCAGCTATTTTTCGGGAATCTCCCCACACCCGCGACAGGTCAGCGTCATGAGAGATCATCACCTCGCCATCGGCGGTGAGGCGAACATCGGTTTCAAAAAATCGGTACCCGAGATCGGCGGCATACGCGAAGGCCACATCGGAATTTTCGTGAATTTCAGACGCTCCGCCGCGATGCGCGAAAGCCTTTATAGGCTTCATTGAACCACCGTTCACGAGCACTTCTCGTTGATATGCACGGCTCCGTGCTTCTTCAACCAGGCAATCGGGTCAGTGTGGTTTCCGACTTTATTCTCGTGGATCTCAAAGTGGGTGTGCGGTCCAGTGGAATATCCAGAACTGCCCATTTCGGCAATCTGGTCTCCAGCATCCACCCTGTCGCCTTCCTTGAACCTGATGGTGTTGTCGAGAAGATGCGTGTAGACCGTATAGAAAACGCTACCGTCAGGTAGTTCGTGCTTTAACTTGATGGCGTTACCGCCCCACCACCCAACAAAGATGACCTCACCGTCAGCTATCGAATAAACAGGTTCCCCGAAATCTTTCGCCATATCGACACCGGTGTGCATTTCAAGGCCGCCGCCTATCGGACTTATACGCATCCCGTAGGGGGAAGTGATCTGATAGTGACCGGCATAAATCGGGTAGTAGAGTTCATTTCCGGAACCGATTTGCCGCTCACCGTTGGCGGCAGTCTCCACGCCGCAACCGGTCAGCGGAGCGGAACGCACTCGCGCCACCGACAACGCGGTGTCCCCGCCGGTGAGATCCGTAGCAGTTGCCTGAGAGCCGTTACCCAGCCCGGCTGCCGCAGTCGCGGTTTGTGCAACGATTGCGCGACCCGGCAGGTTGAATGACATATCGGAGCCGACAAAACCCGTCAGCGGCGCGGCGATAGTGACAGCCATCAGGGAAACCAACACTGCGATCCGGGATACTCCGTGGCGTTTAGTGGCCGGACGTTCGGCACGCCGCGAAGGAAAAACGCGCGTCTCGCTCACCTGTGTCTCCTCACAGTCAAATGATTTATAACGATTGTATAACAAATGCTTACGAAAATGTATACTCGCTATTGTCGCTGCATTGAATCACGAACCTCGCCCACTAATTCTTCCAAAATATCTTCAAAAAAGACAGCCCCAACCGGCACTGATTTATCGACCACCAAGGCGACGTGAACTTTCTGGGCACGCATAGCCTGCATGGCTTCCTCAACCTCACGAGCAGCATCAACACGAATCAGAGGACGGTAACGCCACTGATCAATCTCCGCTTCGCGTTCGGCAGCATCCGCGTATAGCACATCCTTGAAATGCAAGAAACTCTCCGGCTCGCCGGCAGCATTCAACACCACAAACCGCGAATAACCGGTTTTCGCCACCAGCGACTCCACATCAGCCGGGGTGCAGGGACTACTCAGCGTCACCAAATCCGCCAGCGGCACCATGACCGAGCCCACGGTTTCTTCTGAAAATTGCAAAGTGCCGGCGAGCAGCCCCAAGTCATCATCTATAGTTCCCTGCTGTTCAGACTCCTCAACGATCGAGGCGACCTCCTCGGCGGTAAAGGTCGAAGCCAGCTCGTCACGCGGCTCGAAACCGAAAGCCACCACCACCCGGTTCGCCAGCCGATTCAAGGCACGAGTGAGCGGACCGACCGCGCGCGTCAGACGCACCAGCAGCGGAGCCAAAACCAACACCATCGAAACCGACTTCGCAACTGTCAGGTTCTTTGGCACCATCTCACCCACCAGGATGTGCAGCACCACCACAATCAGCAGCGCCACCAAAAACGCTATCGAATGCGCCACGACCGCACCGGCACCCACAGCATGAAACACCGGTTCTAGCAGATCCGCGACCGCCGGTTCCGCAACAGCACCCAAACCTGTCGAGGCCAGCGTAATCCCCAGCTGGTTCAAAGACAGCACATCAGGCACATGTTCCAGTGTCCACAGTGCATCCTTTGCGCCCCGGCGTCCCTGCTCGACCAGCGGCTCAATCTGGGATTTCCGGGTGCTCGTGACCGAGAACTCGCCCGCCACGAAAAAGGCGTTGACGAACAGTAGCAACACTGCGATCAGGAGGGCAACTGCAGGACTCATTCGGGATCCTCCTGCGAGATTCGCACCCGCGAGATACGTCGCCCCTCGATGCCGTCCACCTGAAGCCGATAGCCAGAAACCGATACGGCATCCCCAACCTCCGGCATCCGCCCCAACTCGGATAGCACCAGGCCCGCCACAGTTTCATAGGGGCCATCATCGGGCAGCGCCGCGCCGGTTTGTTCCTGCACCTCATCGGGGCGCAACTCTCCGGGCACCAGCCAAGAATCACTCGATACCGTGCGGGAACGCGCTGCCCTCGAATCGTGTTCATCGGCTACATCGCCAACGATTTCTTCGACAACATCCTCCAAAGTCACTATCCCGGCAGTCCCCCCGTACTCGTCAACGACCACTGCCATCTGCAAGCCTTCGTCACGTAGCTCGATGAGCAGCGGTGCCAGCGGCATCGTCTCCGGAACCCGCGGCGCCTGAGTCATCAACGACCCGGATTGCACAGACACCTCAGGGCGTTTCACGAAAGGCACCGCAATCGCCTTTCGCACATGAACGAGACCTATAACATCATCGGAGTCCTCACCGAGAACCGGAAAACGTGAATGACCGGTGCTGCGAGTCAGCTCCACCACATCGGCAGCTGTCGCATCGGCACCAATCGCCTCCATTTTGCCGCGATTAGTCATCACATCCACTGCGGTCAGTTCATTTGCGGCAATCGAACGGACAAACAGTTTCGCCGTCGACTCATCGAGGGTTCCGGCTGCCGCCGAATGCCGCACCAGGGCGCTGAGCTCCGCGCCGGTACGAGCCGAGGACAGCTGCTCGACCGGGTGCACCCCAAATAGTCGCAAAATCATGTTCGCCGAATGGTTCAAAAATGAAATCAGTGGGCGAAACAGCAAGGTAAAGGCTGTTTGTGCGCGCACCACCCAGCCGCCAACCTTTAGGGGATCCGCCAGCGCCAGATTCTTCGGGATCAGCTCCCCGAAAATCATCGAATACAGGTTCACCAACACCAGAGCCAACACCACTGATATTGCTGTGGAAAGTGCGAAAGCCACACCCAAAGAGTCAAACAAACCCGTCAGCAAGGCGGTGAGAGCAGTCTGGGTGGTGTAGCCCAACAGGATTGTTGTCAAGGTGATACCAACTTGCGCCCCAGAAAGCTGTGTCGAGAGGTGCTCCAACGCCCGGGAAACCACGGCGGCACGTCTGTCCCCCGCAGCAACCCGGGTCGCAACCGAGGCGGGGTCGAGAGCAACAAAAGAAAATTCGGCAGCAACAAAAATCGCGGTGCCGAAAGTTAGCGGCACGCCTAGAAACAACATCGCGATTTGCGTAGCCAAGAGCGCATCAAAATCCATTGCAAATACCATAATAAACTACTCTTAAGGCAAAGCGTTAGGCAAGAAACCTAAAAAAGTCTCCATATCGAGATATTTTGCGAGACATCGACAAATTATTGGGTCTAAAGTTTTGTATGAAACCTTTTTCAACGCTCAACGAGGGGTGCAACTATGTCAGAGGTCAGCCAGGACGTAATCAACCAAATGCATGAAAAATACCAGCAGGATCCGAACTCGGTACCCGAAGACTGGCAAGCATATTTTAAGGCGCTAGAACCGCAGGCAACCCAGCCGGCAGCAGCAGCCCAACCCGCACAGACGGCTCAACCCGTCGCGACCGTGACAGCTGCCTCACCAGTGAACGGCACACCCCGCTCCGACCTGCCGCCACTTCCACGCTCCATTATGGCGCAGCCAACATCACCTTACGCAGCATTAGCCGGCTGGTCGGCGGACACCCCAAACGAGGAAGCCGCTCACGAAGCCGTGGAAGACTCAATCCAAAAGATGGGTGGCGTAGGCAAAGCCGTGGTACGTAACATGAAAGCCTCCCTTGAAGTGCCCACCGCCACCACCATACGTGAACTACCCGCGAAAGTACTGATTGAAAACCGCACGGTCATTAACCAAACCCTCGCTGCCACTCGCGGCGGCAAAGTGTCATTCACCCATCTGATTGGTTATGCCCTGGTAGAGGCGCTTGCCGAAATGCCCTCGATGAATGTTCGTTACGAAGATGCAGACGGCAAACCCGCAGTGCGTTCCTTTGCTCACGTCGGTTTCGGGTTGGCCATAGACCTGCCGAAACCCGACGGAACACGCAACCTGATGGTTCCGGTCGTCCATGATGCCGACACCATGACTTTTGAACAGTTCGTTGCGGCCTATGAGGACGTGGTGAAACGAGCCCGAAACGGCGAGCTGAAAGCCGAAGACTTCGCCGGCGCCACAATCACCCTGACCAACCCCGGCACGATCGGCACCTCCCACTCGGTGGCACGCCTCATGTCCGGGCAGGGCGCGATTATCGGTGTCGGTGCCACCACCTATCCGGCAGCCTGGGCGGGTGCCTCCGATGAGATGCTGGCACGCAACGGAATCGGCAAGGTCATGCACCTGTCATCCACCTATGACCACCGCGTCATCCAGGGGGCAGGCTCGGGCGAACTGCTGAAAATCATGGAGGAGAAACTCACTGGCCGTGACGGGTTCTTTACCCGAGTGTTCCAGTCGCTACGTATCCCGGCGGCACCCTACCGCTGGCAGCGTGACTACACCTATGATTCGGAAACCGAACAGGGCAAGCCGGTACGGATCGCCGAACTGATTCATGCTTTCCGTTCCCGCGGGCACCTGGCCGCAAATATCGACCCGCTTTCCTACCGGCAACTGCGACACCCAGACCTGGATATAACCGCATACGGTCTGAGCATCTGGGATCTAGATCGGGTCTATCCGACAGGAGGTTTCGCCGGCAACACCAAGATGCCGCTGCGCCAACTAGTTTCGGTGCTGCATTCGACCTATTCCCACACGATGGGGGTCGAATATATGCATATCCAAGACCCCGTACAGCGCAGATGGATGCAGGAACGCATCGAAAAGCCCTTCGAGATCCCGCCGGTAGAAGTGCAACGCGAGATTCTGAGCACCCTGAATCGTGCAGAAGCATTCGAGTCATTCCTGCAAACCAAGTATGTTGGACAAAAACGCTTCTCCCTGGAGGGCGGCGAGTCCCTGATTCCGCTGCTTGACGGTATCTTACGGGAAGGATCCGCCGACGGGGTGAAGGAAGTCACCATCGGCATGGCTCACCGTGGTCGCCTGAACGTGTTGGCAAATATCGGCGGCAAATCCTATGGCGCGATTTTTGCCGAGTTTGAAGGCAACAAGGATCCCGGTGAACACCAGGGCTCCGGTGACGTGAAATACCATCTCGGTACCGACGGCGTATTCACACCTAAAGATGGTGCCCCAGTAAAGGTTTCGCTCACCGCTAACCCCTCTCACCTTGAGGCTTCCGACCCGGTAACTGAAGGTGTGGTACGCGCCAAGCAAGACGAGCTGCGTCTCGCCGGTGACGAAAACCCTGAAAACGAGGTTATCCCGATCCTGGTTCACGGTGACGCGGCGTTTATAGGTCAGGGCGTCGTGTACGAAACCTTAAATATGAGCCAGCTGAGCGCCTATCGCACCGGCGGCACCATCCACATCATCGTCAACAACCAGATCGGTTTCACCACCGGCCCCACTTCCGGGCGTTCCACGCACTACTGTACCGATCTGGCAAAGGGGCTTCAGGTGCCGATTTTCCACGTAAACGGGGACGACCCGGAGATGGTGGTTCGTGCCGGTATTTTGGCTTTCAAGTTCCGTCAAGAATTCAACAAAGATGTCATTATCGACATAAACTGCTATCGCCGTCGCGGACACAACGAAAGCGATGATCCGTCGATGACCCAGCCGGTAATGTACTCCCAGATAGACAAGCTGCCCAGCACCCGCACCGTTTACGTGAAGAACCTGGTTGGACGCGGCGACATCAGCGAAGACGAAGCACGACAGGCCATTCAGGAATACCACAACGAACTCGACAAAATATTTAACGAGACGAAAGAACACGGCTGGTCTGCCGACCGCCACATCGCCGGGATGGCAGAGATTACTGACAAAGCCTGGGTTCATCCGTCCGCTCAGGCCGCCGACACCGATCCGATTGTCGGGTGGAAATCCTCGGTCAGCAACGAGGTACTGGAACGTATCGGGGATGCGCATTTAGCGGTGCCGGAAGGCTTCACCCCACATCCGAAGATGAAGCAGCTCCTGGAGCGTCGCGCCCAAATGACACGCGAAGGCAAGATCGATTGGGGTTTCGCTGAGCTGCTGGCATTCGGTTCGCTGCTCATGGAGGGCACACCGGTGCGCATGAGCGGTCAGGATGCCCGCCGCGCTACTTTTGTGCAACGCCACGCAGTGCTGCACGATTACCATAACGGCAACGAGTGGACGCCACTGAATTTTCTTACCGAAGGGCAAGCGGACTTCCAGATTTATGATTCCTCACTGTCTGAGTACGCTCCGCTCGGTTTCGAGTACGGGTACTCGATTGAAAACCCGCAGGCTTTGACCCTGTGGGAGGCACAGTTCGGTGATTTTGCGAACACCGCACAGTGCATCATAGATGAGTTCGTGTCCTCTGCTGAACAGAAGTGGAACCAGCGTTCCGGTCTGGTCATGCTACTGCCACACGGATATGAAGGTATGGGTCCGGATCACTCCTCGGCACGTATCGAACGGTACCTGTCGTTAGCGGCTCAAGATAATATGCACATCTGTCAGCCCTCCACACCGGCGAACTATTTCCATCTGCTGCGTGAACACGCCTACCAGCGTCCACGCAAGCCGTTGATTGTGTTCACCCCGAAACAGTTGCTGCGTCTGTCGTCAGCGACCTCTCCGGTCGCAGACTTCACCAGCGGCGAATTCCAGCACGTTCTCGGGGACGCACAGGTTCCCGGTAACGTCCAGAAAGTCATTATGTGCTCTGGTCGCGTCTACTACGACCTGGTAAAACAGCGTAAGGCTGCCGGAATGGACGATCAGGTGGCTATCCTGCGTATCGAGCAGTACTACCCGCTGCCGACTGAGGCGCTCCAGGCAGAATTAGCGAAGCACCCCGGCGCCGAGTTGCGGTGGGTTCAAGACGAGCCCGCCAACCAAGGGCCTTGGACATTCTTGCAAATGAACGTGTTCCTGCCGAGCCAGCTGCAAGTTTCGCTAGTGTCACGACCGGCATACGCTGCGCCGAGCGCCGGCAACGCGAAACTGCACAAGACACAGGCCGAGCAACTGATGAAGGAGGCTTTCAGCTTCTAAAAGCTTCAGTGAAAACAAATCCGGGGGAAAGAGATGAGCACCCCACGGTGCGCTCCCCGTCCCCCGGATTTGTTTTCCGGCGGGGAACCCCAACCCTGTGCGTCAGAGTGCCCCGCGCTCATAGCTGTGCCGTCTACAGCAATTTAACGACTGTGGCTCAAACATTTGGCCTTTTGCCGTGGTTTGCAGCGCTCTTACGAGCCGACTTGCGTTTACGTCCCCGTTTCGACATTTCTCCTCCTATGTCTCGAACATCCCTGCCTCAATTTATCCCGGAAAGTACAGCATCGGCAATTCACTGCAGGTAAAGCAGCTGCGAGCAGAACCCTTTTAAGGTACGAATTGGTTATGAAGAAAATAATCCGAGCGACCATGGCAGCCATTTTTATCTATGACGGAATCGATGCTCTGCTCCACAGTAACGACCACATTGCGAGATTCCGAAAATTCCAAGACCAGCTGGAACGTTTCGGTATGCCACCCTTGACCAACGCTGATGCACGACTCTGGGCCCGCATCCTCGGGACAGTCACAACCCTATCCGGGGTGCTGCTCGCACTAGGAGTACTGCCACGCATCAACGGCTGGATCCTCACCGTAGCCGGTATCGGAATAACTGCCGTAAACAATCCACTGAGCGGCAAGCCCGTAGCTGAATTGGCACGAAACTACCTGGCAGGGGCTGGTTTAAGCGCTGGAATGTTGAGCTACGCACTCCCACCCAGGCGAGATTCAGGAAAATAGGGCGGAATAATATAGCGATATGACCGAAACCGATTATTGGGAAGCGCCGCTAGGCAGCGGCGAACTGAACGCTGTCGTAAAGCTGCCAGGCTCAAAATCTATGACCGCACGGGCACTCGTCATCGCGTTACTGGCAAAGGAACCTACAGTGATCCGCGGGGCGCTGCTGGCGCGTGACACCGAACTGATGATTGCCGGACTACGTGAACTCGGAGCAGAAGTAACCGTCACCGAAGAAGACGAAACCACAATCGTGGCCGTAATCCCCCCAAAGAAAATACACGGAGGAGGACAAATCGACTGCGGTCTGTCCGGCACCGTAATGCGATTCCTGCCGGCAGTCGCGGCACTTGCAGAGGGCAGCACCGTTTTTTTTGGCGACCCAGAAGCCTCCGCCCGCCCTGTCGCACCCCTACTCGATGCGCTCACTCAACTGGGAGCCGAGATTACATACGGCAACGCCGAGGGACAACTGCCCTTTACCGTGACTGGCACCGGCTCGCTCACCGGCGGAACCGTGAGCCTGGATGCCACATCATCTTCCCAGTTCATATCGGCACTGCTGCTTGCCGCGCCGCTCTTCGAGAGCGGGTTCGATCTGCAGGCAATCGGTGAGGTTCCCAGCGCCCCACACATACAAATGACCGTAGACATGATGGCTGAACATGGCGTGACCGCCGATACGGTGCCTCCGCCGTTCCCGCTACCGGGTCTAAACAGCCATCCAGATCATTGGCGAGTGTCGAACGGCAGCTATACCGGAGGCGAAGTAGAGATTGAACCGGATTTGACAAACGCCGGCCCGTTCCTTGCCGCCACCCTGATCTGTGGCGGACAAGTTCTGATAGAGTCCTGGCCGGAACAAACAAATCAGCCCGGTGATATGTGGCGGACGCTGCTGCCAGCAATGGGGGGGCGCGTCGGACGCGCATCCGGAGGGCTGGTCGCGCGCGGCACCGGACTGGTCAACGGCATCGACTGGGACCTCAGTGAAGCAGGAGAACTCGCTCCGACAGCGGCAGCCTTAGCGGCACTGGCCGTATCTCCCTCTGAACTGCGTGGACTGCAACACCTCGCCGGTCATGAAACCGACCGATTAACCGCAATACAAACCGAGATAGAACGCCTTGGAGGCATATGCGAGGTACGACGCGGACGGCTGCGAATATCGCCGGCGAACCTGCATGGAGCCGATCTCGAAACCTATAAAGACCATCGGATGGCGATGTTCGGGGCGATTATCGCATTGAAGGTGCCGGGCGTGCGGATAGCGAATATCGAGACCGTGTCGAAAACCTTTCCAAATTTCGTCACCCAATGGCAGAAAATGCTTGCGTGAACAGGAGAGACATCGGCACCGACGACCCGCGGGTGCATGTGCGTCCGGGGCGTGGATCGCGGGCACGCACAAAGGTCAGACCCGACTATTCGGCTCTGCCCATTGGAACAGTGACAGCTCTGGATCGGGGTCGCTACCGGGTGACTCTCGCCACAGAAACCTCCGAAAAAACCGTTTTAAACTGCGTAAAAGCCAAAGAATTACCGCATCGTTCAGTCGTTATAGGCGACCGAGTCCGAGTTTCAGGTGACATATCGGGGCGAGAAGGAACACTTGCACGAATCGTGCAAATACAGCAGCGCATCAGCGAATTGCGGCGCTCTCGTGATGACTCTGAAGGAGGCGCTGTCGAGCGCGTCATGGTCGCCAATGTCACACAGATGGCGATAATCACCGCACTCGCAGACCCCGAACCGCGACCACGCATGATTGACCGCTGTCTGGTTGCAGCCTATTCCGAGGGAATCCAACCGCTGTTAGTGCTGACCAAATCGGATTTAGCTGATGCCACTGAACTAATGGAAGCCTATGAACCGTTAGGCGTTCAGGCACTGGTGGTGTCGGTGTCGGATCAAACCTCCATCGACCGGCTGCGTACGAGACTTGCCGGTGAGGTCACCGTCATGGTTGGGCATTCCGGAGTGGGTAAATCCACGCTAGTGAACCTGCTGGTACCGGATGCCCGGCGAGAAACCGGCGAGGTAAACTCGGTGACAGGGCGGGGGCGACACACCTCCACGAACGCGCGAATGTTCACACTACCTGGATCGAAGAGAGCGAATACCGGTGCCATCATTGACACTCCGGGTGTGCGTTCTTTCGGGCTGAGTCACGTGAATACCGCAGATATTTTGGCTGGTTTCCCTGACCTGCAGAAAGCGGCACTAGAATGCCCGAAACTTTGCGACCACCTCTCGATAGGCTGTGCTCTGGATACCTGGGCTGAAGATGCCCAAAACAGCGAGCCGCACGCGCGGGAACGCCTGGACTCCTTTCGGAGGCTGCTGCGCTCCCGACAGGGCTGAACTCACCCCTGTCCCACCGCTGTCTCAGCGCCCTGTCCTGCTACTCCTGCCCTCATCCGCCCCACCCTGAGGTCTGCCCCGTCTCCCGAACCGTGCATAACCCAGGAAAAAACGCGCCAAAACAGCCGAAAATAACCACTAACCGTCAAAATCACCAGAGTTATGCACGCCCAGCACCGATATCCTGAATACATGAACGAGGATTTGGAGTTCGCATTGCGCCTAGCCGAGGCGGCAGACCAGTTGAGCCTACGGCGTTTCCACGACACTGACCTGCATGTAGAAAAAAAACCTGACATGACCCCGGTCACCGATGCCGACCGAGCTGTGGAGACAAAGCTAAGGGAACTGATTGCGGCTGAACGCCCGGGAGACGAAGTCTATGGCGAGGAAGGCGGCGGCAACGCCGCGCGGATGCCGGCATCACCAAACGGGAGGCGCTGGATTATTGACCCGATTGATGGCACCAAGAACTATTTACGCGGTGTACCAATCTGGGCGACCCTGATTGCATTGCAGGTACAGGCAAACCTGATTATCGGCGTGGTTTCTGCACCGGCGCTCGGCAGGCGCTGGTGGGGTGCTTTGCCCGCTGCAGGTGCTGCGGTGGCCTATACCGATTATTGCGGTATAGCCGCAGCCCGAGCCGGAAATCCACGCCGGCTTAAAGTATCCGGGGTGAGTAGTCTGGGTGATGCTTCAGCATCCTTTGCCTCCCCAGGGGGATGGCAGGAGCTCGGGCGTCTGGATCGTTTGAAAGAACTATGCATGAGTATTTGGCGGTGTCGCGCCTATGGAGATTTCTACTCTTATATGCTGGTTGCCGAGGGGGCAGTAGACTTTGCCGCCGAGCCGGAACTGAACCTCTATGACATGGCGGCTCTGGTGCCGGTTGTCACTGCGGCAGGGGGAACCTTTACCGGACTGGATGGAAGTCCCGGCCCGTGGAGCGGAAATGCCCTGGCGAGTAATGGTGCGCTGCACGACGCGGTGTTGGCGCGGATCGGTTGATTCCGGGTTTATCGGGTGGCGAGCAGCTCGGTCAGGGGTGGCTGTCCCGGGGCTGAGGGTTCATCGAGATAGGCGAAGGTGAGCGCCGAACCGTATTTGTATCCATCGATACGGGAGCGGCGACCGGCCTCCCCCATTGACATGGTTATGAGCGGGCATTCAACGGTTTTTGCGACCGTGGCAGTGGCAGCTAGTAACGCGTCGGTATCTGCTTCATTATTGGACATCACAGCAAGCTTGACGATTTCAGCACCGGATTCGGTGAGGGCAATCAGGGCTCTCTCTAGTTCACTTTGGCTGTGGCTGCCATAAAACAGATGCTGAGAAGCGACGGTGTGAATCCCCGCTGCCGCGGCACGATGAATTTCTGTTCCGGCACGAGCGTCCTCTATGTCCAGAATTATCGGCAAATCGTCGGGCTCTTCGCTGCCGGTGTCGGAGTATGCAGGGGTGGCAGCAGGGGCGAGATAGTCGATCAAATCAGCTATAGCTCGCCGGTATTCCGAGTCATCACCAGCGAATTGACCACCTTCCATTGCGGTTCGCAGGGTGAGAATGAGTGGCTGTTCGTCACTGTCAGTGAGTACCTGCCCGGCTGTCTGCACGATTTGCGAGGCATCTAGGCTGGTGAGAGCGTCTAGTCGCCATTCGACTATATCTGCTCCGGCCAGGTACACGCGCCGCGCCGCAGCGGGGACTGCGGCGATATCGCTGACGCTTACTGATACCGCGGTGGCCGGGTGTGTGGCCGAAAAATCCCATTCGCCGATTCGAGTTGAAGCTGCCATTGTTTTCTCCCGTCTGAGAACTTCTTTATATAGGCTACCGGCAGCTTCCTACATTTTTTTGGTTACCTGCATGGCAGTCGCCTGTGAAGTGGGTAAACACTGGGTCATACTTAAAAAGTAGGAGGTTCCTTTTAGAGTTGAAGCATGAGGTTTTTACACACATCTGATTGGCATATCGGGCGCACCTTGCACGGGCAGAACCTGGCAAGCGAGCACCGGTATTTCTTCTCGCAGCTATACACCTATGCGCATCGATACCAGCCGGATTGGGTACTGGTGGCAGGAGATTTCTTTGACCGGGGAGTACCCAGCGTGGAGGCGGTACGACTGGGGTCTGAGGTCTTGAACAAGCTTTGTGAACAGGTACCGGTGGTAGTGACGGCAGGAAACCATGATTCAGCGGTACGGCTGGGCTGGCTGGCAGACCAGCTGGGTGATCGACTAACTATATGTGCTGATGGGATGCGTTCTGGGGAGCCACTTGCGGTTCCGGGAGGACGTCTTTATGCCCTGCCCTACCTGGATCCGGGAGAGTATCGGGAACGCTTCTCTGACCCGGATACCGGTTTCGAGGTGGAACGCAGTCACCAGGCGGTAGCAGATTATGCGCTGGGGTTAGTTCGTGATGATCTTCAGATAAATCCCCCAGCTGCAGGTGAGAATGTTGTGGTGACCGCGCACCTTTTTGCTACTGGCGGGCAAGCCAGCGAATCTGAACGCAACATCACTGTCGGTGGGCTGGATAATGTTGCTGCCGCTAGTTTCAAGATTCCGGGGGTTGATTATGTGGCACTCGGGCACCTTCACCGCCCACAGAGTATTTCCGTCAGTAGTGATGCTGCCGCCGACGAACCGACTATCCGTTACAGCGGTTCACCACTGGCCTTTTCATTTTCGGAGTCCAAAGACCAAAAGTCCGTTGTTCTTTTCGATGACGGCGAGGTCACGGAGTTGCCTATCACACCCGAGCATCGCCTGTCTCGGATTCGTGGTCACCTCGACGATCTGTTGCAAATGGAAGAGTACCGGGATGACTATCTGGAGATTACCGTCACTGACGATATACGCCCCTTGAACCTAAATCGGCAGTTGAGAGCATATTTTAACTTTCCGCTGTCTGTGCATCACGAACCGGAGCATCAAGTGCTGCGTGTCGGCGACAATGATGGGCCAACATACAACCAGATGAGTATCCCGGAGACAGTAAACGATTTTTTCGGAAGGTTTACGGGAGGGTTGAGCGCGATCCAACAGGAGTTCTTGGACGGTATTTTGAACAGCGAGGAGATGCGTAAATGCGAATAGTAAAACTGTCTTTCGGGGCTATCGGTCCCTTCACGGGTGAATACAGTATCAACTTTGACGAGGTTGGTGCGGACGGTCTGTTCCAAATAACTGGGGACAACGGTGCCGGGAAATCCACTATTCTTGACGCACTCACCTACGGGCTCTACGGGAAGTTAGCGACAACCTGGATTGTCGAGACAAAGGCCAGTAAGGAAGAAACTGTCAGTTCCCGGTTGCGTTCCCAATACGTCCACGATGATACGAAGAGTTGGATTTCGGTTGTTTTCGAGGTGAGTTCCGGCATTTATCAGGTGTATCGCGAGCTGAAATATCTGCGCAAGAAGACTCGCGGCGAGGGCAGAACGTGGAGTAGCGAGAGTGCCGAACTGGTGAAACTACCAGATGTCGAATCGGCTGATAGTGCCGGCAGAGGCGAACCGATAGCCACTAAACTACGGGAAGTGGCACACGAGTTGGCAGCTCTGTTGCCACTGTCCTATGAACAGTTCAAGCAAACTGTGCTGCTCCCACAGGGAGCTTTTGATGGGTTCTTGAGCGCCCGTTCAGATGATAGGCAGAAAATTTTGCAGCGCATTTTCGGAACTGAAATATATTCTGAAGTGCAGGAGCGCATTCGAACCAGCATTGAAGAGCAGCTCGGTAAAGACAAGGAGATGCTGCAACGTATCGGACAGGATGCTGAACATTTACGGCAAAGCTTTTTAAAGCTGATGGGGCTTAGCGAGAATACGGCTAGCGAAATCGAGGTTCCAGAAGTAGTTTCGGTTTCCTGGGGAGAAGCACTCGTTGAGAAAGCAGCCAAAAAGATTGACGAATTGCGTGTAGTCGCTGAAGAAGCAGCAAAACAACTAGCGGAGGCGCAAACTCGAAAGCAGGAGGCAGAGCAGATAGTCGAGGGACATAAACGCTACCGGCAGTCACAGCTAAAAATTTCTGGGCTGCTTCAGCGTGAACCCGAAATCGCTGGACTGCGAAACCGGTTCGAATCCGCTCAGCTTGCAGATCAGCTGCGGGATGTTCTTTCAGCGATGGAAACCGAGAAAAGCGGACTGGAGAAAGCCCAGAAGAAGCTACACAAACTGCAAAAACAGCTGGCAAACGAAACTTCTCTGAGCGAGGTAGCCAACTCGGTTTCTGAAACCGAACGCACAATCGGATTTTTGAACGATCACCTGAGTGAACAGGACGAATTGGATCATCTCGCCGAGAAACAGGCACAGTTACGTGGGAAACTCGATGCCGCTCAAAACGCCGTGAAAGACAGTGAAGAGCTGATTGCAAGGCTCGACAAGCAACTGCTAAAACACCGTTCTGAGCTGGAAGCAGCCGACTATTCCCGGTTGGAGGAGCTGCAAAACAAACTACCGGAGGCGATACAGCTGTCCAGCTTGTGGGATCGATTCAATGCCGAACAGGCAGAGATAGAGAGGCTCACTACAGAACTTCACAGATCCAAAAAAGCTGCCGATGATGCCGCTCAGCAACACCGTATCGACTATGCCGGCTGGTCCGGGGACGTAGCCGGAACACTAGCCGAACATCTGAGAGAAAGTGAAGCCTGCCCGGTGTGCGGCTCGACGGAACACCCAAAACCGGCAAAACCGAGCGAAACCGGCATCCCCCTGGCGCAACTGGTTAAATCAAAAGAAGCAGAAGCAACAGCGGTGCAGCATCTGAATGAGGTTGAAAAACAGCTCGCCAAGTTACGTAGTAAAGCCACTGCGGAACCAGATACTGAACGCCCCGATATTCACGCATTTCAGGAACAAATATCCAAATTGCAGGAACTGAAAAATAAGGCAGATAAGCTCGCGGCAGTTATTGAGAAAGACGCTACCGAGCAGGCAGCGGCTCACGAAGCCCTGCTGGTTCAGCGGCACAGTGTAGAAACCCTAGCGGAAAATACCGCTGACGCGAAAGCGTCAACCGAAAAACTAGCTGAGTCTTTGAAAAAGTGGTGCGGTGAGTATCCGAACATGCGAGAGCGAATATCGGCACTGCAAAATCAGAGCCAAGAGTTAAACAAACTGTTAGAAGCGCATCGTGCTGCAGACGACACACGCCTGAGAGATGCCGAGAAAACCTGGAACATGGCACTAGCTGAATCACCGTTTAAGGATGCCTCAGAAGTAAAATCTGCACTGGCAGATTTGAAGCTCGCCGCACAGATCAGTACCTATGAAGCCGATCTGCGTAACGCGCGAGAACAACTGGCTGAAAACAAAGAATACGCAGAAATCGAGCTACCTGATACGCAGATTCTCGACGAACAATTGCAACAACAGCAGGCTATTACAGCAGCTCGTACGAAAGATTTCAACGGTGCTGAGGCGCTATATGCGAACCTGGAAAATGACGAAAAGGCTCTGGCTAGAGCTATAAAGTCACAAGCGAAGTTGCAGCTCCGGCTCGCGGAACTATCGCAATTGCAGCAGGTGGCGACGGGACGTAAGCCCACCGTAAATGACCGGGGAGAGAAAACCGGCGGGAACAATCCCCCGCTCGCCACCTGGGTGCTGCTCTCCCGTTTCGACCAGGTTTTGAATGTGGCAAACGAAAGACTACGTGTTATATCAAATGGTCGCTACGAGTTGGTGCGCGGCGACTCCGATGGCACCCGCGCCGGCAATCAGGCACTCTCGTTATTGATAAGGGACTATGAGTGTGACGATGCCGAAGCCACCCGATACACCTACACGATGTCCGGTGGAGAAAGGTTCTACTGTTCGCTGGCACTATCGCTGGCGCTTGTCGAGGTGGTTTCCTCCGAAGCCGGTGGCATAGATATAGGCACGCTACTCATCGACGAGGGCTTCGGAAATCTGGATTCTGAGAACCTGGAATTGGTGCTCGACACCCTGACCGGGCACGCGGGAGGACGCACAGTTGGAATAATCTCGCATGTGGGAGCGCTCCAGGGGCAGATCCCGAACCAGGTGGTAGTTACGAAAATGGCTGACCGTAAAGGATCTACCCTGACAATCCGGGCATAGGTAACCGCCCCGCCACACCGGGTGCAGCGGGGCGGCCTATACCACAATTCGGTTACTTATTCCGTCTGGGGGTTATCGCCAGAGACATCCTGAGAGTAACCGGGATACTGTGGCGCGGTCATGGTGTTCAACGCCACGATAGAGGCCACCAAGCCACCCCAAATCACCAGGATTGAAATCACCATCAGAATAATCGCTTCGGGAGTCATTTCACTTCACCTGCCCTTCGTCGAGCGCGTGTTCCAACTCGGCATCAAAACCGTCTGGAATCGTCTTCCATTTCATAGCCGTGAACACTGCCGCGACCACCAGGCCGAGGACAATCGAACCCCAACCGAATACCGTGACCAGCCAGTTCGGATAGCCGCCGTAGCCGTTCTTCACAAGGTCAATAGCGGTAGTCGCCATCATGAATAGCAGCACAATCGGCAGGATATAGCCAACCAACCACTCCCACGCTTTCGGCATTTTCACTGTCGAATACTTATTCAGGTGGCGCCGCAAGGTACCGGTGTTTCGCGCCACCAGCGAGACAGCGAGAGTCATCATGACAGCGGAAGAAACCACGCCGATGTTGTTGATGAAGTTATCGACAATATCCAGAATATTCAACCCGGTGGTTGCCGCGAAGAACAGTACCGAGAAAAGCATCGACACGATACCAACAATCCAAGAGGATCTCGCCGTCGACCAGCCAAACTTATCTTCCATGGCACCGGTAACCACCTGCATCAAACTCAGTAACGAGGTGATGCCCGCCAACACCAGGGAAGCGAAGAACAGCACGC
Organism: Varibaculum sp.; assembly: GCA_034090045.1. Taxonomy (GTDB): domain Bacteria; phylum Actinomycetota; class Actinomycetes; order Actinomycetales; family Actinomycetaceae; genus JAXDTI01. The sequence goes on along the minus strand of JAXDTI010000006.1, from coordinate 104,122 downwards.
CGAAGAGCGATCCGCCAGGCATTTGCGAAATGATTGCCGGGAAAGTCATGAAAGCCAGACCGACACCGGTCAAACCCGCGTTCTCGCCGTATTCAGCGATCGTCATGCCCTGCTGGGCAGCCATGAAACCGAGAGTAGCGAACACACCGATACCGGCGAGAATCTCAAAAGAGGAGTTCGCAAAACCCGCGACCAGACCGGTGCCAGTCAGGTTCGAGTTCTTCGGCAGATAGGACGCGTAGGTCAACATGATTCCGAAAGCCACCGAAAGCGAGAAAAAGATTTGTGAGAAAGCCGCCAGCCAAACCTTGTAGTCCGCGAGCGCCCCCCAGTTCGGGGTAAAGAACTGGTTCAGACCATCCAATGCGCCAGGCAGGAAGAGTGCCCGACCGACCATAATCACGAAGATCACGACCAGCAGCGGGATGAACACCTTGTTTGCACGCTCAATACCGTGACTGACACCTCGGGAGATTATAAAGATGATCGCCAACCACACGATTGCGACCGGAATCAGAATATGCCAAACCGGTTGCAAAGAGAACGCCTGTGATTCGACATCAGGCAGGTGCAGGAACGAGCCCGCGAAGAACCCGGGGGTGTCCTCACCCCACTGCTCCCCCACCGAATAGTAGATGAACATGATTGCCCAGCCGATAATCACGGCGTAGTAGATCATGATTATGAAGCTGATGAGCACCTGCCACCAGCCCACCCACTCGAACTTTTTGTTCATTCGGCGCAACGCCAGCGGAGCGGAACCGCGGTAGCGATGCCCGATCGCATAGTCCAAAAAGAGGATCGGGATACCTGCAAACAGCAACGCCACCAGGTAGGGAACCAGGAACGCGCCACCGCCGTTAGTGTAGGCAACACCCGGGAAACGCCAAATGTTTCCCAGGCCGATTGCGGACCCGATTGCCGCGAGTATGAATCCAGTTTGAGACGCCCATACTTGGCGTCCGCCCTCGATGGGGGCCTGTTTATTATTCGCCACAACCATTCCTTTCTGTGTGAGACGGGTAACAATCAGCGATTGTACCCGCTGGTGAGAAAAACGGGCAATCTGAATCCCAGCTGATGGAACGGACGGTAGCGCCAAAGAGGCACGAAAAATACTATGCGGAACCAAACCTGCGTTCTCGGGAACCGTAACGCATCAAGTCCCGCCACAGCTGCTGACGGGTGTATTCCGGCCATAGTTTCTCGGAAAAAACGAATTCTGCGTAGGCGCATTGCCACAGCAAAAAGTTTGATAGTCGCTGTTCACGTGAGGTGCGAATCAGCAGGTCAACATCGGGAATATCCGGCAAATATAGGTATTTACTGAAGGTTCTTTCGCTGATGTTTGCGCTGCGCACTCTGCCTGAGCGCACATCAGCAGCCAGGGCGCTCGCCGCATCCGCAATTTCGGCGCGCCCGCCATAGTTGACACACAATATCAGCTGGGTGCCGGTGTTGTCGTGGGTGAGTTCTTCGGCAGCCCGAAGTTCCTTAATCACCGATTTCCACAGTTTCGGGGATCGTCCTGACCAGCGTATTCGAACATTCCAAGAATTTAGTTCAGCAGCGCGTTCACGAATCACGCGCCGGGAATACCCCATCAGGAAATGCACTTCAGAGGGAGAACGACGCCAATTTTCGGTGGAGAACGCATACATGGAAACGTATTTCACACCGGCTGCGACAGCGCCCGCTACCGTGTCCATGAGCGCCTCTTCACCGCGTTTATGTCCCTCGGTGCGCTCCAGCCCCCGGGCGGTGGCCCAGCGGCCGTTACCATCCATGATTACCGCTATATGCTCGGGGACTTTAACCAAATCCGCTGGCGGCGCCACCTGTTCGGGTGATTGTGTCATGGTTTCAGCCTATCTCCTGTATCTCAAGCATCGGTAGAGATTTTAGCCTCCGCTCAATATGCCACTGGGTATAGTCACTGGCCAACGCTAATGCCCGCTGGGCGATTTCAGGGCTATAGTCCGTTGCCGCCTCCCAGTTACCTGCCAGCAGTTCTCCCGAAAGCCCCAGAGTTTCGGGGGTGAGTGTCACCGTGGCGAGGCTGGCGATAGCACCACCCACGCCACAGCCGGCACATACCGCACCACCGGCGCTAATCGAGAACCGGCTCAGATTCGCGCCCTCCTGTGCGGTTTTCCCACAGACGACACAACGATTCAACACCGGTGCCCAACCGGCAGTCGCCACTGCACGCAACAGATAGGAGGTGAGGGTGAGCACATCCGGATGCTGACCGGATGCGAGCGCCGCCAATGCACCATAGAGCAGGCGGTAGTGCTGCCCGGTCATTTCGCCCTCCACGGTGAGCCGTTCAGCAGTTTCTGCCATCAAGGTGGCTGCGGTGAAACGCCCATAGTCGGCTCCCAACACGCCGGAATAGTTAGCAACTGTCTCCACCTGCGAAATAGTGTCCAGGTTCCGACCACGATGCAGCTGTGCATCGATAACCGAGAAGGGTTGCAGACGCGCCCCGAACTTGCTGGTGGTACGGCGAACACCCTTTGCCACGGCACGTACCTGACCGCTGTTTTCGGTGAGCAGCACCTCGATTCGGTCGGCCTCTCCAAGCCGGTAACCGCGCAGCACTATCGCGCGGTCGCGATAGGTTTTGGCGGTCATAAATACAGGTTACCCTGTCTCATAGTTCTGCCGATTCTCCGGGGCGTAACGCCCTGGCTCGCGCCCCGAAAGCCTCGGCGTTTTCCTGCAGGGTTTTCATTGCAAACTCCAAACCTTCCTCAGACAGTGTCCAGTCGTGGAACCCTAAAACCTGTGATACCGGGTAATCGCGAAGGTAATCCTGAACGTCAATGTTTTTTGCCCAGGGTGCGGCGAGCGGCACAAACACCGCATCCAGTTCCCCGTGCTCAATCAGGGCATCACCGCCATGAAGTACTCGACCTCCAATAATGTATCCGAGGTTTTGGATTGGCGGGTCCAGGCGCGAGGTGATGTCCTGCCACCGCCCCACCACCTCGACACTCAACTCGTCAATACCGCTGCCGATTGTGAGGGTATCTCCGGCACTCAACACTCGCACCGGATACTGGGCACTGTCGGCGAGAGCCTGCGGACCGGCAACAAGAATCGCCGGGTTTTGGGCGAGCGCCGCCGCAACTGCCGCGTGATCCACATGGTCGAAGTGATCGTGAGTGACCAGGATCGCATCGGCATTAGGCAGGTCGGCGGGCAGCCCGAACGCGCCGGGATCAACCACTATCAAGGTTTTGCCGCTGCGAAACTCCACACAGGCATGAACACCCCGCTTGACCAGCATCTGAACTCCTTTATCTTCGGCATATTAGTTTGGGGACAGGCCCTGTGGTATGCCACCACAAAGCCTGTCCCCAGCTATTCAGGCTGCTTTCAGTCCTGGAACAGGATCCGAGAGAACTCCTCGGCAGTGTCGGTGCGTGCCCAGTCACGTTGCAGTTCGCACGCCAACTGAACCCAGGAAATCAGTTTCACGCCTGCCTGTTGCAGACGCTTTAGCGCCAGCTTATGTGCGGTCGGTGAGGTGCCGCCCACCGCGTCCGCGACGGCATACACGTCGTAACCGGCCTTTACCATATCCAGTGACGGGAAAGTCAGACACGCCTCTGTCCACAGTGCCGTCATAATCAGTTTCTTGCGGCCGCTCGCTTCTACTGCGGCACGGAACTCCATATCCTCCCAAGAGTTAATCGAGGTGCGATCGATTTCTTGAACCTCGGGGAACAAATCTTTCAGCTCCGGGATAGTGGCTTTCTCAGGGTCGCCGCCTGCACGCACGGTAGAGAGAATGGTCGGCAGGTTGTATAGTTTAGCGATTTGACCGACCTTGTGGATAGCGTATTTGACCTGTTTCGGTTCAATTGATTTCAGGGTGCTGACCTGCAGCGGCTGATAGTCAATCGCGATGAAAGCCGCGTTTTGCGGGGTCAAAAGGTGATCGGTGCGCGGGTCACGTATAGTTTCACTAGTCATTATTCCTCCTGCAAATTGAGGCGGGGACACTCAAATCTCCGTCGTTGATTACAGGGTAAGTCCGTTGCCCAGTGAGCGCCAACAGATAAACAGAAAAGTGGCGGGAACAGCTCTCAGGTACTGTCCCCGCCAATATATCGGTTTCTCTTTCAGCGATAGATGCGGTTCAGAGCCGAGATTATCGCCAGGTAGGTAGCTTTAGTGATGGAGGGGTGGATTCCCACACCCCAAAGAACCTGTGAATCTACCTGCACCTCCACATAGGCGGCGGCTCGGGCATCCTCACCGGCCTCCATAGCGTGTTCGGTATAGTCACGCACCTGAACATCAATCCCGTGGGCGTGTAGTGCCTTTGTGAAGGCATCAATCGGACCGTTGCCGACTGCGGTGAGCTGGGCGTCGTCACCATTATCCCGCAGCGTCATAGTGACCTGAACCTTGTCAGGGGTAGAGGTGTTGTCGGCTTCTGCCGAAATCAGCTCGAAGCGACCCCACTGCTCCAAACCACCAGTGGCCGGCACGTACTCTCCGTGACTCGGCAGGTACTCGTCAGCGAAGATTCGCCACAGCGACTCGGAGTTGACCTCGCCACCATAGGAATCGGTGTGACGCTGGACAATCCGAGAAAACTCCTGCTGTAGTCTGCGCGGCAGGTTCAACTTGTGATCACGCTCCATCAGGAACGCCACCCCACCCTTACCGGATTGGCTGTTTACGCGCACGACCGCCTCGTAGGAACGTCCGACATCGTGCGGGTCAATCGGCAGGTACGGCAGGCTCCAAACGACCGCGTCCTCATTGTCGCCAGCGGCTTTGACTGCTTCTTTGCGTACCGCAAAACCTTTCTTGATAGCGTCCTGATGCGAACCGGAGAAGGATGTGTAAACCAAATCGCCCACGTAGGGGTGGCGCGGATCAACACCCATCTGGTTGCAGTATTGGCACACCTCGCGAATATGATCCACGTTCGACAGGTCAATCATCGGGTCGATGCCCTGGCTGAACAGGTTCAATCCCAGCACCACCAGGTCAACATTTCCGGTACGTTCTCCCTGCCCCAGGAGGCAACCCTCGATACGGTCAGCACCCGCCTTTAAAGCCAATTCGGCTGCGGCAATCCCACAGCTGCGGTCGTTGTGTGGATGCAGCGACAGCGCAATATGTTCTCGTCTGGTCAGGTTACGGCTCATCCATTCGATTTGGTCTGCGTAAACATTCGGGGTGGTACGTTCCACGGTCGCCGGTAGATTCAAAATGAGTTCCCGACCGGCACCGACCTCCCAGGTGTCACAAACCCGTTCGGAGATTTCGAGCGCGAATTCGAGTTCGGTGTCGATAAAAATCTCCGGTGAATATTCGAGCCCGAAAATCGTGTTGTCACCCAAAAACCGTTCAGCATCGGCCATTATCTGTGCTACGCCGGTGACCGCCAGGTCGATTGTTTCAGCTTTTGTGTTATGAAACACTACTTCGCGGAACAGCGGCGAGGTCGCGTTATACACGTGTACATTCGCCCGGTGTGCGCCCTGCAGCGACTCAACTGTGCGGGTAATCAGGTCGGCGCGCGACTGGGTGAGCACCGAGACGCACACGTCATCTGGGATCGCATTCTCGTCCTCAATCAAGCTGCGCACGAAATCATAGTCGGTTTGGGAGGCAGAGGGGAAACCTATCTCTATCTCCTTGTAACCAAGCTCGACCAGAAGATCAAACATTTTGCGTTTCCGTGCCGGATCCATCGGGGTGATCAGGGCTTGATTGCCGTCACGCAGATCGGTGGAGAGCCAACGGGGAGCATGGGTCACGTGCCTATCGGGCCAGGTACGGTCAGGTAACTCCACCAGGTTTGTCTCATGGAACGGACGGTACTTTTGGAAGGGCATTCCCGAGGGTTGTTGAACCGGAGCTTTATCTGTGGTTCTCATCGCTGTCTCCTCTGCAGGGTCAGCTCTCGATCAGAGCTTGACCCCAATAGGTATCCGCGTCGGTACCGGGGACGATCCAATACACCGCCGAGCCGATATGGTTCACCCAGTGATTCAGCAGATCCGACTCATCCAGGCGCTTCTGAATCGCCGTAAATTGCAGGTCAGGGTTCTTTTGGAAAGCTATCCAAACCAGACCGGAGTTGGTGTATCCGCGACCGGGAATCGGGGCATCATCGTAGCCGTATGCGCGGCGGCGTAACGCATCGGAGGGCTGTCCGTCCTGTTCACGGGAGAGCGCCAGGTGCGAATGCCGGTCGATCAGGTAACGACCTTTCTCGTCTTTGGCATCCATATCCTCATCGTCGAACTCGCCACCGCCGGAGAGCGGCCCGCCAGAGTGGAAGTGCCGCCCAATCACCCGGTCGCGGGTCTTCAGCTTCACGCCGTCCCAGGCATCCAGATCCATGGCGATACGGCGGATCACCATAATTGAGGACTTGTCGATTGCGGGGTCGTCGGATTCAATCCACACCTGCTCGTTGTATTCTTCCGGGTTGCCAGGGTTGATGGTGCCGTCTACCTGTCCCATCGGGTTACGTGGGGTGGTGCCGGACGGAACCGCGCCAAAGGCGTGTCCGTAACCTTTCTGAACCCATTTCCAATGCGCGGTACCTTCCGCTGCTTTTACCAGCAGGCGGGCGGCGGTGTTGAGGGTCACCAAATCGTCACCACACAGTTGCAGCACCAGGTCGGATTGCCCCCACTGCTCCTCAAGTTTGTCGAGCTTGAACGCCGGCAGGTCGTGCAGACCGGCGGGCTTGCGCTCACCCCTGCCTAAGAAATCAAAGATGCGCTCACCGAAACCGCAGGTGATAGTGAGGTTTGCGGGAACCTCGACCATCTCCCAAGCCTCGAAACCCGGAACCTTTTGCCCCTGGGTAAGCAGACGGGCTGTCGTGGTCCAACGCTGCATTAGATCCTGGAACTGCTCGATAGTGGCACCCTCATCCAAATCCAGGGCGAGCACGCTCAGGTGCGCCTGCGGAGCCTGTTCAATACCGGATTGCACCGGACCATCGAAGGGAATTTTCGCGTCTTTCAGAGGAGTTTCATTTGCCATTTGATTACCAGCTTTCTGCGACTATCGAACTGTTATCTGCTTACTTTCTTATTCTATCCGCGCCCACCGACATTTTCACGATGCGTTTCCCACCTCGGACATAACCTAGATTGCGCAGCGAACTCAGGAAACGCGGCGCCCATATTTCGAAGCAGCACACTGTGACGCAGATTACTTTCCTATAGTAGGCTGTAGGTAAAGGTTCCTTAAAGACGCGCCCGTATGTGCCGGAAACGCCGCTCGATAACCACAATCACCTGATGGAGAACCCCCGAGGAGGAAACCATGTCAAAGAGAATCTATATCGCAAACCTGTCCGCAACCGATGCCGCGAATCGGGCAGCCGAAAACCTGGCGAAAAGCCTCGCTGCTGCGTGCGATGCCGCAGTCGTGTCGGCATTCCCGGATCCAAAGGTCGCGCTCGCCGTCATTAACGGCCAGGCGGAACCTGTAAAAGACCTGCTTAGTCGTTGCACAGAAAACTCGATTGTGCTCGGCAACGTGCCTGCTCTGCCCGAGGGTGTCAGCCCGCTGCTGGCACACCTGCAAATCGCGTCCCACCTGAGCGCAAACACGGTTCTGGTCGATGGTGGGGCACAACCAGGTCCGCTGGCGCACGTTGCCGCGCATCAGCTTTGGGCCGCGCACGCGACACCGGTTGCGACCGTGGTGCTGCGCGATAACCCCAATGATAAGACCGGTGCCCCGACCGGGTCGAAGCACTCCCCCGTTATTTTTTCCGATGGCGAGTTTTCTGATGACGACGTGCAGGTGATTCTCGGGGTGTTGCGTGACGTGGACACGGTGACACCGCTGGCCTACCAGGCATCGCTGGTTTCACGTGCCGCCGCGAACCGTAAACGCATCGTGTTGCCCGAATCCGAAGATCCGCGAATCCTGCAGGCTGCCGCTATTCTGCGCGACCTGGATGCTGTCGATCTCACCCTGCTGGGAGAACCCGAGAGTGTTCACGCCGCCGCAGCCGAGCTTAAACTTGACCTGAGCGGTATCGACGTAGTTTCCACGAAAGATCCACAGCGCCTAGAAAAGTATGCGACGAAACTGGCTGAGTTGCGCCAAGCCAAAGGCATGACAATCGAGGAGGCTCGGGAAACCATCACCGATATTTCCTATTTCGGCACCATGATGATTTACCTGGGCGAGGCTGACGGCATGGTTTCGGGAGCGGCACACACCACTGCCCACACAATCCGCCCGGCACTGCAATTCATCAAAACCCAGCCGGGCGTGAAAACCGTATCCGGCGCGTTCCTGATGCTTTTCGCTGACCATGTGGATCTGTATGCCGACTGTGCGGTCACTATCGAACCGGATGCCGAGCAGCTCGCAGATATTGCCGCTACCAGCGCTAAAACTGCTCAACAATTTGGGGTTCCGGCGCGAGTAGCCATGATTTCGTATTCGACGGGAGACTCCGGCACCGGCGAAACGGTGGATAAGGTAAAGGCAGCGCTACAACTGGTATCAGACCGGCACCCGGAGCTGACCGTGGACGGCCCGATGCAATTCGATGCGGCCGTGGATCGTGCGGTTGCCGAAAAGAAAATGCCGGACTCGGCGGTTGCCGGTCAGGCGCGGGTATTTATTTTTGAGAGCCTGGATGTCGGTAACTGTACATATAAGGCCGTGCAGCGCACTGCCGGTGCCGTAGCGGTAGGCCCGATTCTGCAGGGATTGAACCGTCCGGTCAATGACCTGTCTCGTGGCGCACTTGTCGAAGACATTGTAAACACGGTGATTATCACCGCGATTCAGGCACAATGAGACTGAGAAGAAACCTATATAACAAAACGAAAGGGAACTCACGTGAGCAAACACACCGTGCTGGTTATCAATTCCGGCTCTTCCTCCATTAAATACCAACTCGTCGATCCCGACACCGGAGAGGCAGTGGCAAAGGGGATTGTCGAACAGATTGGCGAGCCGAACGCCCACGCCCGCCACGAATACGGAGACAACAAATGGGATCTTAACGAGCCGATTGAAGACCACACTGTCGGCATGGGAGTGGTGGAGAAAGCTTTCGAGGACTACGGCCCTGACCTGCAAGCAGTACACGTTGTGGCTGTCGGTCACCGAGTGGTTCAAGGCGGCAAATACTTTAACGGCCCGGAGCTGATTGACGAGCGCGTACACGGTCTGATTGAGGAACTGATACCGCTCGGACCACTGCATAACCCGGCGCACCTGAAAGGCATTGATGCCGCGAAAAAAATGTTCCCGGAGCTGCCGCAGGTAGCAGTATTCGACACAGCGTTTTTCCAGGATCTCCCGGAGGCTTCCGCGACATACGCGTTGAACCGTGAAATAGCCGACAAATACAGTATTCGCCGTTACGGCGCACACGGCACCTCCCACCAGTTCGTTTCCAGCGCAGTATCTAAGTTCCTGGGGCGCGATAATCTGAAACAGATCGTGTTGCACCTGGGTAACGGGGCTTCCGCTTCTGCAGTGGTTAACGGTCACGCTGTCGATACTTCTATGGGCCTCACCCCGCTGGAAGGTCTGGTTATGGGGACGCGCACCGGCGATATTGACCCGGCAGCAGTGTTTCACCTGCAGCGGCAGGGCGGAATGAGTGTTGATGAAATCGACAACCTGTTCAACAAACAGTCCGGGCTGAAAGGTATGTGCGGCAGCAACGATATGCGTGAGGTTGTCGAAATGGCTGAGAAAGGCGACCCGGCGGCCCGATTGACACTGGATGTGCAGCGTCACCGGCTGATTAAGTATATAGGTGCCTACACTGCCGTGATGGGCGGACTGGATGCCCTGACTTTTACTGCCGGTATCGGCGAAAACTCCCCTGTTTTGCGTGAACGCGTGTGCGAACGTCTCGAATACATGGGGGTGAAAATCGATAGCGACCTAAACTGGAACGGAAAAGGCGCGAGAGTTATTTCCACCCCGGATTCGAGCGTGCAGGTGGTTGTGTATCCGACAAATGAGGAACTGGCTATTGCACAGCAGGCGCTAACGCTCGTCTGATATAACCAAACACCGATTTCAGGCGCGGTTCCCCTGGTAGTTTCTGAGCGTCGAGTGGGAATCGCGCCTGATTATTTGTTCAAGGCACGTTGATATAGGGCGCAAGAACAAAGATTGCAGCTGCCAGCAGGAAATAAACTAGGGTGTCGAACCACCAGGCGCGAGCGGCAAACCAGACTCTCTGATCACGGAAGATGACGCGACTGATACCGTAGACAGCGAGAAGTGCCGAGATACTGTATACGCCGAGCAGTTGGTGTCCCAGTAGTGCGAGCACCACCGCGGCAGCCACAACGAGAATCGTGGATACTATTGCAGCTATGCGTATTATCCGGTTGCGTTTCTCGCGCTGCCGCTCGGTCATGTTCCAATCCTAAACGACAGTTAGGGGGGATGAGCGTGTGGTCACCCCCCCCCTAACTGTCGTGTCGCTGTTTTTAGTGATAGAAATGTCGGGTGCCGGTCAGGTACATGGTGATACCTGCCGCTTGGGCGGCATCAATCACTTCCTGGTCACGAATTGACCCGCCAGGGTGGATGACGGCTCGCACACCGGCATCGATCAGCACCTGCAACCCATCCGCGAACGGGAAGAACGCATCCGACGCAGCGACCGCCCCCCGGGATCGTTGCGGAGCACCGGCAGTTTCACCGCCGCGAGCGCCACCTACTTCAGCTTCCGCTGCGGCATCACCGGTTTCGCGGTTGCCCAGGGTGTTGGCGCGTTCCACAGCGAGTTTTGCCGAATCGACCCGGTTTACCTGTCCCATGCCGACACCGACAGTGGCACCGTCCTTGGCGAGCAGTATCGCATTGGATTTGACGGATCGGATGGTGCGCCAAGCGAACTTCAGGTCACGCAGGGTTGCTGGGTCAGCGGCCTGACCGGAAACGAGTTTCCAATCTGCAGGGTCGTCGCCCTTTGCATCAATGTGGTCGCGTTCCTGCACCAGCATTCCGCCGGAAATCGCCTTGAAATCGTATGCGATATTTTCCGGTGTCGCGGCGACCGGTCCGTGGCATTCACAATCCGGGCCGCAGGCGCATTCGGGGCCACATTCGCACTCTTGCGGTGCCGGGGTGTCGAGTTTCAAGATACGCAGGTTTTTTTTCGGGCGTAGAATCTCTAAAGCCTCCGGGTCGAAATCGGGGGCGGCGATTGCTTCAGTGAAAATCGGTTTGACCTGCGCGGCGAGCTGGGCAGTGACTGTGCGGTTTACGGCGATAACACCGCCGTAGGCGCTCACCGGGTCACAGGCGTGCGCGGCAGCGTGCGCGGCAGCAACATCCTCGGCAATCGCAATGCCGCAGGGGTTAGCGTGTTTGATGATTGCGACACAGGGTTCGTCGTGATCGTTTGCGGCACGAATCGCGGCATCCACGTCCTGATAGTTGTTGTAGCTCATTTCTTTGCCGCCCAACTGTTCGGCTCCGGCCAACCCGCCGTAGGTGAGCGGGTCAAGATAGAGCGCCGCCGCCTGATGTGGGTTTTCGCCGTAACGCAGCGTGTGTGCCAGCGTGTAGTCCTGTAGCAGAACCGGCGGGAAGTCGCTTTCCGTGTCCTGTTCACCGGGCACATCCTCACCGGTATCGGCCAGCTGCTCGGCGAACCACTCGGTTATTGCGGTGTCGTATTCAGCTGTGTGTGCGAATGCTTCATAGGCGAGGACACGACGCTGTTCTTCGCTGAGCCCGCCGGCACGTACCGCTGCAAGCACCTCATCGTATTCGCCCGGGTTTACTACTACCGCCACATTCGCGTGGTTTTTTGCAGCCGCGCGCACCATGCTCGGACCGCCGATGTCGATTTTTTCGATACATTCTTGGAAATCGGCTCCGGAGGCGACGGTCTCCTCGAATGGATACAGGTTACACACGACCAGTTGGAATGGTTCGACACCGAGTTCAGCGAGTTGTTGCTTATGAGAATCCAGACGCAGGTCGGCCAGGATTCCGGCGTGAATAAAGGGATGAAGGGTCTTTACCCGCCCGTCCAGGCATTCCGGGAACCCGGTTACCTGCTCGACCGGGGTGACCGGCACTCCGGCGGCGGCAATGGTTTTGGCGGTCGAACCTGTGGAGACGATTTCGACGCCGGCTTCGCTCAGACCGCGGGCAAAGTCAACTAAACCGTCTTTTTTATATACCGAGATAAGTGCTCGTTTAACTGCGAGCTCGCTCATAAAACCTCCTGGGTGTTTATAGGTTCCAGCGAGCTCCTTGACCCAGGCGGGCGGCCGTGAAGCCCTCTTTTTGCCGCTCCCCGATGGTGCCCCATCAACGCCAGTCGCGACCTGTCTCAATCCTATCCTTGAGCGAGTAGTCGAGGAAGAATCACAGACAGCAGATCGGTTATCGATGTAGCGACTTGGCTAGCGTCTCGCCTGTGAAGCGGGCAATAACCAGGAGTGTGATTGCGAGAGCAAAACTGCTCAGCATTCCGAGCAGAGCGATCAAAAGCTGACCGCCAGAGGTTTGATAGGAGTTGATCACATCGTAATAGAAGAAAGAAACGAGTTCGTGAAGCATCGTTATGCAGGCGTACACGAAGGCGATAAGGTATCCGACCTTGATAAATGACGGCACCTGTAGTTTGAGACTCTGGAAAGAGAAATCGAAGAACCGACCGAACCCCTCGGAGGGGTTTGCGGGCTGCACCGGAACACCGGGGTAAGCTCCCGGCACCGGGGCACCTACCGTGGGTTGCATCCCAGTCATCGGCATCTGCGGCACCGCGGGCTGGTTCGGTAGCGGCTGAGGAGGCATCGGCTGTGCACCGGCTGGCGGCACCGCGGGCTGTGCGGGCTGAATCGGCTGTGCAGGTTGTGCAGAGTTTGGGTTTGGCGTTGACATACAGAACTCCTTTAAGTTGTTGTAACTCCCTTATATCACAGGATTTGTCTTGGTCGTATGAGTTCGCTACGCCAACGGTAGCGGATCAGTTCCCGACCATCGACCTCTGGGGAGGGGGCGCGCCGCGGGTTGCGGTCGGTTTCCACGGTTTCCCCGAAAGGTGACACCGCGAAAATTCGTTCCTGTACTCGTTTCACCTCCGCCAGTAGTTTCTTTAACTGCCGGTTTTCGGTACTTAAGGCACGCACCTTGCGGCGCAGTTCCATCACCTCGGCGATACCGGCAAGGTTCATGCCTTCCTCCTGGGACAGGCGCTGTACCTCACGCAGCATCTCGATGTCATGAGCACTGTAGCGTCGTCCACGCCCCTTCGTTCGTTGTGGCGTGACAAGCCCTAACCTGTCGTATTGACGAAGTGTCTGCGGGTGCATACCGGCCAGCTCAGCGGCTACTGAAATAACATACACAGCCGCATCCGAAAAATTTTGATCAGCCATCATAGGTCTCTCATTCTCGCTGAGTACGCGGGTTGAAATGGCCATCATCCAGCGCGTTTACTGCCGCCTTATAGGTTTTACTGGGCTTGGACGGTACTACTATCTGGATTCTGGCGATCAGATCCAGGCCGCCCGCGGCACTGGCCTTGCCACGCAATCTCAGTGCCGTACCTGATGAGGTACCTGCCGGAACCTTCACTTTCACGTTGGTTCCATCGATGGTTTGCGTCGTGATTGTCGCGCCGCTTACCGCCTCCTGTATGCTCACTGGCAGCCTCATCTCCAAACCCGCATCGGTCAGTCGAAATACCGGATCCTTGGCGATTTGCACGGTGACCAGTAGGTCTCCGGCAGCGCCGCCGTTTATTCCTGGACGTCCTTTGCCGCTCAGTTTCAGTTTCTGTCCGTCAGTGATTCCAGCGGGTACCCGTACTTTTACTGCACGACCCTCAACGGTTAGTTTCAAGGTTGCGCCGGTAACAGCCTGTCGCAATGTAAGTTTCGCGTTTGCGCGTAAGTCAGCACCCTTTTGTTGCGTGGGGGTACGGCTGCCGAAACCCGGTGCGCTGCCGAAACCCGGTGCGCCGCCGAAACTGCTCGGGTTGAAGCCGGTGTCACGACCGCCACCAAAGAGACCGGAGAAAATATCTCCGGCATCAAAACCGCCACTGTTGGTGGAGAACCGCACCCGCGAGTTCCCGCCGCCGAACATCCCCGAAAACAGATCCTCGAAACCGCCTGCGCCTGAAGAGCCGGCAGAAAACCGCGCCCCTCCGCCGGCCATCGCCCGCAAACCGTCATATTGTTTGCGCTGTTCCGGATCGGAAAGCACCTGATACGCTTCCCCAACTGACTTGAATTTTTCTTCGGCTTTTGGGTTCCCCTGGTTCTGGTCAGGATGGTATTTACGAGCCAGTTTTCGGTAGGCCTTTTTTATTTCTGTCTGGTCGGCATCCTTGGACACCCCCAGTTCCCGGTAGAAATCTTTTTCGAGCCAATCTTGTCCTGCCATCAGCTGCTCACCTCCTTATCGTTTTTTACGTGCGGAGTTTCAAAGGCGGCGTGAGCCGTCATGGCTCTCCGCCGGTGAACCTCCAGCTACTCCGGTTTATGCACCATTACCTTTGCCGGGCGCAAAATCCTCTCCCCTATTCGATATCCGGGTTGAAGCACCTGTGCGACTGTCGGTTTATCAACCTCAGCATTCGTTTCAGCCATTAGAGCTTCATCCTGGTTGGGGTCGAACTCGATACCGACAGTTCCGTAGCGGGTCACCTGGAACTGGTTTTCTAACACGTTTTCCAGTTTCGTTGCTATCGCGGCAAAGGGCCCGTCATTCAAGTCGCCGGCTTCACGGGCGGCCACAATATCGTCCAGCACCGGCACCAGCGCGGAAGCTACCTCCGCCTGTCCTGCTGCGCGATGCCCGGATGCTTCAGATTTGCTGCGCCGTACATACGCCGAATACTCCTGCTGTAGGTTATACAGGTCTGCGCGTGCCCGTGCTAAATCATCGTTTAGCTGGGTGTTTTGGGTGTCCAGCTCCTCGATTTTTGCCTGTAATTCGCTCGGGTCTGCCGACCTGGCACCAGCCGGGGCTGCAGCAGCCTCCGGTTCCGGATCCGGGTCGAGCTCGGCGGCGAGGGCGTTGATTTCCTCGTCACTGAGCTCGACCGTGGCTCCGTATTCCAGATGCTCGGCTGGCTGCTCGGATGGCTCTTCTTTCGGGCGCGGCTCTTCTTCCGGGCGCGGCTCTTCGTTTTCTTCACTCATCGGTTAATCACTGCCTGACTTGTGAAAACTGTCTCTGAAACCTATTTGTCGTCATCTACAACCTCGGCGTCAATGATGTCGTCATCCTCGCCGTTGCCGGATGCTGACCCCTCGGTACCAGCCTCACCCTCGGAACCTGCCTGTTCTGCAGCAGCCGCCGCATAAATGGCTTCACCAATCTTCTGCGCTTTCGCGTTGAGATCCTCCATCGCGGATTTCACCTTTTCGATATCATCCCCATCGAGGGCTTTCTTCACGGCATCAATCGCCTCACGTACCGGCGCGGCAACATCCTCGGAAACTTTATCCTCGTTTTCCTTGAGCATTTTCTCCATCGCATAGACAGTCTGTTCAGCGGAGTTACGCAGGTCGGTTTCCTCGCGGCGTTTCTTGTCCTCTTCGGCGTGCGCCTCAGCCTCCTTGACCATTCGGTCGATCTCATCCTTGGGCAGCGCCGAACCACCGGTGATGGTCATGGACTGTTCCTTGCCGGTACCACGGTCTTTCGCGGAAACGTGAACGATACCGTTGGCGTCGATGTCGAAAGTGACCTCGATTTGCGGGATGCCGCGCGGAGCTGGGGCGATGCCGGTGAGTTCAAAGGTACCCAGCGGTTTGTTGTCGGCTGTGAACTCGCGTTCACCCTGGAAAACTTGGATGAGTACGCTCGGCTGATTGTCTTCGGCAGTGGAGAACACCTCGGAGTGCTTCGTCGGGATCGCGGTGTTGCGGTCGATCAGCTTGGTCATGCGTCCGCCCTTTGTTTCGATACCCAGTGACAGCGGTGTGACGTCGATGAGCAGCACATCGGTGCGATCTCCCTGGATCACGCCGCCCTGTACCGCGGCACCCACGGCGACAACCTCGTCAGGATTGACACCCTTGTTCGGTTCTTTGCCGCCGGTCAGTTCCTTCACCACCTCGGTGACGGCGGGCATACGGGTGGAGCCGCCGACCAGTACCACGTGGTCAATATCGGAGATGCTGATGCCGGCATCGCGAATCACATTATTGAACGGTGTCTTTGTGCGCTCCAGCAGGTCAGAAGTCATTTCTTCGAAAGATGCGCGGGTCAGACGCTCATCCAAGTGGATCGGTCCGGCCTCGCTCATCGACAGGTACTGTAGTGAAATCTGTGTCGAAGTAGCGCTGGAGAGTTCCTTCTTTGCCTGCTCAGCAGCCTCACGGAGACGCTGCAACGCGACCTTATCCTTTGACAGATCCACACCGTTGGCAGTCTTCACCTGCCCTACCAGCCAATCCACGATGCGCTGATCCCAGTCATCTCCGCCTAGGCGGTTGTCGCCATTGGTGGCGCGCACCTGAATCGTAGAGAAACCGTCATCGTCCTTTCCAACCTCCAAAAGCGACACATCGAAAGTGCCTCCACCCAGGTCGAATACCAGAATCAGCTCGTCCTCTTTCCCTTTTTCCAGACCGTAGGCGAGCGCCGCAGCTGTCGGTTCATTAATGATACGCAGCACGTTCAAGCCGGCGATCTTTCCGGCGTCTTTCGTGGCTTGCCGTTCGGCGTCATTGAAGTATGCCGGCACGGTAATAACCGCATCGGTGACCTCGGCACCCAGATATTCCTCCGCGTCCCGCTTCAACTTTCCGAGAATGAAAGCCGAGATTTGCTGCGGAGTATAGGTTTTATCGTCAATCTCCACGGTCCAATCGGTGCCCATGTGGCGTTTCACCGAGGTGATAGTGCGTTCAACATTAGTGACAGCCTGGCGTTTTGCTACCTCGCCGACCAGCACCTCCCCGCTCTTTGAGAACGCCACCACCGAGGGGGTGGTTCGCTGGCCTTCTGCATTCGCGATGATGCTGGGTTCTCCGCCTTCTAAAACCGCAATCGCGGAGTTGGTGGTTCCCAGGTCGATTCCTACTGCTTTACCCATTTTAGTTACCTCCGTTTTGTCTATGTCCTTTCGACTCCCTTGAGCCTTTACGACTCAACTATAACTCATGAATTTTTGAATTGCAACAGACTTGAGCCGCTCTCACTCAAGTCTGGTTTTTTGTGAAAGACCCCCCAGCATAGCCGCTCTGGACAGCTACCGCCGCTATTCCTAGACCATGGCAGGCGTTCCGTTGGGATCACTTTCGCCTCTGATAGGTTTGGTGCATGGCAGTTGAGCTGATTACCGAATACTCTCCCGAGGTCGAACAGATGATGACGGACCTCATCCCGCAACTATCGAGCAGTGCACAGGCGCTCACCGAGCAGCAGGTTCGTAACCTGATTGCGCAACCGAATGTGTACCTGTTCGGGTATCGTGACGAAACGGATGGGAAACTGAAAGGAATGCTGTCGCTGGCGACTTTCGAGATTCCGACCGGAGTGCGCGCCTGGATCGAGGATGTGGTGGTGGATGGAAATACCCGCGGTAAAGGTGCCGGTCAGGAACTCGTAGAGACCGCCGTCACACACGCCAAAAACATTGGTGCGCGCACCGTAGATCTGACTTCGCGCCCCGCACGCGAGGCAGCAAACAGGCTCTACCGGCGCTGCGGCTTTGAGCTACGCGAAACCAACGTCTATCGTTTCAGCCACTGAGTCACAGCACCGGTTCTCTCCCGCTCGGATTCAGCAGGGACAATTGGATCGCAAACACTTTCGCGAGCAAAACAAACGAAAGCACTCCATTTGCCCCCAATTACGATGAGGCAGCCCGAACGGCTCCGCCGGGCTGTAAGATTTCCTATAATTTTTATAGGTCACACTAGCGCCACAAAGAGGTGGATTATGGATCAAAAAACCCTGGCAGCAATCAATTTGCGGGCGGTGTTGCGCACCCTAGTGCAACTCCCCGCTCTCGACCCTCAGGCTGAGCAAATACTGCTCCACGACCCGATTACCCTGCAGTTCGCAGCCACCGGTGTCACGAAGGTGCGGCTGCGGCTCGGCACGGGACACGTCGAATACTATCCCGGTGGTGGACCGGCAGACATGAAACTGGCTTTCCCTGCACCGGTAATGGTAAACAAAATGTTCGACGGTGCGGGTGCGCCTATACCAACGAAAGGTATCACCAAAATCAAATACCTGCTCGGACCGTTCACAAAACTCACCGACCGGTTAAGCTACTATCTGCGCCCGACACCGGAACTGCTCGCCGACCCCGAATATGCGCGCGTAAACGCGATACTCACCCTGCATGTGGCGGCGTATGCGACCGCGGAGGTCGGCAACTTTGATGAGCGCGGCCGCGCGGTAGCTCCCAACATGACCGACGGCGTGATTGTGCTAGGCGTGGCGGATGAACGCGACAACCAGGCGCTCACCCTGGTTGTCGAGGATCACCGTTTCCGGGTGGTCGATGGCGAGCATCGCAGCGAAGCAGGGTCCGGCACTAAATACGCCTACATGAACTTTGCAAACCTGGATACTGCCGGACAGGTTTTGCGAGGTGAACTGGCATCATATCCGGCTATCGGGAGAGAACTGATCAGTCTGGGCGGATATATTCCGTTACTCGATTCGATGAACAAACTGCTTGGCATCGTACCGTTCTACCTGAGCTGAGCGAGAAAGGAGGGGAAATGGCTAACAAGGCAAGCAACTATAAACCCATGAACCACACGAAAAGCCGCGAGTGGTTCCAACGCGCCACCGAGGTGATCCCCGGCGGAATATATGGTCACCTGGGGCCGGCGGAGGGCGTATTCACCCCCATCAGCTCCTATCCGTTGTTCGCCGAACGCGCCGAGGGATCCTATTTTTGGGACGTGGACGGCAACAAATACCTGGATCTGATGTGCGCATACGGCCCGAACATCCTGGGCTATAACGACCCGGATGTGGATGCCGCGGCACAGACGCAAATGAAAATCGCCAATTGCGTGACCCAGCCCGACACCCTGATGGTAGAGCTCGCCGAGCTGATGACCGAGACCATCGACATGGCCGATTGGGCGTTTTTTGCAAAGAACGGCGGGGATGCAACCACTTTCGCGGTGATGATTGCGCGTGCCGCAACCGCCCGTGACAAGGTTATTCGTTTCGAAGGCGGCTATCACGGGGTTGCCGGTTGGACACAGGGCTACGGGGCACCGGGGGTCACAAAAGCGGACGTGTCGAACAACCTGATGGCACGTTTCGGAGATATAGGTTCCATTGAGAGCCTGGTAAATAAATATAAAGGTGAGATTGCCGCCCTGATTTCGACCCCCTACCACCACCCGGTGTTTGAGGATAACGTGGTGCCCGAGGACGGGTATTGGCAAAAGGTTCGTGAAATATGTGACCGCGAAAGCATCGTGTTGATTATCGACGATGTGCGCTGCGGTTGGCGCCTGGACGTGCACGGTTCGGACACCCATTACGGTTTCCGGGCTGACCTGGAGTGTTTCTGTAAGGCGATCGCGAATGGCTATAACATTTCGGCGGTTTGCGGACGAGAGGACCTCAAGGACGCGGCAGCCTCGGTTATGTACACCGGCTCCTATTGGATGAGTGCGGTACCGATGGCGGCGGCACACGCGTGCATCACGAAAATGAACGAGATAGATTCGGCGACATACTGTTTGGAGAAAGGCCGGAAACTGGGAGACGGCCTGGTGGAGGTAGCGGAATCGAACGGATTCGATTTTCGGGTAAGCGGCGAACCGAGCATGTTCTATATGCGCACCGCCGGTCTGGATGGGCGAGACGACCCGAACTTCCTGCTGCACCAGGCATGGGTCTGTGAGTGCGTGAAACGCGGAGTGTTTATGGTCAACCACCACAACCACTTCATTAACTGTTCGCTCACTGACGCGGATATTGATTTCGTGTTGGCGGTCGCCGATGACGCTTTCAAGGTCGTTCGTGGACGAGCCCGCAAGATCTTGGGATAACACGGTACAAGGGAAAGGTCTTTTTGATGCCTATAGATAAAACCGAGTGGCGTTCGCTGGAAGAAACCGCGAACCGACTGCGCAAACTCACTTTGGACACCGTCAACTGGGCAGGTGGCGGACATATCGGCGGAGCGATGAGTTCAATGGATGTGCTCACCGTGCTGTACCATCACGTACTGAATTTTTCTGCCGAAAAAAAGGATGACCCAGGGCGCGACCGTTTCGTGCTCTCCAAGGGGCATATCGGTGTCGGCATGGCTCCGGTGCTCGCCGACCTGGGGTGTTTCCCGATGGAGTGGCTCCAGGACTTCAGCCGCATTCTCTCCCCGCTGGGGATGCACCTGGACGCGGGCAAGGTTCCGGGTCTGGAAGCTTCCACGGGTTCGCTGGGACACGGTCTCTCACTCGCCGTTGGTATGGCACTCGGTGCACGCTATCAAGGTCAAACATGGCGAACATATTGCCTGATGGGAGATGCCGAAACCGATGAGGGGTCGATTTGGGAGGCAGCTATGAGCGCTGCACACTACCGGATTGATTCACTGTGCGCGATAGTGGACGTGAACCACGCAATGATTGACGGCATGACAACGGACGTTATGAATCTGGAACCCTACCCGGACAAATGGCGGGCGTTCGGCTGGAACGTTATCGAGGTTAGCGGCAGCGACATTCCCGCCCTGGTTGATGCTTTCGAGAAGGCTGAAGCGACAAAAGGCGCGCCGAGCCTAATCCTGATGGACACGGTAAAGGGCGAGGGTATCGACTTTATGGAGGGTGACTACACCTGGCATTACGGCTCGGTTGACGAGGCGAAATATGAGGCTGGTGCAGCGTCTCTGGAACGACACCTGCAAAAAAGACTCGCAATTATTGAGGGAAAGGAGGCATGAAATGGCGGGTGGACTGACCTATACCTCTATTGATGCGGTGAACCTGACCACCGCGGAAGTGTATGGACAAACCCTTGTGGAGCTGGGGCGCCAGGACGAACGTATCGTCGGTCTCTCCGGAGACCTGGCGAAATCGACAAAAATCGCGGTATTTGAGAAAGAGTTCCCGAATCGGTTCTATAACCTCGGTATCGCGGAACAAAACCTGATGACGGTGGCAGCGGGTATGGCGAAAACCGGGCTGATACCTTTCGTATCAACATTCGCGGCGTTCGCTTCGATGCGTGCCTGCGAACAGCTGCGCACCGACGTGTGTTACCAAAACCTGAATGTGAAGGTGATAGCGACACACGCGGGACTGTCTTTCGGTGCTGCCGGCACCACCCACCATGCCACCGAGGACATAGCAATCACCCGTTCGATGGCGAACCTGGTGGTTATGTGTCCAGCAGATGGCCTGGAGGCAGCATATTGCGTGGAGGCGGCCTACAACCATGAAGGACCGGTCTATATCCGTCTGAATCGCGGCTTTGACCAGGTGGTTTACACCGGCGAGATTCCGAGTTTCGAGTTCGGAAAGGCGAATGTGTTACGGGAAGGCACAGACCTGACCTTTATCGCGACCGGCACCGGCGTGTGGCGGGCACTGCAAGCCGCCGACACACTGGCAGCCGAGGACGGGCTGAGCGTAAGGGTTTTGGATATCCACACCCTGAAACCGATTGACGAAGAGGCGATTGTGCAGGCAATCACCGAAACTCGAAGGGTAATCACCGTGGAGGATCACAATGTGATCGGAGGGTTGGGTAGCGCGGTCGCAGATGTCGGTGCCACCACCAGAAAAGGATATGTACTGCGCAAACTGGGCGTGCCGGACACCTATTCGGTGATTGGCTTACCCGAGGATCTGTATTCGCATTACGGCTATGACGAGACCGGGTGCGTAGCGGCCGCACGTGAGGTGATGGGGCTGGACTTCGAGGAAGATGACAACTGGGAAGACGAATTCTGATGTTTGGTTTGACGCAAAAAACCGCTCCCGAGCCGCTGGATGATGAGACGCGCTACACGGTCACGGTGTTTCTCAATGCCGTCGTGCCGCTGTTGAAACCGCTGGTCGCGGCGAAACCGGAACTGACACGCGGTTTTGCGGGTCGGGAAGGCATAGTTCAGATTTCGGCTTTAGCGGCTGAGGGTACTTCACTGTCGGGGCGCCCCCCGCGTCTGGCCACCCACCTGGAGATTCTGGGCGGCGGGCGGCTGCAAGTGCATCTGGGTGAGCATCCGGCACCGAACCTGGAAATCGAGTTCCCGAACGCGACACGTTTAAACGATTTCTTTAAAGGCAAAATGAACCTGCCACGGATACGCGGCGCGGTGACGAATTCGGAGCTGCTGGTGGCGACAGTAAAGGCACTGCTGGCAATGTCGAACCTGCTGTCGGCAACTAAACCACCGGAGGCTCCCGCAGACCGAGACCTGCTGACAAAACTGATGTTCTACCTGCTAACAACGGGTATTTCGCAGTTGAACAAGGCAGGACACCCGCAGGTGCGGCGCTGGACAGAACCCAGCCCGGATCGCGTCTATGCTTTCGCCGTTGATGCCCGCGATGACCTGGGTGCCTATATCCGTATCAAAGCCGGGAAATCAAAGGCGTTCCGGGGAGCCTATACCCGTTCGGCTCCGTTCTTTACGATGCGTTTCGACACTGTGGAGTCCGCACTCGGGACACTGCTGCAAACCGATGACCTGTTGGAGGCCACCGCTGCCGGGCGGTTAACGATGGCAGGCAGTCCCGAATACGGCGCAGAAATGGGTGCCCTGATGATGATGGTGGGAGATTATGCCAAGTAGACTCGTGAAAGGTGCCGCGCTGACGGCACTGCTGGCTGCACAGGTCGCGGGCGGTCGCATGGCCTATAACATTTTCAAAGAATACCGGGAAGTCGGGCGTGAAGATTTCATGGCGGAAAAGAAACGCCAGGCGCGCGGGTGGCGGCCCCTTGCCCGCAGCCACGGTTTCGCTCATGTAGGCATCACCGTCACCGACTTTAATGCCGCAGTTACCTGGTATAACCGGCTGTTTAAAATGCGTTTAATCAACCATCTGGTGATTACCGGGGAGGACTTGGAGCCGCTGCAAAACCTGTACCATATCGAGGGGCTGCGTTCGGTGGAGCTGGGGTTCATGGTCGGTGAGTTCGGGATGATTGAGCTGTTCCAATTCGATCCGGCAGTGGAGGATGGCGCGCGCGAAACCTGGAACCGACCCGGATACACGCACGTGTGTTTCAACGTTTCAGACCTGCCAACCTGGGTTGCGCGACTGCGTGCCGAAGGGGTCGAGTTCGTTTGTGAACCGCAGCATTCCCAGGGAGCAGATTGGGTGTTTTTCCGGGATCCGCAGGGGAACCTGGTAGAGCTGATGGATATGCACGCCAGCCGCCTCGCAGTGGAGCATCTCGGCGGTGTGGTGGGCGAGGTCATGAAACATACCCGGTTGAGAGCGTTCTATAACCGCTAACTGCTCAGGGGTTTGCAGATTTTCACACCCGGAGGCTGACCCCTGGACGACTGCCCACCCCTTGAAGCCGACAGCTCTGCCAGTAGAGCACTCCGACGGTTATTTCCGGACAGGCACGATCTGGGGGTGACCAGCCACGTCAATAACCTGGATTTGCCAGTCATAGACGGAGCTCAAGGTCTCTCCGGTGAGAACTTCAGCAGGCGAACCGGTGAGCGTCTCCTCTCCGGCGAGCGCCCCCGCGGTGAGCAACAACACTCGGTCGCAGTATGCAGCAGCAAGTGAAATATCGTGCAGCACCACAACCACTGCACACCCCTGTTGAGCCAGATCACGGCAGATCTCCATGATTCGTTCCTGGTGAGCAATATCGAGCGCCGCAGTCGGCTCATCGAGAAAAACGATTCGGGATTGTTGCGCAATCGTGCGAGCAAAAGTGACACGGCTTTGTTCCCCACCGGAAAGCGTAGTGACGTCACGGTCTTGAAGCCCAGTGGTTTCGGTCACCTGCAGCGCGGAATCGATAATCTCAGCGTCCTCCTGCGGGGTGCTCCCCCACGGGGTACGCCCCATCGCCACGATGTCGCGCACCAGGTAGGCGAAAGGAAACACCGCTGACTGTGGCATTACCGCACGAACCTGCGCTAACTCTCGACGGGAATACTCGCCCAAGGCCCGTCCAAATACCTTAATCTCGCCACTATCGGCTCTCCTGTCCCCCACCAGCAGGGAAAGCAGCGTCGATTTGCCGGTGCCGTTTGGCCCGAGCAGCCCTAACACTTCGCCGCCCGAAACCGTCAACGACACATCCCGTAGCACGGTTTTCTCACCATAGCTGAAAGCCAGGCCCTGCGCGCTAAGCGCCGGCACATAATCCTCAATTTTGGGTTGCGTACTCATCCGAGGCTCCTGATTCCGCGCATCCCGTAACGCAAAATAATGAAGAACATCGGTCCGCCAACGAGCGCCGTAAAAATTCCTATAGGCAGGTCAGCGAACGATATCAGGGTGCGTGCCACCAGGTCGGCGATAGTGAGCAGCAGGGCTCCACCGAGAATTGCGAGCGGGATCAGATAGCGGTTCACGGGCCCGACTATCAGACGCACCAGGTGCGGGACGATCAATCCAACGAAAGCGATAACGCCAGCATAAGCCACCGAAGCGGCAGTGAGCAGCGCTGCCAGGGTGATAGCGATAATGCGCACGGCGGAAACATTGATGCCGACGTGGGTGGCGGCAGACTCCCCGAGAGCCAACACGTCAAGGCGCCCAGAAATCAGAAGCGCCCCGGTCAATCCGAGCGCCACAACTACCGCAACGACCAGGTCGTTAGCCCAAGAAGCGCCAGCGAGCGACCCCATCTGCCAAAACACTATCTGGTCCCGTGCGGTTGCGGGAGCCAGGTACGTGGTGAAGGAAACCAGTGCGGTCGCGACAGCGGTTACCGCAATACCGGTGAGTACCAGCATCAGCGGTTCGGCACGCCCTGCCCTGAGCGAGAGCGAATAGACCACGAAAGCCGCCAACATTCCAGTTATGAATGCTGCGAGCGGCACCGAGAATCCGCCGAGCATATAGGGCACGAACACCATCGCGGCAGCGGACCCGACCGCGGCACCCGCCGAGACGCCGATAACACCGGGTTCGGCGAGCGGGTTTGAAAAAACTGCCTGCATAACCGCTCCAGCGACCGCCAGCCCCGCCCCCACCAGAAGCGCCAATACGATACGGGGGAATCGGATATTCCACAGGGTCGCCATGACCAGCGGGTCGGTTGGAGCCTCGACCAGACCGATGGGTGCTAAGAGACCGCGCATCACGTCTCCGGCACCGATAGCGAATTGTCCGAGCATCATGCTGACCAGAATGGCGGCGAGCAGCAACACTACCAGAACCGCACCGGTGACAAGTCGCCGGCGGGCACGCAGCTCTATCTGGTTATCAACCTGCCGGGGTTCAGGGACGCGGCTCACCGATCCTTCACCCCGTAGAGGGCTCGCGCCACGTTTAGCAGCACCTGACCGGACTGGGGCCCGAAGGAGAGGCTCATGCCGTCAGGGATCGCGACAACCCTGCGGTGCTTTCCGGCGATAGTGTCAGCTACCCCGTCTCGGGCAAAGAACCCCTCCACTCCGCCGGTCGAATCCAGGCCGCCAGACATCGTGAAATATATTTCCGGGTTGGTTGCGAGCAGGGCTTCGGCACTGGCGGGTGTCACCGAGCCGAGGTTCGCTGCCGCGGCGACATCACTGCCACCAACTGATTCGATCAGCGCGGTCGAGCCCTCTTCCGGACCGAGAATAAAGAACACTCCGGCGGTGCCACGCACATAGAGGAAAATGATTTTTAGGGGCTGTTCGGGAACCCAGGCCGCAATCTGTTTTTCGGCCGCATCGACCTCTCCGCGGGCGCGCTTCGCGAGCGCCTGCCCTGCCTGATCCATACCGACTGCTTTCGCTACCGCCTCGATACCTGCCTCAAGGTTCTTCAACGAATGGTCAGAATCCAACACCACAACCGGAACACCGGAGGCCGCTAACTGGTCGAAAGCCTCCACCGGACCGACCGACTTGTCGGTCAACACCAGGGTTGGTCTGAGCGTCAGAGCCGCCTCCACATTCACGCTGTGCCCGGATTTGGTCACCACCGGCACGTCTTTGAGAACCTCCTCGGTAGACGAAACGGTGCGACCCACAATCGAATCGGCCATGCCCAGTGCCACCAGTGTACGAGATATATTACCGGTCAAATCCAACGGCAATATCCGCGAGCTGTCTTTGACCTGCACCTTTTTGCCTTCAAAGTCGGTTACGGTAACCGGCAGTTTCACTTTATAGGTTCCTTCGATTACTTCCGGGTCGCCGATTTCGGCAACTTCGCTCAAACCGGTAATGGTGCGCGGGTCTGGCAGGTTCGTGTCCTTTGTCGCCACATCAGGTTCTTCGGCTGGTTTAGGGTTCGCGTCTTGATCGCCAACGCCACAGCCTGTCACTACGAGCAGCGCAAACAGCGACAGGCAGACTGCTAATACTCGCAGTCTGCCCGCTGCCGGTACCCTCGATATCGAAGATTCGCTGTGCATTGCAGCACCTGTCAGCACTGTGACTTATGGCGAGACGAATGCCTGAAGAGCAACACGACACCGGTAAGTGTCGCAAGCACAGCCACCAGCATCAACAACCCGACCTGCAGTGCGCCGGTGTTGCCTAGTGTCGCGGAACGGTCAATGATCTGACCGGTAGCTGGATCCACGTATTCGCAGTTTTCCACACCGGTACTCACACTGAGGTTATCGAGAGCCTGCCCGGTCTTATAGAACCCTGCGAACGCCTTAGCTCCGGTGTCGGTGAGGGTGACGGAGTTCGATTTAGCGTTCAACTGGGTGCCTTTCACGCTCACGCCGCTTAGGGCAACATTAGCGAAATGCACTCGGCCCATATCGGTTTTCTGCCCGGTGGTGGCGGAACTGGTGGTGGCGTTTACATAGAGCGCCGCGCTGGAACCGTTCACTACCAGTGACGGGTTCGACAGTATCACGTCGAGTACGCCCTCATGACCGGTAAAGTGCACGGATCCGCCAAACGAGAACGTCCCTGAAGCAGATCTCGTGTTATAGGTTCCGCTGCTGGTTGGGAACGTAAAGGCGCTGCCGTTCCAGGTGCTGCCGCCTCCCAGGGTCCAGCCGCCTTTCGCTATTTTTCCGCGAATATAGGTAGTGAAACTTTCTTTCACCCCCCATGTCATAGTTCCGCTGGTCAAGCATTTCTTTGAGGTGTCGATTTGGCGGGTCGGGGTCACGACCTTACGGGTCGTGTTCCCTGAGGGTGCCTCCACATTTAATGGGGTGCCCTGGTCGGGTTGCGTAGTGCTACCCGGCTGGGTTGGCGATGCCGGAGCCTGCACGGTGAAAGTGGTTTGGGCAACTGTTCCGCTGGTTTCTCCGGTGGCGACAACCGTGTGGGTGCCGGCGGCGAAACCGGCAGGAATCGCGAAAGCCACAGAGGCATCGCCGTTGTTGTCGGCGACCACACTGCCGGCATCTATCGGGTCAGAGTGCACGGTGAAACGAACGGTCTCGCCGGGGGTAAAACCGCTGGCAATCAGTGTTACTGTTGCGCCGGCGGTAACATTATTCTCACTGACGCTTACTGTCGGTGGTACTTGGGGGTCGGGTTGGCTCAACACAGCGGATGCCAGGTACACGCTAACCGGATCCAGCTGTGTGCCCGCCGCATAGTTCTTGCCAAACACATCGGTCGTTCCCTGCAGGGCAACCACTTTTGACCAGGTGATGGCGGCATCCCCGCTGTCGATTGACTTTACGATATTGGGCTCCCCCAGTTCGGCGAGAGCGACCTCGGCGGCGTCACCGTTGGACTCAGTTGAGGTGGCGCTGAGTATCCATTTACCGTCCCGCAGCGTAATCTGCGGGTTCGAAAGCGTCACGTTCATCACACCACCGTGGGCGTTGAAGTTGAGTTTCCCGGTGAAAGCCAGCTCGCTCAAGTTATCGAGGTCGATGTTTTTGCTGGCCAACGGGAACCGATAGGCCTGCTGCATATCAGTGAACTGACCGTCAGTGTTACTCGGCAGACCAGCGGCACCTTCGCTGAGTGTCTGGGTGCCCTTTGCGAACTGGTTCACAATGTATTTGCGGAAGGACTCTTTGAAGCCCCAATCGACCCAGCTGGTCGCGGAGAAGGGCTGACCGATACTCGGGGTTGTCGGCGTGCTCGGCTCGGTTGTCGGCGTGCTCGGTTCGCTCGGTTTCGTCGGTTCGGTTGTCGGTGTGCTCGGATCCGGCTCAGTTGGTGTAACCGCAACGTCCTCGTATTTCACGGTGAGCGTGGCATCGTCAAGTTCAGCTCCGGCATCATAGTTATTGAACGCCGGCACCGCTGCTTCGGTGAGCGTAGCGCCGCTTAGGGTGTAGGTCGCGGTATTGTCTTTTTCGGTTTTCGTCACGGTCGCAAAGTTCGCTACGTCAATTCGACCGTAATCCTTGAATGGACCGATCTTGAATATCGACTCGAACTGATATCCACTCACCTCGGCGGTAATAGTGGCACTCGCGCCTTTTATCACTACCTGCGGGTTCACCAACTGGAAGTCCAGGATATAGGCACCTTTACCGTCCGGGTGCCCCAGGAAATGTACACCACCCGTCGTGGGAACGATGCCGGGGTTGGCGGCGTTCCAGGTGCCGCCGGCAGTCACCGGCATATCCATAACACCGTGTTCTTTCTTCACGGTGGAGGCTGCTGAGGTCGGGTTTTCAACGGCGGGCGCAACCGGCTCAATCTTACCGGAGGATATCGGCATCACCAGCAGGTAGTTCCTGAACGATTCCTTAACTCCCCAGGTTAGGGTGCCGCCGGTGATTTTCTGCTGCGTTTCGGCGCTCGCCGGAATCGCCATCACGACGGCTCCGATAAATACCACGGCGATGGCTGCCAGGGCGGCCAGGCTACGTCTGATTGTATTGGTGTCCACATTGCCTCCATAGGTCGGGAGCGAACGCTCCTTTGTAATTCCTTTGCAAAGTAGCACAGGAAACCCCGAATTATGAAAGATTAATGTAATTATGTTTGATGACATAGCGTCATATTAGGTGTTTTTGCTGGCTGCGCCATCTGTACGGCATTTATGGTGGTCTATGCCTTTCTGACACCCCGTCCCCAATCCCTGCGCAGACGGAGTGCTCTGCCTCCCGTCACTCACGAGGATAACACCGATGATGCGCCCAGCGATTGACGATACCCGCGACGCTGCCCCCTGATTGATACTGTGGCGGAAACTAGTCCTTATCGGGGCTGAGAGTAAAGAGGTGCACGGTCATCGCGGCGGCAAAAATTGCCAACACAATCGTCACCCACAGATACCCATGGGCGAACCAAAAACTCAGCCCCACACCCAGCCACAGCGGCCCAACAGTGAGCAGCTTGTTGCGCAACCGCATCTCCCGGCGCTCATATTCCCGCAGGTAGGAGCCAAAAAAACGGTGGTTACGGAGCCAGTTGTGCCAACGCTCAGAACTACGGTCAAAACAAAACAGCGCCACTATCAGGAACGGGGTAGCCGGAATAACCGGAAGCGCGGCACCCGCGAACGCCAAGCCTAGCGACACAAAGCCCAGCACCAGCAATATCACCCGCCCCGTATGTTTCATCCTCCAATCCTATAAAATCTGGTGTCACACACCCACCAAGCATCCGCTGGGGACAGCGCGAACCCGACCGCACACTCCCTCTCAAGCCTGACCTCACGCCAGCTCGCGTGCATAAAACATGAAAATTTGTCGTTAATAAGCCCGAAATGCCGGTTTTTTGTCAAAAAACCCGGCTTTGTGTACAGCAGAACCCAAATTTACCACTATTGAAACTGGGCTTGGTACAGGTCTGCAAACACTCCGCCGCGAGCCAGCAGCTCCGTGAAAGTCCCCGACTCCACCAGCTGCCCCTCGGCTAGCACTAATATGCGGTCGGCATCCTGAATGGTGGAGAGCCGATGCGCAATCACAAAAGAGGTTCGCCCGACCCGTAGTCGCTGCATCGCTCTTTGAACCTGCATTTCGGTGCGGGTGTCCACCGAGGAGGTAGCCTCGTCCAAAATCAGCACCTCCGGATGAGACAAAAACGCCCTCGCGATCGTAATCAACTGTTTCTCACCGGCAGAAACCGCGCCTGAGGCGTTCCCAACTATCGTGTCATAGCCCTCCGGCAGTGAGCGGATCATGCGGTGAACGCCAACCGCGCGAGCCGCACCATATACCTCATCGTCACTGGCTTCGGGATTCCCGAAACGAATGTTATCTCGAATCGTGCCCTCGAAAAGCCAGGTGTCCTGCAGCACCATCGCCACTCGGGAACGCAAATCATCCGCTGACATATCCGCGATATTGACTCCACCAATCCGGATCTCGCCGCCACGCAAATCATAGAAACGCATAAACAGATTAATTAGCGTGGTTTTCCCAACCCCGGTTTTACCCACAATCGCGACCGTCTCGCCGGAACGCACCGTGAAGGTCAAGTGGTCAAGCACCACCTGGTCAGGGTGATACCCGAACTCCACCTCGTTAAATTCCACGTCACCGCCGCGGTAGGGGCGCGTCTGTTTCTGCGCCGGCATCGGTTCCGCATCCAACAGCGCATAAACCCGCTCCGCGCTGGCGAGAGCCGATTGCACCATATTGACCTGTCCGGCGAGCGACTCGACCGGCTGTGATAGCTGCCGCGAATAGGTAATAAAGGCCTGGACCATGCCTAGTGTCATCGCACCGGCCAGGATCTCGAGACCGCCAACCACGGCTAGCACCACAAATGACATATTCGAAAAGACACTCATCACCGGTCGGATCGCGCCAGAGAGAAACTGTGAACGATAGGATACCGTGAACAGCTCGTAATTCTTTTTATTAAAAATGTCTTTCTGTTGCCGTGCCAGACCGTAGGCCTCGATCACCTCGTGTCCGCTGAAAGAATCATCGACCAGGGAGGAGATATCGCCTGTGGCTCGCCACTGGGCTTTGAAGGCGGGGGCCGCTTTTTTTGCGATTACCCCCGCCACCAGGGCACCCACCGGAATCAAAACGAGTGCTATAAAGGCCAGTTTCACCGATAGCAACATCATCATCACGATAACTCCTAAGAGTTGCAGCAGTGAACGAATCATCTGGGTTGCAGAGTGCTGGATCGACTGCATCGTGTTGTCTATGTCATTGGTCATTCGTGAAATCAGGTCACCGCGCGGCTGCTCGTCGATATAGGCGACCGGCAAGCGATCCACGTGGTCGTAGACCATCCCTCGGAGACGGTATGCGCTGTCTTGTACAGCGCGGCGTGCCAGCAGAGCCGATGCCCAATGTGCCAACGCCTGAAGCAGATAAGCACCCGCAATACCGGCCACGACTTGCAGCAATAAGTTGAAGTTGATACCGTCCCCGGGGGTTACGGCGGCGGTTTGCACCATTGCCGCCAAATCGTCGTTACCCTCGGCCCGTAGTTGTGCGACCGCCTGGGCGCGGGTGGTGCCTTGACCCAGCATTTTGCCGAGCACGCCGGTGAAAATCACGTTAGTAGCGACCCCTATCAATGCCGGTGCCGCCACCGAAGCCAATACTCCGACTAGTTCAGCTATCGCTATTACCAAGATTCGCCAACGCTGTGGCGCATATAGTTTAGCAAGCCGCCGCAGCGTTCCGCGTGCATCGCGAACCGTCAAATCACCGGAGTTACCGTGAGCGCCTCTCATTCCTCCACTCGGCGGCATCAGCGCACCTCCGATTCAGAAAGCTGTGAAGCGATTATTTCACGATAAGTTTCACAAGATTCTACGAGTTCATCGTGGGTTCCAGTGCCGACAATACGACCCTCATCCATCACCACGATACTGTCCATATGTCTGATAGTTGCCACCCGCGAAGCTACTATCACCACCGCGGCTCCTGCCGTTGCCTCCGGCAGGGCGCCACGCACCGCAGCATCTGTTCCGTAGTCCAAGGCCGATAGCGAATCATCGAGAATATACAGGTCAGCGCGTCGATACAGGGCACGAGCCAGCGCCACTCGGGCACGCTGACCACCAGACAGGTCGGCACCACCGGGATGAACTGTATGGTAGATACCCTCATCGTATTCAGAGACAAACTCCATCCCCTGAGCCCACTCCAGCGCCTGCACTACTCGTTTAGAATCAATATCCTCACCGCGTGCAGCAGCAACATTTTCGGCGATAGTACCGGCGAAGAGATAGGCCTTTTGGGGCACCCAGGCAATGCGACTGCGCAGGGTGTCGAGGTCAAGCTGTTTAAGGTTTACAGAGGAGCTGTCACCTGAGATCAAAACCGTTCCGGATGTGGGGTCTATGAGACGGGGCAGCAGGTGGATCAGAGTCGATTTTCCCGAGCCGGTAGAACCGATAATAGCGGTCGTGAGACCGACTCGAATATCCAGGTTAATGTTATCTAGTGCCGGCTCAGGTGCCCCCTCGAATTGGACCCGCACGTCCCGCAGCGAAAACGACAGGTGCCCCTGGGGCAGCGCCACCACTCGTTCCGGTGAGGCAATTGCCGGCTGCGTCTCCAGAACCGCGACCGCGCGGGAGGCCGATACTTCGGCGCGCGGGAAAATCATGAAAATCATGGTCGCCATCATTATCGAGAAGAGCACGTGCATCAGGTATGTGAGCAGCGCGGTTAGCTCACCGATACCGATACCGCCAACATCGACGCGGCCGGCACCGAACCACAGGGTGAGCGCCATTGCCAGACCGATAATCACATCGACAGCCGGGAACAGTACCGCAAAAATCGAACCGATCCGTAACATGACCTGCCGCAATTCGCCAGAAGCAGCATAGAAGCGTTCACGTTGAAAATCCTGACGAACGAAAGCCCGAATCACACGCACACCGCTGAGATGCTCCCCCATGAGGCGGTTTATCGCATCGATTCGGGTCTGGTTCACCTCGAAGAGCGGCCTGATTTTGCGCAGCAACACCACCAGTATTAGCAGCAGCAGTGGAATAGCCACCACCAATATCAGGGTGAGTAGCGGATCGATCGTGAGTGCGAGAACCAGCGACCCGATCCCCATGATCGGAGCAAAAAGCACCATGGTAAAAGTCATGAGCACAACCATCTGCATCTGCACCACATCGTTAGTGGTGCGGGTGACCAGCGATCCGGCACCGAAGGAGCGAACGTTACCGATAGAGAGCCGCAGAATATGACCGTAGAGTTGTCCGCGCACATGATAGCCAAAGCCCATCGCCAGTCTGGCAGCTAGCAGTGTCGCCAACACCGCGAACACCAGCTGCACTATCGTGACTCCCACCATCAAGGCACCAACACGGACGATATAGCCTATATCGGTTTTCACCACGCCGTTGTCTATAATCATGGCGTTCAACGTGGGCAACACCAGATTCACCATAGCCTGGATTACCTGCAACAACACCACCGCGATTACGGTGGCAATATGTCCGCGAAAATACTGGAAGGCGAGCCGAATCAGCATAACCCCTCCTGTAGCGAATCGCCCAATATATCCTGGATAGTCTACAGCAGCTAGGAAGCGACCAGAAAAGTCTCACCGCACAGGAAAAAACCAGCACAGAATGATAGCCTGTGTCAGTCTTAGCCGAGATTTGAGGGATATGGAGAGCGCAGCATGAGCATCATTGAAGAGGATAGTTCCTGGGAGGGGATGTTGCAGGCAACCCGGAGCTGCTGGTTGGCGACGAACCGCCTCTTAACTGCCCGACACGTGAATGTGGTGGACTATGATATGTTAAACACCCTGCACCAAGTTCGCGGCAAACATATGTTTATCAGCGATCTCGCCGAAACAGTGGGGCTGACTCGTTCGGGCGCGACCCGGGCAATCGACCGCATGGTTAGCCTGGGGCTGATGGAACGTGAGCTTTCCCGTGATGACCGACGCCACACGATTGTGAAGCTCACCGAGCGCGGTGTTCGGTTTTGGAAAACCCTGCAATGTGAAATGATTCAGGTGCTTCGCGAGGACATGACGAACCAACTCGGTAGCGAAGAACTAGAACAGCTTTTGACGCTCGCCCAGAAACGAAACAGCAGCAGAAAAAAACAGCCCTAAACTTAAATGCCGCTCCCGACAGCAACCAACCCACTGGCGGCTGCCCCAGAGCGGCATTTATTGTTTTATAGGTAGGTTTACTCGCGAACCGGGTCACCGGATTTACCGAATACATAGTCCAGCGCGTAGCGTCCCGCACCCGTGAATATCAGCGCCAAACCGGTCATGAAATAGAACCAGCCGCCCTGGAACCCGAAGTCAAGAGTGCCACGATCATTGGTGTGAACAAAGTTGCCCAGGTCACCACCCATTTCGACAAAGAACATGGTGCCGAGGAACATCAATGCCAGCAGCAGACCAGAACCGCGAGTGAACAGACCCGCCAAGATGAAAATTGGGAGCAGAATCTGTCCCAGTGGGATCAGTACTGCGAATAGTTCCGGAGCAACCGCGGTTATCGGATTCGAGTGCGCCATCATTCCAACTGTGCCCTGGAAATCCATTAGCATTTGAGCACCGGAAAGAATCAGGGTGAGTGGCGCGATACGCAGAATCAATAGACCCAGGTCACGCAGCGAAGCCTTATCTAAAAAACGTGCTTGTAGAAAGTTCATTGTTGTCTCCTTTTGACATTTCTGACTGGGTAATTCAATCAGCATTTATGAGCACAAAATTTAATATACGCTGCCACCTCATCATCTGCTATGTGAACGGTGTTCACCTGCATTATTCGCGGAACCTCCGGGCGATTTCCCTGCCTTTGAAGCACAAAACAGGCAAAATAGCTTTATGAGCATCAGATACTTGCCACTGTTTGTTTACGGTACGCTGCTGCCCGGGTCTCGCTCTTTCGGCTCGCAGCTGAAACCATCGGTCAGCGAATCCGCACCAGCGATGTTGCCGGGCGCGGATATGTACCTGGGGTCGTCATATCCAATAGCGATTCCAAACCGGGCAGGTACCGGCGTGGTCGGAGAGGTGCTGCTGCTCGACGAGCGACGATTCGAACGGCTCATCGCCGACCTCGATGAACAGGAAGGCTATTTTGGGGAGGGTCGCGAAGACAACCTGTACATCCGAACCGTCATGAGGGTGCGGATCACCGACACCACCAATTGGACGGGCGAGAACGAAGTCTCCGCCTATGTTTACTTGGGCTCGCCGGAGACCCGCGAACACATGGAAGCCGACGAGATGGTGAAATCTCCGAGCGGTGATTGGCGCAACCATGCTGAAGAATGGGCTGAAGCAACCGCCGATGATAACGGTGACGGGATTTGGGATTCGCTCCAAGACTTTGACGAAAACGGTGACGTAATACCTGATGAAGCCTGGGTTGATCCGCGTTTCGTTGACGATGATAACTATGAGGGACGCGTCGAAGATGACCCGTATCCGGGGAACTAGGCAAAACCCGATACCTCGAAATCCACAGGACATACAGCAATGGCAATAGAAGATCCGAGAGTCGCTGCTGCACTGCAAAAACTTCCTGACGGAACAGTAAAACAACGCAATATGCTCACCGGCACCGAGGTTTGGACCGTTCCGGGGCGCGGGCATCGTCCGCTGACTGTTCCGACTTCCCAACCGCATCCGCTCGAGAGAACCAAACACCGGAAATACTGCGCTTTCTGCACAGACAGGTATTTGGAGACGCCACCGGAGAAGTCCCGAATTGTTCGGGAAAGTGACGGAACCTGGCGGCAGATAGACGGGATTTCCGCACGCGCGATACACGACACTATTGCCGAGTTCCGACGCATCCCGAACCTGTATGAAATAGTTTCCTATAACTATTGGCGACTGAATCACGGTCATGAGCCAACCACGGCGCAACGCCAACGACTGGCCGAATACCTGTCTCAACCGGAGGGATACGACCATGTGTTACGGGTGGTGCGTGCCCGGCTCGCCGCATACGGTATGAGCACCGAAGACATCGCCACAATATCTGAAACCGACCTGCTCGGGGAAGCAACAGGCTTTTTCTGTGGCGGTCACGATGTGATTGTGGGCAGGCGCCACTACGTTCATGGAGCCACGATGGATGACCAGCTCGCTTCAGCCGGTACACTCAGCGTTGAGGAACACCGTCAATACATCGCCTATACGGCACGTTCCATCGGGGATCTGTACGACTTGAACCCCGCAGTTATGTATGTCGCGGCATTCCAAAACTGGCTGAAACCAGCCGGTGCGTCCTTTGACCACCTGCATAAACAGCTGGTCGCGATTGATGAGATGCCGGTTCAAATCCAGGATGAACTGAACCGGCTGCGCAAAAACCCGCAAATATATGAGCAGATTTTGCGGGTGTGTGCGACCCGCGGACTGCTGGTGGCGCGAAACGAAAACGCGGTAGCTATGGCTGGGATCGGGCATCGCTATCCGACACTCGCGGTATGGCCCCTGGGTCCGGCGGTAAACCCCTGGGAGGCCGAACCGGAGGTGGTGCGGGATGTTTCCGATCTGTTGCACGCGCTGCACGCCGCGACCGGTTCGCAGGTTCCCTGCAACGAGGAATGGTATCACCGACCCAATTCAGTGACCTCGAATATGCGCTGGCGAATCTTACTGAAGTGGCGAATCTCAACACTTGCCGGGTTTGAGGGCGGCACCCGAATCTACCTGAACTCGATTGACCCGTGGGGTGTTCACGACCGAGTACTTCCGAAACTCCATGAACTGCGTGATTCAGGGGCGATTTCGGATATGCAGCTGGGTGGCGAAGTGCGGGTTGACCCGGTCGACTTGGGCGCGAACCGATAGTATTTGAGAAAAGCTGATTTAAAAGGGAGCGAGATTTGCTGAGGTTTCTGCGCGGGCTATTGCTAACCACCATCATTGTGGCATTGGTGGTTGCCGGTGGATTCTATGCTTTCTCACGCTGGATGTCTCGCACCGAACCGATAGACATTAAGGGCAGTTTTGGCGAGAAACCTCAGCTCACAGCTGAGTTTCGGGCGGCTGACTACGGCTTGTCGGCGTTCACCCCGATATACGGGCCAGGAAACGCAATCAGTAACGCCGAATACGATACTGCCTCGTTGATTACCGGGGTAGACCGGAAAGGCAACTCGCAGATTATTTCAGTGAACCTTGATGGTCACGCGAACTGGCAGGTACCGTTGAAAGCTCGCCTGTGGTCATGTTCGCAAACCGACATTGACGGGTCGGTGCCCTGCCTGGTCATTTCAAAATCATCTTCAGCAATAATCATGCTCGATCTGAAGAGCGGCGTATCCAAGTGGATATATCAGGCACCGTACCGGCTGGTCGGTGTCAACGTGTCACCAGCGAAGAACATTGAGGTTATTGATTCTTCGCTCAATCTCTATACGCTGTCGAGAGACGGCACCCAGATTAACGAGACGCTGTTGCCTTTGGGAAACGACGACCCCGCGCAGCTTTCAGCCACTGCGGGCTGCCCGAATGTGGTTGATGGTTCCCGCAACTCCCCGGCGCTTTTCAAAAACATTTCTGAAAACATTCGGCTATTCAGCTACGGCGGAATGGTGCGGGTACTCGATGTGAAGCGTAACTTGACCTCGGCATCCACCTACGGTAACGTGACTGAAACTCGGGACGGGTTCTTCGTCACCAACACTTCAGGATGCGCTAAAGGAATGGTCGTGGATCCGCCCGCTGGCACCGGGAAACTGCTAGCGAAGAACGTAACCATACCGACCTATATATCTACAGATAACACGGATGTGGTGTTGCGTGACGGTCAGCTACATGAAATCAACTGGACTGAGAGCGTTGTCGGACCGGCTTTGAACCCAGCCGACTCGAATCGTTTCGACACCGCACCGGCACTACTGAAAACCAAAAAATACCTGATAGCAGCAGATTCAGAGCGTACAATCGTGTATGCGTTACCCAGCTACAATGAGCTGTGGAATCGTGAGCTCGGTGCCAAAAATATGCAGATCAGTTCCGATGTGCTGCTCAGTTTCGACACGGAAGGCGTGATTACGGCGGCTGCGCTCAGTGGTGGGCAGCAACTGTGGCAAATCGAAACCGATCCCGGATCGTTCACCGTGTACGGTAACCAAATACAGGTAGCCTCCAAACAGGCGATACGTACCTGGTCGGCGGGTAGCTACACGAATTCGGTGCTACATGGGGATCGTGGCGTGCTGCACAGTATTCAGCCCGGTATCAACTATGGCATCGACACCTGCGTCAGAGTACGAAAAATAAAGGGCGATGAGCGGAACTATACTGCCCAATACTATCGGGTAGATTGCGGATTGAAAGGATCCGAGCCTCTCGCCGGTGTAGTAAAGGCAGCGGAGGTGCCACGCGGCTCCAAAATCGAGGACTTCATGAAAGCCTGCGAAAAACTCCCCAAGTTCAAGTCGGTGCTCACCGTTAACGACCCGATGGCGAACACGGATATATCGGCGCTGTGCACAAACTGAGCGTTGAACTTCTCAGCTAACCTTAACCTGTTTACTTAGCGTTTTTTCCAGCGCGTTCCGAGGCTAGTTCGGCGAACATATCGCGGTTCTTCCCGCCGTACCATTTATTGGTCTTGCCCAGCGCGAAATGCTGGATCAGCGCCACGAGCAAACCGGAAACCACCCCGAAAATTGCGATCTCTAAAATTCCGGCTTGTCCCTCCTCTTCAGTGCCGCGTGGCGGTTTGCGCCCGGTAGCGACCTTCCAAATAATATCCACCGACTTGTCCGCAACGATTCCAGCGACCGCCAGTGACGCTGCTGACGCTATTTTCCAGCCAATATCCATGATGTTCCTCTCTGCTGTCCCTATCCTATCGCGGGTACCGGAAGTGCTCACAGGGAGACGATAAAACCGGCATCATCAATCGCGATACCTCCCGATAATCGCGCGATAACCGCAGCTACCTGCTCAATCACCGTAGTGACCCGGAGTCTCTCCACCCGCATGACCCGGCTGAGGCGGCGCGCAAACGCCTGGTCGTAGAACTGTGGTTGCCAAACAACCGTGTAGAGCGCCATCGGTCGGCTAGCCCAAAGCTCGAAGCGCAACGCCTGGGGAGCCATCTGGGTGGGCGCTAAAGCAACAACCACGTGGGAACTGTGCCCAGCAGCGGCACGTAGCTGATAGCCGAAAGTTTGTGAACCTATACCGCTCATGTATTCCTGATAGGCTGCGGTTTCCGCGCGCGCCTGTCGAATAAGCGCCGGGCTGGCCTCTTCCCCCATGAATGGTGCCGGGTCAAAGGCGCTGGGAGAGGGAAGCTGTGGACGCGCCAGACCGGGAAGTAGCGGACGTAGCGCATCGGTCAGTTCGGCTTCCGAAATCCAGGCGGGCGCATATATTTGCAGGTTTACCAGCGCATCCGGGTCCGGGGTGATCACCACAGCAGGTGCTGATTCTCCGCGCACCGCTACCGAACCGGCCAGCCGCTGCGCGATCGAGAGGGTGCTGCGTAACGCCAAGAGTTCTTCTCCCTGCGGCATCCCGTCAGCGAAAGCCGCACTGAGATCGTCAACGATCGGAGCCTGCGGATCCAAAGCAGCACCCCTATCGGGTTTTACCACTATCTCGAAAGCCGAGGTTGCGGTTGCCGGTAGACCGTATTCGATACCGAGGGGACGCGGCAGCGTGAAAGGACCCCGTAATTCGATCGAGCCGTGTAAGCGCAAGCGTCCAGGCCCCAACCAACCGGCATCGGGATATAGCGATACCGCCAGTGCCTCAACCTCGGTGGCATCCACATCGGCGCGTAATAGCAGCACCGCTGAACGGTAAAGCTGTTCGGCGTTGAGCTGTCCCTGATTCATGTACCAGTTGCTGGTCGGCTCGGTCGCGCCCTGCCATACCCCGGCCTCCAACACCCCTGTATCGCTCACTATGAAAGTGCCGGTTACTTGTGACCATATCCCGGTAGGGCTGCCGGAGTCAGGAACAGAGACGGAAGATTCAGCCGCGTGTTGGCTGCTCATCTATGACCGAATCCGAGGTGTCTAGGCGATGAAAATTCAGGTAGGAGCGCGACGCTGTCGGTCCACGCTGCCCCTGGTACCGTGACCCGTGGGCGCCGGAACCGTAGGGGCTTTCCGAGGGGTTCGACAAGCGGAAGAAGCATAGCTGTCCGACTTTCATGCCCGGATAGAGTTTTATGGGCATAGTCGCGGTATTCGACAGTTCTAGGGTCACATGACCGGAAAAACCGGGGTCGATAAAACCGGCAGTAGAGTGAGTCAACAGCCCTAGTCGCCCGAGTGAAGACTTTCCCTCCAGGCGGGCAGCCACCGCGTCACCCAGCTCCACCAGTTCGTATGTGGATCCGAGAACGAACTCGCCGGGCTGGAGCACAAACTCGCCGTCAGGATCCACCGAAATCAGGTGTGTCAGGTCATCCTGTTCAACAGCCGGGTCAATTGCCGGATACTTGTGGTTATCGAAAAGTCGAAAATGTCGATCCAGGTGCACATCGATACTCGCCGGTTGAACCATATTCGGGTCGAAAGGGGTCAGGGAGGCTCCACCTTTGTCGATTAGCTCTCTGATGTCCGCGTCACTCAACAACATATTTCAAGTTTACTCTGGTGAAAACGTCAGAAGAACGAGTAGGAATCCGCACTGTAGTTGAATCCCGCGCCGGTTGCCATATTCAAACAGGTCATGCTTATCGCATCAAAGGTACACGCATAATCACCAACCCTGGTATAGGAACCATAGCCGAGTTCGGAGTACTTGAAACGTTCACCCTTTAAGTTATCCACCTGGTATTGATTCATATCGTTGAGTAGCGGAGTCAAGGTTGTCAGACACGACCCCACGCCACGACCACCATCCCACAGTCCGATAGTGGATTTTTGTAGCCAACCGTCACATTTTCCCTGGTCTTCGGGGGCGATCTGGATATCCCACTGACCGGAGCATACAGCACCGGCACCCTTTGCCTGGGAACCATCAGCGGTAATCACCGCCGGGATGAACGGGTCGAGCTTCGTGGTGTCTGCGGTGATTTGGCAGATCATATTGGAACCTGTGGAACGCACCACCACTGAT
Source organism: Varibaculum sp. (assembly GCA_034090045.1). Taxonomy (GTDB): domain Bacteria; phylum Actinomycetota; class Actinomycetes; order Actinomycetales; family Actinomycetaceae; genus JAXDTI01. The sequence continues at coordinate 63,120 of JAXDTI010000006.1, read as the reverse complement.
TTATCGCTTCCGCCTAATTCGTTCGGTTGCACCAGTCGCAGTTTCGACATTTGCTGCACCTCAGCGGTTTCAGCGTTCGGGGGGACATAGGTAGTTTGACCGCTGGCAACCGGTTTGGTGATTTGACTGGCCGGTTCACCAGTCACATTCAGGTATATCTGCCAGCACAGGAAAGCCAGCAGCGCTGTCAGCAGCAGCGCCGCAAGCAGGTTGGCCATTTTTTTCGCCATCTTACCTCCTCACCACAGACCCGAGTCGAAGTTGAAACTCATCGGCCAGTCCAAGGCTACATTGGGTTTGCGCCCCTGAGCCGCCAGCCACTCATTGAAATGTTCAGCCCACTCACGGTGCCCATTGCGCTGCAGCTCCATTAACTCTGTTGGCGACATTTCCGCGAGCTGCGGATAACGGCTCCACAGTGACTCAAGAACCGCTAGCGTGGCATCAACATCGGTGCCGGCATTGTGCAGGTTGCCTTCCACCTGAACCCCATAGTGCTGCACCAGGTTCTCTAGGCGTCGAGGCCCGCGCCGGTAGCGATCCAGTGTACGGTCGAGCACCAGTGGATCTAGTACCAGCAGCTGGGCTTCAGCGAGGCGCGCCTCCAAAGATTTGAGGCTGTTGCGTCTGAGCTCTGCCTGTAGTAACGGTAAATCAAAGAGCGCGTTGAAAATCACGAGTGCACAACCGGAACGTACCCGCTGGGCAATCGTTTCGGCAATCTCGTCAGCAACCTCGACAGGGGGACGACCATTGGCGGCAGCGTATTCATTCGTGATTCCGTTCACCGCACTTGCCTGTTCAGATATGGGAACATCGGGGCTGGCGAGCCATTCCTTTAACTGCCTGTCCGTGCCGTTATTATACACCAACGCCGCCGTCACAATCCGGTCGTGAACCGGAGAAACGCCGGTAGTTTCGGTGTCGAAGCCCAGCAGCGTTAAACCTGTACCACCAGTCACTGTGTCGCCTTTCTCTTGACTATCTCCACCATAACAGCGACCATCTACATGGTTGGGTGGCGACTGACCGTTCCGGGGTAGTCCTATTTGTTGGTGTGATAGTTGGGCGCTTCTTTGGTCATCTGCACGTCATGGGGATGTGACTCGCGTAAACCGGCAGCAGTAATTTTGACGAAACGACCGCGGGTTTGCATTTCAGCGATAGTGCGGGCACCCGTATAGAACATCGACTGATGTAAACCGCCAATCAACTGGTAAATGACTGCGGCGAGTGTACCTGAATAGGGAACCTGCCCCTCGATTCCCTCCGGAATGATCTGGTCGTCGCTGGTGACATCGGCTTGGAAGTAGCGATCCTTTGAATAGGACTTCCGCCCCCTGGAACTCATTGCCGCCAACGACCCCATTCCGCGATAGGTCTTGTACTGTTTGCCGTTCATGAACACCAGTTCGCCTGGGGATTCCTCACAACCGGCGAGCAGCGAGCCGAGCATCACCGTGTCGGCACCGGCAACCAGCGCCTTCGCGATGTCTCCAGAATAGTGCAAACCGCCGTCAGCAATCAGCGGCACACCCGCAGGGCGGCAGGCTTCAGCAGCCAACATGACCGCAGTCACCTGCGGAACCCCGACACCGGCCACCACGCGAGTGGTGCAGATTGAACCGGGGCCAATACCGACCTTTACCGCATCCACGCCAGCATCAATGAGTGCCTGCGCCCCCTCGGCGGTAGCCACGTTTCCACCAATAATCTCTATACCGGCAAAAGAGGGGTCGGATTTGATACGCGAAATCATTTCGCAGGCGAGCTTAGCTCCCCCGTTCGCGGTGTCCACCACTAACACATCAGCTCCGGCATCGCGGAGCGCCTGGGCACGTTCCCAGGTGTCGCCCCAGTAGCCGAGCGCCGCACCCACCAGCAGACGCCCTTGCGGGTCCTTTGAGGCGTGCGGATACTGCTCGGTTTTTACGAAGTCCTTTACCGTAATCAGACCAACGAGTCTGCCCTCATCATCGACCAGTGGCAGTTTCTCGATTTTGTGTTTCGCCAGCAGCGCTTTCGCGTCAGCGCGCGCCACCCCAACCGGAGCAGTCACCAGCGGCATCGGGGTCATCGCATCGGCAACCCGCATAGTAGACCACTGGTCTGTCGGAATGAAACGCAGGTCGCGGTTGGTGACAATACCTGCCAGTTTGCCTCTCTCATCGACCACCGGCAACCCCGAAATGCGATAGTGACCACAGATCCTGTCCACCTCTTCAATGGTGGCATCGGGGGTGGTGGTTACCGGGTCTTGAACCATCCCGGATTCGGAGCGTTTCACCTGCCGAACCTGGGCGGCCTGCTCCGCAATCGAAAGGTTGCGATGCAGGATACCTATACCGCCCTGGCGTGCCATCGCGATTGCCATACGCGCCTCGGTAACGGTATCCATAGCCGCAGAGAGCATCGGTATGTGCAGGTCAATGCGTTTTGTGAGGTGCGCGGTGGTGGTCACTTCAGAAGGAATAACATCGGTTGTTTCGGGCAGCAGCAAAATATCGTCGTAGGTCAAACCCTCGATAAATTTATTATTCAAGTCCATCTCTCAATGCTATCCATTCGGGTCGTTTTGCGGATAATTCTTGGGGCTTAATAGGGGTAGCCGGCCACCACCTCTGAGACAGCAGCCGTCAACGAATGCAGACAGGTCGCCCGCTCGCAACTTCTCGGGCAGACACCAGAACCGATCGCAAAGAGCCGATCGGGGGGAACTCGTTGCGACAGGTCATCGAGCAGTCCCTCACCCTGCCCAGCAACTCCGCTGTCAATCAAAACGACCTGATGCCAGGTGTGATGCTCCAAGAATTGCAACGTCGGAGCCTCGAGCGAAGAAACTGCGCCGGAGATCACCTGAACCGGGATGTTTTGCCACAGGAGTGCGGCAGCGAACACCTCTGCCTGCAACACATCAGACCCGGCAGAAATCACCAGCACCTGCGGGCGGCGATCGTGTTCCAGGCGTGCCGGACCACATTTACAGCCCTCGTTGTCTACAACCCGGACAATAGCTTTCCGGGTGGCGACTAGCAGCACCCCCAAGGATGACATTCCCGGGGGCTCTGGTTGCGGGTTTTCATGCAGTTCCTGCAGTGCCGGTGCGATCAGGTGTTCCCAGGATGCCACCAGACCATCCCGAGCGACCGCAGCATCGATAATTGATCGGGTAATCACCCGGTCGTGCGCGCGGGCAGCAGCCACCAGATGCGGTTTCGAGATTTCGACATCAACATCCACATCCAGGTCAACCAGCGGCTCCGAAAGCACTCGTTTTGCTGCGTCACAGGCGGATATTCCGGCATGGCACAGAGACACCATGCGCTGCAACCGAGCCATATCGACAGCCGTGTAGCGGCGATGAGCAGCCGCAGTACGTTCCGATGGGGACAGCCCATAGCGGCGATCCCAGGTGCGTAGCGTTGCTGGAGCGACACCGAGTTTCGCGGCAGCGGCTGCGACCGAGAGCGGGGCGTCTGCCAACGAAGCAGATAGTGCTACCCTCGGCATCGCTCACCCTCCTGTAGTCAGTTCGTTCATTTGTAATTTTTGCACAACTTCACCGGCTTGGCACTTTCTGGGGGTTTGCTGCTGTTCCTGAGCATTTTCAACGGTATTTAGGGTCGGGCGGCACGCAGCATTTAACCCGAATTGTGCATAATTTTTGGCAGATACTTGAATAAGTTATGAACAACTTGCTATGCTGTTGTTGAACAATCCGAGAAGCGGGTTCAAACAGATAGCTGGTGAACGATATGGCTGATATTTCAAGGCTCCCGGCACCGACAACCGAAGCATGGGAATGGCAGCAGCAAGCCGCCTGCCGCGACTACAGTACCGAAATGTTCTTCCATCCGGACGGAGAACGCGGAGGCACCCGACGGCGCCGCGCCATGAAAGCGAAAGCGATCTGCGCCACCTGTCCGGTGCTTGAACAGTGCCGCAACTATGCGCTTGCCGCCCACGAACCCTACGGTATCTGGGGCGGAATGACCGAAGAGGAACGCCACGACTACCTGCTGACCCACGAAACACCGCGCTATGGCGAAAAGGTAGCCTGAACAACATAAAAGAATCAGGGGCGGAACCCAATCCGGTTCCGCCCCTGATTTTTTGCCTATAAAGCGAAATGTCAGCCAATCTTGGCGAGAATATCGCGCGAGGACAAGATCAGATACTCCTCGCCCTCATACTTGACTTCGGTGCCGCCATACTTCGAATAGATGACAACATCACCAACCTCGACATCCATTGCAACCCGATTGCCGGAATCATCTACCCGACCGGGTCCCACCGAGAGCACCTCGCCCTCCTGTGGCTTCTCTTTAGCATTATCCGGGAGCACCAGTCCGGAAGCGGTCTTATCTTCGGCCTCCAGCTGCTTAATCAGCACCCGATCCTCCAACGGCGTAATATTCACCGACACAGCGAACCTCTTTCACTAGTTATTCTGTTACGTTGTCCGCCTTGCCGTCGCGGGGGTCAAAGCGAGCCGGGCGGGTATGAGCCCGCGCCTATTAACTATGATAGCCACCAGTTAGCACTCCCTCAAGCCGAGTGCCAAAAAGTCGTGTTCCGTACCGTTTAATGACGAACAATAACACGCAGGAGATGCAGAAACACTACGTCTTTTTCAAGAGCACATCAGCAGGCTCAAAACCCTACACGAGGGAAAGACACTTCCGCACCGATAGACTGGTTATATGTCTATGGCCGACGCCCTCACCCCGACCGGCTGGGAACTATTACAGCAGCTCACCGCGCTGCTCACCGCAGACACCGCAGAACCAGATTATCGGCGTCTCGGTCAGCAACTTCGCGGACACGGAATACCTGCCGACACCGTATCCGCGGTGCTCACTCAACTGGAACTGCGCCAACTCGGACGCACCAAGTTCGCCAAATTTGCAAGCGAACTGGTCTACACGCGCACCGGATATGAGCAAGCAACCCGCATGATAGTTGCCGCCCAACACGCCACCCGCTATCAGGGACAGGCACGAGTAGCCGACCTCGGCTGTGGAATCGGGGCAGACGCGCTGGCACTCGCCGGGCTCTCCATCCCGGTCACCGGCTATGAGATAGACGAGGAAACCGCGGCAGCAGCAACCGTGAACCTTCGCTTCTTCCCTGAAGCATCGGTGAGACAGGCAGACGTGACCACCCTGGACTCCGCAGAACTGGCAGGGTTTACGGCGTTCTTCTGTGACCCGGCACGTCGCGACAGCCTCGGACGCAGACTGACCAACCCGGAAAGTTGGTCACCGAAACTCTCCTGGTGTCTGCAACTCCCATCAGCAAATATCGGGGTAAAGGTCGCGCCCGGTATCAAATACCGCGACCTGCCGGAAACCACCGGTGAGCGCCCGGTCGAAGTGCAGTGGGTGAGCGTCGCCGGCCAATTGGTGGAAGCCGGAATCTGGATTGGGCAGCTCGCCGGCAAACCGGGACGCTCTGCCTTGATCCTGGACGCTGACGGGGCCGGTTCCACCATTCATGTCGCCGATTCGGTGCGCTCCCTCGCCGCTGGCGTGCCAATAGCCAAGCAGCTCGGGAAATACCTCTTCAGTATTGACCCGGCACTGTTGCGAGCCGGCGGTCTAGCCGCTGCAGCAAAACAGGTGGGCGCCGGTTCAGTCTCGAAAAGTATCAGCTATCTCACCGGCGACCAGGTGCCCGAACACGCCCGCGCCTGGGAAATAGTCGCGAATGTTGCGCCGCGAAGTCGCGAAATCAAGGCTGCTGTCAGCGGATTTCGGGATGTGCAGATTCATCAAAAAGGTTCCGGGATGCGCGTCAGTGAAGTACGAAAAAAAATCGGTGCCACCACCGGGGAGGGTCGAATACACGTGTTCCTGACCCGCATAAAAGATAAACATCGGGCAATCATTGCCACAGATATCCGGTAGCGACTGGTACCCGGAACACAAAAAAGCGCCGAGAAGCTGAAACGCTACAGTCCGGTTTGCGGATCTTGAACAACAACCTCCGGCAGTTCCAGATCATCACTGCCTTTAACTTTCGCCTGCACCTTGTCGATTGCTTCCTCGACCTTCGGCTTGACTTTTGCAACCGCCTGCTCCACCCGAGGCTTCGCTTTCTGTGCGGCATCTCCGATACGTTCCTTAGCCTGATCGACACGTGGACGAGCTTTCTCCATCGCGTCTTCCACACGCGGACGCACCTTCTCGATAGCCTCCCCGACCCTCGGCTTCATATCTGCAACCAGCTCGTTTACGGTATCAGTAACCCTATTTACCAGGTTTTGCTCTCCGTCTTGGGCCATTATTCCTCCTAGATATACTCCGAACAGTCTATCGCGTCTCCTAAATAAGCACCTGAGCTAGGGGCATCGCCGTATTCGGGGAGAAATCCACCGGCGACGGATCCAGTCCGGCAGCCACCACCTGAGCACCGATAGCAGCAATCTGGGCGCCATTATCAGTACAAAATCTGAGTGGCGGGATACGCACCGAAATACCCGCACTTCCCGCACGATCCCGGATCAGCTCCCGTAGTCTCGAGTTCGCAGAGAACCCCCCTCCGACAACTATCGTGTCACAGCCGGTGTCGAGAGCAGCCTGGACTGCCTTCGCGGTCAACGAATCGTTCACAGCCTCGGAGAAACCCGCACAAATATCCTCCCGGGGGATCGGCTCACCGGCGGCTCTCAGTGCCTCAACATACCTGGCCACAGCGGTTTTAAGACCGGAAAACGAAAAGTCATAGCGATGCCGGTTCCTGTCTTTACTGGCGGCAAGTCCCCGCGGGAAACGGATAGCTTTTCGGTTTCCCGCCCGCGCCAGGCGATCCACGTGTGGACCTCCCGGATAGGGCGTGTCGAGCAGCCGCCCAACCTTGTCGAAAGCCTCACCTGCCGCATCGTCCAGGGTCGCCCCCAAAACCTCGATGTCGCGGGTAATATCACGGACGTGCGCCAGATGCGAATGCCCGCCGCTTACCACCAGTCCTATAAACTCCTTCGGCAGCGGGCCGTCATCCATCCCGGGTTTACCATCGAGCTGTTCAGCAGCAAGCCCCGCAACCGCCAAATGACCGACCACGTGATTCACCCCGTAGAGCGGCTTCCCGGTAGCATAGGCCAGCGCCTTCGCCGCTGAATCGCCAACCGTGAGGGAACCTACCAGCCCCGGACCTGCAGCAACCGCGATAGCGTCAATGTCTGTAAGCCGCACCCCGGCACGCTCAAGCGCCGCAGACAGGGTCGGAACAAAAGACTCCAGATGTGCCCGCGAAGCAATCTCTGGGATGATCCCGCCATAGCGTGCATACTCATCCATGGAAGTCGCGGTAACATCGACCAGCAACTCCCGACCGCGCACAATGGCGACACCGGTCTCATCACAGGTCGATTCGATACCTAATACCAGGGGTTCACTCACGCTCGCTATTTTACGCCAGCGGGTCGGCAAAAAGCTTGGGGACAGGGCAACCGCCCTGTCCCCAACCTATAAAGAAATGACCACCTAGTGGGTCTTTACCCCCTTCAGCACAGCCTTCCCGAGCTGCCGGTTCAACACTGCGATACAGTCCAAAGAGATGCCTTTCGGGCACACCGCGGAACACTCACCGTAGTTCGTGCAACCGCCGAAACCCTCAGCATCCATCTGGGTGAGCATCGCGGTGACGCGGCGCAGATTCTCCGGCTTACCCTGCGGCAACAACCCGAGGTGCGTGATTTTTGCCGAGGTAAAGAGCATCGCCGAACCATTCGGGCAAGCAGCCACACAGGCACCACAACCAATACAGGTCGCGGCATCGAACGCGCGATCCGCATCATCCTTAGGAACCGGGGTGGCGTGCGCATCCGGTGCGGAACCGGTGTTCACGCTGATATAACCGCCAGCCTGGATGATCCGATCCAGGGCGCGCCGGTTAACCACCAGGTCCTTAATGATCGGGAACGCGGTGGAGCGCCACGGCTCCACGGTAATGTGGTCACCGTCATGGAACTTGCGCATATGCAGCTGGCAGGTGGTGGCGTTGTCTTTGGTACCGGGCGCATGGTTGTAGTGCGGCACGCCGTTAATAACGACACCACACATACCGCATATGCCCTCCCGACAGTCTGAATCAAACGCGATCGGATCCTCACCCCGAGCGAACAGCTCCTCGTTCAGAATGTCCAACATCTCCAGGAATGAGGAGTCCTCGCTCACGCCATGAACCGTGTACTCATGGAACGCGCCCTCAGCCTCCGGGCCAGATTGGCGCCAAACTTTCAGTGTGATGTTCACTTGTAACTCCGTTGCTTCAGATGGATGTTGTTATACACGAGGTCTTCCTTATGCAGAATCGGGGGCTGATTCTCACCGCCATACTCCCAAGCCGCAACATAGAGGAAGTTATCGTCGTCACGCAGCGCCTCACCTTCCTCGGTTTGATGCTCAACACGGAAGTGCCCACCACAGGACTCCTCACGATGCAGCGCATCAATACACATCAGCTCGCCGAGCTCCAAGAAATCGGCTACGCGACCGGCACGCTCCAACGACTGGTTCATCTCGCCGCTGGACTTACCGGGGATACGCACATTCTCCCAGAATTCCTTGCGCAAAGCTCGGATCTCGTCGATGGCCTCACGCAGCCCCGCCTCGTCACGAGCCATGCCGCATTTCTCCCACATGATATGACCCAGAGCCTTGTGGAAAGAATCAACCGAACGAGTACCGTCAATACTCATCAGCTTGTCGATACGCGCCTGGGCGCTCTCGCGAGCCTCAACCACATCCGGGTCATCGGCGGGAAGCTCCTGCCAATCCAGAGTGTGAGCCAGATAGCTATTGATGGTGTTAGGCAACACGAAATAGCCATCCGAGAGTCCCTGCATCAGAGCCGAAGCGCCGAGACGGTTCGCACCGTGATCGGAGAAATTCGCTTCACCACAGACATACAGACCCGGAATCGAGGACTCCAGGTCATAGTCAACCCACAGACCGCCCATCGTGTAGTGAACCGCCGGATAGATACGCATCGGAACCTTATAGGGATCATCTCCCGTGATACGCATATACATATCGAAGAGGTTCCCGTACTTGGCGGAAACCGCCTCCATGCCCATGCGCTCGATAGCCTCAGAGAAATCCAGGTAGACACCACGCGCGACCCCGTCAATTTCGGGCCCTACACCGCGACCCTCGTCACAGACGTTCTTTGCCTGACGCGACGCAATATCGCGAGGCACCAGGTTACCGAAAGACGGATAGATGCGCTCCAAGTAGTAGTCGCGATCCTCCTCAGGAATCTCGCGCGGATCTTTCTTGCAGTCCTCTTTCTTCTTCGGAACCCAAATACGACCGTCGTTACGCAGCGACTCGCTCATAAGGGTCAGTTTCGACTGCTGATCGCCATGCTGTGGAATACAGGTCGGGTGAATCTGTGTGTAGCACGGGTTCGCGAAATAGGCACCCTTGCGGTGGGCACGCCACGCCGCAGTGTTGTTACAACCCATCGCGTTCGTAGACAGGAAGAACACATTGCCGTAACCGCCGGTCGCCAACACCACAACATTTGCGGTATAGGTTTCCAACTCGCCGGTCTGCATATCGCGCACCACAACACCACGAGCACGACCCTCATGCAGAATCAGCTCCACCATCTCATGGCGGGAATGCTCATGAACAGTGCCGGCATGAACCTGACGTTCCAGCGCCTGATAGGCACCGATCAGCAGCTGCTGACCAGTCTGACCACGCGCATAGAACGTGCGAGAAACCTGAACACCACCGAATGAACGGTTATCGAGCAGACCGCCATACTCGCGGGCAAAAGGCACCCCCTGGGCTACGCACTGGTCAATGATACGAGCCGAATTCTCGGCCAGACGATACACGTTAGTCTCGCGAGAACGATAGTCACCGCCCTTTACCGTGTCATAGAACAGTCGATAGGCCGAGTCGTTATCGTTCTTGTAATTCTTCGCAGCGTTGATACCGCCCTGCGCCGCAATCGAGTGGGCGCGACGAGCCGAATCCTGATAGAAGAACACATCAACGTGATACCCCATCTCCCCCAGCGAGGCTGCAGCTGACGCACCAGCCAAACCGGTTCCAACAATAATCACCTTGATCTTGCGGCGGTTAGCCGGATTCACCAGCGGGGTGTCGAACTTACGCTGCGACCACATATTAGCGATCGGCTGATCCAACGGAGCTTTGGTGTCCGCGATTTTCTCGCCCTCGCGGTACAGGCCACGAACTAATTCAGCCATTTCCTTAACTCCTTTCCTATGCCATAGCCGACGTGATTAGCAGGTACACCGGCGGAATCGTAAACAATGCGAACACCGCGAAACCTATCAGACCGGAAATCACCACAATCACATGGCGAGTGTTCTCACGCAGCCAACCCATCGTCTGCAAACCCGACCACACGCCATGACCGATATGCAAACCGACAACACCAACCGCAATCACATAGATAATCAAAGCCCACCAGTTATCTACGTTGAAAGTGGCAGCCATCATCGCATACACGTTCGGAATCTGCTCACCATCGACCGTAACCATCTGTGTGTAATCATTCGAGGCACCAATCCGAACCGCCTTGCCGGTGAAATGCAGCAGATGGAACAGTACGAACAGAACCACCAAAATCGAGCCGACACGCACGGTGCGAGTCGCGTAGTTATTCACCACGTTCTGCTTCTTGTCGTATTTAATCGACCCACGGGCTCTAGATGCGCGCCACCACAAGTAGTAAGCGCAAATGAAGTGGACAACCACCAACACCACCAGCCCGACACGCAGGATCCACAGCAGACCCTCGTAGGGGAGAATCGGCATCAAGAAAGTTCGAAGGTGATGAGCATAACCATTGTATGCGTCAGGACCGAGGAGAACCTTCAGGTTGCCGTAGGAATGCATTAACAGGAACAGCACAAACAGCACACCCGAAATAGCCATGAGCTGCTTCATGAACACCTGGGTATTCCAGGGGCGGTGCTTTATTTTGGTACTTTGTTCAGCCACGTCTACTAGCCTATCGGTCAAATACGGCTTTTTTCACGAACTTGGGATACTATTTCGCAAAATTTTGATGTATCGAGTACCGGCAACACGGCATCGTTCACTCAACACGTAAGAGCTTACGCATCACCACCGCAGCTTCCGGCGGATTGTGATAATAGCGTTCCCGCTGCCCCAGGGTTTCGTATCCGGCTCCCCGATACAGGTTCAGCGCAGCTGTATTAGAGGCACGCACCTCCAAAAACAGCTGGCGGCAGCGGTGTTGACCGGCAAGCCCCTCAGCAGCAGCCAGCATCCCCCTACCCAGACCGCGTTCACGCAAATCAGACGCGATAACGATAGCGAGCAGGTCAGCTTCCGGCGGGGTGAGAGACACCCCAACAAAACCAGCTACCCGCTCCTCATCACCCGGCAATTCAAGCAGCAGATAGCGCTCATGCGCAGAACCGATAGAACGCGCAAAAATATCCGTACTCCACGCCTCCGAAGTGAAAACCACCGCATCTAACTGAGCCAAACACTCAGCATCAGCTAGTCGGGCCGGGCGCAACAGGTAGCGAAAACCAGCCCTGTCAAAGAGCCACTCGGGAATCGCGGCGCTCATTTGTTCTTCGGCATTTGAATATCCGGGCGCCGCAGATACCGCGGCTCAGTGTCCCCGATAAAACCGCGAGCCGCCGCTATTCGAGCCAACGCCAGCGGCGAAACCCGATGATCGAAATGCCCGGTCACAGGCAACACATCAGGATAGAGTTCACAACCGGCACCCGCAACCGTTATTCCCGGCTCCCTGGCGAGATCCGCGAAATCACCGGCTGCACCGACCATCGGCTCGCTGAACACCTGAACATCATCTGCGCCATACGCTATATAGGCTGCGGCGTAAACCTCGTGACGGCGGGCATCAGTAAACACCGCAACCCTGCCGTCCTGCCGCTCGCCGACCTGATCCAGAATGCCGCGAGCGAGCACATCTAGTGAACCTATACCGCATAGTTGCAGCCCGAGAGCGAAAGCGAGAGTACGGGCGGCAACCAATCCGGTACGCAAACCCGTGAAAGGTCCCGGTCCAGTACCAACCGCTATCGCGTCCAGGTAACATGGACCATCAAGACCGGCAATATGCACCGCCGCATCAATCATAGCGGTTAAATCCTCAGCATGTCTGCGAGTATCGCCACTATACTGCCAGCTCAAAAGGCGAATTCCAGTATCAGTGGTTTCCGAAACACCCACCGAGATGCCAGCCGAAGTGTCTATTCCGAGGATCCTCATACCTATAACTCTATCCGGGCAGCCCCGTACACCCATACACACAGAAAGGACAGGCTCCGACGCATCGGCGCCGGAGCCTGCCTTAATAATGACGCTACGTGACGCTACTACTACTTGGTCTGCAGCAACTCACGAGCCAGACGCGCAGTTTCGGATGGGGTCTTCCCGACCTTAACTCCGGCAGCCTCAAGTGCCTCTTTCTTCGCGGCGGCAGTACCGGCAGAACCCGAAACGATAGCTCCGGCGTGCCCCATCGTTTTTCCGGGAGGCGCAGTAAAGCCCGCGACATATGCGACCACCGGCTTTGTGATGTGTTCTTTGATATAGGCTGCGGCGCGTTCCTCCGCATCACCGCCTATCTCGCCAATCATCACGATTGCTTCGGTGTTCGGGTCATCCTCGAAAGCCTGGATCGCATCTATGTGGGTGGTTCCCGCAACCGGGTCACCACCAATGCCCATGCCGGTGGTGAACCCAATATCCCGCAGCTCATACATGAGCTGATAGGTCAGGGTTCCGGACTTCGAAACCAAACCGAGGGGCCCCTTAGTGGTAGTGTCCGCCGGGGTGATACCGACATTAGACAAACCCGGGCTGATAATGCCGGGACAGTTCGGACCGATGATACGGACACCGGCCTCCAAGCCCTTGTTCACGAATTCGGTGGAATCCTGCACCGGAATACCTTCGGTGATGACCACGATCAAGGGCATACCAGCATCGATCGCCTCCAGCACGGCGCCCTTAGCGAAAGCCGGTGGAACAAAGATAACCGAAACGTTCGCACCGGCGTTCTCCATAGCCTCTTTCACGGTGCCGAAAACCGGAATTTCGTGCGCACCTGGCTGCACATTAGCGCTGCCCGGCCCCAACGGAACCACATCGAAAGTGACCGTCTGACCGGCTTTCTTTGGGTTGGTGCCGCCTACGATATTGGTGCCGGCACCCAGCATCAGCCGAGTGTGCTTCTGACCTTCAGAGCCGGTCATGCCCTGCACTACTACGCGGGCGTTCTCATCTAGGAAGATAGCCATTATATTGTCCTTTCGCCCTCTGCCTTATGCCTGAGCCGCCAGCCGAGCAGCCTCGGCGGCGCCTTCGTCCATCGTGTCTACCGGATGCACCTGCGGGAGGGCAGCCTCCTGGAGAATGCGGCGACCTTCCTCGACATTGTTGCCGTCCAGGCGCACCACCAGCGGAATGTTAGCTTTCTCACCGAGGCTCTCAACAGCCTGGAGGATACCTTTCGCGACCTGATCACAGGCGGTGATGCCGCCAAAGACGTTCACAAACACCGACTTTACCTCCGGATCGGACAGAATCACGCTCAGGCCGTTCGACATCACCTCGGCAGACGCGCCACCGCCGATATCCAGGAAGTTTGCCGGCTTCACGCCATGGAGCTCACCGGCATAGGCGACCACATCAAGGGTGGACATGACCAGACCGGCACCGTTACCGATAATGCCAACCTCGCCGCCGAGATGCACATAGTTCAGATTCAGTTGCTTAGCTTTCGCCTCCAGCGGATCCTCTGCGGCCCTGTCAACCAGTTCCTCATGTTCGGGATGACGGAAACGGGCGTTGTCGTCCAGGGTGACCTTGCCGTCCAGGGCTATGATTCGTCCGTCGCCGGTCTTTACCAGCGGGTTCACCTCAACCAGGGTGGCATCCTCACCGGTGAACACGTCATAGAGCTTCACCAACACCGGCGCCGCCACCTGCGCGGTCTCACTGTCGAAACCCGCCTCCCCTAATATTTCGAGAGCTTTCGTCTCGGTAACGCCTTCCATATCGAGCGGCACCTTTGCCAGCGCCTCGGGGCGCTCTACGGCAAGCTGCTCAATTTCCATACCGCCCTGTTTCGAACACATGACCAGATTTCGACGGTTTCCGCGATCCAGCAGCACCGAGAAGTAATACTCCTCAGCGATGTCGGCACCGGCAGCAATCATTACGCGATGAACCTTGTGTCCGCGAATATCCATGCCGATAATAGCTTCGGCGTGGGCGCGTGCCTCCTCGACAGACTTTGCGAGCTTAACGCCGCCGGCCTTGCCGCGACCACCAATCTTTACCTGAGCCTTTACCACTACCACGGTTGAGCCAGCAGCCAGCATTTTTTCGGCTGCGGCAGCGGCCTCGTCCGGAGTCTCGGCGACAATTCCGGCCAGGACCGGTACGCCATGCTTCTCGAACAGGTCGCGCGCCTGATATTCGAACAGATCCACGCTGATTTCCTTCCTGTTTCCCGCTCCGGAACGTCCGGACGCTGGTTCCGAGATATATGAGGTCTGGAATATCTCGATTTCAAGATAATCATACCTGAAAGTGACGCGCCCCACACCCCAACGGCGCCCTGTTCCCTCACCTCGCCACCTCCCCCCCCTGCCTCGCCGGTCATCACCCCCGCGACTTCCCCCTGCCTCGCCGGTCATCACCCCTCACCGATCAGCACCCCAGCGTCGACCATCCCCCCTCGCCGGTCATCACCCCCGCGTCAACCATCCCCCTCTCCTGCCGGTGCCGTGAACAAATGGATAAGTCGCGCGCACCAGCGGATAAACCCACGAGCAACACCAGTAACATTAACGCCTAGACCTGGGGAAACCGTTTCCTGGACTGTTACTGGTGTTGCTAAATGCAGAAATAATCCTCGCGACTTATCCATTCGTGCAACCGACTTATCCGCCCATGTACAGGCTTCAAAAAGGAAGCAGGCTCCATTTCGCCCGGAAACCCCAACACCCCCGCCCAACCGAGCCATAAGTTATCAACAGCCCGTTTTGCTTGAAATCAGATATGGAATACTGATTTTATGAATGTTATTGACTTTTTAGCTCGAAATAACGGTGTTTCAACTATAGGGATTGCAACGAAGGCCACTTCACGGAGAAAAGTGATGAGAGCTCTGAGTGACAGTAGCGTCAAACGACTGAACCGCACAGTGATATACCTCCCCGGCACTGATCGAACAACTTTGGCAGTGTTCGCACACCACGGCAGCCTCGCATGTGTCAGTGCTCTGCACAAATACGGGGTCGAGATTTGGGGAAACAGCACGAACAAGACCCATATCTCTGTTAAGCAGGGGACACATCGAACATATATGCCCGGCATTCATCTGCATCAGGACGATTATGCTCAGAGCACGCGGATAGTTTCTCCTGTCAAAGCAGCTATCCAGGCAATGCGTTGCTTGAACAGCCATCTCGAACGGGTAATAGTGTTGGATTCAATCCAGCAAAAAGGTCTGTGCGACCACGAGGAACTGGCTATTGCTATCCGGAAAACCCACCAGGGCAGGTATTCGCAAGTTTTCCATGATTCGAATGGCAAAGCCAGGTCAGGATTGGAGACTTTGGGGCGGTTGGAACTCAAACCTCTGGGGTTGGATATGGTTTGCGGAGAGCGAATACCGGGTGTCGGGGAGGTTGATTTTCTGATTGAGGGGCACCTGATTGTGGAGCTGGACGGCTACGAGTGGCACAGCGGACGCACCGAATTTGCTAAGGATCGCCGCAGGTCACGTGAGGCGTTGAAGCTCGGGTACCCGACTTTGCGATTCACATACGAGGAAGTCACTACCCCGGGATTCCTCGCCGCTGAAGTCCTCGCTTACCTGGATAACCGAGCCGCCGCCTGAGGATGAGAATTGGGAAGATCATCCATTGGATTGCATCACACTTTTTTCAGAGGCAACGTGCTCCGCTTCTGTAGATTTCATAACACTAAGACTCAGAACACATTAATGAAAACATCATTGATTTACCCCTGACTATCTATTGGCTCAGTTTTGAGACTAATATAACAGCCGCGTTTTCATAATCATTTAGGCCCCCGCCTTTATGTCTAGAGGATATCTAGAAGCCTGATTGATGAGTTGTATCAATCCAGTAACGTCAATAAACTGAGCGAGTCCTCTGGCATCACAAAGAGCATCTTTAAGATGACCTACTGCTTTCAAAGCACAGCTTTCCGCTTATCGCCTAATCTCGATTGCTTGATTAACACTTTGAACAGCAGAATCAGTATTTTAAGTCGTATTAGTCATCCACCTAAACTGTTTCGGTGGCCTCGATTTGAGAAATCAGATTTACCGCAGCGTTGAGAGTATTTAATAACTCAGCCAAACTGACTTGAGCTCCACCTATTGCTCGTTGCACTTGAGCATCAATCCCGAACTCAGCACCAATTTGTCGCTTATACAAATCACGTAATCGATCGAAATTGTCTCCCGTGGCAATACTGACATTGCGTGAAAGCGAAACACTCATACCTAGAGAATCTCTCAGAAAGCGAGTCCGGTGATTCTCCCACAATTCGTAATGCCCCATTCAGCCATCACCACAACCGGGTAATTAGCTTTGCAAATCTTGAACAAAATCATCGCTTGTGCGGTGCATGGACTCCAGCGCAGCTACCGCACTTTCCATTACCTGTGTACAGCACGATTTACCGGTTGAATTGTTTCTTGTCCAGATCGAGATCCCTGCGTTAATGCTGCCAACTGCCTATTGTCTGTTGCTACTGCCTCTTTTGTAATCTGCAGACTCGTTTGGAGCTCGCGGGAGTTCTCTGAAATCGAGTATGCAGCCAACGCTAACTCATTAATCGAACATAAAGCTCACCGCAATTTGGCGGTGATCAGGTCACGGTAAAGTGAATTTCACCGGGTTAAAGAGGGCGAGAGAGGCACGGGCAACACTCAGAGTTTCTCCATGGGCGAATAGCGTAACAGCAGACGTTTAATTGAACCATCACCGAAATCAACCTCCGCAGACATAGAGGCACCCGAACCGGAAACCGCTATAACCGTGCCCAGACCATAGCTGTCGTGATTCACACGATCTCCGACCGCCAGCGAGGTCACCCGATTCGTTTTCCCGGAACTTCCCGACCGGGAACTCTTCGGAGCCATGCGGCGGGTATGCACCCTACCGGACGCACCCGAGCCGCGCGCATAGCCGTCTGAAGCCCCCGAGCCGCCGGAATAACCGGCATGACCGGTATAACCCGAGCCATAAGCCGAGGTATAGGTTTCATTATCACGCGAACCATCAGACCACTCATCACCATAAACATCGTCACCGAAACCGTAATCCCGACCCCGGTAACGTCTACCATGACCGTAGCCGCGACCCGAATAGCCGCCCGCACTATAGCCGCCGTAACCGGAACCATCATCAAACAGTGAGCCGCGTACCCGCTCACTATCAGCTTGGGCCCCGCTCAGGTCACACAGTTCCTCCGGAATATCCGCCAGGAAACGACTGCTCGGCAGCGCCTGCGGCGAACCCCACTGTAAACGCACAGCCGACCTCGTAAAATACAGTATTTCGCGGGCACGTGTAATCGCCACATAGGCGAGGCGCCGCTCCTCAGCGAGTTCACTGGCATCCCCCAGGGAACGCTGATGCGGGAAAGTACCATCCTCCATGCCGGTGACAAACACTACCGGAAACTCCAGCCCTTTCGCGGTATGCACGGTCATCAAAGTGACCTCACCGGCTTCATCTCCACCAATCTGGTCGGCATCCGCCACCAGCGACACCGACTCTAGGAAATCAATCAGGGTTGCCTCCGTATGCTGGGCACTGAACTCGGCGGCGACTGCATGAAACTCCGCCAGATTCTCTACCCGCACACCGTCCTGAGGATCTTCACTACCCTGGAGAGCGTCCAGATAGCCACAGCGATCCAGTGTCTCGTCAATAGTGGAAACCACCGTTGCCCCCTCGGCAATATCGCGACGTAAACTCGCTATATCTTGCCAAAACTTCGCTATAGCGTTCATGGCGCGAGCCCCCAAATCCGCGACCGGTCCCAAATCCGCGACACCATCAGGCAGCGCCGCATAGGGCTCCAAGTGCGTATCGCGATCAGCCCAACCGTGCCAGATTGCCGCCACCGCCGCACCGAAACTCAGCTCCCGGGTTTGCGCCCAAGCAGCCAACGAAGCCTGAGCCTTATCTCCGATGGCTCTCCGCGGCGTGTTAATAATCCGGCGTAGCGACACCGTATCCGCGGGGTTTGCCAACACCCGCAGATAGGCAAGCGCATCCTTTATCTCGCGGCGCTCATAGAACTTCGTGCCGCCAACCACACGATAGGGAACCCCCGCACGCATCAGGCGTTCCTCAAGAACCCGAGACTGTGCGTTTGTGCGATAAAACACCGCGAAATCAGAGTATTTACGTCCCGCGAGCGCCAGCCGGTCTATTTCACTAACCACATAGGCTGCCTCGTCACGATCAGAATCGGCAGCATGGACAGTGATTAGCGCACCATCTCCGGCATCTGTCCACAGCTTCTTTCGATGCGCACCCGCGCCCGAAGCGCCGTCATTCGCAGCGCCTCCACCAGCTGAAATAACCGAGTTCGCGGCAGATAGGATAGTTTGGGTAGAACGATAGTTTTGTTCCAAATAGATCGTCTCAGCACCGGGGAAATCCTGCTCAAACTCTTGGATGTTGCGAATCGTTGCGCCGCGGAAACCATAGATCGACTGGTCAGAGTCACCCACCACAGTCAGCTCCGCGGGCGGCAAATCGTCATTAGAGGCTCCTGCCCCGTCTCCTTTACCGCCACCAACGAGCAGCCGCACTAACACGTACTGTGCGTGGTTCGTGTCTTGATATTCATCCACCAAAATATGGCGATACCTGCGGCGATAGTGCTCAGCAACCTGAGCGTTACCTGCCAGGAGTTGCACTGTACGCATAATCAAATCATCAAAATCCAGTGCGTTGGAGGCCGCCAGGCGCCGCTGATACTCCGGATAGATCTGTGTCACCGCGCGCGAGAGCGGATCCTTTCCCACCCGCTGAGCGTAGTCAGCCGCAGAAAGCAACTCGTTCTTTGCATCAGAAATCCGTGCGGCAACGGTTTTCTCCGGTGCCCGCTTCGTATCAATATTCAGATCCCGCGCAATCATCGCGATTAGGCGTTTCGAGTCCGCCGCGTCATAGATCGAGAACCCGGACTTCACCCCGGCAGCGGACGCATTCTCCCGCAGTATCCGCACACAGGCGCTGTGAAAAGTCGAAACCGCCATATATTTCGCACGTTCACCCACCAGGTGCAGCACCCGTTCCCGCATCTCGGCTGCCGCCTTGTTAGTAAAGGTAATCGCCATGATCTCACCGGGACGTGCCCGCCCGGTCGCCAACAGATAGGCGATTCGGCGTGTCAGTACGCGGGTTTTGCCCGAGCCGGCTCCCGCCATCACCAGCAGCGAGCCACCACTAAAGGTCACTGCAGCAAGCTGCTGATCGTTCAGGCCGGCAGTTATTACAGCAGGGTCGATTGGACGCAACCCATAACGGTCAGCCGTGTTTTCACCGCGTGCAGAAAGTTCTGTCGTATCTGCTCTACCGACACCAAACACGTCAGGCAGCAGTGCACCTATATCTCCAAAACCTGCGCTCTCACTCATGATTCACTAGTTTATCCGGAGCACACATGATTGTCGGAACCCGGTGGTGGATGCGCGGCGTGCCGCTATTTCGGGTCGAAACCGAAAGCGCGTAAAACCTCTTCCTGCCCCTCCGTATGGGCATTCCACCCCTTAGCTAGATTAAAAAGCCCCAGGTCGTCCAGGTCAACGTGTACCGCGAACAGTCCCTCAGGCTTTACCACCAGCATCGCCGCCATCCTCACATCCGGCATCGCCAGCAACTCCATATCGTGTACCGACATCGAATCGTCACCCATGATCTCTACTTCACTGTACTGGGTGCGAGCATCATCGAGAGAAACGACTGCGTGGACATTGTGTTCACCCTCGACCGGTCGGTTCACCATCAACATGGTGGAAGCGTGCTCCGTGCCGACCGGCGCGCACGGGAAAATCCGCTCCACCTTTGTGCTGCAGCGAATATCGTGGATCGGCGAATCCAGGTAGGCGATCTCTTCTTCACGGGTGCCAGAACTCCAGTTCCGTCCGGCATCATAAGACCACCAGGTTTGACGTTCCTGAACAGTATCCAGGGTGCGCATCATCAGTGTGCCGTCCGCCATCTCGGCAACACTGGCATAGGTGATGTTCTCGCCAACTGGCTGCGAAGTCCACCATGTAAGACCGCGATCGTCACTACACACCGTGACCGCGCGGGTAGTCTCCACATCGTCAACCACCGCCGGTTGAATCAGCCGCCCAGTCCAAGTGCCACTCATCATCTGGATTCCATGCCCCGGACCGGCAGAGTGCATCTGCCAATCGTTTGAGCCGTTCACATAGGTCGTTATATCGCTGTAACCCCAGTTATCGCCCTCATCGTCAGAGATCCCGACCAGCAGCCGCACCGCCTCGTCCACATCTGGTGCACCATCCACTTCGACTCGCTTCGCATTCACCGCTACCATCATGAAAAGCCGCCCGGTAATCAGATCACACAGCAGCGACGGGGAAGAATAACTGCGCAGCAGTCTATCGCCACCAGTTTCAAGGTTTTCAGCGGCAGTATTTTGGGCACCAGTCTCGGCTTCTTCCGCTGCCTTGCGCACCTCAACGGTGGAACGCAGGTCACCCGCAGCCTGTCGGGCACCGAACACTTCGATTGGGTCTTCCCAAGACAAACCGAAATCTCGGGAACGCACCATGTACACACCGTTAGTGAGACCGCTACCCGCGCCGGATGCAGTCGTGGATTTGCCGGCCAGAAACTTCCCGTCACCGGTGTTCGCTAAATGGTGCCGATACGCGACCACTGCCGTGCGTGAAGGTGCGCGCACTGCCACCGGGGAATCTATGCTCCCGCCAGCAGCATCAACGATCTTCCTTATCGGTTGCAATCCATTCTCCGTATCGTCCGGGCGCTTTCCTGCACCAATAATAAGAATACGGGTTTTGCCGAGGTGTCACCAACGTTTTGGGAACCTTAAAATAGCCTGAAAAGACTGTGTCCGCTGCGACCTGTACTGTCACCTAAAAAAAATTTTCAAGGCAGCTTGTCACAGGTGTGTAACCGGCAGCTATCTCCCCTCACGGCCGGCAGCGTACCGAGCCAGCTCCTCCTCAACCACGCTCGGGTCGAGTTTCACGAACACCGGCGCAGGCTTATTCACCTTTGTTCCGGGAGCGATTTCGCGGCGCCCCCATGCCGGCGGACGGTAATCACCGGTGACAATCGGGTAGCTGCGCGCCGGGTCATCCAAATCCGTGACCTCACGAATCTCCGGCATCGGAGCCACATCACCAGCACCCCCGAGTACCCGGTCGATAGCGTTGGCGCTGTGCGGCAGAAAAGGTGCAAGCATCAGGTTCAGGTCAGTGATCGCCTGCGCACAGGTCCACAGAATCGTGGCCAGGCGCGGTCGGTCAGCCTCCTCCTTTAGCTTAAAGGGTTCGGTGTCGGCAACATACTTGTTCGCCTGGCTGACCAAGCCCATCGCTGTCGCGAGTGCCGCGCGCTGATGATGCGTCGCGATCAGCGAACCCACCTCGTCAAATCCGGCGGCAACCGCATCTAGTAGCGCCTGATCCGCAGGCTGTAACTCAGTGGGCTGTGGAATCTCTCCGAAACGCTTATTAATCATACTCGCCACACGATTTACCAGGTTGCCCCAGCCCGCAACAAGCTCATCATTGTTCCGCCTAACAAACTCTGACCAGGTAAAGTCGGCATCCTGGGTTTCTGGACCGGCAGCGGAAATGAAATAGCGAAGCGCATCAGCCTGATACCTTTCCAGCATATCCCGCACGTAAATCACGATGCCACGTGAGGTTGCAAACTTACGACCCTCCATAGTCAAGAACTCACTCGACACCACCTCGGTGGGCAGGTTCAACTCGGCGAAATCACCCGGTTTCCCGCCTTTCTCACCTTTACCGTTATATCCGAGCAGCTCAGCAGGCCAAATCTGGGAGTGGAAAACGATATTATCCTTGCCCATGAAATAGTACGACAGTGCCTCCGGGTCGTTCCACCACTGTCGCCAAGCCTCCGGGTCACCGCTGCGGCGCGCCCACTCGATCGATGCCGACAGATACCCGACCACCGCATCGAACCACACGTAGAGGCGCTTGTTCGGCTGATCCTCCCACCCCGGTACCGGGATCCCCCAATCAATGTCGCGAGTCATCGCGCGGGGCTTTATCTCACCAAGCAGATTTTGCGAAAAACGAATCACATTGGGACGCCAAGTACCAGAAGCCGCGCGTTCATCTAACCACTTGCCGAGCGCATCAGCGAGCGCCGGCAAATCCAAGAAATAATGTTTCGTCTCAACAAACTCTGGAGTTTCGCCGTTTATCTTCGATTTCGGGTTGATCAGGTCGGTAGGATCCAGCTGCTTACCGCAGGCATCACACTGATCCCCGCGCGCCCCCGGCGTGCCACACAGCGGACAGGTGCCCTCAATGTAGCGATCCGGCAGTGTCCGCCCGGTCGATGGCGAGATCGCAGAACGCGTGACTTGCTCAATCATGTAGCCGTTGTCTCGTACCTGACGGAACATAGCCTGTACCACCGCATAGTGGTTCGCGGTGGTGGTGCGCGTAAACAAGTCATAAGACAACCCGAGCGCCACCAGGTCTTCCACAATCAGGCGGTTGTTACGGTCGGCGAGCTCTCGCGGACTAATACCTTCGGCATCAGCCTGTACCAGGATCGGGGTGCCGTGCTCGTCAGTACCAGACACCATCAAAACATCATGACCTGCCATACGCATATAGCGGCTAAAAACGTCGGAGGGGACGCCGAAGCCGGCGACGTGACCGATATGGCGCGGACCGTTCGCATACGGCCAGGCGACTGCGGAGAGGATATGACTCATAGCTTCGATTCTACCCGCCCTGCCGAATCGCAAACCACAGGGAACCGGTCTCCGCGCCGATGCCGCGCCAGTACGGGTTATAGGCTGAAAGAATGCTGGTGGAGATTACGGGACTCGATGATCGGCGACTCGTCGAATACACATCCTTGAAAGATGTAACGCTGCGGCGACGATTGGAACCGCAACGCGGCCTATATATCGCCGAATCCCGCAACGTGATTGAGCGGGCACTGGCAGCTGGACACCAACCAATCTCGGTACTCACGCTCCGAGAATGGCTGCCTGAACTGGATAAACTATTATGTAAGAGGCTCGGATATGGCGTGGAGGGGTCGCTGCCTGTCTATATAGGCAGCGCCACAGACCTGGAGGCGCTCACTGGTTTCAAGGTACATCGAGGGGCGTTGGCTGCTTTTCAGCGCCCCCAGTTGGAGGACGTGGAAGAACTGCTGCGGCGAGTTGACGCTCACCGGGTTTGTGTCCTTGAAGATCTGGTAGATCACACGAATGTGGGGGCGACTTTCCGTTCAGCCGCGGCACTCGGTATTGACGCGGTGCTGGTTACGCCACGCTGCGCCGACCCACTATACCGACGCGCGGTGCGGGTATCAATGGGGACGGTGTTCCAGGTGCCGTGGACCCGGTTACGGAAATGGCCGGCCACCGAGATGCTGCGAGAAGCGGGATTCACGACGTTGGCCTTGGCACTAGACGACAGGGCGGCAAGTCTCGACGAATTGGAAACATCACCACTGGTGAGTGACCCGAAAGCGCGAATTGCGGTGATTATGGGCACTGAGGGAGACGGTCTTGGGCGGCGCACGGTTTCCAGCGCCGACCAGGTGGTTCGGATCCCGATGGGGCACGGCGTGGACTCGTTGAACGTGGCGTCAGCCGCTGCGGTGACCTTTTGGGCGATCCGATCGCGCCAGTGGACAGCGTCAGGCAGGTCATGAGCGCTAATCGCAGGCAGCGAGCCAAACAGCGACACTAACCATCGCCAAGCCCAGCACTTCCGGCAAGGTCGGAACCTGCCGCAGCATAACCAACCCAACCAGCAGCGAAGTTGCCGGAAACAGTGCGGTGAGTACCGCATAAGTGGTCGCCGGAATCCGCGAGAGCAACACCATGTCGAGCGCGTAAGGCAGCACCGAAGAAAACAACGCTACCAGCAGAATCAATAGTATATTTACGGGATGCTCGACGAAGGGATCGATCCGACCAATCACCAGTGGCGAAAGCACCAGAGCACCTATGCCCATACCGAGCGCCAGCGAATCAACACCGGTAGCCGCAGTGGTAGCGACCCGCTCCCCAAGCCAGATATAAACTGCCCAGAGCGCCCCTGCAGCCAGCGCAAAAGACATCCCAATCAGCGTCTCGGCGTGGCCGCGAACACCCTCCCAAGAAATCAGAAACACCCCGAGAAGACCAAATAACACGGCGATGCGGGTGCGAACCCCGTGACCCCGAAGAGCCGCCAACACCACCGGCCCGAGGAACTCTACCGCGACCGCCGACCCCAGTGGAACCATCGAGATCGCGAAATAAAAAAGCACATTCATGCCGGTCAGAGCCAAACCGAAAACCGCTATCCGGGGTAAATAGCGCGGCTGGATCCGCGGACGACGCCACAGTAACAGCAGCAGCGCAGCAAAGCCGATGCGTCCCCAGGCGACCGCCCCTGTGTTAGCCACCGCAAACAGGAGCACCGCGAGTGCCGCACCTAAATACATAATCGCACTTGAAGCTAACACCAGACCGGGCGCAACTGCCGGATGCCAGCGCGCGGCGCTGCTCGCATCCGCGGGTAATGCTTCGCCCTTTACCACCTTCTGATTTTATAGGTCTCGCCGGGCGGGTTTCAGCGCGAAACCGCCTTCTCCGGAGGCTGAAACACCCACGGCTCCGGGGGTACCTCACCGCCAGCTTTCGCCAGTGCCTCAGCGAACTCAACAGCATTCTCGGGTGCCTGTCCACGTGAACCAGAAAGACCGAGCGATTCTCCAATCGTGGCTATTACCTGCGGGATCGTCCAACCCGCTGCAATCAATTGGGACAGTGTAACGGCACCGTCACGTTTCGCTAGGCGCACCCCACCCGTGTTGAGCACCAGCGGCACGTGCCAATATTCACTGATTTCAGGCAAACCGAGCAGGTGCGCCAGGTAGGACTGTCGGGGAGCTGAGGTGAGCAGATCGTCTGCGCGAACCACCTGGTCTGCACCTTGATACGCATCGTCCACGACCGAGGTGAGGTTATAGGCAGCAACCCCATCGGAGCGTCGCAGCACCATGTCATCTACCCGCCCGATATAGACACCGAAACGACGGTCGTTTACACCCCATTCCCGCACTTGAGAGCGCAGCCGCAAGGCAGGTGCCCGCCCCTGGGCTGCGATTTCACTGCGCCGTTTTGCGCGTTCGCGCGCGCCGAGACCCCGACAGGTTCCAGGATATTCTCCGGGGATTGCTCCGTTCGGAGCAGAGGCGGCCTCCTGGATTTCGCGGCGTGAACAGTAGCATTCATAAGTCATGCCGGCTTCAGTTAAGTATTTGATTGCGGCGGTATAGGCCGCGCTGCGCGTGGTCTGAAACAGCGGCTCAGAATCCCAATCTATACCGAGTTGCCGCAGGTCACGGAGTTGCTGCTGGGCTGCGCCGGGTAGTGCCCGGTCGGTGTCTTCCATCCGAATCAGAAAAGCGCGGCCAGTATTTCTGGCCGCCGCCCACGCCAGCATCGCGGTACGTAGGTTCCCGATATGCAGCTCGCCGGAGGGCGTGGGCGCGAAGCGTCCCGCGCCTTTTCCTTGCTGCTGTGCCACACCTCAACCCTAGCCGCACAAGCCTCGCGTGCACGAACGGATAAGTGGGTTACACGAACGGATAAGTGCTCGGGATTATTTCTGCAAAGAGTTAACCGCAGCAACAGCCACAAAAAGCATAACCACTGGTAGCGGCGATTCTGTTGCTGCTGTGGCTGGTGGGGTTATCCGTTCGTGCACATGACTTATCCGTTCGTGAACACCCAGGCACGGGAGGCTACCATGGAACCGGCGAACCCCGGAAGCCTCCCCGCCCAGCGAGCCACCCCGAAAGCCTCCCCGCCCAGCGAGCCGTCAGCGGGCAAAAGCCACGAGACGACGCATCCCCTCGGAGACCTCCTCGGTGCTGCCCGCAAAAGAGATACGCACATAGCGTGAACCATCCAGCGCCGGGTCGCGATACTCCCCTTCCACCGGGCTACCATCCGCCCCGACCAGCACATTTTCAGCGAAATCGATACCGGGAGTAACCGCGACCCCAGTCGCATCCAATAGTTCGGCGCACCATAGTGCCGAGTCAGCAGTAAACCCGGACACATCCGCCCAGCAATAGAACGCCCCATCGGCGGGCGCCAGCTGCTCCCCCGAGATCCCCAGTTCTGCCAGGCGATCGACAACGATCTGTCGATTAACCGCATAGCGGCGTACATGCTCGGTGAGTTCGATATCCGCTGCGGCGCTGAACGCTGCCGGTGCAGCTAACTGCGAAAGCGTGGGAGCAGAAAGATTAAGGTTTCCGAGCAGCAGCTCGACAGGTCGCACCAGTTCACGCGGGAGCACCGCCCAACCCAGACGCCACCCGGTCATGGAGTGGTATTTCGAAAACGACCCGACTGTGACATTCGACTGTTGGGACCTGCCGTGGTGTGCAAACCTGGTGGCTGAGGAGCAACGTGAGCCGTAAACTATTCCGTGATAAATCTCATCTGAAATCAGCAGTGTCCCGTGCTCGTCGCACCACTCACATATTGCTGCGAGTTCCTGCGCACCCAGTACGGTGCCGGTCGGGTTCGCTGGCGAAGCAATAATTAATCCGGCGGGAGCGCCCTGGGTTGACGCCAACTCATCGAGTTGCTGAACCGAAGGCTGCCAGCGTGTTTGTGGCCCGCAATCCAATTCATGCACCCGGCAGCCCAGCGAGCGGAGCGTGTTGCGGTAGGCCGGATAGCCCGGACGGGTCATCGCAACAGTGTCTCCGGCTTCGAACGCCGCCAAGAATATCGCGGTAAAGGCGGCTGAGGATCCGGTCGTGATCACGATGTCAGCCGGATCGACCCTGGCCGAGTATTCGTCGAGGTAGTGCTGGGCTATATGTTCCCTCAGTTGAATCGTGCCGTTCGAGGCGGTATAGCCCAGCGAATCATGCCGCAACGCTAGCTCAGCTGCTTCCAAAACCGGTGTCGGCGCAGGAGTGGCTGGCTGACCTAAACACAGCAGAAAGGTCTCGCGCCCGCTGCTGTGCAGCCGCTCCACATCTTTCAAAATATCCATAGCTCGAAACGGAGGTACCTGTCCGCGCTCCGATAATCTCGCCGCCATCTGGGCTCCTCTCGTTTTGGCATCTACGTGGGTTCTCTCCCAGCCTACCGGCAGGCCGGACACCCGTTACTTACCCACCCGTAACGCCACCAGTCAGACCTGTAGGAAAAAGCTGATTGCTTTAGTGCAGAACCGCCAAGTTTGCTAGAATCGGAGCTAATATAACGAATAATTGAGGAGCAGGAATGTCTGATTTTTCACCTAATGCGCAAAATGTCGAGCCGAATGAGTCCGCCCAGCCCACGCCCCAAAGCCCGGCTCCGCAATCTCCCTATCAAGCTCAACCGCCCGCCACCAATGTAAACCTGATGGATTCCGGTATGCCCTACCCGGTGGCGCAACCGAAAAACCCAATATCCGGACTGCTCGTGACGGCAATGGTTCTCGGCATAGTCGGTTTTATATCTTTTTGGATTCCGGTAGTGAATTTTCTATCTATTCTCCTCGGAATCGTCGCCATCATCTTGGGTACGGTGGGTCTGCTGCAACTGAAGAACAACAATAAGAGCGGTAAAGGCGTGGGGATTACTGGAATTGTTCTCGGAGCTTTAGCAGTAATTCTCAGCATAATAGTGCTGGTAGGGTTCTTTAACTGGGTAAAGGACACCCCTGATTTTGCTTCCGCAATGAACCAGGCACAGTCGCAGGGCACCTCTCCCAATAGCGAGGCAACCACCGGCAAGGATGAGCAGCAATTGAAATTCGGCGATACCTGGAAACTGCCAAACGACGTCGAAATCACCATCACCAACCCCACAAAATTCACCCCGAGCGAATACACGGAAGTGCCTGAGGGCACCACCCCGATGAAGTGCGATGTGATTATCACCAACAACTCGGATAAGGTATTTGACCCGACAAAAAGCGGTTTATACAGCCCCGATGTGCAATCCGGATCTGAAAACTCCGAATGGATTTTCGATTACGACCAGAAGCTGAAATCGTGGTCAGCTTCGAGTGTCCAGCCCGGCAAATCCCTGACCTTTTCGGTCGCTTTCGCAATCAAGGATCCCAGCGATATCAGTATGCAATTCGGTGAGATCTATTACGAGGGTTTAGATAACTACGACACTTACTCGACAGCGGTTTTCACTAACTAACTTCGCATATAGGTCACCCGGCACACTTTCGGTCGATCTGTTTCTGTTACGCGAGCACCGGTTTTTCACGCTGGACTTCCACACACCGCCGCAGCGGGCGACGTGAAGTGAATAACCCTATAATTGCGGTATGGCTAATACTGCTTTTCAAGGTGCTGCGGTGCAGACAGCCGGCGAACTGCCCACTGTTGGAACACAGGCTCCCGATTTCGTTTTGACAGGTGCCGATCTCGGTGACATCAAGTTGACTGACTATGCTGGTCAGCGACTGGTTTTGAACATTTTCCCGTCGCTGGATACCGAGGTGTGTGCGATGAGTGTACGCACCTTTAACGCCCGTGCCGCGACCCTGGATAACACCACTGTTCTCTGCATTTCCGCGGATCTGCCTTTCGCCATGTCGCGTTTCTGTGTTGCCGAGGGGATAGAGCGAGCCATCCCGGCTTCTACTTTCCGCTCCGATTTTGGCGATAGCTACGGTACCCGCATGGTGGATGGGCCGTTGGCTGGTTTGCATGCACGCGCGGTGGTTGTTGTAGACGAAACCGGAAAAGTCTTATATTCGCAGGTGGTTCCGGAAATAACCAGCGAACCGGACTATGATTCGGCGCTGGCAGTGCTCGCCTGAGTCGCAGTTTTCAAGGCTGCCGCACACCGCCAAGTAGCAATGCATGAGCTGTCACTGTCACGGGCGATAGCTGATATTGTTACGCGTGCTGCTGCTGGTCGCCCGGTCAGCGAGATTGGTCTCGAGATTGGGGCGCTAAGACAGGTAGTTCCAGAAACACTGACCTACTGTTGGGGGATTGTGTCTCGCGGAGGCTCACTGGAGGGTTCGCGACTGCAACCGAACCTGATTCCGGGACGTCTGGAATGTGGGACGTGCGGGGCGGAAACAGTGATTGGCGGGGATCCTGTTTTTCGTTGCGGGTCCTGCGATTCGACTGACTGCCGGGTGACCGCCGGCGAGGAGTTCCGCGTGACCTATATTGACGTGGCAGATACCGATTCATGGCGAGAACACAACTAGACTTATAACACAGTATTTTTAGGAGATTAACGTGGGTAGATTTCATCGACATGATGCGGCACACTCGGATCACTATCACGACGCAAACGGCAACACCGTGTGGTACACCGACGAGGAGATAGCTCAGGCGCGCGCACGCGAGAAAGTTTCTGAAAAATACGGTGACCATTCCGGGTATGAGACCGGCGGTTCGCGGGTACAGGTTCTGGAAGATATTTTCACCGAAAACGACAAACTCGCTGCCAGTAACCGAGCAGGGTTCGCCGAAAACGGCGTAACCTGTATAAACCTCATGTCTTCTCCGGGTTCCGGGAAAACCGAGTTGCTGACTGCGACGCTTAGAAAACTAGCTGATGAGATACGTATCGGCATAGTGGAGGGCGATATCGAGACTGACCTGGATGCGCAACGGTTACGCCCTTTCGATGTTCAGGTTTCAGTGCTCAACACCGCAGCCGGGTTTGGCGGGGAATGTCACCTGGACGCGCCGATGGTTGCGCGCGCGTTGCAGGACCTGGATTTGGAGACGCTGGATTTGGTACTGATTGAAAACGTCGGCAACCTGGTGTGCCCGGCAGAGTTTGAGGTCGGTGAAACCGCAAAAGCCATGGTTTATTCGGTGACTGAGGGTGAGGATAAACCGAAGAAGTATCCGGTGATGTTCCGTTCAGTCTCCGCAGTGGTGGTCAATAAAATTGACCTGCTGCCCTATCTCGACTTCGACATGGAGCTGTTCGCCGCGAACCTGCGTGACGTTAATCCGCACGCCGAAGTTATCGAGGTTTCAGCTAAAACCGGTGAGGGCATTGAGCAGTGGCTGGATTGGCTCCGCCGACAGTGGTCGGGACGCCAGCCAGTCGCCCCGACCGTTTCCGCTGAACGAGCATAATCATTCCGGTAATAAACATAGCGGGGATGCCCGGTTGGGCATCCCCGCTTTGTTGTAACGTTTGTTGTTACTTGAGGGTGACGGTAGCGCCGGCCTCTTCCAAGGTGGCTTTGGCTTTCTCGGCATCCTCTTTCTTTGCGCCTTCGAGAACTGGCTTCGGAGCGCTCTCCACCAGCTCTTTCGCGTCTTTCAGACCCAGGTCAGGCAGGATGGCGCGAACGGCCTTGATAACACCGATCTTCTTGTCGCCAGCGGATTCGAGAACCACATCAAACTCGGTCTTCTCCTCTGCGGCCTCGGCGGGGGCAGCACCCGGTGCGGCGGCAACAGCCACGGCGGCCGGTGCGGCGGCTTCAACGTCGAAGGTCTCCTCGAACAGTTTCACAAACTCGGAGAGCTCAATCAGCGTCATTTCTTTGAAAGCATCCAACAGCTCTTCGTTGCTGAGCTTAGCCATTTGGCATTTCCTTTCTGTATCGCCCCGATTCGGAGCGGTGTCGATATTGGTTTATAGGTTCTATTGGTTTGCGCGGCGGCCGCGTCAGGCGGCCTGCTTCTCGCGGAGCGCGTCGATGGTGCGAACCATCTTCGTTGCCGGAGCGTTGAACAGTGCGGCAGCCTGAGACATTTTCGCTTTCATAGCGCCGGCTAGTTTCGCCAGCGACACCTCGCGAGAATCCATATCAGCCAGGGATTTAACCTGGTCAGCAGTCAGCTGCTTGCCATCCAGTACACCGCTTTTGACGACCAGCGCCTCATTGTCCTTAGCGAAGTCGCGTAGCACTTTAGCGGTATCTACAGCCTCACCGGTCACGAAAGTGATCGCGGTCGGACCGGTCAGATCTTCCACCATGAAGTCGTATCCGACTTTTTTGGCGGCGATACGTGCCAGCGTGTTCTTCGTTACGGAATAAGTTGCGTTACCGTCCAGCTTGCGGCGCAGCTCGGTGATAGCCGAGACGCTCAAACCACGGTACTCCGTGAGCAGCAACGCGTTACTGGACGAGAACTTCTCCTCCAGCTCGGCAATCGCCGCAGACTTCTCGGGCTTTGCCATGGCCCTCCTTCCGTGTTCGTAACCCGCAGTCGGAAGTCAGGCAACAAAAAATCCCCGCGCAGGTTCCGCGGGGACGTGCACCTTAACAGGTTTAATCCTCTGTTTCACCTGCGCTGGACCAGTTTCCTGACTTCGGTCGGCTCAACGAGCCGACGACCAGCGGTCTTGGGCAAAACTCAGTTTATCAGGATGTATCAGCTGAACCAAATTAACTGCGGGGGCGGAGCCATCGGCTCCGCCCCCGCCAGTAAAACGATTACCACTCAGCTGGCATCCTCGGTGTCGAGGTCGCGAGTCAGTGTCGCATCCAGCGGCACACCCGGCCCCATCGTGGAGGACATGGTGGCTTTCTTCAGGTAGCGCCCCTTTGCCGTGGACGGCTTCAAACGCAGCACCTCGTCAAGTACCGCCGCATAGTTCTGGGCGAGCTGCTCGGGCGTAAAAGAAACCTTGCCGATAATGAACTGCAGGTTCGCGCTCTTGTCTACCCGGAACTCGATACGCCCGCCCTTGACGTCACGCACAGCTTTCGCCACATCCATGGTGACGGTACCGGTCTTGGGGTTGGGCATCAGACCACGAGGACCGAGCACTCGACCGAGCCGACCTACTTTGCCCATCATGTCCGGGGTTGCCACCGCGACATCAAAGTCGGTGTAGCCTTTCGCTACTTTCTCAATCAGCTCATCGCCGCCGACCTCATCGGCACCGGCATCCAGCGCCTCCTGCTCTTTCGGACCTGAAGCAAAAACCAGGACCCTTTGGGTTTTGCCTGTGCCATTCGGCAGATTCACGGTACCACGAACCATCTGGTCGGCTTTCCGCGGGTCAACGCCGAGACGGAACACAACCTCAACGGTCGCATCGAACTTCTCGGGGGCGATTTCTTTAACTAGGCGAGCTGCCTGAAGCGGCGGGTATTGACGGTCGCTGTGGACTTTCTCCGCAGCCGCCTTGAACGCCTTTGAGTGCTTCTTCATCTGCTAAAACTCCTTTTGCAGTAGTGGTCTCGGGCCGCACTAGCCCTGCCACAGTTGTCAGTGTTATTCGGTGACCGTAACACCCATTGACCGCGCGGTACCTGCGATGATTTTCGCAGCCTGCTCCACATCGGTGGCGTTCAAGTCATCTTTCTTTGTTGTCGCGATCTCGCGCACCTGATCCATGGTGATCTGTGCGACCTTGTTCTTGTTCGGCTCACCAGAACCCTTCTTTATACCGGCGGCTTTCAAAATCAGCTGCGAAGCCGGAGGGGTTTTCGTGACGAAGGAGAACGAACGGTCTTCATATACCGTGATCTCGACCGGGATAATGTTGCCGCGCTGTGATTCAGTGGCGGCGTTATAGGCCTTGCAGAACTCCATAATGTTGACGCCGTGCTGACCGAGAGCCGGGCCCACCGGGGGCGCCGGGTTGGCCTGACCGGCTTCAATCTGGAGTTTGATCAGGCCGCTTACCTTTTTTTTAGGTGCCATTTGGGTCCTCAATCAAATCGTAGATTAATTGGTTTCGCGTGCGAACACACAAATACCGAGTTTACGCTATCGGCGGCGATTGCAAAAATTTTGGCGTGTAGCAGAAATCAGATTTTTGCGACCTGGTTGAAAGACAACTCCACCGGGGTCTCGCGGTCGAAAATCACCACCAGAACCTTTAGTTTCTGCTGTTCGGGCATAATCTCGGAAATCGTCGCGCTCATTGTGGCGAAAGGTCCGTCGGTGACGGTCACAGACTCGCCAACCTCGAAAGCAACCTCGACAGTGGCTGTCCCCTTTGCAGACTTCGCCTTTTGCCGCTCGGCATCCAGCGTCATAGCCTTTATCGACTGCGTGGTTGGAGCCAGCATCGAAACCACCTCGTCGAGGGTCAGCGGCACCGGATGTTGATTGTCGCCAACGAAACCGGTGACGGCGGGCGTGTCCTTTACTACTCGCCAAGCATCGGGAGCTTCCTCGACCCGCTCCATGCGCACAATCGCGTATCCGGGGATACGCACCCGATCAACGACCTTGCGTTCAGTCTGTTTTACCTGAACAACCTTTTCCATCGGAACCTCAATTTGATAGATGAAGTCCTCCATATTGAAGTTCTCGATGCGCTGTTCCAGGTTGGCTTTCACGCGGCGTTCATAGCCGGAATAGGTGTGAATCACATACCAGTAGCCGGGCAGCAACTCCAGTTCCTCGCGGATACGGGCAGCTTCACTGAGAGCCTGTTCCTCGGCGCTAGTCTCACTGACCTCCTCAACCCCATCGGCTAGCGGGGCGGTATCGTCGGCAACCTGAGGCTGGTCCGCGAGCTGTTCCACCTCCTGCTCCACCTCCGGGGCAGCATCCGATCCACCAAGCTCAGCCAACACATCCAAATCAATATTCGGCGTGTCCGCGCCCTCGGTATCCAGCTGATCGACAGATTCTTCGCTCAAAACATACTCCTACCTATACAGGGGTGCCCTGGGGCAGCCCTCAACCGAACACCAGATTGGTTAGCTGTGAGAATCCCGCATCAAGCAGACCAATGAAAACCATGATGACTAAAACAAACACGATCACAACGGCGAAATATGTCCACATTTCGTCTTTTGTTGGCCAAACAACTTTCTTTAACTCGGTGACGACCTGCCGAATAAAACGCAGGATACGCGCAAATATGCCGAGCTTAACCTCGGTTTCCTCAGTTGCTTGGTTCACTGTCCTACCTCGCTATCGGGGAGCTACCCCGAATCTCGTACCGGTACCTATTTCGATTTTACTCACCCGCAGAGCGGATGTCAGCAGGGCAGGCGGGATTTGAACCCACAACCTACGGTTTTGGAGACCGTTGCGCTACCAATTGCGCCACTGCCCTAGGGTTGCCCAACAAGTTTATGAGGTACAGGGCGCCGTCAGCAACTTTCCAAGTTTCGCAATTATTTAACATCGAAAGATTAAAAATGAGAGAATGAGTATATGAGTGAACTAGCTATTTCCAAAAAGGTTGCATCCATTCCCCCTTCCGCGACACTGGCGGTAACCGACAAGGCCCGCGAGTTGAAAGAACAGGGACGCCCGGTTATCGGTTTCGGTGCTGGCGAACCCGATTTCCCCACACCTGACTATATTGTAGAAGCAGCTTTGAAAGCCTGCCAAGACCCGAAAAACCACAAGTATTCAGCAGGTCCCGGTCTGATGGAGCTCAGGGAAGCGGTAGCGGCAAAGACACTGCGTGACTCTGGTTACGAGGTCGATCCCACTAACGTCATGATCACAAACGGCGGCAAACAGGCAGTGTTTACTGCTTTTGCTGTAACTCTCGACCCGGGCGATGAGGTGCTGCTTCCGGCACCGTACTGGACTACCTATCCGGCTGCCATTCAGCTCAATGACGGGGTGCCGGTTCCGGTACTGGCAGGCTCCGACCAGGAATACAAGGTCACAGTTGAGCAGCTGGAGGCGGCGCGCACCGACAAATCGAAGGTGCTGCTGCTGTGTTCACCCTCAAACCCGACCGGGGCTGTCTACACGCCGGATGAACTCAAGGCAATCGGGGAGTGGGCACTGGAACACAACCTGTGGGTGCTTACTGACGAAATCTATGAGCACCTGGTCTATGCGGGAACCGAGAAAGCCCATATTGTCTCGGTGGTTCCGGAACTGGCAGAACGCACCATCGTGATGAACGGCGTGTCAAAAACCTATGCGATGACCGGGTGGCGAGTCGGATGGATGATTGCACCGGCGGGAGCCGCCAAGGCGGGACGCACCTATCAATCCCATTTGACCAGTAACGTCAATAATGTCGCGCAGCGTGCCGCGCTGGCTGCAGTGTCCTCAGATTTGGGCGCAGTCGAACAGATGCGGGTCTCCTTTGACCGGCGTCGCCAACTCATGACCGGTATGCTCAACGATATTGAGGGCGTGTATCTGCCCGAACCGAGGGGCGCGTTCTACTGCTACGCGGATGTTACCGGGCTGCTGGGTCGTGAATGGGGCGGGAAGGTCGCGAACACCTCCGCTGATTTGGCAAACATTATCCTGGAAGAGGTCGAGGTTGCGGTCGTGCCCGGTGAAGCATTCGGCACTCAGGGTCATATTCGCCTGTCATACGCGGTATCCGATAGTGACATCACCGAGGGTGTGGGCCGAATTCAGCAGCTCTTTGCCTGAAACAGACCCTGAGAACCTGAGCGACCAGAGGAGGCGAGGATGCGCAAACAGGTAAAAATACTGGCGGTGGCGCTCGGCGCCGCCCTCGTAATCGTCGTCGGTATCTTCTCTTTCCAGTTCATACGCACCGGATCCGATGCCGACCTCGGTCCCGGTATCGTCGTCACTCCCGTGCTCACCAGCCCGGCTGACAGCGGCCCGGAACCAAAAACACCATCATCCGGTCAGGCGAGCGCCCCGGCAGCCCCCACACCGATACCCGGGAGTGGCCAATGAACTCCCGCCCCGCCTATACTTCAGCACCGAGGCAACGTAACACCACAGTAATCGCCGACCCGAACGCCGGGGCATCGTCACGCTGGATAATGACGATTCGCGGTCGCCAAACAACCTATACCGTGACAATATCTTTGCTGGTGCTGGCGATAATCGGTGGAATCATCGCGATCACTGGGGTGATGCAGGCACGCAACACCGAACAGCGTGCCGCAACCCAGCTGGTGTCAAAGATCAGGGTCTTTTCGGACAGAGCCGTAACTGCCAGCGCCAACCCTCCGGTAACCACTACCGAACAGCTGCTCTACGGGTACCTGCAAAACGATAACCCCGGCAGTTACGGGGCACTCCTGGGACGTGTCGATGGGCAGCTGCGTATCCACCAGGGAACCCGCGGTATCTCAGCCTATGAGGACCAGGAACTGGTGAACCGGATCGACCAGGTTGCCTCCGACACCCACGCAATCCGCACCACCATTAAAACCTCGACCACGATATATTCGGTGACCATTGTTCCGGTACAGGTACTCGGATCCGATCCGGGACAGCTGATACAGGTTTTCGACCACCGGGCTCTCATCAGTGGAACACTGAACCTATTGAAAATGTTTTTCGGGGTGTCCCTACTGGTGGCAACCATTATCGGTTTTATCACCTGGTACAACTCGACCATCATCTTGAAGCCCCTCAACCAGTTCCGCTCTATGGTGCGTTCCATCGTCTCCGAAGATGACCTGTCCAAGCGGCTCCCCGAGAGCGCCGACAACGAGTTACACGATTTGACAGTCAGCTTCAACAATATGATTGACAGACTCGAAACTGCTTTTGAGGAACAGCGGAACCTTTTAAACGACGCCGGGCACGAGCTGCGAACCCCGCTGACCGTGGTGCGCGGACACATGGAACTGATGAACATCGAGGACCCAGCGGAAGTCGAACACACCCGCACCCTGGTTCTCGACGAGCTCTCCCGGATGCAGCGCATGACCGAAGACCTGGTGACAGTCGCAACCATCTCGCGACCCGACTTCCTGCACCCCGCGATGCTGAATGTCGCCGACCTCACCATCGACACTTTTGAAAATGCCCGCCAACTGGGTGACTTCAACTGGCAGTTACGTAAAGTAGCTGGACTGGAAATATACGGTGACCGGCAGCGACTACAGCAGGCACTTTTGCAGTTGTGTCAAAACGCCACCAAATTTGCCCCGGCGGGTTCCACCATAGATATCGG
Source organism: Varibaculum sp. (assembly GCA_034090045.1). Taxonomy (GTDB): domain Bacteria; phylum Actinomycetota; class Actinomycetes; order Actinomycetales; family Actinomycetaceae; genus JAXDTI01. Next base: position 25,984 of record JAXDTI010000006.1, on the reverse strand, counting down.
GTCAGCAATAGATGAGCAACCGAGAGTCTTAGACGAGTCCGGCAAGACCTATAAAGTAGCACCGGTCTCCCCCGCTGTGCACTCGGATTTGCACACCCGGCTCAACAACCAATCGCCCGCGTCCGGACACTGGCTGGTACTTTGGGTACGCGACCGGGGAGAGGGAATAGAAGAAAAAGACCAACACCGGATTTTTGAGCGTTTCGCGCGCGTCAATCACGCGAAACCCGGATCCGGGCTGGGTCTGTCTATCGTGGACGCGATAGTGCAGGCACATAACGGGAAACTTGAGCTGCGTTCACTCGCCAACATAGGCTCGGTTTTCTCCATAGTTTTACCGATAACAGTTTCGGAATATGAAGGGATAAGTGAATGAGTACACAAGAGACTCAAAAGATCCTGGTGGTCGAAGACGAACCCGGCATCTCGTCTTTTGTAGCAAAGGGTCTACAGGGGGCAGGATACGAGGCCAAGGTGGTTGACACCGGCAAAGCCGCCGTGGATGAGGCCATATCCACCAAATATGACCTGATCATCTTGGATATTGGGTTGCCCGACATTGACGGATTCGAGGTTCTCGAACAGTTGCATGGGCAGGGTGTACCCTCGCCGATTATCATGTTGACTGCGCGTTCCTCCGTTGAGGACACGGTTACCGGCCTGGAGAGCGGAGCCGATGACTATATGACGAAGCCTTTCCGCTTCGAGGAACTGCTGGCTCGCGTGAAACTGCGGCTGCGTACCGCCACGCCACCCGATACCGGAGCCTCAGCAACGATACTTACCGCCGGTGACATAAAAATGGATTTGCGTACCCGCACCACCACAGTGAAAGGTAGGCAAGTTGATCTTTCCGCCCGAGAGTTTTCGATGCTGCAAGCTTTCCTTGAACACCCCGACCAGGTGCTCAGCCGGCAGCGCATCCTCGACACCGTGTGGGGATACGACTTTGACCCGGGATCGAATGTGGTTGATGTCTATATTCGCTATCTGCGGCGCAAGATTGGCAACAAGTACATTGTCACCGTGCGCGGACTCGGATACCGGCTGGTCGCCGAGTGAGATTTTAACTGATTCCAGGGATGCCAGCCGATAATGCTCGGACAACAGCGTAGGCGCTGATACCGCCGAGCAGCAGCGGCAGCACTCCCTGGGACAGTGCCGCCCACCAGCCGCGCGCGTCCTCGCCGCCATCAACCTGCCCGTCTGTGTGGCGACGCGGGGTGAAAACCGAATCAGATACCACCAAAATCACCGCCGCCAACAGAGCGCACACGGCACTGAACACCAGCGCTGAAGAATGTGAGTCAGCCAACGAGAACCCGAAACGCCTCGTCCACCCATCAAACTGCACATATCCTGTTATTCCGATAGCGTTCGACAGCACTATACCGGCGACCATGGCACCGATAAAGGTGAGTGCCATGCGGATCGCCGGAACCCGCGTCAGGAGGGAAAACAGTGCGCCGGCAGCCAGAGCCAAACCCAGCGGCAGGCCAGTGAGTTTCCAGACAGGATTGTCACCCAAAGCAACCCACGAACAGCCAGCAATCGCAACCAAGGCACCAGAAATCGAAACCATCAGGGAATACACAACCTGTTGTCGGTTAGCACCACGGAAAATTTCTGCCAGGAAAGCAACCGGCAGTAACGCACCGAGAATCAGCACCAGCCAGTAGACATCGGTATTGACGATCTCGACCACCATGCCGGCTACGGCAGCGGCAAAGATAACCACGCTATTGGTTATCGGTGAGGGTGCCCCCAGCAGCCGCGACCACCCGAAAGCATAAATCAAGAGTGCAAACGCACACACGATAACCATGGCGGGAGCCGGAATAATAGAGGCTACAGACAGCAGTGCCCCACCGAGAGCTGTCGCGGCAGCCACCCGAATATCTTTTCGGGGCAGCCTGATAACCCTGCTTACGCTCACGCTCTCATGTTCCCACATAAGCCACCCCAAGTACAAAGACCACCACCGCAGACAGCTCACTTAGCGGCGTGTAAAATGGGTTTCAGGCACCGAGCCGGTTAAGCCCCGGGCTCCAAATACAGCCGCTACGAGCGGCACTCGCGCCGACTGGCGCTTTCGGTTCGGTGCCGCCTTTACCTGAAAATCATCTAGATAAATCACAGTTCATTTCTTTGCTCACTGAAGTATCCATGCTCTAACCTAGTAGAGGACAGGTTCAACACCACCAGAAATGGAGCCGAATTGATAAAAAGGCGCAAAAGAACCCAGGACACGTTCTATGACCGTTTCGCAGCTGGCGGAACTAACCTACTCACAACCGCTGAACTGCTGCAAAAGCTGGTAGAAGCACCTTTTGAAGATCGAGCCCGGATACGCGGCGAAATCCATGATGCTGAAAACAGGGGCGACGAAATCACCCACTCGATAGCTTCGGCGCTTTCGGCAACTTTCGTCACCCCGCTGGATCGTGACGACATCGCGAACCTCGCGTCTTCCCTGGATGACTGTCTCGACTTCATCGATGAAGCCGCCGACCTTATTGTCCTTTACCAGCTCGGAGAATTGCATGAAAAACTCACTGAACAGGTAAATGTCATACACCAGTGCGCTAAACTGACCGCTGATGCGATGAAGCGCCTCGCCACTCTCGACAAGCTCAAACACTACACGGTTGAAATCAATCGGCTCGAAAATGAAGGCGACAAGCTGTACCGTAAAATGCTGGCGTGGCTGTTCAACGAATCAAACAAAGATGCCGTCGAAATCATCAAAATAAAAGATGTTATTGAAGCACTGGAACGCGGTGTGGATTCTTTCGAAACTCTCGCCAACGGCGTGGAGACCATCTATATCAAGGAATCCTGAACCCATGGAGTTAGTGCTGATCCTGGTAATCCTGGTCATTTGTATATCACTGATATTCGACTTCACCAATGGTTTCCACGATGCCGCTAACGCCATTGCGAGCTGTGTCTCCACCGGGGCACTGAAACCGCGAGCGGCACTGATTATGGCCGGCGTAATGAACCTTATCGGTGCGATGCTTGGCACCGGTGTAGCATCCACAATCGGTAAAGGCATCATCGACGTTTCCGGTTTCACCGAATCAGTCGATGAGAATATGCGTATCCACGGGCTCATCATTATCCTATCTGCCCTGATAGGAGCAATATCCTGGAATATCATAACCTGGTGGTTCGGGTTGCCCTCCTCCTCTTCGCACGCGCTGATTGGTGGGTTGGCGGGAGCCGGAATAGCATCATCTACGACGGTTCTGTGGTTCGGTATTGTCACGCATGTGGTACTGCCGATGATTATTTCGCCGCTGGTCGGCTTCTTTATAGCTTTCGGTGTCATGAAATTCGTGTTATGGCTGCTCACCAGCGCGCCATACCATTCCACTATGAACCGTATGCGTTTCATGCAGCGTTTCTCTGCCGGAGCTATGGCACTCGGGCACGGTCTGCAGGACGCCCAGAAAACCATGGGTATTATCGTGATGGCTCTGATGGCTGCCGGATACCACGAGGGCGCGAACGCTGACGGAGATCTGATTATCCCGTTCTGGGTGAAAGTTGCGGCCGCGCTCGCCATCTCGCTGGGAACCTATTTCGGGGGTGGACGTATCATGCGCACCCTCGGCACCAAAATCATAGACCTCACTCCCGCTCACGGATTCATCGCCGAAAGTGTTTCCGCCACTGTCCTTTACCTCGCGGCATACGTTTTTAAAGCTCCGATCTCCACGACTCAGTCGGTGTCGGCCGCTATCATGGGTGTCGGCGCGACCCGCCGGCTCTCCGCCGTGCGCTGGGGGGTGGCGGGAAATATCGCTACCGCGTGGGTTCTCACCCTCCCCGCAGCCGGGGTCATGGCAGCGGGAGCCTATCTGCTGCTGCACCTTGTTCTCCCATTCTGAACAGGCATTAGCGCGATGAGATTTATTAACGGCATCGGTTTTGCAGCCACTACAGTGCTGGTGGCGACAGTCCTAACCGGATGCTCAGAACCAGCTGTGAACCTCCAAATCGGGGAGTGTTTTAACGCCTCCGATGCTGACTTGCGCGCCAAAGTGCCCCTTTCATCAGTTGAAACTGTCGATTGTGAAGAGACCCATAACTCCGAGATTTTTGCGGTTCGTGAAATCAAGGCTGATAGCTATCCGGGGGCTGAAAAACTAGCTGCCGAAGCTGCCGGGTGGTGTCCGAGAGCCTTCGAAGAATACACAGGCACCGGCTATAACGATTCGGATGCCGGCATATACCCGCTCGCCCCCTCCGAAAACAGCTGGAACCGTTTCGATGATCGAACCCTCAGCTGTGTGGCTCTCACCATTCCGGCACAGAAAGGCTCGCTGCGCGAAAAATAGCCTTTTTCAGCTAGGGGCGATGTTTCTCGATAGCGACAATCTGGGGTGTAGCGTTATCGTAACTGAAGTGCGTCACCAGGAGTTGAGCGGTCTTCAGATACGGTTCGCTCTGTGGCAGCAACCTGCCTAGCGCGTTGGGAGTAAAGGGCGCCAACTCGCCGATAACACCCGGAATAGTGGGTCTATGCAGGCAAAACACTTCGTTTACTTGTCGGTTTAAGCCCTCGCGAACCGCCGCTCGCATCGGACCGGCATCCGTGTGCACAGCTGTTTCTGTGAAAGCGGGATTCAACTCGATTTCCGCTCCAGTAAGCGAGGCGTAGGGCATGACGGTCGCCAAACATCGGCGCCACGGCGAGGTGACTACCTGGGAAACCCCGTAAGCTGAAAGCATCCCTACCAGGGTCAGCGCCTGGCTGACACCTATACGATTCAAAGTGCGCGCCGACTCCGAACCGTCAAAATCGGCACGTGACACCGACTTGCCGTGCCGCAAAAACACCTGGGCGAAAGTCCGCAATTGGCGTGCCTCCAGTAACGCCAACACCTCATCCAGCAATCGACGGTCCCCGCGGCGGGTCAATAGTTTCATCGCCCGATTCGGTTTCACCCAACGTGTCTCATCAATCTCGTGGACTGAAGCACGATGCGCCGGGTAGCGTGCCAAACCGGCGGCCGCCGACAAATCCAGAGTGCCCAACCAGTAGTGCACTTCCTTTGTGATGCCGGTACCTAACTGGTATCGCTGGGTTGTCAAGGGCTGTCCCAGACGCACCATCTCGCCGGTCTCCTCCTCGACTTCCCGGGTGGCACAGCATATCAACGGTTCGCTGCCTTCGCGTTTCCCTTTCGGCCAGGACCAGTCATCATATTTCGGGCGGTGCACAACCAGCACCTCGATATCACCGGGGTTGCGCGGCGGATTCGGATCAGCGGGGTCAATCGCACGCCAAATAATGGATCCACCAGCGAGAATGTTACGGGATGCCGGAGGCTTAGGTTTAGGCGCTGCCATATTCCCTCCTCCGGGTCGGTGCGGTGTCAATACTGAAATTCTAGTTTATCGCGAGATGTATTATTCCGGTCAGGTCATGCAGCGACCCGAGACGGTCTCGAACATCAAGTATCGGATGAGAGTGCCACCGGTGGTGCTAGTGGCGACCTTTCACCCGAGAGTTTGCCCGTTGAATAAACAATTCCTGCACATCTTTCAACACGGAACCGTCCTCACCGAACGTGTGACGCTGCCACGAACCATCCGGTAGCATCCACCATGATGACACCTCATCGGAAGCCTCCATTACAGCCATATCGTAGAGTTCTTCGACCATCTCGGGGTCTTTGACACGTACCAGCGCCTCAACTCTCCTATCCAGGTTACGGTGCATGAGATCCGCCGAACCTATCCAAACCTCGTGTTCACCAGCATTTTCGAAAGCATAAATTCGTGAATGTTCCAGGAATCTGCCCAGAATAGAACGCACCCGGATGTTGTCCGACAACCCCGGAATACCGGCACGGATCGTGCAGATACCGCGACAGACAATCGTCACCGGCACCCCGGCCTGTGAAGCCCGGTACAGCGCGTCAATAATCTTCTCATCTACCAGCGAATTAACTTTTATATGAATAGCTGCGGGCCGACCGGCATGACGATTATCGATTTCGCGTTGAATACGTTCCAGCAGCCCCGGACGGATTGTACGTGGCGCCACCAACAAACGGTGGAAAGATGTCCGTGGCGCATAGCCTGAGAGCTGATTGAATAGCCGGGTCATATCTTGTGCCACCTCGGCGTCACAGGTTAATAAACCGAGATCTTCGTATCCGCGAGCGGTTTTCGGGTGATAGTTTCCGGTGCCGACATGACAGTAGCGTCTGAGCACGCCGTCCTCGTCTTCACGAACCACCATCTGCAACTTACAGTGGGTTTTTAACCCCACCATACCGTACACGACGTGCACGCCAGCGGTTTCGAGTTTACGCGCCCACGAAATGTTGGCATCCTCATCGAAACGCGCCTTTATCTCGACGATCGCTAAAACCTGTTTCCCGTTTTGGGCGGCTTCAATCAAGGCTGACACAATCGGTGAATCCGAGGAGGTCCGATATAGTGTCTGTTTTATTGCTTTTACTCTCGGGTCGCGGGCAGCTTTCGTAACCATCAACTGCACCGAAGTTGCGAAAGAATCATACGGGTGATGCAGCAACACGTCATGGTCACGGATCGCCGCAAAGAGGTCAGTCGGTGTGGCGGACTCGACTTCCGCCAAACCGGCGGGAGTTGCCGGAACAAAGTTTTTGAACTTGTAGGCCGGCAGATCCAGGTCATGGAAAGTATTCAAGTAAAGCGGATCCAGCGGTTCCGGCAGTTTGAACACGTCGTCATAGCTCACCCCCAGTCTGGAAACTAAAAAGTCCAGAACATAGTTGGACACTGTTTCGGAGACTTCCAGACGCACCGCCGGGCCAAAACGCCTCCGCAGCAATTCGGCTTCCATCGCCGTCAGCAGGTTCTCGGCATCATCCTCCTCAACCTCCATGTTTTCGTTGCGGGTCACCCTGAATGTGCAGCTCTCCACGATTTCCATACCGGGAAACAGGTGATCCAGGTGCGCTGAAATAACGTCCTCCAAGGGCACGTAGGTGGTGCGACCGAAAGACTGGATAGCGGTCTCCGGGCGGATACCGCGCACCACCTCATCGAGGTTCACCATGCGCGGCAGCAGGTCAGGGACCTTTACTCGCGCGAAGTGCTGCTTGCCGGACAGCGGGTTACGCAACACGACCGCCATGTTCAGTGACAGACCCGAAATGTAGGGGAAGGGGTGACTCGGGTCAACGGCTAGCGGCGTGAGAACCGGGAATATCTGTTTACGGAATACCCGATGCAATTGTTCGGCATCCTGTGAGGGAATCTCGTCCCAGTGTTTCACCTCGACACCGATTTTGTTGAGCTGAGGGAGCAGCTCCTGTTGAATAAATTTGGCTTGCCGGGCGCAAAGCTCGTGGCTGCGAGCCGTGATACCATCCATGACTTGACGCGGAGTTAAACCGGACACCGAGGTGACGGCGATTCCGGCAGCTATACGGCGTTTCAGACCGGCGACCCTGACCATGTAGAACTCGTCGAGGTTCGAGGAAAAAATCGTGGCGAACCAGGCTCGTTCCAGCAACCCCAAGTTCGGGTCCTCGGCTTGTTCAAGAACCCGCTCATTGAACTGCAGCCACGTGAGTTCCCGTTCCGAATAGCGACCGGCAGGCAGTTCGAGCTCCTCGCCGAAAGGCCCGGTCAGTTCCGCGATGCCCGGCAGCGTATCCGACACCGGGTAGCCCCCCTCGTTCTCCACCTCTGGTTCATCGGCGGCACCGTCATATTCCTCATCGTCGTATTCCACATCATCGTCGAGGTCGTCATCATTTTGGGCGGTAGCGGGCAAGCCAGCTTCCAACCCCGTGGCGGTATCGCTGGCGACACTATCGGCAGGTTCAGGCTGCTTTGTGGGGGCAGGCGGGGCAGAAGCTGCAACCGGGGCGGGCTGTTGAACCTCGGAGACCTCGTCCTCATAGTCGGCGTCATCGTATTCCCTACCCGGATACTGCTCCGGGTCGGTTTCGGGCGAGACCAGTTCATCGGCGAGCGCCGTCTCAAACACATCCGGCTCTTCCGGATGCCCGGTCAGTGGCACACCACCTAGAACCACCGAAGCGAAAGTGCCCGGTGCTGCCTGTGACTGGGCAGAGGGGTCATGAAAACCATCCCGAGGGGAATCATCCGCTGTCATTTCAGCTCCTATCTGCAACCTTGTTTTCACACTATTCCAGGTGACCGAACTCGCCTGCCTCCGCTGCTGCCAGCAACTCCCGGGCGGTGGCGATCAGTGCCGAGTTTCGCAATGTCACCCGGTCAGCCAATTCGTCATGTTCGTCAGTAATCCAATTCTCGCTGCGCAGCCCCACCGACAAAAACTCCATGACCAGCGCCGTATCGGAAAGCAGCTGCGCAAAATCCGCTTTGAAAACGCCGTTCAGTAACTGGTCTATGCGCCCTAAAACGGAGCACGGATCGGGTAAAGGTCGCGTAGGCACCTCAGATTTGCGGGTCGCGAAAGCTGCCCCCTCCTGCCAAACCTGTTGAACACGCGGCTCGTCACGGTGCATCCACTGCTGTATCAGATATAAACGCCACAGCACACCGGGCAAAGTGTCTGCAGGGGATTTCGCAAATAGCTCCGCCACCAGGTCAATCCCTTCAGCTTCGATAGCGGAAAGCAGGTCAGGACGACGTCGCATATCTTCGGGGGGTGCCACCCCCAGCAGCATCTGGGCAGCAGTGTGGGCAACTTCGGAGTATTCAGCCGGATCTTCATCGCCAGGCAGGTTTTCGGCATCTTCGGTCCGCAACGCTGCGGGCCGGCGGAATGGGGCTTTCGCCATGGTTAAACCTCGCTCTCTTGCATCTATTTTCCCTCATCGCACCGCCGCGTGCACCCTATTGGGGCACAAACCCGAAAACTGGTGTCTCGGTGAAAGCGGATGTCACCGACGTCGCAATAGCACCAGAAACTCTGTCCTGGTTTGGCGAGAAACACCAATGAAAGTAAAAACCAAAACCTCAAGAGCGAGCAGACCGGCACAGCGAGCCAACAAATCGAGGTAACCGGTGGAATAGAAGCCTACAAGCCACAGGAACCCGAGACCGACAGCAGCCGCCACGGCTCCCCCTAACAGCGGACGCAGATAGCAACGCAGCTCCTCGGTGAGGCTCGGACGACCGGGAACTTTTATCGCATAATGACAGATAATCGCATAGAGCGCCAACCCTATCCCCTCCCCGAACGCCGCGAAAGGCACCCAGGCTATCTGCGGCAGCGCAAAAACAGCGATACTGCACGTCAGAAGCTTGAATAGATTAGCTGGGATCTGCGCAAAAAAAGTGTATTTGGCGCGATTTGACGCATACAGGACACGCTCGTTCAAAGCCCCGGATGCGAGCGGGATTATGCCAACAGAAATTGCGGCGAGCACGATAGCTATCAGAAATGGGTCGTATTCGGTGACAATCGTCATCAGCTGGGCGAGCAACAGTGAACCGGTCATCAAAAGCACACTGCACAGCACACCTATCGGACCGATGAAATTGTGAAAACGTAGCATCTGAGATTTCAAACGAGACTCATCGGAATCCTCGACCGCCCGGACAATGTCCGGAAAAATCACGTTCACCACAGACAGAATCAAAACCGCGTACGGGACGGCATAAAACAGCGTTGCGACGGTGCGTTCAGAAACGGAAGGCACCTCGATACCGGTTATTTGGGTATAGGAGAAAGCCGCGATAGCAACATTGCTTTGCGCCCAAACACCTATATAGATCAAGAAAACTGAAGCCCCAGCCCACATCGCCTGTTTTATGGGTGCGCGCAGCCCCAAACCTCGTAAACGGATCGGAAACTCGGGACGGAACCCGGTCTGCCACAGAGGAATCAACAAAAAAAGAGCCTGCAGCGCTATGCCGAGGGTAGTCATTCCGCAGAGCACCAGTAGCGGTTGCGGCCCCCAGTTAGCCGGGTTAGAGAGGGCATCTCCAGCCGCAGTTCCAGCACGATAAAAAAGGTAGAACATGACCAGACCGCCAATGCCGACCACATTGTTGAGTACCGGTGTCCAAGCGTAGGCGGCGAAACGACCATTGGCGTTCAGGTATTGTCCGAGTACCGTGTGCATACCGTAGAAAAAAATCTGCGGTAAACACAAAACTGACATCCAAACCACAACCCAGAACCAATCCTCCGGCAAGGAAACACCCATTATTTTCACGATTAACGGTGCCGCCAGCGTGACCACCACGGTGATTCCTGCCAGCGCCCCGAGAGTTACCGTGAAAATCGCGGTTATGAACCGGTTATGGTCGGCGCGTTTCTGTGCGGAAACAAAAGCTGGAACCAGCACAGCATTGAAAGCGCTGGACACCAGTAACTCGTAGACCTGGTTCGGCAGGTTATTCGAAAATTGAAAGACGTCGTTTATCACCTTTACGAGCACGAATAACGTTATTGCCATTCGGACGAAACCCAGCAGACGCGAGATTAGCGTTCCTGAGGAGACGATTAGAGAATTGCGGACAGTGGAGTTCGCCGCGGTGTTTTTATTTGACTGCCTCATCGGTCACCGTGTTTCTGATGCGGTAGGCGGCAGGGCAAAGCTCAGGCGATCTTTACGCAGACTCTCAATATCGGCACCCAGCTCTGGGGCGGCTAGCTTAGGCAGTTCACCGGTCGGCACCCCGAGTACAGCCGCCAACAAATAATCCGCTAGCATCGGGTTACGTGCCAGCGCCGGACCGTGCATATAGGTTGCGATGATGGAGCCCTGTCGGGCACCATCGAAACCTGCGCTACACCATTGTTGCGGGTCTGAACCTGTCGAGTTCACATCTTTTACATTGCCTATACCTGCCAAAACCCGCCCGAGGGGGCGGGCATCTGCGCCCAGTACGGTACCGCCGCCGTGATTTTCGAAACCGGTGAGCGGCTGGTCGAACTCCGGACCGCCGTCGATGACGAGTTCCCCGATTGTGCGTGCCCCCATCGGGGAAGTGGTGCAATCCAGCATCCCGGTGCCCGGTTGCTGTAGCCCCTGCCCGTCGGTGAACCATTCGCCCAGAATCTGCAAACCCGCACAGATCGCCAATAGGGGGCGCCCGGCAGCGATAGCGCGATTGAATCCGGGGTCGGTGCGCAGCTGTTGAGCCGCAATAACCTGGGCGGTGTCCTCACCCCCACCCATCACGTACAGATCCATTGATTCGGGAATGGGATCTGCGGCGTGAAAGGCTTTAACCTCGGCTTTTATTCCGCGTAGTCGGGCTCGCGCTGCCAGGATTTCGCCGTTGCCGCCATCCCCATAGGTGCCCAGCAACTCGGGAAGCAGCACCGCGATTTGCAGGGTGCTTTCAGTTTTTTTTGGCTGTCGCATACTCATCACCTACTCGTTTTCCAGGCGCATATTCCGGGAACGCAGCACGGCTTGCAGGTCCGCAAAAGCGGTGTAGTTCGCTAACACCACAATCTCCGGGCCGGGGGCGTTCATCATGGTGCCGAAACCGCTGGTTCCCGGCAGCAGCGGGTTCGGGAAACCCGCATAGCGTAGTCGTACTTGCAGGTCGCGGGCACGTTGACCGGCTACCAGTATCGGGCGTTCCAAATCGGGATTCAACACGGTGAAGTCTACGTCATAGAGCCAGGAGAGATCATGCCCGTCCGCAACCCGCCCGTTCGTCACCAAAACCACCGAGTTTGCGCTGTCCGGAACCATGTTTAGGGCTTCTTGCCAGCCCGCCGGGTTTTTGGCTAAAAGGATTCTGGCGCAGCGTCCGGCCCCTAAATCCAGGCGCCCGTAGCGTCCAGCAACCGAGGTCACGTTCTCCACAGCTCGCAGCGCATCCGTATGTTGTACCCCCAGCTCGGTGACGGCGGCGAGAGCGAGCGCCGCGTTACCCAGGTTTACTCGCCCCGGTAAAGCCAGGTTGATAGGTGTCTCGCCGAATGGCGTGTGCAATATGGCAGGGTCGGAGACCGAACCGGTTTCGCCCCTGAAACTCCAGGTGGGGTCAGGGCGGGAGTATTCAGGGTGTCCCTCAACCCACCATTTTTCGGCGCCGTCTGCACCGAGACCGGAATAGTAGATGGGTGAGCCGGTACGCGGGAACGAAACCGAGTCGAGTTTCCAGGTTGAACCGCAAGCCACCCAAACGACTCGGTGGGCATCCCAGGCGGCAGAGACGATCAGCGGGTCATCACAGTTGGCGATAACGGTTGCCTGCGGGTTTTCGCTGATGGCGCGCCGTATAGAGGCTTCAACTTTTGAGATTTCTCCGACCCGATCCAGCTGGTCACGAGAGAGGTTCAATAGCACGATCACTTCGGGGTGTACATGTCCAGCCAGGTGCACCAGGTACATTTCGTCCACTTCGAGGGCGGCATAGGTTGCTTTCGGGTTGTTGATCAACGCCACCAGCGCACCGGACATCATGTTGTCGCCGTTGGTGTTGGATGCTACTGCGTTTGCTCCGTTGAGTGTCGAGAGCGCGGCACGCACCATCTTGTTTGTAGTTGATTTACCGTTTGTTCCGGTCACGAGGATAGGGCGCAAACCAGATCCGAGTTTATCCAATAGGTGCGGATCGATACGGTGGGCGATATTGCCGCCGATTACGCCGCCGGAGCCGCGCCCGGAGACCCGCGAAGCCCAGCCGGCGATTCTGGCAACAACGAGTGCGGCTATGCCCCGAACACCCAGTGATCTCGACATCGCTAACCTCTCATCCAATTCAAGTGACCAGTACAATCCTAACCGGCTTGGACATTGCTGCGTGCTGGGCGTTACGATTGAGAGGTCGTTTTCGACAGGCGCCTATAGCTCAGTTGGTAGAGCAGCGGACTTTTAATCCGTGGGTCCAGGGTTCGACCCCCTGTGGGCGCACTTCGTAGCCTATTTCTCTACAAATTTTTCGGCTGCGTTGTCGTAACGCCAGTGGTCGATGTTTACTGAACTGTTGAGTTGCAGCTCCCGCTGTGTAACCACCGCATTCCAATCTGCACTTTCCAGCACCGGTTTTAACAGCCGTAACTCCACCTCAAAAGGCACCTTACGGGAATCATATATCGCGTCATAGGCGTAGTCCCGGTTCTCCCTGTAACGTAGTTTTCCGCCGTGACGCATCGCGCTCGGGTAGCGCCACTTCTCCGAATCGGTGCCGCGAGTACGCAAAGCCATATAGAAACCGATACGCTGACAACAGACCTTGAACTCCCAAATCCGCAGGTCATCATCATTTTTTGCCTGGTATTTGAGGGTTTGGGAATCTCGTTGAGTCGGGTGGTTATAGACCGCCAGCCCGTCAATATAGTATCCCTTCAGCACACCGGTCTCCTGCAGGACACTGTCCGGAATATCATCCGGGACGTGTTCCCGCAGCCAGTCCGGGTCGAGGTGAATCATTCCGTCATTTTACATCACAGCTCATTACGCCTACGCAACTGGATACCCAGGAACAGACGATGCGGGTCAACCTGGGAAACTTTAGAAACGTATCGCGTCAATCGGTTTCTTGCGTACCGCGATGGTCGCTGGAATGATGCCACACAGCGCACCCACGCCCGCCGCAATCGCGACACCGGCGAAAGCCGCACCCATCGGGTAGGGCACATTACCGGGCGCCACCCCAAATAGTTCTTGCAGTCCCTCCTGTGGCATTAACTTAATCGTCAGCACCGACATCATCACACCCGCCACGCCGGCAACCGTGGTCGCCACCACCGATTCGAGGAACACCGAGAAAAATACTCGCGCAGCCGAAGCTCCGACAGCGCGGCGGATCCCAATCTCGCGGATCCGTTGCTGCACTGTGACGATGGAGACGGTGAGCAGACCGAGCGCGCCTATCAGAATCACGATACCGCCGATACCGGAAATAACTGTCATAATCGAGTTGCTGACCCCGGCGAGCGTGTCGCCGGACTTGTCGTCATAGATCGCGGAGAGCTCATAGTCTTTACCAAGCTGGGAACCGAGTATCTCCTCAACCACTTTTGAATCCTCTTTCACCTGGTCAGCATGGCCGAGAATCTCGATAGCCATAGGTGTCATCTCGGCTTTCTTCTGGGTGTTCAAGGCTCCGGTAAAGGTGTCAGCGTGCGTATAGGCTTCCTGCGTCCCGGATGACAGCTTAGAGTCCTCAACCACCCCGACGATGGTAAACGCCATCTCCGAGTTGTTGTCAATCAGGAGTTGCGGGTGGGTCGAGAGCGCCGGTCGCCCGAGCTTATCCCAAACTGACTGGTTCACCACGACCGGGTTCATCAGCAGTTCACCGTCGCTTTCTCGGAGCAGCCGACCGGTCACCAACTGTGTCGGTTTCAAGGTGAAATGCATCGGATCGACACCGTAGAGGGTTGCGGTGTTGGTGTAGCACCCCTCAGCCATCGAGTCGTCACAGATTTCCGGGCCGTTAATGAAATCCGTGGAAAAGAAACGCGACCAGTATTTGGTACCGATTTTTTCGGCACTCGAGGCTGCCGCGAGCGAGAAACCCCGCAGCTGTTTATCGGCAGCATCACCAATCGTTCCGGCACCGTAACCGTCAGCGGGCAGAATCTCAGGATCTCCCGTGTTCGGTGCCGCAAACATCACAATCAGGCCAGGGCGCCCCCCTATCGAGAACAGTTCTTCGGTAGATTTCACGAGGATTTGCCCCAGCGCCAAGGTTGTGGCCAGCGCCCACACTGCCGCCCCCACACCGATCAGGGAGAGACTCACACGCATCCGGTTGATTTTTACTTCTTCCCACGCCTCGGTGAGGGCACCTAGAATGTTATTCACGCCTGTCCCCTCTCGCTGTTTTTGGTCTGTTCGCCACGCCTCATGTCAGCGACGCTCAGTGGGGAAACCGTCGAAATCCTGCCGTCCACAATCTCCATAATCCGTTCGGCGCGGCGCGCAATCTGCATGTCGTGGGTGATTACGATAAGCGCCGCATCGAATTGGCGGACGCATTCTTCCAGCAGATTCATCATTTGTTCGCCGGTGTGCAGGTCCAGGGCGCCGGTCGGTTCATCGGCAAGTATTATTCGCGGGCGGCGCACCAGGGCGCGAGCCAGGGCTACACGCTGCTGTTCACCACCGGAGAGCTGACTGGGCATAGCGTCCAGGCGATCTCCGAGACCTACCCGCTCCAACATATCTGCTGCTATTTCGTTGCGTCGCAGCAAATCCATACCGCTCGAATACAGTAGCGGCACCGCCACATTCGACACCGCATCCCTGGTTGAAAACAGATTGAACTGTTGGAAAACGAAACCTATTGATTCGCCACGCAGCTGGGAACGCTGCCGGTCGGTGAGCGAGGCTACATTGTGTTCTTGCCACATATAGGTTCCGGAGTTCGGCAGATCCAGCATCCCGATGATATTCATGAGTGTGGATTTGCCGGTCCCGGATTGCCCGACTATAGAGACATGTTCACCCGCGTCTACGTGCAGGTTTATCCCTTTCAGGATCTCCAGGGGCTCACCGTTTGGGAGAATCACCGTGCGGGTGACTTCAGTCAGGTCGAGCATAGGGGCATCTCCGATCAGATGGCGGTGCCGCCGCCGGCACTGTCTTGTTCATCGGAGGAACCCGGCACATATTCAAGCACTTCGTCGCCGGCTTTCAAACCGGATTTAATCTCGATAGCGGTGCCGTCGCTGAGTCCCAATTGCACCTTTACCGCTTTTGGTTTCGATCGTTTATCGCTCACCGGTAGGTACACATTTCCGGTGCCAGAACGTCCCTCGACCGCGGTCACCGGCAGGGTGAGCACGTCTTTCGCCGAACCGCCATTAATCTGCAGCTTAGCTTTCACCCCGTCATATACGGTCTGTTCGGAGGGAATGTCGCAGCGTAACTGTGGCGTGGTGGCTGACTGTTGACCATCACTGTCCTCAGTGCTGGTGACCGACCCGACCCCGGTTATGGTTTTCAAACCGGTACACGTGAAAGGCGCCGGACCGCCAGTAATCGCCACAGTCGCGGTTTTCGGCAGCGCCTGCAACGAATAGAGCTGTTCCGGAGTGACCGTCACCAATGCGTGAAAAGCGTTGGGAATGATTGTTCCCACCGGGTCGCCGATGCTGGTTGCTTGACCAACAATCGCATCGATATTCAATGTTCCGGATGCCGGCGCATAGATATCGACATAGCTTACCGATTGGGTCGGTTCGGCATCCGGGTCTGCAGTCTCCCCCATATCGGTGTGTTTGACCTGCAGAATCGGTGCCCCGTAGCCGACATTATCGCCGTTGGCGGCATAGATTGTGGTGATGATTCCTTCGGCTGTGGCTTTCACCGGTTTCGACTCGTTGCGTACCACGGTCGCATCCAGTTCAATCGAGTTTTCGATGTTTCCGTTCTCGACGGTTACTGTCGGCAACACAAAGTTTCCTTCAGCAGCTATCTCATCTAGGGGTTCTTGGCTCGGGAAGAAAGCAAACTTCACTAGCGCTACCGCTATCACCGCCCAGATGAAGGTACGAATTATTTTCAAGGCCATTTGGGCGCGACCGCCCTTACCGCCGGGACGGTAGCTATTGGAGTGAGCGGCTTTCGCGGCTTTCATCTCGGCACGCTCCAGACGCCGGGCAGCGCGAGCAGCTTTCCGTTCGGCCCGTTTTGCCTGGCGAGTTGGGGTTGCGGTTTCAACGTCTGGTTTTTCGGGGGCTGAGTTTTCAGGTGCTGGCGGCTCGAAAATCTCAGACATCGTTGGAGCC
Source organism: Varibaculum sp. (assembly GCA_034090045.1). Taxonomy (GTDB): domain Bacteria; phylum Actinomycetota; class Actinomycetes; order Actinomycetales; family Actinomycetaceae; genus JAXDTI01. The sequence goes on along the minus strand of JAXDTI010000006.1, from coordinate 9,327 downwards.
TTTCTCTATTGGAACTCAACTGTCGTTTTTATTGTAAACAAGCGCGTTCGACACGGGTTTATCGGTTCGCTGACCGGACGCGGGGGGCGACATTGGGGAAACCTCCCGAAATGCTCTGGCAGCTTCCCGGAGCGCTACAAAACCTGCTATTGTGCAGTGCTGTTAGCTGTTTCCCAATCGTGTCGGTGACGCTGCGAGCGGCGGTGATTAATGACTGCCCCAACACCCACACCGATTCCGATAATGATTGGGAGCCACAATTTGTCGTGGTCCAGCATCCACACCAGCCAATCCGGTAGCTGCGGTGGGGTGGGCAGCTCTGGCAGATCGAGCACCGGCAACTCGATACGCGTCAGGGTGGGTAACGGCAGGGCTATCGGGGTCAGGTTCGGGGTCGGCAACGCAATCGGGTGGAGTTCCGGCAGCTCCCAATGTGGCAAAAGTCGGATCAGAAGCGGAGACAGCAGAAAAACTAGCAGCGCCCAGCCGCTTTTTCGCAATCCACGGGCGATCGGATAGACCATCCGAAGCAGTGGTTTCGCCTGTATTTTTTGGTGGCGTTCCCAGGCTCTCGACCTCTCCGGCGGGTCGAACTCGACCAGGGTGTCGTTGTCACGATAGGTGACCCCTATTGGTTCTCGAAAAAAGGTAGCATCGATTTTGAGGTGAGGAACACTGTCGAAAGGCCCGCCGGTTTCGCTCCAGCCATCCGGGGATGTTTTGGTACCCAACAGCGGCAGTTTCTCCCCGTCCGTTACGCTCTGATAGCGACCGACCACTTCCCCAGCGAGCAGCACTCGCGCTCGATTAACCTGGCGTAGCCGCTGCAAATACCCGAGCAGCGAACCGGCGATCCGAGCGCTTTCCGGTTCGGAATCAGGTTCCGGCTTTTCGTGGGTTTCCGGCACCGGCCAACCCGGGTCGATTTCCGCGAACTGGGTGTCGTTTGCGCATTGGAACACTATTTCGCCAAGCTGCGGATGTTTGAGAATCCAGGTTTCCACCGGTTTCTGCCCCCGTTTATCGTTCGGCTGCAGGCGAGGTTGAGGTCTGGATGGGAGACCGGTCACGGTGGTGGCGAGATAGCTTGATGCGGCTCGCCACCCAGTCTCCAGCGAGAATACAGGGCAGCACTGCGATCAGGTAGACGGCGGCTGAGTCAGCAAAAGCATAGCGGGTCGCAAACCAAAAGAACACGCCTGAAATAACCGCATACGCCCAGGTGAAACGAAACATCAACGCATCCAGCACTCCGAGAAGAACCGAGACGATAGGCAGGTAGACAAGGGCAAAAAGTACCGCGATATCCGCAGGAACGAGCCAGGCTATCAGTAGCGGCACCACGAGGTAGGCGAGGGCTGAAATGAAATAGGGGGTGTACTGGAGGCTGGTGCGGTACGGCTCCTCAACGCCGGGGAATTTCCACGTTTTTTGTTCTGTCTGCCCCATACCGGCATTATATCGACACGCTCACCACCAATAATTTGATTAAGATACTTAACTATTCATATTATTAACTTTATGTCTGTTTCCGAGCCTCGTCCCACCCGTCGAGAACTCTCCAAAAACCTGGTGTTCCAGTTTCACCGCCTGGTGTTCACCGCTAATGCCACGGTCGCCAATTATTCTTCCGAACTGGGGCTACACGGAAAGGACGGCAGTGCACTGCTGCAGATCTGGCAGGCTGAAATCTCCGGCCACCCGCTCTCCCCCTCCGAGTTAGCAAAGAACCTGCATGTCACTCGCTCCGCGGTAAGCTACCTGACCGATCGCCTAGTCGATATGGAATATGTCACACGCGAAACCGACCCCGACGATCGGCGCCGCACAGTGCTGCGAATCTCGGAATCAGGCGGGGTTCACGGACACAGCCTGGCCGACCCGCTGGATGAATACGTGGGTAGGGTTTTCGTCAATCGCAGCGACACGGAAGTGGAGAATTTCATCGAGATGCTGACCGAACTGACCGACAGTTTCGCCCACGACCACCACAGAAAGCAGCAACAACAAAAAATTCTGCCTGTCTGACACAACCATGGAGAACTAAATGTCTGAAACAGCAAGCGCCTCCGCCAACGACAACATTGAGGCGCCACCGAAACGTTGGGGTCTGATTCTGGCTCTCTACCTGGCCGGTATTGGGATGGGTGCTCTCGACATGGGAATCATCAACCCGGCGCGTACCGTCATCCAAAACAGTCTCGGCGTGCCTGAGCAGACCGGCGTGTGGGTGTTCACGATTTACACGCTGGCTTACGCGGCGGGCATCCCGATTATCGGAAAGGTTGCGGATCTGATCGGTCGTAAACCAGTGTATATGCTGGCTATCGGGCTTTTTGGTATCGGCTCCTTGGGGTGTGGCCTGGCGCAGGACTTCAGTTCGTTCGGGCTGCTGCTGGTTTCGCGTGTGATTCAGGCAATCGGAGGTGGCGGCATGATGCCGGTAGCCACCGCGGCGGTCGGAACGATTGTGCCGGTAGCAAAACGCGGCATGGCGCTCGGCCTGGTCGGCATGGTTTACGGTGTAGCCTCGGTGTTTGGCGGCTCGCTGGGGTCGCTGATCCTGGATATCGCAGGTAGAGAAAACTGGCAGTGGATTTTCTACATCAACATACCGATTGCGATTGCGGTGTTGGCACTCGGCGTGTGGGCGTTACCGAAACAGAAGTCCCATGACTCTAGACGCCTGGATCTGTTTGGCATCGTGATGCTGGTGGTGATGATGTCGGCGCTACTGTGGGCATTCCAGCACCTGGACTTTACACAGACAGGAGAGTCACTACGGGACACAAACGTGTGGGTAGCGCTGCTGATTTTCCTGGTATTGGCTCCGCTGTTCTGGGTCTGGGAGCGGGCGGTGGCGCGACGTGACGGGAACCCTATCATCAATTTTGACTATTTCGCGACCGTGCCGATGACAGCGACCCTCCTGATCAGTGCAATTTCTGGCATTCTGATGATGAGCCTGATGTTTATTCCACAATTCGCGGAAAACTCGATGCGGCTTCCCACTGGCGCGGGCGGCTACCCGACAATCATTATCGGTTTGGCGACCGCTGTCGGCGCCCCGATTTCAGGCAGACTCACCGACAAGCACGGCCCGCGCGTGGTGCTCGGTATAGGTTTAGCCGGATCAGTAATCGCCGGTCTGATGCTGATTTTTTGGGCCGGTCCCCACCCTGGTTTTTGGTCGGCTGCGATCTCTATCGCAATAATGGGGTTGGGGCTCGGCTTCCTGATGGGGGCACCACTGACCTACCTGGTGTTGTATCTGGTACCTGAGCGGGACGCGAATTCCGGTCAGGCAACCTTGAGCCTGATCCGTTCGGTTGGTACCACACTGGCTCCGGCAATCCTGGTTGGTTTGTTGGCGACCGCGATGGGTGGGCTGGGTCCCTCCGTGATGAACGCGATGCCGAAGTATCAGCCGCCCGCAATGTCGGCAGCCAGTTCCGCGCACTCCGACACCGGCATGAGCGCAACTATGGGCAGTTTCGAAGTCTCCGATCTGCCTGATGACCTGGAAAACCGGATCCGAACAGCTGATGTTACGAATATCGTGGAGCGTTCAAAGGAACTGGCAACCTATATGTTTGACCACAATACCGGCGACATGGAATCGGCAATGCGAACCGCTGTTCAAGACCAGATTAACGCCCAGATGGCGGGGATGCCGGAGCCGATGCGAACCGCCGCTCTAGATCGGGCGCTCGCCGGCGCCGAGGACGCTCTGGAGCAGTCGCGCACGGATTATTTCAAGGAAATAGACGCTTCTGCCTCCCGGATTGAATCAACTTTCCAGCTGGAGCTGAATAGGGGCTTCACCAGGATGTTCTGGTTCTACACGATTGTGTCAGCGGTCGGTTTGCTGCTGCTTGTCGGTCTGCCTTCGAAACGCATAATAGACTCCGAGACGCTATCCTCCACTACTCGTCGCGCAGAGTAAACGTCTCCGTGGTGACCCCGTTTGGGGAAATATTGCTGAGGAAAGCTGTCAGTTACCATTGTGGCTATGCATCCCAACGAAAACGACAGCAACGGCGAGACTGACAGCGGAACCAACAAAGTCACGGGTTGGCGCCCAGGTGCCGCACTCGGAATCTTGGTTCTGGCGGTGACGCTGATCTGTGTCGATGGGACGGTACTTTACCTGGCGATTCCGGCACTAACCGCCGACCTTTCCCCGAGTGCTGCCGAAATACTGTGGATCGGCGACATCTATTCTTTCGTGTTGGCAGGGCTGCTGGTAACGATGGGCAATCTCGCTGACCGTCTGGGACGGAAACGGATACTGCTGGTCGGTGCGGCGGCTTTCGGTGTCGCCTCGACGATCGCCGCTTTTGCCCAGTCAGCCCCGATTCTGATTATTGCCCGGGCACTGCTCGGGGTTGCGGGCGCCACAATCATGCCTTCAACCCTGTCAATAATCCGAAACCTGTTTCCGAACCAGCAGCAACGCACCCGCGCGATAGCGATCATGTCGGCGGGAGCCACCGCCGGGGGTGCGATAGGGCCGCTGGTTGGTGGAGCACTACTTGAACATTTTTGGTGGGGTTCGGTATTCCTGATAAACGTGCCAATAATCGTGATAATACTGGTCACAGGGGTAATACTGCTGCCCGAATCGAAATCAACTGTACCGATAACAGTAGACCTGTTGTCGTCGTTGCTGTCGTTCCTGACGATCGTGCCTTTCATATATGCGGTCAAGGAACTGTTCAGCCACGGTTTTACCGTGAAAATAGTGTTAGCAATTCTGATTTCTTCACTGTGTGGCTATCTGTTTTTGCGGCGCGGACGTGTCATCGAAACCCCGATGCTGGATACTGCGCTCTTTCGGATCCCGAAGTTTTCGGGAGCGGTTTTCGCCAACCTTTTAACGGTTTTCGCTTTTTTCGGGGTGCTGTTCTTTTTCTCGCAGTACCTGCAGCTCGTCCGGGGGTATTCGCCGCTGCAGGCGGGACTGGCCGAGATGCCGGCAACTCTGGCTTCCGTAATGGTGGTTGCAGTTATCGGATGGATTATGCGCCGGATAGGTTTGGGGCGCGGCATTGCTCTCGGGCTGGGATTATCCGCCCTGGGTTTAGTGTGGCTGGCTCTCATGGTGAACACCAGCGAGTTCCTTTACCTCGCTATCGGTTTGGTGGTTATCGGCATGGGCACCGGTATTGCGGTCACGCTCTCCACAGATGCGGTGGTTTCTGCCGCTCCCCCGTCACGAGCCGGAGCCGCATCATCGATTTCGGAGACCGCCTATGAGCTCGGGGTCGCTCTCGGTATTGGCGTACTCGGTTCCCTGCACACTGCGCTCTATCGGGCATATCTCGTAATACCTGCCGCCACGCCGGCTGACACGCGAGAAGCATTACGCGAGTCTTTAGCTACGGCCGCCGCCGCGCTAGGACGTGATGACGAGCGGTTTTTCCCGATAGCGCAGGCGGCTTTTTCGCACGCCACGCAGACTGTCGCTTTTGTCTCTACCGGAATACTTTTGTTGGCCACGTTCATAGCTTGGCGAATAATCCGCGATTAGGGCCATATAGTTTCCTGAGCGTCTCTGCCCGGAACCGTTGCGGCTGCCGGGTTACCCGAGAGGCGGATTATCGCTCGGGTTCATCGCGGGTGTATTCCAGCACGTCACTGACAGCACAATTTAGGGGTTTGCAGATAGCGTCCAGGGTGGTTGAAACGAATCGCCTTGGCTCTGCCGTTTTTTTTCACACCGCGATGTTCGCGGGCCTGACACCTACCGCTTCAGCGAAATCCGTGACAGAGATGCCCCCTCGACCAGTAGCACGTTCAGATTTATTTTAATCAAATCATCGCCTCCAGTTCTTCGCGTGCCGCGCGTTCATGACTGAAAGCTTACAACGCCATATAGGTTATTCACGCGAAACCGATCGCCGCCACTTGGAAACAGGCAAGCGTCAGGATACCGAGAATCGAGTAGGGTTGCGCGAGACGTGAGATCTTTGTCAATAGGTTTGTGTGGGTTGCGGATGGGGATGACACTACCGGAGAGCCTCAACAAATTCGGCGATCAGGTGGTTAACTATTTCGGGCTGGTCGGTGTTGGCGTTGTGACCGGCACCTTTAACCCATTTCAAGGGTATCCCGGTTTTCGCGTGCCACGCCCGGTTATACCTGCGTGTAGCGCCGGCCCTGTCCTTTTCCCCACAAATCAACATTGCGGGGCAGTCTATCCGGTAAGGCAGGTCGGCCGCTATCGCCTCGGCGAGTATCCGATAACCGTGCCCCGCCAGGCTTGCGTACCGAGCCTGGTCGCCGTCATAGACGAGCATCATTTCTCGCATCAGGGCTTGCCCCTGCGGTGTGGAGGCGACACCCTTGGATCCGTGGCGCAACAGCAGCCGCCACGGATATAGGCGATATACGGGTTCCATCCGCCCCATTAGCCACAGCTCCGCGGAGGTTATGTAACTGCGTTGCAGCGGTGCCGAATCAATAGAGACGAATCCGGCTAGCTGCTCAGGATACTCTTGCAGATAGGCCTGTCCGACATAGCCACCCATTGACTGGCCGATAATGACCGGGCGGTTGAAACCTACAGTTTCCAGGATTTCGTGTAACCAGCGGGCCTCATCTGCCAGCGAAAAAGTGAGGTTAAAAGGGTGGGATGCGGCGTGCCCGGGCGCGTCCCAAACCAGGGTCGGATAGTTACCGGCAAAGAACCGCACCTGTTCGTTAAACAATCTATTGTCGGCTGTCAGCCCCGGGAGGAACACCAGCTGCACGTCCGGATACTCAGCATCGGGATTTACCCAATATCGAATAGGGCCCAGCCGGGTTTCGCAGGTTTTTACAATCACAGCATCATTATCCCGCAGCCGGGTGCCGAACTGTAATAGCCCGGTAACTGTCACGGGTTTGAACCTGCACGTGAATGGCTATAGCTTCAACGACACGCCCATAATGGTTGTGTCGGGTTGGACGAGCAACCGGCTAAATTACTTTTGATTCAGGGTGGGGCAACGAAGCTTATGCGCAGGAAAGGCGCGAGAAATACTGCGCTAAGGAATCTGATGCCTAAAGCATTTTTTTAGCGTCATTGGTATTGCCGCGGGTATTTTCGCTGTGGCAGCGGCGAAACAGCTATCGGTCCTGATTTTTGGCGTAACAACACGGCTGATTGCACGCCAGAAGCCTCCCCTCAAGCCCGATCGGATAGCGACCGGGAACAAGCGGTTGTGACAGCCTCCTACTGTGCTGCCAGTCAAGAACTGTGCAAAGACAGCGACCACCCGAAAGAACGTGCCGTATGTGAGGCGGTTCGGCTCCTTCAGCAGCAACACTCCGCCTATCAACAGGCCGTAGCCGGAGGACAAGCGGAAAAGCCTGTTCCTGACCCAAGCGATGGGTCTGACCACAACGATGGGGACGCCGAGAAATCGCCAAGCTCTGAGAAGTCGCAAGGCGCTAAAGGAGATCTCCCTCGAACAGGTGCCAGCGCCTCTGGGGCACTCGGTTTGGCGGCTATTCTTGCCGTTGCAGGTGCAGCTGTGAAAAGTCAGCGCCGTAGAACCGTGTGATGGTGTGGCGGCTCCTGTGTTCACGTATAGGGGCCGCCACTCTTTTCTGTCCTGTGTCGCCCCCTCGATTAGGGCTGTCGGGGTTCACTCCGACAGTTGCGAGCTGGCATACGTTCGTAACTGTGCGAGGTCTTTCTTGATATCCTGGTTTTTCACTCGCTGCTGCACCAGCTCATCGTATCGAGAGTATCGATATTCTTGAACAACATTTGCTCGCACCTGATCTAGCGTGGCGGGAGACCCATCTTCCGACACCGTCCATTCATGGTTGTCGTAGTAGCGTTGAATGTCGTTCTCAGTAGGTGACATACCTGGGTTTTCGGTATTGCTAGTGTAGCTTTGTTTAATCGAGCGCATCTCCGTGTCAATAAAGGTTTCAAGAGTGTAGTTCGGGTTTCCGTGCACTATCTGTCCTGCGGTTTTTTTCTGTTCACGCGCGGCATTCTCCCGGCTCATTCGATCCGTGATCGCATCCCAACTCGCCGAGTCCACTATGCCTGCTTCAACAGCGATCTCATAGACTCCCAAGCGTTGCCGAATCACCTCAATTGCCCGGTCTACGGCTTTAGCGGTGGGAGAGCCCGGAGCCTCCGATTCCCAGTAATCTTTACTGACGCTAGAACCCTTCCCTGCGGTCTCTTGGATAACCTCGTTCCTCACAGTATTCAGCGCATAGGCGAACTCTGCTTTAGACACCCGGTGTTGTGAAATCTCCAAACTAACTGTTGCAGAGTTTTTTACAGCGATACGCCACGCTATAAAAACGCCAACTGTCACTATCAGCGCTAACGCTACTGCAGCAGCAACGAGCCGAAGTAAAAAGTGTCTCCTCGTGTCGTCACCCATAGTCTGTTGCGCTATCTGCGGGATCGAGCGCGTCTGAATACCAGCATAGACACTCCCATGAATATAATGCCCATTGCTGTTTGCGCTAGGCTCAGAGTACCGTTACTGCCGGATGCCGCCAAGTGTGCTGCGCCAGGTTGATGCAATTCGTCAGCATCTTTCTTGGAGCCGGACTGTTCCGACTGTTCGCCGCTTCCAGGTTCATGGTCGGTTCCGATCCCAGGTTGCGGGTTTGTGCCAGGCTCAGCATCAGGATTGGCGCCCGGATCCGGGTCTGTACCGGGATCAGGTTCAGGGTCAGGTTCGACACTGGGCGCAGGGAATTCGTGAATGAACTCGAGCGGCGAATCCTCGCTCAACGTGTAGCCCTCACCAGCAGCCGCCGTGACGACCACGCGTTTACCAGCGAGACCATCAACAACCCCGCCAGGAGCCAACGCCTTACCATCCAGGCTGTAGGTGATCCCCTCAACGCTCGGCACGGTGAACGAACCAGACTCATCATCCCACACAGGCTCCAACGCCACCACAGCCACCGGTTCAGGGTCAGGGTCAACACTGGGCACAACGTCGATATATTCGATCACCGGGGAAATCCACAGCGATGGTTTGGTTGGTGCGCCAACACTATGTGCCACCACCCGTAGATAGTCTCCTTGCTTCACCGTGATCGGGTTCTCGGCAGTGAAGTTGTTCCAATCTTCGGCGGTCACCTTCGATCGGCTCAACTCTACTGACTGTAGTTCTTCCCCGTTCTTATACAGCGACAACCATACTGTGCCGTTGGTGTTGCCGTCCTGGCGTAACTGTGGTTCATCGTCTTTGACGGTGAACGTCACGGTGCCCGTCTTGGGTGCCCGGAAAGCCATGGCGGTTGAATCCCTTGGCGTATCTGGAGAATCAGATAGCATACCGTGTATAATATCGCGCT
>JAXDTI010000005.1:0-38903 GCA_034090045.1 Varibaculum sp. | reverse complement strand
GAAACTCGGGGCGAACCGTACCGCGTCTTTCGTTGGTTTCTCCACGGTCGTCTCCATTATTGCTGCCGTTATCTTCCTGGATGAAACCTTTACCCCGCTGCAGGCACTCGGCACTCTCGTGATCATGGGTGGGGTCTATATTGCGAATATGTCTCGCCGTGACCTGCCTGCCGAAACTCAAAAACGTAACGCTCGCCCGTCAAACGTCACACAATAGTGAAATGCGGATAGTAATAGCGGGAACCTCCGGTTTCACCTACCTGCACCCACATTTAAGCGACATGGTTTCAACGGCACTGTCTGAACCCCGGTCCTGACCTTTACGCAACGAAAACACCGAAACCGCCTGAACTGCGGGGCTGATGCCCGTTCAGCGGCTCTAGGGTGGAAAACACGCCACGAAAACTGCTGATAGTGGGGGTCACCAGGACTGTGCTACCGGCGCCCCCTCCCGATAGCCCGCCGCAGACTGGATGCCGACAATCGCGCGTTCACGAAACTCAGGGATAGTGCTGGCTCCCGCATAAGTGAATGAGGAACGCACACCGGAAACAATCTCGTCAATCAGATCCTCAACACTGGGACGATCCGGTTTCAAATACATCCGTGCCCGCGAAATACCCTCCTCGAACAGTTCCTTACGTGCCCTGTCGAAAGCATCCTCCCGTGAGGTACGTCCCCGCACAGCCCGTTTACTGGCCATCCCGAAAGACTCTTTATAGGCGCGCCCCTCACCGTCATATTGCAGGTCGCTGGGGGACTCGTAGGTTCCCGCGAACCACGAACCGATCATCACATTTGAGGCACCAGCAGCCAGGGCGAGCGCCACGTCACGAGGGTGACGCACCCCGCCGTCAGCCCACACGTGCGCACCCAATTGTGTTGCCGCCAGGGAACACTCCAAAACTGCCGAGAACTGCGGGCGCCCCACACCGGTCTGCATCCGGGTGGTGCACATCGCGCCCGGGCCGACCCCGACCTTCACTATGTTTGCGCCTGCTCCCACCAGGTCACGAACCCCAGAGGCAGAAACCACGTTGCCGGCTGCCAGCGGGAACCCTTGCGGCAGTGCCGCGGCCACAGTGCGAACAGTCTCAAGCATCCGGTCTTGATGGCCGTGCGCAGTGTCGATAACGATTATGTCCACACCCGCCTCCATCAGGGTTTTTGCCCGCTCAACCGGGTTGCCGTTCATGCCGATAGCAGCCCCGACCCGCAGCCGATTCTCAGTGTCAGTCGCGGGAGAATAAATTGTGGAACGTACCGCACCGGAACGGGTCAGCACCCCGACCAGGTGTCCGGCAGTATCAACCACCGGGGCTAATCGATGATTCGCCTCCCGCAAGATATTGAAAGCCGCTCGCGGGTCAGTGCCCTCAACTATCGTCAATAGCTTCGTGGACATCACCTCGCGAGCCTGGGTGTAGCGATCCACCCCGAGCAGGTCAGATTGCTGCACCAACCCGATAGGCCTGTCGGTCTCCGGGTCATAAACCACGGCAGCGCCATGTGCCCTTTTCGGCAGTAAATCAATAGCATATCCGCAGGTGTGGTGAGGTTTCACGGTTACTGGTGTCTCATAGACCAGGTGACTGGCTTTCACGTTCGCGACCGTCTCGACCACCACCTCTGCGGGAATATCTTGGGGGATAATCGCGATACCGCCGCGCCGCGCCACGGTCTCTGCCATCCTTTTACCAGAAACCGCCGTCATATTAGACACCACAATCGGGATAGTAGTGCCGGAACCGTCATCGGTGGTCAAATCAACATTCGCGCGGGAGCCAACCGCGGAACGCGAAGGCACCATAAACACGTCATCATAAGTCAGGTCATATCCTGGTTGCAGGTTATTCAAAAATTTCACGCAGTAATGCTATCGTGCCCAGACATCAACGGCACCCCGGGCAACCACCCTGGAACGCCCGGAGTATTATGACAGTAAATAAGCCGAATGGAAGGGGACTGAGATGGCAAGCTATACCGATACCGCAGTGGAAAACCCGAAAGGTTTAGCGCTGCTGGTTCCCGGAGTCGCCTATCCGACACCGATGCCGCAACTGTATTTCGCTAAACAGGTGGCGTTGAATGCCGGCTGGAATGTGCGTGAAATGGCTTGGGATGCCGACATGGAGTTCACGCCCCAGCGGGTAACCGAAGAGGTGGAAACCGCGCTGACAGGTAACGAACTGCCGGTACTGATTATCGGCAAATCAATCGGTTCGCTTGCCGCGATGCTCGCTGCCGAACGCAACTACAGGGCAATCTGGATCACTCCGGTAGTTGAACGCGCCGACGTGGTGGAGGCGATTGGTGCCAACACCGCGATGCAGCTGGCTATCGGTGGCACCGCCGATGAGCACTGGAACCACGATGCCTCAACCAAGTGGCCGGTAAACGTGCAGGTTTTGGAGTTTCCGGGGGCAAACCATCCGCTGTTAGTTGCTTCAGATCCGGTGCGCGGCGCCGAAATAGTGGGAGAGTACACTCGCGTAATGAACGACTGGGTTACCAAACTCTGACCAGGTGCATCAAGAACCCGGATGCCCCAGCAACCTGCCAGAATAAACGCGCGTCCGCCGGTGTCTCGATACTCACCACAGATATAGGATAGAACCATGATACGAGCCGCGGTTTTTGACGTGGACGGAACCCTGCTGGATTCTCTCGGGGTGTGGCCGGATGCGGGGGAGGAGCTGTTGAGCCGTTACGGCAAAACCCCCAAACCCGAACTGTATGACGATTTTTTTACCGTCACCCTCCCGGAGGGGGCGAGGATGCTGCGCGAGGTCTATGAACTCCAGCCTGAACCGGACGAACTCGCAGCCGAAATGATTCAGATTGTGCGCCGTCACTACGCACAACAGGTTCCTTTGAAACCCGGTGCCGCAGGGTTCCTGGCCGCGTTACAGGAACACGATATTCCGATGGCGATTGTCAGCTCCGGTACCGAGCATCTGATTAGGCAGGCTTTCGACCGGCTCGACATAACCAAGTATTTCCAGCATATCTATGGTGCCTCAGATCTGGGACGCAACAAACGCAACCCCGGTCTGTTCCTACAGGCCGCCGAATCGCTGGCCGCGAAACCGGCAGATACCTGGGTGTTTGAGGATGCCCTCTACGCGATACAGGTCGTGAAGTCTGCGGGGTTCCATACTGTCGGGATCTCTGACGGCCACTCTGCTGCTGAACAGCATATACGTGATGTTGCGGACCTGTTTTGGGAGGAGTATCCCGCCGAGATACCGCCACAGATGATGCGGTAGCGGCATTCAGGTAACGACCGTCAATTCACTCCAATGCGTGGTGCCGCGGTTTGAGAGCAGTGCGCGGCGCATCTGCCAATCCGCTGGAGCCTTTAATCCGGCCAGTCCCAAGGCTATTGACCCCTCCCCGACAGTGGCATTTATCCGGTCGATGAGCGACCCCAGCTGCCTAGCCGATGCCGGTTCCCTAAAAAATTCGAACGGTTCGGCGGCTCCCACATCAGCCAAATCGGATAGGGAAATACCGGCTCGCACGAAACGCTCCGGTTCGTGAACCTGCGGCAGCAGTATCTTCTCGGCCGCCCGATAGACGGTGACCGGGTCGGCGCTACGCGGGGTGAGGGGGGCGGCACCACTGATACGTCGGAAAGGTTCCCGATGCCAGGGTGAAGCTGCAAAGACCCACAGCGCCCCGGCCTGTGATTTCTGGGCGCGCAGCCGGCGAGTAACATTTTGGGCATATATTGACAGCACCTGCCGCAATTCGGTGGCGTTGCGCACCGGAGTGGAAAAGGAACGGGAATACATTACCTGAGAGGTGCGTGGCGCGTCACGCTCAATAATCTCGATACAGTTCACGCCGCGCAGTTCCAGGGAGGTGCGCATCAGGTTCACGTTGAAACGCCGCCGCAGCATTCGCGAATCCGCATCCCGCAATTCGGCGGCACTGTGGATTTCCAGGTGTTGTAGGCGGGCAGCGAAACGCCGCCCCACCCCCCAAAGGTCAGCCACCGGGACGCGAGCCAAAAGCCGTACAAGTTCCGTATCCGAAAGTGGCGACAGGTCGGCAACACCACCCAGCGAAGCGTCATGTTTAGCCTCGTGGGATGCGATTTTAGCGAGGGTGCGGGTGCGGGCTATGCCCACTGACACCGGCACCCCTAATTCGCGCCAGATGCGTTGACGAATCGCCGCCGCCACCCGGTCGGGAGACCGGGCATGATCGGCGCTATCCAAAACCATGAACGCCTCATCTATGGAATAAACCTCGACACGGGGCGAAAAATCCCGCAGAATCTCCATGATGCGTGCCGAAATCGAACCGTAGAGTTCATAGTTGCTGGAACGCGCCACCACTCCGGCGCGCTGCGCCCAGGCACGAATCTGGAACCAGGGGGTGCCCATCTGGATCCCCAGAGCCTTTGCTTCTGGGGAGCGCGCCACCACGCAACCATCGTTATTGGACAGCACCACGATCGGACGCCCATTAAGGTCAGGATGAAAAATCCGTTCACAGGAGGCGAAACAGGAATCCACATCTACCAGCGCTATCATCCGCATTTCGCACCTCAAAGGCGATGCAGGCAGCGTGTTACTACCCCCCAAACCTGCAGTTCCTCAGGGTGGAGTATCGGATACTCCGGGTTTGCTGGCTGCAGTTCCGGGCCGTTCTTTCCCCAGTGCAGCCGCTTTACCGTCAGCTCACCGGCCACCGCAGCAATCACCACTGACCCCTCACGCGGTTCCAGTGATCGATCCACTATCAGCTCGTCACCGTCAGATATGCCGGCCCCGGTCATGGAATCCCCAGAGACCCGCACCAAGAAAGTCGCCGGCGGGTTCGCAATCAGGTGCTCGTTTAAGTCAATGTCTGCGGAAAAATAGTCCTGTGCGGGGCTCGGCCAGCCCGCAGGTACCGCCTCCAGGGCGCAGGGCAGTGTGAAATGCGGTGCGCCACTACGCGCAGCGGCGAATGCGGTGACTCGTCCCGCCGCTACAGCATCCACAGTTTTATCGAACACATGTTCTATGATAGCGCTTTGTGGTACGGATGACGATACGTGACAGGCAGCTGGCGGGCATTGCCGATAGTATCTAGTATGTGAAGATACTCGGCAGGGCAGCGATCATGATAGTCGTCTTGGCGGTGCTGCTTATCGGTGCTGACCGGCTCGTATGGTGGATAGCGAGAGATGCGATAGCGACCAAATGGGAAAACCTCGGAGCTGAAGAGGGGACTGTGCGGCTCAGCGGATTCCCGTTTTTAAACCAGGCTGTAACCGGGCACCTTCAGGAACTTGAACTGACCGCAGCGGGAATCGAACGTGGTGAAAACAAAATCGAAAACCTGGATCTGCGAATGAACGGTGTGGATTTTTCGGTACTGCAACGCCAGATACGCAGCGCCGAAACCCTCGATATGCGAATGCGAATCCCAGTGAAAGATTTGGGGGGCGGGGAGCTGGAAAATCTGCAAGTCAGTGACGGAACTATCCGCGCTTCCACCACCGTATCCGGTATGTCCTTGACCATGGATGTCGAGGTCAGCCCCGGAGAACCGGATGCGGAAGGGTACCCAACGTTAATGTTGGAACCAAAGAATCTGCAATTGCCTGACGCCGGGATACTAGGGCTGATGATGGCGCAAGTACAGATCCCGGCGCAGAGCGTTTCGCTGACTCAGGTGCCGCCCGGGCTGACTGTCGAGAACGTGAAACTAACCGAACAGGGGCTGCAACTGCGGCTCGCAGGTAGTAACGTGCAACTCGACGGGATGTTCTGATTCCCACACCCCAATAAAACTACTGGCAGAACCGTGTCAGTGGTTCCACAGTTGTTGTAATAAATCACGGATTACCGGATTCTTTCATGTCGTTTTTTTGATCCGACTTTGCCTATAAAGCTGGTGGTGAGGAGGAAAAATGACACAAACAATCACAGGAGTGTCGCAAACTATTGCCAGCAGTGCCCCCGATGCGGGTCTGTATGGGCCGCGAGGCTGGACCCGAAACATCGGAATACGGCAGTTACTCGCCGAGGGAGCAGATCCACCACGTGACATAAACCTGGACGAAGACGACTACTGGCCATTTTCAAAAATGACTCACCAGCAGGCGAAACAGCTGCTTGAACGACTGCCGGAACGCGCATTGCGAGACACCCAAAACAACGGCCCGGAACTCGGCAGCCTGTTGCGTGCGGCACTCACCGGTCCGATCGAGCTATCCGGATATGTGATAGGTCCACAGCGTTGGGATGAACGCTTAACGGTTGAGGCATTCACCTATTGGGGGCGCCCCAACTATCACATTGTTGATCCGCACTGCGGGCAGCGACACGCCGATGACTGCCAGTGCCGCCAGCTATTCAGGGATATCGCAGCCGAATTGTCATTGAGCGGTTACGAATCCGATCCGGACGAAATTTTGCCGGTGAGCGATCCGCGAGACCCGCAACGCAAAGGCTGGTGGCTGTGGTGGGACTAGGTCAGATAGACTCTATATGTGCTATATCGCCTGTTCTTCAACCTGGTTTTCCGACGTATGGATCCGGAGTTAGCGCATACCGAAACGATGCGGCTGCTCGCATTAATCAGCTACATGCCGCCACTCACCCGATTACTGCACGGCATATTCGGTAGCGGTATAGGCACCGCAGGTAAATCAGCGCTCACCCCTTTCTATCATCCCCGGCTGCCGCGTCCCTGGCCGGGTAGGTTCGGTCTGCCCGCCGGATTGGACAAGCTCGGTGAGGCGATACCGGCGCTCGCCGCGCTGGGATTCGCATTCGTCGAGGTAGGAACCACTACGCTGCGTCCACAACCGGGTAATGAAAAACCGCGACTGTGGCGTATCCTGCCGCAGGAAGCCCTGCGGAATCGGATGGGATTCAACAATGAGGGGGCCGCAGCCATGGCCGAGAACCTGCGCAAGCTGCGTTCCACTGCCGCGGGCAGACGCATCATAGTTGGCGCCAATATCGGAAAAAACAAAACCACTCCGGCTGCGGATGCCCCAACCGAATACCAACAAACCGCCCGGATGCTCGCCCCCTGGGCAGACTACTTGGTTATAAACGTATCCAGCCCTAACACCCCGGGTTTGCGTGACCTGCAAAACGTGGAGTCGCTGGAACCGGTAGCTGTCGCGGTACGCGCCGGCATGGATGAGTGCGCCCGGATGTTGGCGACAGACACACGGATACCGCTTTTAATAAAAATAGCGCCCGACCTTAATGACGCAGACATGCTGGCTGTCGCAGACATGGTTAATCGTTTGGACATTGACGGGGTGGTCGCCACCAACACCACAATCAACCATGGCTATGGTGACGGTGGTCTCTCCGGGCCGCCACTGAGGGAGCGTGCACTACAGGCTGTGGAGATACTTCGTGGCAAACTTGACCCGGATCGCCTGATAATCGGTTGTGGAGGCATCTCTGATGCGGAGGATGCGGCAGATATGCTGAATGCCGGAGCTGACCTGGTTGCCGGCTATACCGGCTTTATCTACAACGGACCATCCTGGCCGGGAGCAATCAACCGAGCTATCGGATAGTACCCTCAGTCGATAGCTTCTCCCCGCGCCACCTGCGGGCGTGGACGCCGGAATGGTCGTGGCGAAGTGATCCGAAACAGCACATAGCGACCGGTACCGCGCCGCACATCTTGAATCTCTGGGAACTTGTTTTCCAAAATCCTATTGACTTTCCTGGTCAAATAGACACACTCGACCACGCACAAAATCAAAAAGCCATAAACGATATAGACCGGTATCTGTTGCATCTGCAGCGGCAGGGACTTAACAAATTGCAGCATCACAAATTGCAAGACTATAGCCAGTAGCATAGCCGGTAACACAAACTCGGAAATCGTCCACCGGGAATCAATAAAATTGCGGATATATTTACGGTGTTTACCCTGGTCATTCGAAGGCAGGTAGCGTTCATCGCCGGTACCTGCCAGTGCCGCATCCTGCCTCCGATAGGCTTCCTGGCGCCGCTCGCGAGCCAGCTGTTTCGCGACCTTTTTATCTGGGACGAGGCCGCGCTCATGTGCTTTCTGTGCTTCTCGACGCTTGGGTGTCGGACGTCCTTTGCCACCGGTTTTAGCCGCGGATTCCGGCTGCTGCTCCGATGGTTTTTTTCTTGATTTGCTCACGAATACCAGCGTACTTCACGGCGGGAATAAAACCATAAGTTGTACCCTGGATATATGAATCAAAAAATCACGAAAGAAACTATCCGGCAGCGGGTCGAGGACGGATTCGACTCACAGGTGAAACTGCTTAAAGAACTGGTGGCGATACCATCCATCTCTTCAGCACCGGATAGGGGGGCGCTGGAGCACTCCGCCGATTTTATTGCCCAACGTTTGCGGAAACTAGGTTTTGAAGTCGGTATTGAGGATGCGCCAACCGAGGATGGGCAACCGGGAGCGCCCGCAGTTTTGGCTCGCCGTGAAACAGAACCTGCTGCTCCTTGGGTGTTGCTGTATTCCCACCATGATGTGCAGCCTGTCGGTAACCCGGATCTGTGGTTGTCTGATCCGCTGGTTGGCACGGTGCGTGGTGATCGTCTCTACGGTCGCGGCAGTGCCGATGACGGTGGCGGTATCGTCACCCATCTGGGGGCACTCGCCGCGTTGGGGGATGATTGCCCGGTGAACGTGGTGTGCTATTTCGAGGGTGAAGAAGAAGTCGGATCCCCCAGTTTCAAAAACTTTGTTAATAAGTATCGTGAACAGCTACTTTCGGATGTGATTATTGTTGCCGATTCCGGGAACTGGACTTCCGATGTGCCCTCGCTCACGGCGTCACTACGGGGAGTGGTTAGTGCCGATGTACATATTCGGGTCGCGAAAGCCGCCGTGCACTCTGGAATGTATTCCGGGCCGGTGCTGGATGCGGTGACATTGGCTTCCCGCCTGATAGCGACACTCCACAACGATCGTGGTGAGGTTGCTGTAGCCGGTCTCGATGGAGGATCCGAGCTGGTCACTGAGGTTACTTATGGGGAGGCAGAGTACCGACGTGACGCCGGTATTGTCGAGGGCTATCAGATCGCGAATCCCGAGAATATCGCGAATGACCTGTGGAATCGAGCCTCGATTTGTGTTATAGGTTGGGATCAGCGCCCGCTATCGGCCGCCTCTAACACGCTCACACCTGACACTACGGTGCGACTGTCGCTACGTACCCCACCGGGAATGGATCCGCTAACGGGATATCGACTTTTAGAGGAGCATCTGTTGCAGAATGCTCCACTGGGAGCCGATATCGAAGTTAATGTTGTTGAGGCAGGTTCGGGATATCAGGCGGTGGATTCCGCTGCCCGCGGCGCATACCGGGAGGCCTTGAAGTTCGGTTACGGTCACGAGTCGGTCGATATTGGTTTAGGCGGCTCTATTCCCTTTATCTCAGATTTTGCTGAGGTGTTTCCGCAGGCACAGATTCTGGTGACCGGTATAGAGGATCCGCCGGCTGCCGCTCATGCCGAAAACGAGTCGATGCACCTTCCGACCCTGAAAGCCGCGACCATCTCGGAGGCGGTGTTCCTCGCCAGCTTCAACAGTTGAGCATCC
This sequence comes from Varibaculum sp., assembly GCA_034090045.1. Lineage (GTDB taxonomy): Bacteria > Actinomycetota > Actinomycetes > Actinomycetales > Actinomycetaceae > JAXDTI01. Next base: position 29,333 of record JAXDTI010000005.1, on the reverse strand, counting down.
AGATGCGGATACTGCTGATAGCGGATTACTTTGCCACCCGCGGGCGAAACATAGGTGCGGCTATCCGTGCTGGTCTGTGCCCGGCACAGCTGGAGAACACGGATGTGGATTTCAGGGTTTGGACGCTACCTGAGGTTCCTGACGGGTTGTATCGGATCGCGAACGACCCCGAGCTTTGTTCTCCCGAGGATTATGTTGCTCTGTGCCAGGCCGCCGCGGATCGCTCAGCCGTGTGGGTTTCCGGGAAGAACTCCGGGGCGCTCCACTATTCAGCAGGGCAGCTGCGAGAACTAACCGGTTTAACTGAGGTTCCCGGTCTGCAAATCGTGAGTGCCGACCATCGGGTGCGCCGCGCCGACGATACTGCTCAACCCCACCGGGAACCGGTTTTCTCCCCAGCGGTGAGAAACAGAAAAATACCTATAGGGGTGCGTTTCTCCGGACTGGCAGATTACCTGGTAGCCTGTGGCGCACACTCGGTGTCACGTTCAAACTATCTGCTCTCTGATGGGGATTTCTCCGATTGGGATTTAATCTGTTTGTGGGTTTCGGAGGCTGACCACTACAGCTTGGCTGACCCGCTGCTAGAGCGCCTCACGGACATAAAAGAAAACTATGCTTTTCCGCTGCTGTTACTCTCGGAGACGGGGCACCTGGGTGCCCGAGAGCTGGCCGACAACATGGTTGACGGCGCGCTCGTTGCCCCGCTGCCGCAACTGGGGGAGCGGCTTCGGCGGACTTGGGTTTCTTGAATCCGGTACATATCTTAGGGTGCTATTTACCGTATGAACCGCTAGGCTGGAATCCAGGAAAACGAAAGGAATAGCTAAATGATTGACACTGAAACTCCAACACATGAAGTAACTTTGACTGATAATGCTGCCGAAAAAGTAAAGGCACTGCTGCAGCAGGAGGGGCGCGATGATTTACGGCTGCGCGTGGCTGTCCAGCCGGGTGGCTGCTCCGGTCTGATCTATCAACTGTATTTTGATGAGCGCACCCTGGAGGGCGATGCTGTACGCGACTTCAATGGTGTCGAAGTGGTGGTTGATAAAATGTCGGTGCCCTATCTCAACGGTGCCACCATTGATTTCTATGACACGATTGAACGTCAGGGCTTTGCGATCGACAATCCGAACGCGGTGGGCTCCTGCGCCTGCGGGCAGTCTTTCCACTAGTCTCCGCCACATCCGAGTGTGCCGGTAGAAGCGAGACCACCGGCTGCCGATATTCAGGGAATTGCCAGGTTGCTCGGGTAAAAAATACCTGAAACTTACATTTCCAGAGGTGATAGTTATGCGGGTTCGTGCGTTTCGGCAGCTCACGGTCGCTGTGCTGGCAGTCGGTTCCCTGATATTATCCGGGTGCGGTGCGGTCTTTTCGGGGTCGCAAGCTGCCGGCGGTTTTCCGGCGGTGAGCGGCGGATACGGTGAAACCCCCAAGATTTCCGATGGTAGCGGCACTCCGCCAGCGAAACTGCTCAGTCGGGTTCTGCTAGCCGGAACGGGGGCGGAAATCACCGAGGACAGCATGATAGTTGCCGCCTATACCGGAAAACTGTGGAATGGTGACGTTTTTGATACGACTTTCAAAGATATGTCTTCACCCTCGGTTCTGGCGCTATCGGAGGTGATTGCCGGGTGGCGGCAAGGTCTGATTGGTAAACACGTAGGTGACCGGGTACAGCTCGTTATCCCACCGGATTTGGCTTACGGGGATCAGGCACAAACCGGGCAGTACGGTGAGGTCACGATTCCTGCCGGTTCGACACTTGTCTATGTCGTCGATATTCATGACCAGATGAGCCTCACCGATATTTCCAGCATCCAGCCCGCCAACGCCACTTTAAACACCGATGTTAAATTGCCTGAGGGGATTACCGTCACTGGTGAGCTCGGTCAGAAACCGGTTATCCGTATTGCTGAGGGCACGAAACCTCCCGCCAGCATCCAGGTTTATCTGATTGCTGAGGGTAAGGGCGAAGCCATTGATTCGGATAACTACGTGGCCATGCATATTACCGAGGTAACTTTTGACGGTCAGGACGGTTTCAGCAGCTACGATGACGGTGTTTTGCAACGCACCCGGACACCGGTGAACACCACTGTAATGTTCCTCGGGATGCGTTTGGGGTCTCGGGCACTGGTTTTACTGCCAGAACAGAAAGCCGATAAGGAAAAGGGCAACCCCGCGACTCCCGCCAGTGCCGAAGTAATCGACTATGTGGCGAAGGTCAGTTCCAAGTAGTTTCCGTAAGCTACAATTGCTTTAGCAATAAGGAGGTCACCTAATGTCCGAAGCCGCAAAGAAAACGGTAAACATCCTCATCTATTCAGATTCTGCTACCGTGCGTCATGATGTTATGCGTTCCCTGGGGGAAACCGACGGGGAAACAGCGTTTCAATGGACGGAGGCTGCCACCGCTACCGGTGCCCAAGAAAAAGTTGAAAACGGCGCTTTTGACCTGATTATCGTTGATTCCGAGACCACCAAGATCTCCGGGTTGGTGTTGGCTCGTACCCTCCACGAGGAACTCGGCCAGGTTCCTCCGATCATTGCTATAGTCGCTCGCCCACAAGACGAGTGGCTTTCAGAGTTTTCTAAAGTCGATGTGAGTGTCGAATATCCGTTGAACCCGTTGAAGATTTCTGCCGCGGTTCACCAGGCTCTCAAGCTCCACTGAAACCCTAAACCCTAGACCTGCGCTCCGTCATCTCCGGGTGGGCGGGGGTTTTTCCGTGCCGCCATCAACAGTGACAGTATCAGGAACCCGGCCAGCACGGGTATTAGCATCACCAGCGGTTGCGGAATGTTACCGGCTTTGGTCAGCGCATATACCGCTATAATTATCAGTACCGCCAGGTCGATTACGGTGGTGAGTACCCAGAACCCCAGTTTCCCAACCGGCTCCGGATCCGGTTGAACAAAAGTCGAGTCATCTTCAGCGAGCCGGTAATCTCGCGGTCCGAAACCGAAGTCGATTCCGGGAATATCCTCGTCATCAAAATCGGCTGTTATTTCGGCAAACTCGCGTTCTATACGTTTTTTCTCGCCTCGCCTGCCGTCGAATCCGAATCCCGCCATAGACAAAATGGTAGCCTATATGCAGTCATGCTAACTGGAGGTGGAAACTTGTTCTATCAGTTTCTCAAGACCGTTTTCGGCCCGTTCGTAAAACTGATATTCCACCCTTGGATAAAAGGTGCCGAGAACATCCCGGAGACCGGAGGGGCGATTCTGGCATCCAACCATCTGGCGGTTCTTGACTCGGTGTTCCTGCCGCTGCTGATTGAACGTCCCGTTACTTTCATGGGGAAATCCGATTATTTCACCGGTAAAGGCCCTAAAGGCTGGATTATCAAAGAATTTATGACCAGGGTCGGCACCATCCCGGTTGACAGGCGCGGCGGCGGAAAAGCTCTGGCTGCTTTAAACACCGGTCTGGCTCGCTTAGAAAACGATGAGCTTTTCGGTATCTATCCGGAGGGGACACGCAGCCCGGACGGGCGGTTGTATCGCGGAAAAACCGGGGTGGCGCGCCTGGCTTTGAAATCCGGTAAACCCGTGATTCCGGTAGCCATGATTAACACCGAGCTGGTGCAGCCTATCGGTCAGAAACTTCCAGATCCGACGAAAGCTCGTATCGGTGTCGTAGTGGGAGAGCCCCTCGACTTTTCCCGCTACCGGGGTTTTGAGGAAGACCGCTATGTTTTGCGGGCAATCACAGATGAAATAATGTATGCCCTGATGAACCTCTCCGGTCAGGAATACGTGGACCGCTATGCCGCAGAGGTGAAGAAAGAACTCGCCGCGAAGGGAGATTTTGCCGGGCCGCTCCCGCAACTATCCGGGGAGAACCTGGATAGTGAGGAATCGGTTCGTAAAGTGAACCTGCCTGGAGACATCCAGGAACGAAAAGAAGATAACTGACACAGAAAGGTCGCCAAAATGGCCATTAAACGCGTAGCACTGCTCACCGCAGGTGGATTCGCCCCCTGCCTGTCCTCTGCTGTTGGAGGCTTGATTGAGCGTTACAACGAGCTGATGCCCGAAGTCGAGATTATTGCCTACCAGCATGGCTATCATGGTCTGCTCGCCGGGAAATACATCGAGATCGGTTCGGAGGCTCGCCGTTTAGCGTCCCGGCTTCACGAATTCGGTGGCTCCCCGATAGGTAACTCCCGCGTGAAGCTCACTAACACCGAAGATCTGGTGAAACGCGGCCTCATCAAGGAGGGGGATGACCCGCTGGCTTTCGCGGCTAATCGCCTGGTTGAAGACCGGGTTGATGTGCTCCACACCATCGGCGGTGATGACACCAACACTACAGCCGCCGACCTGGCAGCCTATCTGGCAAAACATGACTATAACTTGACCGTTGTCGGGTTGCCGAAAACCATCGACAACGACATTATCCCGATCCGTCAATCCCTCGGTGCCGATACCGCGGCTGAACAAACCGCGATTTTTGCCCGCAATATCATCGGTGAGCACCGCTCGAACCCGCGGATGCTCATAGTCCACGAAATAATGGGACGTGGTTGTGGCTACCTGACTGCCGCTGCTGCCCGTAAATATCGTGCCGACCTTGAGCAGCGTCCGTGGGTTCCGGAACTGGGTTTAACGAAGGAACGATGGGATGTTCACGCCGTTTATATCCCCGAAATGCACATGGATTTGGATGCTGAGGCGGTTCGGCTCAAGGCAATCATGGACGGTATCGGTAACGTCAATATTTTCCTCTCTGAGGGTGCCGGTGTTTCCGAGATCGTCGAGGAGATGGAGCAGGCCGGTGACGAGGTGCCACGTGACCCGTTCGGCCACGTGAAACTGGATTTGATTAACCCCGGTCAGTGGTTTGCGAAACAGTTTGCGCAACGTTTGGGTGCCGAAAAAGTAATGGTCCAGAAATCCGGTTATTTCTCCCGCTCCGCAGCCGCGAATGCTTTTGATTTGCGGCTGATAAAGTCCATGACTGACTATGCGGTAGAGTGCGCCGCCGAAGGGATTCCGGGTGTTATCGGGCACGATGAGGAAAACGGTGACCGTCTCTCAGCCATTGCTTTTGACCGGATTGCTGGCGGGAAAGCCTTTGACGTGACCCAGGATTGGTTCACCGATATGCTGGCTGATATTCGTCAACCGCACAAGTGAAACACGCGAGGTTGTGTATATGAGTGAGGTTTCCGCGTCCTGGCGTGAATGCCCGGCATTCCAACAGCCTGAATACCCAGATTCTGAACTGGTAAACAATGTTGCTGAAGAGCTGCGTCAACGCCCGCCGTTGGTGTTCGCTGGTGAGGTTGACGAGCTGCGTCGTTTGATGGGTGAGGCAGGTGAGGGGCGAGCATTCGTGCTCACCGGTGGTGACTGTGCCGAAACATTCGCGGAATCCACTGCTGACCACCTGAAACTCAAAATTCAAACCATTTTGCAGATGGCTGTGGTGCTCACCTACGGTTCGGCGCTGCCGGTGGTAAAAATGGGGCGCATGGCGGGACAGTACGCGAAGCCGCGTTCCTCCTCTACCGAGACTCGTGACGGGTTCACCCTGCCGTCCTACCGTGGCGACGCGGTTAACGGACACGAGTTTACTGCCGCCTCCCGCACCCCGAACCCGAAACGCCTCCTGGAAGCCTATGAGCGTTCCGCCGCGTCCCTAAACCTGATTCGTGCCTTCTCCAAAGGCGGATATGCCGATATGCGCCGGGTTCATGAGTGGAATAAAGGTTTCATGGCGAATCCGGCCTACGCGCGTTTTGACGATTTAGCTAACGCCATTGATTCGGCCATGCAGTTCATGTTTGCTGCCGGGGTGCCGGGCGATGCGCTGCGTACCGTCGATTTCTATTCGGCACACGAGGCGCTGCTGCTCGAATACGAGTCGGCTTTGACCCGCGTGGATTCGATTTCCGGGGCATGCTATGACACCTCCGCGCATTTCCTTTGGATCGGGGATCGTACCCGGCAGCTCGATGGTGCACATGTTGAACTATTGGCTGGGGTTCGTAACCCCCTGGGCGTGAAAATTGGGCCCAGCACCACCACCGAGGATATAAAGGTTCTTTCTGAGCGTTTGAACCCGGACGGGGAACCGGGACGCCTGACCTTTATAGCTCGTATGGGTGCCGATAGGGTTCGCGATGTTTTGCCGCCGCTACTTCAGACAGCTAAGGCTCTCGGCGTGCCGCTCACCTGGATGTGCGACCCGATGCACGGGAACACTGTGACGAGCGCGAACGGCTACAAGACACGGCATTTTGAAACAATACTGGATGAGGTTCGCGGCTTTTTCGAGGCGCATTCTCTCGCCGGTACTGTTCCCGGCGGCATCCATGTTGAGCTAACCGGGGATGATGTAACCGAGGTGGTTGGTGGTCTCGAAGAGGTTGATGAGGCGGCACTGGCGAAACGCTACGAAACTTTAGTGGATCCGCGTCTGAACCATCAGCAGTCCCTGGAGATGGCTTTTGACGTGGCAGAGATGCTGGCTGCCGCCCGTCCTGGTCCACAAGCTGCAGACTACCCGGATTTCCCGGCAATGGGGTTTTAGCCAGCAGCTACAGCGATTCAAATAACAGTGATAGTGACTGTGGAACCCACTTTCACTACGGTTCCAGCGGCAGGGTCGGTTTGTGCAACCTTATCTGCTATTGAGAACAACCTGTTTACGTTCACTACAAACCCGGCAGCTTCCAGTGTTTGGCGCGCATCAGCTTCAGATTTACGCACCACGTCAGGCACCGCGACCATTTCCGGTCCCTTAGAGACCACAACTTTTATTTCGTCACCGTGATAGCGGGTTTCCCCGGCGGCTGGGTCTTGCGAAATGATGGCACCTTTCGGCACGGTATCGGAATAGTTTTCGCTGGAAGAAACCTTCAACTTCAAGGTTTCCACGACTTTTTGTGCCTCCGTGAGTGTGCTACCTGCCAGGTCAGGAACGGTTACCGGCTCTTTGCCTTTCGAAACTGTTAGTTTCACTATCGAGTCGTGTTTCACTGACTGTCCGGCTTTCGGGTCGGTTGCTATCACCTGACCGGCGGCAACAGTGTCAGAGTATTCCTCACTGACGGTTCCGACCTTCAACTTTGCTTTCTGTAACGCTGCTGTGCCATCGCGTTGTGTTTTCCCGGTAATGTTTGGGACCCTCACCATCTCGATACCCTTGGAAATATAGAGTCGAACCGGTTGATCCGGATAGGCTTTCGTGCCGCCTTCCGGATCGGTGCCTACGGCCTTGCCCCTGTCCACGGTGTCGGAGAATTCACGTTGCAAGATTACTTCAAAACCGGCGTTGCGCAGCTGTTTAACCGCCTGGGTTTGGCTCTGCCCGGCGACTGACGGGACTGTGATTCTCGACCCCGGGCCGGCGAGGAACCACCAGGCAGCCACTGAAATCGCTGCCGCGATAACAAACACCAGCAGCAGTATCGGCCAGATTCGATGTTTCTTAAGTTTTTTCTCGGGTGACTCTGGTTCGCTTACCGATATGTTGCGTGGTTTCCCAATCGTCTTTGCGGTCTCGTTTCCTCCCGCCCCGGTAGTTTCAGCGCTATTCGTTAAAGCCGGTGGGTTTACCGGAATGAAACGGTAGGGCTCAGTTTGAGATTGTCGCTTCGCAGCGCCGGTTAGTATCGCGGTTTCACGATTATTTGAAACCTGCTCCAGCATGGCGGTAGCATCCGAATCCGCTTTATCGGGGACTTCGGAACGCTTGTTCAACACCTGATCGGGCAGCGAATCCAATAAATCTCGGATAATAACGGCGGCTGCAGCAGCATCCGCTGGGCGGGAACGTGCCTCCCGGGCAGCGAGCACGCCAATCGCGTCATCCACCTGTTCGGGAACCCAATCAAATTGTTGATGCACAGGTTCAGGATCAGAGGTAACGTGCGCCCATGCTACCGAGATCGGCGTACCAGTGGGGAAAGGCAGTTTCCCTGATATCATTTCGGAGAGCATCAAACCCGCCGCATAGATGTCACAGGAGGCATCCGGAGTTTCCCCATTCACCAGTTCCGGAGCCATATAGTCCACGGTTCCCATCACAGCGGAGGTCGAATATCCGGTCGCCTCTCCCAACAGGTGTGCTAAACCAAAATCCGCTATCTTGGGTTGCCCGTCTCTGGTGAGCAATATATTTTCGGGTTTAATGTCGCGGTGTATCAGACCTACCTGATGTGCCGCCGACAATCCCACGAGTATCTGTTCAGTCACTTCGAGTGCCTGCCGCAGTGTCAGGGACCCCTGTTGCCGCAACAACTCGCGCAGACTCGGCCCGGAAATGTATTCCATCACCAAATAGCCGCGCCCCTCGATTTGACCCTGGTCATGAATCGCGACAATCGCCGGGTGGGTTACTTTCGCGATGGCTCGCGCCTCAGCGCGGAACCGGTCAGTCAGACCTGGGGTTTTCGCCAGGTGCGGATGCATAACCTTTATCGCGACCGCCCTGTCCAGTCGAGTGTCGTGACCTCGATATACTGTGGCCATGCCGCCTGCGGCTATTTCGGAGCTCACCAAGTAGCGCCCATCCAGCATTGAGCCAATCAACGGGTCGGTGCGCTGTTCCATAACAGCAAGTTTATGGCCTTTTCGTTATCCCGCTAGAATTGGGTGTATGGTGAGCTATTCGATTACTGAAGTTGCCGAGATGCTGGGTTTGAAGAAATCCCGTGTCGAACAGATGCTCAAAGATGGTCAGTTGCTGTGGGAGGGGCGCAACCGGGTGAGAGCAGACTCACTCGTTGAGGGGCGTCACGGTTGGGAACCGCTTGACGGTCTGGCCGGTACCTTAACAGTGCTTTCTGACCACGGGTTTTCGCGTGAGGAAGCTGTCGAGTGGCTCTATGAGGACAATGATCTGCTGGGAGACACGCCGTTGAATATGTTGCGTGGCGGTTTCAAGCATCGCGTGAACCGGGCAGTGTCTATGGCGGGAGCCTAGCTGCCCTCAGCTGTCCCTGCTAACCAGGATATTCGCCAAATGGGTGAGCAATCCCCGAGAAAAGTCGTTTAAGTGCGCAAACTCTAGTTCTTTCATTCCGCGTTGATACAGCAGCTCGATACGATTCTCGACTGCCTGTCGCGCACCGCTTCTGATCAGTATGTCTCGCAACACCGCTAATTCTGATACCGCCAGGTTTGCCTGACCCAGATGTGAGTTTATGAAATCCTGTTCTTTGCTGTTGCCGCGTTCGAGCGCCTCGGCTATCAGGATTGTGCGTTTACCTGCTGCCAGGTCAGCTCCCGCAGGTTTACCGATAGTTTCTTCCTCCCCGAAAACCCCGAGCAGGTCGTCACGAAATTGAAAAGCCACCCCGATGGGTTCAAAGGCGGCGTTCAACGAGTGGCGCAGCTCGTATCCGCCGCCGGCGAGCGAAACACCGAGCAGTAGCGGATCGACGACAGAATAGCGGGCTGCCTTATAGGTAGCTATTTCAGTTGCTTTCACCGGTGTTATCTGCTCCACCCCGGTTTCGGCATATAAATCCAGGTACTGTCCGTAGGCGACGGAGGCGGTCATCCGGGTCCACAGTTCCCCGAAATCCAGGTGGGGGGACAGCTCCCAGGCGATCCGGTCAGCTGTGGATAGCGCCAGATCGCCGAGCAGTAACGCCGCTGAGCGACCGTAGTGGTCTGCGTTTTCGAGGCTCAGCGCCCCGGCTAACGGTTCACGTAATGACCGATGTGCGGATGGACGTCCCCGGCGAGTATCAGCGTTGTCGATAATATCGTCGTGAATGAGCGCCGACGCTTGATATAGTTCCAGTGCTGCCCCGAGCCGTAATGCCCGCCCGCGATCCGGGTAATCGCAGATCAGTGTTCCGGCGAAAGCCATCTGTGCTCTCAAGCGTTTTCCGCCGGTGACTGCCTCTTTGAGGGCTTCTAGGAGTTCCTTTGAACGCTCGTTTTCAGGTAAGAACCTTAAATTTTTGGTTATTTGGTCGATTATTAAGCTGGTCAAGTCTGAGACATAGGACTGGAGGAGTGCGTCCACTTCCGGGTTTAAGGACATGAAACAACCCTCCTATCGGGTTCCATTGGGAGGTTTTTCCTATCCCGATTATAATGGTTCAGCACTGCCCTATACTGAGGAAAGGTCGCCGTGACTGCTAAAGCAACTGCGAAGAAGAATGAAACAACTGAAGTAAAGAACTCTGGTGAGGGGCAGGGGAAAGTAAAAAAATCGGCAAAAACGCCTAAAAAAACTGCTGCCACCTCCAAAAAAACTGCTAAAGGAGCTAAATCCGCTTCTGCGAAGAAAACCCCAAAGAAATCCACAACCGTGAAGAAGTCCACGGCAGCTAAAAAAACCATCAGCGCAAAAAAGACCGCTCCGGCACAAAAAACCAGCAAAACTGAGAAACCTGTTGCCGAAGAGGAGGCTACTCCGCAGGTTGAGACTCGTGAGGTCACGCAAGAACCCGCTGCCGTGACCGAGACGGACAAGCCCGGTGTAATCACCATTTCTGAATCTGATGACACCGACGAGCCGGCTATCCAGGTGACGACTGCCGGTGCCACAGCCGACCCGGTAAAGGACTACCTGAAACAAATCGGTAAGGTTCCACTGTTGAACGCCGAAGAAGAAGTTGATCTCGCCCGCCGTGTCGAGGCCGGTCTGTATGCCGAACACAAGTTGGAGGAAGATTCGGGAGCTGACCTGTCCGCCAAAGAGCGCCGCGATTTGCATACCTTAGCTATTGACGGTCAGCGCGCGAAGAATCATCTGCTGGAGGCGAACCTGCGGCTCGTTGTGTCATTGGCGAAACGCTACACCGGTCGTGGAATGCTTTTCTTGGATTTGATTCAGGAAGGCAACCTGGGGCTGATTCGGGCGGTCGAAAAGTTCGACTACACGAAAGGCTACAAGTTTTCCACCTACGCGACCTGGTGGATCCGTCAGGCAATTACCCGCGCTATGGCAGACCAGGCGCGCACCATACGTATTCCGGTACATATGGTTGAGGTGATTAACAAGCTTTCACGGGTTCAGCGGCAGATGCTCCAAGATTTGGGGCGTGAACCCACTCCGGAGGAACTCGCCAAAGAACTAGACATGACCCCTGAAAAGGTTGTTGAAGTGCAGAAATACGGTCGTGAACCGATTTCTTTACACACGCCTTTGGGTGAGGACGGGGATTCTGAATTTGGTGACTTGATTGAGGACTCCGAGGCGGTCGTACCGGCTGATGCCGTGTCCTTTACCCTGCTGCAAGAGCAGCTGACAAGGGTGATGGATACCCTTTCGGAGCGGGAAGCCGGAGTCGTTTCTATGCGTTTCGGTCTGGGTGACGGTCAACCCAAGACGCTCGACGAGATAGGCAAAGTTTATGGCGTGACGCGTGAACGTATCCGCCAGATCGAATCCAAGACAATGTCAAAGCTGCGTCACCCCTCCCGTTCCCAGGTTCTGCGCGACTATCTGGACTGATTATCGACACGCTGGCTTGGTCGGTTCCGGCGCGGGAGACCGCTAATGTAAGTAGTTGTCGATACCCTTGAGTATTGTGAGTTCACAGTCCTATACCGCACGGCACCTTTCCGTTTTGGAGGGGTTGGAGGCAGTACGTAAACGTCCGGGAATGTATATTGGTTCAACCGATTCTCGCGGTCTCATGCACTGCCTATACGAGATTATCGACAACTCTGTTGACGAGGCCCTTGAGGGGTATTGCGACCGTATAGACGTTACATTGCACCCGGATCATTCAGTTTCGGTACACGATAACGGACGCGGCATCCCGGTTGATGAGGTACCGGGAACCGGTTTGAGTGGCATCGAGGTTGTTTTCACGAAACTTCATGCCGGCGGCAAGTTCGGTAATGGTTCCTATACGGCTTCTGGCGGTTTACACGGGGTGGGCGCATCGGTGGTGAACGCGCTTTCAGCTCGCCTCGATGTCGCCGTAGACAGGGGCGGCAAAACCTATGAGATGACTTTTCGACGTGGCGAGCCGGGTGTTTTTGATGATTCAGACAAGCACACTCCGGGTTCTCCGTTCACGGCTTTCACGGATCATTCGCAACTGCGTGTCACCGGCAGGGTGCCTAAAAAACACACCGGCACTCGGGTGCGTTTCTGGGCGGACTTCGAGATTTTCCCGATGACCTCCTCAAGGGGTTTTGTGCTTTCTGAACTGCTAGATCGGGCACGTCAAACCTCTTTCTTGGTTCCCGGTTTAACGGTGAACGTCATCGATGAACGCGAAGCGGAGACAGTGTCGGAAAGTTTCCGTCACGATGGTGGAACCGTCGATTTTGTTGACTATCTGGCTGAGGATAATCCGGTGACAGCCACATGGCATATTGTTGGCGAGGACACCTACACCGAGACCGTGCAGCAGCTCGACAAAAATTCGAAGCACCTGATCGCGCGGGATGTGGAACGTCAAATCAAAGTCGATATTGCTTTGCGCTGGGGTAAGGGATACGAAACGATTAAAAAATCTTTCGTCAATATTGTGGAAACCCCGATGGGAGGTACCCACCTGACCGGTTTTGAACAGGGGCTGGTGAAGGCGCTACGCAACCAGATCGACAAGAACCGCAAATCTAAACGCCTGAAGATTTCAGCAAAGGATCCGCGTATCGAAAAAGACGATATTCTCGCCGGTCTGTGCGCCGTGGTGACCGTGAAGCTGCCGGAGCCACAATTTGAGGGACAAACTAAAGAGGTGCTCGGCACCCCGCAGGCTCGCTCAGCGGTATCCAAAATCGTCTCCGCATGGATCACTGAACGAATGTCTTCGGGGAAACGCGACTTGAAGAACGAAGCGTTCCTGCTGATGGACAAGGTTATTGGCGAGATGCACGCCCGGGTTTCCGCCCATAAACAAAAAGAAATTTCACGCCGCAAAACCGCTTTAGAGTCCGCTTCGATGCCCGCGAAACTAGCTGACTGTCGTTCAAAAGAAGTAGACAACACCGAATTGTTTATTGTTGAGGGCGATTCGGCGCTGGGAACGGCGAAACAGGCTCGCTCCGCGGATTTCCAGGCGCTCCTCCCGATTCGCGGAAAAATACTGAATGTGCAGAAAGCATCCGTTTCGGATATGCTCGCCAACGCGGAGTGCTCTGCTATTATCCAGGTGATAGGTGCCGGGTCGGGCCGCAGTTTCGATATCGACCAGATTCGTTACGGCAAAGTAATTATGATGACCGACGCGGATGTGGACGGCGCACATATTCGCACCCTGCTGCTCACCCTGTTTTTCCGTTATATGCGCCCGATGATTGAGGCCGGTCGGGTCTATGCCGCGGTTCCGCCCCTGCACCGGGTAGAGGTCGTTGCTAAGGGTAAACGAAAAGGTGAAGTTATCTATACCTATTCGGATGAAGAACTGCATCAGGTTTTAGCTGACCTGAAAAAACGTGGCCGCAGCTACCGGGAACCGATACAGCGTTATAAGGGTCTCGGCGAGATGGATGCCGACCAGCTTTCAGAAACCACCATGAACCCGGAGCATCGAACACTACGGCGCATAACTTTAGCTGACGAGGCTGAAATACGTCATGCTGAAGAGGTTTTCGAGTTGCTGATGGGAACGAATGTGCCCCCTCGACGTGACTTCATTGTGGTGGGTGCTGATAATCTGAGTATTGACCAGATTGATGCCTAGCGCCCGTTAACGGGGGCGGAAAGGAACCCGGTGAGATGTTCGATACCGTCGAGTTGACGCTTCGAGACGTATCGGATCTGACCGCGTTAGTGAACCGTATCGAGGAGCTCGACCGGGCACCTTTCCGCACGTCGGCTGCAGAAATGACGGAGCTGCTGCAAGGAGATTCTCGCGGGCTCGGCTATTGGATAGACGGTGGGCGACTGGTTGGCTATTCGCTAGCCTATCGACAAGCGAACGGAAATGTCCGCTGCACAGGTGGTGTAGATCCTAATGTGCGTGGTCGTGGCATCGGGCATCACTGTATATCATGGTCAACCGAGCAGGCGCGCGAAATGCTGATTGGTGGGCACGGTCATATCGGTGTCACTGTGGAGTTTGAATCTCCGGAACTGATTGAACACCTGTTAGCTAAAGGCTATCGGGAGACGAATAGCTATGCCGAGATGCAGGTCAATTTAGCTGATTACACGCCGCTGGTGTGGAGAGCTTCAGCGTTAATCGATATTCACCCCTGGTCTGCTGAAATGGATCGGCAGGTGTTGCGGGCACACAACCGTATTGTTGCCGGTTTCGGGTTGGAGCTCGATGAAGATCACTGGTTACAGGGACGTTCGGATTTCGCTCCGGAGTGTTCCTTCATTGCCTTCGACAGGCGCAATGATCGCTCTCCGATTGTCGGTTACGCGATGAGCTCGATTTATGCTCAGGACTGGACAGCTATAGGTTCCCGTCAGGGATATATTGACCGCTTCGTGGTCTACCCGGCTCCCCGAATATCCCGCTCAATTATTGGTGCCGGTCTGCTTAACGCGGTGCTCGCTGCCTTTCGCGCCGAGGGTTTGGAGACCGCGGGTGCCGGAGCTGAAATCGGTGGTCACGCGATAGACCTGTATCGCCGGGTCGGCTTCCAGGTGTCGAGTACCGTCCGCGAGTTCGAAATAACGGTCTAGTTTTTCCCTCACCCGATAGCGGCTATCTGGTGAGTGATTTTTGTTCCGGAACCGTCCCGGCGTTCATCTAGTTCAGGCAGTTCAACAGGGCCGGCATCGGCGGATATGGCTCGTGGGGGAGCGGGCACTACGGCCGCCAATTGCAGAGCATCCTCTCCGCGTAACAGTCTTTGACAACGCACCCCCTGTGTTGCCCGCCCCTTTGCCGGATAGCGTTCCGCCGGGGTTCGTTTCGCTGATGTCTGTCCGGTTCCGGGCAGCAGCCCGCCGTCTCCAGCTACCGTTACCACCTCATAGTTTGCTATAAGTGCCTTTGGAACCTGTGCGGCAGCGATAACACGATCCCCGGAGCTCAGTTTCATGCCTGCTACGCCACCGGCGGAACGCCCCTGCGGACGAATAGCATCTGAGGAGGTACGCAGCAGCTGTCCGGCAGCGCTAATGAGGAACAGTTCCGAATCGGGTGTTGATACGCCTCCGGCGATAACCCGGTCAGTATCTTCAAGGTTTATGAGGGGCCATTCGTCTTTTGAGCCGGGATGTTCGGGGCGCACCAGTTTCACAACACCTCCTGCGGTAACCAGCCACACGGGTGCGGTTTCCTCATTCAGGGGCAGCAATCCGACTATCGGCACCTCGATTCCGCGCAGCAGCCGTATCGGTGTTGCCCCGTGCAGGGAGGGCGCCCCCTCGGTGCGAGGCAGCGACGGTATTTCAACAACCGAGGTTCTGTAACAGTTGCCATCTGCTCCTATCAGACCTATTTCGCCCCGGCTGGTCGCGAGTAATGCCGCAAGTAGCGCATCGTCATGTACGCGTGCCCCAGTTCTCGCTATCGCCTCAGTTCCGGGGAACCGACAGATCGTTTGGAGACCTCCGAGCACCACGGTACATGGCTCATCTGGAATATCTAGGGGTACATCAGCCGCGGCGGCCTCTGCAGCAGCAACTGAATCGCCATCCATGAGCACTGTTCGGCGCGGATCGGAATATGTTGCAGCTAGTTCCCGCATTTCTGTGCGCATTTTTTCGAGCAGGGCGTTACGGTCCGATAGCAGATATTGCAAGTCAGCGATTTCGGTGACCAACTCATCTCGACGATTCTGCAGCTCGATTGTTGAAAACTTGGTGAGTCGCCGCAACCGAAGCGCCAAAATATGTTCAGCCTGCACATCGTCAAGATCAAAAGCCATCATCAGGCGGTCTTTCGCTTGGGCGGCATCCTCGCTGGCACGAATTATTTGTATAACACCGTCAATGTCGAGGACCGCTATCAACAGTCCCTCCACCAGGTGCAACTGTTCTTTAGCTTGTGCGAGTCGATATTCGGTTCGTCGCCGCACCACGTTTTCCCGATGATCCAGGAACACCTCCAGGATCCGTTTGAGCCCGAGTGTTTGCGGTTTCCCATCAACGAGGGCTACCGCATTAACACCGAATGTGTCTTCCATAGGTGTGTGTTTATACAGCTGCTTGAGAACGGCCTCCGGGTTCACCCCGTTTTTCACCTCAATAATGAGACGCATCTCGTGGTCCCTGTCGGTCAGGTTCAACACATTCGATATGCCTTTTATTCGACCGTGATTGATGGCATCCTTAATTTTGTCGATAACTTTCTCCGGGCCGACCTGATAGGGCAACTCAGTTACCACAATTCCCCGTTTACGTGCCGATACTCTCTCAATGGAGCATTTTGCGCGAACCTTGATGAGCCCCCGCCCGCTCTCGTAGGCTTCGCGTATGCCATCCAAGCCGATAACGACACCGCCGCCCGGGAAATCCGGTCCCGGCAGGTAGCGCATGAGTTCTTCGGTCTCAGCCTCCGGATTTTCGGAGAGGTGACAGGCCGCATTAATAGTTTCAGAAAGATTGTGGGGCGGGATATTAGTTGCCATACCGACAGCAATACCGGTTGCCCCGTTCACCAACATATTTGGAAATCCGGCGGGCAGTACTGCCGGTTGAGTCAACTGGTTGTCATAGTTAGGGACAAAATCGACTACGTCTTCATCCAGTCCGGAAATCATCTCTAAGGCGGCAGGAGCGAGCCGAACCTCGGTATAGCGGGCGGCAGCCGGGCCGTCATCGAGGGAACCAAAATTGCCGTGTCCGTCAACGAGTGGGACCCGCATCGCGAAAGGTTGAGCGAGGCGGACTATAGCGTCATATATTGCACTGTCACCGTGGGGATGCAGCTTACCCATAACCTCGCCGACAACCCGGGAGGATTTCACGTGCCCCTTCTTTGGGTCAAGCCCCATCTCTCCCATCTGGTACAGGATTCTGCGCTGCACCGGTTTCAATCCGTCACGGGCGTCAGGCAGAGCGCGGGCATGGATCACCGAATAGGCATATTCCAGAAAAGATGTGCGCATCTCGGTGGATACATCAATGTCAACAATTTTTTCAGCCACAGTCATAGTTTTCATTTTCTCAAATAGTAGCCGCCAGCTACTACGGCTCTCCGATGTGTAACAGAATAGTTGTCGCCGGTAAACGTCACTTATCTGTTTTTGAAGATGTAACAATAGGGACTATGCAGATTACCGAGATAGCCAACGAGATTCATGCTGCCTGCAACGGCTCTCAAAGCATTTTCGGTTCCCCAAAGCAGCTGATTTTGATTCTCGCGGACGGTCTGGGGCTGCATAATCTGCGTGCCCATCCGGGTCATGCCCGCTATCTAAACTCTTTGACGGGTGTTGCGGCACGCACCTGTGTGCCCGCCACGACCGCCGCGGCACTGACAGCGTTGCTAACCGGGGCTGAACCTGGCGAGAGCAGAATGCTCGGATACCAGGTGCGTTCCCCGATTAACCGGCAGCCCCTGGATTTGATACAGTTTCGCGGCGACCCGGCTATCGATCCTTCCAGGTGGTCCCGGGTGTCAAACATATTTCAAAAGTGGGGGGGCGAGTTTGATATGGCTGCTATCGGGCCAGCAAAATTTAGCGGTTCAGGTATGTCACAGGTGACACTCTCGGGGGCTGCCTATACGGGCACTAATCGTATTGAAGAATCCCTCGCTGCGGCACTTACACAGCTTAAAGCAGGCAGGCGTTTCATATACCTGTATCACGGTGATCTGGATCATATAGGCCACCACTATGGTTGGGGGTCGCAGCGTTGGTTGGAGGCGCTCGAAGATTTCGACTCTGTCCTGCACCGTTTCGCTTCTCAACTGCCGGCGGGGGCGGCAGTCTGGTTGACCGCTGATCATGGAATGGTTGACACCGATATTGCCCATCATCTGCGTCTCGACACTTCGCCTTTCGCTTCGAGCATAGAAATGGTTACCGGCGAGCCGCGTGCCGGACAGATCCACTTGAACGCGACAGTTGATGAACAACATTTCGCCGAGAACCTGCAGGATTGGCTGGGGGAGCGAGCCCTCGTTGTGAGACGCGAACAGCTTGGAGACTATTACGGCGCAATACCTGAGGAAGAATTAACCGGTCAGCTAACCGTGTTCATGCGAGATAACTGGGTTCTTTTAGATTCCCGCTGGCATAAACCGCAAGCCATGGAGCTGATAGGTGTTCACGGTTCGCTAACCGACATGGAAATGGATATTCCGCTGCTGGAACTGACCTAGCAGTCCCTATCCTTAGCCAGAGTGTTCAATATCTACAGTGAGCAGGCGCCCTTCCGCATAGGTTTCGCCCCGCTCGTTTCTACATTCGAGCCGATACCAGCGTTTGCGCCCTTCACTGGATTCCAGGGTTGCCTTACAGTTCACTGTGCCTTCTCGTACCGGTTTGCGATGGTTCATCTCCAGGCGGGCACCGAGAGCTCTCCAGCCCGGTGGCGCATGGTGAACTGCCAGCACTGAACCGGCTGTTTCGCCAAGCACACCGTTCGCGCCGCCGTGCAGGATACCTATCGGCTGGGTGTTTCCGTCAACCGGCATTTCACAGATACAGCATTCGTCATCGAGCCGGGTTATTTCAACACCCATTTTTTCGGCGAGCGGTCCGAGCGGTCGTTTAATCTGTTGTGTCATCTGTTCAGGTTACTGCTCAAAGCCCACCGAGTATCTGGGCGGTCATAATCTTGCCTATCATTGCCATCGGATACACCATCGCGTATCCGAGCGCCACACGCGGGTCAGCGCCGGTACGAGAATTAGCAAAAGCCAGCACTGCCGGTTGTGTTTGGGCACCTGCGAGCAGCCCTGACAGCTGGGTGCCACCCATTTTCCACAGCCAGCGCATCGCCGCATAGAGGATCAGACCGTAGCTCAGGGTGATTATGATTCCCAACACCAGGATTCGCCACCATGAACCGCCGGTGAACGCTTCGGATATCTGCCCTCCGGCCGTGGTGCCTGCCTGCGCCAGAAATATCAGCAACCCCAATTCCGACAGTGCCTGCGCGGCGGTGAACGGCAGTGAGGTGGTAAAACGACCTATCCTGCCGAAATACCCCATTACGAGCCCGAATATCAGGGTTCCGGCAGCAATGCCGATACTGAAGGTTCCGCCCCCGGGCAGTGGTATCGGCAACTCGCCGATGAGCGCGCCCAACGCCATTCCGATGCCGAGCGCCACCGGGTTAATATCGGACAAACCGTGAGAGGAGTCCCCCAGGAACTTGCTGACCTCTTTCATCTTCGCGGTGGGGGCAACCACTCGGATGCGGTCACCCTGCAACAGAACCAAATCGGGTTCAGCAGCCATATCGACATCACCGCGCCGTACCCGCGAAACTGTCGCTGAGAAACGTTTATCGAGTTCGAGGCTGGCGATAGTGTGCCCGGAAAGTTTCGGATCCGATAGTGTGATACGCCGAAAATCCAGGTAGGAGCGGTCTTCGATCAGCGAATGTGATGAGCCGTGCCCCAGATCTTTGACTATCCGGTGGACGAGTTTCACCGGTCCGACAACCGTCACCAGGTCTCCCTCACGCAGCACACTATCCGGTTTAGGTCGCGCCACCGGTCCGGATTCGCCGCGCCTGAGCCTCGAAAACTGTAGTTTCTCCCCGTATTTTTCGAACAGGTCACTGATTGTTGGCTGGTCTACGCGTTCTACCCGGATGGTGCGATTAGCCAAAGCGGTCGGGCGATCTCGATCATTTTTACCGTAGTTCAAAGCCATCTGGGTGCATATCAACATGCCGATCACACCGAAAATATAGGCGATTGAATACCCGACAGTTGCTTGTTGCGGGGAACCGGAAGCCGCCCCGGCTGCTGCCAGTGCCGGTGTGTTTGTGGTGGCTCCAGCAAAGGTTCCGGAAACCAGTGCCATGTCCATACCCAGCACCTTTGTCCCCACCGCCCAGGACAGTATCCCTACAGTCAGGAGCGTCGCCAGCAGCGTCAATATCGGCAACAATGCAGATTTCAACCCAGCAAAAAAGCCCTGACCTGAAGTTATACCTATCGCGAAGGCGAATAGCGCCAACCCGAGAGTACCGATTTCCGGTTTTATCTGCAGGTCTACACCATAGGAGTTTGCCCATGCGGAGAGCGCAATCGCCAAAAAAAGAACGGCGGCTGCCCCCAAGCCGACACCGGCAACTTTTATCTTTCCAATCAGCATTCCAACTCCTACGAGCAGGAATAGCACCAGAATAAGTGAATCCGCCAGGAACGTGAAAAGTGCAGCCAATTTATTCTCCCAAAACAGTTGCTACCGGTGGCATCGGAATCCGGAAAGGCTCGGCGCGAATCCGGTTCCTCTAAAATCATAGAAAAATGCTGGCTCGAATATCTCAATATCTGGAATGTTTGCCGTTAATGTGACGAACACCCCTATCCTAGAAACGTGAGTGAGCATATTCAGATTCTGAGTTTCGCTTCGGTACTGTTGGTATCGAGGCGGGGCTTTCGCGCAATCTGACAGGACTTGTGAGACCCGGCCCCGAGTTCATCTCGGGGCTTTTTGTTTGCCCGTATTTGTGAAAACCCGGGTGAAGATAAATAACTTGATATCGGAGAGGAAAAGGAGACGGAATTGGGCAAGACACGCACACCGGAATCACCGGATTTCCGACGCGCTGGCGAGAAAATAACCGGAGCTCAGGCAATAGTCAAAACGCTCGAATTGCTCGGAGTTACCGATGTGTTCGGAATCCCGGGAGGAGCGATCCTGCCAACTTTCGACCCGCTGATGGATTCGCCTATCCGGCAGATACTCGTCAGACATGAGCAGGGTGCCGGGCACGCCGCCGAAGGCTATGCGCTATCCTCCGGGAAAGTCGGTGTCGCAATAGTAACCTCCGGTCCGGGTGCCACGAACCTGATGACCGCGTTGGCTGACGCGAATATGGATTCGGTGCCGCTACTGTGTATCACCGGGCAGGTCGGCGTGGAAGCTATCGGTACTGACGCTTTCCAGGAAACAGACGCCGTTGGTGCCTCTATGCCACTAACCAAACACAATTTTTTGGTGACCGATCCCAATGATATTCCGGCAGCTATCGCTTCGGCCTACTCGATTGCGAGTACCGGGCGACCCGGCCCGGTACTGGTGGATATCACAAAGAGCGCCCAAAACGCAGAAATGGATTTCCGCTGGCCGGTGCATATCACCCTGCCTGGGTATAAACCGACAGTTAAACCCAACGGCAAGCAGCTCAAAACCGCGACCGAGGTAGTGATGGCGGCACACAAACCGGTTATCTATGCCGGAGGCGGTGTTTTGCGTGCCGGTGCCGCTCCGGAACTCACCGAACTGGTCGATGTCACGAACATACCGGTTGTCACCACCTTGAACGCCCTGGGGGCTTTCCCGGATTCCGACCCGCGCAACATGGGGATGCCCGGGATGCACGGTACAGTTCCGGCGGTTGGCGCCATGCAAAAATCTGATTTACTTATCGCGATCGGTGCTCGTTTCGATGACCGAGTTACCGGAGATTTGTCGAGTTTCGCTCCGGAAGCGAAAGTCATTCACATCGACATTGACCCGGCAGAAATATCGAAGAACCGTATCGCAGATGTCCCGATTGTCGGGGACGTGAAAGTAACCTTGAAAAAATGGTTACCTATGCTGCGTGCCCGTGTCGAAAAAGACGGTGAACGTGACTACAGCGAATGGTATGCATTCCTAAATGACCTGAAACAGCGTTTCCCGCTGGCATACGATCCCGACCCGATGGGTGGCGGCGAGCTGCAACCCCAATATGTGATTGAGAGGCTCTCCGAAATTGTTGGACCTGACGCTATCTACACGACCGGTGTCGGTCAGCACCAGATGTGGGCAGCCCAGTTTATTGAAACTGAACATCCCAGGCACTTCATAACTTCCGGTGGTCTCGGCACTATGGGGGTTGCGATTCCAGAAGCTATGGGCGCGAAAGTCGCAAACCCAGACAGGGTGGTGTGGGCAATCGATGGTGACGGATCTTTCCAGATGACGAACCAGGAACTCGCCACCTGCAGAGTAAACAATATCCCTATAAAGGTAGCGCTCATCAACAACGGGGTGCTCGGCATGGTTCACCAGTGGCAGACACTGTTTTACAATCAGCGCTATTCCAACACCGACCTGTTTACCGACAGCGGCTACATCCCGGATTTTATGAAACTCGCCGAGGCATACGGTTGTGCCGCCATCCGAGTTGAAAACGCCGAAGCAGTTGACGAGGCGATCCGTCAGGCAATGGAGATAAACGACCGACCGGTTGTGGTCGAGTTCATTGTCGCCCAGGAAGCCCAGGTGTGGCCGATGGTTCCTGCCGGAGCCTCGAATGATGACATTATCTATGCGCGCGATCTCGCGCCGGTTTGGGGTGAGGAGTAAAAAATGAATTCACATACTTTATCTGTCCTGGTGCAGAACAAACCGGGCGTTTTGATGAGGGTTGCCGCACTGTTTTCACGGCGCTCATTCAACATCCATTCGCTCGCGGTGGGGGAGACAGAGAACCCCGAGGTTTCACGAATCACAATCGTAACCGATGCTGAACAGGCCCCCCTAGAACAAATAATTAAACAGCTCAACAAGCTCATTGAGGTGTTAAAAGTTGTCGAGATTGATTCCGATAATGGTGTTGAACGCCAGTTGATGCTGGTAAAGGTGCGGGTCGGCGATAAGAGCCGAACCGCCGTAATGCAGATTGTCCAGCTGTTCAGGGTGCGGGTCGTCGATGTGCATCCCGAATCGTTGGTTGTTGAGGCGGTAGGTTCGGAGGGCAAACTGGCTGCGCTATTGCGTTCCCTGGAACCCTACGGTATCGCTGAAATAGTCCAGTCGGGCTCGGTCGCCATCGGGCGTGGAACCCATTCGATAACCGATCAATTAAAGGAGAAATAAGGAAAATGGCAGAGATTTATTATGATGACGACGCTGATTTGTCGATCATCCAAAACAAGAAAGTGGCCGTCATCGGCTATGGCTCCCAGGGTCATGCCCATGCCCTGAACCTGCGCGATTCTGGTGTCGATGTTGTTGTCGGTTTGCGTCCAGGTTCACGTTCGGTAGCGAAAGCTCAAGAACAGGGACTCACCGTTCTGGATATCCCTCAAGCCGTCAAAGAGGCTGACGTGATCATGATTTTGGCTCCTGACCAGGTTCAGGCCGCACTCTATAACGAACAGATTGCCCCGAACATGAAAGACGATGCCGCGATATTCTTCGCCCACGGTTTCAATATCCGTTTTGGTTATATCCAGCCCGGTCCAGGTCACGACGTGTGTATGGTGGCTCCGAAAGGTCCCGGCCACACGGTTCGTCGCCAATTCGAGGAGGGGCGAGGGGTTCCGAACGTAATCGCGGTCGAACAGGATGCCTCCGGTAACGCCTGGGCGCTAACAATGTCCTACGCGAAAGGCATCGGCGGTACCCGTGCCGGAGTAATCAAGACGACCTTCACCGAGGAAACTGAAACCGATCTTTTCGGTGAGCAGGATGTGCTTTGTGGCGGTATTGGTCAACTAATCGAATACGGTTTCGAGACATTGGTTGAGGCAGGATATCAGCCGGAAATCGCCTACTTTGAGGTTTGTCACGAGATGAAACTCATTGTTGATCTGATTAACGAGGGTGGCTTGTCAAAGATGCGCTGGTCGATTTCGGATACCGCCGAGTACGGTGACTATGTTTCCGGTCCTCGCGTAATCACTCCGGATGTGAAAGAACACATGAAAGGGGTGCTTGCTGACATCCAGTCCGGTGCGTTTGCGAAGCGCTTCATGGATGACCAGGCTGCCGGTGCCCCCGAATTCCAGAATCTGCGTGCCGCACACGAGAATCACCAGATCGAAAAGGTCGGTGCCGAGCTGCGCAGCAAGTTCGGATGGCAGCAGGTGGATGCTGACTATCAGGAAGGTCACGCCGCTCGCTGATAGCACGTATCGATTTCAAGGCCGCCGGAGGGTAAACCGCCCCTCCGGCGGTTTTGTTTTGAGATCCTTTAGCGCCTTGAATGTTCAAAGTGCGAACCGCAGTGCCGAAATCCAGTTAACGCACCTAGAGTAGAAACATGAAGATAGCATTGGTTCCCGGAGACGGTATCGGCACCGAGGTGGTGGCCGAGGCAGTGAAAGTATTGAAACAGGTTCACGGGGAGACCGGGCTCGAACTCAACGAGTTTGATTTCGGTGCTCGCCGCTACCATCGAACCGGCGAGGTGCTGACCGACGCGGATCTGGATCAGCTGGCTCAACATGACGCAATAATGTTGGGAGCCATCGGCGACCCTTCAGTTACTTCCGGAATCTTGGAGCGCGGTTTCCTGCTTAAAATGCGTTTCGCTTTTGACCAGTATGTTAATCTGCGTCCGGCCATCTACTATCCGGGTACCGATTCGCCGTTGAAACATCCGGAAGGCACCGACTTTGTGGTGGTTCGTGAAGGAACCGAGGGGCTCTATGTGGGTAACGGCGGTACGGTGCGTGGCGGCACCGAAGCTGAGATTGCCACCGAGGTCAGTATTAACACCGCACACGGGGTGCAAAGAGTCGTGGATTATGCTTTCGAGCTGGCGATGAAACGCGATAGGCACCTGACCTATGTGCATAAACACAATGTTTTGGTCTTTGCCGGCAGCCTGTGGCGACGTATTGTCGAGGCAAGTGCCGAGAAATATCCGGAAGTGAACCTAGATTACCTCCACGTGGACGCGGCTACCATCAAACTTGTGACTGACCCGCAGTTCTTTGACGTTATTGTCACCGATAACCTCTTCGGCGACATCATTACCGACGAGGCGGGTGCCATCACCGGCGGTATCGGTTTAGCGGCCTCCGCGTGCATCAACCCGGAAAAGGTGTTCCCGTCAATGTTCGAGCCGGTTCACGGATCGGCTCCTGATATTGCCGGGACTGGGCGAGCTGACCCGGTGGCAACCATTCTTTCTTTGGCGCTGCTCCTTGACCACATGGATTTAGGGGCAGAGGCTGCACGGGTTCGTGCTGCTGTACAGGCAGATATGGAAGCCAGAGCTGCTGATACAGCCCTGGCTGGTCGTTCCACTTGCGAGATTGGCGATGCCATAGCTGCTCGCGTCTGAAACAGCGATATAGTCGAAAGAATCCTCAAAGAACCGATCTCGAAAGGTAACAAATGTCACCGATTTACACTCCAACCGCCTTGGAGCAGGCAGCTGACAAACCTATACCCCCAGCAGATGAGCTGGCGGGCACATTCCACCTAATTTCCAACACGAACCCGGCGAGCCAGGAACATCTCGATGAGGTGCTCGCGAACCCCGGTTTCGGTGACTATTTCACTGACCACATGGCGCTAGCCGAGTGGAGACACGATGGCGGCTGGGTGAGTAAGGAAGTTCGTCCCTACGGTCCTTTCCCGATGGATCCGGCCGATTCTGTGCTTCACTACGGTCAGGAAGTTTTCGAGGGAATAAAGGCATATCGCTGGTCTGACGGTTCGATATGGACTTTCCGTCCGCGCTTTAACGCTGCCCGACTGAATCACTCGGCTCGGATGTTGGCGCTACCTGAACTGCCGGAAGAGGATTTCTTGGCATCTTTGGTTGACTATGTACGCGCCGATGCTCGCTGGGTTCCCAGTCAGGACGGACAAACTCTCTATATGCGGCCTTTCATGTTTGCCTCCGAGAATTTCCTCGGGGTGCGCCCGTCCTTAAAGGTGACCTATTCGGTTATCGGTTCTCCCTCCGGACCGTATTTCGATAACGGTTTCCAGCCGGTCTCCATCTGGGTAACAAAAGAGCATCATCGTGCGGGTGTGGGCGGAACCGGAAGTGCCAAGACCGGCGGCAACTATGCCGCCTCGCTCAGGGCGCAAGAGCTGGCCTACGATAAGGGCTACCAGCAGGTTTGCTTCCTGAACACCGATTACACGACGCTTGAAGAGCTCGGGGGTATGAACGTGTTTGTGGTGGCTGATGACGGCTCGGTGCTCACTCCGACACTGGAGGATGGCACGATTTTGGAGGGCGGCACCCGTTCTTCAATTATTCGTCTTCTCGGAGATAACGGACATGAGGTTATCCAAACCCGCATTGTTCTGGATGAGCTGGTAGATGGCATTAAGTCCGGTAAATACACGGAGTTCTTTGCCTGCGGCACGGCCGCGGTGGTTGCCCCAATCGGCAAGTTCGGTGGGGACGATTTCACTGTTGAGCTGCCCGCCGGCCCGGTCACCACCTGGGTTCACGACACCTTAACCGGTATTCAATTCGGTCGGGTGCCTGACCCCTATAACTGGATGTATCGACTGCTCTGATTCGCCTCCTGCCAGCACACCAGCAGAGTAACGCTTCCCGAAACTTCCCGAAACAGGTATTTCAAGCATCCTGCGGGTAGCGTTTCGCGCCATCAGTTTTCGGCAGGGTTACGGCGCCGCGCAACTCGGCAGTTTTCGACAGTGTCCAGTCTCCTTCGATGTTCAAAGACTCCACTTGACGCAGCGAGGGGATTCCTTCCGGGAAACGTGCCTCAAAATCAGTGATCTTTTTATAGTGTTCGCTGCTGAGCTTGATTTCTGGCGTTTTCGGGGCGACTGGTTCCAAGTGTCCGTTATCGTGAAGCTCATACAGGTCAGAACGAACCAGCAGCAGCTCGTTTGTGGTTTTCACGGGCAGGAATCGGGAACGTTCAACGGCTATGGCTCCCGCACCGGGGAAAGACGCTATCGCCGACCCCATCGAGGTTTCCATCTGTATGACCTTTTCGGTGCTGGAATCTTTCGGGTCAACCGTTTTTTCGTTCGCTATCAGCGGCAGCCCCAGCACCGCATCTTTGGCAACCAAGGTGTCATAGAGCACCTGCAGGTCGAACCAGAGATTATTGGTGTGGAAAAACGGGTGTCGATGCTCGTCAGTAAAGTATTCCATCTGTTCAGGCGGGGTCTGTGCGGTGTCGCGCAAAATCAGTTGCCCATCTGTTTTTCGTATCGCCAGGTGCCCCCCCTTTCGGTCGTTTATTGTGCGGACGCACAGCTCTGCGGCATAGGGCAGTCCGGAGGTTGCAAACCATCCGGCTATCCGGGCATCCGGTGTGGCACCCAGATTGTCGGAGTTTGATGTCATCATGTATCGGTATCCCGATTCCAGCAGTGCCTGTAAAATCCCGGATGCGAGCAGAGCCGTATATATGTCGCCGTGTCCTGGCGGGCACCATTCCAGCGCCGGGTTTTCGGGGTAACTTACCGGTTCGAGAGTGTCGGCGGTAAGTTTCGGCTCCTGGTTTTGCAGGAACGACAGCGGCAGAGACGGAATCTCGATATCGGGGTGGGCTTTCAAGGCTTCCAGGGTGTCGGTCTCGGTATTAAAAGAGTTCATAAAGATTAGCGGTATCTGTGCACCGGTCTCTGCGCGTGCCGACCTGATCTGTTTGCATATCAGATCCAGGAAGGTGTCCTCGCCCCGCACTTTCAGCAGCGATTTCGCCTTTGTCATCCCCATGGATGTGCCCAGTCCGCCATTTAGTTTGATAAAGGCGGTTTTCCCTAACGCTGCTTTCGCTGTTTCCTCACTGACCTGTTGGTCTGCCAGCTGCGGTACCTCCAGCAGCGGCTCAATGGTCTCCTCGGGAATCATTCCTGTAACGCCGGCTTCAAGCTGATGATAGTAGTGTGTGAAGACTTTAACCGCCGTTTCGGATACATTAGCGGTTCGCATCTTCTCCTGTGACGCCAATAAACCTTTTTCGCTCATGCTTCCAGGCTATCGTCTCTGAGACGCGCGGTGTGCTGTTTCTGCGGGGTGGATACGCTGTAGAGTTAAAGCACACACTTTTAAGGAGTTTGCGTTGTCTGATGTTATTGACGAGCTGCATTGGCGAGGACTAATAGCCCAGGATTCCGGTTTAGACGAGATTCGTTCCGCCCTGGCTGCCGGTCCGGTGACTTTTTATTGCGGTTTCGATCCGACCGCACCCTCGCTCCATCACGGGCACCTGGTACAGCTGATTATGATGCGGCATTTGCAGCTCGCCGGTCACAACCCGATTGCCTTGGTTGGTGGCGCAACCGGTTTGATTGGTGACCCGAGAGAAAAGGGTGAACGCATCCTGAACTCCCGTGAGACTGTTGCGGGCTGGGTTGAGCGACTGCAAAACCAGATTTCTCGTTTTCTGGATTTCGATGGACCCCATGCGGCTCGAATGGTAAACAACCTGGATTGGACGAGCCAACTGGATGCTATCGAGTTTCTTCGTGACTTGGGTAAGCACTTCCGTATGGGAACCATGTTGGCAAAGGATACTGTCGCACGACGCCTGAAATCCGAGGAGGGTATTTCCTATACCGAGTTCAGCTATCAGATTCTGCAGGCCTATGACTATTTGCAGCTACACCGAGAGTATGGCTGCACCCTGGAGACCGGCGGAAACGATCAGTGGGGTAATCTCGTGGGCGGTATGGATCTGATTCGCAAGGTCACCGGGGATACCGTGCACGTTATGACTACGCCGCTCATGGTGAAATCCGATGGCACTAAGTTTGGTAAATCCGAGGGGGGCGCGATTTGGCTAGATCCGGAAATGATGAGCCCCTACGCGTTCTATCAGTTCTGGTTGAGCACAGAGGATGCCGACGTTATTCGTTTCTTAAAGGTTTTTACGTTCCGTTCCCGATCCGACATTGAGCATTTGGAGCATCTCACAGCTGAGCAGCCACATTTGCGGGCAGCGCAAAAGGCCTTGGCCGAGGATGTTACGCGTTTTGTTCATGGTGATGCCGCAACTGATGCGGTGTTGGCTGCGACATCTGCCCTGTGGGGTGGTGGAGACCTGCGTGCGGTTTCGGGTGAGACGCTAGCGCAAGCCACCGAACAGCTGCCCAGCTCCGATCTGGTTCCCGGGGTTACGACTATTCTGGATTTGCTGGTGGACACCGGTCTGGAGAGTTCTCGAAAAGCTGCGCGCCGCACCGTGGAAAGCGGCGGAGCCTATCTCAATAACGAGAAGGTCTCAGGAGTTGATCAGGTGATCACCGAAACTGATTTGCTGCCCGGCGGGTTGGTTTTGATTCGTCGAGGTCGGCGAAATCTCGCTGTTTCGCGTGTTACTAAATAGGCTTTTTCGCCGAGAAACGCCCGGATTTTTCCGGGTTTGACCCCGGCGCTTTCTTCTCTATAGAATGGTTTCTCGTGCGCTTCGGGGAGCGGGTTCACAGAACTGGTTCTCGATAGTTCACAGACCACCTTGAGTTCAGGGGTTTCATTACTCCGGCTTCTGTGTGTTTGTTGTTTGGGGTCTCGATAGTGTGTCGAGTGTTTTTATGCTTGTTTGTTTTGTGGGTGACCTTTTTTTGGTTGTCTTTTTTGGTTGGGGTTGTTTTCTGGATGGGGGCTGTTTTTGGTTTTTGTTTGGAGA
>JAXDTI010000002.1:0-254394 GCA_034090045.1 Varibaculum sp. | reverse complement strand
CGGGTCTGCCGTATAAACGGCAGACCCGCCCCCCTTTTTTTATTCCGTTTTATCCTGCAATCCACCCCGGATAGGCTGGAGATATGAAAATGATTGCTGAGGATGTGGGGGAGGCGGCGCTCGCGGAAGTGCGGGCGGCAGCGGCCTCCTCGGTGGGGTTCGCGGCGCTCACCGCGTCTAGGTTGGCGCAACTGACCGCAGTCAGATACCTGCTCGGTATCCTTGAACGCCAGTATCCGGGTCGCTCAGTCGAGTTGCGTGTTCCACCCGCCGGCGCGATACAGGTGCTTTCCGGCACCACTCACCGGCGCGGCACTCCTCCGGCAGTCGTCGAAATGGATATGCCGGCATTCCTGGCGTTGGCGTTCGGAGATAGTGACTGGACGTCAGGTATCTACAGTGGCACTATTCGCGCTAGCGGGGAACGCTCTGATCTTTCCGAACTGTTTCCGGTACGTCGTGCCGGGCATTGACTTTTCCGAAACAAAGAGAGAGGCCGGAGGACGCCTAAATGGTGTGGGAGGCAAGAGATCACTATAGGTGATCCGAGGCGTCAACTCCGGCCAACACCTCCACTATATTGCATATCGCCGGGATTATTAAGCTCATATCAGAAAAATGGGGTAATTGTGTCACAAGTCACAATCAGATAGGTTTTGAGGCAGAATATTCACAGAGCACCGGTGTTACCTAATCTCAACCGCATCGTTAACTGATAATCATGGTGTTTTCAGTTGCTTCCGCTAGAGTATCCCCTGTGACAGAAGATGTGCGTGAAGATCCACCCAAGCGGATACCGCTGTCTCAACGCACCCCGAAATCCACGCTCGGAGAACCCGAACTTGAGGATTCAGTGGGCGGTATTACGGCAATCCCGCACACCGGAACCATCCCGAAAATCAAGCCCGAAGCAGCCGCAGATGAGCATACTATCAGCGCAAATGTTATTGAACAGCCGCTCGAAGAAGACACTGTAGAGGACTATACCGCAACACCGACCCTGCGTTACAGCAAATGGGTGCCGCGCCGTTACGGGTCGCTCGCGGTGATGCAGGTGCCGTTTTGGACAGGTGTTGTTATGTCACACTTCCAACCGCTGCATCTGCTGCTATTTGTTTTGTGGCTCATCGGTTATCTTTGTTTCTATGCGACAGGACGCTGGCTGCGTTCCGGTCGTTCCATCACCTATTGGCGCCCCACCGAAACCTATATTGCAATCACTGTGATTCTGGCGGTCGTGCTGTTGGGAGTGGAACCGACCTATCTGGAATGGGCGATACTGTTCATGCCGCTGATTCTGATAGCCGCGCTAGAGTCCATTCGTAAACGAAAACGCACGCTGCTGGTGCGTACCACAACCGTGATAGCAGCCGGCATGACCCTGATGGTCAGTTACGACACCGGCCTGGGTTTTGTGCGCGCGCCAATCCTGTTCCCGTGGCTGCAACACACCCCAACCGCTCCCAACGAAATCCTCGCGACCTCACCGAACGGGCAGGTAAGCGGCTATCTGTGGGCGTTTATAGTCACGATCTGGGTCACTGCCTATTTCTGGACACAAATCACTTTTGTACGGGCCATAGTCGCCCGCGAGCGAATACGTTTCTATCGGACAGCAACCGTTATTGTCCACGCTGCCGCAACCTGTTTCGCTTTTCTTTTCGCGATCTTTTCACTGGTCGGCTGGTTCCATGTGGCTTTTTGGGTGCTTGCAACACTGCGGTCGTGGCTGGTGCCGCTCGCCATCGATCGCCTTGAAAACCCGGCTATCCGCCCGTTCTATACCTATGTGATGGAGGCGCTTGCGATAGCGTTGCTGCTGCTGACGCTGCTGTTTATCTGAGTGCGACACAGCAGCAATACCACTCACGAACGTGTGGGATACTCGTGTGTTCGTTCAATCTGGAAATCATAGTTCGTTGTTACGGTTCTTTCACTGAGCCCCATCTCCTCTCTGCGTCGCTGTTCCCAATCCTGTATCCTCGGGTCACCGGTGTTCTGGCGCACGAGTTCCTGATATGCTTCCCGAGAGTGAACCCAGGATCGACCCCCCTCGGGTGTGCCGGTCGCCCGATGTAGTTGTTCCTCAGTAAGCTGGGAGTCCACAGTGATCACGCCGGGTGCGTTTCTCGTGGAGCCATCCAACGCCGGCACCGCATCGGCGTTGTTTTGCAGCGCCAACACGGTTTGGGGGTGCACCGGAACATCGTTACTGCTGGGGCCGCCAACAGCCAGCGTAGAAACGATGTTATAGGTGTCGTTCATGTATTCGCTGGATGCAATGGCGCTCGCCACTGCCGCTGACTGCGAAAAACCGGCAACCTCGATAGTGTCACCGGGCTGCGCGCCGGCCTGGCGCAGTGCGGCCTGGACAGCTACCTGCTGATCAGACGGCACGTTAGCGACCTCCTGCAGGTTCGTCTCCATATCGGTGGGGTTCACACCGCCAAAAGTGAAGTGCTTCGTACCGGGAATCAGCACCGTCCACGACCGTGACCCGTCAGGGCTAACATGACGTTGCAGCCGAATCGTGTCGTTGGGAGAATCGCAGGGCTCATCCAGTTCATCAATCAGATCAACAGTGTTCAAGGCGGTTTTCCCAGGTTTTCCTCCCCTGGGTACGCTACCGCCGGTAGCTGCGTAAGGGGCGGCACCCAAAAGCATCGTGCCGGGTGCGCTCGGGTCTATGCCCCGCCAAATATGTGCGATTGAATCAGAAACCCGCGGTCGATCCCAATAGCTGGTTTGCCCATCAGGGCCGGTCACTTTCAGGGTGCTGTAACGAACAGGATGCCCAGTTAGTGCGTGAAACGCGGAGTATGCACCCTCACCGAGTAGCAACAAACCGGCGCTGGCCAGTGGGACCACCCGGCTTGTCACCTCGTCACTACCAGTTCCGAGAATGTTTCCCAACCCGTGAATTGTTAAGGTTGCGGCATTGTTCGGTTCAAGCATCCCGGTAGAGGACATGACCGCAGTACCAAGCTGCAAAACACCTAATCCGATCCGGGTGTAAGGGTTGTAGCTCGTCAGCGTTTTAATATGCAGTTGTTGAAGGTCGAGAACGATATTCGATTTTTGTATCGTCAAAATCCCGGAAATAATATCTCCACTGGTTGCGGCATATACCGTTGCTGCCGCAGCCAACGAGTAACCCATTTCGTAGCACTTCACGGATACTGCTGCTGCCCCGCCCGCGCATACTTTGAGAGCCGCCGATCCGGCAGCCGCATCTGGAGGAGAAAGCATCAACCCCGGTGTGAAACGCAGCGAAGCCTGAGCGTAGTCAAAAGCGAGCTGCCGGTATTCATATCCGCGATCCAATAGCGCATTTGATGCTGATATTAAAGAATTCGGATCCACAGAAAAAGCGGAAGTCGCCCGGGAACCAGGCCGGCTCACCGAAGCGAAACCGCCGCCACCGAAACCTATAAAACCCTGTTGAACACTCACCTGGCCTCCCAAAACATTACGAACGGAAGCAGCGTACCGGTTTTCGCTACCTCATTTATCGAATTTTCTGCGCTATGTACGGTCAGGGTCGCATCCTCGGCAGTTTCCAGGAGCCGTTCAACATCGTGTCGGATACCCCACAAAACCTGGTGGGCTGCCTCCGCCGCACCGCCAGACCAGTCGAGAGACACATCACCAACCATTCCGCACAAATTGAGGGCGGCGGTTGCGGCTGCCTGTGCGTCCTGGGTTATTACTTCACTCATGCCTTGAAACTATCTGACGAAAAATGAAGGAGAAAACGCGAAATGAAAAACCGGTAGGGAAGGTATTACACCGCGCCCTGTTGACACGCTGCCTCCTCACTACTTGCCTTAATAACCTGGAGCTACGGGGCTTGCAGCCGCTCGTGTAACCTGGGAACATGAGCCAGGACATCAGCAAAACAAAGCGCAACCAAAACCCTCCGGAAACCCCACCGCAGCATCGGCTGATCACCCTGATCGGCCCGGCCTTTGTCGCAGCAGTCGCGTATGTGGACCCCGGCAATGTTGCGGCCAATATCTCTGCCGGCGCACGATACGGCTACCTGCTGGTTTGGGTGCTGGTACTGGCAAACCTGATGAGCGTGCTGGTGCAGTATCAGAGCGCAAAACTCGGTATCGTTACCGGCCAGTCACTGCCACAACTGCTCGGGAAACGCCTGAAAAAAACCCCCCGCCTGCTGTTTTGGGCGCAGGCAGAGATTGTCGCTGCCGCCACCGACCTCGCCGAAATAATCGGCGGTGCCATCGCCCTGTACCTGCTCTTTGACCTGCCGCTGATTTGGGGCGGCATAGTGGTCGGCCTGGTTTCGCTGCTGCTCTTGGCGTTGCAAAATGACGGCAAACAGCGCATATTCGAGTCCGTCGTCATCGGGTTGCTGCTCATAATAACCATCGGGTTCCTCGCCGGTTTATTCATCGACCCGCCATCTGGACCAGACCTGCTCGGCGGCCTGGTGCCCCGTTTCACCGACACCGGTTCAGTACTGATTGCCGCCTCGATGCTCGGCGCAACCGTGATGCCGCACGCCATCTACCTGCACTCTTCGCTGGTAAACGACGCACACGGTGATAAAGGCATCCCCACGGAACAACTATTACGCGCCTCCCGTGTGGATGTGTCCTGGGCGCTGCTGCTGGCCGGCGCAGTCAATATCTGTCTATTGTTATTGGCGGCGACCGCGCTGCCGGGAGTGCCGGGAACCGAGACGATTGCCGGTGCCCACCACGCGATAGCTTCCGCGCTCGGACCGGTGGTGGCGACCCTGTTCGCTGTAGGTTTATTGGCTTCTGGTCTGGCATCGACCTCAGTGGGAGCCTACGCCGGTTCAGAAATCATGAAAGGACTACTGCATCGACAGTATCCGCTGGTGGTACGGCGAGCCATCACGCTTGTGCCGGCGTTCGTGGTGCTCGCGATCGGGGTGGAACCAACCTGGGCGCTAGTTATTTCACAGGTGGTTTTGTCACTCGGTATTCCCTTCGCAATCATCCCGCTGATGCTCACCACCCGCAACCGCGAACTCATGGGCACCTACGCCGACCCCATCCCGATGCAGGTGCTTTCGTTCCTGGTCGCCGGTCTGATTATCGCCCTGAACCTAGCACTACTGATCCTCACCTTTACCGGTTTCTAGGCACCATCGAAAACCACAACCATGTACCTGAAATGACGGGTCGATGTCGCATAACACACATACCCCGAAAACCCCAGGCTCCCCGTCAGCTCAAACAGCTACACCTAAAACTGTGGTGATACAGATATAGATCGCAACCACAACCAAAAGCGCCACGAAAATAAAGGTGAGAGTGGATGCCCGCGCCCGATTCGACAGCGGCGAACCAATCGCGGAACCAACACCGGAACCTATCGCAAAAAGTATCGCCACCAGCCAATCAATCTGTACGCCAGTGCCAATCCGCGACAGCAACGCGGTAACAGACAGCACCAAAATCACGATAAAGGAAGTACCGGCGGCAACCCTGATCGAATAGCGCATCACGAACACCAAAACCGGGATCATCGCAAAGCCACCACCGATACCAAAAAACCCGACAAGCAGACCCGTACCGGAACCTATCAGCAGCATCAACGGGATTTTCCGCCAGCTGATACGCACATCGTCGGGTTCGGCCTCCGCCTCGAACTCGGCAAGCGAAGTGCCGGAAGCGATCGCCGTGTTCTCCGCCCGCCGATCCCGCAGACCACCATTCAACATGGTAATCGCCACCCCCACCAGCAGGGCCGCAAACAACAGCATCACCAAATCACCGTTCACAACCGCGTTCAACCGTGCCCCCACAACCGCGCCAAACGCCGAACAGAACCCGAAAATCGCGCCCACACTCAGGCGAACCTGATGATTCTTGAAACGTGAAGGCAACGCCGCAGCCGACGTGACCAAGATGATCACCAGTGATTCGGCGGTCGCCGCGTGCGGATCTTGCCCCAACAAATACACCAGCACCGGGATCGCCAAAATACCGCCGCCTATACCCAAGGCACCCGCGAGCAAACCAATAGCAATACCTATCAAAATGGATTCAAACAGCAGCATTAGTGCCTCGATTCGCGGTGAAGATAGAACGCTGAGCCGCCTGCGGGAATCGAACCCGCGACCTATTCATTACGAGTGAATCGCTCTGCCGACTGAGCTAAGGCGGCGCTCGCGGTTCGGGAGGCGTGCATCTCGCCAGCCACGCGCCAGGGTTGGAAAACGCGCGAACCGCCCTGCAATCCTATAACACTCGTGGCGAGGCACGGTAGCGAACGGTAGTGTGCGTGCTGATAGGGTAAATGCGTGATTGCAGCAACAGACCTAACCTGGTGGCAGACCGTCATCCTCGGCATCGTTGAGGGTGTCACCGAGTTCCTCCCGATTTCATCAACCGGGCACCTGACCATCACCGAAAAACTCTTTGGTCTGCCCATCAACGACCCCGGCGTGGTCGCTTTTACCGCAATCATCCAAATCGGCGCAATCTCAGCCTCGGTCGTGTATTTCTGGGGTGATATTGTCAGGATTGTGCGGGCGTGGGCGCGAGGTTTGGGAAACGCGGAACGCCGCCGCGACCCCGACTACCGTTTCGGCTGGGCAATCATTTTCGGGTCGGTGCCGATTGCGGTGGTCGGGCTGCTTTTCAAGGACATAATCGAGACCGGTCTGCGCTCGATGTGGTTCGTCGCCGGCGGCCTGATTATATGGTCGGCGGTGCTGTGGCTCGGTGACTATTGGGCACGCCCCATCGGTAAAGGCAAATCCGAGACCGGCACGACAATTAAGGACGCGGTCATCATCGGCGCGGTGCAATGTTTCTCCCTGATTCCGGGTGTTTCGCGTTCCGGCTCCACGATTTCGGCGGCTCTGATGCTCGGCTATGACCGGGTTGTTGCGACCCGTATGTCGTTCTTCCTGGGGATTCCGGCGCTGGTAGCAGCAGGTTTGCTGCAGGCTGTCACCGAGTTCGGGAACGTTTCGGAGACTGTCGGGTGGGGCTATACAATCCTCGGTTTGGTGATTTCTTTCATCGTCGGGTATGCCTCAATCGCGTGGCTGCTGCGTTTCGTCTCAAAACACTCCTTCAGCGGATTTATCGGCTACCGAATCCTTCTGGGGCTCGCAATCATCGTGATGCTGGTTACCGGCGTAATCTCCGCGGTCTAGGCTCCAGACCCCGCGTTCTCCTATAGTTATAGGTATGCATGGTGAATACAAGGTGCCTGGCGGCAAACTGGTTGTTATCGACGTGGAGGTTTTCGACGGGCGGTTAGTGGCTCCGCGACTTGCCGGAGATTTCTTCGCAGAACCCGATGACGTGGTGGAACGCATAAATGAGGCGCTCACCGGTCTGCCCGCTGACGCCATGTCCACCGAGATCGGCAAGGCCATAGATGCCGTGATCCGACCCGATGACGTGCTCTTCGGTTTTGCTCCTGCCGATGTCGCGATAGCGTTACGGCGCGCACTGGGCAAAGCCGTGGGCTGGGAGGATCTCACATTCGAGGTGATGCACGGACCGGTTATCGCCCCGGAAGAAAACATTGCGCTCGACGAGGTGCTACCCGGCGAGATGGCGGCGGGCAGGCGCGGACCGATGCTGCGATT
Source organism: Varibaculum sp. (assembly GCA_034090045.1). GTDB lineage: Bacteria > Actinomycetota > Actinomycetes > Actinomycetales > Actinomycetaceae > JAXDTI01. The sequence goes on along the minus strand of JAXDTI010000002.1, from coordinate 246,791 downwards.
CTGGGAATGGAATGCGCCGCTGCTGGTCATGGGGTCTTTCCAGTCCTATGACAACGAGATAAACCCGGAGGGCGTGGCGCGCCACAACATCACCGTGTCACGGCGCATCACCGGAGGTGGCGCTATGTTCATGGAACCTGGGAACTGCATCACCTACTCCCTCTACGTGCCACAGGGACTGGTCGATGGCTTGGATTTCGCACAGTCATACGAGTTCCTGGATCACTGGGTGATGGAGGCGTTAGAGCAGATCGGAGTGCACGCCCGCTATGTCCCGCTCAACGATATTTCTTCAGATAAAGGCAAGATTGGCGGTGCGGCACAAAAACGTTTCGCATCCGGGGTTCTGCTACATCACGTGACGATGAGCTACGACATTGACGCCACAAAAATGCTCGATGTTATGCGGATCGGCCAGGAGAAACTGCGCGATAAAGGCACCCGCTCGGCGGCGAAGCGTGTCGATCCTATGCGCAGCCAAACCGGCATGACACGCGAAGCAATAATAGCGGTGTTCATGCAGCATTTCCGCGAAAAATATAACTGTATTGACTCCCAGGTGCGGCCCGAAGAAATAGAGGCCGCACGGCAGCTAGCTGGCGAGAAGTTCACCGCTGACTGGTGGGTTCACCGCATCCCATAGTTCCCACGACCAACAGCCAACCGAGATTGTCGATATATAGCTCGCGAAACACTATGGGGTTCATGCAACATTTTCATACCACCCCACGCAATTCTCACGTTTTAATTCGGCGCGGGTACCGGGGCGCCTCGATAGACTGGAAAGGTATCGAGGAAACCATCAGAAAAAGGGGACAAAATGACCTATAAACTGATTTTGCTGCGCCACGGGCAGAGCGAATGGAACGCGAAAAACCTGTTCACCGGCTGGGTTGATGTACCGCTGTCAGAGACCGGGCGTGAGGAGGCTGTACACGGCGGCGAACTGCTGAAAGAGCAAGGCATCTTGCCGGACCTGCTGTTCACGTCGCTGCTGCGCCGCGCAATAATGACCGCAAACCTGGCTCTGGACGCCTGCGACAGGCACTGGATACCGGTACAGCGTAACTGGCGACTCAATGAACGGCACTACGGAGCGTTACAGGGCAAAAACAAGAAAGAGATTCACGACGAATACGGCGAGGAACAGTTCATGCTGTGGCGCCGCTCCTATGACGTGCCGCCGCCCGCAATCGAAGCGGGCAGCGAGTTCAGCCAAGACCAAGACCCGCGCTATGCGGGTGAACCGATTCCCGCCAGCGAATGCTTGAAAGACGTGCTGGAACGCGCGCTACCGTACTGGAACGAGACGATCGTTCCAGCGATTAAGACCGGCAAAGTAGTCATGATTGCCGCACACGGAAACTCGCTGCGCGCCATCGTCAAACACCTGGATCAGATCAGCGACGCCGACATAGCCGGACTTAACATCCCGACCGGCGTGCCGCTGCTCTACGAGCTGGACGAAGAGACGCTCCAACCGGTCAAGAAAGGCGGAACCTACCTGGATCCTGACGCGGAAGCAAAAATCGCTGCCGTCGCTAACCAGGGTAAATAACCGATAACTTCACGGGGCGGCACTCGCGGGTTTCGCGGGTGCCGCCCCCTTTATGTTCTGACGGTTCGGTCAGTTAAGATAATGGGGTTGCCTGGACACCTGAACCGAGACACCGCGCGGAGGTTACGTTGCACAAAAACAAGGTTCTTTCAATCCTGATAACCGGGTTGGCACTGTTTGCGATGTTTTTTGGTGCCGGCAATCTGATTCTGCCGGTGATGATAGGTGTAGAGGGCGGGCGCAGTGCCGCAACCGTGGTCGCAGGATTCGTCCTCACCGGCGTGCTGCTGCCGGTTCTCGCCATGGTTGCTGCCGCGACAAGTGAAAACGGTCTGGAAGGTATCGCTTCGCGGATTGGTCGTTACCCCGGTGTAGTGTTCGCGTGGATGGCGATTCTCACCACCGGTGTGCTCTATGCGGTGCCCAGGGTTGCCACCGTGTCATTCAATATGTCGGCAGGAGCTATCGGCAACCTCTCTGACAGGCCCGGCAGCATCGGACTCTTTATCTACACCTTGATATTCTTGCTGGTGACAGCGTTTTTTGTGGTGAATCCCTCGAACCTTATGGACAAAATCGGAGGCTGGCTGACACCGGCACTGCTGATTTTAATGGTGCTGATGATTGTTTCGGCACTGCTGCGCCTGAAGCCGGTTCACGACGAGCCAGCCGAAAAATATCTGAGCGGACCATTCGTCTCTGGACTGCTCACCGGATACAACACCCTAGACGCAATCGCCTCCCTGGTGTTTGGCCTGATTATCATCACCGCCCTGCGTGAGCGAGGGTTTCGTTCCGGTACCGAGCTTTTCCGTGCGACGGCACTTTCGGGTCTGATTGCCGGCACAATCCTGGTGCTCGTATACATAGGTTTGGCGAGCATCGGTGTGCGCATCGGTGACGTGGATGTACCGGACGGTGCGACGGGGCTCGCCTACGCCGCGAAACTGCTCTTCGGGGCACCCGGCCAGTGGATACTAGGAATAATCGCGATACTGGCCTGCCTCACCACCTCAGTAGGGTTGATAGGTGCCTCGGTCCAATTCTTTACCCGGCAGCTTCCGCGGGTGCCGCGCACGGTGCTGCTCGTCGCGCACACGTTGATTGCCCTGGCCATAGCGAATTTGGGGCTGGTAAACCTGATGAATGTGGTGGTGCCACTCATGTATCTGTGCTACCCGGTAACGATTGCAGTAGTGCTGGTCTCACTCATTGACATTTTCGTGCCCGGGCATCTGTATTACACGTACCGCTGCGTATTCTGGCCGGCCGCGATTTTCGGGCTGATCGACGCTATCGCACAGGGGTTTTCGCTGTTCCAAGCCACCATGCCGGACGCATTCGAGACATTGCAGCACACGATTCCGCTCGCGAACCTGTCCCTGGGGTGGGTGGTACCGGTGTTGGTGTTGCTGATAGTTGGCTTGGGTATTGATGCGGCACACGGAAATTTCAGGGTAAAAACAGTGGGGTAAATCGCGCCATCGGCGCGACCTTTACCCGGAAAACTCGATTGGAAATAGCCTCTCATCTGCGGTAAAATAGACATATTAATAGTGCTATTTGAGCAGGTGAGATATGACTTTCGAGGTTGGGCAGACCGTTGTTTATCCGCATCACGGTGCGGCTGTGATTGAGGAAATCCAGGATCGGAAAATCAAGGGGGAGACGGTTACCTATCTGACGCTGAAGGTCACGAATGGTGACCTCACAATCCAGGTGCCGGCGGCGAACGTGGATATGGTCGGCGTTCGTGATGTGGTTGATGACGAGGGGTTGGCGCAGGTGCGTGCGGTGCTCGAAGCCGAATACATTGAGGAGCCGACGAACTGGTCGCGCCGCTACAAGGCCAATGTTGAAAAAATCGCCACCGGAGATATTTTGAAAGTTTCAGAGGTGGTGCGTGACCTGTCGCATCGCGGCAGCGAGCGCGGTCTTTCCGCAGGTGAAAAGCGGATGCTTGCGAAGGCGCGGCAGATTCTGATTTCGGAGTTGGCGCTGGCAAAGAACGAGACTGAGGAGGCCGCATCCGACCGATTGGATGTGATTCTAGCCGGCACCCAGCGCGGGGCGGACGCTGAAACCGACAGCAAAGCTCACAAGTAGCCTAACGGAACCGACTAGCTGATGGCTGCGGATTGTCCCGCTGGTGACAGCCCGGTTATCGGAGTTGTAACCGCTGCCGGGATGGGTAGGCGTCTCGGCATGGAAATGCCTAAAGCGCTGGTGCCGGTGAATGGCACACCGATGATTACGTTGGCGCTTAGCGTCATGCTCGATTTGCCCGGTATTGCCGGGGTGGTCGTGACCGCTCCCGCTGAAGCGCTGGATGTTTTTCGAAACGCCATTCCGGATTCTTCGGTACCTGTATCTGTGGTTACCGGGGGGGCTTCGCGACAGGAATCAGTGTGGTACGGTCTGCGCGCCGCTCGCACATTTTATCCGATTGACCAGCGAGAATGTGTCGTTTTGGTGCATGATGCGGCGCGCCCTTTTCAAACTTTCGCGGTATTCGACAGAGTGGTGTCGGCGGTGCGTGCCGGTGCGACCTCGGTGGTGCCCGGTCTGCCGGTGGCGGACACGATTCGGTGCCTTGCCGATGGACGGGTTGGTAGCGAACTAGCCGGGCAGGTCGTGGATCGAGCGAAGCTTCGCCGCATACAGACCCCGCAGGGATTCGCCGGGCCAGATCTTTACCGTGCCCACGCCACCGCATCTGCCTCCGGTAGCAGCGAAACTACCGCAGCCAGCGATGATGCCGCGCTGCTTGAGGCGATTGGCGCGCGGACCTTGATTGTCGCCGGTGATGAGCTTGGTCGTAAAATCACCACCGCAGCCGACCTGCTCTGGGCGAACCTCACCGCCAGCCAGGTGTTGTAAATCTCCCACCGATTGCACGAGTGAACATAGGTCGGACGCCAGTGAACGTAAGGCCGACCTAACAAACACACAACCAACCCCTCCCACCTGCGAAAATGCTTAAGCGTATTGTTCGTAACCGTGAAAACAGCGTTGACCTATGTTCACTCGTGCTACACCCATGTTCACTCGTGCACATCTGTTGATCCAGGCTGTCAGTTTTATCAGCTTTTCGGTGTAGCCGATAGAGTGGAAACTAACAGGAAGGAATCCGAATGATTGAGACCGCACCGCCTCCTAATAAACAGTTGTTCAACTCGCGGGTTGTGGCGTGGTCGTTGTGGGACTGGGGATCGGCTGCGTTTAACGCGGTAGCCACGACTTTCGTGTTTTCGGTCTACCTCACCACCGATGGACTGTTCACCGACAAGGACACCGCCAGTCAGATTCTCTCGATTGGCTTGACCATCGCGGGTTTCATCATAGCGGTTTTTGCACCCATCACCGGTCAGCGCGCCGATCGTCAAGGTAAAGGCACCCTACTGCTCGGCGTGTTCACCGGTCTGGTGATTGCGGCGATGCTGGGAATGTATTTCGTCTGGCCGGGTTCGATGCTCGGCTCGATAGGCGCGCTCTGGCTGGGGGTAGCGATGCTGGGGTTGGGCAATATATTCTTCGAGTTTGCCTCCGTGAACTACAACGCGATGCTTTCCCGGATTGCTACACCGGAAAACACCGGCAGGGTTTCTGGTTTTGGCTGGGGTATGGGCTATGTTGGCGGTATAGGTTTGCTGCTGATTTTATATATAGGTTTCATCAGTCCCGAAGTTGGCTGGTTCGGGGTCAGCGGCGAAAACAATATGAATATCCGCATTTCAATGGTGCTTTCGGCGCTTTGGTACCTGGTGTTTGCGCTGCCGGTTTTACTCAAGATTCGAGGGCGAGAGGTGCCCGGTTCCGAGGCTGCAGCGCGGGAGTCATTGGCAACGTCCTATAGGCTGCTGTGGGAGACGGTGAAAACCATCGCCCGGGAATCGCCTCAAACACTGAAATTCCTGATTGCTTCTGCTATTTTCCGTGACGGTCTGGCCGGGGTATTCACCTATGGCGCGATTTTAGCTGCTGGTACTTTCGGGTTCAGCAGCGGTGACGTGATGGTGTTTGCGATTATCGCTAACCTGGTTGCGGGTGTGGCTACTATCGGTTTCGGGGTGCTCGATGACCGTTTCGGTCCGAAAGCAGTAATGATGTTTTCGCTAGCTGCGATGGTGGTTTTGGCTTTAGTGGTATTTTTTGGGCACAGTGGCGGGAAAACGGTGTTCTGGATTTTCGGCATGACCCTGTGTGTTTTTGTTGGACCGACACAATCCGCTGCGCGTTCGTTCCTTTCACGCATGATTCCGTCTGGTCGCGAGGGCGAAATCTTTGGACTATATGCGACGACCGGTCGGGCAGTGTCATTCCTTTCGCCGCTGATGTTCCTGGTCATGGTAACAATTGGCAAGTTGTTTGTGCCGGTGGGTGTTTCTGCGCAGTATTGGGGGATTCTGGGTATCGCGTTGATTTTGCTCGCTGGGTTCCTGTTGATGTTGAGGGTTAAGGGGCCTGAGCGGCGTCCCTGAAAGCTGCCTGGCGCGGTGCCGTCTTTACTCCATGCTCGCTGAAGTGACGGTGAGAGTGATTGTGCCGGTGTCATCGAGGTCGAGGTATCCAGCGAAGCGAGCAAGTTGATTCGGGTTCGTGATAACCATATCGGTGGCCGTGATTCCTATGGTTAGCGGTACTTTGTCGGCGATAAATGCCCAGGGTCTCCCACTGGTATCGACCTCGAAATCATAGCCACGTCCGGCAACCGCCCAGGTGAGATTGCCGGAATCGGGAGCTGGAACGTCGATACGGAAAGTTGGATAGACCTCACCAACGAAACCGTCTAGCCCGTCGAGCATGGAATCAAATTCGGCACGCACCGCCGTCTCAAAACCACGGGTGCCGGTTGCCGTCACATCAACTTTACCGACCGAATCAGGAAAACCGAGGCTCGCTTTACTTTCCTGACCTGCGAGTTTGCTATGTAGTGGGGTGGCTCGAATCCTATAGGTTCCCGGCAGTATCGCAGATTGCAAAATGCCCTTGTTAAAAGCACCCACCGGCACCTGATAATCACCGATGCTCATACTTTTCACTCCGGTGCCGAGTCTAAATTGTGCGTGTGCCCCGGCGGCGGCAGGCAGTTCCACAAACCAGGTGTTGTTGATTCGCACCAGGTTCACCGGTAGCGTGTGCGAGTTCCCTCCCAACTGGAATGTGTAGTCGATACGCGCTGAAGAATCCCGGATCTGTTTAGCTTTAACCTCGAATTGTGTTGGTGCCTCAATTCGGCTGGCAAGAATTGTCGAATTGATTGCCGGATAGGCCTCAATAATGTTTTGACCGCCGAGTGCTTGGGATATGGCCTGCCAGTCCCCGGTTTCGAGACCTTCGGTATAGCTGTTTGCGACCGCTCGGGCGCTACCGTCATGGTACAGATTCATGAAGATGCCGAGAGCGACCAGCATCAGCCCTACCAGAACCAATGCGGCAATAACCAGCCTGCCGGGGCGGAGCCTCGGTCTGAGATCGGCGATATCAGGATCCGCCGTGGGCTCAGACCCGACTCTGAAGGAGAGCTCGGGAAGCGCATTCATGGTCATATAGGTATTCTAAATGCAGCTACCTACATGACGTTACCGCAGTTCAGTTGCGGGTTCTAGGCGCTCGATTCGTCGTAGTGCAAACCATCCCAGTGCCGCTCGGAACCAAAAAGTTGCCAGCCGATACGCCAGTGCCGCACCGAGGGCTGCCGCCACGTCCACTCCTACGATCCGCAGTCCCCCGGCGAGTGCGGCCTCTATCGCACCGATATTTCCGGGTGTTGGTACCAGCGAGCCCAAAGAATTCGCCAGGATATACGCTTTGACAAGTGTAAACACGGGTAATGTCAAGTTGAATGCGGCGAGCGCGGCAGCGTATGCCGCGCAGAGACAGGCTATTTGAAGCAGCGCGCCAAAAACCGCTGCAGTTACTCGCAGCGGGTGGCTCCGCAGCCAGGAGATTTCTTTCCGTAACTGCTTCATCAGTGAGTTCGTAGCCGCCGCCACCCGTCGCCGCACAGGCGGGAAAACCCAGATTAAAGCTGCTGCCAGTACGCCAATAACAATAACTGTCAATCCGATACTGACAGCTCTCCCATCGGGTAGCAGTTGCACGATCCCCACCCCTGCCAATAGTGCCGTGAGCAGTGTAACCAAACCGATTATCGCACCGAGAAGCGCTTGAGTGAATGCCGCTGTGGCGGTCGCCTCAGCGACGCCTATACCCTTTTTATGCAGGTAGCGCGCATTCGCTGCAGCTGCTCCGACACCGGCAGGCGCAAAGAGGGCCGCCAGGCAGGCGGCAGTCGCGGCGGTATAGGTCTCGGGTAGCCGCAGCGGTACTTTCGCCAGCGCCCGCAACATGATTGCCTGACCGCAGGTTGCTGCTAACGCCAGTGTCGCCGCCACCGCGAGCCACCACAAATTTGCTGTCACCAGCAGTTTTCGGGTTTCTGTGAGGTTTAGGGATGCCGAGATAATAACGGCGGCACCGGCACCCGCGCACCATATGAGGATGCTGACCGGGTGCCGCCTACGTGTGCCGGTTCCCTGCTCAGCCATGCTCTCATCCTATCCTGACCATCTTCCCGCACCTGCCCGGCTCCGACGGTCCCTCCACCACCCCGTCCCGCACCTTTCCGGCCGCCACCTGCCCGGCTCCGATGGGCACCGCCCCGCCGGCCCCCACTGTGCATAACTCATGAGATTTTGACGAAAAAAGCCGGTTTTGCTCATATAAACCTCAAAATCTCATGAGTTATGCACGGACTATCGCGCTCTATAGGATTAGGGGCGTGGATATTTCTATCGCTGTGCTGCCGCTGCTGCCCACCTCAGCCCTGGATTACCTCCGCGACCCGGATCTGCTCATCAACACGTTGCTGAACAATTTCGGCGGCTGGATGGTGGGCATCGTGGCTCTCATGGTGTTCATCGAATCTGGCGTGCTTTTTCCGGTGCTCCCCGGCGATTCGATGATCTTCACGCTCGGTATCCTTCATGCCCGCATCCCGGTACCGCTCCCGGTAACCCTGTTGGTTTTGCTGGTTGCAGCGGTTTTGGGTAACTCGGTGGGTTATTTGCTCGGCGAAAAATTCGGGCGTCGACTTTTCAAGGGCGGGTCGCGATTTCTCTCTACCGAGAATCTACATCGCGCCGAAGACTTCTTTAACCGCTATGGTGGGCGCTCCCTGGTTCTGGCGCGCTTCGTGCCTTTCGTTCGCACTTTCGTGCCGATTGTGGCGGGTATCGCATCCTACAGTTACGTTTCGTTTCTGTTGTGGAATGTGCTGGGCGCGGTGCTGTGGATTTTCGGGTTCCTGGCGGCGGGTGTGGCGCTCGGTGGGATTCCGTTGATCGCCAACAATGTCGAGGTTATCGCCATAATTATCGTGGTTGTTTCAGTGTTGCCGATGGTGGTTGCGGCGATTCGGAAACGACACGCGTCCTGAGTTGGTTTTGCCGCGACAGGGTGCCGGTTTTATGAGATTCTGAAAATATGGTAAAGGTTCCGGCTCGCGAGTTTAACAGGGTCACTGAGGATGCTCGATTGTACTACCAGCATCTCATCGTGATTCGTACTCGTGAATGTACTCGTCGCCCGGTCGTGGATTTCCAGGTAAAGGGCTTTTCTGCATGGCAGGCTCGGCTGTATTGTTCCTCTGCGGTGGTGCTTATACATGAGCTTTTGACTGCTGAGAATGCCATCGATGATTTGGAGCACCGCCAGCAGATTGCGGGACTACCCGATCCGTCGCTGGATCTGATTCATGCGGCTTTGGAGCAGATTTCTGATGCTCAGGCCAGTGGTGAGTATGAGACTTGGCTGCAGCAGCATTTCCCTGACGATCAGTACACGGGTTTCATAGGTTCCCTGGTAATCATGGCTTTTTCGCTGATGTTGGCGGCTTCGGAGGTGGAGGATGCTCCGCAGAGTATGCCGCTGCCGACGGTTTTTGATGATCTGCTGGCCGAGGTTGATTCTCCGGCGCAGGTTCTGGATTTTTTGCCCAACGCGGTACGTCTGGTGGTTGAGCCGCTGACCGGTTCGGAGAATCTGCGTCGGCTGCTGTGGGAGTTGTGTCGGGAGACCGCGCAGCTTATGTCCGAGAAAGAATCCGATGACCAGGGTATTAGCCCTTGTGGCTCGGAGGAGTCGCAGTCGGTTATGCCCTGTGGTGACGATAATGTGGTGTCTTTTGATTCCTGGAATTGCTATCCGCGGTTGGATTCTTTTTTAGATTTCGAGCTTTTGGAGCGGGCGTTGCGTGATGCCGAGCATTCGCCTGCGCGTTTGCGTGTGATTGCCGCAACTCCGGAGTCTGTTTCTACGTGGTTTGTTCCGTTGTTGTCTCGGGATGATGCCGGATTGCACGATACGGGCGAGGTACAGACCGCCTCGATTAAGAATATGTAACTACAGTCTATAAAACTCTTCTCATTCTGCGGTTGTTCTGCTGTCGGTGGGCCCGTGGCTACGGCACTGTTATTCTCGGTGGTACCTGCGGTTCTGATGATTCAGCGATTATTACAGGCCTGCCACCAGACTCAATTAGAAGAGGCTCACCCATTGTGGTTTTTTTATAACGTTTCTGCTAGACTAGGGCGTTAGGTGGGAGAATTGGATAGGAACTAATATGCATACCATAGGGAAGGCGATCGCTTGGATCGCCGGCGCTGCGCTCGTAGTCGCGCCTACCTGCGGTTTTGCACTTTCTGCGTTGGCGGATTCGCCGATAACCACATCCGGGAACGCTACTCCAGCTGTTGCCTTGACTCTTGAACAGGTTCAAAAAATCGCCCCACAGTGTTCGGATCTGATTGATGCCAACCTCGGAACCGCACTGTATTCACGTACCGTAATGCGGGGTGAGCAGTCAAAAGTTGAACTTGGAACCTATACAAACTCGGTGAACTATAACCCGGAATTGCCGCAGATTTTCTATGACCCAGAAGAGGCGTGCACCTCGCTGTCACCGACCTCAAACTATTTCTGGGCGGGTTCTACTTTCAACAGTGACCCGGTGTATGCGGATGGGGGCTTATTGAATCCCGGTTTCATCGCGGCTAAAGGGCGCAGTACCGTTTTCGTGATGACCGCTCTTTCTGGTCCGGTCGGCGCAACCTTTACCGATGACCCTACCGGAACTACTATGACTACCGGCGATACTGCGCCGCTGCCCACTGACGGCTCCGCTCCGAGAGGTTACACTCTCTTTGGCGACACTGAGGCGCGACTGTCGAAGGCGCGTTTCTCCACTCCAGGTATATATAAGGTAACGTATGTTGCCGCCCAGGATACCGCTGGCGGTTGGGTGTATTCGGATCCGAAAGACTTTATTTTCGTGGTGAACTCTGAGACGGATTTCGCCGCGATTGGTGAGGGCGTGAACTTGCCGGTCACGCTTGGTTCCGCTTCGCAGGCGGTTGGGATGACGCCGCTGCCGGCACTCACCATCAACGCCTCCCCGATTCCTTTCAATGTGCTGATTAATAACGGTGCCGAGACGGGCTCTGCGCTCCCTGCGATAGCTGTCGAGTCGGTTCCAGTTTCGGTTCCCGCTACCGTGTCGCAGAGTGTCTTTGCAGATGAAACCTGGCTGGTTTACAGGAACCTGACTATTTCTACCCACGGTATTCGTGCCGAGCAGGCCACTGATGGTGTCGATATTCAGGCATCTGATTTGGTGGGCACGCTACCTACGGGTGCCCGGATGCTGCTGGCCACTGATGACGGGCAGGTGCTCGACACCGCTAACCCGACTAGCAGCCTGCACCTGGCACACAACGCTGAGACCGCAGTGCGAGTGTTCTATAACGGCACAGGCCAGGTTGGCACTACTATTTCTTTGCGTTCCACTGGGGTTGACGGCACAAATTACCGTGTCGAGGTGCCTGTAAAGTTTGATTTCACGCGGCTTGTTCCGGATCCTGCCTCGCAGGACACTGACGGTGATGGCTGGAGTAACGCCGAGGAGTTGGCTGCCGGTTCCGACCCGAATAACCCGCTGTCCACCCCGGAGGATTTGGATGGTGACGGGTTCTCTAACGTTGATGAAGCTGCTGCGGGGACTGATCCGCGTGACTCTGCTTCCGCGCCGGGACTGGCTCCGCAACCCGCACAGCCCGGTACTGATGAACCCGCACAGCCCGGTGAACATGAGACCGGTACAGGAACCGATAACCCCGGTTCAGGTGGTCACACGAGCGAGCGAACCTATACCGAAGCCCCGGACGAGAGCAGCATGGATCCGCAGGTAAACGAGAATGGTTTCCCGGTTGTGACTTCGGTTGAATATGACTTGACCACGGATAACACCATTGAGGATATTACGGGTGGTGCGGTAGCGGGCGATGACCCGAACGGACCGCAGGGCACCGATGATCGTGACGATACTGACAGGAGCGTCACGCCGATTCAGCGCGCTGGCGACACTCTGACCGGGGGAATTGGCGGTAGTGACTTCCCGGAGCTTGCCTTGCAATCCGGCGAGTCTGTGCAGCAAGCTCAGGCGAACTGGGCGAAAGGCACCTCATCTGCGGTGCTGGGTTTCGGTATCGCTACGGTGCTCGTGGGTTTGAGCGGTGTCGGCGTTATGATGATTCGTCGCCCTGTCTAACTCGGGGTCTGAATTCCCACAACAAGTCCCGTAAATATCCCGCGACTTCCGGGTTTACCACGAAAACTCCCGGGTCGTTGATTTCTTCTGCATCTGCATCTTCCCGATAATATACTGTCCAGGTGCGCCCGCTAAGCCCGAGCAGCCGAACCCGTGTCGCTGAATAGCCTTTATATACAGGTATAGGTTCCGTCTCGGTCTGTTGTTTGCCGGTTCCAAATTCTGTTGCTTCATCACCGTATCCCCACTGCTCGTGAACCTCGGTGGCCGCTGCTGCAACGAGTCGTTCTCCACCAATCGCGGTGATGGCATCCGCGGTGGCGTTTCCGGCGGCGAGTTTTGCGGCGCGGTGTAGCGTGTCAGCGGTGATAGTTAGTTCACCGGCCAGCCCGGCATCTATTGCTAAAGGCCAGTCGGTTTCGGGGATTTCACTGGCGAGAAGCTGCCTGCCGTCCTTGCTGCCGGTGGCGTCCAGCATCCGGGAGCTTGTCGAATAGATGGCGAGTGCGGTTCCGGTGGGTTCGGTTGTTGCGCGGAGCACCGAGTTACCGTGTTCGGGTTCGACCAGGTGGCTACCCTGCAACACGTTTTCGGCTGCGCCTGGGGTAATGCGAGGGTGTTCGTTCGGGATCCAAACTGGCTCGCTGGCCAGCACTCTTATATATGGTTCCATCCGTCCGGTCGCTACTGCTGCCGCCCGTGCCTGGTCAAAGTCGTTGCCTTTCTCGCGGCGCGTTTTGAGCCTCCACAGCCTGTCACGTAATCCCATACCTTGATTTTATCGGTCACTGCTGCCTGTAACCGTGCAGTGCGTCGCAGCTTTTTGCCCTGGTTTCCCCCGGCTCGTTGGGCGGGGGTTTTGTGGGGTGTCGGTGGTGACGACAATAATATAAGGTATGGAACGAATCGCAGATCTGCCTGAAACCCATGTCAATCTCGCTGAAACTGGTGCCGCACTCGGTCCGCTCGATGGTCGTTACCGTCGCTATGCAGCGCCGCTGGTCGATTACCTGTCGGAGGCGGCGCTTAACCGTGCCCGCGTTCACGTCGAGGTGGAGTGGCTGATTTTCCTCACCGATGCTGGGTTGGTGCCGGGTGCCCCGCAGCTGACCGGAGCCGAACAGGATTATCTGCGCGCGATTGTTCGTGACTTTGATGGCGACACTATTGCCGAGTTGTCTGAAACTGAGGCGGTCACGAAACATGACGTAAAGGCTGTCGAGTACCTGATTAAAAACCGTATCGCCGCTGCCCCGGAGAGTTTGGGTGCGGATACTAATCTGCCTCGGGTTTCTGAGCTGGTTCATATTTTCTGTACTTCTGAGGACATCAATAATTTGTCTTATGTTCTGACGGTTCGGGGTGCGGTGGAGCGGGTGTGGTTGCCGCGTGCACGGCAGCTCACTGCCGATATTCGTAAGCTGGCGGCAGATAATGCTCAGGTGCCGATGTTGGCGCATACTCACGGGCAGCCGGCAACGCCTGTCACCCTGGGTAAGGAGTTGGCGGTGGTTGCTCACCGGTTGCAGCGGCAACTTGACCGGGTGGCTGCGCAGGAGTACCTGGGGAAGTTCAACGGCGCAACTGGAACGTGGGCGGCGCACCGTGTCGCGTTACCGCAGGTGGATTGGCCGGTAATGGCGCGTGCCTTTATTGAGCACTTGGGTTTGATCATGAATCCGCTTACCACTCAGATTGAGCCGCATGACTGGGATGCGGAGCTTTTCGGGGCGGTGGCGCATTTCAACCGGATTGCTCACAATTTTGCTACTGATGTTTGGACCTATATATCTATGGGGTATTTCCATCAGAATCTGGCGGCGCAGGGTTCGACCGGCTCTTCAACGATGCCTCACAAGGTTAATCCGATTAGGTTTGAGAATGCGGAGGCGAATCTGGAGGTGTCGTGTGCGTTGTTTGACACGCTTTCGGCGACGCTGGTGACTTCGCGGATGCAGCGGGATCTCACGGATTCTACTTCGCAGCGTAATATCGGTGTAGCTTTCGGGCATTCGCTGCTCGCTATCGAAAATTTGATAGGCGGTTTGGCGGGTCTGGATGTGGCTTCTGATCTGATGGCGAGGGAGTTGGATCATAACTGGGAGGTGCTCGGCGAAGCGATTCAGCAGGTGATGCGGGTGCAGGCGGTGGCTGGAGTCTCGGGTATGGATAATCCCTATGAGCGGTTGAAGGAACTCACTCGTGGGCGGCGCGTTGATGAACAGAAAATGAGGGAATTTGTGGCTGGTCTGGGGCTTCCGGCAGCTGTGACGGAGAAGCTACAGCAATTAAAGCCATCTAATTATGTTGGTTATTCTGCCGAGCTTGCCAGGTGGTAACAATTACCTACCGTCTGGTAAGTATTAAAGCCTACAACTTTATAATGGTTCATTTATTTGATGTTTCTGCTGGTAATATCCGAGTACTTTGTGAAATCTTAAATTCTTAAAGTCTTACCGATGCGCAGAATGTGACCTATATCACAGCAATTAGAGCGTTTTCAGGTTGACCTATCTTTACCGGGCGGTAATAATAGTTACATACGGAAAGAAAAAAGCAATCCGAAAAGCTTTTAAGATTTCGAGGAGACGAGATGAACCGCATCGCTAAGATCGCTAAGTCGGTGGTCGCCGCCGCTTGCACACTCTGCTTTGTGCCTGCAGGTGTTATCGCCGCCAACGCCGCCTCCACCGACAACTACGTTGTTGTCGCATTTGAATCTGACAAAGCCCCGGTAACGGTTGTTGGTAACGGCTTCTCCATTTCAGGTGTCGCGGACGGCTCCGCCAACGATGCCGACGGCGTAAACAACGGAATCGTCGCAATCAAAGTTCCCGGAGAGGGTGTCTACAACGCCAGCACCAATGGTCAGACCGTCGCGGTCGCTTCGACCACCGCGCGAATGGGCGTCAGCCACGTCTTCGGTCACGCCAACACCGATGTTGAGACCGTGAGCCGCCAGGCTCCCGCCGCAGTGTCCGAGGCTCCCGCCCCGGTAAGCGCACCGGCCTCAACCACCCAGAACCAAACCCAGGCCGCCACTGTTGCTGATGGCAAGAGCAACACGGCAGCCGCCACTGTTTCCGCCCCCGCTACGGCTGAGTCTTCCGCTACTCAGGAAGAGGCCGCACAGACCAGCGTCGCTGTCAAAGGGACCGACAGCACTGCGGGAGCTAAAACAGTAAGCCTCGAGGAAATTCCATCCGCGGGAGTCGTTGAAGGTCAAGAAATCCAGGCCGCCGACTTCGCAAACGCGAATGTTTCCCTCATCGACCGTTTCGGCGGAGCAGGTACTCTCGCCGGTGTGGTCATCCTCGGGCTGCTCGGCGTCGCAGGCGCCGTATCCTTGGTCCGCTCCTTCATCCTCGGCTAATCTATAGGGAGCAGGACATACTGGACTTTCCCTCAAAAGTCCAACTAAATCGGGGTCGAACCTGGAAGGTTCGACCCCGATTCTTATCTGTACCCATCGAGCAGGTTATAGTCGGCGCTAAGCGGTACAACCACAGGCTGCGCGGGCCGTTTGTTTTCCACGGCGAGCGGGTTGAGCGGGGCGCAGCCGTGCGGCATCGCTCAAAGCCTCGCCTTTCGGAAAGCTGCTCGGGCATTTTTAAACGAGGTGTTTTTCCGGAGTTGGGGAGGGTGAGGCGGAGGAAGTCTCACGGGAAGAGGCTAAGGGCGACCGAAGCGGTCAAAAAGCTCTCCCGGGCGAGCCTCGAAAGCCTCCGCCGAAACCCCTTGAAAATCCGTATCGGAATCGCCCAAAAAAACCAACACCGTTGGAAAAAAGTCACCCAGATGACGCCAAGACAACTCGAAAACCCGTAGCACCGGTTCCGGAGCACCCAAAAAAGCATCAGGTGTCGAATCAGCCAGAATCTCCGGCGCTACTTCAAGTATCACTGTCACACGGGCAGAACGACCGAGTTTAGCTGCTTCAACCGTGAGCGAACGCACCCCGATATCGGGAATATTAGACAGCTCACAACGCAAACGTTCCGTAACGGCAGCGGGAATGTTGCGACCATTCACCCGTGGAATCCAGTAGCGCATGATCCGGCGTACCAGTCGAGCCGTAGCCGCAGAAGCCGCTGAAAAATGCGGTGAAGTACTCGAACCATCAAAACGATGCTCTCGACCTATAAAACTCACTGACGCACCTCCTGCACAATCTGATAGACAAAAACCCGGGTCGGTTCTGAAAGCAAACCACCCTTACGCGGGAAAAAAGACTCGATTTCGCGCAGCGCCGCCGCAACCTTGCTGGCTGAAGCAAAACTCGCATATTCCGCTGCGAGCTTGGCAGTTTCCGCATAGGTACTAGACATATGCGAGTAATACAGCATCGCGGATTCCGGGGCGGCGAGTGAACGCTCAAAAACGGCGATACGTGGATCGCGTTCCCCGAGAGTTCCGCCGAAAAGCGGCATCATGTCCTGGCGATGACGCAACGCCAACACCGGAATACCGTCCGGTACCGGGTAACGCCCGATAGGGCCACCCGCCGAAACTACACCCTCGATCCTGTAGGGCACCTCGGGATCTGCAGCCAGATTCATTGCCACCATCGCGCCCTGAGAATGCCCAACCATCAGAACCTTTTCAGCGCTCAAATCCGTGACACCCGCGGCACGCATCGCCTCCGCGATCACCCGGTTCACGCCGGCACCCATGGCAGAACGTGAACCGCGAATCTCACGCAGATTCGTTTGCGGATCCGCCGGATTGGACGTAGTCGAAAAATTGAAATGATCGGTGCCCGGCAACAACACAATCCAACGAGGCGGCGCTGGCGCCTCCCGTGCAAGCTGTTCAGAAAACTCCGCCGCCCGAGCAGACCCCTCCAGGGTGCCTATACCCTCACTCAACCGATCCAAACCCTCGCCCACCAGGCGACCCAGCTGCACACGAGCCCGCTGTACACCCTTACTGAGCAGACCAGAGGCATCGCCGACCCGCACGACTTTCACCGGTGCGCCGAGACCGGTGCTGTAATACATATCGTCAATGTCGAGTAGCGCCTCACTCAAATCTGCGGGCGCCGAGAAACGATGAATCGCCGTAGTGTTATCAACCAGGCGACCATCAGCAAAAATCGGTTGCAAATGGATCCGTCCAGCCCGAAAATAACCGGAGGCATAACCGAACATCTCGACCATGTACCAAAAAGCATCAGTGCTGTCATCGGGCAGGTTTCGTCGTCCGTCACCACCGAAAAAAGTCCCGGCACCAGCTGTAATGCCGTCGATGATGCGGGCTAAACCGCCGATTCGATCCAGTGTAGTAATCGTCAAGTCGCCCAGCCACGGCGCTGTGAAATAGGCACGCTGCAGATCCTCGACAATCTCACCAGCAAGCTCCTGAGAGCGTGCCGCGAAACAGTTTATGGGAGGTGCCTCCTGCGGGTCAGACGGCAGCAGCGGCACACTCGGCAGTGCTACCTGCTTTCTCCCAACCAAGCTCGCCAAACCAGTGAGAGCCACAACACGCGCACTCTTAAAGGCAATATTCGGTAAAATCCGCAGGTCACACAGGTGTCTGCGGTGGCGGGTCCGCCGGTATTCGAAACGCCCAGGAAGCCCACGAAAGCTCCGTAGCCGCGCATAGGCATCCCAGTCGATGGCGGTGAGGCGAGCACGGGCGGAAAACACAGAGCCAGTTTATCTACGCCCCACAGCAACCGCCACCCTAGCCGCCCACCGTAGCTGCCCCGCCACCACAGCCGGACTGCCACCACAGCCCACGGGCGTAACCGATGCTCACTCGTGGTGCGCCGACACCCACGCAACCGTAGAATTGAGCTGCCAGTAGGTATGCTGACACCGCAAGAACCGAGGAGGAGCTATGGATGAAATCGACCGCGTGATTGATGTTGATGTTGAGGGCATGAGCTGTGGACACTGCGTCCAGCATGTAACCGAAGCACTACAAAACCTGTCGCCGGTAAAGAATGTGGCAGTGACCTTGAAACCTGGGGAAGCCTCCGAGGTAAAGGTGGTCACAGACACCGAAATCGCAGATGAAGACATAAAAGCAGCGATTGATGAGGCCGGATACGATGTTGTCGGGATTCGCCGCGACTTCTGAAAATGAGTTTCAGAAAGCCAGTTCAAACGTTGACGAACAGGAGGGAACCACTAACTCTTGGGAGGTGCGCGCCCTAGCATTAAAAGCCAGACTGATCGTTGCTGTCGCGCTCGGCGTGCCGCTAATGCTGCTCAGCATGATACCGGCACTCCAGTTCAGCGGTTGGCGGCTGGTCGGGCTGCTGCTGGCTGCGCCGATAATCACCTGGTGTGCTTGGCCTTTCCATAGGGGTGCTGCCCGCGCAATCAGGTATTTCGGATTCACGATGGACACCTTGGTATCGCTGGGCATTATCGTTTCCACGCTCTGGTCACTGTGGGTGCTGGTCAGTGGCGCCAACGGTCATATGTATTTCGAATCCACCGCAATGATAACAGTGTTCCTGCTGGTGGGACAGTATTTAGAGGCGCGAGCAAAGTTTCGTGCCTATGACACCCTCACCGCCCTCGCCCAAATCGCCCCGAACACGGCTATTCGTGAAACCGAAAAAGATAACACAACCGAACAGATTCCCGTCACCGACCTGCACATCGGAGACACCTGTCTGGTTGCAGCTGGCAAACAGATTCCCGCTGATGGCGTAGTTATTTCTGGTGCCTCAACGATTGACGAATCCATGCTAACCGGTGAGAGCGTGCCGGTCGCCGTCACCGAGGGTTCGGCGGTCACCGGCGGCACCATGAACGGCGAAAGCGAACTGCGTATCCGTGTCACCGCAACCGGAAAAGATACAGTATTTGCCCAAATCAGCCGGCTGGTTTGGGACGCCCAGGCGGGTAAAGCACCGATACAGCGGCTCGCCGATCAGGTCTCCGGAGTGTTCGTCCCGACAGTTTTGAGTATCGCCCTGCTCACCCTGATTGGTTGGCTACTGGTCACTCGCGATCTCCCCGACGCCGTCACAGCGGCAGTATCAGTGCTGGTGGTTGCCTGTCCCTGTGCGCTCGGCTTGGCGACCCCGATGGCGCTGCTGGTCGGCACCGGTCGCGCCTGGCAGCAAGGAATCCTGATTCGCGGCCCAGAAGTGTTAGAAACCTCTCGCGCAGTAAACGTTGCACTCTTCGACAAGACAGGTACCCTGACCAGCGGAAAAATGAAAATACAAGGTATAGGTTCAGCACCGACCTTTACCGTTGAAACAGTATTAAATCTGGCACAACTAGCCGAATCACGTTCCACCCACCCGATTGCCCGCGCAATCCGAGAATATCGGATTCCTGCCTCCGATTCGGGTCAGCCAACAGCCCAACTCGAAGCCGAAACTATAGCCAACGCCCCCGGCCACGGCGTGATTGCGGAACTGTTCAACGGCGGATACGTGCTGGCCGGCGGAACCGAATGGCTGCGTGACCTCGGTGTGAACACCAAGGCGATACCCACCGACGGCGACAGTGACGGCGAAACAGTGGTGACTGTGGCGAAAGCTGAGAACATTACCGCCGCCGGTGCCGAACCAGCACCAGTCACTCTCACTCTCGCCTGTGCGCCAGCGAAGCCTATAACAGAACAAAACAAACCCAATGAAAACCCCGACTACCTGGAGTTTTCCATCACCGGCATGAGTTGTGCGGCTTGCGTGCGCCGCGTGGAACGTTCCCTCAACAAAGTGCCGGGCGCGAACGCCGAAGTAAACCTGGTAACCGAATCGGCACGCGTAACCGGACTCGACGAAACCGCCACCGCCGAACTGGTAACCGCTGTGGAACACGCCGGCTACGGTGCTAAGTATCTCGGACACAAAACCGACATCTCGCCCCGCGGCATCAACTCCGGGATGCTCACCTGGCAACGCGATGACCTGCAATTCACAGGCACCACAGTAATCGGCAGTATCCGTCTCACAGACGAGATACGACCCGCCGCTGCCCAGGTGGTTGCGTGGCTGCGAGACACCGGCATAGAACCCGTCATAGTCTCCGGTGACGCGCCCGGACCAGTTCGTGCCGTAGCCGAAACACTCGGAATAAAAAAATGGTATGCCCGCGTACTTCCCGCCGATAAACGGAACATCGTCAGCGAATATCAAGAACAGGGTCAGCGGGTACTGATGGTAGGGGACGGAATCAATGACGCGGCGGCACTCGCCCAAGCGGGCGCAGGAGACGAAAACACTCGCGGTCTAGGGGTCGCAATCGGAGCCGGAACCCAGGTCGCAATCGCCGCCGCCGACATTACCCTCATCGGCGATGACATAATTGGCGTGCCGCGTGCCCTAAAACTGGCAGCGAAAACACTACGCATAATCAAAGAAAACCTAGGTTGGGCGTTCGGATACAACATTATTGCGATTCCGCTCGCTGTAGCAGGTGCCCTAAACCCGATGATTGCAGCCGCCTTTATGGGAGCATCATCGGTGCTGGTGGTGACAAATTCGCTGCGCCTGAAACGCGCATAAAGACGAGTTGAGTGATCAACTCGCCAATTCGGCGGCCTCCCGGGCGGCACGACGCTCGCTGTTACGCTCCACCAAACCCTCGACAAGCCGGTAAATCACCGGCAACAAAACTAGCGTAAGCAGCGTAGACGAAATCAAGCCGCCTATAACCGTGATCGCCAGTGGCTGCGAAATGAAACTCGAAGAAGAACCCAAACCGAAAGCCATCGGCAGCATCGCTGCAATCGTCGCCACCGCTGTCATGATTATTGGTCGCAACCTGCGCATCGCACCGTCCCTAATCGCTTCAACCAGATTGTCTCCACGTTCGCGGTACTGGTTCATCAGGTCGATGAGCACCACCGCGTTCGTGACCACAATTCCGGTTAGCATCAGCAACCCGACCATCGCCGAAATATCCAGCGCCGTGCCGGTAACCAGCAGCCCCAGGAAAGACCCAATCGCGGCGAAAGGTATCGAAATGAGCAACAATAGCGGTTGCCGCAGCGACTTAAAGATCCACACCAACACCACATATATAAGCAGGATTGCAGCCATAATCGCGAGCACCAGTTTCGTGAAAGAATCGGCCAGATCCGCTGAGATACCGCTCATGTTGGTGACCGTCCCGTCAGGCAGATCCAACGCATCTACACGTTCAGCGACCGCATCTGAGACCGAACCAACATTATCATTAGTGGCCGGTGTCACCGAGACGGTCGCGGTCTGCTGCCCGTTCTTGGTGACGATTGTCGGAATGGAATGCACCTCATCGATATTCGCAATCTCAGTTATCGGACGACCCATAACCTGCATTTCCCGCAGCTCAGTTACCGTCTTCACGGGGTTTGCAATCGAAACAAAAATACTCGTGTCTATATTGTCGAGAGTGATAGTGCCTATTTCTGGCTCCACCATCTGTGCTGAAATCAGCTGCACCACGGCATTCTCGGTGAGACCCAGTTTCGCGGCCGCATCCCGATTCACGGTAACCTGCACAGCGGGTGCCTCCGCGCTCAAATTAGATTTCACCTGACCGGCACCATCCACCCCCTTTAAAGCTGAATAAACCAGTTCAGTGGCCTTTTGCAGGGTATCGGGATCGGGCGCAGTGATGTCCACGTCGACGCTGCCGGATCCCAGCATCGACTGGTCACTTAACTCTATTTGATCCCCATCAGCAGCATCCTTTGCGGCAGCGGTAATGTCGGTGCGAACCCGCTCAATATCGCTCTCCTGGTCGATAGAAACCAGGTAACTGATTGAGTTTGCCTCCCCTCCCATCTGGGTTGCGGCACCAATAATCGTTGCCACTGATTTCGCGCCATCCACTTCCTTTAATGCTTTAGCGACCGGCTCAGAGCGCTGTACCATTGCCTCAGTTGACAGACCAACCTGAGTTTGTTGCTGTATCGTCACCATGCCCATATTGCTGGTTCCGAGCAGGTTGATTTTCAACAAGGGGAACATCGCCACCGTCAAACCCAGCACCAAAACCGCCGCCACCAGGGTAACTGCCGGGTGTCGTTGGGTTATGTCAAACGCTGGACGATAGGCTCGGCGTAACCAATACCGATCTTCGCGAGCCTCCACCTCGGCACGATGTTCGGTACTGGTGCCCTGCACGGCAGCCAGGCGCGCCTCCCGCGAGGGCTTCAGAAACCAGTAGGCAAGTACCGGTACGATCGTCAGCGACACCAGCAAGGACGCCGCTAAAGCAATGATAACGGTGAAAGCAAAAGGTCTGAAAAGCTCTCCGACCATCCCACTAACCAAACCGATCGGTAGGAAAACGATTAAGGAAACCAGCGCCGAAGCGGTGACCGCGCCGGCAACCTCCCGAACCGCGTCCATGATTGCTGCGCCCTTGCCTTTACCGTATTCGCTGTGACGTTTTATGTTCTCAACCACCACGATCGAGTCATCTACGACTCGCCCAATCGTGAGGGTCAGCGCTGCCAGCGTCAACATATTCACCGTGTATCCGGCAACCATCATCCCGATGAATCCGACCAGCAACGACAGCGGTATCGAAATTGCTGTGACCAGGGTGGAACGTACCGAGAGGAGGAACAGCAAAATTACCATAACCGCGAAAACTAAACCTATAAAGCCTTCGCTAGCCAGGGATTTCACCGAGCCGGTAATATAGGGAGCCTGTTCGAATAACGCAGAAAACCGCGTCTCGTTACCGACAGTTTTCTCCAAGTCTGCCAGCTGTTCATCCAGGTTAGCGGTAGTTTCGACAATGTTAGCGTTCGCGGTCGGGAAAATCATTAGCGCCAGGGCATCCTTTCCGTCCAGGCGCCCAACCATAGAACTCTCGGCACCGGTCAGCTCCACAGTCGCGATCTCCGAGAGTGGATGAACCTCAGCCGGGCCGTCCTGGGTGGAGCCATCAGGCAACGTAACCTGGGTTTTCGGTCCCTGTACCGGAATGTTGAGCAGCTCATCAAGGGAAGCCAGTTTGTGCCCAACTGTTACATTCGCCGTGCTGTTTCCGCTGACCAAGGAGCCTACCGGGACGGCCAGACCGTTATCTTCAAGGGCGGTCTGGATTGCGGAAGACTCGATACCGAGTTTCTGTATTTTCTCGGTATCCACTCCTATACGCACAATCTGTTCCGGGGCACCCAGAACTTGTACCGAAGAAATCCCCTTGATTTTTTCCAGTTTCGGGATTACCGAGTTACGAATCCGCTCGGCAGTCTCTATGGCATCACCTTTCGAAGTGACGGCGACATAAGCCAGCGGGATATTTGAGGTGCCGCCGGAAATAACTTGCGCCTCGGCACCGTCTGGGAAGTTCGTGTTTGCGCGGTTGACAGCCAAATCTATTTTGCTGGTGGCGCGGGCCAAGTCAGTCCCGTATTCGAGTTCGACCGTGACTGTGGAGATATTTGCCATCGACTGGGTTTCGGTGGAAACCACCTCCGGGATGGTGGCGACCTGCTGTTCTATCGGAACCGAGACGCGTTCTTTCATTTGTTCCGATGTGGCACCCGGGCTCACCGTCATCACCATGACCTGTGGTAACTCCACACTCGGGATTAGTTCTTGCTTCATCGTCACCATCGAAAACGCGCCCAGCACCGCAATCACAACGGTGAGTAGTGCCGTGAAAGAGCGGTTTTTCAGTGAAATGTCGGCTAGTTTGTCCATATATATATCCTCGCATTGACAACCGACATTCTGCCAAGCCAGCCCCAACCGGGTAAACCTCCGTGCATAACTCTGGTTGGCCGACGCTGTGCACAACTCTGGTTAATTTGTGGTGGATTGTTCCGGGACTGTGTTTTTTCGTTAAACTCTCCAGAGTTGTGCACGCCAGGAGGGTGCGGGCTATGCGGGTCTGGTTGGCCGACGCTGTGCACAACTCTGGTTAATTTGTGGTGGATTGTTCCGGGACTGTGTTTTTTCGTCAAAATCTCCAGAGTTGTGCACGCCAGGAGGGTGCGGGCTATACCGGGCGCTCGTGAGGGGCGCGCTCCCAGGTGAGGCGTGGATCGCGCTCCACGAAATCGCCTATCACCTCGTCAATCGCCGCCATTACCTCATCATCGAGAACCACATCGGCTGCCCGCACATTCTCGTTAATCTGTTCCGGGCGGGATGCCCCGATGATTGCGGCGGCCACGTTCCGATTATGAAGCACCCACGCCAGCGCCAATTGGGCTTGCGTAATACCCAGTTCATCGGCGATTGGGGCGAGACGTTCGACCGCTGCCAACAGGTCATCGTTCATGATTCGATTAACCGAGTGACCGGCTTTGCCTGCCGCGCGGGAATCTGAGGGGAAAGGCTCCCCCGGATGATATTTACCAGTGAGGATGCCTTGAGCGAGCGGCGACCACACTATCTGGTCGATGCCGCACTCATCCGAGGTCGGCATCACCTCGGCCTCGGGCACCCGCCACAGCATATTGTATTGCGGCTGGCTCGATATCACTTGAAAGCCCAGTTCACGAGAGAAATCATGGGCGTAACGGATCTGTTCTGCGGTCCATTCGCTGACACCTATATACAGGGCTTTGCCGGCACGCACCACGTCCGCGAAAGCCTGCATGGTCTCCTCAATAGGTGTTTCCACGTCGTAGCGGTGCGCCTGGTACACGTCCACATAGTCGGTGCCCAGTCGTTTCAGTGAGGCATCGATCGACTCCATAATGTGTTTGCGGGACAGTCCAGCGTCGTTTGGCCCACCGGGACCGGTCGTCCAGAAAACCTTTGTCATCAGGACAAGGGATTGGCGGCGAGCCTTTGAGATTGCTTTTCCGAGGATCTTTTCGGCTTTCCCGTTGGCGTAGACATCAGCGGTGTCGAAGGTGGTGATGCCGGCATCGAGAGCCGCATAGATGCACTGTGTGGCCTCGTCCTTTTTGATTTGATAACCGTGGGTCAGCCAGTTTCCGAGAATAATGTTCGAGATTTTCAGGCCGGAGTTGCCGAGGAATACGTAATCAACCATGCCCCAATTCTATGGGTGGTGCCCGCTTTCCGTAAATGATTCGGTGAAGCCACCCACCTGGGTCTGTATTGTGGCTAATGCGGGGAGGGGACGGCAGCACCAGTAGCTGTGCCTAGTTGAAACGGATTGGTGTATTCGTCACAAGAAAGGCAAGCGCAGCGCATCGTTTCTTCGGCGTGCTTCGCCGAGACCCTACTGAGCTGGGACTGTTCTTGGGGCGGTTACGCTGCCGGGATACTCGATGGAAACTAGCAGCTACAATTGGTCGCGTAAGCGATTATAGGAGGATGTTATGGGGTGCCCGGTACCTGGGATGGAAAGGCTTCACGAGACCATGAAGGATGCGCCGAGGTTGGCGAGCGCAGTGAGTAACGGAATCTTGACGTTTATCTTTTATGCGACACCGGATTTTATACGCAGGCGGTCGGCACGGATTGCGGCAAAAACCGCGGTTGTCGCAGCCGTGACCGGAGTGGTCGTCCATGACGGGCTGACCCGCGAAGATGCCAATATGCCCGAGTTGGACACCGATCTGGACACGATGGAAAGTGAAAACTTCGCGGGCACCGATACTGACGGCATCGTGGGCACCGACACTGACGATCGGGAGACTCTGAAACTGCCGGAGTCGAAGCGCGCACGTGCTGCATTCCTTTTAGGAGGGTCAGTGGTGCTGGCCGGCATGATTGCGCTCGATGTGGCGGCGGAACGCTGGATTTTCCGGCGTGGGGAGCGTCGCCGCGCCGCCGGGAAACGCCTGCCGCATACCCGTCAGGCGCTCTGGCTCGCTGCCTTGGTCAGTACCGGAGAGTACCTCATTGACCGAAGAGAGGAGCTTATTCGGCGATAGGGTGCGCACATCGAACGGTTGACCCAACCAGCGGCGCTGGTGGAGCACGCGAACGAGGATGCGCGCCCGCGAACTGGCCGATAGTGCCCGCGATTTCGTGTTACCGATGCGCTAGCAGGTTTGGCGAGTATTGAACGCCTGGCAGTTCGACCTGGACAAATATCTCCTAAACGAGTGGCAGATTTAGGTCATTTCTCGCGTCCTATTGAGTAAAAATACTCAACATATTGAGTAAATTGTATATACTTTTAAGATAGCCAGAAAGGGCGGAAACAATAATGTATCAGCGCGCACTCGTTAGCGAACTGCACAAACGAATGTCTGAGAGCGATAATCCGCTGCTCCAGGTTCTGGTCGGGCCGCGTCAGACAGGCAAATCCACCGCCTTGACCCAAGCGCTCACGGATATAACTCTCCCGCAACTGTATGTGAGCGCCGATGATGCCCCAGCGCCCACACGAGATTGGTTGACGCTGCAATGGGAGCAGGCGCGTAACCTGGCTAACCGAGAGCCCGCCGGAGCGGTTCTCGTTATTGACGAAATCCAAAAAATAAGTAACTGGTCCACAGCGGTAAAGGCACTATGGGATGCCGATAGGACGACTGGCACAAAACTGAAAGTGTGTCTCTCGGGTTCCTCGACCCTGCTGCTGCAAACCGGACTGGAGGAGTCCCTGATGGGTCGCTTCGAGTTGCTGCGCTCTCCGCATTGGAATTTTGCTGAATGTAATGCTGCCTTTGGCTATACCCTCGAAGATTTTTTGTTCTTCGGTGGATACCCGGGAGCCGCTCGTTTGACGCGCAGCGAAAAACGCTGGCGGGACTATCTGCGAAACTCAATTATCGAGCCGACTGTCGCGTTGGATGTTTTCGCAGTCGCCGAAATCAGAAAGCCCGCATTGCTGCGCGCGCTCTTCAGTTTGGGGGCGCGATTTTCGGCACAAGAGCTGTCCTATACAAAAATGTTGGGTCAGCTCCACGATGCCGGTAACACGACAACTTTGGCTGCCTACCTGGATATTTTAGGAAAGGTTGGGATGCTTACCGGACTCAACAAGTACCACCCCTCGATAATCACGACACGGAAATCCTCGCCCAGGCTAATGGTTTTCGACACCTCCCTGATGACAGCGATGGACACGACCAGCCGAAAGGCTTTGCTGAGTGACAATGAAAAACGAGGTCACCTGGTCGAAAGCGCGGTTGGTGCGGCGTTATTGGCGCGCGCACCAATCGAGGGATTCGAGGTTTTTTGGTGGCGGGAACGTGACGCTGAAGTTGATTTCGTGTTACGCCGAGATGATGACCTGATTGCTCTCGAGGTGAAAAGTGGGAGACAGAAACCGACCGGTGGGATGGATGTGTTCCTGCGCAGTTACCCGAGCACTCTGCGCCTCATAGTAGGTGGAGGCGGCAGGAGAGCGGTTGAGATAGGTGACTTCTTGGCTGGTGAGGTGCCTTTGTTTAACTAAACAGTTGGGGGACAGCACGAGTGTAGTGTCCCCCAACTATCACCGAAACTCCGATTAATGAACGGAGCTGTTTGCCTGTGGGCTCTTCAGCTCCGTCCGTAAACGTCAAGCTCGGTTCGTTGACTATTCGGCGAGTTCAGCGCGAATCGCCTTTGTGGCTTCCACCAGGTTGGTGAGGGTCGGCAGGGTTTCTGGCCAATCACGGGTTTTTAATCCGCAGTCCGGATTCACCCACAGTTGCCGCGCATCCACACCGGCCAACGCACCATGCAGCAGCTCCTCAATCTCCTCTACACCGGGAACCCGCGGCGAGTGAATATCCCACACGCCAGGTCCCAGCCCCCGCTCGAAACCGTGCTCACGAATCGCCGGCATAATCGCCATCCGGGAACGTGAAGCCTCAATCGAAGTCACATCCGCATCCAGCAGGTCGATCGCGTCCATCACGGTCGCAAAATCCGAATAGCACAGGTGCGTGTGCACCTGGGTGCTGGGCTTCGCACCTCCCGTGGCCAGGCGGAACGCCCCCACCGACCATTTCAGATAGGCGGCCCGGTCGGCTTTGCGCAGCGGCAGTGTCTCGCGGATCGCAGGTTCATCGACCTGAATCACCCGCAGACCGGCCTCCTCCAGGTCGTGAATCTCCTCGCGCAGCGCCAAAGCGACCTGGTCAGCGACCTCACCTCGGGGAATATCGTCACGCACAAACGACCAGGCCAGGATGGTGACCGGTCCGGTGAGCATCCCTTTCATCGGCTTGTCGGTGAGCGACTGAGCGAAGGAGGACCATTTCACCGTGATCGGTTCGGGCCGCGACACGTCACCCCACAGGATTGAGGGACGAGTGCAGCGTGAACCGTAGGACTGTACCCAGCCGTTCCGTGTCGCCGCGAAACCGGTCAGGTTCTCGGCGAAATACTGAACCATGTCGTTACGTTCGGCCTCCCCGTGTACCAGAACATCCAGACCCAGACGCTCCTGCACCTCAACCACGTGGCGAATCTCGGCTCTCATCGCCTCCACGTAATCCGCCTGTGAAATACGCCCGGCTCGGAACTCGGCGCGCGCCTTACGAATCGCCTGGGTCTGCGGGAACGAACCGATTGTGGTGGTCGGCAGTTCCGGCAGACCGAGATCCTGTTGGGTGACCCGCTCGGCGTAGGGTTCACGGGCGCGTTCGGCATCGGTTACCGCCGCGACCGCGTCACGCACCTGGGGCAGTCGTACCCCCGGGTGATTATCCCGAGATTTCAAGGCTTCAGTGGCTGCGGTGAAAGCGGTCTGGTCTTTGTCTCCAGCCAGCGCCCGATCCAACACCACCACTTCAGCGATCTTTTGGTCAGCAAAGGCCAGCCAGGAACGCAGTTCCGTGTCCAGGTCGGTTTCCAACTCGACACTGTGAGGAACGTGCTGTAGTGAGGTAGAGGTGGTGGCGAACACTCTACCGGGATAATCGGCGGCAACACCCTGTAGTGCGGCGAGCGCCGCATCCAGGTCTGCGCGCCAAATGTTACGTCCGTTAATGATACCGACCCCCAGTTCAACCGGCGTGTCGGCGGCGGCAGTGAGGCGCGCCAAAACGTCCTCGCCCGGTACCCGCCCGGCGACAGCATCCACGGTTATGCCGTCCACCCCGGCTACCGCCAGCGGCAACAGCGCATCCTCTGCTTCACCGTAACCCAAGGTGACCAGCACTTTCACGCCGGCATCGTGGGCGGCGGAAGTAATGGCCTGATAGGCGTGCTGCAGCGCCCCGAGTTCCTCACTGCGTTCGTAATCGAACTGGTCGGTGACCAGACCCGGCTCATCAAACTGGATTCGGGTGGCACCCGCCGCCGCTAAATCGGTAACCAACTCGGTGTACACAGTCACTAAATCATCGAGACGGGACAGCGGCTGGAACCCCTCGCCGGCAGCATCCGAAGGTCGCGCGAGCAGCAGGAACGTGACCGGGCCGACGATCACGGGTCGGCCGTTCACGCCCTGGGCGACCGCTTCACGCACCTGCTCAGCCAGGCCGCGATAGCGGTACCGGAACTCGGTGCCCTCATCCAACTCCGGCACCAGGTAGTGATAGTTCGTGTCGAACCACTTGGTCATCTGCATCGCCGCGTCCGAGCCGCGCCCGCGAGCCATTGTCAACGCGACCTCCAGATCCTCGCCGGTATCGCCCGCGAAACGTTGCGGAACAGCGTTAACGGTGATTGCTGCGGCCAGCATCTGGTCATAGTAGTATCCGTCGAGCGGCACCTCGGTGAGCCCCAACTCCACCATTCGCGCCCGGTTGTGTGCGCGTAGCTCGGCAGCCGCTTTCCGCAGCTCAGCGAGCGAAGTTTTCTCGGACCAGTACGCTTCCAGCGCCTTCTTCAGTTCACGGTTCGCGCCGATGCGCGGATAACCCAAAATCGTTGACATTACGAATCCCTCTCCCTAAATCTCCAAAAATAACCTATCAAGCACTTCTGACATTTTACTGAAACCGGCGAGACCTGCACCTTTTAGGCATTTATCTGCCGGGAAGCTCGGCATTCGACGCAACCCCCACAGGTTGCCTATAAAAGAATTGAAAGTATAGGTCACAGCATTCACCTTCCCGGTGTCATCCGGTGCAGAGCCAGATCCATCAGTTCCAGGTCTACGCCGCGCGCAACGCCGTGACTGCCGCCGCCGAGAGATTCCAGGCCAGAGTGTGACCCGCCCAGATACCCGCCTACACGAATATATTCCAGCAGGTCGATTGCTGGTCGGGGACGGTTGAAGGTGTAGATGTGGATGCCGGGCGCGCCCGCGGTGAGGCAACCGGTAGCCAGATCCATCGTCATTTTCATTGCCAGGCTGAGGCGTACCGAAGCGTCCGGATCCGAGAGGACTTCACGGATTGCGAGGGGCACCGGAACACCGGAGAGTTTTTCGAGTTTGCTGAGCCGTTTCAGGTCGGTCAGGGGGATGATTCCGGGCACAATCGGCATGGTGACACCGGCGCGCGCCGCCCGTCTCACAATCGAAATATAGTCGTTTACATCGTAAAAAACCTGGGTCAATACGAAGTCAGCGCCTGCTTGCTGCTTTTCGGCGAGTGCCTCAATGTCGCCTGAACGTGCCGTACCGCTCGCCCCCGGATAGCCCGCGACCGCCACCGAAACATAGTCAGCTGGGTTTCGGGCTCCCGCCGGACCGGATCCGTTCTCGCGATTCCCGACCCCATCAGGTAAGATTTCCGCTGCGACCTGCCGAATCAGGCGCACCAGGGCGACCGAACCGGGTACCGCATCGGCGGGCGGATCCCAGGTGGTTTGTCCGGCGGGGGGGTCGCCGCGTAGCGCCAGGAAGTTTCGAACTCCGGCACGCAGCAGTGCCCGCACCAGTTCGGTGAGTTCCGTGCGGGTCGCACCCACACAGGTCAAATGTCCTATAACCGGCACAATCGGGGTGCCTTCCGGGCCGCCAGCATTGATTCGATGCAATAGTTGCAGGGTTTTTTCGCGCTCTGAACCGGCGGCACCGTAGGTGACGGAAACGAAATCTGCGTCCGAGTTGATCAGCCTGTCTACCCCAACCCAGATTGAGGAGCGTTCGGATTTGGCTCGCGGCGGAAATAATTCAAAGGACACGGTCGGGTTAGCGAAAGGGCGCAACGTGGGACGATAGTCCCGATATAGCGCGGCGATAGTCATTTTTCCCTCCATCGCTCCCGGCATTAGCACCCGCCAGATGCGGGTTGCTGCGACTTCCCAGAGCCGGGTCTCTCAGTCGCTCTCGATGGTGTGTTCTTTTATAGGTTACCTGAGCCGACCATCATCCCCCAATTGAGTCATGTTCGGGTACGCAACACTCGTCCTGTTCATCACAGTCCGGGTAGCGGGTTTTCCCCGTATTTCGGGTATCAAAAGGCTGTTGACGGGAAGGGTTTTGCCTGGTAGTATACTATTGATTAGCTCAATTTCATATTAGCGAGGATGCTTATGTACCCCCCCATGCAAAAGAAAATTGGTAGAGGTGCGGCTGTGATGGCTGCTGTCGCCCTGGCTTTCTCACTCGTCCCGTTTGGCTTCGCCCAGGTGGCGAATGGCGTACATGATCCTGTAATAGATGTTGTTCCGGCGCAATATGGTGGCGGGATTGATGCGGCAACCACTAACTATCAGAAACAATCCGGTGACAAGGTGCAGGTCAAATACCTGATAAAAGCCACCACCGGTCATTCCGCGAATCTTATGCAGACCTCACAGTATTTCGTAGTGCGGGTGCCGAAAACCCTGGAGGACGTGACCTTTACTTTCAAAAACGTGCCGATGAGCAATAAATATCTGGAGAACCGGGAGCTCGCGAATATCGTCGATATTTTCAATACCGAGTATGTTGCGGCAGGTAACCAAATACCGACTACAGACAAGATTCCGCAACCCGTATTATCGGATTATTTATGCCTGGATTATTCGATTTCAAACAGGTATCCGTGCACCGATGCGGACATGGTTGCGGGAGTTAAAAAATCTGAAGGTATCACCAGCGATGTTGAGGCTCGCTCATATATCTGGGCACAGGCAATCTCGTTTTTTGAATACGATTTTTATTCAACCGGTTTCGCCTCACCTCAGGATGTTCGAGCAACTATCGTCACGCGAAATAACACTGGAGCGCCATTCACACCGGCATCTTTGGGAACTGCCGAGATGCACACCTCGGCGCCTGACATAGGCACCTATAACAACGCTGCGGAATATCAAGAGACAAAGAACTCCTATGCTGATGCGCATAAGCGACTGTTGGCAGAATACGGCAACATTGACTTGACCGATGCCGACACACTATTTGCGGAAAGCGTAGACCCGGGTGCGGTAACCACTGTCCCTACCAACACCCCGCAGGTTGCGCTTTCTGACGGGGACTATGACGAGGACGGTCAGCCCGATTTCCCGAACTATGTGGACTATGCCTTTACCACCGTCACCTATCCGAAAGGAATCTGGCCAGAGGTGGAAGTGTCTGGCAACTATATCGTGAAACCGCACAGCAAATTCCTGCCGCTGCAGGTGTTTAACACGACGAGGGCTCCCCAGCCATACGATTCTGCTTCAACCGATCCGGATGAGGCAGCCGCTATGAACGGTGTCCAAATACTTGTCGATTACCTGGGGTTCCCCAACCACGCATCCAAGGTGCCTGACTATGTTGAGATTACGGATGCGCACATCGACACCGCTAACGGTAACGGGGTGTTGGGGAATCCGACCTGTCGTGTAACCCAGACGATACCTGCCGGTCAAGGCTATGCCGAGGACGTCCGGAATGATAAGTTCATTACCGGTTACGGCACAGCAAGCGACAAGCCTTTCAACTATGTGGATCACTTCCACCTGAACGATAATCCGACTAACGTGTATTACGGTTTCGGCACCGGAAAGGTAGACGAAACACAGTATCTCGGTAAGGACGGTGAATGGTATTCGGATTCGAAGCAAGCTGCTGCCACCTTTAACCAAAACTGGTGGGAGGTGGATATCAACACTCTTCAAACCCGGGTTGTGAATCTGTATTTCGGCGAGGACTCCTGTGACCAGGTTGCGGCGAAGGTTGTGCCCGAATTCAAGGTTGATTTTCAATATGTCTCGGCCACTGCCGGACGGCAACTGCCCGCTGAACTGGCCGCAATGGCTCCGCAGGATGTTACTGAAAAAATTCAGGGCGATGTGGTGACCCCCGAGCAGCCATCCACCAAAACCTATAAAGACCCGGATGGTAAGGGAACCTGGAGTTGGCAAGGTTGGCGACAGGAAAAGATAGATATAACCGAACTACCGGAATCGACCATCGCCACCAGGGCAGGTGACACTGAACCGGTTACCCCGCCGGCCGCCCCCGGAGACGAAACGGCGGCAGCTGGTGACGCTGTCACTCGCGATACGCTCGGCAACTATACCCTCATCGGCGAGTGGGTCTATGCGACCGACCCGGTACCAGACCCGGATCCCGATCCGGCACCGACGATAACGCCGAAATCCGTTCCTAAACGTGAAGGTAAACCGGGACCAACGATGCCAAATCTCGGCAGTGGTGCAGCAGCAATCGCGGTCGCGGGACTGGCGGTGATTGGAGCTGGGATAGCGCTGCGCCGTCAGCGCGCATAGCACACTCGGGAAACATTAAGCTTCCCCGGTGGTGACGGTCAGCAGGTGCCTGTAAATTTGCAGGTATGAGCGAAGTACAAATCAGCACCCCGCGCGGCATCATGCTCGCCGGTGACTTCGTTGATCCTGTCGATAGTCACGGCGCGACGGTGCTCTTTGCTCACGGTTTCCTCACCGACAGGCATTCAGTCGGGTGGTTCGACCGTTTTGCAAAAAGCTATCGCAGCGCCGGATACGCCACCCTACAAATCGACCTGTCTGGTTGCGGCAATTCCGAAGACGATGTAATCACCCTCGCACACGCAGCCGAAGACCTGCGTGCAGCTTCTTCATGGCTCACTGACCAGGGGTTTCCGGTGCAGGTCATACACGGACACGGCTGGGGTGCGAGCGCCGCAATCAAAGCTGACGCCCCCGATGTGCGCGCCATTTTCGCCAGCTCCCCGATTCTCGGGTCGCGCGACAATGATTGGAGCCGGGTGTTTTCCGAAAAACAGCTCACCCAGCTTGAACAGGTTGGACACACCGTTATCCCGAATGATGCCTGTGACCCTGCAATCCAGCCCTGCCGTGACCACTACCTGATTTCGAAACAGACGCTCGCCGACCTGACCCTCACCGACCCGGAGGAACTGTGTGAGGGGCTGGAAGTGCCGGTGCTCATCGTCCATGACGTCACCGACTACGATGGCGGGCTCGCAGCAGATTCAACCGAAGCCTTGAAATATATGCCGGAAGGCTCCCAGGTCAGGACATTCTCGGAATCGAATTTCATTAAGGGACCGGAGGCGCAAACCGGCGGTTTTTCCGATGAGGTTGAGCTGGCGCTCGCCTGGTTACAGCGCCACACCGCAGATGCCGCTGCGGGAGCCTGAAACGCGCGTGAGATCCTTATAAACAGTGCTCTGAGTGCCGATGGCTCGTTGCCTCGTCCGTATCGGCTCAATCAGCACAAAAGCAAACGCCAGCCTGTAGCAAATCCACGCCACAAGCAGCATCCCCGTGCCGAGATAAAAATCGGTGCTGTGCGACATCAAGCCGTTTTGAGCCAGTATCCCTGCACCTGCTCACCACAATCCCATCCGCCCACAGCAACACAAAAAACATGATTCCCCGATTACCAGCGGAATCAGCCCCAGGTAGGAGCCT
This sequence comes from Varibaculum sp., assembly GCA_034090045.1. Classification (GTDB taxonomy): domain Bacteria; phylum Actinomycetota; class Actinomycetes; order Actinomycetales; family Actinomycetaceae; genus JAXDTI01. The sequence continues at coordinate 212,096 of JAXDTI010000002.1, read as the reverse complement.
TTTGTGCGCGGTGGTTTCATCGGCTGGGACGGGTTCATAGGGCGGGTACGCCTGAGTGGGGAAACCGGCTTCGGCGTTGCAGGTGACATGGCCCGGTTGCGCTGGTGCGGTCTGGTGCACCATTGAAGACTATTCAGGATAGTTTTGTGAGTTCATGGGGACAGGCTACCAAAGAACCAGAGATTTGCAGGGGGTAATGTCCGAACCTAGGATTTGTGGCTCCGACCGGCGTCGATCCGGTGACCTTTCGATTTTCAGTCGAACGCTCTCCCAACTGAGCTACAGAGCCGAGAGCCGGAACCGTGCCGGGATATGACACGGAACCGACCGGCGACCCAGACGGGACTTGAACCCGCGACCTCCGCCGTGACAGGGCGGCGCGCTAACCAACTGCGCCACTGGGCCATATTCATTTTTCCGCCGTCTGTGACGACGCCGGGTACCCCCAACGGGATTTGAACCCGTGTCGCCGCCGTGAAAGGGCGGTGTCCTAGGCCGCTAGACGATAGGGGCCCTGCCTCGCACCCGCAGGCACAAGACTTCATCAAGAATAATAGGTATCACATGGTTTTGGCAAACGGCGTGTCCAGGAAAATGTAAGGGGCGGTCACTAGGCTGGAAACATGGGACAAATAGGACACGCCGTAAACAGCGATGAGGTGGTCTCTGACACCATCAACATTATTGCTGTGTTCGGTGGCGCGGTAATCGGTGCTCTCGTTGGACTGGTCATAGCGGTGCTGGTGTTTGCGCTGGCCAAATGGGTTACGCGGATTCATCGGCTCGCCATTTTGCTTTTCAACCGGGTACGGCGCGCCTGGCCGATCACCGGTTTGATGGTCGGAGCCTATATCGGGTTGCGTTACAGCGACACCGCCGCCGTGGTCCAACAGTTGCCGTGGCTCGCATATGCGGAGCAGACTGTGCTGATACTCGCGATATTCGCGGTGACCTGGCTGGCGGTCACGGCGGCTAATGTGCTTGAGGACGCCACCACAATCGGACGGGAGGACGCCACCGATGGGCGAACCCGCCGGGTACAGACACAGGCGCAGGTTATGCGGCGCATCATCCAAACCGTATTGATACTTATAGGTATCGCTGCAGCGATATTCACCTTTCCTACCGCCCGAGTTGCGGCAGCATCGGTGTTGGCGAGCGCCGGTATCGTCTCGATAGTTGCGACCTTGGCCGCCCAATCCACGCTGGCAAATCTCTTCGCGGGTCTGCAATTAGCCCTGTCAGATGCGATTCGGGTTGGAGATATTGTCGTGGTTCCAGGGCTGGGTGCCGGCAACGAACAGGGCACGATCGAGGAAATCACGCTCACCTATGTGGTGGTTCGGCTGTGGGACGACCGGCGAATATTGGCACCATCGACAGACTTCACTCAGAAACGTTTCGAAAACTGGTCGCGTCGCGACACGCAGATGCTCGGTGACGTGAAGTTGCGGCTGGATTTCTCCGCACCGGTTACCGCGATTCGTGCAGAGGTTGACCGGATCCTTTCCGAAACTGACCTGTGGGACGGACGTTCAGCATCAGTGCAGGTCACAGACTCGGATGCGGAGACTATCACGCTGCGGGTGACGGCGACCGCAGCGAACTCCGGGGTGCTGTGGGATCTGAAATCGCTGCTGCGGGAACGACTATATGAATGGCTGGTGTTGAACGCCCCCTATGCGCTGCCGCGAAAACGCTACGCCCAACAGCAGGTTCAAACGGTCGAACGGGATCTGTCTCGCGAACAGATTGCCGATTTTGCGGAAGAACTGCTCGACATTTCCGGCTATAAACTCGGTAAAGGCCCCAGCATAGACGGGGAGCGCATGGTGCCGATCCCGGAGAGCGCCGATGACGGTGACGGATCCGGCAAAGTGAGTTTGGGAGTCCAGAAGTGTAAAGGCACCCCCGGTTCCCCCGCAATCTCAGACCCCAACGACCCGGCGCACCTGGCTCGGATACGGGCCGCCCAGAAACGCGCTAAAGCGGCAATAAGACGCCGATCGCTACAGAAAAAACTGGCTGCCGCCGCTGAATCCGCCGGGAACCCACCAGGGGAGACGCCAGGAACCGAAGCAACAATGCTGCTGCAGGAGCCTATAAAACCCGAGGGTAGCGTCACCGACACCGGATCTGTCAGTGCCACATTCTATTCCGGCGGTGCTGACGCTGACGAACGCATGAGACGCGCCGAAGGTCCCGGTCAAGATGTATTCGATGAACGCGACCGCAGAATCGAGGAAAACAAATGAGCAGCTATGATTTCGCTTTCGCGCTCAGCGATGAAGAATGGAAACGACACCTGGATGCCCAGTCATATCGAGTACTCAGACAGGCTGGAACCGAAGCCCCCGGAACCGGAAAATACCTGCGAGAACAACGAGACGGAAGCTATCATTGTGGCGGTTGTGGGGCGCTGCTTTTTGACGCGGAAACAAAATTTGATTCCGGGTGTGGCTGGCCAAGTTTCTATCAGGCGCTGCCCGGGTCGGTGATAGAACGACCCGACACCTCCCACGGGATGCTGCGCACCGAAGTGATCTGCGCAAATTGTGGCTCGCATCTCGGACACGTGTTCCCGGATGCACCCCAAACCCCGACCGGGCAAAGGTATTGCATGAACTCTGTTTCGCTTGACTTCCGCCTGAAAGAACCAGATAGCGACGGAGAAGCGCAGTGACCGATACGGAAACAATCCGGGTCGTGACCGCGAATCTGCGACATTGCGAACCCTGGCCGGAACCCGGAAAGCAGGCTAACACCGCCATCGAAACCCCGTCAAACTGGGAAAAACGAGCCAGAACAGCTGCCCGCGAACTCGCCGAATTGGAACCAGACATCATATGTTTACAGGAAGTAGACTATCGACAATCCAGATCCGGGCGGATAAACCAGCTGGAAGTGGTTCGTGAAGAACTCGGATGGCCGTGTGAACAGGTCAGGTTTTGTTCGTTTTTCAACGGGTTCGCGGAGTGGGGAACACTCCCGGTACCGGCACTGCTACGGCGAATACCGGCACCGCGTTTCCGGGTGGTACGGCGCGGGGCACAGGTGCTGCCGGTCGCGACACACACCAAGAACGCCACGGTAGGTTCGTATATCACAGGCATCCTCGACAGGTTCGGAACCGAACGCCCATTCCTGGGTGGCTATGGAGTCGCAATATTGACACGATTCCCGGTGCTGAATTGGCGTTCGGTCAGCCTCGGTGCCCAACCCTTCACCATGAGGCAAGGTGCTGATGGTCGCGAATTGCAGCTCGGGCAGGTTCGAGCCCTGCTGGCAGCCACCGTCCAAACACCCGCTGGATCAATAGAGGTTGGCTGCACCCACCTTGAACTAGATGCCGTGACCGGACGCCGACAGCTCAAACACGCCTGGAACCTGATTAACGAAACCGGGAACCCGGCACTGCTCGCCGGTGACCTAAATATGTCTAGTCAGGCCGTGCAACATACGCTATCACTGCCGGAAACCGCTACCGCCACCGGTCTCACAATCCCGTCTGACCAGCCGCGGCGGGCGCTCGACCACATACTCGTGGCAGGGGCAGAAATAACCGCCGGTAAACCTGTGAGGCTTGCGGTATCTGACCATCGGGCACTACCCGCCGTGGTGCGGATACCGGTTATTCAGTCGGGTCGATAGGGCGCTTGAAATAGGCGACCAGGTTCTCCGGACCATTCGGGCCGGGCAGTACCGTCACAAGTTCCCACCCGTCAGAACCCCAATTGTCGAGAATCGCTTTCGTGTTATGTATCAACAGCGGGGCGGTCGCGTACTCCCATTTCTGCATATCAGCTCCCGAAACCTAGATAGCACAATCTGCTAGCACCTGCATGGATAAAGAAAACCGGGCGCGAGACCCGGTTCAATCAGTGACGGACATGAGCCAGCACTCGCGGAGTATGCGGCTCCCGCAACTCTACGGCCAGTTCATCTTCAGACTCGGTGAGCCATTCCCACCAGCTCTCCACCTCGGGATGGTAGCGCAGCATCGCGCGGCGTTCCCGCTCGGTTAGACCACCCCAAACACCGAAATTCGCTTCCGAATCCAATGCGTCAGCCAGGCATTCCAAACGAACTTCGCACGCGAAACAGCGGCTGCGAACCTGACGCTGAGCAGCACCTTGAACAAACAGGGCATCGGGCTCGTCCTGAGCGCACAGCGCCCTCGCCACCCAACTCTGGTCGGCAAAAACGTTCATGTCGAACTTCCCCTCTGGCGGCTTCGTCGTCGCCCTATCCTCGATGCAATCCTACCCGGTTGCCGGTTCGTATGCGAAATCCGTGGGTGCTGCGACCGCACCGAATGGTTTCAGCGCCCAAAGAGCCTCCCGAAGAAACCCGGGTTCTCTGCCCGGGCGGCGGCAATCTCCTCCGCCGTGTGCTTGCCGTCACACCACTGTCCCTTAGGCACCGATGCGCGCACCTGCGCAATATGGTTTCCGCATCCCTGCCATGTCGTCTTGCCGCACACGCGGCACTTCACTGCTTGGCACATAATTGCCTCCTGTTTCCTATATCTCTAACAAGTCCGCGATTTGCGGACCGTACCATTCATAGAGCGTGTTGATGCCGCCGGAAATCATACGACCGTCCCAACCGGCCTGCCGCACCACCTGGTATGCAATCCAGGCGCGCACCCCTACCGCGCACATCACCGCCAGTTTCTTTGCCCCCGGCGTGCCGGGTTCACCAACCAGTTCGGCTAGTTCCGGCAGCCTTTCTCGCAGTTCAGTATGCGGAATGTTGATGGCATCCGGCAAGTGTCCGAGACCGAATTCGCGTTCACTGCGCACATCCAGCACCGCCCAATCCTCTCCGAGGTCTGTTACCTGTTCCGGATACATGAGTTCAAGGACACCGTCCAGCACATTCGAGCCGACCAGACCAGCCATGTTTATGGCATCTTTCGCGTTACCGTAGGGCGGCGAATAGCTGAGATCCAAGTCGATGAGGTCACGCACGCTCATCCCCGCACGAATCGCTGTCGCCAGGACATCTATGCGTTTATCGGCGCCATCTTCAGCTATCGCTTGGGCGCCGAGCAGACGTCCACCAGGTGTCTCAAAATGAATGATCAGGTGGATTGGTTTCGCTCCCGGAAAATAACCGGCATGTTGGTTCGGGTGCAGGTGAATGGTTTTATAGGTCACACCTGCGGCATCGAGTTGCGCGCGGTTTGCCCCGGTCATCGCGGCGGCAAGATCACCGATACGCACAATGGCGGTGCCCTCCGAGGCGGGTATCGGGCGTGCCGGATTATCGGCAGTGTTACCCCGGAAGATGTGGTCGGCCACCAGACGTCCAGCACGGTTCGCCGGTCCGGCTAAAGCGACCACGCCGGGAACGCCGGTGACCGCGTTCCTTGAAAGGGTGGCATCCCCGACCGCATACACGTTCTCGATATTGGTACGTCCATGCTCGTCAATAATGATGGCGCCACGCTCAGCCGCCACGCCCGCCTCAGTGAACACACTGGTCAGCGGTTTAACTCCGGCGCTGACAACAACCAGATCCGCTTCCAGGGTTTCACCATTACTAAGCCTCACATTCAGCGGGCTTTCAGTATTTCCGGCCCGGTATTCTACCTGTTGAGCGCCGGTTGCGGCGTGCACCTTGATACCGAGACGCTCCGCTTCATCGGTGGCTAAGGTCGCCATTTCCCGTTCCAGTGGCGGCAAGATATGTTCAGCCGTTTCTACGACATGGGTTTCCAAACCTTGATTGGCCAGGGCTTCTGCGGCTTCCATACCGATAAAACCACCGCCTATCACAACTGCGGCTCCACCGCTCTCGGCGAGTGCGCGCAGGGCGCGGGCATCATCGACAGTACGCAGGGTATGCACAGCGGCACCGGCATCCCGTGCCTCGGCGAGACCGGGAACCGGAGGTAGGGCTGCCTCCCCTCCGGGGGAAAGCACCAGCACGTCATAGCCGATTATTTCGGTGCCGTTTGGGGTTTCGACGGTTAGTTCATGCGCCGCATAGTCAACGGCGCTGACCCGATACTCAGTGCGTACATCCAGGTTCAGCCACCCGCGCAGGGAATCCGGTGTGTGCAGCAGGAGCGATCCGGCATCCTCAATTTCACCGCCCACATAATACGGCAGCCCACAGTTCGCGAAAGAAACATATTTTCCCTGGTCAAGCACTATTATATCGGCGTTTTCATCCAGACGTCGTGCGCGGGCAGCACAGCTCATGCCACCGGCGACACCTCCGACAATTACCAGTCGCATCGGATCCCCCTGCCACGTTATATACCCTGTAGGGTATAGGCTATCGCGCTGCGCCGCTCGCCACAACCGGAAAACGAGGATGCTGAAAATAGCACATAAAATGATGGGGTGTGTATATTGCGAACCCTACCAATTTGCGCTATGTGCGATTCAACAAGAGTAAGAGCATGGAACTAGGGGAGGTGCGGGCGCTAGCAGAGGGGCTGTTGCGCGAACACGGACTAGTCGGGGAGTGGAGCTTCGACTTCGACCATGCTCGGCGACGCGCCGGACAGTGCGATTTTTATCGGCACCGCGTCACGCTCTCCGCTCCACTAATGCGGCTTTATCAGAGCGAACAGGTGCGTGAAGTGATTTTGCATGAAATAGCGCACGCTCTGGCGGGTGCCCGTCACCACCACGATCGGGTGTGGCGTGAAACCGCCGAGCGTATCGGCGCAAAACCACAGACACGGCTCAGCAACACCCCCGAAGTGTTGCCGCTCTGGGTGGGTCGCTGCGCCGCCGGTCACGAGTTCGGCAGGTACCGCCGCCCGGTAGCTCCGGCGAGTTGCATGATTTGTGCCCGCCGTGCCGCTGAGGCAAAGGGCAGCCGCCCGCTCCGTACCTATAACCGTAATTTCCGAATCATCTGGACCAACACTAAAACCGGTGAAACGCTGTGAGTAGTCCCTGTGTGCACGAGTGAACATGGGGTGTGCACGATGGAACGTAAGTGAATCCTATCTTCTCGAAAGCGGACGAGCTGAACTGGGTAAATATGTTCCGTGTTAACGGAGCCAGCGAGAAAAGGGGTCAACCTATGTTCATTCGTGCTCTGCATATGTTCCGTCGTGCTCGTCGCGGGCGACGGTTGTCGCCCGCAAGGCTCCGAAAGGAACTAGTCCCTGCGGATGAGTTTCAAGATGGCGAGCACGATGAAGGCAACGCCGATAACCAGTAGCGGTGCCACAACCATCAGCATCGGCGAAAACCTGACCCCGAGCGCCACCACTATAGCAACCAGCGCTATCAGCATCAGAATCGTGAGGTAAACAAGCATCCCGATCTTTAATTTGGGTTCCATAATCGTGCTCCTGTCCTTAAAAATCTCTGTCATCATCGCCGCGCTGCCCAGGCGAGTGGCTGGGCAGCTTCGTGTTGGGCGTGCCGCTGTTCGTCTCATAAGCCGAATTGATCTCAATTTTTCCGATATCCAGCGACAGATTCACGGTAACCGGAACGCCTGCCGGGTCACCCACAACGCTCGTACATTCGCGGATGTAACCGGTTCTCCAGTGACAATTGTTTCCGATACCGGTGTCGATTCGGGTATAGGTTCCACCCCTCAGCTCCTGCCACTCGGCATTACCCACTCCGATATGCAGTTTCACGGTTGCGCGGATGCCCTCCGGAATGTTCAATTCGATACTGCCGACCTGTCCAGTGACGCTATAGGTAGCATTGGGCTCGATTGCGTCAGCGGGCGGTAGTTGCAGGACATCTCCGCCTACCTGAAACGTGTAGTCCGGTTCCGGATAGCCCTCGGAATCGATGGGATGGTTACCATCCGCAATCGGATCACCTATGTAATAGCTGCGCTGGTTTCCCATACCGCCACCGGCAGCGTACCCGGATTCGGGAATCGCCAAGAATATGATTCCGGGCAGCAGCAGTACAGCCAGCACGGTAGCGAACACCGTCATCCAAGTACCATTTCGTTTCCGCAGGTGAGACAGGAACGCGGCGGCTGCGAGAATCAAGGTTACAGTCGCTCCACCGAGGAGGATGCCCGCCGGCGTGAAGATACGACCAGTGATTGTGAGGGCTACCGTGAGCGAGACTGCGATTATCGACAGACCCACGGCGAACAATTGCGTGACCTGTCCAGGTCCGGGGCGGCGAACACGCGGTGGCTGCACACCGGGGATAGTTGTGTGACGCACTGCTGCCGGGTTATATGGCGGAGCAGTCGCGGTATAGGTTGGGGCTGCCTGTGAAACATAGGGTTGCTGCTCCTCGATTCCGATCTGCTCGGTTTTCGGTTCCGACCCACCCGGTTGTTGGGATCCTCCCGGCTCGGTATTCGTTGACTCTACCGAATCATCAGTCTGTTCACCTGGTATTTCACCGGGGGTTTCCGGGCCGGAGTTCTCCGTGTTTTCCTTCATTTCTCCTCCGTTGTTGTAGTTCACATAGGTTGGGGCGGAGCCGGTAAAGTTCACTGGCGTTGCGGATGCGGTATCCGCGCCTTTGCCGAATAAATCTTGCAGCGGGATTCGCTCGTTCTCATCCGGCAGCAGCAGCCAGGCAATCACATAGGCGACCACCATTATTCCCAGAGAAAGCGGTATCAGCAGCAGCAACATTGCCGCACGCACGAGTGTCACGTCGATGCCGGTGATGTGAGCTATACCGCCGCAGATACCGCCGAGCCAACCATTACTCGTCCGTCTGAAACGCAGGGAGCGTGTCCAAGCATAAAAATCATCCATGCTTCAATTCTGGTCGTTCCTGCCCCGAATCGGCTATGGGGGAGAACCCTGAATTATCCCTGATATTGGCGCTAACCCCTGTATTAGAGTGGCCGCGTGGTCGAATATATAGGTATGAAGAATACGCAACAGACCGCGCCTGCTACGCAGCCGGTGTCACAGCCAGATTTGTTCGCTGAGCATTGGTATTCACTCAACGACCGCCCGCCGCTGCGCCGCGCGCGTGACGGAGTTTTTTTCGGGGTTTGTACCGGCGTTGCCCGTCACCTGGGCATACATCCTATAATTGTGCAGGTTGTGGTGTTTCTTGCCGCGGTTTTTGGCGGTATAGGTTTCCTGTTCTACCTGTGGCTGTGGATAGCGGTGCCGCTTGAGACACCGCAAGAAGCGAACGCGATTCGACTGGCAGCCCCGCTCACTGTCCCGCAGCCGCGTGCCAGTAAAGTTCGTCGGGTACTATTGATTCTGCTGGTAGGGATGGCTTTACTGGTTGGTTCTGCAGTGTCTTTAGCTTCTGGTGTCGAACCGGTCTTTCTCGCATTTATGTTTGCGTTGACGGCCTTCGGGGTGGTTCTGATTTGGTCGCAGGTTTCCGGAGGACAAATTGACGGCATCCGCGCCTGGGTTTTGCTGCTGGTTGGAGCCTTTATAGTGCTGATAGCGATTATTTTTCTCTTTGATTTTATAGGCAACAGGGTAGGGGGAGGTTTCAGTGTGCCGGCGTTACTGCTGGTGGCGGTGATTATGCTGGTGGTGTTCCTGCCGGTGCTGTTGAAAATGTACCGTGACTTGGGGGACACGCGGGTGGCTGCCGCGCGCCAAGCTGAACGCGCCGATATTGCCGCTCACCTGCATGATTCGGTGTTGCAGACGCTCACGGTGATCCGTAACCGCGCCGATGACGCCGAGTTTGTGGAGCGGGTCGCGCGCGCCCAGGAGCGGGATTTGCGTGCCTGGCTCTATGGTGACGCGGCGAGTCGGCGAGGGCAGGCGGGCACAACTTTTACTGCTGATGGTGCCCTGCAAGATACCCAGGCGGCAGTAAAGACGTTGATAGCCGAGCTGGAGGATGTCTTTGATACAGACTTTTCGCTGGTGATAGTGGGTCGGCAAGGGTGTGCGGGAAACACGGAGGCGCTACTTGGGATTGTTCGGGAAGCATGTACGAACGCGGTGAAGCATGGCGCGCCGCCGTTTTCGGTGTACTTCGAGTTGGGGGAAGAAACGCTTGATGTGTATGTGCGTGACCGTGGTATCGGCTTCGACATGGACGAGATTGGGGAGGATAGACACGGGGTGCGGGAGTCGATTGTTGGGCGCGCCGAACGGTTGGGAGGTTCGGCGGAGATCCGCGGCGGCGGGGAGGAAAACGGCACGGAGGTGCATGTGCAGATTCCTGCAGGTGGGTACACTGCCGCCACGTACTAGCCGCTGGGGAATCCCCCCTTTATCTACGCTATCTTTGATTTATAGGGTGGAATAATCGGCTCATTTAACTGTGGAAACGGGTTTTTATTTGCGAGTAGTGAATAATCTGGGAGCGGACGAACAGGAGAAACGATGTGAGTGAAGAGACAGGTGCCAAAACGCCGGAGACCGATAAGTCCGCGCCGCTTAAGGTTCTACTCGTTGACGACCACCCGATAGTGCTCACTGGGCTGCAAGCCGAACTGGCCAAATATCCCGAGCAAGTACACGTAATCGGGCAGGCACAAAACGTCGATGAAGCTGTTCTCGCAATCAAAAAGCTCCACCCGGATGTGGTGCTGCTCGACATTCACCTGCCCGGTGGTGGTGGCGGCGGCGGTGTCGAAGTAGCCGCGGCCACCAGCAAACTCACAAAACACCTGGCGCTCTCGGTATCTGACTCGCCGGAGGACGTGGTTTCAGCGATTCGCGCCGGCGCTCGCGGATACGTCACTAAAACCATTCGCACCCCGGAGCTGATCGCCGCAATAGAACGTGTTGCTGCAGGCGACGCCGCCTTTTCGCCGAGGCTCGCCGGCTTTGTGCTTGATGCTTTCGGCACCTCGCAAGTCACCACCGATGATGATGAACTAGACCTGTTAACCGCCCGCGAACGCGAAGTGATGCGCCTCATCGCACGCGGATACACCTACAGAGAGGCCGCATCGGAACTCTATATCTCGGTGAAAACCATCGAAACCCACGTGTCTGCGGTGTTGCGCAAACTACAGCTATCTAACCGCGGAGAGCTGACCCGCTGGGCTACGCGCCGCCGGCTCGTCTGAGACACCAACCCCGACACCACCGGCACATACTGGAAATCAAACTGGGGGTAACCTAGCTCACATTAATCCGGGCGCGGATTAAACCATGTGAAACTGTTTGACGAAAAATGCGTGTTCGGTACGTGACCGCCTCAGAAAAAGCTTCACGCGGATAGAATCAAGGAGATGAACAAAAACCGCCCCCAAATAACAATCCGCATCCCCGCAGGTGCGGGTCGGATGCTGATGGCGGCGGTGGTCGCGGTCGTATCCCCATGGGTTATTTGTCTCACGGGCGCGACCGCAGTGTTCTTTGCAAACAGTTCGAACCAGTGGCTCGCCGATGTAGAGTGGTCCGCGGCGTTGAAGGTTGGCAGTCGCGTCTGGATGATGGGCTACGGCGTACCCTTCGGTGAAGTCACGGTGATACCATTGCTGCTCGTTGTCGGATATGCGGCGTTCGGGGCATGGGCGATTGGGGTGTGGCGTCCGCCATCACCTGCCGGCGCCTGGTATTTCATCCCCGAATATATGCTGGTCACCCTGATTGTTGCTTCCGCTGCGCGCGTCCCGGTGCTCCCGGTCACCGGTTATGCGTTACCGGTCGCTTTGCTTGCAGTGTTTTTTTCGTTTTACAGGGGCCGCACCCGAAACCCCAACCCTGAAAGATTCCCCGCTAACGGTGCGGCAAACAGCGATTCCAAACGCACCGAAGGTTCCCCCAAAAAAACGAGACACCCAAAACAGTCCCGCCCCTCACGGCTGGCACGTTGGCGTTCCCGCCGCATAGCAGCCTGGACTCGCGCCCGTGCCCTCAACGAACGAATAAAACAGTATTTCAGTGGCGGTTATCACCACGCGTTGCGGGAAGCTTCGGTACTCGCGGGACTGGGAGCTGAACCCTATCGGTGTCGAGTGTATCTGCGTGGCCGCCCTCACGAAATTCCGGTTTGGCTGGTTGCCGGTTTCCAGGCTGCCGTCCGTGCCGCCCTGTCTCTGCTGGCTGTTGGCGCAGTGACGGTGTTCTTGTGGGCGTTGGTGCGTGCCAAACCGGTTGCCGAGATTTTCGATCTGCTCGGCACCGGTGTTTTCGGGACACTCCTGATTTGGGTGTTACAGCTGGGATATCTGCCTAACCTGGCGGCTATGGCGCTCGCCTGGTTGAGCGGTGCCGGTTTTACACTCGGCAGTGACAGCCACTATTCGGTGCTCGCCACCGAACCCGGGCCGATACCGGCTGTCCCACTGTTGGCGGCAATCCCGGAGTCCGCGCCGGTTTGGCCGCTACTGGCCGTGCCCCCTGTTGCCGGTGCTGTCCTCGGTGCTTTGATTTACAGGCGTTACGCGCAACCGCTTTTTTCCACGCATCTGCTCACCGCTATCACCGTTATTGTGTCCGGGTTTGTGCTTTTCGTTGCGGGTTTTTGGTTTGCGGGTGGCGCCCTAGGGCGGGAGCGGCTGACCTATGTTGGTGCCCCGGTGTTGCCGGCGGCATCATTATTGGCAGCGGAGGTGCTGCTACCTTTAGCAATAGTGTTTGTTTTGTCGCATCCGAAGATGTTGGGCGGTAAAGGCAACATTCAACCGTCGCAATCCCCGACAGTCAATGCGCAGCCTCCGAGAACAAATGTTGATTCGACAACGGTGTCGATATCCACGGTGGAGATTGAGAAGCCACAACAAACCAAACCACAACAGACCCCGACTACCGGGTTAATGAAAGTTCGTTTCCAGCAGCTTTACACGCAACAGAAAGTTGCTACAGCGCCTACGGAACAGCTCACAGCCAACAGCAGGAACGACACCGTTTCTGACACCGCTGAACATGAACAATCGCAGGAGGAACAAAATGACTGACCAGCCCGCACAGTCCAGCGAGGTGACTCGTGTCTCACCGCTGGGCAGCGCCGCCACCCCCGCACGCCTGGTGGTGTTGATTTCGGGTTCCGGAACGAACCTGGAACGTTTAATGACGGTGGCGGCACAGCCGGGCGCGCCCTATACCATCGTCGGGGTGGGTGCCGATCGGGACAGCATTCGTGGCTTAGAGATAGCACGTGGCGCGGGTCTACCGACTTTTGTGCATCGTGTCGCCGACTATCCGACCCGTGATGATTGGGATTGTGCGCTCACTGCCGATATTGCCGCGTTTCACCCGGACTTGGTGGTGAGTGCCGGTTTCCTGAAGATTCTCGGTTCGCGTTGTCTGGCCGCGTTTGACGGACGCATTTTGAATACACATAACGCGCTACTACCAGCTTTTCCGGGTATTCATGGTCCGGCTGACGCATGGGAATACGGGGTAAAGGTTGCGGGTGCCACACTGTTTGTCGTGGATGCGGGTACTGATACCGGCGTGATTGTTGCTCAATGTGTCGTCCCGATTTATGACGATGACACTGTCGATGTTTTAACTGAACGAATCAAAGCGGCTGAACGTGACCAGTTGGTCGAGTATGTGGAGCGCCTGGTGCGTGAGGGCTGGACGATTCGGGGGCGGCGTCTCAGTCTCGGGGTATAGAACCGGGGCGGCGATGATTCGACTGTCACAGTTAGCGTTCACATTAAATAACTAGGGGCGGCTCCTTGAGGAGCCGCCCCTTAACGCTTAGCTAGGTTATTCAACGAATACCAAAAAGCGAATTGAACCAGTTAACAATGGCCTGCCAAATAGTCACAGGTTTGATCGGCGTAACTGGAGTTGCCGGCTGGCAAGGATCCGGTGTCAGATCCAGGTTCCACACGGTCTGCGCACCGGCAGCAATCTCATAGCCGTCAGTGGCGCTCGCGGTAACCCGCAATTTATAGCCATTCTGATGGGTAGTATATTTCACGCCAACAGTCGGGGGGATCGACCAGTTGGCTTTCCCGCACTGTGACTTGTCTACGGTTGGGGCTGCCGGCGTGACCTGTATCTTCGACACTGGGCAGGTTGTCGGTGTCACATTGAAAGCCCACAGGGTCTGTGCGCCATCGGCGATCCGGTAGCCCTCGGTCGCTGTCGCTGTCACATACAGGGTGTTACCGAACTGTTCAGTCTCCCACGCGACACCGAGGCTGGCAGGCAGGTTCCACGTGACCTTGCCGCACACGGACTTGTCTACTGTCGGGGTCGCCGGAACCACCTCGATAACCTGCGGTGGGCACGGCTCGGGGGTGCGATCCAGGTGCCACTGGGTTTGGGTGCCCTCAGGGATCTGGTAGCCATCCTCAGCGACCGCAGTCAAAGTCACCATATTGTTATGTGAATCGGTGACGCGTTGCCACCGGATACCGCGCTGGTTCGGGATAACCAGGCTGGTTGTTCCACACTGGGATTTGTCAACACTGGGTGCTTGTGGAACCACGGTAATCAGTTCCGGCTCCATCTGGCAAGGCTCCGGCGTCAAGTCGAGACGCCACTCGGTGTCCTGCCCAGCCTCAACCTTGTAACCGGGTTTCGGTGTGGCGGTCACAATCATCGTGGTGCCCTCACGGCGTGTCGAATAGTCGAGACCAACAACTCCCGGAATGTTCCAGGAAACCTGGCCGCACTTCGACTTGTCAACAGTCGGTGCGACCGGGGTGACAGTGGTTGTGTACACGCAGGGGCGCGGGGTCAAGTCTAATACCCAAGAGGTTTGGGCACCGTCTTTAATCCGGAAACCGTCTTTCGCGGTTGCGGTCACGTACAGGGTGTTTTCGACCCTATTCGACTCATAGGTTAAACCGGCGACCCCGGGGATGTGCCACGAGGAATAGCCGCACCGCGACAGGTCAACGGTTGGTGCCTCCGGAGTGACCTCGACAGGGGTGGTCGGGGTGGTCGGGGTGGTCGGCCATTCGGTGTAGCTGGTTGTCGGGGTGCCCGGCTGTGTCGGGATGACAGTCCATCCGGGGCACGGCGAGGTCAGGTCTACGGTAAAGACGCTCTGTGCGCCGTCCTTGATTTTATAGCCGGGCAGCGCGTGCGCGGTCAAGGTGTCGGTCTTTCCGTCAGCGCTGCGCACATGAGTGTAGTAGATCCCCTCCACAGCCGGGGTTTTCCACTTCACGTATGAGCAGTTCGTGTGGTCAACAATCGGCGCGAGCGGCACGACTTCCTTCAAGCTGGTTGTCGGGGTGCCCGGCTGTGTCGGGATGACAGTCCATCCGGGGCACGGCGAGGTCAGGTCTACGGTAAAGACGCTCTGTGCGCCGTCCTTAATCTTGTATCCCGGGAGCGCGTGCGCGGTGATTATGTCGGACTTGCCGTCTGCGGAACGCTGCTTCTCGTAGCGCACACCAACTGTGCTCGGCGAATGCCAACGGATTTCACTGCAGGTACGGACGTCGATAATCGGTGGCTCCGGGACGACCTCAACCAGTGTTGTTTCGGTGGTACCGGTGGTCCACGTGGTGGCTCCGGTGCTCGGGGTGTTCGGAGCGCTCGGGGTGCTTGGAGAAGTGTTGGCAGGCTCGCCGGTAAGAGTGTTCGGATCGAAAACCCTCTCAGCCTTCACACCATCCTGGATATATTTGAAAGACTGGGTTAGCGCCGCAATATCGCGTGGCGCAGGAGTGGCAGACGGGCTCACCGGCCAGCCGCCGCTGGGTTGCATTATGTCGCCGTCACAGCCGTGTGCCAACCCCATCGCGTGCCCCAGCTCATGACCCGCGACGTGACGACTGCCTTTGATGAAGTTTTCTTCACCTTCGCGTGCTGAAGCGTTCAAGTAGGCAGAGTTCAAACGAATCTCACGGGTATCCGAATAGTTATACCCCACGGCGGCGATAGTTTCATCGTCATAGACCTTTACCGTCTTCGCGGTCGGCTTGTCTACAAACTTCACGACCAGCTGCCCGTCAGTCGCATCCATCCACATTTGGGCGGCTGCACGCATCGAATACTCAAAGGAGGAGTCTTTCGCATACACTTCGATAACATTGCCCTCTAACGCAGTAACGTCGTTCTTGAGCAGCCATTTCTCTACGTTCGGAATCGGCTGCCCGGCGTTGAGAGCACGGGTCGCGGCAGTACAGTCAGCCCTCGTCACATACGTGTATTCGTCAGCCTGGGCATCGCCTGGGGTTGGAGCCGCAACCATCACTACGGCGGCGATACCGGCACCGGCAAGAGCCGCCAACGGAACGACTTTCATCAGTATTCGCCGCCAAAGTCCGCGACCATAACGGTCAATATGCCTATGCATAGCTATTCCTCCCAAATACCTAAAACACCATTTCTACCTATAAATATAAAGGAATTTTAAGGTAGCCGCAACACCTCCTGACGGCGTTGATACCAGGCGAGGAAGGGGGTACAGGTCTCAGGCGAGATCTGATTTCAGCCGTTCACCTTTCGCGATTGCGCTCTCACGCAGTTCACCACGATACCGGTTCAGGCGTTCACGGATTTCCAGGGATTCGCTGTCAGTTCCGGCACCCAGTATCCTGGCAGCCAACAGTCCGGCGTTCGCTGCGCCACCAATCGACACCGTGGCGACCGGAACGCCAGCGGGCATCTGGACGATAGAAAGCAGCGAATCCAGTCCCTCCAGATTCTTCAACGGTACCGGAACCCCGATGACCGGCAACGATGTGGTTGCCGCAACCATCCCTGGCAGATGAGCTGCACCACCAGCCCCAGCAATAATCACTCGGGTGCCCTCGGTCTCGGCGGTGGCAGCAAAATCAATCATGTCGTGGGGCATCCGGTGGGCTGAAACAACCTGGGCGGTGAAACCTATACCCAGGTCAGTGAGCATATCAGCGGCTGCCTGCATAGTCGGCCAATCTGAATCGGACCCCATGATTATCGCTACCGGCTCACCCATTATTCCTCCAAGGTCACGTGACTTAAGATGACATATCCAGTCTAGCTGGTGGGGCGATTCAAGATATCTCGAACCTCACGTGCCGCTGCCAGCAGCTCCTCGACATTATCGCCAACCATATTGACGTGACCGAGTTTCCGGCCCGGCCTGACACCTTTACCGTAATAGTGAATCTTCGCTTCCGGATGGGCAGCCATAGCCGCCGCATAGTTCGCGCGCGGCTCATCATCGCTGGCAGCATCCTCGGCCCCGAGCAGGTTCACCATCACCGCCGCCGGCGCACTCATCGCGGTATCGCCCAGCGGCAAATCCAGCACCGCTCGCAGATGATTCTCAAACTGACTGGTCAGCGAGCCGTCCTGGGTCCAGTGCCCGGAGTTGTGGGGGCGCATCGCGAGTTCATTGACGAGCACACGTTCCGGGCGGCCAGTCGGATCGGTCGGGTCGGCGGGCACATGGAACATTTCGACGGCGAGAATCCCGGTCACATCCAGACCGGTCGCAATCTGCTGAGCAATCTGTTGTGCGCGGGCTGTCATCCCGGTGGACAGTCCCGGCGCGGGAACCGAAACCTCGGAACATATCCCGTGGTCTTGATATGTTTCAGCGACCGGCCACTGCCTTATCTCGCCGCTGCGTCTGCGAGCCAAAAGTACAGCTAGCTCCTGGTCGAAAGACACCAGTTCCTCCGCCAACAACCCCAGGTTTTCGGAATCGGCAGCCGAGTTCGCTGCCGCTGTCGTCTCATCGACACCTGCCAGTCCCTCCCCGGCGGTGCCCGAAAGCCGCGCCAACCAATCGGCGGCCTGAGAGGCTGCACCTATAACTCGTACCCCGCGCCCATCATAGCCGCCACGTGCAGTTTTCAATACCAGCGGCCAGCCCAGCTCCGCTCCCGCAGCCTCCAGGTCTGCCATGGAAGTAACCTCCCGCCAGCGCGGCTGCGGAACGCCGAGAGTATCCAGACGGCGACGCATCTCCAGTTTGTCCTGAGCATAGAGCAGCGCCTCCCGGCTCGGCTCGATGGCCAGCTGCCCGGCGAGATCCCGAAACAATACAGTTGGAATATGTTCATGTTCAAAGGTCAGAGCTATTGCGCCGGTACATAGTTGGCGTATAATTGAAGTATCGTTCGGTGACCCGTGGGCAGTAAACGGCAGGACTTGCGCGGTCGAGGACGCGGAATCCGTGACCAGGGCACGCAACTCGATTCCGAGCGCGGCGGCCGGCTCGGCCATCATCCGTGCCAACTGTCCATCACCGATAACCACAACCGCTGGAACACTCATAATTCCAGCCTAACCCACCGGGAGGCGCTTATGTTGGGCGCGAGCAGGGATGCAACGAATGGTGCAGCTTTAGGTAAATTATTTTCCTTTTTCCTCGCAGTCTGTCTGGTTGTGGCGGTATTACTTGCTGATGCTCCTACAGCATCAGCAGTGACTCGCGTGGATTCTGACAGATACTGGGGCAGTACGCGTGTTGAAACCTCTATTGCTATTGGTATGCACGCGTTCCCGTCAGGAGCAAATGTTGCCTATCTGGCATCATCAACTTCTACGGCGGATGCGCTGGCGGCGGGTTCGCTCATGGATGGCCCGGTTATTTTGAATGGGAAAAACAGCTTGGATTCTGCAGTGAGATCCTATCTCCTGGTATTGAAACAGAAATCGAAATCTCTGCGCTATGTATACCTGTTGGGCGGATATGGAGTATTGAGTGATAACGTGCTCAGGCAGGTTCGTTCGCTCGGGTTTACGGTTGGTCGGATTGCCGGGGCGAATCGTTATGAGACCGCCGAAAAAATCGCGCAACGTGCGTTCCCTGGAGGATATGACAAGGTTTATGTGGCAGATGGAGTTGGGTCAGACGGTTTAGGGTCTCCGGACGCGGTTGTGGGAGGTGTATTGAGCGGTGGACCGTTGCTTTTTGGGTCAACAAAGACAGGTTTAACTGCGAATACTCGCGCAATGATTTACAGGGCTTCCTACCGTTATCAGCTCGGTGGGCAGCGTATCCCTGGTTTCACACCGTCAAATTGGACTACCTACTATCTGGCGGGAGCGGATCGTTATGCTACAGCAACGAGAATCGCAGCTGCCGCAAAAAATACCAGCAACAAAAACACTATCTACCTGGCTAACGGAATGGTGTTTGTTGATGCTGTAGCAGGTGGCGAGCTAACCGATGGTACTATGCTGCTGACAAGCCCTAAGAGTTTACCGGCAGTAACCTGTAACTATATTCGTACTTCAGGTGCCACAAAGATAGTTGCCTTAGGTGGAACAGGTGCGGTCTCTGCAGGGGTTTTACAAGCAGCGAAGAATTGTATATCAACTACCAGCACTACCACTAGCACTCCGAGCACCGGCAGCACTACGGTCAGTACCCCCGCGTCGCAGCGGATTGCGACCGGAACCGCCCACACCTGCGTGATTAACTCGTTGGGGAAATTGAAATGCTGGGGGAATAACGTAAACGGGCAGGTGGGGATTGGTTCAACTCTTGATGCCGTTACGGTGCCCGCCCAGGTGACCCTGCCCTCAGGTCGTACCGCTAAAGAGGTGACAGCCGGAGTGGCCCACTCCTGCGCGATTGACGTTGATGGCACCGCCTATTGTTGGGGAGATAACACCTATGGGCAGTTGGGAACCGGAAACACTGTAAACACCAAAATTCCGAAAGCGGTATCCACATCCTTGAAGTTTAAGCAGATAAACGCCGGAAATAACCACACCTGTGCGGTGACAACAGCCGGCAAAGCATACTGCTGGGGTAATGGAGCCTATTACAAGCTCGGCAATAATTCGACTTTCAACAGTTTCACCCCGGTCGCTGTCTCCGGCGGTTTCACATTTGTTCAAGTAGTTGCCGGTAACAACCATAGCTGTGGTATCACATCGGCCGGTAAAGCCTACTGTTGGGGTTCAGGACAGTACGGGCAGTTGGGAGACAATTCCACTAACAGATACGACACGAACCAACAGAACAGACCGGTTGCTGTTTCCGGTACACACAGTTTCAGTATGTTGAGTGCAAACTATGAGGTAACCTGCGGCGTCACCACCGGCAAACTCGCTTACTGCTGGGGAGACGACACCAAAGGACAGGTGGGTAATGGCGGCGCTATCGTGGCCAGCATCCAAAGAGCCGGAGGTAGCTATGCTGCACCGCAGCGTGCCGGGAGCCTGACCAATGTCACCTCCCTGTCTGTCGGTTCCAACTATGTTTGTGCTGTTGTTTCGGGTACCCCCACACAAATCTGGTGTTGGGGTCTCAACGACCGCGCCCAATTTGGGTTAGGTGTTGCCGTGAGCGGATTGCCTGCCGCTAAAACCTCCCCGGTACGAACCAACAACACTACGGTCAATAGCGACCTGGGTTTCGCCTCAAAGATCGCCGCCGGCGGTTTCCACACCTGTTCACAGGGCAGCGAATTGGGGAACCTGTTCTGTTGGGGTGACCAGAGTAACGGTCAGCTCGGCAATCAGAAGCGTGCAGACAATCTCAACAACACGCAGTATTATGAGCCCGGTCCCTATCGGGTGAATATCGGCTGATTCGAGGCTAGGCTTGCGGAGATGCTCTACAGACGTCGTGAGCGCCGACCAATCGACACCATAGCGCCCCGTGGCACAACCTTTTCTGGCGCGTAATCATCCGGCAGAGCCGCCAAAGAAATTGTGAAAACAGGTGGGCGTCTCCGGGTCAACTCCAAGCGTCCGTTGTCGGCCTCCACCAGTGTTTTTGCCAACGCCAAGCCGATACCTGTAGAGCCGTGACCGGAAACGCCGCGCTCGAAAACACGGGGCGCAATATCATCCGAAACACCCTCGCCCTCGTCCGAAACATCAATAAAAACACTCCGTGACGTGCTCCCGGTTCTGGTCTCCACCAGCACCGTTCCCGCCCCGTACCGAAGTGAGTTCTCAATCAGTGTCGACAGCGCCTGATTCAGTGACCCGGCAGTAACCACCGGCAGCCGGTCA
This sequence comes from Varibaculum sp., assembly GCA_034090045.1. GTDB lineage: Bacteria > Actinomycetota > Actinomycetes > Actinomycetales > Actinomycetaceae > JAXDTI01. Next base: position 191,359 of record JAXDTI010000002.1, on the reverse strand, counting down.
TCAACATCATTCATAAAAATCAGCTGTCGGCCTTGCGCCTCAAATAACTCCCCCCACTCTTTTTCTAGCTGTGAAAACAATTCATCCAACTGGATTGGAGTGCCCCCGGAACTTCGTCTGGAACCGCCCTTCAAATCCTCCATCGTCGCCAGCATCCGGCTCACCTGTGTCAGCGCCGCCTCCGCCTCGTCCCGAATCTGTTCGTCCGCAGTCAGAAAAGTGATTTCCTCGATATGCATAGACAGGGCAGTAAGGGGGGTGCGCAGCTGATGGGAAGCATCTGCGGCGAGTTGTCGTTCAGCTGCTAAACGCCCCGCCAACCGCCGGGTCGCGCGTTGCAACTCTTCCGAAACCAGGTCAATCTCCTCAATCCCGGAGGGTCGCATCCGTGCCTGCACCTGCCCGGAACCGACCTGTTCGGCCTGTGCCGCCAAATAAATGAGTGGTGCCTCCACCTTTCGTGATTCCCGCAGAGCCAGCATCACTGCCACCACAATAATCACCAGGCAGGCGAGTCCCACCCCCATCTCAGCTAGCACAATCAGCAGAACATTATCGCCCTGACCGGTATCACTGAAATAGGTGACAACCAGTATTGATAGCGGTACGGCAAGCAGTAACAGGGCAACGGCGACCGCGCGGAGCATCATCAGCAGCGCGCGTCGTCGCACAGTCCCTCCCGAGCTAAATGTTGCCGGAGTCGGTTACTCTCCGCTCTCGAAACGAAAACCCATGCCCCGAATCGTGGTGATGTAATGCGGGTTGGTTGCGTCATCCCCGAGCTTGCGACGCAGCCACGAAACGTGCATATCCAGGGTCTTCGTTGAAGTTATCGGGTCAGATCCCCACACTTCCTGCATGATTTGGGTACGTGGAACGACACTGCCCATGTCTTTTACCAGCATCTTCAACAGCTCGAATTCTTTAGCGGTGAGCCGCAGCTCCTCAGCTCCCTTAAAGGCACGATGAGCTGCAACATCAATGCGAACATCCTGGGCGGTGATCTCTTGGACGTCAGTTTCTCCCGACATTCTGCGCAGCAGTGCCCGAACCCGCGCAAGCAACTCAGCCAGCCGGAAAGGCTTCGTCACATAGTCATCGGCACCGGCATCCAAACCGACAACCATATCGACTTCATCGGTGCGGGCAGTCAAAATCAAGATAGGCACCGTAGAGCCGGACTGACGAATAGCGCGAGCCACATCGAGACCGTCCATATCGGGCAGACCCAAATCCAACACCACCAGATCAATGTCGTGCATATCCTGCAGGGCGCTGGCACCGGTCGCATGAGTCTTTACCTGATAACCCTCCCGCCGGAAAGCGCGGGTGAGGGGCTCCGAAATCGCGGTGTCGTCTTCAATAAGCATCACATTAGCCACACGGTAATGCTATGGCAAACAGCAGGTATAAGCAATAAAAGAACGGTTAAACGCCGCACCTCAACTGCCACAGTTTCACGGCACCTATACCCGCCAATTCGTATTCACCGGCTGGGTCAAGACGCACATCACCCACAATCTGATGTTCAAGGTTCTCGGCAGTAGTCGTGTCTGTAAGCACCTGCCCGTTACGAGCAACATCAACGATACGGGCAGCAAGATTCACTGGCGGTCCGAAAACATCACCGGAACGCGACAGCACCCGCCCGCTCACCAGCGAGGCTCGCACCGGCAGCAGTTGCTGATCCTTATCCATCTGTTGCACCAGGTCACAGGCAAGTTCCGCGACCTGTAGTAAATCGTTGCCAATAAAGAGCACCGCATCGCCTATAGTCTTTACCACCCGACACCCATGTGCCGTAACCAAGTTCCTGCTGACCTGCTCGAAACGAGTCACAAGGGCAGCTAGTTCGCTCGCGGTCAGCTGGCTCGAAGTCGAAGTGTAGGACACCATGTCGACAAAACCCAAAGCGCGTACCAGCGGATAGACATTCGGATCGTCACGTCCCCGCGCGCCCACCTCCTCGCTGGTGTTGCGCAACAGATTCTCCAGTTCCCGGCGCCACGTATAGGTCATCTGTGCCTCTAGCATCGGCAAAAAATCGGAAATCCTGTCGAGTGCGACCAGCCGCGCCGAGGTGTCATCCAACCGATATCGAGACATATAATCCCTAGTGAGAGCCTCGAACTGCCACAGCGCTACCCGATCTCCGGTATAGGAATACGCGCGCAGCAGGCTCTCTGCCGTCTCCTGGGTGATACCGGAATCGCGCACCTGCGTTATCCATTGGCTAAACCGGTCTAAATCGAGCTGTGTGAAATGATGTACATCATCGTCGGGAGCCGGCAACCCCATCGCCAACCAGTAGCTATGCACCTGTTCAAGGTCACAATTGGCATGTTCGGCGAGGTCGCGGGCACTGTAGCGTGGCTGCCCACTCAACAGCTCGGCGCTGACACGATCCGGTGTCGATTGTCGGTGCTGGTTGTTTCCGCTCACACTCCAACTTTACCGATGCGCTTTGCGCGCGCGGTAGCCTTTACCTATGAAAGTTGTATTAGCGTCGTCCTCCCCGGCGCGGCTACGCACCCTCCGCGACGCCGGAATCATCCCCGAAGTGCGGGTTTCGAACGTCGATGAGGAAGCAGTTGTGGCTGCACTCCCCGCAGATACCGGGTTCCCGCAGCAGGTGATGGCGCTGGCTCGGGCAAAAGCTCACGCGGTTGCGGTGAACCCCGAAGAAATCGTTATAGGCGCCGACTCGATGCTTGAGGTCGGCGGGCATCTCGTCGGGAAACCGCACAGCGCCGAGGTGGCGCGCCAACGTATCCGCGAGATGGTCGAACCGGGGATGCGAACCGTGCTGCATACCGGGCACTGTGTGCGTCTCCAACAACGAGAAATGGTTGCCTGCTCCCACGCTGAAGTGTTTTTTGCGCCGATCACGGAAGCCGAAATCGATGCTTATGTGGCTACCGGGGAGCCGCTCGAAGTCGCCGGGTCGTTCACGATTGATGGCCGCGGCGGCGCTTTCGTTGAAAGCATAGCTGGAGACTATCACGGTGTTGTCGGTTTATCCCTGCCGCTGCTGCGCAAAATGTGTTCCGAAATCGGCGTTTTTTGGCCCGATCTGTGGAATTGAATGCGCTGATACTCACGGTTGTCGCTGTTCAAAATCAGCCCTTGTGAGCCCTCCGTCAGCAACCCTATTCCAGAACGTCACGCCGCGTTCCTCGTCGAGCAGCACCATAGACCCGTGAATGCCGTCACTCCAATTGGTATCGGCTATTGGAGGCGTGCCGGTGAGCCCGTTTCTGCTCGCCGATTTATACGCTAATCCGGCTCTCGCAATCGAAAGCATACCGGTCGAATGATCGGTGATAAGTGTGCCAGATATGGTTCGAGACATCTGCACCTGTATGTTCGGGTTCAGCATAGTTTTCGGCTCTGTAACCCTATTTACCAGGGATTTTACAACTTGGCGTTGGCGCTCAGCGCGACCGATATCCCCCCGAGGGTCAGCTTTGCGCATCCTGGAGAACGCCAATGCTTCCGGGCCGTCCACCATGTGGCAGCCGGCCGTCCACACCATCTGGGATTCCGGATCGTTGACGTCAGAGTCATAGCACAGCTCCACGCCGCCAGCTGCATCAACCATCTGCGTGACTCCGCCCATCGAAATCTCGATATAGTGATCTATCGTCAGTGAGCTTAGTTTCTCGACCGTTGCCACCAGTAGTGTTGCCCCACCGTATGAATAGGCGCTGTTGATTTTATTAACACCGTAACCGGGAATATCAACGGCAGAATCACGGGGAATCGAAATCACGCTTGCCTGTCCGAGACGCTGGTGAATGAGGATTATTGAATCGGTGCGAGCCCCCCCACTTTCATCGCCTCGAATTCCCCCGTCTGAACCATCGGAACGTCTGTCTGAACCGGCAATCAGCCAGGTGGTGCCGGAAGTGCCATCCGCCGTGGTCAGCGCATCAATATGCGTAATCTGAGAATTTGCCCACAGCAGCAGCCCGACCGGCCAGGCTATTAACGCCACAACCACTATCGCCAGGATTGCTTTAAAGGCCGGGCGGCGCCGTTTCTTACGGGTCGGGCGCCCTGTCTCGCCGCCCGCCGCCGCGGGTTTGACTGCCGCGCGAACAACAGGTGCGGCAGGGCGTTGCTCAGTGTTACTACCGGGTCGGGAAAAACTGCTGCGGCGTTTCGGGGTATAGGCTGGCGGTTGACCGCCACTGCGGTTCGTCTCCCCGGCACCGTCAGATTGCAGTATCGAACGGCGTTTCGGGGTATAGGCTGGCGGGTTGTCTCTGTCGCTGGTTTGTCGTTTCCGGCGCGGCTCAAAAGACGGTGGCTGTTGATCACCGGGGTGAGTCATTACTTACACCTCGCATTTGGCTCTGGCTGCTGCGTCACCCGCTGTGCCGGGAATAGTATTCGGATCCACACTCACCTGCCCGCCGGTGGTTCCCTGATTGTAGATACCGTCCTGCCCACTCATGTCGCCTTGACCAGTCATATCTGCGGGATTGTCGGTATTGGCAACATCGGTGCTGTCGGCTGTCGCATCGTAATCCGGGTCGCCGGGGGTGCCAGTGGTATAGGTTCTACCGGCACCGGTTCGCACGCTCACGCCATCCGGCAGCATGTCTGTCTCACCTTGAAAGTATTCCCAAATCTGTTCGGTCGGCTCCTCAATGAACACCACACGATTCGGGTCGGGTGCATAGTTTGTGATGGGCGGAGTAAAAAATCGGATATTCTCCGGGTCGATATTTCGCAGTGAATAGGCCAGCCCGGACAGCTGTGGCAACCCCGCCAGCTCCGGGGAGAGCACCAGCGACTTCAGCCCGGCATTCACGAAATCGTAGAGCACCGGCATCTCGGTGAACATATTTTTTTTCAAGGCGGTACGCAACATGATACTCAACAGTTGCTGTTGGCGCGCGATTCGGGAAATATCAGAACCGTCCCCGACGTGGCGCACCCGGGCGTAAGCCAAAGCGTCATGTCCATCGAGAGTGTTGCAACCAGCGGGCAAATCCAGTTGCGAATCAATGTCTTGCATCGGTTCGTCCAGATACAATTTCACGCCCCCGAGCGCATCAATCATCTCTGAGAACCCTGTGAAATCGGTGACCACAAAGGCGTCAATATACATCCCTGAAATGTGCTCTACGGTTTTCAGGGTGCATGCCACAGCGGAGTTTGTGGAACCATCGAGGCCGCCATTGGCGAATGCGGAATTGAATATCCCGAATCCCGGATAGGTTTCGGTGCCGTCTTCGCGAGAACACCCGGGTATCTCCACCATGGTGTCACGCGGGATTGAAACCACGTCTATCTTTTTACGGTCGGCGCTGATATGTGCGATGAGGGTGGTGTCGGAACGTTGCGTACCCTCGTCCGTTCCGTATCGCTGGTTGTCGCCCTCCCGCGAGTCCGAACCTATGAGCAGGATGTTGATGGCTCGCCCGTTGAAACTGTCGATCGGTTTACGGTCTTTCAGCAGCTTCGATACCCCGTTCGCGTTTTTCAAGGAGCTCTGCAAATCCGCGTACGCTAAACCGGCGAAAGTGCCAACAGCCAACACTGCGCCGAGCAGCGCAGCAGAGAAACGTCGCAGATGTTTATGTTCACGAGGCAGCGTGAGGGCGTGTTGCACTAAACCGGACGTGTCGGCGCGCCTCCTGGAATGTCTGCTCATCAACCCAACTTTATCGGATGAGCCATAAAAAACTTAATCAAAATGCGACTTTCCCGTAATTTATTTGTGTTTTTATCTTTATAGGTGCCATGTTCACCTGCTAGAATATCTGTGATCTCGCTCTCTAACGGGCTGAGATTCGGTTCATGGGGACCGTCAGAGGAGAATTACTCAGGGAAGAGGGCGTTCTGCTCTAAACAGCAGGTCGGGGAGCAGTAGCTCCCCGACCTGTCTGCGTTTTATGGAAGTGAATACTATTCTTCGGGCTGCGCCTCGGTCTCCTCAACCGGGGTGTCGCTCTCCACGTCAATGTCTTTCCAGTATTCCTCTGCCCACGGATCCTCGACCGGCTGTGAACGCCGCCACAGGAAATACCCGGCTGCTCCGGCAACCGCCAGCAGCAGAACAACCACAATACCCTTATGGGATTTCTTATCTTTCTTCATCGCTTTCTCAGCCTCTTTCTGCGCCTTCTTCAATAGTTTCTTTGCCTTACGACCTTTTGCTACCGGTGTTTCGGCGGCCTTCTCGGCAGCCTTGGCTCCGACTGTTGCGGCGCTCTCGCCAGCCGACTGAACCCCTGCCTTTACCTTATCAGCAGTTTCCGCCAGTCCGGTTTTCGCTGCCTCACCGACCTGCCCGGCTGTCTCGCGAGCATCTTCGAGACGCTCTTTCGCGACGGTAGCGGCCTCCGATAACAGGTCTTTTCCCTGCTCAGCCAGATCTTTTGCCTGGTCGATTACCTGCTGCACCAGTTTCTGGTCGGTCAGTTTTGCCTTTTTCTTCATAGCGGCTCCTTTTCAAACCTCGCGCTGCGGGAATAAACGCAACCACTTCCTATTGTCTCCCGGATGAGCGAAACACGCATCGTATTTGCTTCCCGATTTTCCCCAGGGGAGACAATCGTGAAACGATATAGGTATGGAAGCGACAATTAAAACCAGCATGGGCGATATTCGCCTGGAACTCTATCCGAAACAGGCACCGGTTACGGTACGCAACTTTGTGCAATTGGCGCGCGGTGAACGCGAATGGACGAACCCCGCCACCGGCCAGAAATCTTCTGAACCGCTCTATGACGGCGTGATTTTCCACCGTGTCATCGACGGTTTCATGATTCAGACCGGCGATCCGCTGGGCACCGGAACCGGCGGTCCGGGCTACCAGTTCGATGACGAAATCGACTTCGAACTGAACTTCGACGAACCCTATGTTTTGGCGATGGCGAATGCCGGCACCCGCATGGGACGCGGCACCAACGGCAGCCAGTTCTTCATCACGGTGGCTCCAACCCAGTGGCTACACGGCAAGCATACGGTTTTCGGTCGTGTAATCGACGAGGATTCAAAACGAGTTGTGGACGAGATTTCGAAAGTCCCTACTTCGGCTAGTGACCGCCCGATCGAGCCGGTCACTATCAGAACTATCGAAGTCACCGACTGATTTACTTTAAAGGCAACAGATGGGGCACTCCGCGCGGAGTGCCCCATCTGCTGTATTCGGATGCTTTTTCTCAGCGCCAGCGCATCGTCATCAAGAAGCCGATGAGCGCCACGCCCAGACCTATAACCAGGTTCCAGTGGGTGATACCGGGGATAGGGTATTTCGCGCTCGACAGATAGTATATGACCACGATAATCAAACCAATTATCATAAGCGTGACCATTACCGGTGCCCACCACGACGGCGAGAGTTTCATACCGTCCACCCAGGAGGGACGTACTTCCATCTCCTCGGTTTGCTGGGCGCGGCTCTTGGCGCCCTTGCGTTTACGCGATTCAGGCATTGTTCCTCCTGTAAATCAAATACCTCAGATAGTCTACTCGAAACCGGGCGGCAGTAAATTTGTGTTCAGTTAGTGTGGTCACGGGAGCAGTTTCACAGGGCACCACCTATGAAGTTTTGTTAACATATAATGAGTTCAGGTAGGAGGGCAGGTAATGAGCACAGCTGTTTCGCTCGGATTCGAGCCGCGCAGCGCCATGCGTGAGCGCGAACCGAAGAAACAGTCTCGCCGCTCACGAAAATTCGATTTCATTGCCGGTTTCGGCGAGCTGCTGATCACGCTGGGTTTACTCACCGCACTTTTCGCGTTCTGGCAGGTGTTCGTCACCGACTGGCAGACCGCCTCCGACCGTACCGCAGCAATATCGGAGTTCACCGAACTGGCCAGCGACTATCCGTTAAAAATTTCGGATGATGAACGCACAACTGCGCCCCCGGTGCCGGCGCGGGTCGGATGGAACCAGACTTTCGGGTCACTTCATGTTCCGAAATGGAACTATATGGTGATCCCGGTTCGGGAGGGCACCGATAACGCCGTCATTGATTTCGCTGTTGCCGGACACTATACCGAAACCGTGATGCCCGGAGACATCGGTAACTTCTCGGTTGCTGCGCACCGGCGTACCTACGGTTCGAACTTCCGGCGGATTGACGTGCTAAACGAGGGTGACCGGGTGGTTGTGGAAACCCAGGGTGCCTGGATGGTCTATGAGATGATCGGTAAGGAAATCGTTTTACCGTCTCAGTCTGAAGTGGTGGCACCGGTTCCCGGAAAGATTGACGAAAAACCGACCGAACGGCTGATGACCATGACGACCTGTCACCCCGAATACGGATCCAGCCACCGATATATCGTGCATCTGAAGCTCCACCACTGGGTGCCGCGTACCTCCGGTGTTCCCAGGGAACTCGCTGAAGGTATGGGGTTATAGGGAGACTGTATGTATCGTGCACTGTGGCGGGTGATACCCGGTAATGCCCTCGTGAAACTGCTGGTATTCCTGAACCTTGCGGCGGCCACCGTCCTGGTGATGTTTCGCTGGGTCTATCCCTGGCTTATGGAGGTTCTCCATATAGGCGAATCCGCCGTCGGCTGACCGACAGCGGATACCCCTACTGTCCTGAACTGTTTCCGGCAGACCCGGGCGAAACCGCGGGTGAAGGACTGGTTGAGGTCGTTGGACTCTCGGTTGGTTCCTCAGGTGGCGCTTTCGCTATCGTGATAGTCACATTCGAGCCGGACTTCAACTTCCCGGTCGGTGTAACAGAAACTACCGCTCCCTCGGGCTGCTCACTGGTCTCCCGGGTCTCGGTGTTGGTGTTCAACCCCAGCTTGTTGAGATAGTCAATCGCCTGTTCTCGGGCTTTACCGATCACATCCGCAGCATTCAACTCGACGTATCCGCTGGCCACAACGATATTGATAACGGTGCCTTCGGGTACTTCACTGCCGGATTCCGGGTCGGTACGGATAACGTGGTCGGCATCCACTGTCGCGGAATCCTCAGTTGTCACATTGCCTACCTTAAGACCGGCTTCTTCGATCGCCAGGCGCGCCTCCTCCTGGGGCTTGTCGGTGACATCCGGAACCATGGTGCTGGCAGGCCCGGAGGAAAGCATCAGCTTCACGGTGGAACCCGGCGCTACCGAGCGACCCGCAGGCGGATCAGTTTTCGCAACCAGCCCTTTCGCTACTGTTTCAGAGGGCACCGAATCGCCCTGAGCCATCACCAAACCGACATCGGTCAATGCCTGGTTCGCTTCCGCCTGAGTCTTGCCAACCAGGTCGGGAACCAGCACGGTTTCGTCCTTTTTATCCCCACCAAACAACAGCAGTGCCGCGATCGCCGCGGCGACAAGCACCAGCGCTATCGACACGATCGCAATCACAATCCGCCGCCGTTTACGTTTCTTTGTTTCCTGGAGCTCCAGCTGCTGTTCATGGCGGCTTCGTGCCTGCTGCAACTGGGTGCGCTGCGCCGGTGTCAGCCGCTCATCGAGGGCGGGCAACGCCTGGGTTGCCTGCGCGGTCTGGGCCTTCCAAACCGAGGTTTCTGGTGCGTCAACCGCCTGACCGCGAACCGCAGAATGCATATCGGCTATCATTTCGCCGGCGTTTTGATACCGGTTCTCCGGATCTTTCGCCAGCGATTTCATCACTACCCGATCCAGCGCCTCCGGAATATCTGGTGCCAGCGCCGAGGGCGTTTTCGGGGTTTCTGAAACATGCTGATAGGCAATCGAAACCGCAGAATCCCCCGAGAAAGGTGCCTTTCCGGTGAGCAGCTCATAGAGCATACATCCAGCTGAATACAGGTCGGAACGCTGATCCACCTGGCCGCCTTTAGCCTGTTCTGGCGACAGGTATTGGGCGGTACCGACGACAGCATCAGTTTTCGTCATGGTGGCTGCAGAATCCTCCATGGCTCGCGCAATACCGAAATCCATGACTTTCACTTTGCCGTCATTGGTCAACATAACGTTGCCGGGTTTAATGTCGCGATGCACCAGTCCATGCGCGTGGGAGTATTCCAGCGCATAGAGCACCCCGTCCATGATTTCTACTGCCTCATTTATAGGCACCGGCTGACCATCAGTGAGCAGCTCGCGAACCGTATGACCCTCCACGTATTCCATGACGATATAGGGAACCTGAACCATCGAACCATCGGGAATCTGGATGGTTTCTTCGCCGGTGTCATAAATCCCGACAATGTTCGGGTGGTTCAACGACGCCGCCGACTGTGCCTCCCGCCGGAATCGCGCCAGGAATATCGAGTCCTGAGCCAGGTCGATACGCAGCATCTTTACCGCGACCTTCCGGGAAAGCCGCGAGTCATAGCCCAGGTGCACCTCGGCCATGCCGCCCCGCCCGATAAGCGAGCGAATCTCGTAGCGCCCGTTTCCTAAGCGTCGATTTGCCATGTGACTGCCCTTTCTCCTGAGCCTATATTAATGTAGTCGGCCGAGGCGTGGTTCACGAGTCCCGCACCAGCGGCAAAAATAAACAAAAAACTGAAGATACGAGGCAGCCAACGGTAGGCGAAACCCGACTGGTCATGTTCGGCGTGTATCGGACGTGAGGCATCCTCGCCCAGCCATTCACCTACTTCTTCGAGACGGGCGCGAATTGCCTGCAACCGGGTTTGCGGCTCCGGTGCCAGTACCGGGCGTTTCTCGGTGGCGGGTGTGGGGGACGTGCCCAGGGTTTCCTCCCAGGATTCCTCGGGATACGATATGACCTCAGGGTCGTTTATGTCACTGTTCGCCGCGGTTTCATCGACCAAATCGTCGAGTTCGTCCTCGATGGTGCGCTGTACCGGAACGAGTTTTGCGACCGCTCGCGGCTCCTCGAGGACCTCAGGCTCGGGTGTGAGAGGCTCAGCCGGCTCGGGAAGGGCTTCTGGCTGCTCGGCTTCGGGTGGTTTGGGCGCGGCTTCTGGCACGGGCGGCGCTGGAATCAGTGCCGGTTCTGCCGAGTCATCCTCTGGCAAAACTGCGGGTTCAGCGGGTTCAGCGAGTGATGGTGCAGACGCGAGACCCGGTTCCTGTTCGGCAGGCTTGTCGCGTTCGGTGTTCGGTTGCGCCTGGCTGAGAGCACTGACCACGGTGATAATACCGCGGGCACGTTGGGCTATCAGGGTCGGAGAAGGCGCGAAAGATGGCGGCATCACCTCGGGTGCGGGCACTGTGCCGCCGGATAGTGTGTGAACCTTTCCGAGTTTCGGAATCCGGATTCGCAGCCTCCGCATCGCATCAGCCAGCTGTCCCATCAGCGCGTCCGCGTTACGTGGGCGACGGTGCGGATCCTTGTCCAGCAGGTTCATTATCAGGGTGCGAACCGGTGTCGGAACACTTTCAGGTAGTGGCGGTACCGGGTTATTGACGTGCATGGCGGCCACTTCCACCTGTGATTCCCCAGTGAAAGGTCGCCGTCCCGCCAAAGCCTCATATCCAACTACGCCGAGGGCATACAGGTCACCCGATGCGGTCGCCGGGTTGCCTATTGCCTGTTCCGGAGCCAGGTACTGGGCGGTACCCATAACCATGCCCTCGGCGGTTAGGGTTGTTTGCCCGACCCCACGCGAAATACCAAAATCGGTTATCTTTACTCGCCCTCGCGGCGTAATCATCAGGTTCCCCGGTTTAATATCTCGGTGAATAATGCCGCGTTTATGTATCGCTGCTAAACCCTGTGCCGCCTGGTACATTAACGGCAGGACGCGAGCGGCAGGCAGCTGGTGCTCGTTTTTCAGAACCTCTGAGAGCGTGGTGCCTTCCACCAGTTCCATCAACACCCAGCCGAGACCGTTATCCTCTCCGTTGTCTACAACCCAGGCGAGGTTCGGGTGCCGCAACTGAGAAGCGTTACGAGCCTCCCACTGCAGGCGTTGCAAGAAATGTTTTTGCCCAGCTAGTTCGGGGCGCAAAACCTTTATCGCGTACTCGGCGGAATCTCGGATATCTACAGCTTTCCAAACCTCTCCCATACCGCCGATAGCCAGGCGGTTCACCAGGATATAGCGCCCACCCATCTTCATGCCGACGTGCAGAATAATCTGGGTCTGTTCCGCTGATTCGCCCGGGTTGGTCACGTCCCCTCCCGGTGACGCATCCGGCTCCACGGGCTGCTCCGGGCGGGGTTCCACGGCGTCTTCTGGCCCGCTCACTGTGCCACCGCCGCTTGAATCATTGCCTTTGCAATCGGCCCGGCGTTTGCCCCACCATTCGCCGAATCAACACCGTTCTGGCCGCCTTCAACAACCACGGCAATGGCGATAACCGGGTCGTCTGCTGGTGCAAAAGCCACAAACCAGCCATTCGAGATCCCGGTGTCACCCACCTCAGCTGTCCCGGTTTTTGCCGCCACCTGCACTCCCGGTATCGCTGCATAGGCACCGTCACCGTTTTGCGCCACCGAAACCATCATGTCGGTCAGTTTCGCGGCGACATCCGAGGAAATGGGGGTGCCGAGTTCCCGCGCCCGCGTCACCCTGGTGGTGTTCAGGTTCTCGTCCAGTTCCTCAGCCACCAGATACGGTTGCATCTGCACACCGTCATTCGCGACTGTCTGCGCGACCATCGCCATCTGCAGTGGCGTGGCTTGCACATCGTACTGTCCGATTGCGGTCATGGCCAGCTGCGCGGGCTGCATATCCTCTGTCGGGTAGCGGGAGGTAGTCACCGTCAAGGGAATAGTTTGGCTGGTGTTAAAACCAAACGCCTGCGCCATCTGCTGCAACGGCTCCTCACCCATATCCATAGCTGCCTGCGCAAACGGTGTGTTACAAGACATGGTGAAGGCGTATTTCAAGGTTGGTTTACCATCTCCGCAAGCCCCCCGGTTATAGTTCGGTAGTGTCGCGGTTGAACCCGGCAGCGGCAGGTCTGCCTGCCCGTTGACAACGGTGTCGGTGTCGTAGTCCCCGCTGGTGAGCATGGCTGCTGCCGTAACTATTTTGAAAGTCGAGCCGGGGGAGTACAGGTGTCCCCCATAGGCCCGGTTATCGAGTGGTTTATTCGGGTCAGCGTTCAGGGCATCATAGGCTTTCTGTGCGGCAGCGGTATCGTTATTGGCAAGCGGATTCGGGTCATAGCTGGGAGATGACACCAGCGCCAAAATCGCTCCGGTGCGTGGCTCGATCGCCACCGCCGCTCCGCGCCTGCCAGCCAGCCCATCGAAAGCGGCCTTTTGGATATCCGGATCAAGGGTCAGTTCGATTCCACCCCCGGCGCTAGCCTTTCCGGTGACTAACTGCCGTAACCGGCTGCTGAGCTGGGAGGGTGCCTCCCCAAGCAATTGGGAATTCATTTGTTTTTCCAGGCCGGTCGATGCCAGCGTCACAGAATAGTATCCGGTAGCGGTTGTGTACAAACCGTCGTTCGCGGTGTAAACCCGTTGGTAAAGGGTCTTTCCGTTGTCTCCAACGGCCTTTGAGGAAGCGATAGGAGCATCGGCTACAACTATCGGTCCGCGGTTCTTGCCGTAAGAGTTATAGATTCCGCGGGCGTTACGGGCATCGGCGCGCAGATTATCGGCAGCGAAAAACTGCACATAGGTGAGTGCCACCATCAGTGACGCAAACATCGCCACCACAACCATCATGAGTCGTTTCACCTGTGGATTCACCGGGTACCTCCCGATGTTTCGAGTCTGCGCCGCCGCGCGCGCGGGACACCGTGAACCGGGGTGGCAGCAGAGGTGGCGGAGGCGGCGAGCACACTGTCGATTTCCGCCGTGGAAATCGGTTCAGCGGGTCGTGAGGGTGCCCGTGCCGAGTTCGAAATCCGAATCAGTATCCCCAGGATTATCCAGTTCGAGATGAGTGAGGAACCGCCAGCGGCGATAAAAGGCAGTGTCAAGCCGGTCAAGGGAATAACCCTGGTTAGCCCTCCCACCACTACAAACACCTGTAGCGCAATCGTGAAAGCCAGACCGGCGGCCAGTAGTTTACCGAACCCGTCACGTACGCCTATCGCCACCCGCATCCCGCGTTCCACCAAAATCAGGTAGATCAGCAGTATCGCTAAAGCGCCGGTAAGCCCGAGTTCCTCAGCCAGCGATGCCATCACAAAATCAGAGTTCGCATAGGTGACCAGCTGCGGGTATCCGGCACCCCAACCGGCACCCATTAACCCGCCATTCGCCATCCCGAATAGCCCCTGCACCAGCTGCCACGACCCGCCCGGATTACGGTTATATATTTCCGGATCCATGGCGTGAATCCAAATGTCAAAGCGGTCTCCCACGTGCGAAAACAGTTTTGATGCTACATAGGCCGCCGGCGCGAAAAGCACAAAACCGATAGCCAACCAGGACACCTGGTTAGTCGCGACATAGAGCATCGCCACGAACAGCCCGAACAGCAGCAGCGAGGTTCCCAGGTCGCGCTGCAGCACCAGTACCGCCAGTGACAGTCCCCAAACCAGCAGCAACGGTCCGAGGTCGCGCAGCCGCGGCAGCCGCAACCCGAGAATCTGCTTACCTCCCAGCGAGAGATTATCGCGCCTGCTCACAAGGTAGCCGGCAAAAAAAATCGCGAGCGCAATCTTTGCCAGTTCCGATGGTTGAAAAGTCGTGAAACCGAGAGAAATCCAGATTCGTGCCCCGTTAATTTCCTGCCCGATAATCGGCAGTGCCGGCAATAGCAGCAGAACAAAAGCCACAACCATAGCAGTATAGGTGAATCGGCGAATACTGCGGTGATCCCGTAACAGCGCCACCACCAGCAGCATCAATATGACACCGGCGACACTCGTAATCACCTGGCGAATCAGCACTGGAGAACTAATCGTGCCGTCTGCCAGATACGACAGGTCAAGGCGGTGAATCATGGCCAGGCCGAGACCGTTGAGCGCAACCGCTGACGGAAGCAACACCGGGTCAGCATAGGGCGCAAAATGCCGCATCACCAGGTGAACTGCCAGTGCGGCGAGTACTGAACCACCCAGATACCACCAGTATGCCGGCGACCAGGTGCCAACCATGGTTATCTGGATGAGCGAAAAACCGCCAAAACCTATAGCTATCGCGAATGCCAGTAGCGTCAGTTCGGCGGCGCGCCCACTCGAGTTGCTATGCAGGGTAACGGTCGCCATCGCTATTCCTCGTCCGTATCCTTGCTCCCAGTGGAATTTTCCAGCTCAGCGACCGGCAGCGAGTTCTCCAACAGCCATTTCTCTGCGTCAGCTCGTGTCGCAACATGCAGGTTATCCGACTGCAATTTTTTGCGTGCAGTCTCAGTCAAATAACGTTTAGCCTGATTATCCAAAAGTTCTAGGTTTTTGTCGGTGCCGCGTGTCGCCGTATAGAAGTCCAGGTGTTCCCGGCTGCGATACAGGCTGATCGGCCCGAGTTTCTGAGGTAATCCCTGATACTGATACACCCCGGCGTCAGTGCCGGTGCCCTCCCAGGTCAGCCAGTAGGACTGCTGGGATTGAGACAGCGCGAGGTAGCCGCCGGCACCTATACCGCATATCAACAGTAAGGCTGCAAAAATCGCTATCAGATGTTTCTTTCGGCTTTTTTGGTTACGCTGGTCGTCCTCTGTTTCCTCCGGGCTGTCGGTGCTGAGGGTCGGGTGGTCTTTCGCGGTGAGAGCCGCTGCTTTCCCGGCGGCAGTGTCAGCGCCCCGGGTTTTCGCCAGCCGATCGGTTGCCGCCGCGCCCACCGTTATCGGTGCCAGCGGTGTTGCGACCGTGTCATCGTCACTTTCCACAATATCGGCGACCACACAGGTGACATTGTCTGGCCCTCCAGCCTTTAAAGCCAACTCAATCAGCTGTTCACACGCCTCGTCAGGATTGCGGTAAAGGTGCAGCACCTTGCCGATTGTTTCGGCGCTCACCACCGAAGACAGACCATCTGAACACAGCAGCCAGCGGTCGCCGGGTACTGCCTCTCTGATAGATTCATCCAGGGTGACATCCCCGGCTGCATCCCCCAACACCCTGAGCAGTACCGAGCGTTTCGGGTGATGTTCAGCCTCTTCCGGGGTGATCTGCCCGGTCTGCACCAGGTATTGCACGAATGAGTGGTCGGTCGTTACCTGGGTCAGGGTTCCGCCGCGCAACAGATAGGCACGCGAATCACCGATATGCACCATCGCGAGTTTATTGCCGGAACGCAAAATCGCGATACAGGTTGTTCCCAGCCCTGCCAACTGCTTGTCGTTAATTGAACGTTCCCGCAGTTCATGATGGGCATCGTGAATCGCTCCGCGCAGCAGGTCGAGCAGCTCTTCGGCACGGTGGGAGTCCATATCCAGTGGGGCGAGATGAGCGACCGCAATCGAGGAGGCAATATCGCCGCCAGCCGGTCCGCCCATCCCATCGGCGAGCACTAACAGATGGGGTCCGGCATACCCGGAATCCTGGTTTCCGGAACGCATAATGCCGACATCGGAGCGTGCCGCATAGTTCATGGCTATACTCATCTGCTCAACTCCATGGTTGTTTGGCCGATTCGGATATTCGAGGATTGGTCAATCACCTGTGGCTGGGAGATTTGCGCACCGTCAACAAAGGTTCCGTTAGTGGAATCCAGGTCTTCGATGAACCAGGTTCCACCGTTGCTGAAGAGCCGGGCATGTTGGGATGAGGCATAGGCATCATCGATTACGAGCGTGCAGGCAGGTGAGCGACCAACCAGTATCGGAGCATCGGTGAGCGGCAGGGTCGTACCCGTCAGCGGGCCGTCTGTAACCAGCAGATATTTAGGGGCAAGCACCTGTTCGCGGTGTTTTTTTCGTTTGGTGTTGCCCGCTGCCTTTACCTCAGATGCCTCCTCGCTGGGGACGCGCCCGCGCCCCCTCGGTATCACGACCGTTCCGAAAACATCGCGCCGCAGCACCAACACCGCAGCTAGCACGAATAGCCACATCAGGGCGAGATACCCGATGCGGATAATCGTGTAGACGAGTTCGGAAACCAATATGTACCTCCCTGAACCTGTCAATCCTCGTATGCGGAGGTCCAGAACAGGATATGTGTCCGTCCGATAGTGATTTCGTTGCCGTCCAGCAGTGTTGCAGCATCTACCCGGTGTCCTTCAACGTAGGTTCCGTTGGTGGAGCCCAGGTCGGTGGCGATAATACCGGTCGGAGTGATACGCAGTTCCAGGTGGCGCCGTGAAATGCCGGTGTCGTTTACGATGATGTCGGAGCCGGAGCCGCGCCCGATAACCGTAACCGGTTCGGTGAGCATCCAGCGTCTACCCTCAATGTCGATAATCGGGTGTTCAGGGCTGGCTTCGGCAGTCGTAACGGGTGCTGCAGCGCCGCGTTTGGTTGAGCAATCTACTTTCAAGGTTCCGACGCTGCGTCCCGGATCGGAGTTGAAGCGAATCGCGATCGGACCGACGAAAGCATAGTTCAGCTCGGTGGCATGATCCGTCAATTGTTCAGCTAGTTCGCTGGTCAGAGCCTGAGAGTTGCTGTTTTCAACGGCGTCGAGATCTGCGGGTGCGAGATAGACATCGAACTCGTTGGGGGCGAGAGCGGAGCCGTCTGCGAGTTCGTTGATGTTTTCATCCATCGTTTCGCGCATGGCTGTCGCGATATCGACTGCTTTCACCCGTGACCGGAAAATTTTCGAGAAGGGAGCGTTGACACCCTGCTCTACCGCTTTCTCGAAGCGGTCAATCATTCCCATAATCCACCCCTGTCAATTTATAGGACGCCAGACTTCTATTATCCTATCTGCTCGTGGGGTTCCCTTCGAGTAGTGCCCGCATATCGCCACCGGATTCGACCATCTGTGCCATGCCCTGTTGACCGATGATCCCGGCGGTCGCGGTTGCGATCGCGAGGTCGGACAGCAAGTCGGCACGCGCCCCGGGCCAGCCGTGTATCTCATCGCGCCACTGCGCAGGCAGCATCTCGACCCCAAACACTGCCCCCAGCAGCGCGCCACACACGGCTGCAACCGTGTCGGTGTCACCTCCAGCGTGGATTGCCTGGGTCAATGCGAAACGAATCACCTCGGTGGCATCGAAAGCGCGGGTGCGGAACTCGGCTCCTGCCGCTGCGAGTGCCGCGAGTGCCCCCTGCAGGGCGCTCCCAGCTGAAGTGTTATCTAGTGGAGGAGAGTACCAGCTGGTGATAGCGGTTTTGAGCAGGTCGTTCCACAGTGGTTGGCGATCCCAAGGCAGCAGTTTCACTGCACCGTCCAAGTTGAGGTTGCGCAGCCATTCAGGTCCTGGTTTTCGCGGGTCAATAACTGCGGAGCGAATCAGCTCACACAGGATAGTGGCGGCTTCAATCGCCTGGTTGTCGATGTGAGTCAACTGGGTCACGGCGGTTGCCGCAGCCGAGGTCCATTCGGCATCGTTGAGGCGAGTGAGCGCGACTATCGGGATTCGCGAGAGCATACCGTTACCGTTGCTGCGTCGGGTGCGACGGTGAAAGAAAATCGCCGAGTTGCGCAGCCTACGTGCGGTGCGCGGAATCTTTGGATCTGCTATGAGCTCGCCGAACACCACTCTGGTTTGGGAATCCATCTCGCGTGGTTCCGCCTCCATCCAGGCGAGGAACCGTTGCGTTATCGCATCCAGGGCTGCCTCGTCTGTCAGGTCGGCTCCGGTAGCGGATACTTCTGCGATACATATTGCCAGCTGTGTGTCGTCTGACCATTCGCCGGGGGAGTATCCGCCCATCCCGCCGCCGGACATTTCCGGGGTGCCTGCCAGTCGTGGCGTTTTGAATTCCCAGGGTACGCCGAGTGCGTCGCCTATTGCGGCACCAACGAGCACCCCGGCGGCGCGATCGGTCATTACCGTTGCGGGTGCCAGGTTGCGTTCGGGTTCGGTGGTGTTATCCATTGCTACCAGGATACCTGTATCAGCTTCGGGCGGGTATCCTGGCTGTCCTGCTGCCGGCGGAGCACGCGCTTGTGTTACTCTGTTAATACAGATTTGTTTTCTTTTTGACACGGAGGCGTAATGCAAGCCCAGCAACCACAACAGCGAATACCGGTTCCGGCTGTCGCACCGATGCACCAATACCAGGCGCTCGGCAACCCCGGAGAGTACCGATATCACACTCTGTTGCGCATGAATCCTCGCAACCACTGGGAGTGGGCATTGCTCGCTGCTGTGCTCACCGGTGGGTTTTTCTTCGCTTTCAGCACGGTGTTCACCATAGTCTCGTTCGTTGTTAAACCGGATATGCTCGCCCAATTTATCGGGGTAAACGGTGATATGAATTTCGACATTCCCTCCACGCCGGGCTGGCTTGCGTGGACTTTTGCCTCGGTGGCGGTAACTGTACCATCGGTATTCTTGGCTTATCTGATTTTGGGTTACAGACCGTCGGGACAGGTTTTCTCGGTTACAGGTAAGCTGCGTATTCGGTTGCTGCTGCTTGCCCTGGTTATCTCGATAGTGCTGTTCGTTGCCGCCGCTGCTCTGATGCCGTTTATCTTCGGTCAGGCAGGTTCCAGCGGTGGGGATCCATCCTCGCTGAGCAGTGTCAACTGGCTGCTCATCGCCGTCACAGTCGTCCTGATTATTCCGGTGCAATGCGCCGCTGAGGAACTGCTTTTTCGTGGCATGATCATGCAGGTTGTCGGTTCGTGGTTGCGGCTGCCGATCTGGGCGATCCTGGTTCAAGCCGTGCTGTTCACTTCCGGTCACCTCTACGGGGGCTGGGCATTCACTGAGGTAGCGGTTATGGGGTTGGCACTCGGATACCTGGCGTGGCGAACCGGCGGTTTGGAGACCGGAATTGCGTATCACATCGCCAACAACGAGATAGCCGCAGTCACTGCCTTTATCTCTGGTAGCAGCCTCGATATGGAGACCTCTGGCACTTGGGAATCGCTGCTGATATCCGTGCTTATGCTCGCGGTATATGTCGCGTTGGTGGAGCTCATCATGCGGCTGCGCCATATTCATAACACCGCAACATTGATTGCCGGTGACTGGGAGCAAAACATCGGAGGAATTCGCTACGCTCCCTCCCGTTACGGTCAGCCGAGAATGCTGCCGGAGCGGATCGGGTCGGGCGAGTATCGAACCCGCCCGGCACCGTGGCTGGCTCAGCAGTTGCAGCCGCCGCCAGGATTCCAATATCCGCCGCGCCAGCCGACCCCGCCCGGACCGGTTGTTACCCCCTGACATAATTGAAGCCTCACATTCAGCTCTGTCTGCGGCGCAAAATATAGGCTCCAGCCGCCATCGCCAGCAGGGCTGCACCCGCTACCTGGCTGACACGAGCGCCAGTCTGGGCAAGTCGAGCCGGGGTTTTCTCTGCGCTTCCAGTCCGCTGAGATTCCGGTGAACCTGCGGGTAACAAATCCGCTGCGCTCTCAGCCCCCGCAGCTTCAACCTCGGTCTCCGCCTGATCCGTTCCAGTAGGTTCCCTCTTTTCTGCCGGTTCTTCGGTCTCGACAGGGACATCCACGGAATCTGACACCGGTGTTTCAGAGGCTGCGGGCAGTGCATTCACGGAGGACGGAGGCGCAATATCAGTTGCCTGTGTCGGTTCTCTTAACGGTTCTTGCGGCTCAAGTGGTTGTAGCGGAGCCTCAGGTTGTGTCGGTTCAGTCTCGGGACAGTCAGTACCCGGCGGTTCTTGCTCCCCTGCTGGCGGCTCGTCCACATCGAACTCGGTTTCAGCGCTCACGGAACTCGATGCCCCGGCGAGTAGCATATCCTGCATGGTTCGGGACTCCCACACCCGATAGTCGATCGCGGGCAGTGACGACACTGACACCGTCGCCTTTACCGTTCCAGCATTCGGGAGAATCAGCGGGAAACGCTGCGTTTCGGCGGTGGAGGAAACTGTGCGTATCCGTTCGCCATTGTTGAACAGCGCCCCATTCAGGGTGAGCGTGACCGGGAATCCCGTCATCGGGGTTCCACTGCCGGCGCTCACCGGCTCTACAATTAACTCTCCCGATTCGATGCGAAGAGCGCTAGCATAGGGGCCGCTACGTTCGGCAGCTTCAGAAAGAAGCTGTCCAGCTCGGGTCTCAATCGCTTGTGTGACACCGGCTTTCTGAACGGCGCTAACCCTATTTGCGCTGTTGTGCAGTGCCCAAACCACCGCTGCCGCCTCCGACGTGTTACCGGCAGTGGCCTGCTGTCTTGCCAGCGGCAGCGCCACTGACAGCAGATAGGCTACACTCGGCTGCTGCTCGGAAGAAAAAACCTGTACACTACGGATTTTTCCGTCACTGTCACGCAGCATCCCAGACCCAGCTATATAGGCTTGACCAGCAGGTATTATACGTTCTGTATCGTATTCGATGGTTTCACTCCCGAGTCCTTGCCGGTCGCTGGCACAAATTGCGGTGTCGTCACCGGAGACCTGGATGTTGAGTTGGTGGGTGCTATCGCCCAGGGATTGCCAGGTTGCTGTCGGGGTGGCATCGGCCGCCGCCCAGGTCAGCGGGAGACTGCTCAACAGTGCTATCGTGCCTCCCGCTCCCAGGATTCGCAGTCGCCATTTTTTGTTGTTTCGTTGCGGATTCCCGCCGCGTCGGGTCGTGTTCAGAGTGTTCATGCCTCCACCCTCTCGGAGGATTTCGGCGCAACAAAACGAGAAAGAACAAAACGGTAATTCCCGTTATTATTTGCTGACTGTTGACACTATGCCCTTCAGTTACCTGCGTAAATGCCTATAAATTGTTTTCGTAGTTTCCGCTGCCTCAAAAAGACCCGGCGAGCCGCCGAGGCGTGGGAGCAAACTATCCGGGTTGTCGAACGCGACACCGACCCGCCGTAATGGGTGAGTGTAGGAACGGCAGCAGGGAAACTAATTGAATACGTGGGCGCGGAAATCACCGGGGGACATTCCTGAGTATCCGTGGTTTATGGCACACAAACCAATCAACAGGATCTGTCATACCTGCGGCGAAGCGGGCGTGAAAGAGACCGGCAAAACCCGAAATAGAGTTATGGACCAGTTCGTGGAGCGGCTCATAGGCGGAACTCTCGGCAGCGCTCACCGAGAGAGCAGCCCTGAACAGTTAACCGGCTAAGTCCAGAGCATCCGCAGAGGGCGAGCATATCGGCGGTAACCTCCAAAGTGGGGGCAGCGAACCGGGCAGCATCAGGTTCCCAGACTGCCGAGACTGAGAAGCCGTCATACTCGGCATAGGCGACCGCATCTCATACAACCATCTCGGGGTGAGCCGACAGCAGCGAACACCGGGACAAACGCCCGCTGACACCAGTCAGGGACAGGTACTTCCAGGGTATCTGCAGAGCGCCTTGAATCGGTAAGCGTTGCTACCCGTTCCGGCGACATGGTGGTGTCTCCATTCCTATCGAAAGACCCGCCGAAAACCCAGGTTTTACTTCGCTTATCCCCTCACTATCCACTATCCCCAGGGACAGCAAAACCGGCAACCCCTGGAATGTTTTCCCAGTTAATTGCCGGTTTAACTGAGTGCGCAAGGGGGGACTTGAACCCCCACGCCCGTATAAGGGGCACACGGACCTGAACCGTGCGCGTCTACCAATTCCGCCACTTGCGCTTCGGCTCGCAAAATACGAACTACATAAAGGTAACGCACCGGCGTGCTCAAACGCAAACCCGCGGAGCCTGCCGCTGACTTGCCGGGGCAGGTGGGTGCCCGACTCCCGGCCGGGAACCCTTGGTGTTTGTCTGCGGGCACAACTCTGGTGATTTTGTGTGGAAATGCTTGGTTTGGGTTATTTGGTGGCAAATTGTCCAGAGTTGTGCACGGGAGCGTCGGCAGAGCTGCCTCCGGAGCCTGCTGCTGGTTTGCCGGGGCAGGTGGGTGCCCGACAGTCAGGCAGGCCGGCAGCTTGGCGGCTCAGTGCCCGACCAGCCCCGACAGCCCTGCCAGCCCTGCCAGCCCGGAACCCGTCCCCCGGCTTTCACCCAATCCGGGTGGCGACTTCTGTGGCTATCCGGGCTGCTTGGGCGCTTGCCAAGTCCAGGTTGCGGTCAAAAACTTGGGCGCTATCGGCGCTGCACAGGTCCGAAACTGCGCGCAGTGACAGGAAAGGTATGTCTCGCGCCGCACAGACCTGCGCAATCGCGACCGCCTCCATCTCGGTGGCGAGGGCGTCCGGGAAACGTTCGCGTACCCGCGTCGCATTTGTTGCGGTGATAAAGGAGTTGCCTGAGACAATCTCGCCAAACCGCACCCATGCGCTATCGGATGGGCCGGTTTCCGAACTGTTCTCGGCGCTGTTGTCTGCAGCGACCTGGCGAGCCAGTGCCAGTAGTTCACCGTCTGCCTCGAAGAACTCCGGCATTCCTGGGATTTGCCCGTATCGGTATCCGGCGGCTGTGGCATCGGCGTCGTGGTAGCGGTACCGGGTTCCCACAATCACTTCTCCGATGCGTGCGGCCGTGTCCAGTCCCCCGGCGCTGCCCACCGAGAGTACTGCCGTGAACTGTTCGCCGCTCAGTTTGGTTCGTTCCAGTTCCGCGGTCACGTTCGCCGCCGCGTTCACCATTCCGATTCCAGTGACCACTACCCGGATTTGTGCTGCCGGTGTGCCGGCCGGTTCGGTAAAGGGTGCGGCTTCCTCGGGCATGGCGCAGGCTATCAACACGCTCATGCGGAAACCTCGCTCCACTGTTTGCGTGCTGCCAAAAATTTCTGCACCGCGTTTTGTGCGGCAGCTAGTGAGTGGTTTGCGCCCCATCCGCACTGAACTTCATTGGCGGCCGGAACCTGTGTCGCCTCTAGAATATCTGTGCAGGTGGCTGCGAGTATTTCGGTGAAGTCTTGGTATCCGAGATCCAGGGTGACGGCATAGAATCCGGTCTGGCATCCCATCGGTGACCAGTCAATCAGCCGTTCGGTGTGGTTGCGCATGAGTTCCGCCATCAGGTGTTCGATGGAATGCACCGCCGGCATTTCCAGGTGCTCCTGATTGGGCTGGCAGAAGCGCACATCGTATTTGATTAGCACGTCTCCGCCGGGCAGGGTTTTTCGGTCGGCGATGCGCACGAAGGGGGCTGTCACTCGGCGGTGGTCGAGGTTAAAGGATTCCACATTCATCCGTGTCATACACGTAATTTTATAGGTTTCTTTTCGTGGTGTTTTTGTCGGTGTAGTCCGCTCTCCGACACGCCGCTGAAAATGTGACCTATACCACTTTTTGTCGTTTTTGGTGTCGCTAAAAGCCCTCCCATAGGGGCTTTAATTTATTGGAAACTACACCTGTGTAACATATATCCCAACCACAACCTATTGGGGTTCCGTGCTCTCGGCACCCCTAGGTGTAGTGTTTTATATCAGCACCGGAAAACCGGGGTCGCGCGAGTAACAATGATGTAAGTTTCAGGGACGTGGCACCGAAACCGGCAGGGACGGAAACGTTGAGGGAACCCCGAGAGGACGGAGATAGAGATGACTGTGACGCTTTATTCGAAACCGGCATGTGCGCAGTGCAACGCGACTAAGCGTGCTTTCAACAAGCAGGGTATCGCCTATACCGAGGTTGATATGAGCACTGATCTTGAGGCTCTTGAAATGGTGAAATCTATGGGTTTCGCGCAGGCTCCGGTTGTGATGGCGGGCGAGGATTCCTGGAGCGGTTTCCGTCCGGATAAAATCAAGGGTCTCGTTGAGGCCGCTGCCGCCGCGGCGGTTTGACCCAGCAGCCGGTCGCGCATCCAGTGGCCGGATATTAATTTGCCCAAAACCGTCTTATAGGCCACAGAAACTACATTTTGAACAGCAGTAACGCTTCCGGCGGTAGATGTGGGTGGCGGCTGATATAACCGAGATATAACCGAGATATACAACTTGAACAGATAACGATTTGGAGATAGGGAGGCTGCCGCAAATGGCAGGGAAGAAAGCTGACGAACCGGTAGTGGTGTACTTCTCGTCGGCGACTAATAACACTCACCGTTTCATCCAGAAACTCGGGTTTGAGAACTATCGGATTCCGCTGCTACCCAAGGACGAACCCCTGCATATCGACCAGCCTTTCATTTTGGTGGTGCCGACCTACGGGGGCGGTGACTTGAAAAAGGCCGTGCCGAAGCAGGTCATCAAGTTCCTGAACGACCCGGAAAACCGCAAGTGGTGTCGGGGCGTCATCTCATCGGGCAACACTAATTTCGGGACCCACTACGCGGTCGCCGGGGACATTCTGGAGCGCAAGCTCCACGTCCCGTTCCTGTATAGGTATGAGCTGCTGGGAACCCCCCAGGATGCGCAAGTAGTCACTGAAGGATTGAGGAAATTTTGGCAGACAATCTGACTGACACCGGAGTCGAAAAAGCAGATCCGGAACTCGATTATCACTCGCTGAACGCGAAGCTGAATCTCTATGATGCTGACGGCAATATCCAGTTCGATGCTGACCATCAGGCGGCGCGACAGTATTTCCTGCAGCACGTCAACCAAAACACCGTGTTCTTCCATGATTTGCGGGAGAAGCTCGACTACCTGGTGGAGAACGGCTATTACGAAAAGGAAGTGCTGGATTGGTATGACTTCGACTTTATTAAGTCCCTGTATCAGCGCGCCTATGCCTATAAATTCCGTTTCCCGACGTTCCTGGGGGCTTTCAAGTACTATACGTCCTACACGTTGAAGACCTTTGATGGTACACGCTATCTGGAGCGTTTCGAAGACCGTGTCGCCATGGTGTCGCTTTTTCTGGCTAAGGGGGATCGGCAGCTCGCCGAGGACCTGGTCGATGAGATCATGAACGGGCGGTTGCAGCCGGCCACCCCGACTTTTCTCAACGCCGGAAAGAAGCAGCGCGGCGAGTTTGTTTCCTGTTTCCTGTTGCGCGTTGAGGACAATATGGAGTCGATTGCGCGCGGCATTAACTCGGCGTTGCAACTGTCGAAACGCGGCGGCGGTGTGGCGCTTTGCCTGACTAATCTGCGGGAGGCGGGTGCGCCTATAAAGAAAATCAAGAACCAATCCTCCGGTGTAGTTCCGGTGATGAAGCTGCTGGAGGACTCTTTCTCCTACGCGAACCAGCTGGGTGCCCGGCAGGGTGCGGGCGCGGTGTACCTGAGTGCCCACCACCCAGACATTATGGCGTTCCTCGATACCAAACGCGAAAACGCTGACGAGAAGGTGCGTATCAAGAGCCTTGCGCTCGGCGTGATGATCCCGGATATCACCTTTGAACTGGCAAAACGCAAAGAACCGATGTATCTGTTCAGTCCCTATGATGTGGAGCGGGTCTACGGCGTGGCGTACTCAGATATTTCGGTTACCGAGAAATACTACGAAATGGTTGATAACCCGCAGATTCACAAGAAACGTATCGACGCACGTAAGTTCTTCCAAACGCTCGCCGAGATTCAGTTCGAGTCCGGGTATCCCTATATCGTCTATGAGGACACCGTGAACCGCGCCAACCCGATTAAGGGACGGATTTCGATGTCGAACCTGTGTTCCGAAATTTTGCAGGTCTCTGAGCCCAGCACCTATAACGAGGATTTGACTTTTGCTCATGTTGGCAAGGACATTGCCTGTAACCTGGCGAGCCTCAATATCGCCAAGGTCATGGATTCCCCGGATTTTGCGAAGACGATTGAGGTGTCGATTCGTGGCCTGACTTCGGTTTCTGAGCTGACCGATATCGGTTCTGCTCCCTCGATTCACAGGGGTAACTCCATGTCGCACGCGATCGGCTTGGGCGCGATGAACCTGCACGGGTACCTGGCGCGTGAACGTATCCACTACGGTTCCGAGGAGGGTCTGGACTTCACGAATATGTATTTCTATGCGGTGTGTTATTACGCGATAAAGGCTTCGAACCGGATCGCTCGGGAACGCGGCGAGAGTTTCGCCGGTTTCGAGGAGTCGAAGTACTACACTGGCGAGTTTTTCGACAAGTACATTAACGGGGAGTGGGTGCCGCAAACCGAGAAAGTGCGAGGTCTTTTCGAGGCTTCAAGCGTCCACTTGCCAACCCCGGATGATTGGCGGCAACTCGCTGCTGAAGTGCGTGAATACGGTATGTTTAATCAGAATCTTCAGGCTGTACCACCGACTGGCTCTATCTCCTATATCAATAACTCGACCTCTTCGATCCACCCGATTGCCTCGAAGATTGAGATTCGTAAAGAGGGCAAGATTGGTCGCGTCTACTATCCGGCACCCTATATGACCAACGACAACCTCGAATACTACGAGGATGCCTATGAGATCGGGCCGAAGAAGATTATCGACACCTATGCGGTGGCGACCCAGCACGTAGACCAGGGTTTGAGCCTGACGCTGTTCTATCCGGATACGGTAACCAGCCGCGAGGTGAACAAAAACTATATTTATGCGTGGACGAAAGGCATTAAGAGCCTCTACTATATGCGGTTGCGTCAGGCCGCACTGGAGGGCACCGAAGTGGAGGGTTGTGTTTCCTGTATGCTTTGAGCCGGCGCTGCGTGAACGCGGTGTCGGATGCTGCCGTTAGGATTGACGTATGAGAAAACTGAAACTGATTGCGTTGGCGCTTGTCGCTGCACTGGCATTCCCGCTGTCCGCTTGTACGCCCGGCGGCGCCCCGGAAGTTGTGGGCACCGGTGCGGAAACCCAACTGTCTTTTCCCGGCTCTGAGCCGCCCGATGGACTGAAAGTTTGGGAGACTGAGAAAGGCAGCGGTCGGGTGGTCGCTGAAACCGACTATGTGGTTGCTAACTATGTCGGTCAGGTGTGGGGCGAGAAGAAAGCTTTTGATTCGTCTTTCCAGCGGGGCACGGCGACCGGTTTCAGTTTGAAGCAGGTCATAAAGGGCTGGACGCAGGGCCTGGCCGGTAAAAAGGTCGGTTCAAAGGTGATTCTCTCGATTCCGCCGGAGCTCGGCTATGGCGAGCAGGGAGGTAACGAACAGGCCGGTATCGGCAAGGATGACACGATCGCGTTCTATGTGGAGATTGTTGACGCCTACGGTATCGACCAGGCTGGCGACAAGGATGCCACCGTGAAAGTGAAAGACGCTGAGTTGCCTGTAACTATAAAGGGTGGTCTCGGCGAGCCGGTAACGCTGTCCATTAAGAAGGGGCAGGCGGAACCGAAAGAGGCGAAACTCACCGTCATTGCCGAGGGTAAGGGCGATGAAATCACGGAGGGTGCCACCGTGTATTTCCAGATTGCGCAGGTAGCGTGGGATGGCAGCGCAACCGTGAGTACTTACGGTGAGGGTGGCGGTCCGCAGTATATCGCCCTCAATTCTGGTCAGGGTGCGACACCTCTGGACGGGTTGGTCGGTGTGCCGACTGGTTCCCGTGTGCTGTTTGTGACTCCAAAGGTTGCTGCCCCGGCAGGAACTGAAAGCAGTGGCACAACCAGTGACACGCCGGCTGTCGCCTATGTGATAGATGTTTTGGGGCAGACCGCTCCCGCCACCAAATAGCCGGAACCAGCCGAGTGAACCTGCCGTCAGGCAGGGTTCGTTGGCGGGGTGCCTTTACGCCGGAACACCTCGGCGATCACGATATCGACCAGGATAATCACGGAGATCACCAGGAAAGCCGCGGTGATTCCCGTGTACCAGTGGGCGCTGCCGTCGCTTTGGATTTCGCCGCGTACCGCAAAGAACACGGCGGTGATAAAGGCGATACCGATCGCGGTGGTGACGCGCTGACCGGTCTGCAACACTCCACCGGCGGTGCCGCCGGATTTCGGCGGAACATCCATCATGGTTTGCGTCTGGTTCGCTGAACCGATCGCGCCGGAACCTGCCCCCATGAACAGGGTCGGGATAATGTACCACCAAAAAATCACGCCACGGTAGGCCAGGTAGGTCATAAAGATACAACCCAGCAGACCCGCCAGGTAGAGCACCAGTGACCAAACCTGGATGGTGCGTCCCTTTCGTATCGCGTACCTGCCGGCCCACACTGACGCGTAGCCGGAGATCACCGCGTTGGGCAGCGAAATCATGCCCATCTGGAGGGGTGTGGCGTCCAGGGCGTTTTGCAGGAAAATCATGAACACCGCCCACACCGAGGTCATGCCGAGGAAAAGCACTGAGACGATTGCCGTGCCATAGGAGAAAGTCGGGATTTTGAAAAGCTCCATATCGACCATCGGGAAGCGACCGTGCCGTTTATAGCTTTTTTCCCACGCCACCCACACTGCCATCAGTGCGACACCGCCCAGCACCAGCAGGTATATCCAGCGGGTCGTGTCCACCATGAACGGCACCATGATTCCCAGCACCGCCAGCGCCAACAGTATCATCCCGAGAGGATCCAGGTCGATTGTCGCGCCTTTGCGTTGCGGCACTTCCTCACCGTGCGCTTCCTTGAAATGTTTAAACTCGGCGTTCGCGCGGTCTTTGTTTTTGCCTATGGTGCGGCGTTCCTTACCGAAAGGCAACCAGAAGAACGACAAAAACACGCCGATAATACCCAGCGGGAAAAGCACCAGGAAACTGGATCGCCACCCGATGTCCGGCCCGAGAAACTCGATCAGGAAACCGCTCATCACCGGCCCGGCAGCCACTGAAGCCGACACTGCCAGACCAAACATTCCGAAGGCGTGGGCGCGTGCCTGTCCTTTAAAGTATTCCTGAATGATGCCGGTGGTTTGTGGCGAGAGAATACCCGAGCCGATACCCTGCAGAATACGCAGCAGGTTCACCTGCAACGGGTCTTGCGCTAAGCCGATCAGCAGCGAGGCGACCGCAAAGATCCCGAGACCGGTGACGAATGCTCCGGATCGACCGAAAATGTCGCCGAGCCGTCCGGATGGCACCAGCACAATCCCTATGGTCAAGGCATATCCGGAGATCATCCACTGGATATCGGAGTCACTCGCCCCCAGGGAGGCCTGCATTGAGGGAAGTGCCGTGTTGATTGCTGAAACCTGCATCAGCGACATCATGAGTGGAACCAGCATGATGAACAGCAGTTTGCCGCGGCTGTAGGTGCGTTTCGCCCCGGGCACCACGATGGGGCCGTAGAGTTCAGAAAGCGGCACCTTTTTACGTTGTTCAGGTGCCGGCTGCTGGTGTACGTCAGCGGCGGGCGGGTGATGGTTCATAGTGAAACCTCGGTGATCTCTCGGGTGGAGCAGCATCCGGTATTGCGCGCTGGATGCTTTCCGGCTCGATTTGTCGGCGCAACACAATTACACGTTTAAGCATAAACACCTTACGCTTAAATACTGCCCCGTGCCATTCTGGTGTTTTCCAGCTATCTTCGGTGCTCACGGGCGGATATTTGCCCGCTCACCCGCCCGTCTGTATTGACGCTGTGGGTGGACACGGGATTCCGGCAACCCGCTACTTGTATATCTGGGAGTATTCTGGAAGAATCTAGCATTGAGGATTTAAAGTCGAGGATATAGTTCCAAGTTGGGATTTTCGTTTATTATAATGCCGAGACTTAAATATATAAAGTACCTGTTCACTGAGGAGAAATATGTCGATTAGTATGCGTACCGCTCTGCGGGGGGGGCTCAAGGTTGGGTTAAGCCTGTAGCTTTGGTGGTTGCGGCTGCCGTGGTTGCCAGTGGAGCCTTGTTCTATTCTGCTGATGCGCCGCGAGCAATGGCTGCTGAGGGGCTGACCCAGGCCGATGCGATTTCCGTGACCTGTGACGGGAACCGCCCACCGAAGCAGAGCTATTCCGGCGAGGCCTATATAGATCGTGCTCCCGGTCTTCAGGATGTGAACGACCCGGACGATACTCCCTATGAGGGTGCCACAATTTATTTGCAGTGGATGAACGGTAAAGGTTTCATCTCGCCGTATTACAAAACCACTTCTGACGCGAACGGCAAATTCTGTTTTGACCTTTCGAAACCGGTGACCGATGCGCTCGGCAATAGCTATGAGTTCAAGTTGGCAGGGGATGCTGATTTTCTGGTGCGCACCTGGCTCGAGAACCCCGACCCGGACAACCTGGTGATGGCACGTTTCGGTGACGCTTTTCCCGGCACTTTCCATGATCGCGTCACTCGCATCAACGAGTCATGGGACTTCACGGCGGGCATTAACCGTATTGTGAACGGTAAGGTTGCTTTTCAAGAGAAACCAAATAAAGACGGCTGGTTGGCGAAACCTGAAGCCGACTGGGTTGAGGTGCCCGGCGGTGAGAAATGGGTGAGC
This sequence comes from Varibaculum sp., assembly GCA_034090045.1. Lineage (GTDB taxonomy): Bacteria > Actinomycetota > Actinomycetes > Actinomycetales > Actinomycetaceae > JAXDTI01. The sequence continues at coordinate 160,388 of JAXDTI010000002.1, read as the reverse complement.
CAGGGAAACTATGGCACGCTGCGCGGCACTCGTTGGAACGATTCCACCGCGAACGGCGGGACGCTGGCTAACCAGTATTACAAGGAAAAGGGTGACGTTTGGGCAACCGGTACGAAAGTTGTGGCCTCGTATGTAAACGACGAGGTGGCAAACCTCTTTGACCAGTGGAAAAAAGATAACCCGAAGTACACCCGCGAAGGATTCAAAGCCGCCCAGAAACGGATAGTCACCGAATACAACGATACGAACGGTCCGGGTGCCGCGATTGCGGAAACCAAGGTTGGTACCGTGAACGCCGAAGGCGAATGGTATATCCCGTGGCAGGGTCTCTACGGTGCCACCCGCAATAAAGCCGGGAACACTAAAGATCTGTTCCACCAGCTCGCGAGTGATGCTGATTCGGTTCACAACAGTCTTGCAGTGTGGAACGGTACGGCGCTCAAGAAACATCTCCACATCAACGAGGACTACATGTATGCCTATCCGCTGGTGGAGGGTGATAATGTGCAGGCTTGGCTGGGGTCTTTCCAGGACAATATGTTCCAAGAGCTAGACACACCGGCTATTGAGTTGGCATCCGCGAACCTCTCAAATGAGAAATTCGCTGTGTTCTCGCTGGGTAACCACGACGATTTGATATATAACACCCAGGATACGTTGGCTTCGCCGGGCACTACAGTGGAAAACACCACAACCGGTCTGTTCCCCAATCAGGACTATCAGGTGCAGTGGTTCCGGGATGGCAAGCCGGTGGGAACTGCATGCCAGTTGACTGCTAAAGCTGACGGCACCCTCGATTCCTGCCCGATCACGGTTCCGGACGACTTGACTGGCGCGACCGTGTTTACCTCGCTGGTGTATCCGGCAGGCGTGGACACCGATAAAATGTCAGAATCCATGTTTGGCGACTCTTTTATCGCCACCCCGGTTGATGTTTTCACCTATACGGACACAACCGTGCCGCAGGGTGGGAGTGCCGACAGCCAAAATCCGACAGGTGACGTGCCCGGCAGTACCGATAAGGTCGAAACCAACCCGGTACCGAATGGTGCATCTTTCCGTTTGAACCCAGACTGGACAGTTCCGGAAGGCTACGAGGTATCTGTGAATGAGCAGACCGGCGTGGTGACTGTGAAAGCCCCGGCGAGTGCGCCAGAAGGCGAAGTTATCGAGCTGCCCGTGGAAATGACGGTACCGATAACCGTAGCCGGAAAAACCACCAACACGGTGCAGCACCCGACCGCGAAGTTCACGGTGACAAAGGATAACCAGGACAATACCCCACCGGATTCTCCGACTGTGGTCGCAGATGATGCCGGTGCCGCGACAGTGACACCACCTAATGACCCGGATGTGACTTCGATGGCGGTAACCTATACCCCGGAGGGGGCAGATGCCGAAACGACCGTGACCGCAACCAAGGGGTCGGATGGGAAATGGTCGCTGCCTGCCGGTTCGTCACTGCAGATTGACCCGAACACCGGCGTGGTGACTATCCCCGCCGACCAGGTTAAAGGTGGAAGCGATGTGAAGGCGACCGCCGAGGACGCGACCGGCAATACTTCGGGTGAATCCGCAGACACTATTACGACGGACGCGGACGTGTTCACCCCGAACGGGCAGGATCAGACCGTTAAAGTCGATAAGACCCCGGACGCGGCAGCATCCATTGCGAACACGCCCGAACTGCCTGCAGGAACCAAGTTCGAGTGGGAAACCACCCCCAATACTGCAACCCCGGGAGATGTTCCGGCGACAGTGGTGGTAACCTACCCTGATGGAAGCACCGAGAAAATACCGGTGACTGTCAAGGTCACAGCAGATGACACCCAGGCTGATCTGAATGATCCGCAGGGGAAAGATCAGAGAGTTGAGAAAGGATCCGCCGCTCCCACTGCGGAAAGCGCAATCACCGGTGCGGACACCCTGCCTGATGACACTCAGTTTGAGTGGGTGACACCTCCGGACACCTCGACGGTTGGTGACCAGCAGGTGCAGGTGCGAGTGACCTATCCGGACGGCTCAGTCGATATTGTGGATGTCACGGTGACGGTGGTAGATACCGAGAAACCGGCAGCCCCGACTGTCGCATCAAACGATCAGGGTGGCGCCACCGTGACACCTCCGAACGATCCGGATGTGACTTCGATGGCGATCACCTATACCCCGGAGGGGTCGGATGCCGAAACGACCGTGACCGCGACTAAAGACCCGGTAACCGGTGAATGGTCGCTGCCCGACGATTCACCACTGCAGATTGACCCGAACACCGGCGTGGTGACTATCCCAGCCGATGAGGTACAGGGCAACACCGTGGTTAAAGCCACCGCTACTGACGGTGACTCGAATACCTCGACTGAGGGCACCGACACTGTGAAGCCCGATGCGGAGCGCTATAACCCCACCGGGAAAAATCAGAGTGTACTGAAAGACGCAAAGCCCGACCCGGCGGCATCAATCAACGACCCGAACCTGCTGCCGGTTGGCACCACCTACACCTGGGAAACCGAACCTGACACTTCCCAGGTAGGCGATGTGCCGGCGACCCTCCAGGTCACCTACCCGGATGGTTCAACCGATAAGATTCCGGTGACAATCACTGTGACAGACCCGGACACTGACGGTGACGGCCTGACTGATTCACAGGAAGCCGCACTCGGCACTGACCCGACCAAGGCGGACACTGACGGTGACGGCCTGAGTGACGGCGAAGAGGTAAACACCTATAAGACCGATCCGCTCAATACCGATACTGATGGTGACGGTTTGACTGACGGTGACGAGGTTAAAGGCACAGCCAACAAGAATTACGGCAATCAGCCTACCGACCCGCTGCTCGCCGACACGGATAAGGATGGTCTGTCGGACGGTGAGGAAATCAACGTTCACGGTACCGACCCGAACAAGGCGGACACCGATGGTGACGGTTTGACTGACGGAGCCGAAATCAAGAATTACAAGGTTGATCCGAAAGAAGAAGACACCGACCATGACGGTTTGACTGACGGAGATGAGATAGCTCGCGGTTCTAACCCGCTGGTGGCCGACACCGACGGCGACGGTATTAACGACGGTGACGAGGTCACGGGCGCGAAGAACCCCTTCGACGCTGACGGTAACCGGGTCCCTGCCGGAACTAACGGTGCCCCGACCGACCCGATGAATCGCGACACTGACAGTGACGGAGTGGATGACGGCACAGAGATGCTTGATGATCATACCGACCCGTTGAAACCGCCTGCCGGTCAGACAGGTACGGTCGATAGCGATAATGACGGTCTCACCGACGAAGAAGAAAGAGCGATGGGAACCAACCCGAACGTGGCTGACACTGACGGTGACGGTCTGTTGGACGGTGAGGAAGTCAACGGCGTTGACGGATTGCCGAACACCGGTGATGAGACTGATCCGACCAAAACCGACACTGACGGTGACGGCTTGAGTGACGGTGAGGAAGTCAATCGCGGCACTAATCCGAAATTGGCTGACACTGACGGTGACGGTCTGAGTGACGGCGAGGAGGTAAACACCTATAAGACCGACCCGCTGCTGGTCGACACCGACGGTGACGGTATTAACGACGGTGACGAGGTCACGGGTGCGAAGAACCCCTTCGACGCTGACGGTAACCGGGTGCCTGCCGGAACTAACGGTGCCCCGACCGACCCGCTGCTCGCCGATACCGACAAAGACGGCACTAAAGACGGTGACGAAATCAATGCCGCAACACCTACCGACCCGAACAATCCGGATATCGACGGTGACGGCATAACCGACAGAACCGAAACGAACAATGGCACTGACCCGACTAAGACCGACACTGACGGTGACGGCCTGTCCGACAGTGACGAAATCACCTACGGTACCGACCCGACACTTCCCGATACCGATGGGGATGGTATCAAAGACGGTGACGAAACCAGCGGTGTGAAGAACGCCTATGACGGTCAGCCAACCAACCCGAACAGCAAAGACAGTGACGGTGACGGTATTAGTGACGGTGACGAGGTTAGCGGCGCGTTGAACCCCTACGATGCTGACGGTAACCGGGTGCCTGCCGGAACTAACGGTGCCCCGACCGACCCGAATAAGGGCGACAGTGACGGTGACGGGCTATCGGATGCTGACGAGATAAAGGCGGGAACCGACCCGAACAATCCGGACACCGACGGTGACGGCCTGCTGGACGGCGAAGAGGTAAACACCTATAAGACCGACCCGACCAAGGCGGACAGTGACGGTGACGGGGTATCGGATGCCGACGAGGTAAAGGCCGGAACCGACCCGAACAGCAATCCAAACCAGAATAAGCAGGATCCGAAGGACGAGAAGCCGACCGACACGAACAAGGACGGCGACAAATCCTCAGGGTCAAAGGACTGCCCCGACTGCGCGAGTAGCAAGGTCACCACTGCCGATACCGGTGCCGATGTCTGGGTGCCGCTGACGTTGGCGACCCTGCTGCTGCTCACGGGCGGACTGGCTGTAGCCGTCCGTCGCCGCCGCAGCTAACAGGTAACCTGCGGAGTGCCCCGTCCGTTCCCCGGCGGGGCACTCTGTTCTTTTACCGGCGGGGCACTCTGTTCTTTTACCGGGGCTACTCGACGGTAACAGACTTGGCGAGGTTGCGCGGCTGATCCACATCCAGCCCTCGTGCCTGAGCCGAACGCAACGCAAACAGCTGCAACGGCACCACGTCAACCAGTGGACGCATCAGCGTGGGTGTGCGCGGCACCCGCCACACCACATTCGCGAACTGATCCACCGAATCGTCACCGTCCTCCGCAATCACCAGGGTAAAGGCTCCGCGAGCCCGAACTTCCTCGATATTGGATACCACCTTGCGATGCAGTTCAGGACGGCGCGGAGTGGGCACAATAATCACGACCGGTTGCCCCTCCTCGATGAGCGCAATCGGTCCGTGCTTCAACTCGCCGGCAGCGAAACCTTCAGCGTGCAGATACGCGATCTCCTTTAACTTCAATGCGCCCTCCATCGCGACCGGATACCCGACATGTCGCCCCAGGAAAATCACCGAGTTGATATTCTCGGGGATCTGTCCCATCGTGCCGGGCATCCCGTAACGGTTCAACAGGGTTTGCACCTTATCTGGCATTTCACTGAGTTTATCCAAATAGTCGGCAATCTCATCGGCGTATTTATAGCCGCGCACCTGCGATAAATACAGTCCCAACAGGTAACACGCCGCAACCTGCGCGGTAAAAGCCTTGGTCGAAGCCACCGCGATTTCCGGTCCGGCATGAGTCAGCAGTACCGCATCGGATTCCCTTGAAATCGTGGAACCGGGCGTGTTCACAATCGCCAACACCCGTGCGCCCTGTTCGCGGGCATGACGAATCGCCATAATCGTATCCATGGTTTCACCGGACTGTGAAATAGCCACAACCAGGGTTTGCTCGGTAACTACCGGGTCGCGATACCTAAACTCGTGAGCTAACTCTACCTCGCAGGGAATCCGGCACCAGTGCTCAATAGCGTAGCGGGCGACCTGTCCGGCATAGGCGGCCGTTCCACAGGCTACGATAATGACACTTTCGATACGCCGCAGCGTCTCCGCAGAGATACGCGCCTCATCAAGGGTCAGTCGCCCGTCCGCATCCAAACGATCTTTCAAAGTTTCAGCAATCGCCCAGGGTTGCTGATTAATTTCCTTTTCCATATAGGTTCCATACCCGCCTTTATCGACTGCGGCAGTGTCGAAATCTACGGTATATGCCCGTCCGGCGGCCTGTGGTTGAGTGGCGACGGGAAACACTTTCATGCCACGGGTGTGCAAAATATCGTTCCCGTTCTCATCGGCGACCAACACCCCGGCAGGGGTTGCGATAACCAGCTCATCCTGGCCGACCTCGACCGCCTGCTTGGTTTCCTCAGCGAAAGCCAACACATCCGACCCGAGATAGTTTGCCCCCTCGCTCAAACCGATAACCAGGGGAGATGAGCGACGCGCGGAGACGATAATGTCGGGGCAATCTGCGTGAATCACGAGGAGCGTGAAAGAGCCTTCCAGGTCTCGCATCACCCGCAGCATCGCACGGCTCAGACGCAGCGCCGCGACCTCCCGGGCACCGTTACCCTCGGCGGCGAGAACCGGATCTACCTCGCTGAGCGGTGTCGCGCCCTCAATGAGCGCCTCCCCCCGATTCGGCTCAGGTTCGGCCAGATAGGCTCGTTCCAGGAGCTGAGCCACCACTTCGGTGTCGGTTTCGGAGGCGAAGTTCACGCCCGCTGCCGCCAGGTGTTCCCGGTAGCTCTCGGCGTTTTCGATAATCCCGTTGTGGATCAGAGCCAGGCACCCATCGGCTGAGACGTGCGGGTGAGCGTTTACTTGGGTGACGCCGCCGTGGGTCGCCCAGCGGGTGTGCCCGATCGCGGTGGTGGCTTCCGGGAGTGGTTCCCGGGTGAGTAGCTCGCGCAACCCAGAGAGCTTCCCCACCTGTTTGCGCACTTCAGGATGTTGTTCTGTGCCCGGTTGTTGCGCGTTGATGACGGCGATACCCGCCGAGTCATAGCCTCGATACTCCAGACGGCTCAGCCCGGTAAGGACCGTGTTTTCTGCCGACCGTCCAACCCGAGCCCCGACAGCTCCAACGATTCCACACATACTTCTCTCCTATACGGGACATGATTAGCTTCCCCACCAGTCTATCGTGACCCTCGTCACACCTTGGTGCCGATAGGATTATCCCAGAAACTATACGAACAGGAGAAGGTGATGTGCAAAGCATTCGCGTCGATATTAGTGCTGTTCGCTGCCTTTACCTTGACTGCGTGTGGCGATACGCAGAGTGGCCAGCAATACACAGAAGCGCCTGTCAGCGATACAGAAAACACGATGGTTGCCGTCTCGGAGAGCGTTGCCTACACGATCACGCAGACTGTCGAGGCGCTCGGTGACCGAGCGAAGAGCGTCACGATGGTTTCAAAAATCGACACCAGCCAACTCGATGACCAGCAGAAAGAAGATATTAGTGCCGATCAGGGACGCTATCAGCAGCTATCGGAGGATATTCCCGGTGTTGAGTACAGCTCCAAACAGGACGGTGCGACACTAATTACGGAAATCCGTATGCCTCTGGATAATCCTCAGGTGCTGAAACAGCTTATAGATGCCGGTCTGCTGCAGATTTCGAGCGAGAACGGGGAGACACCTCAGCAGGTTTCACTCCAGGAGATGAAGCTGACACTTCAAGATCAGGGCTACACCGTCACTATGAAGTAGGGTCACCACTTGCCCAACCAGGGGTTTTATCCGGGCGACCAGGACATATTGGGCACACAATATCTAGTGGTGAAAAACTGCGACACGCGCAATATGTTGTGTTTTGCGTGCTTGGGTGAGCGTAACCTATCAATTGTTTGCGTCACTGACCGAGCAACGAGGTCGGTGTCGTTGAGGGAACGCTCGCAGACGAGCACATGAAAGAGGAGAACACAATGGCCCAAGAGGCGACTGATACTGCCGCGCGCGCAAATACCGGCGTAATGGTGGATGTGACCGGCACCATAAACGAATACCTGGATCGCTCAGATTGGCGAGTGAACGCCAACGCCAACCAGGATTATTCACTGGGTGGCATGATATTGAACAGCTCCGGGAAAGTCACCGCAAACTATTGGTTGACGCAGGTGTTCGCCCCCGAAGCCGGAAATGCCCACCGCGAGGGCGCGATTCACATCCACGACCTCGATATGCTCAGCGGATACTGTGCCGGATGGTCGCTGCGTCAGCTACTGCAAGAAGGCTTCAACGGTGTGAGCGGAGCGATCGCTTCCGCCCCGCCGCGGCACTTCTCCGCCGCCTGCGGCCAAATCGTGAACTTCCTCGGAACCTTGCAAAACGAATGGGCCGGCGCACAGGCATTCTCCAGTTTCGACACCTATATGGCACCCTATGTTCGCCTCGACAACCTCAGCTATGACCAGCTATTACAGTCCATGCAAGAACTGATTTACAACCTGAACGTGCCCAGCCGTTGGGGATCGCAATGCCCGTTCACAAACCTCACTTTCGATTGGGTTTGCCCCGAGGATCTGCGTGAGGAACATCCGCTGGTCGCCGATGAGGTCTGTGATTTCACATACGGGGATCTTCAGACCGAAATGGACATGATAAATCAAGCGTTCATCGAGGTCATGACAGCAGGAGACGCAGATGGGCGAGTGTTCACTTTCCCGATTCCGACCTACAACGTCACCAGAGATTTCGATTGGGAAGGTCCCAACGTGCAGGGGCTATTCGAAATGACCGCGAAGTACGGGCTGCCGTATTTCCAAAACTTCGTCACCTCCGACCTGAAACCCACCGATATTCGTTCAATGTGCTGCCGGCTGCAACTGGATTTGCGGGAACTGCTGAAACGCGGCAACGGTCTGTTCGGTTCGGCGGAACAAACCGGCTCTATCGGTGTCGTGACCATCAACATGGCACGGCTCGGCTACCTGAACGCCGCCGATATGGACGGGCTATACGCCGCTCTCGATAACCTGATTGATTTGGGAGTGGACACGCTGGAGCGCAAACGCGTCGAAATAAACAAGAACCTGAAGCGCGGCCTGTACCCCTACACCTCGCGGTGGCTGACGGGCTTGGATAACCACTTCTCGACAATCGGCGTGAACGGCATGAACGAGATGGTACGCAACTACACACTCGACGAATACGACATCACCGACCCGCGCGGCCACCAAATGTGTGTTGAAGTGCTCGATCATATTCGGGCGCGGCTTACCGAAGCCCAGGAATCCACCGGACACCTCTATAACCTGGAGGCCACGCCGGCAGAGGGCGCCACCTATCGTTTCGCGAAAGAAGACCAAAAGCGATACCCGACAATTGTGCAGGCCGGCACGGTCGAGGCACCCTACTACACGAACTCTTCACAGCTGCCCGCCGGTGTCACCAACGACCCGTTTGCGGCGCTCACCATGCAGGAAGAACTGCAAAGCAAATACACGGGTGGAACCGTGTTGCACCTGTATATGGGAGAGCGCATTTCGACATGGGAGGCGTGCCGTGAAATGGTGCGCCGGTCACTGTCGAACTTCCGGGTGCCCTATATCACCATCACCCCGACTTTCTCGATCTGTCCGAGCCACGGGTACCTGAAAGGTGAGCATGAACACTGCCCGACCTGCGCCGAAGCTGGTCGTGAAGTCGAGTGCGAGGTTTGGACCCGGGTGATGGGTTACTTCCGACCGGTGAAGAGCTTCAACATCGGCAAGAAGAGCGAGTTCGCTGAGAGGATGATGTTTACCGAGGCCGCGGCGGATATGGGAGCGGATCCCGCGGCGGAACACGTCCGCCGCGAAGTCCTGGCGGGTGCGTGACCGGGTTCCTGAACAGCGCCGTCTCCCGTGCACCCCGTGCACGAATGGATAACCCGGTTGCACGAATGGATAACCCGAGCACCAGTTATCGGCTCGCAGTGAACTCCTGTAACAGCACTAAAAACAGTTTTCCCTGGTGAGCGGGTTTCTGTCGTGAAACCCGCGAAAACGAGTTATCCATTCGTGCACATGACTTATCCGCTCATGAACGAAGCTGAAACAGAAAGGCGAACCTGATGCCCGAAGATGCGCCACCCCGACCCGCTCCCGAATCCGATCAGTTGCGCATCGCCGGGATGGTTCCGCTCTCAACCGTCGACTGGCCCGGTCACCTCGCCGCCAGCCTGTTCCTGCAGGGCTGTCCGCTAGCCTGCCCATACTGTCATAACTGGGAAATCCTGGATATGCGCAGCCCCGGTCAGGTCGCATTCTCACAGTTGCGTCAGCTACTCTCACAACGTCGCGGCCTCCTCGACGGGGTAGTGTTTTCCGGCGGCGAGCCGCTGGCGCAGCCCGCCGCCACCTCGGCCATGCGGGAGGTTCACGAACTTGGTTTCGCTGTTGGTCTCCACACCTCCGGGGCGTTCCCGCAGCGCCTGACAGTTTTTTTGGCTCAAACCGACTGGGTCGGTTACGACATCAAGGCACTGCCGGAGGGATATGCGCTAGCCGCAGGTAATAAACACGCAGGTGAAAGGGCATGGGAGGGGTTGGAGATACTGATTGCTGTCGCGGCGAAACGCGCCGGCAGTGAGCGTCCCTTGGACTATGAGGTGCGGCATACAACCTTTCCTGGTGCCCCGAAAGAAGAGGCACTCGCGGTCGCCCGGCGGCTGCATGAACTCGGGGTGCAATCCTTCGCACTGCAGCAAGCAAACCTGAAAACCGCTCGCCCTGGCGGTCTAGACCAGGTCTCCGCTCAACAGTGGAACGAGAGGGTACGCGAAACAAACGAGCAGATTGCCGCTCTCGGCTTCGAACAATACAATTTCCGCCCGGCACACTAGACCGCAAAATGGCACCGCAGAGTACCGCAAAACAGTGTTAATCAACAATCCGCCAACATATTGCCCCTCTCGGACTCTTCTCGGGCTCCGTCACCGAGCCGGAGCCGTCCGTGCCAGCGTGTCTGAGCCGGGAAAACACCCTGCTACAGGTATCTTTGTACTGAAGTAGGTCAATCGAAAGGTTTGACGATGAGCGAAAAGAAACCCCGCAGTTGGCGACTGTTCGGCAAAGCAGAGGACGAGGAACCGGATCTCTCGGAGACCCGACCCACCGAGATGGTGCCGAATACCGCAGACCCGATGCCCGATGCCAACGTGACCGGTGATGACGGTTTACGCGCCGCCGAGCGCCGCCTGCTCCGCGAGACCGAACCGGAGCTGGACATTCCGGCTGAACCCGTCATAGGTGATTTCGGTGAACCTATCGCCAGCGGTTCTGGCACCCCTGCAAAAAAAGCCGACATCGAGACAGAACCCGCCGAAGACGCTGTTTACACTGATGAAGATGATGTTACTGCGGATTTGCCGGAGGAGACAGACGATCGGGCAACCGCAATTGTCGTCTCCAATGCCCCAGCAGATGAAGTCACGGCTGACTCCGAATACGATGCCGACCAGCTCGCCGCAATCGTGGGTGAACCCGAATCAGATATCTCGGAGGTGTCGCTGGCGGGCGAGGCTGCCGACAGCGCTATACCGGCAGCTGAGGAAGTAAAGGTAGCAGACGCCACCGATACTGCTCAAATAGCGACGGTTCCTGCTGATGACCTTGAATCGACCAGGCTTATCGACACTGCCGCTGCCCCCACCACTGCGGTTAGCGAACCGGAGTCAGCGCTCACCGATACCCCCTGGGCAACCCTGGCTGATGACGATACGTCCGCCTCTGCCGATGATCTCTTTGAGGGAGCGACAGTGATACCGAAGATGCCTTCGCGTGCTGGCGCCCATATTTGGAGTTTCCTCTTGACACTGGTGCTCGCTGTTCCCGTCTGGTTCCTCGCCACCTATACCTCCCTGGAACTCGGTGATGCTGTGCCGGGGTATTCTGTGACCGGGGTCAGAGTGGGTCTTATCGTGCTGATGGCGCTAGCTGCCGTTGCGGTGTTCGTATATGTGCTGATTGCTCGCCTGTCTTCGCTTGGAACCTATGTGACCGCTATAGTTACCCTGGTAATCGGCGGTTTCGCGGTGTTTGCGCCGACACTAGCCCTGCCTTATGTGGAAAAGGTTGCAGATGCACTCACCGGCACTGGAATCAGTGTGATGGTGACTGCCGCGAAGCTGATTAACGCCACTGTTCCTAACGGTGTACTGCTTATAGTCGGTGCGGCGATGCTGGCGTTGGCCTTTGTGTCCAGTGGTGCCCGCAAGAAAGGTCGCAAACGCGCCGAACTCAAAGAGCAGATCGCTCAGGCGCGTGCCGCCGAGGGAGAATGACTGAGGAAGAGTGACCGAATAGTGGCGCAAACCCCCACAACACGCTAAAATAGTGATGCGGGTCACATTGCCGGATCTGAAAAATTCTGACGAGAGGGAGCGACTTTGGACGCCTCATTCCTAACCAAAATCCCGCTGTTCGAGGGGCTTGAACCGCAGGTTCACGAGCGAATATACGCCGATATGGCCGAGATTTCGCTGCGCCGCGGTCAGGTACTGTTCCGTGAAGGTGACCCTGGCGACCGGCTTTTCGTTATTCTTGAGGGCAAACTGAAACTGGTACACGCCTCCACTGATGGTCGTGAGAACCTGCTCTCGGTGCTGGGGCCCGGTGAAATCGTCGGTGAACTGACCCTTTTTGATCCCGGCCCGCGCTCGACTTCCGCTACCGCTGTCTCACCGGCAAAGCTCGTTTATCTCGAACACGCGGATTTGATGAAGATGCTAGACGAGAATACCGAGCTGGCAAAACACATGTTAAAGGGTCTGGCGAAGAGACTGCGCCGCACAAATGATGCGTTGGCTGACCTGGTGTTCTCGGATGTTCCGGGGCGGGTGGCAAAGGCTTTACTGGATCTGGCTGCCAGGTTCGGCACTAAAACTGACGAGGGCATCCACGTCGCACATGACCTGACCCAGGAGGAGCTGGCACAGCTAGTAGGGGCATCGCGTGAGACTGTAAACAAGTCACTGGCGGAGTTTGTGGTACGCGGTTGGATTCGCCTTGAAGGACGTGCCGTGACGCTGATTGAGCCTGACCGGCTCTCGAAACGTGCCCGCTGACGGGCGTTAATGCTGTGAAGCGTTCGCCACGATACGCAGGTCGATAGTTTCCAGAACCTCATCAACCATCGCCGGATCGACACCGGGTTCCCGTCTCGCAGCCAACAGTTCACGCTGTGCAGCCTGCAGCGCCTCCCGCCGCACTTCCGCCGCCCGCCGCCGATTGCCACGTACCTCGGCAATACTTGACTCCCGAATATCCATCCCGGTTCGCTCTGACAGCCATTGCCGCAGACCATTCACGGTTTCCTCGCTCATTTCGGCACGGAACTCGCGAGCGTGACGCTCGATAACGCCGATAGCCGCCGAGTGGGCTCTCCGCACCAGCCGTTCCCGGGCACGGTCTTCCCTCGCGGCAGCCTCTTTGCTGAGCCGCAGTACCTTCATGAGTGCCGGCAGTGTCAATCCCGGCACCACCATCGTGCAAAGCAATACCACCAGCGCAATCACCGCAAACTCGCGGCTATCTCCGAAAAGCCCTATCGGTGCTGCCAGCACCAGCGCCAACGTCACCAGTCCACGCATACCGCACCAGGTCATCACCAGCACTTCTTTCGCTGAAGTCGGTGCTAAACGGGTGTTCCCTCGTGCCCGGTTGAGCTGCAAAAACAGCCACATCCAGGCAAAACGCACGACGATCAGAACTGCGGAGAGCACCAGCCCAACCCACACGGCGTGCCACAGACCCGTCCCGACGAGATTCGTGGCATCACGGACGCTGAGACCTATAAGTCCAAAAGCCAGCCCGGTGAAGAGCATCTCGATGGTTTCCCAAAAGGAATGTCCGGTGAGGCGGTCGGCGGCGCGGGTGGCGGCACGCGAGTTAAGCTGCACCGCTGCAATCACGATTGCTATAACACCGGAGGCGTGGATCTCCTCCGCTACGATATAGGTCAGGAAGGGAATCACCCAGGTCAAGGCGTTACGAGCGACTGTTGAGGCTATCCAGTCGAGCAAAAACGCGAAGAGCGTGCCGATGACGAGCCCCAAAACCAGCGCCAGGGTAGCCGCGTACAGAAAGTTCAGCAGCCCGTTCGCGAGGCTGGGATTCTCGCCGGCATTCAGCGCGCCGAGTGCCGCATTGAAGGCCACAATCGAGGCAGCATCGTTGAAAAGCCCCTCTGTTTGCAGAGTAGAGATGATGCGCCTGGGCATCCCGACCGGTTCGGCAACCGCATCCACGGCGACCGGATCCGGTGGGGCGAGGGCTGCGCCCAGCAGCAGCGCCGCAGCTATTGAAGCGCCTGGGAGCAGCATGTATGCGACTGCGCCGACTGTGATGGTGGTGATAAATACCAGCAGCACCGACAGTAGCACCACGGTGGAGAGTTGTGCGCGAATAACCGACCAGGAGGTTCGTCGCGCTAGCGCCCACAGTAGCGGCGGCAGGAAGAGCGGCAAAATCATGTCGGATGGAACCGCGACACTGGGTACGCCCGGAATAATCATGGCGAGCGCCGCGATAAGCGTTAGCAGTACCGGCCATGGCAACCCTATCCGGTCGCCTATCGCCACCATCAGTACTGTGAGAAACAGTATCGCGATAATGACGAACAGTACGTTCACCGTGGCTCCTTTCGAGGCTACAGTCGGCTACTACCTGTATTTTATCAAAGTGTTGTTGCCGGGGTTTACCGAGTTCTGGTTTCCGAAGCTCCGTGCATAAAACTGGAGATTTTGCGTGAAAAAGGCTGTTTTGAGGCATTTCGAAGCAAAATCTCCTGAGTTGTGCACGCGGTCTCTGGGAACTCAGGCGAAGCTCGACGGCCTCAGGCAAAATAGAGATATGAGCGAAATTAAAGATGATGCCCAGGTCACAAAACCGGCACAGACCAGCCAACAATCCGGACGTATCCCGGATGTCGGTAGAACCGGCTCGCTGAATCGGCGGGGTCGCGCCGCCCTGACCCGCCTGGTGCCCGACCCGGCTGGATTGTGTGCCCGCGGGGCCGTGACCGGTCTAGAACCAAAATGGTTACCCAAGTATGCGGCGCTGACTGGAACAAAAATTGGGGAGCTACCCTCTGTAACATCCGAAGATATTCCGAGTGTATTCGCTGTCGCCCGTGCCGCGCAGCGCAGTTGGTCTCAGACGCGCATCCCGGAGCGCCGCCAACGCATAATGCACTTCTTTGAGCTGGTCACGCACTTGCATGACCAGCTTCTCGACCTGATTCAGTGGGAGAACGGAAAGAACCGCGGTTCCGCCTACGAGGAGGTCTATGATGTGGCCGCGAACGCGAAATACTACGCCCGGATCGCTGGTCGAACCCTGCGCGATGAGCGGGTTCCCGGTGCTGTTCCCCTCCTGACTAAAACCGTGGTGCACCATAAACCACGTGGGGTTGTCGGTATCATTTCGCCCTGGAACTATCCGCTGACCCTGGCAATTTCTGATGCCCTGCCCGCTCTGATTGCCGGGAATGCGGTCGTGTTGAAACCGGATTCACAAACTCCCTATACCGCGTTGGCGATGAAGTCGCTGCTGGAGCGCGCCGGTTTCCCGCCGGATTTGCTGCAGGTCGTGATAGGTTCCGGTCGGGAACTCGGCACTCCGATTATCGACAATGCGGACTATGTGATGTTCACCGGATCTTCGGCAACTGGAGCGTCTATCGCTGAGCAGTGCGGGGCGCGCCTGATCGAGTTTTCGGCTGAACTAGGCGGGAAAAACCCTTTGATTGTGCGGGCTGATGCCCCGGTTACGCGTGCCGCACGCGGTGCCCGTAAAGCTTGTTTTGCCTCGTCAGGGCAGTTGTGTGTCTCGATTGAGCGGATTTATGTACACACAGATATCTGGGACAGGTTTGTGCCGGCTTTTGTTGAACGCGTCAAGGCAATGCGGGTCGGTGCCTCTATGAAGTGGTCGGACAAGATGGGTCCACTGATTTCGCAGGAACAATTCGACAAGGTGCGTAATCATGTGGAGGACGCGGTGGCAAAGGGCGCACGGGTTCTTTGCGGTGGCAAGCCGTTACCGGAGGTGTCCGAACTGGCTTGGGCACCCACAGTGCTTACCGATGTCACCCCGGAAATGGATTTGTATGCTCAGGAGACTTTCGGGCCGGTGGTGTCGCTGTATCGGGTTGATTCCGATGAGGAGGCGCTGCGTTTAGCGAATCACACGAGCTATGGTCTGAACGCGGCGGTGTGGACCGGTAATCTGCGGGAAGGGGCTCGCCTGGCTGAGCGAATTCATGCCGGTGGTGTGAACGTAAATGACGGATATGCCGCCACCTGGGGTTCTATTGGGGCTCCGAGCGGCGGCGTGAAGCGTTCCGGTATATCTCATCGTCATGGTGTCGGTGGATTGCTTAAATACACTGAGCCGCAGACGGTTGCCCTGCAGCATCTCATGCATTTGGAGGCGCCGAAGCTGTTGGGCGAGTACCGCTGGGCTGATGCTTTGCATACTTGGCTGAAAATCGGTCGTTTGTTCCGTCGTTGAGGCGCACCTCAAGCCGTCCAGATCGTAAACAGGGTGGGGTTTGGAGACGGGCGTAAAAGACCTATACAATACATTGTGGTTTCTAGGATGCCAGTGTATTCTCCCCCCCCCCTCCCCCCGGAAGAGGTATAAAATCGGAGGACTCGACGGGATGCGGGCGCTCGGCGCCATAGCGGTTCTCGGGTATCATGCCTGGCCAGATGCGGTTCAAGGCGGTTTCCTCGGCGTTGATTTGTTTTTTGTACTTTCCGGTTTCCTGATTACGGCGCTGCTGGTGCGCGAGCGCGACCGTTCGGGTCGTATTGATATAAAGGCTTTTTGGTTGCGTCGTTGGCGTCGGCTGTTCCCGGCGGTTGTGACGGTCGTGATTTGCACGGTTCCGCTGGCTTGGCTGGTGGACATCAACCTGCTGGCACGGATGAAGACGCAAGTATTGGGGGCTTTAACTTTTACCTATAACTGGGTGCAGATTCTCACCGGCAGTTCCTATTTCGAGCAGTTGAGCCCCCGCCTGCTCACCAATTTTTGGACGCTCGCGGTTGAGCAGCAGTTTTATATTGTATGGCCGCTGGTTTTCCTGTTGCTGTGGTTCCTCCCGTGGCGGGTGCGCTGGTTGGTGCCGTTGCTGCTGGCTGCCGGTTCGGTCGCTTTGATGTGGGTATATGTTGGGGTCGGCGAGGGCTTGGAGAACCTCTCGCGCGCCTATATGGGCACCGATTCACACTCGTTTGGTCTGATGATTGGGGCTTCTCTGGCGTTGGCGTCCCGTGAACCGATGAACCCGCAGGCGCATACTTCACGACCGTTTCGCAACTCGCTGTCCGGCCTGGCGGGGCTGCTCGGTTTGGCGACAGTGCTGCTGTGTTTCTTTGTGGTTCGCGATGATGACCCGGTTGCCTATCCGTGGCTGACTCTCGTCGTAGTTTTGGCATCTGCGCTGGCCATAGCCAGTATGACCGCCGCACATCAGGCCGGGCGGTCGCTGGCGATGCTGCTGCGGCAATTTCTGGAACTGCCTCCGTTGGTGTGGCTCGGTGTGCGCTCTTACGGCATCTACCTGTGGCATTGGCCGCTGCTCGTTATCTGGTGGAAACTGATGCCTGACGCCCCCGCATGGCAGACAATGTTACTGGTCAGCACGGTTTCTGTGGCGTGTGCGGCGCTCAGTTTCCGATTCGTGGAGAACCCTATGCGTTACGGCGGTATCCTAGCCACGCTGCGCTCTTGGCTGCGTTTCGGGCGGCGCTCAAGGTCTGAGAAGTCTGATATTTTTGCTGTCCCTCTGATTTACAGGCCGCGCCGTCAGGCGCGTTCTCGGCACCCGTTGATTATCGGCGTGGGCAGGGTGATGGGGGTTGTGTTGGCGGTTTCGCTCGCGGGGTGCTGCACGGTCGCGGTTGTTGTGGCTCCCTCTCAAACGGATGTTGAGGTGGCATTTGCGCAGGCTGAAGAACTTTCAAAGGGTGACATACACAATCCATCCGGGGAGTTTGAGGAGTCTTCGAGTGTTTCGGTGAGCACTTCGCCCACTCCAGAACCGGAGCCTACCGAGCTGCCTGAAGCGGCTGTCACTGGCGAAAACATAACGGTGATTGGTGATTCTGTCACCGCTATGTGTGCTGCCGACATCCAGGCGCGTTGGCCGGGCACGGTCGTGGATGCGCAGAAATCACGCAGTTTCTATCCGGTAAAAGGTCTAATGGATAGCTATGATTCTGCCGGTCAGCTCCGTCATTACGTGGTTGTTGGGGTGCCGACTAACGGTGCTATTCCGGATTCCTTTATCGATTCGTGGGTGCAGCGAATCGGTGAGTATCGGGTACTGATTTTGGTCAATGGTTACGGTCCGGCTTTGCACCCGGAAATTGCGATGTCGAATGAAGCGATAACCCGTGCCGCGCAAAAGTATCCTGACCAGGTTGTTATTGCTGATTGGCAGTCTCGGGCCAGCGCCCACCCGGAACTGATTTACACCGACTATGTGCATCCGCTGCCCGAGGGTGCCTGGATGTATTCGGATGCGCTCGCCGCCGCTTTCGAGACTGCCCGGCAGCTCCCGCCTTCGCTAAGTGAGTGAGCCGCCGGGAGCATAGAATCGGGACATGGCTGACTATCATTTCCCGCTGACCCCAGATTGCGTGCCTGACATCGAGCTGACAGACAGCAAATATGTTTGTGTTACCTGCTCGGATGAGGGTCGTCCCTTGGAAATTGTGGGGCTCGCCGAGGACGATGTGACGGCGCGGGCGCGCGGGGAGCGCGGCCTTGAAACTGTCGATGTGACCCTGGTGTTGCCGGTCTCGGTCGGCGACCGGGTTTTGGTTCATGCGGGTACGGCGATTGCCCGCCTGTGACAATCCGGACGATTCGGGTTCGCAGCGGATAGAATTGGGGGGACAGCAGGAGGAAACCATGGATTCCAGCGCCCCTATATCCCCGAAAAACCGTTTGAACAGTGACGAAGCGGCGGTTCTCGACCATATCGAACAGGTGCGCCGCCACGGAGACAAACTTAAAGAGGATTTTGTCACCCTCGCTCACGGGGCCGGCGGTAAAGCATCCGCGCAACTGGTGGAGCAGGTTTTTGTCGTCGAATACGGCAATGAGGTGCTCGACGAATTGACTGATGCTGGGGTGTTGTCGCTGGCAGACATGGTAAAGGCCGCTGACGCGCAGGCCGATATGGAGGGTGCGCGCCTGGCTATGTCCACTGATTCCTATGTGGTCAACCCCATCAAGTTCCCGGGCGGATCTATCGGTGACCTGGCGGTAAATGGCACTGTGAACGACCTGGCCGTAACCGGCGCGCGCCCCTATGGTATCTCGGCTGCTTTCGTCATCGAGGAGGGTTTAGAGATTTCGGTGCTGCGTGAAATAGTTGCCGATATGCACGCCGCCGCTGAGGCAGCCGGGGTGCGTATAGTAACTGGCGACACTAAAGTCGTGCCGAAAGGTGCCGCTGACCGGGTGTTTATCACTACCGCTGGTGTCGGCATAATACCCGCAAATGTGCAGCTCAGCGCTTCACGTGTGCAGCGTGGTGACCGGATTTTGCTTTCCGGTGCTGTCGCCGATCACGGTATGGCTGTGATGATGGCGCGCGGGGATTTGGCGATCGAGGCGCCAATCAAATCCGACACGAAAGCGGTGAACGCGATGACCGCGGCTTTGCTTGAGGCGGTTCCGGAGACCCGCTGGATGCGGGATGCCACCCGTGGCGGGCTTGGCACCGTGTTGAACGAGCTGGCGAAATCCTCTGGTCTGGGGGTGGCTGTTTATGATGAGCAGATCCGTGTCCACGATATGACGCGCGGAGCTGCGGATATGCTCGGTATAGACCCGCTCTATGTCGCGAATGAGGGAATGTTTTGCGCTGTTGTTCCCGCCGATCAGGCCGATGTAGCGCTCGCCGCAGTGCAGTCGGTTCCCGGAGGCGAAGAGGCGGTTCTCGCCGGCAAAATCGTGGCGAAACCTGAAGCCGCAGTGGTTTTAGTTACCGGCTTCGGCGGTACTCGCCTGGTCGATATGCTGGTCGGCGATCCGCTGCCGCGCATCTGTTGAGTGCCGTGACCTATAGGGGGATTATCAAGGCGGTGGCGATCGCCGCGACACCCTCACCACGCCCGGTGAATCCCATCCCGTCGGAGGTGGTGGCGCTCACCGTGACAGGACCGCCGGTTGCTTCGCTCAGTGCCTTTGAGCATTCGGTGTAACGGTTGCCCATACGTGGGCGGTTGCCGATGACCTGCACGGTCGCGTTTCCGAGTCGCCATCCAGCCGCTCTCAGTATTCGGCGTGTCTCCGTCAGGAAGGTCGCGCCGTAAGCCCCTGCCCATTCGGGACGATCGGTGCCGAAGTTGCTGCCTATATCGCCTAATCCGGCAGCCACGAGCATCGCGTCAACCAGTGCGTGAGCTGCGGCGTCACCATCGGAGTGGCCCAGGAGTGCAGGTTCGCCTGGCCACTCTATTCCGGCAAGCATCAGTGGTCGATCGTCTGCGGTGCCCGTGCTGTCAGCAGCGAACCGGTGAAAATCAGTGGCGGTTCCGACCCGCGGCCAGGCATCGGCCGGGGAGTGCGGGGTTTTCAGTCTCGGCAACATAGCCTAATCCTACCTGCCGCCTATATCGCGTATCTGAATGTGGTCGGGTGTGCTGGGTGAGTTGTGGTCTGGTGTGCTGGGTGAGCCGTTGGGGTTGATGGCTGAAATCAGCGCTCGTAGCATAGTCGCCGCTGCTCACCCGGGATCGGATAGTACACGTCCCCGACATGCCTGAACCCCAGGTGTACCAGTACTCCCTGCATCTTTTTGTTTCCCGGGTGGGTGTCGATGCGGACGTGACCGGCGAGTTTTTGTGCGGTATCGAGCATCGCCCGTGCCACTCCCTGCCCGGTCGCCTCGGTGAGAACCGCGAATCTGTGTACGGCTGTGGAATCTGATTCCGGGTACTGCCAGTGCAGGTCAGGGTCAACGTAGAGTCCTTCGCCGCCCAGGTAGCACGCCATCGTTCCGACAATCTGCTCGGCGGTGTCGAGGTGTCTTTCCGGAATGTTCGCTATCGCCACCCAGGACTGTCCGGCGGCAATGTCATTAACTATGTCCGCGTCCGGATAGTCGGGTCGGTCCCACTGGTCAATACCCATCTCGTGGAACACAACCTGAGCCTGGTCGGTGACTGTGAGGATGTCGGGGAGGTCTGCGGGTGTGGCCAGTCGAATCCGGATTTCCATGCCCCCATCCTACGGCGACCCGCGTGCACGAACGGATAAGTCATGTGCATGAATGGATAAGCCCAGCAGTCACACCAGCAACAGAATCGCTTTTACCTGCGGTTACGGTTTAAGGTGCTGTTGCTGGTGTTAACTCCATGCGGAAATAATCCCGAGCAGTTATCCGTTCGTGCACTCCACTTATCCATTCATGCACGAGGAGGTAGATGCCGAACGGACGGGCACCGAACGGACGGGCAACGAGCGGACGGGCAACGAGCGGGCGGGCAACGAGCGGGCGGCTAACGAGCGGGCGGGCAACGAACGGACGGGCAACGAACGGACGGGCAACGAGCGGACGGGCACCGGGAATCGGGGAGACTGTGACGCAGACAACTGCACGAAAGCGGGCGCGCACCGAGGCGCTCGCTATACAATAAAGGACAGGCGCGCACCCGCGCGCCTGTGTCAGAGTCGACACGACAAATGACACTCCACTCGGATCGTCCGGCACGTACCTGCCGGTGGAGGAGAAATAGATTATGGCGAGAGTGCTTTTCGACAAGGCAACCCGCGTGTACCCGGGGGCGACGTCTCCCGCGGTCAGCAACCTGGATATGGAGATCAAGGACGGAGAGTTCCTGGTGATTGTCGGCCCGTCGGGCTGCGGCAAGTCCACCACTTTGCGTATGCTCGCGGGACTGGAGGACGTAAACGCCGGAAGCATCTGGATTGGCGACACCGATGTTACCGAGATGCAGCCGAAAGACCGCGACATCGCGATGGTGTTCCAGTCCTACGCGCTGTACCCGCACATGACTGTGCGTGACAATATGGGTTTCGCACTGAAGATCGCGAAAACCCCGAAAGATGAGATTAACAGGCGTGTCGAAGAGGCAGCCCGTATCCTCGACCTGACCCCGTACCTGGATCGGAAACCAAAGGCACTCTCCGGTGGTCAGCGTCAGCGTGTCGCCATGGGACGCGCAATCGTGCGCAAGCCGAAGGTCTTCCTGATGGATGAGCCGCTGTCGAACCTGGATGCGAAGCTGCGTGTCCAAACCCGCACCCAGATTGCTGATTTGCAGCGCAACATGGGTGTGACCACACTGTACGTGACCCACGACCAGACTGAGGCTATGACGTTGGGTGACCGTATCGCGGTGATGAAGGACGGGGTGCTCCAGCAGCTCGGCACCCCCTGGGAACTTTATGAAACCCCGATGAACGCCTTTGTTGCTGGCTTCATTGGCTCCCCGGCAATGAACCTGGGTCTGTTCAAGGTTCAGGATGGTCACGCGGTGTTGGGCTCAGCAAAGATTCCGCTCACGAAGGCGACCCTGGATGCTCTCACCCCGGAGGATAACGGCGAGGTTATCGTTGGTTTCCGCCCTGAGGGTTTGGAGCTGGCTAGCGCTGGAGAAGAGGCGGTCATTGAGGTGACTGTCGATGTTATCGAGGAACTCGGTTCCGACGCCTATGTCTATGGTCACCTGGCCAGCGGCGATGAGCTGCGGCTGACTGATGATGCGGATCCGGATGAGTCTGCCTCGAAGGTGACTGTGCGCGTCCCGCCGTACACCGTTGAGGGTAAAGGTTCTACGGTACCTTTCAAGGTGTTGCCCGGTAAGTTGCACTGCTTCTCGGCGTCCACCCAGGAACGCCTGCCGTTGTAGTTTTGCCGGTCACGGCATAGGTGACGCGACCCGGTCGGCAAGACTTCCCGACAGTTCAAGGATTCCGGCGGTCTGGGGTGTCTTTACTGACGTCCTGGACGGGGGTGTCCTGCTGACGTTGTAGTCTCCGGTGGAGCTGGCGGTGCAGCCACAGCGCCAGTGCGATTAGCGCCAAAATTGCTATCAGCAGCGCCAGCACCATCCACCATTGCCACTGGGTCGCGTCCATAACCGGCACTCCATCAGTGGAGGGTGGAACGACTCGCTCTCCGGTGACCAGCAGCCTGTGTGAGTTCACGCCGTAGGGAGTGCAGGTCAGTAGCGTCACTAAATCCTGCCCTTCTCTCGGTCGTAAACTATCGACTTCATCGGGTAAAACAACCTGTATTTCGGTGACTCGATATTCGAGGGTTTTTCCCAGTACTCGCAAAAAGATCTGGTCGCCGCGTCGCACGTCCCGCAGGTGGTCGAAAAGGGTGGCGCTTGGCAGCCCTGAGTGTCCGGTCAGCACGGTGTGGGTGTTTCGTCCCCCCACCGGCAGGCTCGACCCGTATAGGTGCCCGACACCCCGCTCCAGAACCTCTGTTGACGTGCCGTGATACACGGGCAGGTCGATGTGTGCTTTCGGTACCATGACTCTCGCCATTTCGGTAGTGAGATCCAGTTCGTTTGAGTATCTCCGGTAGGGGTCATTGTCTTTGGCGACGCGTTCTAGCCACGGGTCGAGGATTGGCAGCCCGGAAATCCCGGCGTTATAGGCTCGCGCGGAATCTAGTTCCTGCTCGATTAGTGCCGGTGTTTGTGTAGTGATTTTTTCGTCGTATTTGCTGGCTATGGAGTTTTGTGCCCGGTTGTTGTGCAGTGTCGCGACTACCGGATACATGAGCACCAGCACGCCGACTCCGATGAGCAGTATGGGTATTAGCAGACGTTTCAGGCTGGCAGGTTTCTGGTGGCGCAGTTCGCTGCGCGGGGTATAGGTGTGTGTTGTGGGTGGTGCCTCAGCCATGCCTACAGGATATCGCTATAGGCGGGTTCGGCAAGGGTGTGAGCGGGGCAGCTGTTTGTGAATCAACGCATACGATTTCGCGACAGCAGATACAGTGATGAAGGTCACATCAGATGGTTCGCGAAAAAGTAGAAAACATTAATTATTTTCATTAACATGGTAGATACGTCTCCCAATATAACATCCGGGGGAGGGGCATAATTGCACTTGCCCAAATCTTTGACCGAGGTGAGAAAATGTTAAGGGCGCAACGAGGGGCGCATAACGCTGGGCGTACAGCAACTTCACGGTTGCGAAAGTTTTTCGTGACCCTGGGAATGGCACTCGGCACATTGTTGATTGCCTATGCGGTGTCTTTCGGGGCGCTAACGCCCGCAGGAACCCCCTCGGCGAACGCGGAAAGTTCCGGATACCGATACTGGCTCGGCGCTGACGGTGACGACCAGCGCCGCCTGGAAAACCCGAGCGTCAAAAACTCTAATATCGCGATTCTTTACGGTTTCGAGCCGGGCTATACCTGGGAGACCGCTGGCGGCACGAAATACCAAAACCCGAATACCGGGAGAAACGACCCCAACGTGGCACAGTTCGATGCCTTGGAAAGCATCGTGAACGCGCTCCGTGGAACCCCAACCAGCCTCGGTATTTACACGGTGGACGACCAGGGAGCCCCGGCGTCCTGGAACAGCAACGACCTGCAATCCACCTCGATTGGTGTGGAGAGCGGCTATAACGCGGTGGTCGATAAAATCCACAGCCTGACCGCCGTCAACCCGAACGATGGGGTGCGCAAGGCCGCCCGTTTCGGCATCGCGAAACGAGAGTGTGACCAGCTTCAGGTCGGTCTGAACAATGTGTACCAGGATATGCTTGAGAACCCGAACCGCAATAACTACACCGACCTGGTGATTTTCGCGACCGGGCGTGTTTGTGACGGTTTAACCGGATTGAACGCCACCCGGAACTTGGCAAATCAGCTGCGCGACATGGACGTGAAAGTGCATATGTTTGCTTCCGGGCCCAAAGCAAATATGACGAACGCCAACTCTTTCACCGGCAATAGTGGCAGTGGCGTGAACCCGAACATGATCGGCACGGTCTACAAATACCGCCACGACAACGCCGACCCCTGGTGGGATGTAGACAACCAGGTTATGAACGGTGAGTTCGAGGAGATGCTGCGCGCGTTCTTCTATCAGGACACCACCGTCACCATGGTCGGTAATATCGTTGACGGCAACTACAAGTATGTGAAAACCACGCAAGGCTGGAAATATTCGATACAAAAGGGCAGTGCATCCGCCCAGATAAAAACCCTGGATAAAGAGGGTTTGTGGCAGGATTCGAGCGGGAACCTCGACTCGACGTATGTTTTTGCCGAACAGGTAAAGGACGGCTATCACCTGTCAAGATATAACGGCATGAACGCTAACTGTGTGCTGTATGCACCACCCACCGGCAGTGCCTACACCTGGAATGGTCGAAACTACCGTAAAAATGACCTCAAAGCACAGTTGCCGACCGAGCTGGGAGCAGAAAATGTCAAGGTAAATCCGGACTATGAAGGTGTCCGCTTGACTGTCCGGCCGAAAGTCACCACCTATACTCAAGAATACGGCGAGAAATACACCCTACGGGTCGCGGGTCGGCAGATTAAATGCACTTTCGAGAACAAGCCGCTGCGCCATGTGGTTTTGAACAAGCAGGTCACGTTCATAAAGTCCCCGCCGGTGCTGCAAGCAGAGATGAAAGGCAACGAGTATTCCTTCGAGTGGCAGTGTTCCGATAACGGCGAAGTGATCGCCACCGGGAAACAGGATGCCGCTAAACCTTTCGTGCTCTACGACCCCTATGGTCAGCCAATACTGAAAGACACCGGCACCACCGACCCGGCGCATCCGGACAGTCCACCCTCCGGGGGTACAGACCAGCTGACGCTCACAAACTCCGATGGTACGGCTGCCGAAATACCGCTCGGCGCGACCTGTCGGATCACCGATATAGTTCCGAAAGCAACGAACGACAACTTCTATACGATAACTGAATCCTGGAACGCGATAGGCGGTGTGACCAACGCGAAACAGGACCTCTCGGCACCCGGTGAACAGTTGCCGAGCGGCGCAGACACCAGCAAATACCGCTATTCGTCGGCTAATCTGACGGTAGATCCGATTGTTCCCGCTGGATTGTTAGCAAACGACGGCACCGTGAATGTCGCCACCACCGCCCCGGATGTGTTGAGATCGACAACCACCTATGAGTCAAAGCCGGTTTATATAAAGGTGAACGTGCGGCAGCTGACAAAGACCGGTGACGGCAACCCGACTGAACCTATGCCAACAAAAGTGCCGCTATACTACAACTGTCGCTACGCTAACGACCCGAACCAAAAGCCACCGGAGCTGGGGCAGACCGATGACCGTCCCGGCTTCGTGGGTACCGGTACCATTCTGGTTGACCCGACTAAAGATATTTGGTTACCGGGCGGCACCGAGACGAAACCGAATGCTGGATGGCCGGTAGGCACCCAGTGCGTGGTGGCGGTTTCTGCGCCGTCTTTCTCGAATCCGACACCGGAACAGACGGAGCTGGCAGATACCCTGAACCAAAACAACCTGCCGGGATGGACCTATACGTCACAGTGGGAATCCGACATCTGTCAGCACGTTGACGGCGGCACCCCGGATCCCTTGGATGGTGCCAAAACCTGCGACAACAACTATATTTGGGCGCAGACCCCTGGTGAAAAAACTATTACCGTGACGAACACCTATGCCCGGGATCGTAACGGCAGAGTGCCGGTGACAAAGACACTGGTGAACGGGGATCTCGGTGATGGTTTCAATCAGCGTAAGACCGGATATGACACCGCAACCTATGCGCAGAGCGAACAGTTCCCGGTGCAGTTGTCCTGCTATGCGGGGCGCACCTCCGAGCCGACCGGCACGCCGTTATATCAAGAAACTATAAAGGTCAGTGCGAACCGGGGTGCGTCTTTCACTCAAGTGCCGGGAGATTCGAAGTGTGTGCTGCATGAGGATCTGTCCTCCCTCGTTGAGCCGGTAACAACCGGTTTCACTACCCCCGATGGGACACCGGTCACCAAGATAGGCGGATTCGATGTAACCTCGGTCTCCCCGGACCAGACTTTCGAGGTGGGTAACACCGCCGACATTACAGCGAAATCACTGTCGAATACCTTGAAACCAAAAATTTCCGAATCCAGCACCAGCTTCTATCCGCATTTCGAACCTGAGGACGCTTTTGACACCGCAGAGATTGAGGTTTTGAAAAACGCCCGGATCATGCTTACCAGCACCGTAACCAACCCGGTCGCCATGAACACCTATCAGATCGACAAGCAGATCAGTGGTGACGGTTTCGGAACTTCCGGCAGGTACCGTATGGGTGATGTGGTGAGCTGGGCATTAAAGGACGGGAAACCGGCTTTCGAGGCGCTCGGCACCCAGAGTGCTATCACCAGGGAAGAATACGACAACATGTCGCTGACTTTGGTTCCCTATATTCCCCCGGACGCGGAACCTGGCTATGTTCCCCAGGACGCGCTGCGTATCCACATGCACACCTGGGGTGACGAAGCAGATGTGGGGACTGCCCGCCCGAGCGTGAAATACTCCCTGGTTTGGAAGAAACTCACCTCCGGTATCGACGTGAACGTGGTTACGGATTTCTCCGGGCTCGGCGGCTATGACACCATGAACGCGGAGGCCGGGCCGGCAAACCACCCCTATGATTTCCAGGTGAAATGCACCGATAGTAACGGGGCTGTCACCACCCACAACTACACGGTAAATACCGTAACCAGCACTTTCACACATAGCGCGCCGGTGCCCTCCACCTGTTCGGTTGCCATGAAAGTTCCGGGTGCCGATACCTATGAAACTTTCTCGCAGTCTGTGAAAGTAGACGGACAGGCACCGACCGGCTACGGTACCGGCACCGGCATCTCTGATTCGGATACCGGACAGGACATGAATGTGACCGGATGGCAGGGCAAGAATATCGAGATGCCCAGCACCGGCGCCCCGCAGGCGGTCACTTTCCGGGTATCGGATGCCTTGAAATATCGGGATATTGACCCGTATGCGCCGGTCGCGCTGTTGAATGCTAACCCGAGCGGAGCCGCTGACACCTATCAGTCCCCGCAAACAACCGCCGCGTTCTTGGCGAACACCTCGCTGCCGCAGACCGCACAATACAAGGTGACCTGTACCCACGATAACCCGACCGGCACAGCCACTGACACCGTAAACTCGACTATCAACAAGCGGCTGGTGCCGATGCGGGAAAGCGCCTGGTACAACGCCGTCAATGTTGCCGCAACACAGGTGCCGGCAGGTTGGGACTGTACCGGGAAGTTCGTTGAGGGCCAAAACGAAGCTGGGAACGATATTCTCGGTATCCCGAAGCTGACCGGTGCCGATGCAACCGCTGTTGGTGGCGTGCAAACCGGCTTGAGCATCAACAACCCTGTAGATCCGATCACCAGCTCCCACCTAGGATCGTTCAACACCCCCGGTGATACCTATACCACCAGCGGCGATTCGGTGTTTAACGGAACCGGCCTGGTGTATCGAGTGCAAAACGCCGAGTTCCATGTGAAGAAAAAGGTCGGCGGCGAAGGCGTATCCATGGTTTCCGGCGATGACCAGTTCAAATACCATGTTTCCTGCACTTTGAACGGGCAGGCAGTGCCGGTGTGGGTCGGAAACTATTCCGGCGGGTCTGTCACTTCCTGGACCGAGAACCCCAGCGGCGTGGCTGATATTCAGATGGGTCGTTTCGAGCAGGGCGAGGTGCATCCTGTGCGTACCATCGCCGGCGCTAACTGCACAATCGTGGAAAAAGCTGACACGGTTGCGCTTCGTGACGGTGCTGCCTGGTCCTCACGCTGGACAACCACCGGCGACCTGCGTGGACGAGGCGCTGAAGTTGAATGCAACACCGCTGGCGGCGGTGAGCGAGCCTGCCGAGTGACCGGAAAATCGATGGAGGGTGCAAGAGAGGGTGCCACCGAAGCGCAGCTGCCTAACAACAAAATCCAGATAACACTCCCGGTCGATACCGGAGTGCGAGACAACATTTGGAAGCAATCCCAAGACGGTTTGGGCTATACCGGACCCGAAAAATTGCCGGAAAACTATTACGGTACGGT
This sequence comes from Varibaculum sp., assembly GCA_034090045.1. Lineage (GTDB taxonomy): Bacteria > Actinomycetota > Actinomycetes > Actinomycetales > Actinomycetaceae > JAXDTI01. The sequence continues at coordinate 131,788 of JAXDTI010000002.1, read as the reverse complement.
GATCAGCTGGGATGACTACGAGATGCACAAAACCACCATCCAGGTTGAACAGGTATCCCAGGTTGGCACAAACACCGAGGATCGGCTGGCACAGGGCACAGTTTTCGACTATAAGCTGCGGTGCATCCCGACCGTGAACCTGCCGAGTTATATCACCAGCAGCCCGGACTATTCGGCCTATATTATCGAACAGTCTTTCACGATTCAGGGTAACGATTCCGTCACCGTGCAGGACAACCGCGACGGTGTCTACAGTGGTGACCTGCTGGTTCCCTATGGTTACCGCTGCACGCTCACCCAGCAAAAAGAAGTGCTGAACGATTCCTCAGCAACCTACAGGGTTGCGGAACTGGACAGCATCAACGCGGCTCCAGACCCGGATCCGGCACCCGTTACGTTGGTGAGCAAGCAACTGAATGAAGATACCGGGGATACCACAGTCGCGGCGATAGCGAACTTCGATGTGCCACAAAAATACACTGCTGCGGTTGGGGCAACCGGCGCGACCCCGCTGAAGTTCCGGGCGACAAATAACATCACCCGCGACATGGTTACCTATACCCTCGCTAAAGAAATACCCACCGTTCCGGGAACGGGCAACGAGCACCTGATTTCGGCAACCGATATGGGTATAGGAACCGCCACGAACCTGGCGTTGAAGCTGAGCTGTATTGACCGCTCCATGCCGAGCACCAAACCCTACGAATATGTTTATTCGACCGTGGATGACACGCTGACACTCGACGGTGCGACAACAGCAGCGGTTCAGGTGCCCGCGAACGCAACCTGCAGTGTGAGCGAGAAATATCCGGGCGCAACCACCGATCCGGTCAGCAAGTTTATCAACACCAGGGCCGACCACCAGGTGAATATCACGGAGGTAACTCCCGGCGTGCCAGGAGGTGACCCAACCAGCATCAAGACTGTCGGGCCGCGACTCGGCTCGGGTTTCCAGACCGACACTCAACAGGCGTTCATCAGCGACCTCACCGGCAACAGAATCGCCGGAAACACCTACAACATCGAGGTAGTGAACCGCTATATGTTGGACTTCGGTCAGGTCGGAGTCGGTTTGTGGGTGCCGCCCACCTCACACGCGGACGAGACGATGACGGCCGGGCAACCCCACGCCAACGAATATGTGATTGGTGCTGACGACAAGTTCACCTATAAATACTCCTGTACGCTCACCGATGGGCAGAAAGCGCAGGTGCCGCCAGGATATCGAGACCCGGTGAACGGCCAGGTGCAACTCGGCAGGATCCCGATTTCAACAACCGGTGTGGACGAAAATAACCACAACGACCTGGTTTATATCTCGACAGTCGCCGGTTCCCGATGCACCCTCGCGCCAGCTGTCACCGAAACCGACAAGGTGGATGCCTCGGTGCCCCAAAACGTGAAAGAAAAGGTAACTGCTAAAAAGTATCGTTTGACCACGCTGGCGGGTCAGGTCACCGAAAGCGATATTTTCGATGAGGATAACCAGCTGCGCCGCCCACCGAGCTTCCTGGGTGACAATCCGGCGATACCGATAGCGGACTGGCCGGCAGACGGGCTGGTAGCGACTGTTCCGGCTGACGCATCGAACACCTACGTGGCGATTGTGAACCAGGTTTGGAACAACGCCCAGCCGGTGCAGGTTCGCAAAGTTGACGCAGATGGGAACACGGTGGCGCTGGATCCGAGTGCACAGTTCGTGATTTACCCGGCAAAAACTACCGCCACTGGAACCACGGTTGCTGACACCTCTAAACCGATCTCATTGACCGCGAAAGACGGAGAAACCGGGGCGTACCTGGCAAACCTGGAGCCGGGTAGCTACTGGCTGGAGGAAACCCGCGGCGGCGGGACCGGCGCGGACGCCTCGGCGCTGCTGTCTGAACGCTGGCCGTTCAACGTGGTCGCATCCCAAAATCAAACCGGGTCATACACCGAGGCCGGCACTTTGAATGCTGACCTGCAGATCGAGCTCGCGGGATACACGAACTATTCCGGTGTGGTAACGAAATCTGATGTGCGGGCAGCCAATTGGACAGCAGACAACCCGACCATGATGCCCTCCATTGATGTGGCGGATGTGAGAACCGGCGTTTTGCCGTTCACCGGCGGATGGCTGCTGTGGCTGTTGGCCGGGGGTGCGCTGCTGGTGACCGCCGGTTTCGCCTATATGACACTCAATGTGGGCTCGCTGCGAGCCGCACGTGCTACTCACCGTCGAGGAGGTGGTCGGCATAGCCACTGAGTTACAGCTCACGCTCACCCCACCGCCGGGACGAGACCGGCCGCCGGGCCTGTACCGGGCGCGGAACCGTAACCGACACGGACCGGGAGGTTGAGCGCAACCTATACAAGAAAAAAACCTACAGATTAGCCAGACAAGATTTAGGAGAAAAGAACAATGACTAAAACGATTCACAGGAGCCGGATGCTGGCAATGATGCTGGCAGTGCTGGCCGCTCTCGGATTTTCGGCGCTGCTGCCAGCCGCGGCCTCGGCGGCCCCGATTTCCTGCCCGGAGACCGGGTGCTCGGTGACGGTACATCCGTTGACGAAACTGCCGGGGGCAACCCACGACAACGGCAAAGAAAACACTGCGCTAGCCGACGCAGCGGTCGATACCGACGCGAAGTTCAAGCTGCAGAAAGTCACCGATATTGACCTGACAACTAACGCGGGCATGACTGCTGCGCTTGCCTTGACCACGGCAAATATCGGCACGCACACCTTAGCAGATGGCGTAGAAAAGGCCGTTGCCGGCAACTCGATTGAGTTCACAAATCTCGAAGTTGGCGTGTACTACCTGACGCAGACCGCGGCTGGCACCCAGCATTCGAAAGCTCCAGCATCGATTATTTTCGTGCCGATGACCGACCCGGATAACACTGCCAACTGGTTGACCAATATCCACGTGTATCCGAAGTCGGTGGACAACTCGAACCTCGACCCGATGACGAAGACCGATATCACCGGGGATGAAAAGGTATTGACTAAAGGCTCCTATATCAAGTGGAAGATTGACGGGCAGATCCCGCCGATGGCTGCCGATGACCAGATGACCCAGGTCGAAATAACCGATGATGCGCAGACCGGCCTGGTATTCGACACCTCCGGCGATAAAGCAGCCCCGGAATCGGTGACGCTCGTTGCCTACCCCGATGCCGGTGACCCGACAAAAACAATGCTGGTTAAGGACACCGACTACACGGTGACGGTAACCACCTCGCAAATGAAAGTGACGTTCACCGATGCCGGTAAAAGCAAGGTCGATAACGCCTTGAAGAGCACTAACCCGACATACAGCAAGGTGAAGGTCGAGACGGTGCTCTACACCAAGATCGACTCGATTCCGGATGGCGGCGCACTCGTAAACAAGGCCAAGATGGTGACCGACACGAAGAACACCGAGCCGTTCACGCAGGAGACCGACCCCGATGATCCGCCGACCGTGGTGATGGGCAACCTGAAAGTTACCGCACAAAACAGCGAGACACCACCGGTGACACTGGCAAACGCGAAGTTCAAGCTCTATGAGTGCGCGCCGGCTGCAAACCAGAATGCTCAGGGCATCGTCGGTGACCCGATTACCGTTGACGGTGTCAGTGAGTGGACAACCGGAGATGACGGCACATTCACAATCTCAGGTATTCGCGCTGGTGAAAACACTAAACTCTGCCTGGTTAACTCTCAGCCGCCGAGCGGTTACCCGATGCTGAGTGAGCCGAAAGCCGTGGACTTCACCAAGGACGCGGTGCTGGCAGATGACACCGACCCGGTGCGCACCATCGAGGCGACAGTGACCTACCCGGGCACCACTTCGGATATCATCAACAAGCTGCCGCTCACTGGTGGACAGGGCATTGTGCTGTTCCTGGTGATTGGTTTGGCGATGATTGGTGCCGGTGTGTACTACACGCGTAGGCACCGCGTCTGATGCCTGAACCGGGCTGAGAATCTTTCCTCCGCCCTGAAACAAGTCGGGGGCGCCGCATTCGCGGCGCCCCCGAACAATTAATATGAGTATGCGACGAAACTGTTGTAACTGTTGGGTGTTACAGGTGCCAGGTGGAGTCTCCGGCCCCGTCCTCCACAGTGATTCCGCAGGCCAGCAGGTCATCACGGATCTGGTCGGCGCGACCCCAATCCTTGTTGGCGCGCGCACCCTGACGCTGCACCAGGTTCAGTTGCACGAGTTTATCCAGCGCCTCGCGGGTCGAATCTGTTCCTCCGGCAACCCCGGCACCATCGGTTCCGGCTCCCCAGGTCACCGGATCTAAACCCAGAACATCCAGCATCGCGCGTACCGCGACACCGTGTACCGCGACACCGGTTTTATCCCCGGCGTCAATAGCGGCATTTCCGCCCTTAACCTCGGCAAACACAGCGGCGAGTGCGCCCGGAACATTCAGGTCATCATCCATAGCGACCGTGAAAGCCTCCGGCAACGGCACCCGCGCTAGCGCCTCCCGGTCGGCTTCCCCAACCTCCGGTGCTGACTTGGCGGCCCGCTCCACAAAGGAAGTGAGGCGTTCCCAGCTGGCCTCGGCCTGGGCGAGAGTGTCGTCTGAATACTCGACCACGCTGCGGTAATGAGCGGCCCCCAAAACATACCTTAAAACCGGTGCTGACGTGCGTTTCAGTACTTCCGATACGACCAGCGAGTTGCCGAGAGACTTCGACATTTTTTCGCCCTTTACAGTCACCCAGGCGTTGTGTACCCACATCTGTGCGAAATCCCAGCCCGCCCCGCGGGATTGCGCCTGCTCGTTTTCGTGGTGCGGGAAACGCAAGTCGATACCGCCGCCGTGAATATCGAAAGCCTCGCCCAAATACCGCCGCGACATAGCCGAGCACTCCAGGTGCCAGCCTGGGCGGCCACGTCCCCACGGGGAATTCCAGCTGGCCGTCTCCGGTTCTCCGTCCTTGCGGGCCTTCCACAGCGCGAAGTCCCGCGGGTCACGTTTACCGGCCTCCACTACCGCATCAATCTGTGCCTCGTCCTCGGTGGTGCGCATATCGGCGAGTGCCTGATGCGTGAGGGAGCCGTAATCGGGCAGCGAGTGAACATCGAAATACACGTTCCCGGCGCCATCGTCATAGGCGTGGCCGCGCTCAATAAGTCGTTCGACCAGCGCAATCTGGTCGGGGATGTGGGCTGTGGCGCGCGGCTCAAAGGTAGGTGGCTCAATGCCGAGAGCCTGATATGCCGCAGCAAATTCCCGTTCGAAACGCGCCGCCCACGCCCACCACTGCGCGCCGGCCTGTGCGGATTTGTTCAGAATCTTGTCGTCAATGTCGGTGATGTTCCTGATGTATGTGACTTCCGTTCCGGCGCGGCGCAGCCATCGAATCAGGATGTCAAAAACTAGGGCGCTGCGCAGGTGTCCGATGTGCGGGGAACCCTGTACTGTCGCGCCGCACAGGTAAATCCCCACGTGGTTGGGAATTAGGGGGGTCAGTTCGCGCACCGCGCGGGACTTCGTGTCGTAGAGCTTCATGGCACCATCCTATCGGCGCGTGTTGCACGAGTGAACATAGGGTGAGCACGAGTGAACATAGGTCGGCCTCTTTCGGGGGTTATGCACTGAACCGAAAAAACGTTTCCCCTGTTCAGGGCGTTTCCAATTCTGAGCATAGGGGCAACTTATGTTCCCTCGTGTACAACGTATGTTCCCTCGTGTACAACGTATCTTCCCTCGTGCTGTTCCAGTGTCGGTGCGAATCACTGAAAAGCGAGCGAGAGATAGGATAAGTGGCATGGCGAAACGAGATGAACACGACCACCACGGACGCGCCGCGCGTTCAAAATCCCATGCCCCGAAAGGAAGCGGCGGTATGCGCCGCAAGGGCTTAAAAGGCCGCGGCGCCACCCCAAAAGCCGTTGACCGACCAAATCATTCCGCCCATAAACGCGCGATTGCACAGCAGCGCCGGGAAGAAACTCGCGAGGGCCAAGCCACTGCCCGCAACCGCTCCAACCGTGTTCAGATCCGCAAAACTTCGCAGCTCGTCGCCGGTCGTAACCCGGTAGCTGAAGTAGCGGCAGCGCACCTGCCGATACGCAAGGTGTTTATCCTCTCCAACCCCGGTTCTGACGCGCGCCTGGGCGAGATTGCTGCCCTCGCCGCACGCGGCGGTGCCCCGATCGTTGAGGTGACCCGCTCCGACCTGGATCAGGCCACCGGCTCGGTTGCCCATCAGGGGATCGCGGTAGAGGTGCCCGAATACGAATATGCCGACCTGGAGGACATCTTCGATGTGGCATCCCGTAAATCAGAGAAACCGCTGATTGTGGCGCTTGACGGTGTCACCGACCCGCATAACCTGGGGGCTGCGGTGCGTTCCGCTGCGGCGTTCGGCGCTCACGGTGTCGTTATTCCGAGCCGCCGCAGCGCCTCGATGACGGTCGCCGCCTGGAAGACCTCCGCGGGTGCCGCCACCAGGATAAAGGTCGCGCGGGTTGCGAATCTACACGCCGCGCTGACCGCCGCTCAGGAGCAACACGGCTGCTTCGTGGTCGGTTTGGATATGGGCGGAACCGAACAGATTGCGGACACCGGTCTCGCAGAAGGTCCCATAGTGCTGGTCACCGGCTCAGAGGGCACCGGTTTGAGCCGTCTGATACGCGACACCTGCGACATGATTGTCTCCATCCCGATTTCCAGCGCAGTTGAGTCTCTGAACGCCTCGGTGGCGACCGGCATTGTGCTCAACGACGTGGCGAGGCTGCGCCGCAGACTGAGCGATAACTAGCCCTACAGTCACATATTGCACTCTAGGTTTTCCAGGGATCGTTCGGCATCCATCGCCGCCCGGCATCCCGACCCGGCTGCCGAAATGGCCTGCTGGTAGCGGAAATCCACTACATCGCCGCACGCGAATACTCCCGGTATCGAAGTTTCTGTTTGCGGATCGTTTACGGTTATATATCCTGAATGTGTCGCGAGCTGGTCTTTCACCAGCTCTGTTCGCGGGTCGTGCCCGATGGCGATAAACACGGCGGTTGCATCGAGTTCCCGCTGCTCACCGGTTACCACATCTTCAAGGGTCACTGAATCGACCTTTTCGGTGCCGTTGATTGAGGTGATGCGAGAGTTCCACGCCACCTCTATCCTGTCGTGGCACAGCACCCGGTCAGTCATGATCTGGGAGGCGCGCAGCTCGTCACGGCGATGAATCAGCGTCACTTTGGAACCGAATTTTGCGAGGAAAAGTGCCTCCTCAGCTGCCGTGTCGCCGCCTCCGACAACCGCGATGTGCTGGTCTTTGAAGAAAAACCCGTCGCAGGTTGCACAATACGACACGCCGTGCCCGGCTAGTTCGCTCTCGCCCGGCACATCGAGTTTGCGATAGGCCGACCCGAGCGCCAGAATCACACGTTGCGCTTTATAGGTTTCATCAGCGGTTTTTATAACTTTAGGGCTAGATTCAAGGTCGAATTCGATGGCGTCTTCAAAACGCACATCGGCACCAAATTTTTCGGCCTGTTCCTGCATCCGTGCCATCAGGTCTGGCCCTTGGATTCCCTCGGGGAACCCAGGATAGTTTTCGACCTCGGTGGTGTTTACGAGCGCACCGCCGGATTCGACTTCACCGGCAATCACGATTGGTTGCAGTCCGGCGCGTGCGGTGTAAATCGCGGCGGTGTATCCGGCGGGCCCGGAGCCGACAATCACCACGTCATGCAGCTGTTTGTCGCTTGCGGCGACCGGGGTTTGTGTCGCGTTCGGCAACGCTATCGGGGTGTTTGCGAGTACCTTGAAATCGCTCATTATTGCTCCTCGTTGTGTCGCCGTTTACTCGACACTCATTTCGGTGACGATTATTCGGTTCAACCCGGTTTCGTCCGTTGGCAGCTCCGGTATCCACAGCACCAGGGATTTCGCCAGCACCGGCTTCTTGAGTGTCAGCACGGTGTCTTTGGCGAACGCCCCGGATGCTATTATCTCCCCTTTGGTCGGGGTGGTGGCATCCGTCGCACGCAGCTCCACTTTACCGCCGGTTGACTTGGTGTGCAGCGTGACTTTGGTTACCAGCGATTCGGTTTGCAGCACGATGCCGATTCCGATGCCGGTGCGGTCCCCGTAGGTTGGCGAATAGTAGTAGAGGGACTGCCACTGTGTTTCCGGATTGGAGTCGATCATCAGGTCTTGCATCATCGAGTTTTCTTCTCCGTCGCCTTCCGGGTCGAGGGCGTTGACTGCCGCGATCACGGGTTTAGGTCCGGATGGGGTCGCTTCGGCCTGCTGCTGTGCTTTTTGGGCGGCGCGGGTAGCTGCGGCTTCGTCGGCTTCAGCGTTGATTTGTTGCCGGGTTGGCTGGAAGGTCACTATCAGCCCGATTATCAGCGCAAACACTGTTATTCCGGTGCCGAGCAGCATCATGAAGCGGGTACTGTTTACCGGTTTTGCTGCCCATTCGCTCGGTTCTTTACCGGGGTCTTCGAGCAGCCTCGGGACGCGCTGCGGGTGTTTCGCGTGGTGCGGGTTGAGAGCCATCTGGCGTAATTCGACGATTGGTATTTGCTGGGTGGAGGTGTCTTCGGCCTCGACGGGTGGCATCCCGGAGGGTGGGGTTGCGGCGTTTTCCGGCTCGGCAGTTGGTGCTTCAACGGCATAGCTCGCCCCGGAAATACCCTGTGCATTTATAGGCTGCGCTGCAACGCTTGTCCGCACCAGTATCGCCAGCGCATCACCTGTCTGCATTTGAAACACCCTTCGCCGTTTCCCCGGCAGGCGCTCCGCCTGCCTCCGATTGCTGCCCTGCGCGTGACTTCCGCCGCCACGCTCGCACCAAACCGACCGTGAATACCACTGTTACCAGGATAGCTAAAACTGTGAACGCCCGGTCTTCCCAGTGGGCGCGAACCAGGAGATCTATGGTCGATGTTTGACCAATCTGATCGCCTTTTGGTGTGGTTATCAGCACTTTCACCCGCAAGTTTCCGTTTCCAACTGCCTTAATAGGTATTCGTGCTGTCGCTGAACTATAGGGGGCGAGCTGTATTTTGGCGGGTTTATCGGCGCTCAGTCGGGAATCCTGCGGCTGCGCCCACACGTGTATTTGCACCGGCACTCCCAGTTGGTTAGACACCGGAACCGGGATTTCGGTGTTGGCAGAAATCAGGTTCATCTGCCGCGGCGCAGACACAGTTAAACCGTTCCCCACCTGGTCGATTGTTCTTTTTGTTGCGGAGGCTATCGCATCGGTGCGGGTAGAGTCGGTGACCCTGGTGGCACGCAGCAGCGCTAGTTGGCTCAACGGTGCACTAACCGCTTCGGGGTTCGGACTGGCATCGGTTATCTGCTCCTGTAGCCGCTGAATTTCTGCCAGGTCGCTGCTGATTTTCGGGTCTGGCTCGATGCTTGATGACTCCGGTTCTATACCGCTGTCGTTGCGGTTCAGACCGCTCAAATCTTTGAGTGCCACGCCTTTAACCCACGGCATTTCGAGCACGGCGGCGGTTCGTGCAGCCGATATTTCGGCGCGGGTGGTGGTGATATTCGCCCCCGTCGCTCGCGGGTCGTAGGGTCGCTCGCGGGTGATTATCGCCAGTATTGCGCCGGCCAGCTGGGTGTTGTCGAGGTCTGCGCCGAGGGTTTTAGAGGTGCTCGACAGTGCCCGCGATAGCTCCTCGTTTGCGCACAGTATTTCGCTATCTGCGCTGATGGCGGCAGGATGATAGGTGAGGTTTTCGTCTTCCGGGCAGGACGCCACGATTTTCAGGGGCTTCGTGGTATAGGCTCCGGCTGCGGCCTGTTCGATGGTTGCAGCGGTTTTGCTGTTCCACTTCGGCATGACGATGGGGGCGAGTTGGATGTCGGCAGTTTCGGCGAGGATGCTGCTGGCTTTGAGGCTCTCGGAGAGCGCTCTGGGGTTGGCGGTGGCGAGTGTAGTGGCGTCGGGCAGGCCCGTCCCGCCGAGGGTGATGTCGGCACCGGCTTTCTGGGCAGCGCGCATCTGGGTTGCGGCCGTGGTGTTTACGTTTTTCGGTGTCTGCAACGGCCAGTCGTGGTCACGGTAGACAGATTCGGTAGCCACCAGGGCGTCATCGATGATGTAGAGCATCCCGGCGCGGCCTCGGCTGAGGGCTGTGAGCACCGTTTCGGGTGTCGAAGTTGTTTGGGTCTGCGCCTCAGGTTCGGCAGCGTCTGCGCTCTTCAAGGTGGTTTTTGCGAGCGTGTTCGCCATTTCTGTGCCGTTCGGTGTTATCGGCAGTGCCGCCAGCAGCGGGGTGGGGGAGACTCTTTCCTCGGTAGCCAGCAGCATCAGTGAGTTATCGCTGATGCCGTCTTCATCGAGACCGTTTCCGGTGAGTGTGATGCGTAATGCCCGTCCTCCCCACTCGTTTGCGGCAGCCAACGGCAGTGCGCTTACCGGCACCTTTATCTCAATTTCGCTGCTGGTTGTGGCGCGGATGTCGGGTACGGTGCGGCTGTCTACGAGAAAGAGATAGGGCTGTTGACTGAGACCGTCGGGGCGAATCCATTCTGCGAATTGGCTGATATCAAGGGTTGATTGATAGGCCACGGCGATGTTGAGCGCCAAACCACTCAGGTTGTTTTTGCCCGCCTGTATGCGAGCCGTCACGGTGACTTCTTTGGTGTCTGCGGTGATTACCGTGGGGTTGAGGGCGGTGATGGCGATCTTAGCCTGCTCTGCGGTTTTCGTTACTGCTTTCACCTGCTGCGTGGCGGGCGGCTGCGCGGCGGTGATTTGAGTACCGAGCATCGAGGTTGTGGCGGCGAGTACCGCAGCGAGCGCACCCAGGAGTTGCTTTGGGAGCTTAACCATCTCCGTCACCGTGCTCACCTGCAGTTTCGTCACTTTCGTCGCCGAGTCCCAGGAGCCTGCGCGCCTCGGCGGCGACCTTTAACTCGTTCGCGTATACCAGTCGTTTCCCGAGGTCGGAGAAACGCACCCATTCGGCTCGTTCGGCCTCGTGGTCGGGGTCGTTTTCGACACCAATATCGCCGCTGGTGGCTTCCAGCAGGTAGTGATGCACAACCTTGTACACTATTCTGCCAGCCCCATAAAAAGAATAGTTTATGCTGGTCAGCGGTGATATTACGTCCCCGTGGATGCCGGTTTCTTCAAAAACCTCGCGCTCTGCTGCCTGCTCTTGGGTTTCCGGCGCTTCCACGTGTCCTTTCGGCAGGCACCATTCCAGGTTCCCGTGCCGGTTGCGCCGCGCAATCAGCGCCACCCAGGCTTCGCCATTTTCGACTTTTACAATCATTCCGCCGGCGGATGTTTCGTGAACTGCCGGCAGGTTGCGTTTATCTCGCCGCCGCCCTCGTGGAATCGGAATACCGGCTGCGCTGCCGCTACCTTTCGCGCGTCGTAGCTGATGGTCACCGTGTTCGCTGTGATTATTCCTGGACATGGCCACCGCCGTGCTCGTCCCACCATTGCAGCAGTGCCTCCCGCGCCGCCTCCGGTTCCATAGGTCCGTTTTCCATCCGCAGGTTCAACAGGTATTTATAGGCCGCCCCGACTTCCCGACCCGGCCCTATCCCCAGTATCTCCATGATTTCGTTGCCGTCCAGGTCGGGGCGGATAGCGGCTAGCTCCTCCTGTTCAGCGAGTTTATGGATACGCCGCTCCAGGTCATCATAGGCGTGAGCCAGTCGCTCTGCTTTCCGGCGGTTGCGGGTGGTGACGTCAGCGCGCGTCAGCCGGTGCAGCCGCTCCAACAGTTCTCCGGCATCGGTTACGTATCGGCGCACCGCCGAATCTGTCCAGCCCTGCTCCCCGTAACCGTGGAAACGCAAATGCATGGCTACCAGGTCGGATACGTCTCGCGTGGTGGCTTTATCGAATTTCAAGGCACGCATCCGTTTGCGTGTCAGTTTCGCCCCCACAATATCGTGGTGGTGGAAACTCACGGTTCCGTCAGGTTCGAAACGGCGGGTCGCGGGTTTCCCAACATCATGCATGATGGCTGCGAAACGCAGCACGAAATCGGGGCGCGGTACCGGCCCGTCCGTGTCGGTTTCTAAAGCGATTGCCTGATCCAGGACGGTCAGTGTGTGCTCATAGACATCTTTGTGGCGGCCGTGCTCGTCGTGTGTCTCCACCAGCGCAGAGAGTTCCGGCAGTACCACATCTGCCACCCCGGTATGCACCATCAGTTCCAGTCCGCGACGGGGAGCTGGCGAAACCATCAATCTCTCCAACTCGGCGCGGATGCGTTCGGCAGAAACTATGCGCAGTCGTTCGGCGCGCTCAGCCATCGCCCGTAGCACATCCTCGTCCACGTCCAGACGTAACTGGGCAGCGAAACGTGCCGCCCGCATGATCCGCAGCGGGTCGTCTTCGAAACTTACTTCCGCTGAAATCGGTGTCCGTAAAACCCCAGCTAACAGGTCGGATAATCCGCCATAGGGGTCAACTAGGGTGCGGTCAGGCAGCCGCAGAGCCATCGCGTTTACGGTGAAGTCTCGCCGCCGCAGATCCCCCTCCAGGGAATCCCCGAACGCCACCTCGGGTTTGCGCGAGTCGGCGTGGTACTCATCAGCCCGATAAGTTGTGACCTCGACAGACACCCCGTCGCGTTCGGCGCCTATAGTTCCGAACTCCCGACCCATATCCCAGGTTGCCCGTGTCCAGGACTGCAAGATCCGTTCGCTTTCTTCCGGGCGCGCGGAGGTGGTTAAATCGAAATCGTGCGGCTCGATCCCCAGAAAAGCGTCCCGTACTGGCCCTCCCACCAGGGAAATCTCGTGTCCAGCGGCTACAAAAAGCCGCGCCACTTCATCTATCTGCGCGGGTAGTCGGTCAAAAGTGGCATAGGCGCGAGCCGTCATCTCGGCTGCCGGTGGCAGTTGCGAGTCCACGGGTGTCAGCCCCTGATGAAAGCTTCGACAGCGGCGCGAGCCGCGTCGTCTGGGCGCTGCTGTGGTGGGGACTTCATGAAGTACGATGCCGGATCCAGCAGCGGCCCAGCCAACCCCCTATCCAACCCGATTTTGGCGGCGCGAATCGCGTCAATCACGATGCCGGCCGAGTTCGGGGAGTCCCACACTTCGAGTTTGTATTCGATGTTGATTGGCACGTTTCCGAAGGTCGTGCCCTCTACCCGCACGAAAGCGAACTTTCGGTCATCGAGCCAGGGCACATAGTCACTCGGCCCGACATGCACGTTGTGTTCTGCCGGAGGCTCGGTCATATTCGAGGTGACCGCATTGGTTTTCGAGATTTTTTTGGACTCCAGGCGGGAACGCTGCAACATATTTTTGAAATCCATATTGCCGCCGACATTCAACTGGTAGGTACGGTCGATACGCACTCCGCGTGTCTCCATCAAATGCACCAGATCCCTATGCGATATTGTTGCTCCGAACTGCGATTTTATGTCGTCCCCGATGATTGGCACGCCGGCTGCCTCGAACTTTGCTGCCCACTCGGGGTCGGAGGCAATAAAAACCGGCAGGCAGTTCACAAAGGCGCATCCGGCATTGATCGCGCACTGGGCATAGAACCTGTCGGCCTTTTCTGAACCCACTGGCAGGTACGATACCAGCACTTCAACACGCTTTTCACGGAGGGTGGCAACCAGTCCGGCGGCGCTGGGTTCCGGTTCGCTCGATTCGGTAATCTCACCGCGATAGTATTCACCCAGCCCGTCCAGGGTCACGCCGCGTTCCACGGTGACACCGGTCGCCGGCACTTCCGTAAATTTATAGGTGTTGTTTTCGCTCGCCCAAATCGCCTCGGACAGATCCCGCCCGACCTTTGCCGCATCCACGTCGAATGCCGCAACGAACTCGATGTCGCGAATGTGATAGCCGCCGAAGTTTACGTGCATCAGCCCCGGCACGGTCTCGCCAGGATCGGTGTCACGATAAAAATGTACCCCCTGTATCAGGGAGTTTGCACAGTTCCCGATACCTATAATCGCGGTGCGGATTCCGCCCATGACTGTCCCTCCTGAGCGGCACCGTATAGGGCTGCATCGCGGCGATGCATCTGCAGCCGCGCCGGTTGCGCTCCTTTCTGGTGTCGCTCGTTTTTCGCTTCGGCATCAGCTGGAGCCGATGCGCCTGATATCCACAGTCTACACCGCTGTTATCTGACGGGTCGCCGCCCGCTACCAGCGGTATGTTGTTTTGGTGCTAAATGTAAGGGGTTTGCCATAAGCTATATATAGCTGTATACGTTTGGAGGATCCATGATTATTCGAGTGAACCGTGATGTGCTCGCCGACGCGGTTGGTTGGGTGGCGCATACGTTGCCGCAACGCCCGGCGATTCCGGTGTTGGCTGGGATTATGTTAAAGGCAGCGGATGACATTGTGACGCTTTCAGCTTTTGACTTCGAGGCTTCAGCGCGCACCCGTTTCGAGGCGGAGGTTGATGAGCCGGGTGCGGTACTCGTTTCAGGTCGAATGCTCTCCTCGATTGCGAAGTCGCTACCGAATAAGCCGGTTGAGCTGCGTCTCGACGGGAACAAAGTCAGTATCGATGCCGGTTCCTCTCATTTCTCGCTGGCGACCATGCCGGTCGATGAATACCCCGACCTGCCGAAGATCCCTGAGGTGACGGGCACGATTGATGCCGCAGAGTTGGCGGTTGCGGTCTCCCAGGTCGCGGTGGCGGCTTCCGGGGATGACACATTGCCGTTGCTGGCCACCGTACAGATGGTGGTTAACGGTCCGAAAATTACGATGCTCGCTACTGACCGTTATCGCCTCGCCATGCGGGAGGTGGACTGGACCCCGGTTGATGGCGAGGTTGAGGGCGCGGCGCTGGTGAAGGCGCGGGTGCTCCAGGAAATGAGCAAGCAGCTCACCGGCGGCAGTGTCGATGTCAGCCTGGATGTTTCCGGCGGTACCGGTGCGTTGCTCGCGATGGCTGTTTCCGGGCAGCAGATGACCAGCCAGCTAACCCAGGGTGACTATCCGAACGTGTTGGGGTTGTTCCCGGCGGAAACCCCGATTCACGCGGTCGTGCCACGTGCCCCGCTGTTGGAGGCGCTACGCCGCGTCAGCCTGGTTGTGGAACATCTCGCTCCGGTGCGCATGACTTTCCGTTCCGAGGGTACGCTCGGTCTGGATGCCGGCCGCGGTGATGATGCCGAGTTCAGTGAACAGTTGTCATGCTATTTCACCGGTTCGGATGACGAGTTCCTCACCGCCTTTAACCCCGGCTATCTGCGAGACGGTTTGGCCGCAATCGACACCGAATACGTGCGTATGTCTTTCACCCACCCGAATAAGCCGGCGGTGCTAACCGCCCAGACCGAACCGGAAGGTGCTGAGGTTCCGGGTTACAAGTACCTGTTGATGCCGGTTCGCTATCCCGGTTAATGCTCGGACGGCGGGACGCATCCGACCTTGTTCATAACCGACATTCAACTCACCGATTTCCGCTCCTACGGTGCCGCCCTGGTGCATCTGCCGCGAGGGACGGTGGTTTTGCGGGGGGGGAACGGGCAGGGGAAAACCAATTTCATTGAGGCAATAGGTTATCTCGCAACCCTCCACTCACACCGTGTTTCTGCAGACCAAGCCCTTATCCGTGCCGGGGGTGGGGAGCGGAGAGCCGCCGTGATTAACGCGCGTGTCGATGATGCTGGACGCGAACTGCGCCTCGACATTGAAATAGTTGCTTCGCGCGCGAACCGGGCGCGCCTCAACCGCCAACAGGTGCGTCCCCGCGACCTGATAGGGCAGCTGAAAGTGGTGCTTTTTGCGCCCGAAGACCTCGCTATTGTCAGCGGAGACCCGGCGGCCCGGAGGCATTTCCTCGATGACCTGGTGGTACAAACCCGCCCGGTTATGGCCGGTATCTACGCCGACTACAACCGGGTTCTCAAGCAGCGCGGCGCGCTCCTGAAACAGATGGCGGCTGAACGTGCCGGACGTTCCCGGCGCCCACCCGATGAATATGCCGAATCGACCCTCGCCGTTTGGGATGGACAGCTGCTGGAACTGACCGAACGCATCATCACGGAGCGCCGTGGCCTGCTCGACGAACTCCAACCCCACGCGACAGCACAGTATCGGGCAATCACCGAGGACACGGCAAAGGTCACTGAGCTCAGCCTTGAATACCGTGCCCGCCACCTGGAATATGCGTCGAGCCTCGCTGAGGCGATAACGGCGGCGCGCTCCGATGAGCTGCGTCGCGGCGTGAACCTGGTTGGGGCTCACCGCGATGATATGGATATTACTCTGGGTGGGTTACCGGTAAAGGGATATGCCTCCCACGGTGAAACCTGGTCTACGGCTCTGGCTTTGCGGCTGGCAACCTTTGAGCTGTTCCGTAGCCATTCAACGATGCCGATACTGCTGCTCGATGACGTGTTTGCCGAGCTTGACGAGTCCCGCCGCCGTGCTTTAATCCCCGCGATAAAGGCAGCTGACCAGGCGATAATCACCGTAGCCAACGGCACAGAAATCCCGGTGGAACTGGATGCCACAGTCCTGGAGGTGTCGATGGGCAGCGGCCGCACTGAGCTCAGCGACCCTGGCGTCGGCAGTATCGAAGATTCCAGATAGAATAGCGACTGGCAGATTCTTCAGTGATCGGGGGTCGTAATGGGCAAAAAAATGATTGCGGTGCTCGGCATCGGTGCCGGATACGTGTTGGCGCGCCGCGAGATGCGCAACAACCCGGACGGTCCGATAGCGGTCGCGGTTCGGCGTATCACCGAGAATCCGACTGTCGCCCAGGCGAGAAACACCGCGAAACTAAAGGCTTCTGAACAGCTGCGTATCCAGGGAGAACGCATCACCGACAAGGTTGCTGAATCCATTAAGAACCGACTTTTCGGGATTGAGGAGCGGGCGCGCGCGGATTCTTCGACCGGTGCCGAGTACGTAGACATCGAGGTGGAAGAAGTCTCCGAATAACCACCGGACTCGGATACAGGATTAGTGATGTCAGCAGCTATGACCACCCCCGGATCACAGCCGACACGCAAACAAATCCGCAGGTGGAGACGGTATTTGGCGGAGGAAAGGCTGGAGGCGGATACCTACAGGCACCTGGCACGCACCCGCACCGGCGTGGAACGCGAAATCTTCGAGGAGCTGGCTGCGGCGGAACGCCGCCACGAAAGCTATTGGGAGCAGCTGCTCGGTGAGCGAGTATTACCTGCGCCTCGCGCACCCTTGAAAGCGCGATTATTCAATTTTTTGGCGCGCAATGTCGGCTCTATTTTCGTGCTTGCAATGATGCAGGGAGCCGAGGAGCGCACATCCTATGACGATGATGCCGATGCCACCGCCCAAATGGCAGCTGACGAGCATATACATTCCGAGGTTGTGCGGGCTCTCGCGGCGCGGCAACGTTCCCGGATGGCCGGGTCTTTTCGCGCCTCCGTGTTCGGCATGAACGATGGTTTAGTTTCAACCTGCGCGCTGATTCTCGGAGTGATGGGTACCGGAACCTCAAAAGCTGTGATTGTTGCCGCCGGGTTCGCCGGTCTGCTCGCCGGGGCGCTCTCGATGGGCGCTGGTGAATATATTTCGGTGCATTCCCAACGTGAACTACTGGAAGCTTCCGACCCGCATCCGCAGGTTTCCGGTTCGATGCGCCAACTCGACATCAACGCTAACGAGCTTGCTCTCGTCTACCGTGCCCGCGGGATGGATGCCCAGGCCGCCGAGGAACGCGCCCGATCCGAATTGCAGCGGGTTGCCGGAGAGACTGCCACACCACTGGATGGTACGGTTGCGGTATCCGGCGACAGTGACACCTTGAAACAGGCTACAACCAGTACAGACTCTCACGAGGAGATAGGCACCGGGCTGCGTGCCGGAACCTCAAGTTTCCTGTTCTTTGCGCTCGGAGCGGCAGTTCCGGTACTGCCGTTCCTGCTTCGCGTGCCGGTGGCGACCGCCGCTGGGATTGCGATTATCGTTGTCGGAATCTGTCTGCTCATCACCGGCGGTATTGTCGGTTTGCTTTCTGGGGCGCATCCGCTGCCGCGTGCCTTACGCCAACTGCTCATCGGCTACGGTGCCGCCGGTGTTACATTCCTGCTCGGTCGGTTCATTGGCGGTGGTGCCGCTGTCGCGGCGGCAATCGGTGATCCGGGAGCCTTGAACGCGTTTTCACAGGTGGTGTTTTGATGTTCCACGAGATCGATGCAGCTTTACCCGCCGAACTGTTCCGAGTATTTGACCTGACCGGAGTGTTTTGTAACGGCATTATCGGGGGACGTTTGGCACGTTCGAAGCGTTTCGACGCGGTCGGTTTCGTGGTGCTCGCCATCATGTCCGCGATGGGTGGGGGCATCATGCGTGACGTGATGTTGATTCAAGTTCCGATTGCCTTAACCGACCCTTACTATATTGGGACAGCGCTCGCAGGGGCCCTGGTGGCTTTCCTGTGGCGGATGGATTCTCGTCCGACCCGCGGATTCGTGTGGCTGGCTGATTCGCTGGTGCTCGGAACCTGGGCGGCAACCGGCGCGGCAAAAACTTTGGGGCTGGGATTCGGAATCCTGCCGGCGCTGCTGATGGGGTTGGTCACAGCGGTCGGCGGTGGCATGATCCGGGATGTTGCCTCCGGTCTGGTGCCGACTGTGTTTGGTGGAAATAACCTGTATGCGACACCGGCAGCGGTGTCAGCCAGCGCCATGATTGTCATGTATCAGCTGGGCTTGCCGAACCTGGGGATGCTGGTGGCTATTGTTTTTGGACTCGGGTTTGCGGGTTTAGCGTCCTGGCGGAGATGGGTGTTACCTGCGGCTCCCGAATGGCAGGTGACCATGACCTACACTCAGATGCGTCGGCTGTTGAAATTCCACGGCATCAAGCTCGGTAGGGGCGGCACCAACCCGGACTCCGCCGGTCCTGACCTGGACTCCGCCGGTTCTGACTTGGACTCCGCCGGTCCTGACTTGGACTCCGCCGGTTCTGCCCCCGATACTCCGAACACTCCCACCTGCTGACCCCACCTGCTGAACGCCCGAGCACAACTCTGGAGTTTTTGTCGAAATCTCACTCAAAACTGCCTTTCTCGTCAAAATCACCAGAGTTGTGCACACGGACCAACTCGCTTTCGCTCGTCTCACTCCGTCCGTATTTCTGACACTTTTCGGGATAGCTAACCGCATACCTCCACTCACAAAAATGACATGCCTTACAAATTGTCCAAAAAGCCGTGGGGGGCATTTTGAGAATATAAAACGCAGACTCAACTCGAGAAAGGAAAACAGTGTTTTTGCTGCTAGTGGGCGTTGCCGTCGGCGGCGCAGTTGGATATTACGTTGAAAAAGCAAAGGGCGATCCGGAGAACCGGAATATGGAAGCTGGGCCTATACATAAAATAGGTCAGAAAGGCGGCGGCGCTTTCCTAACCTTTTGTGGACTGTACGCGGCGGCAGTAACTCCAGTCACCGGCGGGTAATCCTTACAGAACTGCTGTTGGGAGCCTATATAGTGTATCTGCTCTGGCCCGGACATCCCGGTTTCTTCTTCATTATCTGACCAAGTACAATCGAGAAGAAAATGATGAATCTATCGAGAATCTCCACGATGATGCTGGTGGCGGCGGGTGCTCTCGCCCTCAGCGCTTGTACAAACACCGTAGCCGCGCCGACACTTATTGAAATCGAGACGCAGACCAAAGACCTGCAGGCTAACTGCCTCTGTAATGATTCTGAGGAATACACTGGAAACAAGACACATTCTGTAAAGGGTTAAGCTCCCATATGGATCACAGTGGCGAGCTGCCGCTTGAGAGTTTTGACCCTGTGACCAGCGCAGCCGTAATGACATACGGCGTTTCTTGCCTGGGCATCAACTTACAGTAGGAGCACAATGTATCGGGAACCTTTCATCGAAACCATCACTCCCGGCCCGGCGGACGGCCCGTTCAAACCGGAACGTGACGCCAATTGTCGCTTCGTGTTTCCAGCCGATGAGATCGAGGGAATGATTACCCTGCAGTTGAGCGAAATATCGATTTGAAAACCAAGCTCGCGGTGTGGTCGCCGCTACAGGCAGGTGTTTTCGCTACGCGTATGAACAAAAAGCCTGGAAAGGCTACCGGCGGGGCGCTGCGCCTCACCGACATTGGAAAGAATCAGCGAGACGGCAACGATTACCTCGTGATATTTACCGGAAAGAATGGTTACTGGATATTCGAAGCGAACTTCCAGCGTGCCGGGTATGCCGCTACTTTCTGCAGCTACCTGGCCGAGCATCTGCGACCGACCTATGAAACCCGTGAGAAAAAATCGCAGGAAATGCTGGATAACGGATATTTCGATGCCGAATCCGAACCCGGAAAGCAGACAGCTGTGTGAAACTCGTTTGATTACGGTGTTTTGGATGGTGTTGCCGCACAGTTGCGCGCTATAGAGTGGCACGAACCGAATAGTATGGCTGATATAGATCTCGCGGAGGTGAGGGTGTCACTGTAAATATGCGGGTTGAAGCCAAAATCGTCGCTGTATCGGTGCTGTCGCTCGCGGCATTTCAAGTACTCTCAGGGTGCGGCTATCCCGCGGCGGATTCCGGTTTGGAGGCAGCGCAAAGTGTGGAATCTTCGGCAGCGAATGTGGATGCTTCCGCAGAGAGTGTGGATTCTTCCGCCCAAAACGCTGAAGTTACCGTGTTTGGCTCCGGTTTCAAATACTCTGGAACTTGCCGAAGCGCTTGACCGAGCGCACCGAACGTAACCTCGACCCCGATTCAGATGATGATGGATTGCATCAACGTGCCTGATGATTACCTTTTGACACAGGTGGTTTATGCAGACCCGTCATTGAACGTGACGCCTTCGACAGGTGAGATGCAGGTGACGGGCACCGTTGCAGATATCGCGCAGAACGGAAACGGTATGGAGGTACCGATAATCGAGGCGAACTCGGTCACGTTCTGATTTCAGGGTGAGCGCCTTGATTTCAGGTTTGGTTCCGCAGTACCCGATCCTGGTTCTCGTCAGCACTGGCGGGCGTTTCAAATACCGATAGAGTGAGAATCCGCAGAGCTTTGTAATCACATATCAGTGAAACCGCACAGATTATTGGGGGAGTGGCTGCGCGGCACATTCCGTGGCGAGCACCGCCATCGTGTGTTTCTCGGCGCTGGAAACCCCCAGTGACCATTTAGTTTTTACCGCTACTTGTCGCGCCAGGTACGCGCAACGGTAACCTTCGTTCGGTGGTACCCACTCGTCGATACTGGCGGCGAGCTTGTCCTGATTAGCTGCCCCCTCGACCGCGAGCAGATTCAACGGGTCATTAGCGAATTTTTCTCGCTGACGTACGCTCCAGCTGCTCGCCCCTTTATCCCAGGCGTCCGCTAGCGCAACTACGTGGTCTATCTGCACGTCATCAGAGGTTTCCGCGCCCCGGGTAAAGATGATTTGCTGCCCGGTGTAGGGATCCACGAAATCGCCGCTTTGCACCACACAGTCGTCGGTGTCGGAACGGAAACGCACATTATCCAAGTCGCGCGCCAACACCTCATTTCGGGTATTGCAGCCATCCCCGTCGAGGTCTGCCCAGCCGTCCCCAAAATTGCTTCGCTCATAGTCCGGATGCCACTCATTCATCTCCGGTAGTGCCGCAATCGCCGAGGTCAAATCGGTTTTAGGCACGGACTTCAGGATGTCATTGGGGCTGCGTCCGATATTGATTAGTCCGGTATCAGGCTTCGTAACTGGCAGACCCAACAGGTTGATACCAAACCTGGGAACCAATACCCAGACCAGCACCGCACCCGCCGTCAGCATCGTAATAGTGTTGATGATGCGCCGTCTCCTGCGGGAGCGCCGCTGCGCAGCCGTGGGGGAGCGGCGAGTCTTTTTTCGGGGGGTAGTGCTCATATATCCAGGATGCTACGAACCGCTACTTTTTCCCAGCGCACCGCCCTGTCTGTGGAAAACTCAGGTGTCACGTTGCTGCTGCTTCACTACTTGGAACGGTATCGACTAAAACGGCCTTGAGCTTTGATAATGGCTCGGCAGCTGTCGCAAACCAAATGAAGTGCAGATAAGCTGGTCGATTTGCTTGGCACCTCAGGGAATCCCAGGTTCTCGTGCCCTTTATTGCCGGCTCTCTCTCCTCCTCCTTCCGTGCACAACTCAGGAAAATTTGCTGCTATGTGACCCGAAACAGTCATAAATGTTCAAAATCTCCAGTTTTGTGCACGGCACACCCGGAAGCGACAACCCCGGCACACCACATCGTGGAAACAGCCTCCGCCCAGCAGCGCAGCAACCTAAACTGGAAACAGTCGATAATCAACCCGAGAAGTGGAGATAATCATGCATGAACGCGCCGGTAAGCCAGCCCAACCCCAGGACCTGGTTGATGTAGATGCCCTGATTGACGCTTATTACGATGTGGAGCCGGATCCATCCATCCCGGCCCAACGGGTCAGTTTCGGCACTTCGGGGCACCGCGGTTCGAGTCTGGATGCAGCATTTAACCAGGCTCATATCGTGGCAATCACGCAAGCCATCGTGGATTATCGCCGCGAGCAGGGTTTTGACGGCCCGCTTTTTATAGGTCGCGACACGCACGCGCTTTCCGAGCCCGCGCATCGCACTGCGCTACAGGTGCTGGTTGCGAACCGTGTTTATGTGCGTGTAGATTCCCGCAACTCCTATGTGCCGACCCCGGCAGTTTCGCACGCGATTCTGCTGGCTAACGGAGCTCCGGGAGGGGTGCGCACCAGCGGTGCGGGACTGGCTGACGGCATTGTTATAACTCCCAGCCACAACCCGCCGCGCGATGGTGGCTTCAAGTACAATCCGCCACACGGCGGTCCGGCGGATGTGGACGCGACCGGCTGGATAGCCGATCGTGCAAATCAATATTTGGAGGAGGGGTGGCGCAGTATTGCGCTCGCAGATGCTGATGACTTGGCTAACAGCGATTGCCTGACCCCGCATGATTATATGCTCGAATATGTCGATGACCTGGCCAGTATCATCGATTTTGAGGCGATTCGTAACGCTGGCATCCGTATTGGTGCTGACCCGCTCGGGGGCGCGAGCGTCGATTATTGGGCTGCGATTGCTGAGCACTATGACCTGAACCTTGAAGTTGTGAATCCGCAGGTAGACTCGGCCTGGTCTTTTATGACGCTCGATTGGGACGGCAGGATTCGTATGGACTGTTCCAGCCCCTACTCGATGGCTGGGCTGTTGGCGCGTATGCAGCCGGATGCGGAGGGTAATTATCCCTATGACATAGCCACCGGAAACGACCCGGATTCGGATCGCCATGGCATTGTTACCGCTGATGGGCTCATGAATCCGAATCATTACCTGGCGGTGGCGATCGAGTACCTGTACACGCATCGCCCGAACTGGCCGGCTGATTGTGCGGTCGGTAAAACCCTGGTTTCGTCATCGTTGATTGACAGGGTGGTGGCCGGCATCGGCCGTAAGTTGATTGAGGTTCCGGTGGGTTTCAAGTGGTTTGTGCCGGGTCTGCTTTCCGGCGCGGTCGGTTTCGGCGGTGAGGAGTCCGCTGGCGCGTCGTTCCTGCGCAAGGATGGCACCGTGTGGAGCACAGATAAGGATGGAATCATCCTGGCTTTGCTGGCTTCCGAGATTCTCGCTGTCACCGGGAAAACTCCCAGCCAATTGCATTGTGAACAGGTGGAACGCTATGGCGCGAGTGGTTATACGCGCGTTGAGGCGCCCGCCGATTTGGAGCAGAAAGCGAAGTTAAAGGCGCTTAGTCCTTCGGCTGTGGCGGCGACCGAGCTGGCTGGCGAGCCGATTACTGCGAAGCTGGTTGATGCGCCGGGTAACGGTGCGGCAATCGGGGGCTTGAAGGTCACGACCGAGGATGCCTGGTTCGCGGCGCGCCCTTCCGGTACCGAAAACATCTATAAGATTTACGCCGAATCTTTCCGAGGCGCGGAGCATCTGGATGTGGTGGTTGCTGAAGCCAGAGAGGTTGTTTCTGCTGCGTTGGCATAGCTTGTTGAGCGACCGGGTGTGATGCTCCGGGTTGTCCGGGGTCTGGTTGCCCGGCTCCGAGTTATCCGGCTTTAGGTTGTCCGGTTAGTGCGCCGGGTTGCGGGTGCTCTGTTTTTGAATGTGAGTAGTCCTGGATTCTCCTTGTCGTGAATTCGGGCATTGTTTTATAGGCTTCTTCGCGACCTGATATCTACGTGTCTGTTTGCAGATTTGTCAGGAGTTTGCCGGGAGTGTCCCGGGCAGTGTCCGGAGCGCGCCGATTATTGTGTCGGAGTTGTTCAATCCTCATTTTTTTGGTTTGACTTTTGTTTCATCCGTTTCACTTTTATACCCCTGATGTTGCCGGTGGCGCGGCTAACGGGGTTGAGGATAGTCATGGCGAGTAGCCCGAAGTACATCACGATTGATGCTGCTGCTGATTATTTCGGGGTTGTGCGGCAGACGATCACTAAGTGGATTGCGAATGGTGATTTACCTGCGGTGAAGATAGGGCCGCGCCCTAAGTCTCGTACCGGTGTGGATAACCGTAGGGTGCGTATCCCGGTTAAGGCTCTTACTGCTCTGGAAGAACCTATAGGGGCTTTCAGATGATGCGAAACATGATAGACGTGTTGGAAGCGATCCATCCAGTGAATCCCGCCGGGGGTGGTGTTATGCGTAGCTAATTGGTTCCTGGCCCGGGTTGAATACGCCCGGTCGGGGTGGTTTTAACAACAGGTATCGTGGGGGGTGTTTTTTGTGGGCACCACCTGATATGATGAAAACAAATTAACCATATTGTTTGGGGTATTAATAATGAAACAGGGAAACATGAAACAGATTTTTAAGAGGCAGTTTTCTAGGCCGGTGTTGGTGGTGATTATTGCCGCTGTGGTGCTGGTATTGGCTGGTAGTGTGACTGCTGGCTGGTGGGTGCTGGTAGAACAGCCCGCCCGTGAGGCTGCTGCTGCCGCGCAGGTTGCGGAACAAAAACAGATTCGTGTTAAAGCGGCCCTGGCCGCTAAAGAACGCGAAGCCAAAGCTGAAGCTAAAAAAGCTGCCGAAGCTAAAGCCAAAGCCGAAGCCGCCGCCAAAGCCGCTAAAGCCGCTGAAGCTAAAAAAGCCGCTGAAGCTAAGAAACAGGCTGAACAGGGCACACAAGCCGCTACCGGTTCTGCCGCTACCAGTCAGGGTTATACGACCCCGTCAGGAAACGGTTACGCCGCTAACAGCTACTCCCAGGGCTACACCGCCCCCGCGCCGCCCGCGCCACCGGCCAGCAGCGGGAACACTGGCTGGAAATCCAACCCCGCCGCCGTACCTGCTGGACGCGGAGGGACATGGGTGCCGGATAATACATGGGTTGATGTAGATTGGGACATCTACAATCAGGGTGGTGGCGGCCTGTGTGGCATCTCCGGCCCGGAGGGTCACATGCAGGTTCCCTGTCCGTAGTTTCTGGTTTTATAACTGAATATGGTTCTTCCCTCCACTGGTTTGTGGGGGTCCCCATCCTGGGGGGTTTCACTGGGTGGACCGCTACCAACACGAAAAATTATTGGTTCATGAAGTGAAATGAAGGGGGTAAACAGATGTTGTTTACCAAACACAAGAAGCCCCGTTGGTTGAAACGAGCAGTGGCAGGGGTTACTGCTGTCATGCTTGGGGCTGGTGTTATTGTTGGTGGTGCTGCCCCGGCTTTGGCGGCTGATTTGTATCAGCCTGCGGGTACTGTTCCGGGTTTGGATGTTGGTCCGCGTGATGCTACTGGAGCGTTGGATTTGCGTGCTGGTGGTGTCCAGTTGGCGGCGGTTAATCAGGCTCGCACCGAGTATTGTGTGAATCTTAATGCTTTGACTTCTGGGGCGGATGTTGTTTCAGTGACGGATCTTCCGGCTCCGGTTCCTCGGGTTCCGGGTTTGGAGGCTACGTCTGCTCAGATGGCTTGGATTATTTCGCATTTTAAGGGTGGAACTGATTGGGATGTGGCTGCTATCGCGTTGCTTGTTCACGCGAATTATGAGGCTGAGCCTAGTCCTGGTACTGGCTATTACGCTGCCGGTACTAAGCCGGGTTCCCCGGCTGAGGCTGCGGGTATTGTTATTAACGCGGTTAGGTCTTGGGCGCCGGGTCTTGAGACACGCGCCAGGGAGATGATTGCTCAGGCTAAAGCCTCCGGGATCGCCGGTTACACGGGCGGTATCCCAACAGGAGAAAACCACCGCCACGGCACCTACACCGCGCCAGCAATCAAGAACGGCGCAGGGCAGGTATTAACCTCGATTCCCACAAAGCTCATGCTTGTTGGCCCTGCAACCTGGGATGAAAACGGCACTAAGACTATTACAGCCACTCCGGGTAGCGTTCATAAATGGTCCGCTACAGCAAACGGCAATGTTCATATAAGTTATTCTTTCCAAGACCCCTCTGGAACTCTGTCGAAAGTTCGTCGTCAGTCCACGCAAGATACCGTGAGGTGGGATTCAAAGAAGAATGAAACAACCGGCAAGTCGGAGGCTTTTGAGGTTGTGTATGATTTTCAGCCTCGTGGTGTGTCTAATGCCGTGAAACTGGTGGATGGTGGAGCCTTTACTGACACGTTGACGGCGTCTGCGGACCCGGACTATGGTAGCGGCGAATGGTTGACGAAGGAACAAGTCGGTTCGGGGACTGCCGGGTTTGTGCCGGTGACGTATGTGGCTCGGGCATACCAGGTTGGCACGTTAGAGTTGCCTGCCACTGGTGATACGGTGCCAAAGAACGCGCGGCTGGTTGGCACAAAAACCGTGGTCGCGACCGGCCCGGGCGATATTGAAGCATCGTTTGATGTGACGGAGCCCGGCTGGTACACGGTTGTATGGTCAGTATCTAAAACCGGGCAGGGTAGCAACGCCACATATATTCATGGGGACTGGGCCGACAAGTACGGTATGCCTGAGGAAACCGTGTCGAAACGGTATGAAGCCAAGATTGATTCGGCACTGTCGATTCGTGAAACAAAGTCCGGCCCGTACCTGGTGGACGATGTTTTCGTGACCGGCCTGCCGAAAGACCACCCGAACTTTAAGGGCGGGATGCGGTTCAGCGCGGACGTTCAGGAGATTACCCATAGAGTGATGTTCTTCCCGGCTGGTGTCGAAGCGGCGGATGAAAACCTGGGACAGGCGGTACAGGTCGGTGATACCGTGACAATCCCAGCAAAAAACGGTTTCTACCCGTCTGTTTCCCAGGCTCTAGAAGATTTTGAAAGTAACAACGCGGCCAGGCTTGTCGCACAGTTACAGTCCGGGTCGATTTTTGTTGAGACCTTGACCGCTATTGATGGAGGTTACGCTTGTCATACTGAACCCCGCGACACCGAGGGTCGCGTCTCCTGTTGATTCCGGTTGCTCGCACGGATTCTTCATTTCCCGCAGTTGCCCTGGTGGCGGAGGTTGCCCTGACCGCTGCGACCCCCCAGACAACCGAGGCTCCCCGACAGCTGAGGCTCCCCCGGTTGGCGGGGTTTGTGAGTCACTGCTGCCAGTCGATACCGGCTGGTGTTGGCTGGTGTAGCTCGTCACTAACTCCTGGGCAAGCCCCCCCATATCCGAGGAACCGAAAGCTCACTGGTGGGTTTCACTGAGAAACAGTGCGCTCACCCTCGGAATCAAAACCTTTTAACCTGGCCAGATGGTGTTTCATCCGGTCATGTTCGGTATCCTAACCCGATTCGGCAGCACCGGCGCAAAGTAGTTTCCCGAGGTTATAAAGGTCGTGGTGCAGCCACCTACAAAAATGTGGGTGGTCCCCGATAAGCTGGGGGCATGGGTAAGAATTCGAAACGCCGCCGCGCCGGCTCCCCCGGTAAACCCCGGTATCGTGTGCCGACTGTGCCTCGCCCGTTTGTCGGGATGCCGCATGAGGAGCAGCTCGCTGCCATGCGAGACTTGATCCCTGCCGCATCTATGCAGGTCAGGCTGTCTGAGGATTATGGTTCCCGGGAGGTGACCCTGGTGACGGTTGCGCCACAGACCGTTCAAGGTCTGGTGCGCTCTGACGGCGTGATTATGGTTGCGATTCAGACCGTTGCCGGTACCCAGGATGCCGGACATGACCTGGGTCTGATCACTGCCGAGCTGCTCGAATCTGAACCGGGAACTGTGATAAACGGTCGTGACCTGCGGGTTCCGGCTCCGCGCCTGCCGGAAATGGTGTCTGATGCCGAGCCGATGCAGGTGCATTCGGATTTCGGTTTCTGGCTCACGGAGGAGGATCTATCTGATGAAACTACTCGCCGTGCGGTGCGTGAATCGGCGACTGCGATGGTGCCAACTGCGCTGGTGGCGGGCACGGAGGCGGCGCTGTGGTGCCACTTAGGTACGACCGACTATCTGCGTTGGGTGCGTGGCGAGGAAGAAGACGCGGTGTTCGATGCGCTCGCCCGTTTGCGTGATGCCGATGAGTTGCGAATCACCGAGAGTTCTCACTTTATAGGTGCCTTCCGGCTGTCAGGTCTGGTCGCTCCGGTATTCGAGTTTGATGAACCAACTGGCGCGGAGCACCTAGATACCCCGGTTGCAGCCTTTGAAGCAAAGTTTCAGGCAGCAATGAGTGGACCGACGCTAACTACTGAGCAGCGGCGAATCCGATCCGGTCTGGTGTCTCGGGAGCTGTCGCTGTGAGCGGCACGGATCAACAGCCACGGGGTCAGGCCGCCCCGGGGATCGCGGTGGTGATACCGGCGATGAACGAAGAGGAACGGATTGCCGGAACGGTTCGCGCCTGCAAGGGGATTCCTGGTGTTGACCTTATTGTGGTGGTTGATGACGGTTCCACAGATCGCACTCAAAAGGTTGCTCGCGATGCGGGCGCAGCGACCGTGCGGCACACCGTGAATCGAGGCAAGGCTTCGGCGATGGAAACCGGCGCGAATGTGGTGGCGATGCGGGATGCCGAGGGCGCTCCCCGGAGGTTGCTGCTGTTCCTGGATGCCGATTTGGGGGAGTCAGCAATCGAGACGGCGGTGCTTACTGAACCGGTATTGCAGGGTCGCGCCGACTGTTCAATAGCCGCCCTACCAAAACAGGAAGGCGCAGGTGGACACGGCTTTGTTTTAAATCTTTCGCGCCGCGCGATTGCCCGAGCAACGGGTTGGCGCCCAACTGCGCCGCTGTCTGGGCAGCGCTGTATCACCCGGGATGCTTTCGAGGCGGCGAAGCCGTTGGCTGCCGGGTGGGGGGTAGAGACCGCTATGACGGTAGCGGTGTTGGTTGCCGGATATGCAACCATTGAGGTGCCTTGTGACCTGCGCCATCGTGTGTCAAAAAACGATTGGGCGGGACAGTGGCACCGCTTCAAACAGTACCTGGGGGTGCTGCGGGCAGTAATTGGGTTGGGGTTGCAACGCCAGCGGCTTTCACGCACGCATTTTGCGGCTGCGGCGGCTGCACAGCGACCCTATGAACCGTATAGGGCGCGCACCTGACACGACCTAGAAATACTATAGGAGCTGATGAAGCTATTTTTTGCGGCTCCACCAGTGGGTGTTTTCTGAGCGGTTGGTCGGGTTCCAAGTCGGGTCGTCGAGATGCCCTTCAGCGATTGCTGGAGCAATCGCCGGGGTCAGCGGCAGACGCGGGATGAGCAGCGACTGTACCGTGTGGTACAGGGTTTCACGATGAGCCAGGTTTTCCTGCTGGATACGCTGGTTGTTTTGGTCGAGACGGATCACCTGGTTTCCGCCGGGCAGCATCAGGAACTCGTCGGCGTAATCCAACCAGACATGGTAGCAATGCTCGTAGTGTTCGAGGTCACCGGCGTGTGTGTCGCCTTCTTGTTCGGTTGCACGATACAGGGCGACCGCCGCGTTGATCGCTTCCCAACACACCCAGGAGTGGCGTTCCCGCGATACAGGTTCGCCGTCATCGTCGATGGTGAACACGAAGCCGGGAAGTCCGTCGCGGCGCCATGAGTCAACGCGTGCGCGTTCGAAAATTTCTGAGGGGGCTTCCTGCAACCATTCGGGCACGTCGCGACCTTGAGCTTGGAGCATGGCGCGAGCCTGCAACATCAGACGCGTGAACTCAAAACCATGCCCAACAATATGTCCGGGTTCTTGGTGCAGCTTCCAGGATTCGTTTTCTTCGGACTCGTTGAGGCGTTGCCAGGATGTTGAATAGTGCACCGGGATGCGCCAGTGGTCGGTACGCGCAATCTCAGCTACATGTTCCAACACCGCTAGTGAACGATCCAGCCAGAGACTGTCGCCTGTGACATCCGCGCAGGTGAGATAGGCTTCTGTGGTGTGCATTTGGGTGTTAACATCGTGTTTTTCGCGCGGTTCACCCCAGTCGCGTGTGTAGCTTTCCCGGACGATGTGGTTTTCATCGTCCCACCAGTATTCGTTTTGAATATCCATTGCATCCTGCAACAGTTCGTTGGCTCCGACACGATTCGCCGCAGTGCAGCTGGCTGCTGCCAGCAGCACGAACGCGTGGGAGTATCCAAGCTTGTGGTCGATGCCCGGTATCGGTACCGCATTGCCGTCCGCGTCCAGGTGCTGTTCGATTACGTCGTACCAGCCGCCGTTTTCTCGATCCTGGAAGTATTCGGTGAGGCATTTGATGCCGTGGGTGGCCAGGTTACGGCATCCTGGAATACCCAGTAGCGTGCCGAGCGCGAAAATATGGGTATTACGTGCGGTTACATACAGGATTGTCGGTTCTTCCGGGTTGATTTCACCGTTCAGGCCGAGTGTTGCAAAACCGGTATCGACCTTGGTTTTCTTCGCATAGTCGATACATTCGCGCATCTTTTCAGACAGCCACCGTTGATGTTCTATTGATTGCAGCCAACCCATTTTGCTCCTCGGTTCATTCGTGACCTTTTCCTCACTACCAGGGTACCCGTGCCCAGTGCGAGCTTGGTGGATTTCAGCCCGTGACGCTCGCCACGCTCGCCGTCCGTTCGTGCATACCGACACCTTCGGCGTGCACGAACGGATAACCCGTGTGCACGAACGGATAAATGCTCGGGATTATTTCAGCAAACTGTCACACCAGTAACAGGTCTCGGAGCCAACAGGGCAGGTACCGGTGTTTTTACTGTACCTTTACCGAAATCGACTTATCCGCTCGTGCAACTGGGTTATCCACTGATGCACACGTCTCGGACAGCCGGCAGCGCTTCGCGTCCGCCCAGATAGGGTCGCAGCGCCTCCGGCACGTATACCGAGCCGTCGGCTTGCTGGTGATTCTCCAGCAGCGCCACTAGCCACCGTGTCGTAGCCAGCGTCCCGTTCAAGGTCGCAACCGGCTGCGTTTTCCCGTCCACGCCGCGGCTGCGAATGTTGAGCCGCCGTGCCTGGAATGTCGTGCAATTCGAGGTGGAGGTAAGCTCCAGATAGCGTTCCTGGCTCGGCAGCCAAGCTTCACAATCGAACTTGCGGGCCGCGCTGGAACCCAGGTCACCTGCTGCGGTGTCGATCACCCGGTACGGAATTTCCATACGCGCCAGCATCTCCTGCTCATACCCGAGGAGCGCCTCGTGCATATCTTCGGCCATTTCCGGCAGGCAGTAGATAAACATCTCGACCTTGTTGAACTGGTGGACACGAATGATGCCGCGGGT
Source organism: Varibaculum sp. (assembly GCA_034090045.1). Taxonomy (GTDB): domain Bacteria; phylum Actinomycetota; class Actinomycetes; order Actinomycetales; family Actinomycetaceae; genus JAXDTI01. The sequence goes on along the minus strand of JAXDTI010000002.1, from coordinate 100,295 downwards.
ATCCTTGCCGTAGGACCCTGCCTCCCGCCGATAGCATGCTGACCAGCCAGAATACTTTATAGGTTTACTCACGTCGATGATTTCGTTGGCGTGGTACCCGGCGAGAGCCACCTCTGAGGTGCCAGTCAGGTACAGGTCATCGGCGGGCAGATAATAGATTTCGTCGGAGTGGGCGCCCAGGAATCCGGTACCGGACATGGTTTGCGTGGTGACCATCGTGGGGGTGGTCATCGGGGTGAAACCGTTTTCTTCGGCGTAGTCCCATGCCATAGTGAGCAGCGCTAATTCCAGGCGCGCTCCGGCACCGCGAAGGTAATAGAAACGCGCTCCCGAAACCTTGGTGCCGCGGGCGGTGTCTATTGCCCCGATTTTTTCTCCTACGTCCAGGTGATCACGCACGGTGATACCTTCGGCAGCGAAGTCTCGCGGCTCCGGGCCGAAGTGGCCGCGCACAACATAGTCTTCCTCTCCGCCGCTGGGTATACCAGGGATGATGATGTTTTGCATCTGGTACAGCAGGTCACGCAATTCGCTTTGACGTTCATCCGCTGTGGCCTGTAACGCTTTGACCTGTGCAGACATTTCACTAGCGCGGTTTTTCAGGGTGATGCGCTCCTCCGGGGTGGCCTTGCCGATCTGTTTGGAGAAAGCCTTTTGTTCGGCACGCAGATTCTCGAATTCGGTGAGCGCTGCGCGATAGGCCGCATCCGCATCCAGAATCCGATCGACCAGTTCCGGGTCGTTTCCGCGCGCTGTTTGGGAGTCGCGTGCGGGCTGCGGGTTTTCACGTAGAGCCTTCAAATCAATCATGTAACCAATTATATGGGCGCTCCGCTGGGGCATTCCCGTGCATAACTCAGGAGATTTTGTCGCTAAATCCCCAAAAAGGGCTGTTTTTGCTCAAAATCTCATGAGTTGTGCACGGCGGATCGAAGATCCCGCCATGTAGACTTGGAAATACACTTGAAACCCAACCGCAGATTAAGTATTATTAATAATGATTAGCCAGGGGCTGGCGGTTCGCGTAGCCGAGAGTGAGCCGCTTCGCTTCCTCACGAGGACAGCCAGGAGGGCGGCAAGATGCCGATATTGACCGTAGGAGATAAGTTCCCGGACTTCGACCTGATCGCGGTGAAGCCGGGCGACTTGGTGATGGTTGATGCCTATAAACAGGAGGATTACTTCACCCGCGTGAGTAGTCAAGACCGGCGCCCCGGCATCTGGACGGTGGTGTTTTTCTGGCCGAAGAATTTTTCTTTTGTGTGTCCAACCGAGATTACCGCGTTTTCGGAGCACTACCAGGAGTTTCGGGTGCACAACTGCCAGGTGATTGGTGTCACCACTGATAATGAGTATTCGACTTTTGCGTGGCGAAGGATGCATCCGGATTTGCGTGCGGTACCGTTCCCGCTGGCCAGCGACCTCACACACGATTTTGTTCGGGAGTGTGGTGTGCTGAATTCTGGTGGAGTGTGTGACCGTGCGACTTTCATTTTGGATCCGGATTGGAACATCCAGCACGTGTCGGTGGCCGCATCGAATGTGGGTCGTTCAGTGATGGAGATCATTCGCCAGGTGGAGGCGCTGCAAACAGGTGCGATGTGTTTCGCCGATTGGCGTGCCGGTCAGTACCACATTAACCCGCTCGAAGAGCTCCGAGAAATAGCGGTCTAGGCTGCCGCGAGGCTCCTTATTGCGTTTGCCGCGAGGCTTGTTATTGCGTTTGACTTGCGGCTTTATTCTTCACAAAGTTCCGCTAGATCAGCAGTCCTGAAGCCATATACAGAACTATTACCGCTGTGATTACACCAATAATGACTCCGATTTGGCTGTCAGAATTGGCATCTGCAGCTTTCTCTTCAGGAGTTCTCGTGGTGTTTTTGTGTCGGGGGCTGACGTTGTTTCTGCTGTTGTGGTGGCGCTCGGCGTGGTCGTGGTTGTTGTGGGGGTTTGTGTCGTTGGAGCCGGTTGGGGTTCCGGCGGAACGTATTGGCTTTCTTCGGTTACGCTGCTCGCTGTCACCCCGCCGGCTGCGGGAGAATCGATTTGTATCCGCAGCTCGCCCTGGGTATTTGTAACCGTAGTGGCCACGTGCAGCCGGGTTCCGTTGTTAACGCCGGTTAAAAGGTCCCGGCCGGTGCCAGCATTGTTACCTACATTCACGGATCCGGCAGAGGATGTCACTATTGCGTAGTTGTCGGTTGGCACCGGCGGTTCCGTCCAGGGTGCCCCGCGTTCCGCCATGACCGAGGCTGGAATCAGTGCCCCGAAAAGTAGCAGCGGCGCAGCGACGACTGTACCGGCTCCCGCGCGTTATGCAGCAGACTTCCTCATATTGACCTCCATGTCATCACCTGAAATCATTTCAGCATTCCGAGCAGTGCAGATGCCGAATTGGCGGATAACGATAGCAGGTGCGGATGACGGATTTTGGGGAGCGCGCCGCGGTATAGGCGTCCTTCGATTAGCACTATTATCGTCTCGAATATCAGCAGCAGCCTCAGGCTTGAATGTTCGAGTGCCGTGAAGCTGAGCAGTACCATAATCACGGTGAGCACCGGGTTGGTGATGATGTTTACGTGCGCGACAACGGCGTGTCGGCGAGGTCGGTGTAACCCCAATATCAAGGCTGCAACCAGCTTAATTGTGAGGGTCATGTTGAGGTTTATCACCGGTGAAATCAGCAGAACACGCAGACGTATTTTGCAGATCTAATCCGCTGTTTGAGTTTCAATCAGTATCAGCGCCCCGCTTATTGCGGTGAGGCTCAGGAGCGTCATCTCAGTTACGGTATTTTCGGCATCCCAGAAGAGCGTGGGAAAGATACCTATGGGGTGGGCGAGCTTATAGGTTCCAAATCTGGCTGAGGCTGCGGGATCGAATCGGCGGGTGAGCTGAAAGATAGTTGTTTCGTTGGGGGATGTTGATTGCTGTGAGGTAGGCAATTCTGGGGGCCGGAAGGGGTGGGGCAGAGGCAGCTAGTGCGAGTGTTCCGATATCCCACTGGAATACCGTTATCGCGAAGGTGAATGATTGTAGGGCTACTGCGCTCACCAGTACCGCTATCGCAACAGCGAGATTGCGTGTCAAGTGCAATGTTTTTGGGGATTGAGTTGTTCGGCGTGGGGATTCCAGGGGTGTTCCCCGCTGCCCAGAAGTATCAGTATCACCGATATGAGCGGGGATAGTACGGGCCAGGTACAACCGGGTTTTCGCGTGGGTGAATGCGACTTGTCTACCTAGGGACACCCGAATGAGCTGGAGGTAACGAGGGGAGCCAGGTATGTGTATTTCTGGGTCGGTAGAGTAATACTCGGTGTCCCAACGGAACGTGGATGAATGCTGCCCCTACGCCTATGATCCCCGCATCAGCTGTGGGGTGTCGCTGTACAGGTAGCCGACCGTGAACAGAAATGCCTCAAATGCTGCAAAATAGTGGTTTTTTCTGTGCCGGGTCAGCTGTCTCACCGGTAAAGAGTCGTAAACCGTAGTCGCAGATGATATAGACAATCAACACTTGAATCAGCTGGGTGTTTGATGTCAGGTGAGGGTCGATAACTGCGATGAGCAGATAGTTCGCGACGTACTCGAAACAGAAATGACCGAAAGTGTATAGCGACAACCGAAAGGGGGACGGTGGCTGTTTCAGGAGCCTCATTTTCGCAGGCTATCGAGGCTTCAGGTGGTCGTCAGTGCTCTCGGGTTTAATCGTGTTTCGGGTGGAGTATGGAATCGATCCAGGTGTCGGCGCGCAGGTATTCCTCGTTGCTGTTTGCCTGGTCGGTTTCCGGAACATGGTGGTCAGCAGCCGGATAGGAACCCAGAAAACGCAGGTCGTGTGCGGTTCTGTAGAGGCCGTGTAGCGCGCCTCGTACCCGCCGGTCGAGGATGTGGCCGTCCAGGTCGATGCTGAAAGAGTATTCTCCGGGGTTTGCGGGGTCTGGTCGGGATTCGATGCGGGAGAGGTTCACGCCTCGGGAGGAGAACTGTTGCAGCAGGTGGTGCAGGGCACCGGCCATTTCGCGGACGGGGCGCACCTGAATCGTGGTTTTGTCGGCGCCGGTGGGTTCCGGCAGCTGTCCGGGTGGGGAGAGCAACACGAATCGGGTGAGGGCACCGTGGTTGTCGGCTACGTCGCTGACCAGTGGGGTCAGACCGTATTCGCTGACGGCAGCGGAGGAGGCGAGTACCGCCTCGAACCCGAGTTCGGCACCGTCGTCGGCGTGTCCGGCGGCGAGTAGTCGCGCGGCATCGGCGGTGGAGGCGGTGGCCACGTGCGAGACGTCCCCGAGGTTGTCGAGCATCCAGTTTCGGCACTGCGCCCAGGCGTGTGAGTGGGTGCCGACACGGCGAATGTTGGGGAGTGTGGTGCCGGGTCGTGCGGCCAGGGTAAAGGCTACTGGAACTGTGGTTTCGCCGATTATTTGCAGGCGTTTTCCGTAGGCGAGGGAGTCGAGGGTGGCCGAGACGCCGCCTTCGACTGAGTTTTCGATAGGCACCACCGCATAGTCGCATTCGCCGTCACGAACCCTGTCCATTGCGGCGCGCACCGATATGCACGGCACGGTGTCTGTTTCAGAACCCGCAGTGAACTGCAGTAATGCTTGGTTACAGAAGGTGCCTACGGGCCCCAGGTATGAGTAGCTCGCCACTTCGTCCCCCTTGATGTATGCGGTATCGTCTAGGCTGGTAGCGATGAGTTCAACAGGTGTTGTCGCGTTCCTGACCCGGAGTCTTAAGGGGCTCGCGGGCGGTTTTGCGCGCCACCTGCTGTCCTCAATTATCGCTCTGTTTGCCGGTTTCGCGTTAATGGGGTCGCCTGCCGGGGTGGCGTTCGCGGTTACTGAGCCGTCTCCCAATACCGGTAACCCGGTCGGCACCGGCGAGAATCCCCAGGTCACAGGCAGGACGGTTTTTGTTTCGAACGGTTCAGCTCCGACTGTTACGGATCGGCGTTACTATCCGGATTCTGAGTATCATGTGCGGCGCGCGACACGGGGCAACCTGGTGGTTATTGGTGCCCCGGGGCTGGGTTGGGGTGACGTGAATTTCGCTGACCGGTCGGTCGCGGCTTTGAGGGAGCGCGCGGCGATGGGCGGGGTAGGTCGCCTTGGCGCTGATTCTGCTGGGCGCGTTGGGGCTTGCGTGTCGGCGCGGTGGCTGGTTTTCGGGGCGGGGGGCAACCTGGATTTGCGGGGTTGCCCGGAGCTTGGTGAACCGGAAATCACTGGCGGGGGAGACTGGATTATCCCGGGGTTCCAGCAGGTAGTCTCGGGTTTGTCGGCTTCCGCACGGACTCGTATCGGGCTGCTCGCCGGGTTTTACGATGACTATGGTGTGCCGCTTCGATTTATAGGCTCCGGCGCCGCCTGGGTTGGTGCGGATTCTCAGGGGCGGCTGCGCGGTGACTACGTGGCGGCACCGGAGGGTGACGCGCAGCTCGCTGCCACGGTTGCTGGCGCCGCTGCCGAGTTCCCGGTGACTGTGGTGGATGCCGCTGTAGCGGAGGGGGCCGATGGCACCTCGCTGGCGCGTCGTGTTTCCACTATTCTCGCCGAATTGCCGGAGGATACACAGGTCATGGTGCTTTCTGTCGGCCCTGGGATGCTCTTGGATGAAACTGAGAGTTTGGGTACCGGCATATTGAACGCCGGGTATTCCTACGGCATAGTGTCGGTGTCTGATGTAGCACAACAGGTGATTACTGCGAGCGGTTTTCCGAGACTGGACGCGGTTTCAGGTTCGGCTTTCACCATAGATACCGGCGGTTTGGGGCCGGGTATGGCGGTGGCTCGCGGCATGGCTGGCTCTCCAGCGGCGCTCACGGATCTGCGGGTTCGTCTGCAAAGACTCTCCGACTTGGATGATTCTTCGCATACGGTGGGTTCGGCGGAGAGTCTTGGTACCGCTTTGTTGGTGCTCGTGGTTGCGGGTTTGCTGGCCGGGTTGTGGCTGCTGGCTCGCCGCCGACTGGTTTTTGCCAGGGTCGTGCGCGCTGTGGTGGCTGCGCTGTGTGCCGGTGCGGTGTTGGGGATGTTGGTTCTCGGGTGTCTGCCGGGGGCGCGGGCATCCCCGCAGGCAGCAACCTGGGGGTCTTCAACTTTGGCGGGGGAAACTGCCTCCGCTGACGGCCCGGTTGTTTTGGTTGTGACCAGTGGTTTGCGTTGGCAAACCGCTGCCTATACCGCTTCTGATGCGCTGGCTGAACGGGCGGCGGGTGCGGTGGTGTTCAATACGTTACCGGCTACAGCTAAGGGAGCGGCGTGTCCGCAGGATGCCTGGCTCACAATCGGTTCGGGTCGCGCGCTCCAGGTCGGTTCGGTAGCGGGGGCTGACCTGTGTGCTCAGCTGCCCGAAGTTGCCGACATTTCTGTTGGTAAACCTGTTGCCATGTGGGAATACTATCGTTCGCTGGAGGCTGCGACGTTCAGTACTCGGGCGCTCGGTTCGATGGGGGATGCGTTACGCGAGGCCGGGGTGAGTGCCGCCGGTATCGGGCCGGGGGCGGCTTTGGTGCTCGCCGACAGTGACGGCATCCCGGTCGGGCCCCTGCATGAGCTGCCCGAATCCGATACCGATTTGGTTGAGTTGCTGGAACGCACCCTCGCCGAGAACCGTTTCACGGTGATTGATGCTTCAGTTCTTGATTCGAGCAGCGACACTTTCCGACTGTCTGCGGCTGCGAACCGGGAGGAGCGGATTGTGCGCCAGGCGTTGAACAGCCAGGATTTCGAGTATCCGGAGGAGAAGCATCTCGCGGTTTCGGCGGTGCGTGCGATGCTCGGTTCTTCGGACACGGATTCCCCGCATGGTGACACCGACGTGGTGTCGCGCTATCCGCAGCTGTTTCCGCTGGTTGCTTTCCCGCAACCTGGTATTGTTGGCGCAACCGTGAGCTCCAACTCCGATAATGCTGTCACCCAGGCGCAATCACTGAACCGAGTGTTGGCAGCAATTCCGGATAACGCCAGGGTGATTGCGCTCTCCAGCGGGGACTCCGGAAACGTGCCGTATCTGCAGTTTGGGTTGGTTTCAGATCCGGCGGCTGGCGGGCGTGAGCGTGTGTCTGGCACCTCGATTGGTCGTAGCGCATCTGTACAGCAGGACGGAAAGATAAAACTCGCCGATGTTTCTGCCACTATCACCGACTGGTTGGGTTTATCGAGCCTGCGTTACGCTTCCGGTGCTCTAATCGAACCGGCGGGGGAACCGATGTCACTGTCGGATGCATACGGGCAGCTCACCGATGATGCTGTGCGTTCCGGTGTTATCCGCAGTGCCCGAAACTACCTGTTCAATGGCCTCATATATACGGTGATAGTGCTCGCGGCCGCTACCGCGTTGCTGTTCAGCGCCCCGGTTGCCCGCCGGATGCGGTTTTCCGGTTTCGGTGAGTCGAGTGACTTTTCTGGTGTGGCGCGTTCGGGTCTGCGTTTCGTGGCGCTCACTGTCTCTGCGGTGCCTGCCGGGTCGTTTATTGCTTCACTTTTTACCTGGTGGCGTGCAGATAATCCGCCGCTCGCGGTGCATGGTTCGGCGCTGTTGCTCGCCGGGCTTTTGGCGGTGGCGCTGCTGTTTACCGCCCCGATTCGCCGCCGCCCGCTGCTGCCGTTTGTACTGGTTGCAGGGTTTACTGCGGTGTTGCTCGCGGCGGATGCGCTGAGTGGGTCGCGGGTTCTTTTGGATGCGCCCCTGGGTTTCAACACGCTGGCGGGTGCCCGTTTCCACGGGGTCGGGAACGAGTCTTTCACTTTGATGGCGACCGGCACCCTGGTGTTCACCGGTTACTTTGGCTACCGGCTGGTGGCTGTCGGATTCCGGTGGGCGATGTGGCTGCTGGTGTTGGGGGTGGGTGCCGCGGTCACGCTGATTGACGGTCTGCCCGCTTTCGGAGCCGATTTCGGCGGCCCGTTGGCGCTGGTGCCTGGAGTTTTAGTGCTCGCCCTACTGCTGGGTGGGATACGTATTTCATGGGTTAAGGCGCTCGCTATTGTTTTCGCAACGGTTACGGTAGTTGTGGTTGGAGCCATCGGTGACTGGCTGCGTCCGTCACAGTCTCGCACCCATCTGGGGCGTTTTGTCCAGTCGATTATTGACGGTGATTTGTTTTCAGTTCTGTGGCGCAAACTGTCCGTAAACCTGTCTGCTCTCACCTGGTCAAACTATCGGTGGGTGGTGCTCGCTGCCATACTGTTCCTGCTGATTATGTGTTTGCCGCTGCTGCGCAGGATCCCGGCTGCTTCGGGTGGGTTCTCTGCTGCTTGGGAGCGCACCTGGGGTTGGTTGGGGCGCGGTTCGTTGCACACGGCAGTGCCGGAGCTGCGACCTATACTGATTTCTTGGACGGTGATGGAGGTGCTCGCCGCCGGGTTAAACGACTCCGGTATTCTGCTGCCCGGTTTGGCGCTAATAATGCTGTTACCTGGGGTTATTTCGGCGCTCGCGGCGCTACCGGGAGTCGGGAGTGCTGCCGCTCACCGCAGCTGATTCTTTGGGAATGGCCACCCGTTCGGTACGCAGCCGTCATTCTTGTCGCCGGAGTCGCTGCTTTGCTGTTTCATCACCGGTGCGAGTTTCCCCACCCCGGCGCAGTATTCATGGTCGTGCCCCAGGAAGTGTCCGGTCTCGTGGTTAATCTCGTATATGCGATAGTCGTCCATGGTTTTACCCAGTTCAGGCCACATTTCGGAGCCGGTTATCCAGCGCCGCGCGTTGAGTACAACATTCGTTCCGACACGGCAGTTGTCGTGCCCGCGGGTGTTGAGAGGCCAGCATAGTTTGTCGGTTGTTGCGGGGGTGACTATAACAATCTGGAAGTCTGCTGCGCCATCGGTGCGTTCGAAACTGACCGACCCGTCGCCGCCCCACCCGCGCGGGTCGTTGAGTACTGAATGTATAGAGCGTGCCGCGACTTGCGCATCGAGTGGCACGCCTTCTTCAACACGCACCTGGTAGCGCAGTACCCGCCCGATGCCGCTCCCTTTCCAGGTTCCTGGAACCGTGACGAGCTGCCCGTTTCCGGTGTCCGGGGTGTCGGGGCTAGTGGCACCATTGGGTACTTCACTGCCGGTTAGTTGCGTCTGTATAGGCTCTTCGGTGGGGTTGATGCTCGGGGTGACGCTCGAGGTTCGTGTCGGTATGCTGGTCGCTGAACTGTCGGGACTCTCCGCTTCGGGGGCGCGTTCTTCAGGCAATAGCATTTTCGCCAGTAGCAGCACCGTCAGTACTACCAGCGCCACGGCGGCACCGACTATGGCGATAATGTTTAAGCGCCGCGAGTTTTTTCGTGCCCGGAGTTTTCGTCTTGCCGCTCGTGGGAGTTCTATAGGCTCAGGCTTCGCCGCAGCCCTGGGTTTGTTTTCCGGTGAGGGCTCAGTTTTGGTCACCGGTTCCGGCGTGGGTTCGGTTTTTTGCTCAACCGCAGACATGACCTCGTGCGTGGATCGAACCCCGGCTCTGGTCTCAGCCTTGATCTCAGCTCGAACGTCAGCCCGCACCCCGGCTTTTACCTGGGGCTGTGCCGCTGTTTCGCTGGGTGTGAGCAGTCGATGCCGTCCCCGAGGACGCAGCAGTTCCGCCATTGAAATGTCGATTAGGGTGCTGATGTTACCCAGTTCACTCTCGATTTGTCGTACGCGTTCGGTTTCGGTATCTCTGCCCCGTAAATGAGGGCGGGGGTGCCCCCGATGCTGCGTAACCATAAAGATAGTGTAACGATATGTATAGTTTTAATAAAAAGAGCCTGGTTGGTTAAACCTGTTACAATTCTGTTGCAATCTAAGTCGGCTTCGCGACAGAACCGACGGAAACTCATCGATTTGGAGGCCTGTTAAATGGTCAAATACGTCTACGCCTTCGCTGAGGGCAACAAAGATATGAAGGATCTGCTGGGCGGTAAAGGTGCAAACCTCGCCGAGATGACGAGCCTGGGGCTGCCGGTGCCCCCCGGTTTCACCATCACCACCGAGGCGTGCCGCGCCTATCTGGCCGAGAACCGGGTGCCGGAAACCCTGACCACCGAGGTCACCAAGAACCTCCGTGAGGTGGAACGGCAGATGGGGCGCAGCCTGGGGGATGCCGAGAATCCGCTGCTGGTTTCCGTGCGAAGCGGTGCGAAGTTCTCGATGCCCGGCATGATGGAGACGGTGCTGAATGTTGGTTTGAACGACAAATCCGTGCATGGTTTGGCCGCGATGAGTGGCAATGAGCGTTTCGCTTGGGACTCCTATCGCCGCTTGATTCAGATGTTCGGCAAGACCGTGATGGGTATTGATGGCGACTTGTTTGCGGATGCCCTAGACGGCATGAAAGAAGCTAAAGGCGTCAAGCTCGACACCGACCTTGATGCTATTGACCTGCAGAAACTAACCGAGGTTTTCAAGGGTATTTACCGCGAAAAGATCGGCAGTGACTTCCCGCAGGATCCGCGTGAACAGATGGATATGGCTACTGAGGCGGTGTTCCGCTCCTGGAACACCGATCGTGCCCGCATCTATCGCCGCCGTGAACGTATCCCCGATGACCTGGGAACCGCAGTGAATATCTGCACCATGGTGTTCGGCAATATGGGTGAGGAATCCGGTACCGGTGTCGCCTTTACCCGCGACCCTTCCACCGGCCATTCCGGCGTGTATGGCGATTTCCTGATGAATGCGCAGGGCGAGGACGTGGTGGCGGGTATCCGCAACACTATGAGCCTGGCTGACCTGGAGAACATCAACAAGCCGGTCTATGATGAATTGATTTCGATTATGCGCACCCTGGAAACTCACTACCAGGATATGTGCGACATCGAATACACGATTGAACAGGGAAAACTGTGGATGCTGCAGACCCGTGTGGGCAAGCGTACCCCAGCCGCAGCATTCAAGATCGCGACCCAGCTGGTTTCCGAGAAGCTGATTACCCAGGATCAGGCGCTGGAGCGGGTCACCGGCGAACAGCTCACCCAACTGATGTTCCCGCAGTTTGACCAGGGCGTAGACAAGGATCTGTTGGCGCGCGGCATGGCGGCGAGCCCCGGTGCCGCTGTCGGCGGTATCGCTTTCAACAATGAGCAGGCGGAGGCGGTTAAGGCTGCCGGCGGCAAGTGTATCCTGGTGCGTCGCGAAACGAACCCGGATGACCTGGCGGGGATGGTCGCCGCCGAGGGTGTGCTCACCGCGCGTGGCGGCAAGACTAGCCACGCCGCCGTGGTTGCCCGTGGCATGGGCAAAACCGCCGTGGTGGGGGCTGAGGCTCTCAAGATTGATGAGGCTACCCAAACCCTTGAGGTTGCTGGACGGGTTTTCCACACCGGCGATGTTATCGCTATCGACGGCGCTACCGGCGAGATTTTCGCTGGTGACGTACCGGTTTCTGATTCGCCGGTGACCACCTATCTGGCTCATGGCGTGGATGCTGGTGTCGCGGCAGCTAATGGCGATAGGGATATGGAGGAGCTGGTGCGCAGCGTAGACCAGATTCTCACCTACGCTGATTCCCGCCGCCGGCTGCGGGTGCGCGCCAACGCCGATACCCCCGAGGATGCGCAGCGCGCCATCGACTTCGGTACCCAGGGTATCGGGCTGTGCCGTACCGAGCATATGTTCCTGGGGGATCGCCGCCCGCTGGTGGAGCGGGCTATTCTCGCCGAGGAGGGTACCCGGGAGCGCCAGGATGCCCTCGATGACCTGGGTAAATTGCAGCGTAGCGACTTCCTGGAGATGCTGCGCGTCATGGATGGTAAACCGATGACGGTGCGTCTCATCGACCCGCCGCTGCACGAGTTCCTGCCCGACCTGACGGGTCTGGAGGTGAAGGTCGCGGTCACTGAGGCGAAGGGTGAAAAGGTTTCCGAAAAGGATCTGATCATGTTGGATGCGGTTCGCAAGATGCATGAACAGAACCCGATGCTGGGTTTGCGTGGGGTGCGCTTGGGTATCTGGATGCCCGGTCTGTTCGCGATGCAGATGCATGCGCTGGTTTCCGCTGCCGCCGAATTGAAGAAAGAGGGTCTCGACCCGCAACCGGAAATCATGGTTCCGCTGGTTGGTTCGGTTAATGAGCTGCGCCTGATCAGGGATGAGGCTCTCGAAATCGTTGGTGAGGAACTGGATGCTGCCGGTGTTGAAATGGATATTCCGGTGGGCTGTATGGTGGAGTTGCCGCGTGCGGCTATGACCGCTGAGACCCTGGCGGAGGAGGCCGAGTTTTTCAGTTTCGGCACCAACGACTTGACCCAAACCACCTGGGGTTTCAGCCGTGACGACGTGGAGGGCGTGTTTTTCCCGAAGTACATTGAGGAGGGCATCTTCACGGTTTCCCCGTTCGAAACTATCGACGTTCACGGTGTCGGTCGGGTTGTCGAGGAGGGTGTGAAACGGGGACGTTCCACGAATGCCGAAATGCATATGGGTGTTTGTGGTGAGCATGGTGGCGACCCGGAGTCGATTCACTTCTTTGATTCCATCGGTATTGACTATGTTTCCTGCTCGCCGTTCCGGGTTCCGGTGGCGCGTCTGGAGGCTGGTCGTGCGACAGTGATGACTGCTGAGGCGAACGCCACCGCCTGATTTCCAGGACAAAAAAATCGCCCGGCACCGCGCGGTGCCGGGCGATTTTGCCTGTAAAACCGGTCAGGCTACATAGTTTGCGTAGACCGGCAGGGTCAGGAACGTCGGGAAGTTCTCGGACAGTGAGATGTCTCCGAAGATTTCGGCGGCCTGATGCAGGCGTTTGATTCGCTCCGGGTCGTTGCCGATTTCCCCGGCGAAGCGCGCCTCTTCGACATCCATAATCTGTTTGACGAGTTCGCGGGTGACGGTGCGTCCGTCAGCGAGCTTGCAATTGTTGTTGATCCACTGCCAGATTTGGGCGCGAGATATTTCGGCGGTCGCCGCGTCCTCCATCAGCCCAAAGATGCCGACTGCGCCCAGTCCGCCGAGCCAGGATTCCAGATAGCGCAGCGACACTGAAATGTTGGTGCGCACCCCGTCCTCGGTGATTTCTCCCTCGGTGGCGGCCACGTTGAGCAGGTCTTCGGCTTTCACATCTACCTCGGGGCGCTGCTTCGAAATCTGGTTCGGGTTTTCGCCCAGCACCTTGTCGAACTCGTCACGAATGAAAGACACCATGCCGGGGTGTGCACACCAGGAACCGTCGAAACCGTCAGCTGCTTCACGGGCTTTGTCGGTGCGAACCTTGCGTTCGATTTCTTGGTTCTCTGCGGCATCTTTGGAGGGGATAAAGGCGCTCATTCCGCCGATGGCGCTGGCGCCGCGCTTGTGGCAGGTTTTTACCAGCAGCTCGGTGTAGGCGCGCATCATCGGGGCGGTCATCCCCACTTGGGCGCGATCCGGCAGGATGTATTTCGTGCCGGAGTCGCGGAACTTCTTGATAATCGAGAAGATATAGTCCCAGCGTCCCGCATTCAAACCTGCAGAGTATTCACGCAGTTCGTACAGGATTTCTTCCATCTCGAACGCCGCCATTATCGTCTCGATCAGGCAGGTGGCGCGGATGGTGCCGTGCGGGATACCCACGTATTCTTCGGCGTAGGAGAACACGTCTGCCCACAGTCGGGCTTCGCGGTGGGATTCCATCTTCGGCAGATAGAAGTACGGGCCGCGCCCTTTCTCGATGAGGGTTTTGGCGTTGTGGAAGAAGTACAGGCCGAAGTCTACTAGCGCACCCACCATCGGTTCTTCACCGGCTCGAATATGTTTTTCGATCAGGTGCCAGCCGCGCGGGCGAACCAGCAGTGTTGGCAGTTTCGTGATGTCGGTGTCGGCCAGTTTGTATTCTTTGCCGTTGTCTGGGTTGGTGTATTCGATCACCCCGTTGATGGCGTCTTTGAGGTTTACTTGACCGCCGATTACGTTTTCCCAGTGGGGGGTGTTGGCGTCCTCGAAGTCTGCCATCCACGCGGCCGCCCCGGAGTTCAGCGCGTTTATCGTCATTTTGCGGTCGGTCGGGCCGGTCATTTCAACTCGGCGGTCTTCCAGTCCCGGCCCGAGCGGCGCGACTTTCCAGGAGTCGTCTTCACGAATTTCTTTTGTTTCTACCAGGAATTTTGGCAGTGAACCGTTTACGAGGCGCTGCCGCCGGTCGTGTCGGTCACGCAGCAGTTCGGCGCGGCGCCCGGAAAAGTTAACGTGCAGTTTCTTCAGGAATTTGAGGGCCTCGGGGGTGAGGATTTCGGCTTCGCGTTCGGCGATGATCTCGGTGCCGTCCACGACCGGGTGGACGATATTGACTGGACGCAGTTCCATTTCTGTACCTTCTTCTAAATGTATGGGTCTTTTTCAGGTCTTTATAGGGGACGGCGTCCCCGCATGACCTCTCGGCCATTCGGGGACACCGTGTTGTTTGTGTGACCGATGCCGATCAGAACTGGGCTTCCTCGGTGGATCCGACCAGTGCCAGGGTGGAGGAGTCCGGGTTTACGGCGGTGGACACCAGGTCGAAGTATCCGGCGCCGACTTCGCGCTGGTGTTTCGTGGCGGTGTAGCCGCGTTCTTCGGAGTCGAACTCTGCCTGCTGGAGTTCCACGTAGGCGCTCATGCCGCGGCGAGCATAGCCGTAGGCCAGGTCGAACATACCGTAGTTGATCTGGTGGAATCCGGCCAGTGTGATGAACTGGAAAGCGTATCCCATCGCGCCCAGGTCCTTTTGGAATGAGGCGATCGCATCGTCGGAGAGGTTCGCGCGCCAGTTGAAGGATGGTGAGCAGTTGTATGCCAGCATCTTGTCTGGGTATTCTTTCTTGACTGCTTCGGCGACTCGGCGAGCCAGCTCCGGGTCCGGCTTGTCGGTTTCTACCCACAGCAGGTCGGCGTAGGGGGCGAAAGCCAGCATACGCGCGATTACCGGCTCCGAGCCGGGCTTGGTGTAGTAGTGCCCTTCGGAGGAGCGCTCGCCGGTGAGGAATGGTTTGTCGATTTCGTCCACATCGGAGGTGATCAGGTTGGCGCCGAGGCTGTCGGTGCGTGCCACCAGGAGGGTGGGTACGCCCTCAACGTCGGCGGCGAGTCGGGCGGCTTCCAGGTTGATGATGTGCTGCTGTGTCGGTATCAGCACTTTGCCGCCCAGGTGACCGCATTTCTTCGCGGAGGACAGCTGATCTTCGTAGTGCATACCTGCGGCACCGGCCTCGATCAGGTGTTTCGCCAGTTCGTAGGCGTTCAGCGGGCCGCCGAAACCGGCTTCTGCGTCGGCAACGATCGGCAGGAAGTAGTCAACATCGTTTTTGCCTTCGGAGTAGTCTACCTGGTCGGCTCGGACGAGTGCGTTGTTGATGCGTTTAACCATTTTCGGCACCGAGTCGTAGGGGTAGAGGCTCTGGTCCGGGTAGGTTTCGGCAGCGGAGTTGCCGTCACCTGCGACCTGCCAGCCGGACAGGTAAATGGCTTTCAGACCGGCTTTTGCCATCTCTACTGCCTGGTTGCCGGTGACGGCACCCAGCGCGTTGATGTAGTCGTTTTCGTGTAGCCCTTTCCACAGTTTCTCGGCACCCTGCCGTGCCAGGGTGTGTTCCTGGGTGATGGAGCCTTGCAGACGTGCGACTTTGTCTGCGGTGTAGGTGCGTTTCACGCCTTTCCATCTGGGGTTGGTGTTCCAGTCGTTTTCGATCTCTTTGGCGCGCCGTGCGATGCGCTCTTCAGCATTTTCAGCCATATTGGTTCCTTTTCTATGTTGGTTGTCGTGACTCGCAGGTTTCGGTTTCCTGCTTGTCTGGGTTTTTCAGGTTTCAGGGCAGAAGAGGAATCACAAACCTGTGAAAACTTTTCTTATTTACTATTGTTACTCGCTAAAAAATGTGATGTCTATCGCATTTTCGCGCTTTTTTTGTGAAAAAACTCTTTATTTCACCTTATTGGTTGTTTCCGTTGGCGAGGTTCAGGAACGGCAGATACACGCGGTTCAGGAGCCGGATATAGTCGTTCTTTGCTGCTCCTTTTTACCGAACGTCAATGCAGCAGGTTCACGAGTGCGCCTACAGCAATAATGTAGACCAGCAGCAGTATCGAAACCCCGAGCACCCGGCGCAGCAGCCAGGTCTCTTTCTCCGGTTCACCCATGGCTGCCGCCCCAATAGCGAGGGACTGGGGCGCAACGAGTTTCCCGATCACACCGCCCGCAGTATTGAGCGCCACCGCGTAGGTTCCGCTCATCCCAACCTGGATGGCGGTCGCGTCCTGCAACCCCGTGAACAGTGCGTTCGCGCTGGTAGCGGAGCCGGATATGGCGGTACCCAGCCACCCGATCACGGGGGAGAGGAACACAAAGGCACCGCCGGTGGCAGCCAGCAGCGTCCCTATCGCCAGTACTTCACCGGAGAGGTTCATCACATAGGCCAGGCCGATAACCTCGACGATGGTCAGCACCGCAAGCCGCATTTTGTGCCAGGTCTCAACCGCGGCACCGGCCACCGCGCGCGCCCCCAACGGATAGCGACCACCCGCGTCAGCGAGCGAAAACACGACCGCGCTAATGACAGCGGCTATCGCAATCAACACGCCCGGTTGGCTGAGGGTGGGCAGTATCACGTGGGTTGCCGCCGCATCCGCACCCCCGGGACCTGTCAATCCCTCAAGCCCCGGCCAGGTGATATGCAGGTCGGTGGCGGCGAGGGTATCCCGTAGCGGCGGAATCATCCGCCCGCCCGCCAGAATCGCTATCACCAGCGCATACGGCAAGATGGCCATGGCGGAGCGTCCGGGGTGCAGGTGGGCGTGCCGGGCGCGGGCATACTCGGTGGGTGGCTGTGGGTGGTGCAGCGCCAACAACCCCATAGCGACCCCGAATGTCACGATCGCCGGTAGTACCCCCGCCAGCTCAAATGACACGTAACGGATGGTCAGGAACTGTCCCGCCGCCTCGCTCACCCCCATACCGGCGGCGAGTACGAACAGCTGCCCGAATGAGTGCCGGTCGATCAGCCACAGCAGCACAAACGGCATGACCAGTGCAATCCAGGGTTCCAGGGTGGAGACCTGCACGGCTATCTCTGCGGCGTTGGCTGATTTATCGGCGCCACCCAGCAGGCTCCCGGCGGTCGTTATCGGCACCCCGAAAGCGGCATAGGCGACCGGGGAGGTGTTCGCCACCAGCGCGATTATCGCGGCCTTGTGGGGCTCCAGCCCGAGGTTGATGAGCAGCACGGTGAGGATTGCAACCGGAACCCCGAACCCTGCCAGCCCCTCCAGGAGACCGCCGAAACACAGGGCTATCAGCAGTGTCTCTACCCGAATGTCGCCTCGGGAAACACGGTCGAAAATCGCGGTGAGGTCGCGTTCCCTCCCGGTCGCGGTCATCAGATTGTGCAGCCACACGGCAGCGAGCACTATCAGCCCGATCGGCAACAGCCCGAAAGTGAAACCCAGCAGCATCCCAGACAGTGCCATCTGTACCGGCATTTTAAAGGCCGCAACCGCGACTATCAGCGCGGCGGCGAGCGCGAACGCACCGGAAACGTGGGAGCGCAACTGTAACACTCCAACCAGCAGAAAGAACACTACTATGGGCACGGCGGCGGCGAGCGCGGTGAGCGGCAGGGAACCAGCGAGTGCGTCAACAGCCGGCGTGTATGTCATCAGGAAAACACGACTGTTCGGGAGCCGTTAAGCAACACCCGATGCTGGGTGTGCCACTCTACTGCCTGTGCCAGCACTCGCCGTTCCACGTCCCGTCCGCGCCGCATCATGTCGGCTGCGGAATCGGCGTGTGTCACCCGCACCACGTCCTGTTCGATAATCGGGCCTTCATCCAGGTCTGCTGTCACATAGTGGGCGGTTGCACCGATGAGTTTCACGCCGCGCGCGGCTGCCTGTGCATAGGGTCTCGCGCCTTTAAAAGAGGGCAGGAAAGAGTGGTGAATGTTGATTACCTGCCCGGTGAGTTCTGCACACACTTTCTCGGAAAGAATTTGCATATAGCGCGCCAATATGACCAGCTCGATTTTTTCGGAGCCAATCAGCTCAAGCAGCCGCGCCTCCGCTTCAGCTTTGGTGTCTTTCGTTACCGGGATGTTCAGGAACGGCACCTGATAGAACTGCGCGATGGGTGCCAAATCCGGGTGGTTGCCGACAACCGACACCACTTCTATTCCGAGTTCCCCGGCGCGTGCCCGGTTCAGCAGTTCGTTGAGGCAGTGGTCTTCGCGTGAAACCATGATTATTGTGCGTTTCGCTCGTCCCGCGTCATCGATCTGCCAGTCCATGTTATAGGTTCCGGCGAGTTCAGAAAACTTGTTTCTGAACTCTCCGGAGCTGGTTTCGGTGGCGAATTCGACGCGCATGAAGAAGCGTTGCGTGTCGGGGTCACCGAACTGTTGGGATTGGATTATGTTACCGCCGCTATCGGCGATGCACCCCGACACGGCGTGTACTATGCCGGGGCTATCGGGGCATGAGAGCGTCAGTACTTTCTGAGTGTTCATACCACTAATTTACCTGTCGGTCCTGTTTTCCCCTGTAGGTCGCCTTGAAATCTTGCGATAAAATGGCTGGGTACCTGTAACCCATCAGCACAGGAAGGTGCCGCCTATGTCCACTCCCATAATTGACCAGTCGCTCGCCGAACTGGATCCCCAGATTAATGACCTGCTCACAGCGGAGTTGAACCGCCAGCGTGGGGGGCTGGAAATGATTGCCTCCGAAAATTTTGTGCCCCGTGCGGTACTGCAGTGTCAGGGCAGCGTGCTCACCAATAAATACGCGGAAGGCTACCCCGGCAAACGCTACTACGGTGGCTGCGAGGTGGTAGATCAGGTTGAGGAGCTGGCTCAAAAACGCGCCCTTGAGGTGTTCGGCGGTAACTATGTGAATGTGCAGCCCCACTCCGGTGCGCAGGCGAACGCCGCGGTGTTGCACGCGCTGGCGAAACCGGGTGACACGATTATGGGGCTTGCTCTCGATCACGGTGGACACCTGACCCACGGCATGAAAATCAATTTTTCCGGCAAGGTCTATAACGCGACCGCCTACGGCGTGGATCCGGAAACAATGTGCCTGGACATGGATCAGGTGCGCGACCGGGCTCTCGAATACCGCCCAAAGGTCATTATCGCTGGTTGGTCGGCTTATCCGCGACACCTCGATTTCGCGGCGTTTCGTTCGATAGCTGACGAGGTGGGAGCCTATTTGTGGACGGATATGGCGCATTTCGCGGGTCTGGTAGCTGCCGGTCTGCACCCGAACCCGATCGAGTATTCGGACGTGGTTTCGACAACGGTTCACAAGACTATTGGCGGGCCGCGTTCGGGCATGATTTTCTCTCGCGATGGCGAAACTTTCGGCAAGAAACTGAACTCGGCGGTGTTCCCCGGTCAGCAGGGCGGCCCGCTGATGCACGTGGTTGCGGCAAAGGCGGTGGCCATGAAAGTTGCTGCCACCGAGGAGTTCCGGGATCGTCAGCAGCGCACTCTGGACGGTGCCCAGGCGCTCGCCGAACGGCTTGGCGCGCCGGATGTTCAGGAACAGGGGATCTCCCTCATCTCGGGTGGCACGGATGTTCACCTGGTGCTTGTTGACCTGCGCAATTCGGTGCTTTCCGGTCAGGATGGCGAGGATTTGATGGCGCGGATAGGCATCACTATCAACCGCAACGCGGTGCCTTTCGATCCGCGTCCACCGGTAGTTTCTTCGGGTCTGCGTATCGGCACCCCGGCGCTCGCTTCCCGGGGCTTCCAGGTTCCCGATTTTGAGGAGGTCGCCGACATTATCGCGACAGCACTGGTGCAGAAAGCCTCCGGAGCGAATGTCGATATTGCCGGTCTGAAAGCACGTGTTGATCGGCTGGTCGAAGCCTATCCGCTCTATGATGGGCTGGTGCAGTGAGGCGCGGCTGGGACGGTCCGGCGCGGGTTCTGGACGGAACCGCTACCGCTGCCGCGATTAAAGAGGAACTTAAAGGTCGGGTCGCGGCTTGCCGCGCCGCCGGTGTCACTCCCGGTCTGGGAACAATACTGGTTGGTGAAGACCCCGGTTCGGTCACCTATGTTGCCGGTAAGCATCGGGATTGCGCCGAGGTCGGTATCGAGTCTATTCGTATCGACCTGCCTGAAACCGCTACCCAGGCCGAGATTGAGGATGCTGTCCGCCAGCTCAACGAGGATCCGGGCTGTACCGGATACATCGTGCAGTTGCCGTTGCCTGAGGGCATCGACACGAACCGGGTTTTGGAGTTGATCGACCCGGATAAGGATGCTGACGGGCTGCACCCGACGAACCTCGGGCGCCTGGTGTTGCGGGTTTCAGAGCCGATCGCTTCACCGTTGCCGTGCACCCCGCGTGCCTGTATCGAACTGTTGAACCGTCATGGCGTGAATCTTAACGGCGCGGATGTTTGTGTTATCGGCCGCGGCACCACGGTGGGGCGTTCCATCGGGCTGTTGATGGGACGTAAAGATGTAAACGCTACCGTGACTTCCTGCCACACCGGAACCAGGGATCTCGCCGAGAAGTGTCGGGCAGCTGACGTGATTGTGGGGGCTTCCGGGGTTGCCGGGATTGTCACCCCCGACATGATTAAACCGGGCGCGGCGGTGCTCGATGTCGGGGTGTCACGGGTGATTGACCCGGAAACCGGCAAGTCGCGGCTGGCCGGGGACGTGGCAGATGGCGCAGATCGGGTTGCAGCGTGGCTGTCCCCGAACCCTGGGGGTGTCGGCCCGATGACCAGGGCGTTACTGCTGGTGAATGTGGTGGAGGCTGCGGAGCGGATAGCCCGCCTCGCCTGATTGACAGTGTTTAGCTCCCTGCTCTGCGAGTGTGGCAGGCTTCCAGACGGAGCAGGGCAGGGTGCCCTGGTAGGCTGGTGGGGTGGAAAAACACCGAATTCGTAGCGCCGCGGCAGCGGCGGCCTTGACCGTGCTACTGGTGTTCACCGCGACCGGATGCGGCAGCCCAGACCAGCAAAACCAGGCTAAAGCCGACACTATCTGTGTGGTGAACACCGCGCCGCAACTGGTCGGTGCGGCATTTACTGACACTTTGAAAACGACTGCCCATAAACATTCACAAACCATAGTTGACGTGGCTGTTCCGGATGCCACTACCGCCGATGTGCTCGCTGAGGCAGCTGATGGTCGCTGCGCCACGGTGCTCGCAGTCGGTAACTCCGCCGCGAAAAATGCCGCGCGGCTCGCCTCCGAACATCGAAACATTGATTTTGTGGGTTTCACGACCGAGAAAATGCAGCCTGCCACGAACTTCAAGCCGGTACGGATCCGCATTGACCAGGGCGCGTTCCAGGCGGGTTATTTCGCTTCCGGCATCACGAAAACCGGCGTGATGGCGGTGGTCACGGATTCTCGCCGTTCGATGCTGGCGGACGGGTTCTATGAGGGCGTCCAGTTCTATAACCAGGCGAAAGGCTCCGGTGTCGAGGTTCTGGGCTATAACCCGGCACTCGATACCCCGGTGACACCCGCGAAAGAGCTGGTGCCGCAGTTGGCAGCCTCCCAGGCCGATTTGTTCGTTACCGATACGGCAGCCTATGACGCGCAGCTGCTCCCACTGTTGAAAAAACGCACCGGCGGTGTTGTTTGGAGTGGTGAGGACGGGTTTGATTCGCGTGCGGATCTTTCGGAGTTCATAGCGACATCGGTTGTGGTGAATATGTCGGTTCCGCTTGAAGAGATCTGTGCGGGCAGTGAAAACGGTAACCTGTCGGTGACTCCTGTGGAAGTTTCGGCGGCAAACGGCGGGATACAGATTGCGCCGTTCCACAATTTTGATGGTCGCGTGTCGAAGTCGCTGCGTTCGGAGCTGGATCAGATTGCGAGCCAGTTGAAGTCCGGCAAGATCCTGATACCGGGGATTGACGATTGAGCGGCGTGAATGCTTTCGGGCGTGCCCGCCCGGATGGGGTGACCAGGGTCGCGACCGTGAATGTTAACGGTATTCGTGCCGCCGCCCGCAAGGGTATGGGTTCGTGGCTGACTGCCGCAGATCCGGATGTGCTGCTGTTGCAGGAGGTGCGCGCCCCGGCTCAGGTGGTGGACACCCTGCTCAATGACGGTAGCGACAGAGTCTGGGATGTTCGAGTAGCCGAGTCTGTTTTGGCTGGCAGAGCCGGGGTTGCTATCGCTGTTCGGTGTTCCGGTAACGGCACTGTTGCCCTGCAAGAGGTGCGCACTAACGCGGTTTCACCGCGGGTAGCTGAGGACACTGGCCGCTGGATTGAGGCGGATTTCCTAGGTGCCCAGGGGCAGCAGTTCACTTTCGTGTCGGCATATCTGCATTCCGGGGAGGTCGGTACCGTGAAGCTCGACAACAAGCTTGCGCACCTGGCGGCTGTCACTGACCGGCTCACTGAACTTCAAAAAAATGCTGAATCGGATGGGCGCAACGTGATTTTCGGCGGAGATTTCAACGTGGTGCGTTCCCCCCTAGATATTAAAAACTGGAAACCGAACCACAATAGGCGTTCCGGTGTTTTGGATGAGGAAATAGCGTTCCTGAAAAACTGGTTCACCTCCGGGTGGCGTGACGTCACCCGCGACTATTTCGGTCCTCATCCCGGTCCCTACACCTGGTGGTCGTGGCGGGGTAAGGCTTTCGACAATGACGCGGGCTGGCGAATCGACTACCAGGTTACAACCCCCTCGGTGACGGTGGTGTCGGTGCGTGTGGATCGCGCACCCGCCTATGACCAGCGTTTCTCTGACCATGCACCCCTGGTAGTTGACTATCTTCTATAGCTTTTTCCTGTCCGTGCCGGTGCTTGACACGTCGGTACCTCGATAGAGCGCGTGACGCAGCAGCGCTATCCGCCGCTCGTGGTGCCTGATCCGCCGCTCAAGCCACGCACCGATCGCCCCACCGAAATAGGGTGGTGCCGCTGGCTGTTCATCCGCGGTTTCGCTCGCGGTTTCCACGTCGAG
This sequence comes from Varibaculum sp., assembly GCA_034090045.1. Classification (GTDB taxonomy): domain Bacteria; phylum Actinomycetota; class Actinomycetes; order Actinomycetales; family Actinomycetaceae; genus JAXDTI01. The sequence continues at coordinate 77,425 of JAXDTI010000002.1, read as the reverse complement.
TTGCCCGCCGAGCGCGAGGTGTGGCCATTCGAGTGTTTCGGGTGCGGACATGGTTATATGGTTCGGTGTTTCACGTGCGTGAACCTGTTCCGGTGACTCGATTTCTTCGGGCGCGGGCGGGTTCGCGATTATTGCAGCCACAATCAAAACCACCCTGGCCAGCAGGTTCACCCACAGCAGCACGGTGACGATTGCCGCGAATGATGCCAGTAGCGGCGAGGTTACTGACCCGACAGCGGCGGTTCCGACTTTCCGCAGTATCGCTGAGGCGAGGGCGAATATGACTGCCCCGAGCACCATGTCTCGCCACAGGGCTCGCACCTGCGCGACGAATCGGATCAGCATGACGAGCACGCCTGCGTCCACGAGGGCGCCTATACCTATCGCCACTGATTCAAGCAGCGCCGAGCGTGCCGCGCCGCCGATCTCGAGCGCCCCCAACACCTGTGTGCCTAGTGCCGATGCCGCCAGCGATAAAACGGCTGTTACCAGCACCGCTACCATTAAAATCAGGAACCCGAGGAAGTCGCGGAGGGTTTCGATAATCGGGTTTCCGGGCAGCGTGACGATCCCGAACATGGAACGCAGCGAGGTTTTCAGCGCGGTCATCACCCGTACCGCTGAGAACAGCAACACTACTACCGCGATAATACCGGCTATGGAATATCCGGCGTTCATGACCAGTGATTCTGGTTTCAGGATCCCGCCGGAGCCGTTGATGTCGAGCACGCCGGGCAGGGATTGGGCGATGGTTTCGAACACTCGGGTGCGCAGTTCGGGGTTGTTGCCGAGCAGCGCGATCGTGATGGTGATGCCGAGGGTGAGGGCACCGGCTATGGAGAACAGTGCGGTATAGGCTATGCCGCCGGACAGCAGTGCGCCGCGGGCGTTCCCGTATCGTTGTAGTGCCCGCACCAGCCGCCAGGTTTTGACGCGCGCCACGATGCGCGCTATCTGTTGTTTCATATTCACACTCTACACGGTGTGCGTTTTTGATAGGCTGGGCGCATAAACGCACAGTAACGAACAGGAGTTGTCATGCTCGCTCAGCAGCGCCACGACCGGATTTTGGAGCTTGTAGACACTGAAGGTGGTGTACGTGTCGCCGATTTGGTGGATGAACTGGGCGTTTCCGAGATGACTATTCGCCGTGACATTGCGGATATGGCGGCGCAGGGTTTGCTGGTGCGGGTTCACGGCGGCGCGATCCCCCTGGAGCAGCATGCAAAAATCGAGGAGATCGGAAAGAAAGCCGAGGTTAATCGCAGCAATGCCGAGGTGGTTTCGGCTACTCTCGCCCATCTCCAGGCGGGTCAGGTTATCGGTATAGGTACCGGCTCAATGTCTACCATGTTGGCTGAGCGTCTCGCTCACCTCCCTTTTTTTGCTTCGCTGCAGCTGGTCACCAATTCTTTCGCGGTGGCTTCTGCACTGTTCCCCGCTATCGATCGGCTGCGCCAGGATAACCAGCCGGCCCCGGAGCTGCTTTTCGTGGGTGGTGAGCCCACACAGTTGGAGATGCTCGGTCCGTTAGCGGAGCGCACTATCGAGAGTATCTGTCTGGATGTGGTGTGTCTGGAGCCGGATGGGTTTGCGCCTTCGGGTTCGGTTACGGCTTCGTCTCTGGCGCGGGCATCCTATATTTCCCGAATGGTTCGAATGTCGGCGAAGGTGGTGGCGATGATGTCGGAGCGTTCTTGGATGCGCATGGGGCGTGCCGTGATTTGTGAGTTGCAGGCTATCGACAGGATCGTGTCGGATTTTTTTCCTCCCGCCGAGCAGCGAGATTTGGTTGAGGTAGCACGGGTGGATGTGGAGTATGTGGGATAGGCTTGGTACACGACAGACACGAGGGAACCCATGATTGATATTCTCCAGCCCTGGTCGGATTACTACGGCTATTCCGGTGCGTCACGGCTGTTCGAGCAGCGTTACGGCGAGAAAGTAAACCATGTTCATTCCGCTCCGGCATGTGTGAACCTGCTGGGGGATCACACCGACTATAACGGTGGTTTGGCTTTACCGATTTCGTTGAGCTATCGCACTTTCGTGGCTGCCCACGCTCGCCGTGACCGCAAGATTCGCCTGATGTCTGCTACGGATCCGGAGGTGGATACCGGCGTTATTCACGAGTTCAGTCTCGATGAGGTTGGTCCGCGTGGTTCCGCCGGCGAGGTACAGGGCTGGGAGGCCTACGTTGTCGGGGTCGCCTGGGCGATGGAGCGTAACGGCTGGGAGCTTCCGGGTTTCGATATGGCGATTGATTCCTGTGTGCCCTATCGGTCGGGGCTGTCGGCGTCTGCCGCTTTGCAGTGTGCGGCTGCGGTCGCTATCGATCATCTTTCGACTGGTCGGCAGCATCACTCTCTCGGCGGTGAGGGCGAATATGCGGTTCGCAGGCTGCTCGCTAAGTCCTGTATCCAGGCTGAGAACGAGGTTGCGGGGGTTGCTTCGACGGGTCTGGATCAGTTCGCGGCTCTTTTTGGGGAGCCGGGTGTGGCGCTGTCCCTGGATTTTTCAACGGATTCGTTCGCGCCGCTCAGCTTTGATTTGTCGGTAACCGGCTTGGCGTTGCTGGTGGTGAACACGCGGGTTTACGAAGATAAATACATTGGTCAGGGGCGTGCGGAACGGGTGAGCGAGTGCGCCGAGGCGGCCCGGATCCTGGGTGTGGATTCTCTCAGCGCCGTGGGTTCTGACTCCGAGTTGCGTGCCGGTGCGCTCCCGCCTCGGCTGCTGCGTCGTGCCCGGCACGTGGTGAGCGAGAACGCTCGGGTTCGCCAGGCTATCGACCTGTTGAACACCGGCCAGCTGGTCGGGGAGCGCGTCGAGGCTTTCGGTGAGCTGCTAACTGAGTCTCACGAGTCGCTGCGTTTCAATTATGAGGTTTCGACTCCGCAACTGGACTGTGTCGTTTATTCGGCTTTGGATTTCGGTGCTCTCGGGGCGCGTATGACGGGCACCGGTTTTGGTGGTTCGGCGATTGTGCTGACCCGGGAGTCCGCCCTGGATGAATTGGTGCTGGTGATTTCGGATGCTTTCCGGCTTAAAGGTTTCCCGCAGCCGCAGTTCCTCTCCGGTGTGCCGGGTGTGGGTGCCCGCTGATTCATCATGTTTGCGATTGTTCCCGCTGGCGGGCAGGGGTCGCGGTTGTGGCCGCTGTCGCGTGTCTCCCACCCGAAGTTTCTTCTCGATCCGGTAGCTGACTTTGGTATAGGTTCCCGGGAGGACGCTTCCGTTGCCTCCGGCGCTTCCGTTGCCTCCGGCGTTTCGCTCTTGGATTTGACGCTGCGTCGGCTCGCCCCGCTATCGGAATCCGTCACCGTTGTTGGCTCTGCTGCCACCCGGTTGCCCATCGGGAATTATCTGGTCGAACCCTCCGCAAAGAATTCCTTGGGTGCCGCTGCTCTTGCTGCCCGGCAGCTGCGGGAACTTCACGGTGACGGGGTGTGTGGGTTTTTTCCAGCCGACCATCTGATAGCCAACACCGATGAGTTCGCAGCCGTCGTTTCTGCCGCCGTTCATCTGGCTCGAGATAACCACCTAGTGACCGTTGGCGTGTCTCCCTCCACTGCGGCCACCGGCTATGGATATATAGGTGTAGGTGAGCGAGTACCGTTTAACTCCGGTTCTGATGCTGCGCCCTGGGCTTTCACCGCTACCGCTTTCTTTGAGAAACCGGATGCTGCTCGGGCACGGGCTTTTGTTGATTCCGGGGCGTACCTGTGGAATTCTGGGATGTATTTTTTCCGAGCCGACCTGCTTTTGGATTGGGCACGTGAACTGGTGCCGGGCTATTCGGCGTGGTTGGATGGTGCCGATCCCTGCGACCCGGAACTGTGGGAGGGGTTACCGAACACACCGATTGACCGGGCACTCTCGGAGCCTTTGGCGGCGCTCGGCTCGGTGGCGGTGGTTGTCGCCGAGGATCTCGGGTGGAGCGATGTCGGGGATTTCGCTGCGCTGAGGGAGCTCTCTGATGGTGATGGGCGGCTCTTGAACCTGGAGTCGCCGGGGACACGGCTCTTTGCCGGTGCCGATGTTTCGGCTCGGGAACGGGTCGTCGTGCTCGGGGTGCCGGATGTGGTTGTAGTGCGCACTTCGGATGCGACCCTGGTTGTGAATCCGGACTTTGCTCAGCGGGTTGGCGAGCTGCCCGCTCTGCTTCCCGAGGAGTACCGGTGAACGGTGTTAGAGGGGCTGCAAAGGGGGCGGTGTTGGCTGGGTTGGTGGTGTCGCTGACCTGGACTTTGGCGGCTTGTTCTGGAACGAATGTCGCCCCCGACTATGCGCGCGGTGATTTCCGCGCGTGCCTTTTAACTGACCCTGATGTTACGGAACCTGCCGCCGCTTGGGAGGACGCTGCCCGCACCGGTCTGGGTGGTGCGCAGAAGTCGCTCGGCATTGCGACTTCTGAGGTGCCGGTTTATTCTTCGGTGGCGGCGGCGTTAGCGGCGGCTGCGGCGAGCAGTTGTGCCGCGATGGTTGCGATCGGTTCTGAGTCTTTGGAGCCTATCGCCCAGCAGGCTCGCCTCTATCGGGAGCGCCGCTATATTGTGTTGCTTCCGGAGGTTACTTCAGCTGCGCTCGCTAAGGATCCGGAGACCGCGTATCCGCAGAATATGCAGGTAATCAACTTTGATTACACGGACGCTGCCATTATGGCGGGGTATTTGGCTGCCGGCACGTCTTTGACTGGTCGGGTGGCGGTGCTCGCAGATGCCGCCGATCCTGGAGCGGTCGCGCTGGTCAGGGCGTTTTCGCGGGGTGTTGATTACTATAATGAGCATCGGGTGGAGTCGGATCGTCGTATCGGTGAGGTGTCTTTGACTAACAGTGTGGATGTCCCGGGGAGTGTGTTTGTGGATTCGGGTGATCTCTCGGCGGTTCGTGATTTGGCTCTCGCCCAGGTGCGTGACGGGGCGAGTGTTTTGTTTGCTCCTTTGCCGCGCCGGGCACAGTTGGCGGTGTTGGAAGTGGTCGCGGATTCGGCTCCGTCGATGAGTTCGGTGCCGGAGCGGCAGTCAGCGCGCGGTGTTGCGGCTGACGCGATCGTGGCGAATACCCTGATTTGGTGCGGTACGGATTTTTTCGCTGCCCCTGGTGAGGGTCCGGTTTTGACGTCCCTGTACCCGGAGGTTTCGCGGGCGGTTCAGGACGCGGTCGCCGACAGCAGTGACGGGGAGTTTGAGAGGCGTCTCAGGGTTGGGTCTTTAGCTAATGGCGGGGTGTCGCTCGCGCCATTTCGTGCCTTTAAGTCTTCGGTGCCTTCGTCTTTGGATGCCGGTATGGCGACGCTGCTGGCTCGCTTGGATTCGGGGGAGTTCTAGGCTGCCGTTTTGCCCCGCTGCAGGGTTGCTTTTTGTTAAAATGGCTACAGGTTTGCGCATTTGGATGCCCACTATGGCGTCCGGGATACGAGGACGGAATCATGGCAGCTATGAAACCCCGAACCGGTGACGGTCCGTTGGAGATTGTGAAAGAGGGTCGCCAAATTATCATGCGTTTGCCGCTGGAGGGCGGCGGTCGCATGGTGTTAGAGATGACTGAGGATGATATTGAGCAGCTCAGGTTGGCGATTGAGGCGTACCAGTCATAAATGAATCCTTACCGGCGGTAAGTTTTTGTTCCTCCGCGGCTCCCCCAAACCCCGATATTTGAGAAAAAGCTCATTTTAGCTAGTCAACAAACTAAGACTTTTTTTAACTATGTGATAAACATCACATAGTTCTCATTTTTTGTGGTTCGTGCCGAGTATCTACTGGTCGTATGGGGGTCACATGTTACCGGTGATTAGGATTTGTCGCAATATCCGCTCTCACCTTGTGAAATCGCCTTGAACCCGCGAGGAACCGGTAATAAAGTTATTCACGTCAGAAATTTCATCTGGTGTGGGTAGGTATGCACCACCTGTTTTATAAGGGGATAACTATGAAATTCGGTTATAACGCAGTCCGGTTCCGGAAACTGCGTAATCGCGTAGTGGCGTTGGCAGCTGTCGGCGCCGTCGCTGTGGGCGGTTTCGCCGCCGCGCAGCACTTCAATGGCAGTGACGGGGCTTCCGCCGACGAGGGCGATGCGCGCTTCGACGTGTCCAAGGCAATTGATGTCTCCGGCACTGCTGTCAGCCACAAGCAGCAGTACCGTGGTCTGGCTTATATCGACCGTGAGGGCGCCCAGTCCACAAAGGACGACGAGGATGAGGCACTGCAGGGCTTGACTGTCTATCTTCAGTGGCAGGATGGTACCGGCTATGTTTCGCCGATTTTCAAGGCTGTGACCAACGCCGAGGGCGAGTACTTCTTTAACTTCGAAGGAAAGACCTACTACGATGCGCTCGGCGGTGCGCACCACTTCCAGCTAGCTGGTGATTCCAAGTTCAAGGTACGCAGCTGGGCTGAGAACCCAGACCCGAAGAAGTACAGTCGTGTCATCTCCGGTGACATTTATCGTAACGGCGCTTTCCATAACCGGTTACAACGTCTAAACGAGTCATGGAACTTCGTCGCCGGTATTAACGTGATCGAGTTCGGTCGTATCGTGTTCCAGGAAATCCCTAACTACGATGGCTCGATGGCACTACCGAACCCCGCAACCGGTCAGGACAAGGACGGCAACTCGACCCCGGATGAACAGTTCCCCTTCGGTAACGACGACGGTGCAGGTCGTTGGGGTTCCGTCTGGAGTGACCTCGGTCACGTCTGGTGGGAGGTCGGTGAGCCAGAAGCCACCGTCGCCGCACAGTACTACCTGAACACCGGCGCTAAAGGTGACACCCTGGCATCCGGTGTCTACATGGTTGCCTCCTATCTCAATGATGAGGTCACCAACACTCTGGATGCCTGGAAGAAAGCCAACCCGAAGTACACTCGGGTGGAGCTAGCCGCAGCTCAGAAAACCGCTATTGCTGCCTATGAAGCCGAAAACCCCGGTAAGTCTGCAATCGCCGAGACCGTCAAGGCTCCGGTTAATGACCGGGGCGGATACTACCTGCCGTTCAAGGGAACCTACGGTAACAGTGCCGCAAAGAAAGGGACGGTGACCGACGAGATGTGGCACACCGTGGCCGACAACTATATTAATGACGGCGATCTACGTCCGTGGAACGGCACCAGCATCAATCAGGACCGTCGTCACATCAACGGCGACTACATGTACATATATCCGGTAGTTCCGGGCTATGACATTGCGATGGGTCCCTACCAGCTCAATGTGTGGGATAAACCCTACCAGGTGGGGCAGGTCACGTTCGGCGACTACATGGTCAACGGCCGGAAGGCCTCCGGCTACTCGATTCACAACCTGGACTACCAGATTCTGCTCGCCAACATGGTGCACGACATCACGAACTATGACACCACCGAATATGTGGCAAATGTCGGCTCGGTCGCACAGACCGAATCCTACGGTCTCGCGCCGTTCCGCTCCTACGATGTCATCTGGTATGACCAGTATGACCGTGAGGTCGGGCGTTGCACCACGATGACCGATGCCGCCGGCAAGCTAGCGTCCTGCCCGTTCACGGTCAAGGAATCTCATTTCACAGATCCGGACGGTAAACTCGTCTCCACCATGATTTTCCACTCTGACCTTTACCAGACCGGATCCAACGAGATGCTGCTCACCGACTCGTTCCTGGCGGTACCTTTCGAGTACCCGGAAACTGACGCGAAGGTCGGTGAAGCTGCCAGCGCCACTCCGGACTTCAACGGTCTGGAAACCGCGGACGATAAAGGCATCATGCCTAAGGATGCGACTTTCACCCTCGGTAACCTGCCCGAAGGTGTTGACGCTGATGAGGTGAGCCTCGACCCGAATACCGGTGTTGTGACTTTCACCCCGAAGGATGGCGCACCGAACCCGGTGACCATCCCGGTCGTCATGACCGTGCCGACCACCGATGTTGAGGGGCAGCCTGCCACAGTCTCGCTGACCGCCAATGCGGTGTTCAACATCAAACTCGACCCGGCAAACCCGACTTTCGACCCGGACACGAATGTTGTTGGGCCCGATGACAACAACGGTAAGTGCGACACCACCGGCACCATACAACTGCCGACCGATAAGGGTGTGGTGTACAAGGTCAATGGCGAGGTAAAGACCGGTGACGTGGTTGTGCCGACCGGTCAGACCTATACCGTGACCGCCGAACCGGCTCCCGGATACGAGTTCTCGGAAGACACCGTCACCAGCTGGGATGTTGAGATGCCGGCCGATCCTGAATGTGCGGTAGACCCCGGATTCGACCCGGATCCGTCCGACAACCCAGATCCGAACGACCCGACCGACAAGCCGGACACCAACGTGGTGAACCCCTCTGCCGGTAAGTTCCAGAACTGTGTCGCTGCGCCTTATATCATCATCCCTGATGAGGCTGGTGTGACCTACGCGATTGACGGTCAGGAAACCCAACCCGGTAGCCACGACATCCAGTACGGTAAGAACTACACCGTGACCGCTACCGTGAAAGACGGCTACTTCCTCGCCGACGGTGCCGATAGCGAATGGACCGTGAAAGTGACCCGTGACGAGTCCTGCGAGGTCGTCATCCACGACCCGGAGTTCGACCCGAGAGCCGGTCTGCACAACCCCTCCGATTCCGGGCAGTGCACCGTCAACCCGTGGATTGAGTTCCCGACCGCCGATTCCGGCAAGGTCAACTACAGTGTGTACGTCAAGGGCGCCCCGGATCAGACCGTTCAGGTGCTCAACAACCGCGCCGACATCGAATATGGTGTCACCTATGTGGTAAAGGCCGAGCCGGCTGTGGGCTACAAGTTCTCGGGCAACCCGGTGAAGGGTTGGAGCACCGACATGACCATGGAGGTGCGTGCCGACCTGAACCTTGACCTGTGTGATGACGGTGACGGTATCGACCCGAAGGACGACCCGGACGATAATAACGACGGTCAGCCTGACGACCCGAACGCTCCGACCGGCGGTGACCAGCAGATCACCCACGGTCTGAAGCTCGTGGACAGCAAGGGAGCGGCTGTTTCCGGTGCCGACCCGATTCTCTCTGACGGCGATAACGCCACCCAGAAAGAGCTGGCTGTCAGCTTCGCACGCCCGGATGGCACGGACGGTATCGCTGACTTCTCCGGCGTGAAAGTCTGGTTCGGTGACGTGGTTAACGGTAACGAGAAGTCCTGGCTGGGCAACAAGGACTACCCGATTGTGCAGAACTTCGGTCTCACGAAGTTTGCTGCCGGCGAGTACCCGGTAAAGGTTGCCGAGTCTGTTGACTACTGGGCAGTCACGAAGACTTCGCAGCTGCGTGACGGCTCTACTGTTACCTTGAACGGCAACACCGCTAACCAGTTCCTGACCTTCGGTTATGACACTGATAACGACAATGTCCCGGATGTTGACGACAAGTGCGTTGACGAGCCCGGTTCGGCTGAAACCGAGGGCTGCCCGGTTGACCCGATTCCGGGCGACCAGGCCACCGAAACCACCCCGACCTGGGATAACCAGGTGACTGAGGCTGGCGTTCCGGTTACTGCCCCGAATACCGGCGAGAAACTGCCGGAGGGTTCAACTGTCGGTGCCTACTCCGATAAGGGCTGGACTGTGACGACTGACGGCGACAGGGTGACTGTAACCCCGCCGGCGACCGCCACCACCGGCGACAAGTCCACCATCACCGTGTATGTTGACTACCCGGATGGGAGCCGCGACATCGAGCACTTCACAGTGACCGTGCTCAACGATGACGATGGCAATGGTGACCCGAAGGATGATGGCGAACAGGCCGACCAGATCACCCCGGATTGGGATAACGCCGAGACGCTGCCGGGTAACCCGGTGGTCGTTCCGAATGATGGCGATGAGATCCCTGCCGGCTCAGAGGTTGTGCCCTCTATCGATAAGTCCGGTTGGACTGTCGAGGCGATTGACTCCGATGGTGACGGCGTGAAAGACGACATCAAGGTGACTCCGCCCTCCGATGCGAATCCGGGCGATAAGGGCACCGTGACTGTCGAGGTAACTTACCCGGATGGGTCTAAGGACGTCGAGACTTTCACTGTGACTGTCCAGGAGCCGCCGAAGTGGGATGACACCACCACGAAGCCGGACACCCCGGTGGTGATTCCGAACACTGGTGGCGAGGTTCCTGCCGGCTCGAAGGTTTGTGCTGTCAGTGAAACGGGTACCGCTGAGCTGGCTGAGAACGGCGACCTGACCGTCACCCCGAAGGCGGGTACCGCTGCTGGTTCTGTCATCAACGTGAGCATCTGTGACGCTGACGGCGATGTGATTGACACGGTGACCGTCACCATCACCGGTGACGAGAACCCGCCTGCTCCTGCAAATCCGCCGGTGGATCCGAACGATGGTTACGGTCCGAAACCGAGCATTGCTGACGCTACTGACTGCAAGGTTGCTTCTTCAGTGAAGCTGCCTGAAGTTCAGGGTGTCGTGTATCGCGCGATGGGTAAGGAGTTCCAGCCTGGTGAGACGATTGTCTTTGGCAACCTGGATACCGAGGCTGACAGCGTCGATGTTGAGGCGGTTCTGACTAACGGCCAGGATTGGGATAAGCAGGCTGTGGTGAATGGCTGGACATTCAACGATGCTGGTAACCCGGTGTGGCATTACGAGTCTGCCGGAAAGGATGCTTCCTGCCTGGATGGTGGTGAACAGACCATCGAGCCGGCTAAGGATGTGACCGGTGGTTCGACGAAGATTGTCTCGGGTACGACCCCGAAGCTGTCTAATACCGGTGCTCAGGCTCTGGGCGTGATGCTGGCTGTGGCTGGCGTGTTGCTGGCTGGCGGGTTCTTCCTCGCCGCCCGCCGCCGCCGCGAGTAATCCGACTGGGAACTGAAGTTCCCGAGGGGGCAGAGCCATCCGGCTCTGCCCCCTCTTCTTATACCCGCGTTTGACCGGCGGCAGTCCTGGTGGTGCGCCCTGGGGTGGCGGGGGGCGTGCATAACTGTTGAGATTTTGCTCCGAAAGGGTCAGGAAACGACTTTTATCGACAAATTCTCCAGAGTTGTGTACGAGGCTTCCGGGAAGCGCCCCTTCTGCCCCGAGCCCCCGGGTCAGGCTACCTAACCCGGTACGCCCCCCGACGGACCACAGACCCCTGGCACGCCCCCACAAAACAAGTTTTTTAAAGACTGGCATTTAGACCGCGAAGGGGCGTACCATAGTCATGAGAGGGATTTCATTTACACCCGTCTGTGTGTGGGTTTCCACAGCTTTTGCCGATGGCTGCAAGCTTGCGTGGGGGGGGGGTAAAGGTTGTTCTGTGAAACTAGCCGAGAGTTTTGGAGGATGAAATAATGGCTAAACACCGTCTTAACCAAGGGGTTTTGCGTATCAAGCGCTTCTCAAAGAGTCTCACCGCGATTGCTGCAGCTGGCGCGCTGTCGCTAACCGGCTTCGCCGCCGTCGAAGTCATAGGGGGTGGGACACCCGCTAACGCCGCAGATAACACACTCCCGGTGGATGCTACCGACCAGCTTGACTGGGACACCGCCTATGCGGAGGGCAAGGACTACTGGCCGTTGAACCAGGATTCCAGCAAGGCCGGTGAGGCGAAACCGAACACTATTGTGCGTGTCGCAATGTCCTCTGGGGGTCTGATTTCCGAGCCGCTGCAGGTGTGGGATATCAGCTATGAGGGTCAGTTCGTGAATGCTGACGGCCGTACGGTTTTGCGGCTCGTCTACAACCACAATTCGTCGGCGATTTCTGGTATCTGGGAAAAATTGAATCTGCATTTCGATTCGGATTTGTATGGCAAGATTGATTTCAACTCTTCTTATGCTGTCAGCCATAAGGGCGGTAACGCGAAGGTTCCTTTCGCTAAGGGTTTCCAGGATTATGAGCAGACACTCGCACTGAAAGACATGGTTGGCTCTTGGGGCGCTAAAAAATATAACGTCATGATTGATTTGGTGCTCAATGATGGTGTCACTTTCGATAGTTTCGATAAAAACTACATTATCCAGGCTCGCGTCATGGATAGTGACGGTGCCCGGGTGTATGCGTTTGCGCCTAAAGGGTCGCGTCTGGACTATTCCACCTACACTCGCCAAACCGTGGTTCCCGCTGCCAGCGCTTTCAAGTCTCTGCTGCTCAGGGGGGATATGAATAAGGATGTCTTGATGGCTAATTCCCATGCTTATCAGACTGATTTCATAGTGAATCCTCCCGAGTATACTGAAAAGTCCGGTGTTGGTATTCTCCGTTCGAACTATCTGTGGTTCCATGACGGATTCGGTAAAGACAAGAACGCGGTGGATGGTAAACCGGTTGGGTTTGTTCAGGCTTTCGATGCGTCACTTGTTGGGTTCTTGACTGAAGACCCGGAAGGCTGTGTGGCGCACACGGATTTGCTCATGTCCAATTCGCAGCGGATCAGTGACACCAAATTCCATACGGTGTGCATAAAGAAGTCTGATATCAACTACACTGCGGATAACCAGATTGCCTACATCCTGATCGGCGACAATAACTTCAAGACGGAACAGCAAAAGATCGACCCGAACTCGAAAGTGGTTGTGCACACCGCGAAACCGGAGATGTACGGCTTGCTTTTCGAGGGTGTGATCAACTACACCACGTTGAGTTTCCTCGTGGATAAGACAAAGTTCTCTGAGGCTATGAGCAAGGCGGGCACGAACCAGTGGCGCTATTCGGTCTACACCGGCTGGGCTGAGGTCAACACTCAGGGCTGGACGGAGTATGAGTACACCGCTAAGGAAGACATGGTTGTTCCTGCTGGCGGGTATTTAATTGTTTCCACTGCACAGACTCCGACTGGTGACCAGACCGGGCTCGGGGAGCCGGAGGACGGTATCCAGATTCAGGTTGGTGATGAGAGCAGCGCTCTGGTCTACCGTAGCCAGGGCTACTACAATGCCGCTACTGATGCCTTGCATCCTGCCGGTTTGGATCATGTGGAGCTTGAGCATTTGGGGAACGGCGGGACGGTTTATTCGATGCCGATGCGTGCCGGTCAGACGATTAAGAGCGGCGAGAAGATCCGGGTGTATATGCCTGACACTAAGGATCACGATTCTGATGTCAGCTTTGCTATCTTGAATAACTCCTCGAAAGCGAATAACGCGTATCCGGGTGCCAGGATTAACCTTACGCCGGATGATACCGGTGCTCTCGCTAGAATCTATCTCGACACGGGGGCGGATAGCTACGATATGACCTATACGCCTGCGGGCTCTCAAACACCTAAGACAGTTCATTTCACGAAGGCCGTCCTGTGGAATGTGGATGACGAGTCGGCGATTAGATGGAGCAGCAAAGTTTCCGGTACAGCTAACTTCTGGTTGAACCGTCCCGCGGTGGAACCCAACACGAGCGTCACCGTGACAGGCTCCTATTCGGGGGAGTCGGGCAAAACCTACACCTCCGTGTATCAGCCGAGCCCGACCTATACATTCACGAAAGTTGATTCCGCTACGAACCCGGAGGCCACAAAACTGGTGCTTTCGGATAACACCGACAACCTGTCCTCCGCTGTGGTAAGCAAGTCGGATAAGGTTCCCTACCAGCAGGTTTTCACAAACAACTACCAGAACACTTCCACCAATTCGGATGCTGACCAGAAAGCCTTTGAGGATTACATCAACGATGTGTACACGAATCCGAACCTGGCGCCACAAGATAAAGCCGACTTCATGACGAACACCACATCGGTGAGTGGCTACACCTATTACGATTCGGCGCGTGTCCGCATGATGTACACCCCGATTCCGAGCGGCGACGTGCTGATGGGCTATTCCAGGGCGCTCGGCAACGAGTACGACGAAAAAGGCAACCTGGTGGGCAGTGACGTGCGCCAGGAAGTCACCGTCAAGGATGCCGAATACGATCCGGAAAGCAAACGGTCTGCCGACAAGAAGTATCAGGCATACCCGTGGACGCTGAACCTGGCGAAGATGTACAAGACCGCCGAAACCCAGAACGCGCAGACAGCAGCCTCAACCCTGCCCACCCTGGTTAAAGATATGCGCCTGCAATTCGATGCCTCCGATGGCTCGTCACTGCCCTCCGACTGGTTGAACACTCGGGTGCGCACCCGCGTGCTCTTCAACCCGACCAACGGCAAATTGCAAAAGGTTCAGGACGCTACCGGTCAGATGGTGGATGACACCGGAGTGAAAGTGGTGCCGGATGCTGAAAAGTATGCGGACGAAACCGACTATCAGGCCAACGGTTTCGCCAACGGTGTACAGGGCACCGGGGATGCTTTCCCGGCAAACCCGACACCTACCGACACCTCCAAGACTTTCCTCGGGTGGGTGACTGAACGGGGACTGACGGCGTTGAACCTCAGCGCTGACGGCGCCGACTTCACCACCACGACAGCGAAGTATGCTGCGCTCGTAGAAAACACCGAGCGGTTCTTGAACACCACGCCGGTCACCACCCACCAGGTGGTGTATGCGGTATACACCAGTGACCAGATTGTCACTTTCGACCCGAACCGCGGCAGGTTCGACACCACCGAGAACCCCGTAACCGTGGATATTTCCCAGGCGGATTGGCAGGCTCCCCAGTCCCCGACCCGCGCGGGCTACCGGTTCCTCGGCTGGAACGAAGACAAGACCCAGGCTGATGCGGGCACGGCTGACCCGAACTACCGTGGCTCCTTGGTTGCCGGCGACACCGTCTATGCCGTCTGGGCAGATAACGATGACGACAATGACGGCGTTACGAACGATTTGGATAAGTGCCCCGGAACACCCGAGGCGTTGAAAGGGGTCGATGGCGCTATTGACGATGACGGTTGTGCCGCCATGCCGACTGTTGATGCCCCGGCAATCACTATCCAGGCGGGTGCCCCAGATCCGGTTGTGGTAGAGGCCCCGATAACCAATATTGCGGGCAACACCATCGAATCCTGCGCCGTGGAGGGGCTGCCGGACGGCACCCAGACCGAGGTGATCGACAAAGACGGGCAGAAATACTGCAAGATTACTGTCACCCCGCCAAGTGGCGAGGTCTCCAGGACCGACTACACGGTGAAAGTGAACTACACCGCTCCCGACAAGAACGAAAACAACGGGCCGCGCACCGGTACGGCAACCGACACCGGTGACTACCAGGTGGACGCGCAGGGCCCAAGTGAAGTGACACCGAAGAAACCGGGCGATCCGACTAACCCGTCTACCGGGGCAAGTGGCTTCGACGATGCCAAGTGTGCGGCGAAACCGAGTGTCACAGTCACCCCGACTACCGGCGTGACCTACACGGCGACAGCGACAAAGGGCGGCAACACGCGTGACGTGGCGTTGACGGACGGCAAGTTCACCTACGAGTATGGTGAGCGGCTGACTGTCACTGCCACCGCCGAGGCTGGATACACGATTCCTGACACCGTAACCAGCCAGTGGAGTTTCGATGCCGTCGAGAAGGACGCTGCCTGTTCCCAGGTTCCGGCAGTCACCGAAGCTGACTACACATTTACCGGTCTTGACTCCAATGATGGGCAGTGCACGAACCCGAACGCGAAACCGAGCGTGACCCTCACCAAGAAAGACAACGTCACCTGGTCGGTTACGCCGAACGTGACGCTCACGGATTCGCAGGACGGCAAAAAGCAGACCGCTGAGTTGAACACGGATACCGAATACACGCTCACAGCCACCCTTGATAGCGGATACACCTGGGCAGACACGCACAACGCTGATCCGAAGACCTTCACTATCACGGCTCAGCAGACCGCCCACGACACTGACTGTGGTGCCGTGACACCCACGCAGCCGACCGATGGGGGCAACCCATCTCAGGGCGCTGCCAACAGCTCAGATGCCAAGTGTGCGTTAAAGCCGAGTGTCACCGTCACACCGACCACCGGCGTGACCTACACGGCGAAAGCGGCAAAGGACGGCAACACGCGTGATGTGGCGTTGACGGAAGGCAAGTTCACCTACGATTACGGAGAACGGCTCACCGTCACTGCCACCGCCGATGCTGGTCACACGCTGAGCGGCTACGATGGGCCGTGGCACTACGGTGCCCATATTAAGGACGCGAACTGCGATAAGACAGACGCGGACTTGTGGCAGCCCAACACCCCGGCAGATGCCTCCGGCAAGCGGGGTAGCGAGATCACGACAGCACCGATCACTTTCGATGACGTGACCACCACGCCAGCGACAGAGACGATCGACCCGACTGCTCTCACCACCCCGGACACCCTCAAGGGTGCACGGTTCAGTCTGCCGCCGGACGCCCCGCAAGGTGCAACCATCGACGCTACAACAGGCGTGATTACCGTCCCGCCGTCGGCTGCGGTGGGCGAATATAGCTACACCGTGACCGTCACCTACCCGGACAACTCCACCGACACTGTAACAGCAAAGGTGACTGTTCAACCGAAGGACGCCACCCCGACCTTCGACCCGAACAAGCCCGGTACCGTCACCCAGCCGACCAGCGGTGATGGCACCTGTGACCACAACGGCGAGATTGTGATTCCCGATGATGAGGGCCTGCAGTACAAGATCAACAACGACAATGTTGCTGCAGGTACAGTCGAAAAGGGTGCCGGAACATACACGATCACCGCAGTGGCAAAGGACGGCTATGCTGTTCCGGACACCGTAACCAGCAGCTGGAACGTGAAGATTAACGCCGACACGGACTGCAGTATCGTAGATCCGCAGCCGAAGTACGCCGAGACTGTAACACCGGCCGGTGAGACCACCAAGGTTACGCCGACCAATGACGGTGACAGCTACCCAGACGGTACGAGGTTCTCAATCCCGGATACCTTCACCGCCCCCGATGGTTACACGATCGAGATCGATGAAAACACCGGTGAACTGAGCATCACCGTTGTTCCGATGGGTAAAGATGGTGCCCGTGAAGAAGTGGTTAACGTGCCGGTTCTAGTTGACTATCCGGACGGCTCGGACGCTGTCGATGACAATGTCACTGCTGTTATCAAACTCGATACTGATGGTGACGGCGACCCCGACACCACCGATGTAGACGATGATGGTGACGGCGTGAACGATAATACCGAGGCTGACGAAGGTACCGACCCGAAGAACCCGGACACTGACGGTGACGGTCTCAATGACGGTGACGAGAAAGATCACAACACTGACCCGACTAATCCGGATACTGACGGTGACGGCATCAACGATGGTGACGAGGTGACCGGTGCGAAGAATCCCTACGATAAGGACGGGAACAAGATCGATCCTGGAAAGCCTGGTGCTCCTACTGACCCGACTAATCCGGATACTGACGGTGACGGCATCAACGATGGTGACGAGGTAACAGGTTTGGACGGTAAGCCGAACTCTGGAGACGAGACTGACCCGAATAACCCGGATACTGACGGTGACGGTCTCAAGGACGGTGAAGAACTCAACACCAAGGTGATCACCGATGAGAATGATCCGAACTATGGGAAGACCATTGATGACCCGGATCAGGCCGGTCAGCCTAAGACAAACCCGATTAATCCGGATTCCGATGATGACGGCGTGAATGACGGTGACGAAATATCTGGGGCGAAGAATCCGTTTAAGGATCGGCAGCACGACCCGGACGGTATGCCCGGTAACACTGACCCGAATAACCCGGATACTGACGGTGACGGTCTCAAGGACGGTGAAGAACTCAACACCAAGGTGATCACCGATGAGAATGATCCGAACTATGGGAAGACCATTGATGACCCGGATCAGGCAGGTCAAGATCAGTCCGACCCGAACCTGAAAGACTCCGATGGTGACGGAGTTGAGGACGGTAAGGATAAGTGCGTGGTAGAACCAGGCACTGCCGAGAATGAGGGCTGTCCGAGCGACCCGCAGGCTCCAGCAGCGGTCAACCAGGACACCTTGAATGCACTGTTGGTCAAGGCAAACGACCCGGGTACCTGCAACGTTCCGGCATTCATTGAAGTGCCTGAAGCACCGAAGGGCGTGACTCTCACGGTCACCTCCGATGGTAAGGCTATTAAAGCCGATAAGGACGGCAAGTACGTCTACGGTTCCCGCACGGCAGTGAAGACGGGCACAGTCACTGCGACCCTCGCTGATGGCTACACCTGGGAGAACCCGGATGCCGTGCTGGAAGCAGACGGTGCGAAAGTTGTTCTGGACGGGAACACGATCACTTGGACCTGGACCGCTCAACCTGCACAATCCAACTGTGCGGCATCGATCGGGCCGAAGTCGGGCACGGCGACCCGACCTGGTATGCCTGACACCGGCGCCGAGCTATTCGGTGTATCGCTCGCGCTCGCCGGGCTGCTCCTCGCAGGCGGGATGGTGCTTTCGTTCAGGCGCCGCCGCACCGAGTGATTCGGTAGCTGAATAAACACAATCGCCCCGGGGTTACGCTCCGGGGCGATTGTGCATAACTCTGGAGATTTTGCTTTGAAATCGTCGAAACCGGATAGTTATAGTCAAAAACTCCAGAGTTATGCACGCTTCCGCCCGCAGTTGCGGGCGGAAGCGTCACGGAGGTGGGTTTTTCTCGGAGGAGGCGGGCTACTGCCCGGCACAGCCCACGAAGCTACTGCCCGGCACAGCCCCCGAAGCTACTGCCCGGCACAGCCCCCGGGGGGCGGGCTGCTACTTTTTGGGGCGCAGCCAGAGAGCACCCAGCGGCGGAACCCTGAGTTCCGTCGAATAGGGTCGCCCATCCCAGGGCTGATCCTCGGCAACAATCGGCTCGGAATTCACCACGCCCGACCCGGAATAGCGCGGGTCATCGGTGTTGAGGACTTCCTCCCACTCGCCGGGCAGCGGCAACCCGATCCGATAGTTCTCATGAGGGATACCGGCGAAGTTTTCGACACATACAAGCACCCGCTCATGCCCGCTACTATCAACACCTTTACGCAGGTAGACGAGGGTGTTGTAGTCCGAATCGTTTACCTTTATCCACTCGAAACCGGTGTATCCGTCATCCCACAGTGCCGGGTCTTCGCGGTAAATCCGGTTCAGGTCACCGACCAGTTGCTGTAGTTGAGCGTGCATCGGGTCGTCCAGCAGCCACCAGTCGAGCGAATGGTCGGCACCCCATTCGGCACCTTGACCAAACTCCTGTCCCATGAACAGCAGTTTCTTGCCCGGATGTGACCACTGATACGAGTACAGTAGCCGCAGTCCCGCGACTTGCTGCCAGTGGTCGCCCGGCATACGCGCCAGCAAGGAACCTTTACCGTGTACTACTTCGTCGTGACTGAAAGGCAACACGTAGTTCTCTGAAAAGGCGTAAACCAGCGAGAATGTCAGCTCCCCGTGGTGCCAGCGGCGGTTCACCGGGTTCTCTCGCATATAGCGTAAGGTGTCGTTCATCCACCCCATGTTCCATTTGAGACCGAACCCGAGACCGCCGCTTTCTGTCGAGGAGGTCACGCCCGGCCATGCCGTGGACTCTTCCGCGATCATTACTATGCCGGGGTAGAGCCGGTATGCGGTCGCTGTCGTCTCCTGGAGGAAAGAAATCGCCTCCAGGTTTTCGCGCCCACCATATATGTTCGGGTGCCATTGACCCTCTTTCCGGGAGTAGTCCAGGTACAGCATGGAGGCGACCGCGTCCACTCGCAGACCGTCAATATGGAACTCGTCGAGCCAGTACAGGGCAGAAGCGACCAGGAAGTTACGCACCTCACGGCGACCATAGTTGAACACCAGCGTCCCCCAGTCGGGGTGTTCGCCGCGTTGCGGGTCGGGGTCCTCATACAGGTTCGTTCCGTCAAAGTTTGCGAGCGCCCACTCGTCCTTGGGGAAGTGCCCAGGAACCCAGTCGAGCAGGACACCTATACCCGCTTGGTGCAGCGCGTCAACGAGGTACCTAAAATCATCGGGCACGCCATAGCGGGCGGTCGGCGCATAATAGGAGGTTTGCTGATAGCCCCAAGAGCCGCCGAAAGGATGCTCGCTGACCGGCATGAACTCGACGTGCGTGAAGCCCTGTTCGCGCACGTAACCGACCAGTTCTTCAGCGAGTTCGCGATAGCTCAAGCCCTCCCGCCATGAACCTATATGCACCTCGTATATGGACATCGGTCCGATATGCGGGTTTTCCGATTCGCGGCGGGTCATCCAGGCGTCGTCACCCCACTCGTGGAACTGCCGGGTCACGACAGAGGCGGTATGGGGCGGCACCTCGGTGGCGCGCGCCATCGGGTCGGCTTTCTGCAACCAGTTTCCGTCCGGACCGCAAATCTCGAACTTGTAGCGTGCCCCGACATTCGCTCCCGGCACGAAGAGTTCCCAAATGCCGCTCGACCCCATGGAGCGCATCGCGGTGGCCTCACCATCCCAGTAGTTGAAGTCGCCGACAACCCGCACGGCCTGGGCGTTGGGTGCCCATACCGCGAAAGCAACGCCGGTCACTTCGCCCATCTCGCCGCTGTAGGTTTTCAGGTGAGCACCCAGCACGTTCCACAGTTTTTCGTGGCGTCCCTCGCTGATAAGGTACAGATCCATTTCACCGAGTGTTGGCAGGTAACGGTACGGGTCATCGAGGGTTCGGATGTCGTCACCGTAGGTTACGCGCACCCGGTAGTCCGGTATCGTGTCGAGACCGGGGAGGTATGCCACCCAGATTCCGTCCTGCTCGTGTTCGGCTTCATAAATTTTGTTGGGGGTGACGATTTCGACAGCGTCCGCGAGGTGGCGAACCGTGCGGATAGTGACACCGCCGTTGCCGCTGTGTGCACCCAGTACCGCGTGTGGATTGAAGTAGTGTCCGTGCGCGACATCGGCAAGTACTTGCGGGTCAACGGGTATAGGACCGGCTGGCGGAGCGCTGTGGCTCGCATTGGAGGTGCGGAACATATTGCTGTCGGGTTTATTATCCATATATACAGGTTCTCACGGATCCGCCCGAAAAGTGCTCAAACCGCCGTAGAGCTTTCCGGACAGTTTCAAGGATGCACGCCAAAGCGCCGTCCCCCGAGCTACAGGTTTTCTACAGCAAAAACGTGGGCGACCCTGAGTGCCGGATCCAGGTCAAAATAGTTGCGTGCCCCCCAGTCGTAGACTTGACCGTCAAGCAGGTCACGCACCCGCATCACCGTCCAGCCGGAATCCGCACCCGGTGCCGGGATCCCCAACCTGGACAAATCCAGGTGTACCTCGCCGGTCGCTCGCCAATGCGGATTCATGTTTACCAGTACAATCACCGTGTCGGCGTGTCCGTTCGGCGACTCCCAAGCGTCCAGGTGCTTGGAAAAACACAGCACATCATCGTGTGTTGTCTCGTGTATCGTGAGGTTACGCAGCCGCTGCAGCGCTGGATGTTCCGCGCGCGCCCGGTTCAGGGTTTGCAGCATTTTCGAGATGGCGACTGCCCTGATCGAGTCGTATTCGCGTGGCTTAAACTCGTATTTTTCGTTGTCTATGGCCTCTTCAAAACCGGGACGCTGCACGTTCTCCACCAGCTCATACCCCGAATAGATGCCCCACGTTGGTGAGCCGGTCGCCGCGAGTACTGCCCGCATCAGATAGGCGTTTTCTCCGCCATCGACCATCACCTGCGTGAGAATGTCATGTGTTGTCGGCCAGAACGTCGGCCGCAGGAAATGTGCGGTGTCCTCAGCCAGTTCCCGCAGGTATTCACCCAGTTCCCACGGGTTGTTTCGCCACGCGAAATAGGTGTATGACTGGTGGAACCCGACCTCGGCGAGGGTGCGCATCATGGCGGGTCGGGTGAACGCCTCCGCCAGGAACAGCACCTGAGGGTGCGCGAGATGCATCTCTGCGAGCAGCCGCTGCCAGAACGCGACAGGTTTCGTGTGCGGGTTATCTACCCTGAAAATCGTGACACCGTGTTTAATCCACAGTTCCAGCACCGCCTTTATCGCCCTATAGAGCCCCTCGGGATCTTCATCGAACGACAGCGGATAGATGTCTTGATATTTTTTCGGCGGGTTCTCGGCGTATGCGATTGAGCCGTCGGCTCGCCGTTTGAACCATTCCGGGTGTTCAGTGACCCACGGGTGGTCGGGGGAGCACTGCAACGCGATATCCAGCGCCACCTCCATGTCGCGGTCGCGGGCCTGCGCCACGAACCAGTCAAAATCCGAGAAATCTCCCAGGTCAGGGTGGATTGTGTCATGACCGCCCGCCGCCGAACCGATACCGTAGGGGCTGCCGGGGTCGCCCGGTTCAGCGGTGAGAGTGTTGTTGCGGCCCTTGCGGAATGTTGTTCCGATAGGGTGAATCGGTGTCAGATAGACCACGTTGAACCCCATGCCGGCAATCCGATCCAGGTCGGCGGCGGCGCTGCGTAGTGTCCCAGAAACCCACTCGCCGTCCCCGGTTTTGTGGGCGCCGATAGAGCGCGGAAAAATCTCGTACCAGGCGCCGGTGAGGGCGCGTTCCCGGTCTACCTGAAGTTTATAGGCTCGGCTCGCGCCGATCAGGTCACGGAGCGGATAATCATTAAAAACCCGTACCACCTGTGGTTTCGTTCCGGCTTCTAGGCGTTTTTCGGGTGTCAAGGTGGTGTCGGTGAGCTTCTTGATTGCGGTGCGCAGGGTTTTCGCGGCGGCAGCTGGCAGCGGTTTCTGGGTGGGGTTTTGGATGGCTTCGCCCGCTATTGCGCGTTTCAGCACTTTCGCGCCCTCCATTAACGTAACCTCCACGTCGATGCCGGCAGGAATCTTGATGCCGGCATCATGGAGCCAGGTCGTGTACGGGTCTGACCAGGATTCGACCCTAAACGTCCAGTCGCCGGGGCGTTTCGGCAGCAGCCACGCCTCGAAACGGTCGAGACCGATACCTATTTCGTGCATCCTGGCTCGCATCGTGTCGGTGCCGTTCGGGTTGGTCAGGACAGCTTCGGCGGCGTATGCGTCGTGACCGTCACGAAACACGGTGGCGCGCACCGGAAACGATTCACCTTCCACGGCTTTCGCCGGCCACAGTCCGTCTTCTATGACCGGAAAAACTTCGGTCACCGGGATTTGCGGTACAGGCCCGGCGACCCTCGCCGGGGGTTTTGTTTTTTGGGGGGCTGCTTTGGAGCCGCCGGTGTTTATACGAGTCGCCATTGATTCGCCTTTCGCTTTGCTGCCTGTCACTGTCCCTGTCGCAATCTGGTTCTAGCTGGGGTAATCCATGTTCATTGCGGTGCGTACCTGTGTGAGTGTTGCCTCGCCGATCTCGTTGGCTCGTTCATTACCGGCCTGGAGCACACCCAACAGGTAGTCCGGTTCGTTCAGCAATTCGGCGCGGCGTGCCCGGTGTGGCGCCAGATAGTCGTTGAGGGAATCGGTGAGGCGTTTCTTCAACCCTCCGGCACCGCCGTCACCGATCTCCTCGGCTACCTGTTCGGGGGTGGAAGCCTCTGCCATTGCAATCAAAGTGAGCAGGTTCGATACTTCCGGGCGTGCCACCGGGTCATAGGAAATGTGCCGTTCAGAGTCAGTTTTAGCTTTTTTTATCAGTCGGGCTGTCTCGTCTGAGCTCATCCCCAACTCGATCGAGTTGTGCCGCGACTTCGACATTTTTTCCCCATCCAACCCCAGTATCAGTGGTGCTTTCGACAGCAGCGCCTCGGGGCGACGAAACACCGGTTTGTCGAGACTGGACTTCTGCCGGTAGCGTTTCTCGAAACGATCCGCTATGACCCGTGCCTGCTCCAGGTGTGGGAGCTGATCCTGCCCGACCGGAACCAGGTTAGCTTGGCAAAACAGAATGTCGGCTGCCTGATGTACCGGATAGGTGAGCAGCAGCCCGCTCATTGCCCGCCCGGAAGCTTCCAGTTCAGATTTCACGGTCGGGTTACGATGCAGCTCTGCTTCCGTCACCAGTGACAGGAACGGCAGCATCAACTGGTTCAAGGCGGGCACCGCAGAATGAGTGAAAATCGTGGAACGCTCCGGGTCGATACCGCCAGCAATATAGTCGGCGAGCAAACTCAATACCCGATCCTTTATCGGACCGACCCCGTCACGGTCGGTAATCACCTGGTAATCCGCAATCAGAATCCAGGTTTCCACACCTTTATTTTGCAGGTCGATACGGTTCTTCACGGTTCCGAAATAGTGTCCTAAGTGCAGGTTCCCGGTCGGGCGGTCGCCGCTGAGTATCCGGAACTGTTCCGGGTGTTCCTCGATTTCGGTCTCCAACTCGTGGGATCGCGTCAGTGAACGCGCCAGAGTCGCGGAGATTTCGTGGTTGTCATCAACTGCGGGCTGTGTAGTCATGCTTCAATCCTACCCGCGCCGCCAGTCCTGCCGGAGCCGACACTGCCTCGAACGGTGACAGCGCGGCGATGAATACCTAAAACACGGTGTTTATGCAGGTAAAGGTGACTGGCGTAACCTGTGTTGGGGGAGGTGCCCGATTGGGGGAGGTGCCCGTCACCCGGAAGTGCCGGGGCGCGACCGGTTGAACTAGTCAGGTCAGGTAGATCCGCATCGACAGCGGTTCCAAAAGCACCTGCCGACCCGGCTCTACCGTCTCCGCAACCAAACGCCCGGCATCGTCCTCACGCAGATAGTTTTGCGGGTCTTCCCAAACCGAGTCCCATGCGAGCAGGAAAGGTGCGCCACGCCCGGTCGCGCACCGCATCCGTTGCGGGGCGGTCGAGCCATTAAACATCACCAGCACATCAGAGTTTCCAAAACGCACATCCGAACGCAACATCTGCATGGTGCGCACCGTCGGGTCATTCCACATTGCAGCGGTCAAAGGCCGCCCCTCCACCGAGTAAAAAACCAGGTCAGGTACTATGTCGCCGCCGGTCATGTTGCCGGTGAGGAAAGCGTCAGGTCGCAGTGCCGGATGCTGTTGTCGCAGCCGCAAAAGGTATTTAACGGTTGCCTGTAACTTCTCTTGCCACGGTTCGAAAACCCAATCCATCCAGGTTATTTCGTTGTCAAGGCAGTAGCCGTTGTTGTTGCCGTACTGGGTGCGCCCAAACTCGTCTCCGCCGAGAATCATCGGTGTCCCGGCACTAACCAGCAGCGTACCCAAAATGTTTCTCATCGAACGCAGCCGTGCCGCCCGCAGCCCCTCCGGTGTGGTGTCCCCCGAAAGCACCAAGTATTCCCGCAGGTATTCTGGGATATGTTCGGCTGTTTGCGCGATCCCCTCAAATCCGTGGTTCCATGACCGGTTGTTCGTGGAGCCGTCCCGGTTGCCCTCCAGGTTCGCTTCGTTATGTTTCGTGTCGTAACACACCAGGTCGCGCAGCGTGAAGCCGTCATGCGCGGTCACCAGGTTCACTGACGCTCTCGGGGTGCGCTGCCCGGCACGCTGGTATCCGCTGTAGAGATCCTGTGAACCCGACAGTCGTGTCGCCAACTCTGAAAGCCCGGCGTTCGGGGTTCCACCGGCAGTCTGCACCGCCGCGTCCACCAGCCAAAACTGCCGTATCGTGTCCCTGAAACGATCGTTCCAAGTCGAAAAAGGCAGTGGGAAATCGCCGGTTCGCCATCCGTTCGGGCCGATATCCCAAGGTTCTGCTATTAGTTTCGTGGAACGCAGAATCGGGTCGGAGAGACAGGTCAGGAAGAAAGGGCTCTCGGTGTCGAAATCCGGGTGGGTGCGTCCCAGGGTCACCGCCAAATCGAAACGGAACCCGTCAATACCCATTTCCCGTACCCAGTAACGCAGCGAGTCGAGAACCATCTGGTTGACGCGCGGATGCGAAATATCTACCGTGTTGCCGCAGCCGGTATAGTCCAGGTGCTCCCCGCCCGGCCCCAGCCGGTAGTACACGTTGTCGGCCAGTCCCCGCCACGACACGCTCGGCCCGGAAGAGGCACCCTCGCAAGTGTGGTTATATACGACATCGAGAATCACCTCGATGCCTGCTTCGTGTAGCAGCGACACCATGCCCCGGAACTCGTCGATGACGGCTTGTGGCCCGGCGGCACGTGCCGCTTCGGTCGCGTAGTTCGGCTCCGGTGCGAAAAACGACAGTGTCGAATAGCCCCAATAGTTCGTCAAGCCCCGCTCAGTGAGGAAAGGCTCGGCGAGTTTCGCGTGTATCGGCAGTAACTCCACCGCAGTTACACCGAGTTCATGCAGGTAGCGCAGAGACTCGGGGTGTGCGAGACCGGCATAGGTGCCACGCAGCTCCGGCGGTATAGCCTCACGAGCCTCAGTGAAACCCTTAACATGAACCTCATAGATGACCGTCTCGTTCCACGGGGTACGAGGACCGGGCACCATAGCGAACGGCTCACCGACCACAACGGAACGCGCCTGCTGTGGAGCAGAATCCAGTGGCGAGGGTTTCATAGGGTAGAGCGGATAAGAATCCTCGCTGGTTGCGTGAGCATAGAGTGCCGGCCCCATGTCAATCTCGCCGGCGAGTGCCCGTCCGTAGGGGTCGAGCAGCAGCTTGTTCGGGTTGAACAGCATCCCGTGGGTCGGATCCCAAGGCCCGGCGGCCCGAAACCCGTAACAGCTCCCCGCATACACCCCGCCGATATGCCCATGCCACATCCCGGCGACCGGCCCGAGGAGCCGATAGTCACGCTCGTGAGCATCCGGGGCGGCGGAATCAAAGAGCGCCAGCCACACGTCAGTCGCATTCGGAGCATAAACCACTGTGTCAACTCCGTCATCGACGATGCGCACGCCGGGGGAGTGCGGGTCGCGGGCACCGCGCGTCACCGGTTCCGGTTGGGAGGCTGGGTTAAAAGTCACGCGTCCTATTTTACAGGGCGCTATCCCTATCGCCGCGACCGGGAAGCGACCCACACCGGGAAGCGACCCACACCGGGACGCAGGCCCCACCGGGAACACCCGCCCGTGTGTTTTGCCCCTCTGACCTAGAAAACCAGCTGCGGTATGGTGGAGGACGTATTCGATAACCCGGTTAACACATATTTCAAGGTGCCGGGTATCCGGTATCCGAGGCTGTGCGACAGAAAGGAACCCAAGTGAAAATACTTGCCGCGTTATCAGGCGGAGTGGACTCCTCGCTCGCGGCGGCACTCGCTGTCGAAGCCGGTCACGAGGTGGTCGGGGTACACATGATGCTCTCTGAAGCGGCAGAGGCGGCAGCGGCAGAAACCGCGATTGCCAAGTCTTCACCCACCGGGGCGGAGATAGCGCGCGGGTGCGGGTCACCCCAAGACGTGTCGGATGCGCAACTGGCGGCGCGACTACTCGGAATACCTTTCGAGGTGTGGGACATATCCGAGGATTTCGAAGAGCTGGTTGTCGCAGATTTCCTGGCGGAATACCGGACGGGACGCACACCGAACCCGTGCGTGCGCTGCAACCAGTTAATCAAGTCCCGTGAAATGCTGCGCCGAGCCCTGCCCCTCGGGTTTGATGCTGTGCTGACCGGGCACTATGCCCGGATAGTGGACGGCGGACTGTATCGGGCACGGTTCCGGGAAAAAGACCAGTCATACGTGCTGGCGGTAATGGGGCGGGACGCACACGAGCGACTGTATTTGCCGGTAGGAAACTATGAATCCAAGGTTGCGGTGCGGGAAGCGGCGGCGCAGCGAGGCTTGCCGATGAGCGACAAACCAGAATCTTTCGATATCTGTTTCATCCCGGATGGGGACACCGCCGGGTTTTTGCGGCGGCACCTGGGAGAGGAACCCGGAGAAATCGTGGACACCGAGGGACAGGTCGTCGGGGAACATCGCGGAGCCTACACTTTCACTGTCGGGCAGCGGCGCGGACTCGACATTCGCCGACCCGCAGCAGACGGGCGACCCAGATATGTTCTGGGCACCGATATGGGCACTAACAGGGTGTTTGTGGGAGCCGAGGAGCTGCTCGCAGTGCGGGGTGTCAGCGGAAACAACCCGGTAGTGCTGGTGGAGGAGGACTACCCGGGACTGCATGGAGAACGCGAACTTATGGTGCAGTATAGGGCGCACGGGCGCGTGGCGCCCGCACGCGTGTTCCTGGAAAGCAGCGGGGAGGGTCAGCCCGCGGACGCTGAAGCGTCCGCGCCTGGCCTGCGGGTGGAGTTTGCCGAGCCGCAGCGCGCTATTGCCGCAGGCCAGGCGCTCGTCGTCTATGACGACGAGCGGGCGCTCGCCCAGGTGGATATTGCTGCTACTTCTCGTTGATGGTTCCGGGGTGTTGCGCCCGGCACAGCGGGGTGTTGCGCCCGGCTAGCTCTCGTTCCGGTTTTTTCAACCGATATGCCGCGCGACATGTCGCTAGTGGCAGTGGCTGCGCCGCTGTGCCTTGAAATCTGTGGGCAGTGTTCCGTGTGTGCTCGCTGCCGGGGGAGCGGTGGGGGCCTATTGCAGGGTGGGGACGGCTCGAAACTGCGCCGGTCATGGAAGCCCTGTTTCTACAAAACCCCAATTTGGCGTGTCGCCCTTCAAATTGGTAGGGTTGTTGTTCGGTGCTGAAACCGGGACGCCCGCACGTGTTCCGGGATGGCAACGCCAAATCAGCTGAAACGGCTGATAGGTCGGTTCTCACGAGCCGGTCTGAATGGAAATCCAACGATGCTCCCGGATGGGGTCGCGCGCGAATACGCCCGGCGACACGCCCGGATGGGGGTACCGGAGACAGGAACAGAAGGGACGTGCGCATGGCGGGACAGAAAATCCGCATCCGGTTGAAGTCGTACGACCATGAGGTCATCGACTCCTCGGCACGCAAGATCGTGGATACGGTTACCCGCGCCGGCGCCACTGTGGTGGGTCCGGTGCCGCTGCCGACCGAGAAGAACGTTTTCACCGT
The DNA here is from genome assembly GCA_034090045.1 of Varibaculum sp. GTDB lineage: Bacteria > Actinomycetota > Actinomycetes > Actinomycetales > Actinomycetaceae > JAXDTI01. The sequence continues at coordinate 48,785 of JAXDTI010000002.1, read as the reverse complement.
TATCCGGTCGCCGCACAAAGATAAGGACAGCCGGGAGCAATTCGAGATGCGCACCCATAAACGGCTGATCGACATTATCGACCCCACGCCTAAAGCAGTTGATTCGCTGATGCGTCTCGACCTGCCCGCTGACGTGAATATCGAGATTAAACTCTAGGGGATTACAGGAAAATGAGCGTGCAAGAACAGCAGGCCGCAGTGCCGGTAAAGGCACTTCTCGGCCGCAAGCTCGGCATGACGCAGGTCTGGAACGAGGATGGTTCTCTCGTTCCTATTACGGTCGTGCAGGTTGAAAAGAATGTTGTAACGTTGATTCGTTCACTCGAAAATGACGGCTACACTGCCGTTCAGCTCGGGTTTGGCGAAATCAACCCGCGTAAGGTGACGAAACCGCTGGCGGGGCATTTCGCTAAAGCGGGTGTTGAGCCGCGTCGCCACCTGGTCGAGGTTCGTACCAGCACTGAGGGCTATGAGCTGGGTCAGGAATTGAGCGCCGACGTGTTCGAACCGGGCATGAAAGTCGATGTCACTGGGCGCACTAAAGGTAAAGGCTTTGCCGGTGTCATGAAGCGTCACGGTTTCGCTGGTGTTTCCGCCTCTCACGGTGCCCACCGTAACCACCGCAAGCCGGGTTCGATTGGTGCTTGCGCCACCCCGGGTCGCGTATTCAAGGGTGTACGGATGGCCGGTCGGATGGGCGGCGACAAGCGCACCGTCCAGAACCTGCGGGTTCAGGCTGTGGATGCCGAGAAAGGCTTGGTGTTGGTCACCGGCGCTATCCCGGGGCCGAAGAACGGCGTGGTGCTGATTCGCAGCGCTGTGAAGGGGGCATGAGATGGCTGAGAAGAAACTCGATGTTCTCGACGCGTCCGGCAAGACCGTGAAAAAGGTGTCGCTACCTGACGCGATTTTTGGTCGGGAACCTAACGTCCCGCTGATGCACCAGGTTGTTGTCGCCCAGCTGGCGGCGGCGCGTTCGGGCACAGCTAAAACTAAGACTCGCGGCGAGGTTCGCGGCGGCGGTAAGAAGCCTTGGCGTCAGAAGGGTACGGGTCGTGCCCGCCAGGGTTCAATTCGCGCCCCGCAGTGGCGTGGCGGCGGTGTCGTTCACGGGCCGGTTCCGCGTTCTTATGCGCAGGACACCCCCAAAAAGATGAAAGCCGCTGCCCTATATTCGGCGCTTTCCGATCGGGTTCGTGGTGACCGGATGCACGTGGTGACGGAGTTCATTGCCGCGGAGCGTCCCTCCACTAAGGTCGGTCGTGAGGCACTGGAACGTATCGCTGAGCAGCGGCGCACGCTGGTTGTTGTTTCACGTGAGGATTCCGACACCCAGGTTTTGTCGCTGCGGAACCTGCCGCAGGTTCATATCCTTTATGTCGATCAGTTGAACACCTATGATGTGCTGGTAAACGATGATTTGATTTTCACCTTGGCGGCTTTGACAGAGTTCAGCCCGGAGTCGAAAGTCACTGCGGCGCGTTCAACGGCAAAGAAGAAAGAGCCGAAAGCCGCCGAAGCGAAAGCCGAGAAGGTCGAGAAAGCTGACGCGAAGAAAACCGATGAGGGGGATGAGAAATGAGCCTGGAACTGAGCAAGAACCCGCGCGATATCGTCTTCCGCCCGATCGTCTCCGAAAAAGCCTACGGTCTGATTGACCAGGGCAAATATGTTTTCGAGGTTGATACACGCGCGAATAAAACCGAAATCAAAGAGGCCGTCGAAGAGATCTTTTCTGTAAAGGTCGAGAAGGTAAACACCGCGAACCGCCAGGGCAAGCGCGTACGCACCCGCACCGGTTATGGTCGGCGCAACAACACGAAACGCGCCATCGTCACCCTGCGTGAGGGCTCAATCGACATCTTCGGCGAGTCGGTAGCGTAGAGATAGGGGCACAGAATAATGGGAATTCGTAAATACAAGCCGACAACCCCGGGACGCCGTTTCTCCTCGGTCTCGGATTTCGCCGAAATCACCCGTGACCATCCCGAAAAGTCGCTGGTTCGCCCGCTCACGAAGTCGGGTGGTCGCAACGCTTACGGTCGGGTAACTTCACGGCGCCGCGGTGGCGGTCACAAGCGTGCCTACCGGGTCATCGACTTCCGTCGCAACGACAAAGACGGCGTACCCGCAAAGGTCGCTCACATCGAGTACGACCCGAACCGCACCGCCAATATCGCTCTGCTACACTACGCTGACGGCGAGAAACGCTACATTATTGCCCCGGAGAAACTGAAACAGGGTGACCTTATCGAGCAGGGTGCCGGTGCCGACATCAAACCCGGCAACTGCCTGCCGCTGCGTAACATCCCGCTCGGTACCGTGGTGCACGCCGTTGAGTTGCGCCCCGGAGAGGGTGCGAAGATTGCCCGTTCCGCCGGTTCCTCCGTCCAGCTCGTCGCAAAAGAAGGCAACTACGCTCAGCTGCGTATGCCCTCCGGTGAGATCCGTAACGTCGAGATTTCATGCCGCGCCTCGATCGGCTCGGTAGGTAACGCCGAACAGGGCAACATTAACTGGGGTAAGGCCGGACGTATGCGCTGGAAAGGGCACCGCCCGAAAGTTCGCGGTGTCGTCATGAACCCGATCGACCACCCGCATGGTGGCGGCGAGGGTCGCACCTCCGGCGGCCGTCACCCGGTGAGCCCGTGGGGCAAGCCCGAGGGGCGCACCCGTAAGCCCAATAAAGCCAGCGACCGCTTGATTGTGCGTCGCCGCAAGACCGGCAAGAAGCGCTAGAGAAGGGGAGTGCACAGATGCCACGCAGCCTGAAGAAAGGCCCGTTCGTAGACGAGCACCTGCTGAAAAAGGTCGATGAGCTGAACGAGCAAAACAAGAAGAGCGTCATCAAAACCTGGTCACGGCGCTCCATGATCACCCCGGACTTTATCGGCCACACGGTCGCCGTCCACGACGGTCGCAAACACGTTCCGGTGTTCGTCACCGAAAACATGGTCGGCCACAAGTTCGGGGAGTTCGCCCCGACCCGCACATTCCGCGGTCACGACAAAGACGATCGAAAGGCGCGTCGCCGCTAGGCGTCGCCGGAGAGGACAGGCACAGTAATGGAAGCCATGGCGAAAGCACGCTATGTGCGCTCGACGCCGCAGAAATCTCGCCGCGTCGTCAACGAGATTCGCGGCAAAAACGCACTCGCGGCCTATGACCTGTTGCGTTTCGCGCCCCAGAAAGTCGCTACCGATGTGCGCAAATTGCTGCACTCGGCGATGCACAACGCAAAGGACTTGGCGCAACGTGACGGTGAAACCTTGAAAATGGAAGATCTCTTCGTGAAAGAGGCTTTCGTTGACGAAGGACCAACCATGAAGCGATTCCGTCCGCGCGCGAAGGGTCGCGCCGGACGTATCCTGAAACGCACCAGCCACATCACCATCATCGTTTCCGATGGTCAGGAAACCGAAGAGGGAGAGGAGAAGTAAATGGGTCAGAAAGTCAGCCCCACCGGGTTCCGTCTGGGGATTACAACCGACCACCGCTCCCGCTGGTTTGCGGACTCCACGAAGAAAGGTCAGCGTTACGCCGACTTCGTTGCCGAGGATGTCCAGATCCGTCGCATGATGGAGGAGAACCTGGAGCGCGCCGGCATCTCGAAGATCGACATCGAGCGCACCCGCGACCGGGTTCGCGTTGACCTGCACACTGCCCGCCCCGGCATCGTGATTGGGCGGCGCGGCGCGGAGGCAGACAAGCTGCGCGCACGCCTTGAGAAACTCACCGGCAAACAGGTACAGCTCAACATCCTTGAAGTTAAGAACGCCGAGATTGATGCGCAGCTGGTAGCACAGGGTGTAGCCGAACAGTTGGCAGCGCGCGTGTCGTTCCGGCGGGCAATGAAGAAAGCCATGCAATCCGCGTTGCGTGCCGGAGCCAAGGGCATCCGTATCCAGGTGTCGGGACGTCTCGGCGGTGCAGAAATGTCTCGTACCGAGTTCTATCGTGAGGGTCGCGTACCGTTGCATACGTTACGTGCCCTGATTGACTACGGGTTCTATGAGGCACACACCACTTTCGGTCGGATCGGCGTGAAAGTGTGGGTCTACAAAGGTGACATGACGGAGAAAGAGTTCATCCGTCAGCAGGCCGAAGCGGCGCAACGTCGCGGCGGGGGACGCGGTGACCGGCGTGGTCGGCGCTCCGACCGTGGCGGACGCGGCCAGGACACCGAGGCAGCACAGGCCAGCGAGGCTACAGATGCCGCACAGGAACCAGTCAATACTGCCCCGGCAGCCGAAACCCCGGCAGCTGAGGCACCGGAAACCAGTGCCGAACAGGCACCAAAGACCGAGGAGGCCTAATGCTAGTCCCTCGTAAGACTAAATACCGTAAGCAGCATCGCCCGAACCGCTCGGGTATGGCAAAACGCGGCACCGAAATCAATTTCGGTGACTACGGGATCCAGGCTCTCGAACACGCCTATATAACAAACCGGCAGATCGAGGCGGCTCGTATCGCTATGACCCGCTACATTAAACGCGGCGGCAAAGTATGGATCAACATTTTCCCGGACCGTCCGCTGACGAAGAAGCCCGCCGAAACCCGTATGGGTAAAGGTAAAGGCGCCCCGGAATGGTGGGTCGCGCCGGTAAAGCCGGGACGCGTCATGTTCGAGCTGGCCGGTGTGCCGGAAGACGTGGCTCGCGCGGCCATGTCTCGTGCACAGCACAAGCTGCCGATAAAAACCCGTTTTATTACCCGTGAAGGTGGTGACCGGTGATGGCAGAAAAAGCATTGACCACTGAGCAGCTCGATGTCATGGACGATGAGCAGCTCCGCAAAGAACTGGAAAACGCAAAGGCTGAGCTGTTCAACCTGCGTTTCGCTTTGGCTACCGGTGCCGGTGATGACCGGGGTCGTATCAAGGCGCTACGCAAGGGGATCGCCCGTATTTACACTGTCGCGCAGGAGCGGAAGCAGGGTATCCGCACCGCGCCGGAGCCGGAGGAGTAGGAACATGAGCGAAGAAACTGCAGCTCCCGTGGAGCGGAATCACCGCAAGGTGCGTCGCGGCTATGTAGTATCCGACAAGATGGACAAGACCGTAGTCGTGCAGCTGGAGGATCGCGTGAAACATGCCCTCTACGGCAAGGTTCAACGCCGGTCAAAGAAAGTTAAGGCGCATGACGAAAACAACGAGTGCGGTATCGGCGATCTGGTGCAGATCATGGAGACTCGCCCGCTGTCGAAAACCAAGCATTGGCGCGTCGCCCAAATCCTGGAGAAAGCCAAATAGTTTTTACTGTCTTTCTTTTTTCAGGGACGGAGCAGCCTGTTAAAGGTTGGGGCGGAGTGTGGGACGTAAACCCTAATCCGTCCCTATAAACTAACGGCAGTCAGCCCAGCCTGCGAGACCGGGGCGGATCTCGGCGAGCAGCGCATCGATACAGCCGGCGGAGTCATTGGCCCACGGCACATAGTGGAATCCGCTCCCACCAGACCCTTCATAGGTCTCCCGGTTCAGAATATTGATTTCGTGCAGGCTTTCCAGACAGTCCGCCACAAACCCTGGACAAACCACATCGCACCTGGTGCATCCGCCTTTACCGAGTTCTTCGACGGTGTCGATAGTCGCCGGCCCCACCCATTTCGCCGGCCCGAAAACCGACTGGAAAGTGGTGAGCACACCGGCCTGCCCGTCCAGTCCCAGCCGCTGCTGCAGCGCCGCCGAGGTCGCGTGGCACTCGTCTATATAAGGGTCGCCGCCGGCCCGCATCGTCTCCGGTATCGAGTGATACGACAAAACCAGCCTCTCTCCGGCCGCGAAATCCGGCCGCCCATGCGCCCCCCAATGCGCCTCAACCGCCGTAGCCAAAGCTTCGATATAGGCCGGCGCAGTCGGCCAAGAGCGCAACATCCGCAGCTCAAAGTTGTCGCGCCGGCGCAACTGCCACTTCTCAACCTCGTCGTTTATCGAGGCCACAGTGGTTTGTGAGTATTGCGAATACATCGGCACCACCAGGACGCGGCGGTACCCCGACCTATAAAGCTCATCGAGGGTGCTCGGAATATCCGGCGTGGAATAGCGCATTGCCAAAAACACGTCCGCGGAATCGCCCAGAGCTACGGAAATAGCTTTCTGTTGGGCGAGCGAATAGTGCATCAGCGGGGACCCGTCTACCCCGTCCGCTCCCCAGATTTCGGCGTAGAGCTGACCGGATGCGCGCGGCCTGACCCGCAAAATAATGCCCTCCAGGATCGGCCGCCAAATGACCGGCGGCATCTCGATTATGCGACGGTCTGTCAGAAACCTGCGCAGGAAGGTGCGCACATCCGCGGGCGCGGGGGAGTCGGGGGTTCCCAGGTTGACCAGCATAACTGCCGGCCGCGTGTCTATATTTACTGCCTTTCCCATAGTTTTTTAGGCTACCCAAAGCGCTATGTAAATTCGCAACCGGCTCGGGGGGTGCTATATTCACGCAGGTAAAAGTAGTGTTTAAGTGACTTGCTGTCAGGAACGCGATTTATAGGTCGGGAGGCGTGCGATGCGCAGCTGGGTGCGGTACCTGTTTATGGGGTTGGGATTCCTTTTTGTCGGGCTCGCCGGGCTTGGCGTGTTCCTGCCGCTCATCCCGACCACGCCATTCCTGCTGCTCGCAGTCTTCTTTTTTGCGCGTTCCTCGCAGCGCTGGCAAAACTGGCTGCTGAATCACCGCATTTTTGGGCAGTACCTGCGGGACTATCAGAATCACGAAATGACTACCGGGAGCAAGGCAGGCACCATTACCTTTATGTGGGTTGGGATGGGGGTTTGTATGTTTGTGCTGCGGGAGCGGCCGTGGCTGGTGGGGTTGCTGCTGGTGATTGCCGTCGGCGTGACCATCCACCTGCTCTTGCTCTCCGCCCCCGAGCGCTCTGCTGCTGCCTCCGAATCTGCCGACGCTGCCCCTGTCCCCGTCCCCGAAACTGTCTCCTGATAGCACCCGGGACGGAGCCTTCGACTCCGTCCCGCCTAGAAATCAGCTGCGCCACCCCGGCCTTAAATCTCTTACAGCTCGATTATGTGCTGGTCAGGGTCGATTAAATCGCGGCGGTGCGTCACCTCGATTACGGTCAAGCTGGGCAGTTCCGTGCTCAGCCGCCGCCGAATCTCCAGGTATTTATCCGCATCCAAATAGGCGCTAAACTCATCGAGCACGAGCACTCGTGGCTCGGTGAGCAGCGCTCGCGCCAGGCACAGCCGCTGCAGCTGCCCTCCGGAAATTCCGGAGCCCTCGGTGCCGGTCGCCTCGTCGAGCCCGCCCGGCATCGCGCGAACCTCGCCGGCTATCCCGGCTACCTCGAGCGCCCACCACAGCTGCTCATCGCTGGCTTGCGGGGCACCGAGCCTCAGGTTTTCCGCGACGGTTCCGCGCAGCAGTTCGCCGCGTTGTGGCACAAAAGCCACCAGTTTGCGCAGTTGCTTCAGGGTATAGGTGCCAACCGGCTGCCCGCCGAGAAGCACTTCGCCGCTGTCCGGGTCGGCGTAGCGGAGCAGCAGTTGCGCCGCAGTCGATTTCCCCACACCGCTCGGTCCCACAATCGCCACCTGCTCACCGGGCGAGACCTCGGCAGTGAAATCGCTGAGTGCGACCCGACCTCCGGACCCGGGATAGCTGTATGTAACGGCTCGCCACTCGACGGCCAGCGGCCCATCCGGAACCTCGGTCCCCGACCCGTCCACCACCTCGACCGGCAGGTTACACACAGTCCATAGCCGTGCCGCGGAAGCCAGTGAAATATCCACGCCCCCGGCAGCATCCTCTATGCCGCGCGGAGCTTCAAACAGTGCCAAAGCCCCGCCAGCCAGCGCCGCCAAGGCCACCGGAGACAAGCCGCACGAAATCCCTGCCACCAGCACCGACACCAGCGAAACTGGTATGAATACGGTGTTTAGCGAATGTCGCGCGCCCCGGAACCTGGCTGCCCGCACGTGCGCCCGCGCAATATCGGCGCCGAGCTGAGCCATCTCGGTGTAGCGTTGCTCTTCCCTCCCGTAACCGGTGACCTCTCCGGCACCAAAAACCGAGTCGGTCACGTGCTGGGTGAGGCGCGAGCGTACCCGCAAAACCTCGGTGGCGCCACCGAGTGAGGATTTGAAACCTATAAAGGGCAGGGCAAATATCGAAAACAGCACGCACAGCAGCGGCACCAGTATCGGAAGTAAACCGACCTGGCTGGCCGCAAAACCGAGCAGCGCGAGCGGCACTACCACGCCGGCGACCACCGGTGCGATCGTGTGCGCGTAAAGCACCTCGATACGGTCAATATCCCTGGTCAGCGAGGCATATAGGGCGCCGCTCTCAGTACGCACCACGACCGCCGGCGCTTTCGGCCAGAGTGTCGCGAAAGCCTCCGCACGCAACAATTCGAGGGCTTTAAAGGCCACATAGTGTCCCGAGAATTGCTCCAGATAATAGGTCGTGGCCTTTATTGCGGAAACGATCAGCAGCCCAATCACCAGGTGCGTGAGCGGCAGCGACCCGGTAATCACCGCGACCAGACCGCCTGCAGCCAGCGCAAACAGTGCCACGTTTGCGGTTTGGGAGATGAGCCGCATTGCGATTGAGAACAGCAGCGGCGGGTGTACCGGGCGGGTGATGCCGAGCAGCCACGGCACCACGGTTTTGAGCGTAGGCGAGCCGGAGCTGGCCTCGGGTTGCAGGTCAGTCATGTTTCACCTCCGTGAGCCCTCCATCAGCGAGCCGGAAAGTTTGGTCGGCCAACGCCAACAGCGCGTCCCGGTGGGTGCTGAAAATAATCGTGATATCGCGCGGCAGTCCCGCAATAGCTTCCCCGAGCAGGCGCTCCGAAGTACCGTCTACCTGTGCTGTTGGCTCATCAAGCAGCCAGAGTTTGCGGCCCGAGAGCCAGGCGCGCGCCAGCGACAGTCGCTGCGCCTGCCCGCCGGAGAGGAACGCGCCCCGCTCGCCGACGTCACTGTCCAGCCCGCCGGGCATGGTCCGCACTTCCCCGGCGAGATTCGCGCGCTCAAGCGCTTCCCACAGCTGCGTGTCGTCGGCATTTGGCGCGGCAATCCGTAGGTTATCGGCAATCGTCCCGCCAAAGATCCAAGTTTTCTGAGCAACCACGGCGCTTTGCGCTCGAATGCCGGCGGTTCCGAGTTCGCAGAGGGGTCGCCCGGCGATATTTATAGCCAGCTCTGCGGCAGTCAAATCCCCTGCAAGCAGCGCTAATAGTGTAGATTTTCCGGAGCCGGAGGGGCCGGTGAGCGCTATCCGTGCCCCGGCTGGAACCCGCAGTTCAATACCCCGTAAAACCTGCTGGCCGGGATAGTTAAAGTCCAGGCCGGAGATTTCCACCGCGGCGATATCGGAAGTGGCTGTATCGGAGTTGGCGGCATCACAACCGCTGCGGCCTGTAAATTCCGCTGCCGTCATCGGGGTGTCAGTTTCTGCTGCGGACAGGTATTTTTTGATTGCTTTCCCGGAGGCGATACCGCCCATACCCACATAGAAAAAGCCCGCTACCTGCGCAATCGGTTCGATTAGCAGGACTGTCAGGAAAACGACGCTAAGCGCGCCGGCCAGGTCTATAGCGCCACTGCCATAGCGCAGCGCGGAGAGAATCGCGGCCAGCGAAATCCACAGCAGCGAAACCGCGCCGTCCAGGATAATGATGACCAGCTGGTTGCCGGCAAGCAGTCGCATAATCGCACCGCGGTTGCGTTCCCCCTCTTCGCGCAGGTTTTCTTCGACGCGTTCGCCGGCGTTCAGCAGCCGAATCGTAATCAGGTTGCGGATCGCGTCCAGGTATTTGCTGGACAGGATAGCGCGCTGCCACTGAGAGGCCGCCGAGCGTTTCCGAAAGATGCTCATAAAACCGCCGACCAACAGTGGAACCACCGGATAAAGCACCAGCAGTGTCAGGCCAATCACCGGGTCGATGGCGAGGCTCACATAGAGCAGCGTCAACACCGGAATCAGCAGTGCGCCGATGGTGCCGCCGAGGTAGGCAAGCCGGAACTCGGTGTAGCGCTCCGCATTGTCGGTGAGCAGTGAAACCACGTGCGCCGGCCCGGCTCCGTCACGGAAATCTTGCTGGTGGGCGCGGTATCGGGCGGCGAGGATTCGGCGGCGCAGCAGGTTTTCTTCGCGCCGAGCGGCCGAACTGGAAACCAGGATTTCACCGGCTGTGCCGATGACCACCAGCGCGCAGCCGAGGGCAATGAGGGTCAGGGTCAGCGTGGTGTCGATTGCGATGAGATTCTCCTGGCCTGCGGTTTTATGGGCGCTAATCGCGGCGGCTAATATCTGAGCCGCTTGAGTCAAGGCCAGTGCCATCCCGAAGGCGCCCACTATCCGGAGCAGTGCAGATAGGGTGGTGCTGCGCCGCGCAGAAGCCGTCGCCAACTGGATTTTCGCCTGTTTATTCACTAAATGCCTTACCTTCGTCTTATGTAATATTAGGTTCACCTAAGAGAATTAGGTTACAGAAATGTTGCTAAAATGTCTATGTCCTTTATATCGCAGGAATCGAGCAGGGGAAGCGGGGGAGACAGTGAGCGAGACGAGCGCACATGATACCGGGCATGCTGCCGAGCAGCCACATGCGCATGGGGCTGGTCACGGGCATTCACACACCCATGGAGCCGGTTCTTCACTTGCCCGGCTGCGCATAGTTTTCGCGCTCACCACCCTGGTATTGCTCGCCGAGCTGGCCGGCTCCTATCTCAGCGGGTCGCTCACCCTGCTCGCGGATGCCGGGCACATGTTTGTTGACTGTGCCGGCCTATTGATTGCGCTGATAGCCGCCCGTTTGATGAACCGTCCGCGCACCGATAAGCACACCTGGGGCCTGGCGCGCGTCGAGGTGGTTTCAGCGGCTATCCAGGCCAGTATGCTGCTGGTCGTTTGCGTCGCTGTCGCGATTGAGGCAGTACGCAGGTTGCTCGCTCCGGTAACGGTAACCGCGCCCGAGATGGCGGTGTTTGCACTGGTGGGTCTAGTTGCGAACCTGGTGGGCCTGCTGCTGTTGCGCGGTCACGCTGAGCAGTCCCTGAATATGCGGGCGGCCTTCCTGGAAGTCCTGAATGACGCGATAGGTTCGCTCGCGGTGCTACTCGCAGCCTTGGTTATTGCCTTGACCGGGCAGGTCATCGCCGACCCGATAGCCTCGCTGTTGGTGGCCGCCTTGATGGCGCCGCGGGCGCTGCGGATCTTGGGGCGGAGCCTGGAAATCCTGCTGGAGAGCACCCCGGAGGGCTTGAACCTGGAGAAAATGCGCGAGCATATTTTGAGACAAGAGCGCGTGATAGACGTTCACGACCTGCACGTTTCCAATATTTCCAGCAATAATGTGAACTTCACGGCGCACGTCACGGTGGAGCCGAATTGTTTCCGTGACGGCGGCGCGGTGCAGCTGGTGCACGATATTCAGGAGTGCGTGGGGCAGCATTTCCCGGTGCCGGTTGGTCACTGCACGATTCAGCTGGACAGCCCAGAACACCGCGACCACGAGTCGCTCACCCACTGATCGCCTCGCCTTCTTACCTCTACGGACGGAGCCTCTGTTATTTCTTCGGACAGAGTGTAGGGCTTTGCCCTACTCCGTTCAGCCTTGGCGGGGAGCCGTGCAGGATGGCTAGGAAAGCCGGTGGGAGCTCCCCCTTAAAACGCCTGTCGGCATTTCAAGGAATCCCCCTTACGCTTTCTACGCCAAACCTGCGCGTCTCCCCCTTACTTATTTCCCGGCGCCGCCACCTCTCACTGTCTCGGACAGAGCAGCTCCGCTGCTCCGTCCTCAATCACCGAGTCAGCGGGCAGCCGGCACAGGCCACTGATGCTTCTGGCATCGTCGCTGCGCTCCCGCAGGCTCCCAGCCCGGAACTGCACAAACTCCCGGCGTTGTTCACCAGACCGGCACGCTGCAGGTGGTCAATCACAACCTCAATAAAGACCTGGGAGGTTCCCAGGCGAGCGGCTATCGCGCCGGCGGACCCGCCGCGGCGCAGTTCAGCAACCACCTGTTCAGCGAAACTCATGCCGACCCGAACCATATCCCGCGCACAACTCTGGTGATTTTGATCAAAAATGATGTTTTCAGCCTTTTTCTCGTCAAATTTTCCAGTTTTATGCACAGCATCTACCGCTGCAGCCCCGCTCACAGCAGCGCCCCGACCTGGAAAACCGCGACGGCCAGCACCCACGCGACTGCGAGCTGCACCCCGACTGCCGCCGCGGCGCGCCGCCCGCCAATTTGCCGCACCTGTTCCGCGACGGTCGCCAGGCATGGGGTATAGGTGAGCACAAACACCAGGAACGCCAGCGCCGCCGCTGCCTCGTTACCGGCACCCGCCGAATCGCGCAGCGCCCCGCGCAGCAGTCCGGGCAGTTCCCCCAGGTTGTCGCCGTTTTCTTCGGCATCCCCGGCAGCTTCCTCGTCCATGTTAAAGGAGGTGACAATCGAGGAAACGACGGTTTCTTTAGCCACAAACCCGGTCATCAGCGCCCCGGTCAGGTGCCATTCCCCGAACCCGGTCGGCGCGAACACCGGCTCCAGCCCCTGCGCGACCCGCCCATACAGCGAATCGGACATCGGCAAGTCGGCGTCCGCGAAACCTATACCGCGCTCCGCCCCGACTGGAATCGCACCCAGCAGCCACACGACCATCGTCATCGCAACTATTATTTTTCCTGCTCCGCGCACGAATGCCCAGGACCGCAGCCAAGTGTTTTTCAAGCTCACGATGGCGCGCGGCACCTGGTAGGCCGGCAGCACCAGCATCAGGGGCGCGGCCGCCTCGCCGTGTGTAATCCAGCGCCGCAGCACCCACGCCGCGGCAACCACCATTACGATGCTGACCAGGTACATCGCCCACACGATGGTCCCGGTGTGCTCGGGGAAGAAAATTTTCGCAATCATCAGATAGATTGTGAGCCGCGCCGCGCAGGAGGTATAGGGAATAATCAGGGTGGCGACCAGACGTTGCCGGGCACTGGGCAGGGTGCGGACGGCGGCGAGCGCCGGCAGGTTACATCCGAAACCCATGATGAGCGGCAGGATTACCCGCCCGTCGAGCCCGATTTTGCGCATCAGGCGGTCGCCGAGGAAGGCCGCGCGCGCCATATATCCGGAGTCTTCCAGCAGCGAGATTGCCAGGAAGATTACTAACATCAGTGGGAAGAAGCTGGCCACGACGCCGAGTCCGGTCGCGAGCCCGCCCACCAGCAACGATTCCACCCAGCTGCCGCCCAGTCCGGCGCGGGCGAGCACCCAACTGATGCAGTTGGCAAGGCTGAACGAGCCCGGCTCAGTGCTGGCGAATAGGCCGTCGAATAGGTCTTGCAGCGGTCCGATCCAGGTGCCGGCCAGCTGGAAAAGCAGCCACATCAGCCCGAAGAACACCGGCAGACCGATGACGGGGTTCAGCAACCAGCGGTCGATTTTGTCTGATAGGGAGGGGCAGACCAGGTTTGCGGTGCGTTTCCCGGTTTCCCGCAGTACCGATTTAACCCAGTCAAAAAGCCTTCCGGCTTGCGCTAACTCGGCTGCCTCTGGGGATAACGCGGCATTTGTGGCGCTGTCGCCTGCGCCGGAATCGCCCGCCGCGAAACCTATATCTCCCGCACTGCCTATACTGCCAATGCCCTGCACCCGCGGCCGGTGCCGCAGCGCCTCCAGAGTCATCCGCTCCAGCTCCCGCAGGCCGACGCGCCCGCGCGGGTCAAGCGCCATCACCGGCACGCCGAGCACTTTTTCCAAACCGGCAGTGTCAATGTTTTCACCGTGACCCGCGGATACGTCAGCCATCGTGACGACACAGGCGACCGGCAGGTTCCGTTGTGCGACCTGTGCGAGCAGATACAGGGAACGTTCAATCGCGGTGGCATCGAGAACCACCAACACCAGATCGAGATCGGCTGATTCGGGTCCGGTCAAGGTATCGGTGACAACCTGTTCGTCAGGGCTATTCGCTATCAGGGAATAGGTGCCGGGCAGGTCAATCACTTCGGCGTTGATGGAGCGCCAGGTGCCTTTCATCAGTTCGACGGTGGTTCCGGGCGCGTTGATGACCTGCTGGTGCGCGCCGGTGACCAGGTTGAACAGTGTGGATTTCCCGTTGTTGGGATTGCCGACGAGCGCGATGGTGTGCCGCTCGCTGGGTCCGACCGGCGTGTCGAGCAGGATGGTGTTCGTTGTTATCCGCGTGTTGGTGGTCGGGATGCTGCCGGTTCCGCTGGCAGACCCGCACCCGCAGTTAGCGTCGATGAAGCCACCCGCCAGCGGGGGAGCGGTTTTGGTCGTATAGGTCTCTGCCGTGGTGTTTTCGGGTCGTTTCCCCAAGCCGAGCAGGCGTTGTATTGTGCCGCGATTTTTGGTGTTCGCACTGTCTCCAGGCAGAGCGTCTCCTGGAACCGCCTCGCTTTCTGCTCGGTTTCCTTTTCCGCGGGTTACATTATGGTTTTCAGATTTCGCGGCATCGGAATAACTGTCTGTGTTGTTATTATTGCCGCGAACTGCAGTTTTGCTTTCAGATTCGGCGGCAACTGCGTGACTCGCGCCGTTGCGGTCTGCTCCGCTCGACCCGCACTTCGGACAGCTCATGCGGTGACCTGTACCTCTATTTCGCGGGCGCTACGCGCGTCAATTGCCAAACGGGTCCCGGCAATGTTTATTACCAGTCCGCCGAACGCTCCGCGATTAACGACACTTAGCTCCGCTCCGGGACGTAGCCCGAGTTCAGAAAGACGTAGCAGGTGGCATGGTGAGATATTCATGGCGGTAATTCGCGCGCGATTCTTACGGGGCAGCCGCTTAAGTTCCATATCAAGATGTTAGCCTGACCTAACTTAAAAACGCAACTCCCCCCTTTCGTTATTCCACCCCCCTCTGCTATCTCCTTCCTTCCTCCCTCCCCTGTCCCCCCAGCGTGCACAACTCTGGTTAATTTGCTCCCAAATCCACTAAAACGCCCTTTTTTGTTCAAAATCTCCAGAGTTGTGCACGCTGTCGCTCCGATACCGCTTGCCTCCGAGGCGGCGAATCAGCACCTGCTGGGTGCGCTTCCATTCGGACCAAATTTGCGGGTAGCTGAGCCGAATCACACTATAGCCCGCATCGATAGCCTGTAAATCCCGCTCACGGTCGTTCAAATAGTCCTCAACTTTGCTGTGGTGTGCTGCCGAGTCGCACTCGATAATCAAGGATTTGCCTACCAGGATGTCCACCCGCCCAACTCCTGCTGGGTGCTGTTGGATTTTCACGTCAAGTCCCCGACGCTGCAGAAACAGTCGCGCTCGTGTCTCGCTCCCAGACTGCGCGCCCGGTGTGAAAAATCGCAGCTCTTGCTGCTTTCGTCCGCTCTGCTCAGCGATTAACTCGCGTGCTTGCCACCGTGTGATCAGTCCCTTATCGACCGCCGACTCCAGGACTATCAGGCCGGTCTCCGCGTCGTGATGCCGCAGCACCATCCCAAGCGACTCCCGCAGCGGCACTGTCGGCTGCCCGGGGTTCAGTTTGCTTCGGTGTCCGACCACGTCACTTGGCAAATCGTTTTCTGCATGGCTGGGCAGCGCGATGTGTGGGCGTATATCTCCCGGAGGTACCCACAGCCCTTGGCGTTTGCATTCGCTCAGACAGCAAAGCCGACCGCCGAGTTTGATAGCTCTAATGGCCTCGGGGTTTGCTTCGGGCGTTTGGTACCAGCCGCGTCGTATGCGCCGCAACTGACCTGTCTTGAGCATGTGCTCGATTTGCCTCCGAGTGATCCAGTTTTCGCGTAGTTGCTTATATGTGTAGATATCTGCCTGATGTTGTGTGTTCATAACATAACTAAATAATGATTAATAATGTTTAGCAATGTAAAGGTGGAAACTGTGGATAACTCTGGTCGTGGGTCTGTGCGTAACTCTTTTCGTGGGTCTGTGCGTAACTCTGGAGATTTTGCTTTGAAATGCTCGATATTGCTGTTTTCGGCTCAAAATCACCAGAGTTGTGCACGGGGAGGGGGATGGCAGGGGTATTGAATTGGTCTGGAGTGGGTCTGTGCGTTAAGCTGGTCAGGTTGGAAACTGAACGGGATGCCTTCAGAGACCTTTCACCGAGTGTCATAAAGGTCGGTAAACCGGCAAGGACCAGTGTGATTGAGTCTGAGGCAACCGGCAGCAGCAGCCGCCGGTAGCGACCCGCTCCAGCTCCAACGGACAGAATATAACCGCATCGTCGGGCTGATCCTCGGGCCAGGTTTGTCCCGTGCGCGCTGCAAACAGTGACGCAACCAGGGCAAACCAAGCTGAGCCAGCACGGCAGGCGACAGGAGATATTGATGATTCAGCAGGAGACGCGACTGAAAGTCGCCGACAACACCGGCGCGAAGGAGATCCTTTGCATCCGGGTGCTCGGCGGCTCGAAGCGGCGTTTCGGCGGTATCGGCGACACTATTGTCGCAACCGTCAAAGACGCCATCCCAGGCGGCAGCGTCAAAAAGGGCGAAGTGGTTCGAGCAGTCATCGTGCGTACCCGCAAAGAGCGGCGACGCCCGGACGGCTCCTATATCCGCTTTGACGAGAACGCAGCTGTACTGATTAACAACAACGGGGAGCCCCGTGGCACCCGTATCTTCGGCCCCATCGGTCGGGAGCTGCGTGACAAGAAGTTCATGCGTATTATTTCGCTGGCTCCGGAGGTGCTGTAACTATGGGTGCGAAGATAAAGAAAGGCGACCTGGTCGAGGTGATCGCCGGTCGTACCAGTGACGAAAAGAAGCTCAAGGAGCGCAATAAGCGCCGCGAGGAGCAGGGCTTGGCTCCGCTGCCCGCCGGCGATAAAGGCAAGCAAGGTCGCGTCATCGAGGTTTTTCCCGAGACTGACCGGGTGCTGGTAGAGGGCGTGAATATCCACACCCATCACGTGCGTCAGGGTCAGAATCAGCAGGGTCAGGTGACAGGTGGAATCGAGTACCGCGAGGCGCCTATCCACGTGTCTAATGTGGCGTTGGTGGACCCGAAGACGAAGAAGCCGACCCGTGTCGGAATCCGTGAGGAGCAGGTGGAGCGGGGTGGTCGCATCAAGACCCATCGCATCCGCGTCGCTAAGCGTTCAGGGGAGGATATCTGATGGCAGAGAAAACTGAGCACGTTGTGCCTCGGCTGAAAGCTACCTACATCGAGCAGATTCGCCCGGAGATGCAAAAGCAGTTCAAGTACGAGAATGTGATGCAGATTCCGACACTGACGAAGATTGTGGTGAATATGGGGGTTGGCGAGGCCGCCCGCGACTCCAAGATGATGGAGGGTGCCTTGCGCGACCTGGCCGCGATTACCGGTCAAAAGGCCGCGGTGTCCCGCGCGAAGAAGTCAATCGCCCAGTTCAAGCTGCGTGAGGGGCAGGCGATTGGTGCCCACGTGACCCTGCGTGGCACCCGTATGTGGGAGTTCCTGGATCGCCTGTTATCGACTGCGTTGCCGCGTATCCGCGACTTCCGTGGCCTGTCCGCAAAGCAGTTCGATGGCTCCGGTAACTACACTTTCGGTCTCACCGAGCAGGCCATGTTCCATGAGATCGATCAGGATTCTATCGACCACGTGCGTGGCATGGATATCACTGTGGTGACCACCGCCAAGACCGACGATGAGGGACGTGCCCTGCTGAAATTGCTGGGTTTCCCGTTCAAGGAGGACTGAGATATGGCGAAGACATCGCTGAAAGTAAAGGCCGCCCGCGAACCTAAGTTTAAGGTGCGCGCCTACACCCGATGCAACCGTTGCGGCCGCCCGCATTCGGTGTATCGCAAGTTCGGACTGTGCCGCGTGTGCCTGCGGGAGATGGCTCTAAAGGGCGAGCTCCCGGGCGTGACGAAGAGCAGCTGGTAAAAACTACTACGCCGCAGGTCTGGGTCGGTTTATAGGCTACAGAAACCGCGACGAGGAAGGGCCGAAGCCCAATATGACAATGACAGATCCAATCGCAGACATGCTGACTCGTCTGCGCAACGCGAACACTGCGCATCATGATGCCGTGACGATGCCGTACTCGAAGATGAAAGGCGCGATTGCCGACATTCTTGAGCGTGAGGGCTATATCGCCGGCATCGAGGTGAGCGAGGCAAAGGTGGGAAAGAATCTCACTTTGAAACTCAAGTATGGTGAGCGGAGACAGCGGGCCATTACCGGTCTGAAGCGCATCTCAAAGCCCGGCCTGCGTAAATACGTGAAATCCACCGAGCTGCCGAAAGTTATGGGCGGTTTGGGCGTGGCGATTCTTTCCACGTCTTCCGGGGTGCTCACTGATCGCCAGGCCGCCGATAAGGGAGTGGGCGGGGAAGTCCTCGCCTACGTCTGGTAAGGGAGGAGAAGCGAAATGGCATCACGTGTAGGTAAGCAGCCGGTCGCTATTCCGTCCGGCGTTGATGTAAAGGTTGATTCCGCCACCGTCACTGTGAAGGGACCGAAGGGCGAACTGAGTCGTGCTATTCCGGGGCGCGGTAGTGTGTCTGTAAAGGTTGAGGGTGACCAGGTTCTGGTTACCGCCGAGGGGGAGGATCGTATCTCTCGTTCGATGCACGGCCTGACTCGCACCCTGATCAACAATATGGTGGTTGGTGTGACGGAGGGTTACACGAAGAACCTGCAGATTGTTGGTACCGGTTACCGTGTGCTCGCGAAAGGCAAGGATATCGAGTTGCAGCTCGGCTTCTCACACCCGGTGCTGTTTAAGGCGCCCGAGGGTATCGAGTTTAAGGTCGAGGGGGCATTGAAGTTCTCGGTCAGCGGCATAAACAAGGAGCTGGTCGGCGAGACCGCCGCGAAGATCCGTCGTATCCGGCCGCCGGAGCCCTATAAGGGTAAAGGTATCCGCTATGAGGGCGAGAGGATCCGCTCCAAGGTCGGAAAGGCTGGTAAGTAATCATGGGTTATTCCATTGAAGGTAAAGACAAGTTTGTCGCCCGTAAACGCCGTCACCAGCGGGTTCGTAAGCATGTGAATGGTACTGCTGAGCGTCCGCGCCTGGTTGTGACCCGCTCGAACCGGCATATGGTCGCCCAGCTCGTCAATGACGAGATGGGGCATACCCTGGTGTCGGCTTCCACTTTGGAGTCCGAGGTGCGGGGCACGAAAGAGACCAAGGTCGAGGCGGCCCGCAAGGTTGGTGAGCGTATCGCCGAGCGCGCGATCGCTGCCGGTATCACCCAGGCGGTTTTTGACCGTGGCGGTAATAAGTACCACGGTCGTGTGGCGGCTGTAGCAGAGGGCGCACGCAGCGCCGGATTGGCACTGTGAGGAGGAAAAATGGCTGAAGAACACGAGTTGGTCGAAGCGACTGATAACGCTGCGGCAGATAACGCCACCGAGCAGGCCACCGACGCCCCTCAGGGCGATTCCGGAAAGGGCCGGGGTCGCTCGGATAAAGGTCGCGGTCGTGGTGGTCGCGGACGTGGGCGTGACCGCAACAAGGGGAGTCAGGATGATCGCGACAAGTACCTGGAGCGCGTGGTGACTATTAACCGCGTGTCGAAGGTTGTTAAGGGCGGTCGCCGGTTCTCCTTTACCGCGCTGGTTGTTGTCGGTGATGGCGAGGGCATGGTCGGTGTCGGTTATGGCAAGGCCAAGGAGGTGCCGCAGGCGATTGCGAAGGGCGTGGAGGAAGCGAAGAAGAACTTCTTCCAGGTTCCGATGATTCGCCGCACTATCACTCACACGGTTCAGGGTAAGGACTCTGCCGGTATTGTGCTGTTGCGTCCCGCCGCCCCCGGTACCGGTGTTATCGCTGGCGGCCCGGTGCGTGCCGTGATGGAGTGCGCCGGTATTCACGATGTGCTCAGCAAGTCGCTGGGGTCGAGCAATGCGATTAATATTGTGCGCGCGACCGTGGCGGGTTTGCGGATGCTGCAGCGTCCCGAGGAGGTTGCTGCTCGCCGTGGTTTGCCGCTGGAGCGGGTTGTTCCCTCCGGTATGCTGCGTGCCCAGGTTGAGGGTCTGGCCGAGAGGAAAAAAGAGGCTGCCAAGGCTGAGGCTGAGGCTGCCGCTGAAGGGGTGAATGCCTGATGGCTAAGGAATTGAAGATTACCCTGGATCGCGGTCTGGTCGGAGCCAAGCCGATGCACCGCAAGGTTATTGCCTCGCTGGGGCTGCACCGGATTCACGAGACTGTCACCCGCCCGGATGTTCCGGGGGTGCGTGGACAGGTCGATAAAGTCCGGCACCTGGTCAGCGTGGAGGAGGTTGACTGAGATGGCTGAAACTAAGATCACGAAGATTCATGATCTGCATCCGGCACCCGGTGCGCGTACCCGCAAGGTTCGTGTCGGTCGTGGTGAGGGCTCGAAAGGCAAGACTTCGGGTCGCGGCATGAAGGGCACGGGCGCACGTAAGAATGTGCATCCGCGTTTTGAGGGCGGTCAGATGCCGATCCATATGCGGCTGCCGAAGCTGCGTGGCTTCAAGAATCCGAACCGGGTTGAGTTCCAGGTTGTGAATCTGGATAAACTGCAATCTACCTGGCCGGAGGGCGGTACTTTTGGTGTCGTTGAGCTGGTTGAGGCGGGTCTGGTTCGCAAAAACAATCCGGTAAAGGTGCTTGGTACCGGTGAGGTTACGGCGGCTTTCCAGCTGACCGTGGATGCCTGGTCGGCCAGTGCCCAATCGAAGATTGAAGCTGCCGGCGGGTCGCTGGCAAAGAACTGAAGCTGGGCGGGCGGAACTAAAGGGGTTCCGCCCGCATCGCTCCAGTATTCGCCCTGTTGCGTGTAAGATTATTTACAGATTCTTAATTCCCCTCAGCGGTCGCGTTGCGACCCGACAGTGAGCTGGAGGCATTTTGCTCGGTGTATTCGTACAGGCGTTTAAGACGCCTGATTTGCGTAGGAAACTGCTGTTCACGTTCTTTATCATGGCGCTGTATCGGCTCGGGTCTCATATCCCGACCCCGGGTGTGTCTTATAAGAACGTTCAGGCGTGTTTGGCGAACAACCAGCAGTCCGGTCTGCTCGACCTGATTAACCTGTTTTCCGGGGGGGCTCTCGCCCAGTTGTCGGTGTTTGCTTTGGGCATCATGCCCTATATCACGGCGTCTATCATAATCCAGTTGCTGCGTGTTGTGGTTCCGCGTTTCGAGGATCTTCATAAAGAGGGGCAGGCCGGTCAGGCAAAGATGACGCAGTACACACGTTATTTGACGATTGCTTTGGGTGTTTTGCAGTCCACGACGATGATTGCGATGGCTCGTTCCGGACAGTTGCTCGGCAACTGTGTTGACCCGATTATCCCCAATGACACTGTAATTAACTTTATTATCATGATTATCGTGATGACTGCCGGCACGGGCCTGATCATGTGGCTGGCTGAGTTGATTACTGAGCGCGGCATCGGCAACGGTATGTCGCTGCTGATCTTTACCGGTATTGTCGCTAACCTGCCGACCCAGCTGACCTCGATTTGGGGTTCTAATGCCGGCCCGGGCAAGGTTCTCTCGGTTATCGCGATTATCTTGGCGGTGACGCTCGCGATTGTTTTCGTTGAGCAGGCGCAACGCCGCATCCCGGTTCAGTACGCTAAACGCATGGTCGGTCGTCGCATGTTCGGTGGTTCTACCACCTATATCCCGATGAAGGTTAACATGAGCGGCGTTATCCCGGTGATTTTCGCCTCTGCGTTGCTGTCGATGCCGCAGCTGATTGCCGGTTTCGGTAAGCCGGATGCGGATTGGGTTGCTTGGATTCAACTGTATTTCTCGAATACTCACTGGTTCTATCTGACCATCTACGGTCTGTTGGTTCTCGGTTTCACGTTCTTCTACACTTCGATTACCTTTAACCCTGACGAGGTCGCCGACAACATGAAGCGCTATGGCGGGTTCGTGCCCGGTATCCGCGCTGGTCGCCCAACTTCCGACTATTTGCGTTACGTTATCAACCGCATCACCACTGCTGGCGCGATCTATCTGACGGTTGTGGCTCTGATCCCGATGCTGTTGATGATTCCGTTGAAGATTACGCAGTTGCCTTTCGGTGGCACCACGCTGCTGATTATGGTGGGTGTCGGTTTACAAACAGTCCAGCAGATCAACAGCCAGTTGAAGAAGCATCACTACGATGGGTTCCTGGTATGAAGCTGATTATTGTCGGCCCTCCGGGTGCCGGTAAAGGTACCCAATCGAATCGCATAGTTAAGCATTCTGGTTTGCGTTGGCTCTCCACCGGTGAGGTTTTTCGTGACAACATCTCGAACGGTACTGATTTGGGGCGCGCGGCAAAACGCTACATGGATGCCGGCGAGTTCGTGCCCGATAATGTGACTATCCCGATGGTGGAGGGCACGTTGGATGCCTGGGGCGATAACTATCTGTTGGACGGCTATCCGCGGAACCTGGCGCAAGCCGAGGCGCTGTCCAGTTTCTTGGATTACCGTCAAACACAGATTGACTTGGTTTTTAATCTGCACGTTGAAACCGATACGCTGGTTGACCGACTGCTTGGACGAGCAAAGATTGAGGGGCGTGTCGATGACACGGAGCCGGTTATTCGTCACCGGCTAGCGGTCTACCTGGATCAGACTAAGCCGGTTACCGACTACTATCGCGGTTCCGGTATTGTTCACGATATTGACGGAAACGGCACTGTAGACCAGGTTTGGGATCAGATCGCGGCGATTCTGTGAGTGCCCGGCGCTATTCTCCCACCCAGCTCGGCTATCTGCGCGAGGCCGGGATGGTGGTGGCTGAGATTCACGCTGCGTTGCGTGCGGCGGTTAAACCCGGTGTCACCCCGAAACAGCTTGACGGAGTGGCTTTTGAAACCATAAAGGCTGCCGGCGCGGAACCTAATTTTTTGGACTATGAGGGTTTCCCCGCATCCACCTGCATTTCAGTTAATGACACGGTTGTTCACGGCATCCCTGATGACCGCCCTTTGGAGTCTGGGGATCTGGTGAGTTTCGACTGTGGAGCGTATGTGTTGCGTGAGGGCAGGCAGTGGCATGGGGATGCCGCTTTTACCATGGTCGTGGGGGGTGATGCGGCAGCCGCTGAACGGGACTTGCAGTTGAGCCGGATCACTGAAACGGCAATGTGGGCGGGTATTGCGGCGCTTTGGGGGGCGCGCACGGTGCGTGCGGTCGGTTTCGCGATAGAAGAGACGGTCGCTGTTGCCGCTGATGAGCACGGCTGGGAGGCCGGTATTGTTGCTGAATATGTGGGGCACGGTATCGGAAATGAGATGCACCAGGATCCGCCGATCCCGAACTATGTTTTCCGGGGTCATGCGGGGCGTCTGCGTCCGGGAATGTGCGTGTGTGTTGAACCGATATTCACTGCCCGGTCCCCTGAGAATCGTGTTTTGGCTGACAATTGGACGGTTCGCACGGTTGATGGTTCGCGTGCGGCTCACTGGGAGCATCAGGTCGCGATCACTGCGGATGGTTTGTCGGTGCTGACGGCACCGGATTTTGGGCGTGCCGGTCTCGCCTCCTATGGGGTTCCGGTAGTCGAGGTATAGGATTCGGGTCTCAATTTGGTGTAGGGGTCTGATATATCGTAATGTAGACATTTGGGTGTTTGCGCCCGGAAAGGTGCGCACCCAGGGAAACAGATGGATTACGCAGGACGGGTTGATGGCTAAAAAAGACGGCGTCATTGAGATTGAAGGCACCGTGACGGAGGCGTTGCCGAACGCAATGTTCCGGGTGGAGTTGGACAACGGTCACCTGGTGCTCGCGCACATCTCCGGAAAAATGCGTCAGCACTACATAAAGATTCTTCCCGAGGATCGTGTGGTGGTGGAGCTGAGCCCCTACGACCTGTCTCGTGGACGAATCATCTATCGCTATAAGTGAGCGACCCCGAAGAGGTAACGAATTATGAAGGTTAAACCGAGCGTCAAGAAGATTTGTGACAAGTGTAAGGTGATTCGTCGCCACGGCGTTGTCATGGTCATCTGCGAAAACCCGCGGCACAAGCAGCGTCAGGGCTGAGTGTTGCAAATAAGCGGTTCGCCGAATCAACCCCCGGTGCGGAGGCCGGGGCCGGTAGTTTCACCGGGTGGCGAATCGACGGCCTCCGACAAAAATTTATATGGAGAAAGTTAATGGCAGCACGTATTGCCGGCGTTGATTTACCCCGCGAGAAGCGGTTGGAGATCGCGCTTACATACATATATGGTGTGGGACGCACCCGCGCGAAAGAGACCTTGGACGCTACCGGTATTTCGCCGGATATCCGGGTTAAGGATCTGGAGGAATCCGATCTGATTAAGTTGCGTGATTTCATCGAAGGGAACTATAAGGTCGAAGGTGATTTGCGCCGTGAGGTGCAGGCCGATATTCGCCGCAAGATCGAGATCGGATGCTATCAGGGTCTGCGTCACCGCTGGCACCTGCCGGTTCATGGTCAGCGCACCAAGACTAATGCCCGTACCCGCAAGGGACCTAAGCGTACCGTTGCCGGAAAGAAGAAGGCCAAGTAAGGCCGGGCGCACAGCCTATTCGATGATACAGAGAAGGACATAAATGGCTACAGCAAATCGTGCGGCGCGCAAGACCCGCCGCGGCCCGCGCAAGAATGTGCCGCAGGGCAACGCCTATATCAAATCGACTTTCAACAACACGATTGTCTCCATTACCGACCCGTCTGGTGCCGTGATTTCCTGGTCGTCTTCAGGTCAGGTCGGTTTCAAGGGGTCCCGGAAATCCACTCCTTTTGCTGCCCAGATGGCTGCCGAGGAGGCCGCGAAACGTGCCATGGAGCACGGGATGCAGAAAGTCGATGTGTTCGTGAAAGGACCCGGTCCTGGTCGCGAGACCGCCATCCGTTCGCTGCAGGCCGCTGGACTTGAGGTCGGCTCGCTGCAGGATGTCACCCCGCAGGCTCATAATGGCGCTCGCCCGAAGAAACGGCGCCGCGTCTGACACACCAGCAGGTTTCCGGGTGTGCGAGACCGTCATAGCATCACCGGGGACCGTAGCAACCTGAATAATGGCCGCAAGGCCGACCGTCTGTTCGGTGTCAAATGGCGGGCACCGGAAAGAAAGGAACAAAAGTGCTGATTGCACAGCGACCCACCCTGAGCGAAGAGAAGATTAACGATTTCCGCTCGCGTTTCATTATCGAGCCCTTGGAGCCGGGTTTCGGGTACACTCTCGGTAACTCCCTGCGTCGTACACTGCTGTCCTCTATTCCGGGGGCGGCCGTGACTTCGGTGCGTATCGAGGGGGTGCCGCATGAGTTCCGTACCGTCCCCGGTGTCATGGAGGATGTTGCGGAGATTATCCTGAACCTGAAGCAGCTGGTGCTCTCCAGTGAACATGACGAGCCGGTGCTCATGTACCTGCGTAAGTCGGAGACTGGCGAGGTCACTGCCGCGGATATTACTCCGCCGGCGGGAGTGGAGATTCACAACCCGGAGCTGCATATCGCCACGATGAACGATAGGGGTTCCCTGGAGATTGAGCTGACTGTCGAGCGTGGTCGCGGCTATGTTTCTGCCCAGCAAAACAACGACCCGGATTCCGAGATTTCGACTATTCCGATTGACTCGATCTATTCCCCGGTGCTCAAGGTCACCTATCGGGTGGAGGCCACCCGTGTCGAGCAGCGCACGGACTTTGACCGGCTGGTTGTGGATGTCACCACGAAACCGGCGATCACCCCGCGTGACGCGGTAGCTAGCGCCGGTAAGACCCTGGTGGAACTTTTCGGTCTTTACCGGGATTTGAACTCGGAGGCTGAGGGTATCGAGATTGGTCCGTCCCAGACTGACGCGGCGCTCGCCGCTGACTTGGCGTTACCGATCGAGGATCTGCAGTTGCAGTCGCGTTCCTATAACGCCTTGACCCGCGAGGGTATCCGCACGGTTGGGGAACTGGTTGCCCGCAGCGAGGCTGATTTGCTCGACATCCGTAACTTCGGTGCGAAGTCGATTGAGGAAATCAAGGACAAGCTCGCTGAAATGGGGATGGGGTTGAAGGATTCCCCGATGCCTGAGTTTGATGCGCCTGTCGGACTGCAGTTCAGTGACGAGCAGTGAGCAGCTGAGTTTTTTGAAGGAGAGAAATAATGCCTACACCAACTAAAGGTCCTCGGGTCGGTAATGGCCCGGCGCACGAGAAGAAGCTGCTCTCGGGGCTGGCGAAGTCGCTGATTGAGCACGGCGCTATCACCACCACCGAGGCGAAGGCGCGTCGCCTACAGCCGTTGATGGACAAGCTGATTACTCGCGCGAAGAAAGGTGACCTGCATTCGCGCCGGATTTTGGCGAAGAAGATCGGCCCGGACTATAACGCGAAGCATGACGGTTTTAACGCCGTGTACCACCTGATGTATGTGGTGGCTCCGCAGATTGATCCGGAGCGTGAGGGTGGTTACACCCGTATCGTGAAGCTGCCGTCTCGTAAGGGCGACAACGCCCCGATGGCGCAGATTTCTATTGTCACCGAAAAGGTCGAGAAGAAAGCGGTGGTAAAGGCCGCGGCTGATGCCGCGAAGACTGCCGCTAAAGCTGATGAGACCGAAAAGGTTGAGGACGCTGCCGAAGCCGCCGCCGCTGAGGAGGCGGAAGATGCCACTGTTGAGGCGAAAGTCGAAGAAGCTGAAGATGCTGCCGAGACTGCCGAGACCGATGGCGAATCCGAAGCGGAAAAGACCGGGGACGAGGATAAATCCGAGTAGTCACAGAGCTGGTATAGCCTACGGGCGGGGAGTGAAACTCCCCGCCCGTAGGCATTTACGGATAAACCTCAGCGGGTGGACAGAGCCAGGCGAATGCTCCGTCCCTGTACCTGTGTATTATTTTCGGAGCTGGCGGGTGGTGGCGTTTTGGGCGGCGTAGTGTTCCGGTTCCGGGTATTCTATGCTCTCCAGTGTTAAACCTCGGGCGGGAGCGAGTGGCACCTGGCCGTTGCGTTCCCCACTGTCGAGTACCTGTTGCAGCCATGCCGCATCACGCCGTCCGCGTCCGATTTCGGTGAGTGCCCCCACAATGAAACGCACCATGGAGTGTGCGAAAGCGTCTGCGGTCAACCAAAACTCCAGGTACTCGGTGTCGTTTCTGCGTATTTCCAGGCGCTGCAGCGTACGTATTGTCGTGGCACCCTCGCGGGGTTTCGCCAACCCCAGGAAGTCGTGTTCCCCGAGCAGCAGCTGTGCGGCGTCCTGCATCGCCTCCAGATTCAGTTTTTGGCGGTTGCGTGGCAGTGAGGCGAGGTTTCGCTGCCAGGGCTGATAGGTTGCAACAGTGTCGGACAGCCGGTAACAGTAGCTACGTGATAGTGCCGAAAACCGTGGATCGAAATCGGGTTCGGCTGTTCGCAGGGAGCGCACCACTATCTGTTCGGCGAGTTGTTGGCCGGTGAGTCCTGCCAGGTTGCTCAGTCCTCGTTCCAGCCTCACCGTATCTGGGTTACCGTCTGTTTGTATCAACGAGACTTGCGCGGCGGCGTGTACCCCGGCATCGGTGCGCCCAGCGACAGTTATTTCGACTGGTTGGCGCACTATTGTTTCGATTCCGGTGCGCAGCAAACCACACACGGTCATCATGCCGGGCTGTTCTGCCCAGCCGTGCAGCCCAGTCCCGTCATAAGCTAAATCGATTCGCAGACGCACCTCCCAATACTATCCGACCCCCACAGCCACGGGTGTTCACCTGATTGTTCTGTATAGCTACTATCCCCTAATACGGATAGCTCGCTGAGCGATCCGATACTCACGCGGGGTCTGTTTCGGCACGCTGGTTTTGACCTATATACCGGCAGTCAGTAGAGTTGAAATGTTGTGCGCGCACGCCATCGCGGCTCCCATTCCCACGGTCGCGACACATTTGGCCGGCGAGTGCGCAGACAGGAAGCTAAGGGGTTACCTGCCACGTCTCCGTGCTTATCACGCGGGTCGCAGACGCCGATAGGTGCCCCGGAGGATTCAACAACAGGAGGGCACGAAAGTGCGAACCTACACACCGAAGCTCGGCGACACCGAGCGCAAGTGGTACATTATCGATGCCGAGGGTATCGTGCTGGGCCGGCTGGCAACCACCGTGGCGAACCTGCTGCGCGGCAAACACAAAGCCACCTATACTCCGAACTCGGATCAGGGTGACTATGTGGTAATCATTAACGCCGACAAAGTGGTGCTCACCGGCAAGAAACTGCAGCAAAAATTCGCATACCACCATTCCGGCTACCCGGGCGGTCTGCGCGCCACGCGCTACGCGGATTTGATGCAAAAAGCTCCGGAAAAGGCCGTTTTCAAAGCCATCAAGGGCATGGTGCCGCACACCAAGCTCGGCGCTGCACAGCTGAAGAAGCTGAAGGTCTATGCCGGCAGTGAACATCCCCACGAGGGACAGCAGCCGATCCCCTATGAGCTGAAAAAGGTCGCCCAGTAGCACCGGCACCCCGGTTGGGCACGAGAAATAAGAGGTGAAAAGTGGCTGAGACCACCGAAACAAAAGACGAGCTGATTGAGGAAAGCGCTCCCAGCTCGTACACAACGGAAACCCCCGCCGAGAAAACCGGCGAGGGCAAATCCGCCACCAAGCCCGGTTACGGTCTGGGTCGGCGGAAGAGCGCCGTCGCTCGAGTGCGCTTAATCCCGGGCAGCGGCGAATGGAAGATTAACGGACGGGCACTGGAGGATTACTTCCCGAACAAGCTGCATCAGCAGTCCATACGGGAGCCTTTCGCGCTGCTGGATCTGGAGGGGCGTTTCGACGTGATCGCCCGCATCACCGGCGGCGGTATCTCCGGGCAGGCCGGCGCGCTGCGCCTGGGAATCTCCCGCGCCCTCAACGAAATCGACCGGGAAGCGAACCGCCCGGCGTTGAAGAAAGCCGGATTCTTGACCCGTGACGCGCGTGCCGTGGAACGCAAGAAAGCCGGTTTGAAGAAGGCGCGCAAAGCTTCGCAATACTCGAAGCGTTGACGCGTTCCCTCCGCGTTCTATCGCGGCAGGCAACCTACAACGATACCTGTGTTCGGCACCTCGCCGGGCACAGGTATCATTGCTTTTAGGCAGTATTTTACGTGTATATTGGAGAGGCTCAAATATGGCGAGACTATTTGGCACCGACGGGGTGCGCGGCACCGCAAACAAAGATTTGACCGCAGAGCTGGCGCTCGACCTGGGGGTCGCGGCGGCTCGCCTGGTGCACCGTTCCTCAGACAAGAGCGCTTCCCGTTCCGGCAAGTCCGGGGAAAAACCCACCGCGATAGTTGGCCGCGACACCCGTATCTCTGGGGAGTTCCTGGACCTCGCGGTATCTGCGGGGCTCGCCAGTGCCGGCATGGACGTTAATCGTATCGGCGTGGTCACCACCCCGACAGTTGCCGAACTAACCGCTGAAATGGATGTTGACCTGGGGGTTATGATTTCTGCCTCCCATAACCCGATGCAGGATAACGGCATCAAGTTTTTTGCTCGCGGCGGCTACAAGCTGCCTGACGAAACGGAGGATCGTATCGCCGAGCTGCTCGGTGCCTCCTGGGATCGTCCGACAGGTGACAGGGTAGGTGAAATCCAGGAACTGCCGAAACGTGCTGAAACGGTCTATATTGAGCACCTTTTGAAATCTGCTGACACCGACCTGAGCGGCATGAAAATCGTGTTGGACTGCGCAAACGGTGGCGCTTCCCGGCTCGGGCCGGAGGCGCTACGGGAAGCTGGTGCCGAAGTTGTCGTAATCAACGCCAGCCCGGACGGGCGCAACATCAACGTGAACTCTGGTTCAACCCACCCTGAGCAGCTGCAATCGGCGGTGGTCGCCAGCGGAGCGGATCTCGGTTTCGCCTATGATGGGGACGCTGATCGCTGCCTGGCAGTCGATCACTGCGGTATGTTGGTGGATGGCGACCAGATTATGGGGATGCTCGCTGTTTCTTTCAAAGAAAACGGAGTTTTGGATCACGACACCCTGGTGGTGACGGTGATGAGCAACCTTGGTTTGATTCTCGCCATGAAAGAAAAAGGCATAAAAACTGTGCAGACAGCGGTCGGGGATCGCTATGTTTTAGAACGGATGCTCGCTGATGGATACAAGCTCGGTGGCGAACAGTCCGGCCACGTGATTGACGGCAACCATGCGACCACCGGGGACGGGATCCTCACCTCGCTGCTGGTATCAAGGGCGGTACAGGATTCCGGTCGGCCACTAGCCGAACTCGTGTCGTTCATCAAGCACCTGCCACAAACCCTGATAAATGTTCCTGACGTGGATAAATCCCGGGTCACTGAGGATCCTGGGGTAGCTGATGCGGTACGCGCTGCGCAACGAGAACTCGGCGAAACCGGCAGGGTGCTGCTGCGGCCTTCCGGTACTGAACCACTGGTGAGGGTGATGGTGGAGGCCGCCGAACAGTCGGAGGCGGACAGTATCGCTGCTCGGCTTGCCGATGTGGTGCGTGAACGTCTCGCGCTGTGAACCACAATGGCGAATAACTCGTTCTACACCGTTTTTGATCGGGATTCTTGGGCGCGGCTGTCTGACTCCGATCCGCTGCCGCTCACCGAGGAAGATATTGCGCGCCTCGCCGGGACCGGTGACCCGCTCGACATTGCGGAAGCGAACACGATTTACCGTCCGATTTCGACATTGCTGCAGCTCTATGTGGGTGCCCAAGCCTCCCTCGCCGGTTACCGTTCCCGGTTCTTGGGTGGGCCTTTCAACACGGTAACGCCTTTCGTTATAGGTATCGCCGGTTCGGTTGCGGTAGGCAAATCTTCGACAGCCCGGCTCTTGGCGGAGCTTTTACGTCGCTGGCCGCAAACCCCACGGGTGGAGCTGATAACCACCGATGGGTTCCTGTACCCGAACGCCGAGTTGGAACGCCGCGGCATCCTGCATCGTAAAGGCTTCCCAGAGTCCTATAACCGGCGGGCGCTGATCCGGTTCCTCGCGGAGGTAAAGTCGGGTGCCAAACGGGTGACCGCCCCCCGATACTCACATATCACCTATGATATTGTCCCAGGTGAACAGCAGGTTGTTGAGCGCCCAGATATTCTGATTGTGGAGGGTGTGAACGTGTTACAGCCCGCCGGAACCTACGGGCGGGGCGCCACAATGGCGGTCTCCGACTTCTTCGATTTTTCAATATATGTGGATGCGCGCCCCGCCGATATTGAACGCTGGTACCTGGATCGTTTCCTGAAATTGAAGAACACCGCGTTCCTGCAACCCGACTCGTATTTCCGCAGATACGCTGACGTTCCCGACGATGTTGCCCTCGATATTGCGCGACAGACCTGGGCGAGTGTAAACCTGGAGAATCTGCACGCAAACATCTATCCGACACGCGGACGAGCAACCTTGATTATCACGAAAGAAGCCGACCATCGGGTGCATCAAATCCAGCTTCGTAAACTATAGGCTCCAGCGGCACAGGTAGACTGTAACCATGATTTATGCTTTCCCGGTCGAGGAGATCCGCGAAGCCGAATACGCGGCTGTCCAGGTCGCCCCCACCGATGCTTTAATGCGGCGGGCGGCATTCGCGGTGGCCGAGGAAGCTGTAGAGATGCTGCACCCTGAAGCGTCCCACCCGCTCGGGCAGCGACCGCCAGACACCCCGAGTACCGGAGACCCGGCAGGCATTGACCATTTGCGCCGCAGGCTCGCTGAGCTGCCAACCAAACCGGTTGCACAGTTCTCGAAACCCAAAATTTTTGCGCTCGCCGGTGGGGGAGACAACGGTGGTGACGCGCTTTATGCGGCAGGCTACCTGGCGGAGGCAGGGCTGCAGGTTACCACGCTGAAATGCGCAAGGAAAACACACGAACGCGCCCTCGAATACGCTAAAAACGCCGGTGTGAGCATTATAGAGTTACCCTCCGGAAAGAAATCGCTATCCCGGCTGGTCACGAACCACGTTGCGAGTGCCGCCGTGATCCTCGACGGACTGGTAGGTTCCGGGACGAAAGGAGAACTGCGGGAACCCGCCGCACAGGTGGTTCGTGCCGTCATGCGAACCGTGAATGCCGTGCGCGGTGACGTTCAGGACGGGCCGCGAATAGTTGCAATCGACAACCCCTCCGGAGTGTGGGCACAGGACGGGTCGGTGAGCGGCGAGCATCTGCGCGCAAACGCGACAGTCACAATGGGGGCGGTAAAACCCGCCGCTCTGCTCGCCCCCGCAGCGCACGAACACGGTCGAGTTCGGCTCCTAAATTTGGGTCTTGACCTGCATCGAGACAATGCCCAAGTGCTGCGCCTGGAACCTGCAGATGTGGCGCGTGCCTGGCCGGCACCGGGAGTAACAGATCACAAGTACACGCGCGGGGTAGCTTTGGTGCTCGCCGCCTCGAATACCTATCCCACCACCGGTGTCATGTCGGTTAGCGGAGCCGTCCGTGCCGGAGCTGGAATGGTGCGTTTCTCCGGGCCGGAAGATGCGGCGCTCGCGGTGTTGCTGGCGCGTCCCGAAGTGGTTACCGCGCCCGGCAGGTATCAGGCACTGCTGGTCGGATCCGGTATCGACGCCGCAGATGAGAAACGTGCTGGGGAAGTGTTGGCGGCCGTGTCCGAGGCGCGTGCCGCAGGTCTGCCAATCGTGTTGGATGCCGGTGCTCTCGACCTGGTGCCCCGTATGGGTGCGCTGGGTGCCGAAACGGTGATAACCCCGCACGCCGGGGAGGCAGCCAGACTGCTCACCAACCTCGGCTACGGTGCGAAACGCGGCGGGCTGAGCCGTGCTGAAGTTGGGGCCCAACCCTTGAAATATGCTCTCGAACTGGCTGAACGTCTGGGAGTAAACGTTGTGTTAAAGGGTGCAGTCACCACGGTGTGTTCCGCCTCCGGCACGGTTTTCACAGATGCCCAAGCACCACACGTCGCTGGCACTGCCGGTTCCGGTGACATTCTCGCCGGAATCATAGTTGCCGGGCTCGCCGGTTTGCGGGCGCGAGCTGAACATGACGGACGTAACCTCGGGGACTACGAGGTGGCGTTCACTGCGGCAGCGGGCGTGTGGATTCACGGCACCGCAGCTGCGCTCGCGCAACAGCGTTATCTCCCTGACACAGACGCTTCCGTTTGTCGCCGATACCTGCCCGGAACCGGAGGGGCGTTAAACGTTTGGGCACCGATCGTGGCTTCTGATATAGCAGCTGAGATTCCCGCCGCAATAGCGGTCGCTCGGTGACATAGGTGCAACTCCGATCCGGAAAAAATGTGAATCGAGGAATGTTGAATGTTTGAACTCGAGCACCTGGAACACCCGGTTGCGGCAGTGTCGCTAGCGGCTCTCCGCCACAATATCGCCCGGCTGGACGAGGCATTGGCTCGTTCCGGGCACCCCGACACTCGCCAGCTGGCAGTGGTCAAGGCCGGTGGCTACGGGCACGGGTCGGCCCTGGTTGCGGATGTGGCGTTAAAAAGCGGTGTCGCCTGGTTGGGGGTGGCGCAACTGGATGAGGCGTTGACGCTGCGGAAAGAATTGAAGCACCTGGGGTATCGACTGCCCGGCCCCGCTGCTGATAAAGATCCCACCGTTGCCACCTCCGAGCGTCCCCGGCTGCTGTCCTGGATTTTTTCCCCACACGCCCACAATGCGTTACGTGAAGCTCTGAACTGGGATATTGACCTTTCAGTGTCGGCACTGTGGGCGCTCGACGCGGTTCGGGACGCGGCGCGAACCAGCGGTTGGGCGGCACGCGTGCACCTGAAAATCGACACCGGGATGGGGCGGGCCGGAGCCACAGTCGCGGATTTCCCGGCACTGTTGGAGGCTGCGCTCGCTGCCCAGGATACTGGCGAGATCGAGCTGGTGGGGCTGTGGAGCCACCTGGCGCGCGGCGATGAGCCAGGACAGGACGGCTTGTCGGCTACCGCCAAGCAACTGGAGATATTTAACTGGGCGGCAGCACAATACGATTTCCCGATACGACACCTGGGTGCCACCTCCGGTGAGCTTTTTCATCCCGAAACTGACTTTGACCTGGTACGCAGCGGTATCTCCATGTATGGCCTCACCCCGAATCCGGATGCAGGCAGCAGTGCCGACTTGGATCTGATACCGGCTATGACGCTGGCCGCTCCACTAACCTCAGTGAAACGTGTTCCTGCCGGAACCCCGGTTTCCTACGGCGGAACCTGGGTTGCGGACACCGAACGTTGGTTGGCTGTGGTGCCACTCGGATACGGTGACGGAATCCCGGCTACAGTGTCTGGTCGCGCCGAAATCTGGGTAAAAGGTCACAGGTATCCGCAGGTCGGGCGGGTTTGTATGGATCAGGTTGTGATTGATTTGGGTTCTGCTGCTGACGCTGCACCAGCCCCGGCTGCCCCCGGCGACACCGCGATTCTTTTTGGTTCCGGTACTCGCGGCGAGCCTACCGCCGATGAATGGGCCCTCTGGGCGGAAACCATCAACTATGAGATAGTCACCCGCATCGGCGCGCGTGTCCCCCGAGTCCAGATAGATTAGTGCTGTGCAAACCTATACTGTAACCGACCCGGAACAGACCCAGGCTCTCGGGCAGCATCTCGCCGAAAACTGTTTGCAACCAGGTGATTTACTGATTCTCTCCGGCGAGCTCGGAGCCGGTAAAACCACGTTCACTCAGGGTTTGGCGCGCGGTCTGGGGGTTGCTGAACCGATTTTTTCTCCGACCTATATAGTTGCCCGGCAGCTCCCCGGTCGTATTCCGCTGGTTCACGCTGACGCTTATCGGATACGCGACCTAGCTGACCTGGAAACTCTCGACTTGGATGCGACGCTAGCCGAATCCGTGACCGTGATCGAGTGGGGTGCTGGACTAACCGAAGAGCTGAGCGACGAACGCCTCGAAGTTGAGATACGCCGACCCGTTGGTGGTAGCATAACCGCAGCTGAGGATGGCAGTATTGACTTGAGTGTGCTCGATGATGGCACTCGTGAAATCCTTTTCACGCCGATAGGGGGACGCTGGGCGGGTGCAGACCTCTCCGGTCTCGCGACTGCCAACACACACAGGTAAAGGTAACGCTTCGATAACAATCCCCTGCCGGGTATTGTTGTTTTGCTCCACAATCGGTTAAAATGACCTCATGAGTGTGGGTTTCAAACATATTATTGGTACCGTAATGGTGCCCGCAGCAACAGTTGCAATGACCCTGATGGCGCTCCCGGCTGCCGCCGAGGAACCGGAGTTCCTGGAAGCGGAAACCGAGGACAACCCTATCGAGGCTCCGTTTGCCGAGCCTATCGTTGTTCCCCGTGACCCACTGATTCCAGCCCCCGACCCCAACGTTGATCCCATCGACCCGGCTGTTGATCCGCTCGACCCCGGCACTGAACCCACAGATCCCAGTGAACCCACTGACCCCGAAACCCCGACCGACCCGACTGAACCTGCCGACCCGGATGAACCTGCCGACCCGGATGAACCTGAAATCATTGACCGTCCGGTGGTCGGTCCGCCCGTCCCGACAGACCCCGACCAGCCGGCAGTGGATCCCGCCGAACCCGGGAGCGAACCCGCGACACCGTCACAACCGGGGAAAGTAACCTACAGTGAGGCAGACACACCCGCACCGGTTCGGCGCGCAACACCGCTGACCGCCACCGCGGTTCCCGCGCTGGAGTATTACACCGCCTATAGCCCCTATGCCCCCTACACCGCGACCGGCACCCTCGAATCCGAGACCCTTGAGCTGCTCGCTCCCGCCGCACCCGGTGACGAAGAAGCCCCTGAACTGGCGGAAATTGGTGTCACATCCGAGTCGATACCGTGGATTGGTTCCGGTACCGCCAGCGTTATTGAAGGTCGAGATGCCGCCGTCAAACAGCAGGGACGAGAATACAAATACATGATTCAAGTTGAAAGTGAAACCCCGGTTGATAAGCAGAAACTCGCCGACGCTTTCAATGATTTACTGACCGGAGTTGACGGGTATTCGCTGGAGCGTGTCGATGACGAAACCGCCGACATCACTGTCGTGTTCGCCACACCGCTCATGGTTCAGCAGCTCTGCGACCCGGACTCTGACCCCGTCACCGATCCGAAACCGGACGAACCCGAATCCCGAGGCTGTATCACAGCTGACCGAAAAGTTGTTTTCAACCTGCGAGATTGGGCATTCGGTGACCAAAAAACCCGCGAAGCTGTCGCTGAACTCGCCGATGCTGAACGCCTCACCAAAGTGCAGGAATATCGCGACCGGATGGTAGTGGAGCGGATGACTCAGCGCCTCGAAGCCGAGTAATATATTTCTCAGGTAAAGGCTCTGCCGTTGGAGCCAATAAAATCCTGTAAAACCGGTCACTGCCGGGTAAAAACGAAGGAGTGCGTCGTGTCTGAACAAATTTTTGAGGCAATCAACTGGAACGCAATCGAGGACGAAAAAGACCTCGAAGTGTGGGATCGTCTCACCGGAAACTTTTGGTTGCCGGAAAAAATACCGCTCTCCAATGACATCCCCTCCTGGAAAACCCTGAAAGAGGACGAGAAAACCATGACGAACCGGGTTTTCACCGGTCTCACGCTACTCGACACGCTGCAGGGCACCATCGGGGCGGTATCTCTTATTCCAGATGCCCGTACCCCGCACGAAGAAGCCGTTTACACCAACATTGCGTTCATGGAGAGTGTACACGCGAAATCGTATTCCAGTATTTTT
Source organism: Varibaculum sp. (assembly GCA_034090045.1). Lineage (GTDB taxonomy): Bacteria > Actinomycetota > Actinomycetes > Actinomycetales > Actinomycetaceae > JAXDTI01. The sequence goes on along the minus strand of JAXDTI010000002.1, from coordinate 12,256 downwards.
TCTACACTGCTATCCACCGAGGAAATTAACGAGTCTTTCCGCTGGTCAGAGGAAAACGAGAACCTGCAGAAGAAAGCGCATATCGTGCGCAGCTACTATGATGGTGACGACCCCGAAAAACGCAAAGTCGCCTCCACCATGCTCGAATCTTTCCTGTTCTACAGTGGTTTCTACGCGCCTATGTACTGGTCGGCTCACGCGAAGCTGACCAACACCGCCGACCTGATTCGCCTGATTATCCGCGATGAAGCTGTTCACGGATACTACATCGGATACAAGTATCAGCTAGCAGTCAGCGAATCCTCTGAGGCGCGGCGCAACGAACTCAAGGAATACACCCTGGAGCTGCTCGATGAGCTATATGAAAACGAGGTGAAATACACTGAGGATCTCTACGACCCGCTGGGACTTACCGAAGATGTAAAGAAATTCCTGCACTACAACGCCAACAAGGCACTAATGAATCTCGGATATGAGGCGTTGTTCCCGCCGGAAACAACCGATGTGAACCCGGCTATCATGGCGGCACTATCCCCGAGCGCCGACGAAAACCACGACTTTTTCTCCGGATCCGGGTCATCTTATGTTATCGGGGAGATTGTGGAAACCGAAGACGACGACTGGGACTTCTGAGGGGCTTCTTCATACCGGGCGGACCCTGCTCCACTTGGTTTCCACGGGCTGCGGATTGCGCCCTCCCGACCGGCGCGCGGTCGGGCACAAAGGCAGCCCTTTCGGAAACCTGCATGGGCACAGCCCACAAGTTTGACCACTTAGTTCAAAACTAGAACAGTGTTCCAGGGTTGGGGGTTGGTTCTGTGTTGGCTCCCGGCTCGCCGGTGCCTTTATATCCCGGTCCCGGCTGCGGTTTATGACCCGCCTGATAGGCGCGCGCCGCGCCCCGCGCTAAGCCATCCACCAGCTCGTTCAGGTCGTGCCCGGCATGACCCTTCACCCAATCAAACTTGACTTCCCGACCGGCCGTGGCCCAAGAGTCCAGCTCCGTGTCGAGCTGCTGCATCAAATCCAGGTTTTCGATGGGTTTCCGATTGGATTTCCGCCAGCCGCGTGCCCGCCAGTTGAAACGCCAGTCAGTCAGGGAGTTTATAGTGTATTTCGAGTCCGCGAGAATGAGCAGATCCGCTCCGGAGTCTCGGGTGCAACGCAGCAGGTCTAGCACCGCATAGAGTTCGCCACGGTTATTAGTTGATTTCGGCCAGCCTCCACGGCGCCAAGATTCCTCGTCAATGTACCAGGCCCACCCGGCAGGTCCGGGGTTACCCAATGCCGACCCGTCACATGCCGCAACAATCCTCATGCCCCAATCCTATCGGGATGGCGTTCCCTCTCGCCCCCCCCCGCATCGACATGACCCGCGAGAATGAGTGGGAGCTGATGTTTACGGGCGATATTTGCGGAGTCGGCGGTAACAAACCATGGGGGAACTGTGCGAGGTTACGGCGATGAACCCTCAGTTGTGTGGGGGAGACGGGAGAGACACCCCACGGGGCTTAAATGACGCTTTATAAGCGTTTTAGGGTATAATGATGTGTCAGAAGATGATCTAAACGGCAAAAGTCGGGTGATTGAAACAGGCGGTCTGGAACCGCCTTTATTTATGCCCGCCGGGAGAAAACCGGGAGAGAAACAATTGGCTGAGGCAAAGCAAACAAACACAGTCGAACATGACTATTCCGCCGAGGATATTACCGTACTGGAAGGCCTGGAGGCGGTACGTAAACGCCCCGGCATGTATATCGGATCCACCGGCGAGCGCGGTCTGCACCATCTGGTGTACGAGGTGGTAGATAACTCAGTCGATGAGGCTCTTGCCGGATACTGTGACCATATTGAGGTGACGCTGCGCGAGGACGGCAGCGTGAGAGTCGTAGACAATGGACGCGGCATCCCGGTCGATGAACACCCCACCGAACACAAGCCGACCGTAGAAGTGGTAATGACAATCCTGCACGCCGGCGGTAAGTTCGGTGGCGGCGGATACGCGGTCTCCGGCGGCCTGCACGGTGTCGGCATCTCAGTGGTGAACGCCCTATCCACCCGCATGGAGACCGAGGTGCGCCGCCAGGGATACGTGTGGCGGCAAACCTTCGCCAACGGCGGCACCCCGGTGGGCACCCTGGAGCGCGGCGAAAACACCGATGAGACTGGCACCACCCAAACTTTCTGGCCCGACCCGGATATTTTCGAGACCGTAAAGTTCGATTTTGAGACTCTGCGTGCCCGGTTCCAACAAATGGCTTTCCTTAACAAGGGGCTGCGCATCACGCTCACCGATGAGCGCCCCGGCATGAGCGACGTTGGAGACGAGGTGACTGGGGACGGTGTAACCGACCCGGTGGAAGACGGTCAGCATCACGGCCGCCAAGTCAGTTACATGTATGAAAACGGTCTCCGCGACTATGTTGAATACTTGAACACGGTAAAGAAAACCGAGGTGATCAACAGTGACATTATCAACTTCGAGGCCGAAAATGCCGAACACAATATGTCCCTGGAGCTTGCGTTGCAGTGGACAACCGCCTATTCCGAATCGGTACACACCTATGCAAACACCATAAACACTACCGAGGGCGGCACACATGAGGAAGGTTTCCGTACCGCGCTCACCACGTTGATGAACAAATATGCCCGCGATAAAGGCATATTGAAAGACAAAGACTCCAACCTGAGCGGTGACGATGTGCGTGAAGGTTTGACCGCCGTTATTTCGGTGAAACTCACTGAACCGCAGTTCGAGGGACAGACCAAAACGAAACTCGGTAACACGGAGGCTCGAACCTTCGTGCAGCAGCAGGTTTATGCGCGGCTGGGCGACTGGTTGGATGCCCACCCGATTGACGCGAAAGCGATCCTGGTGAAGGCGCAACAGGCTTCCGCTGCCCGGCTCGCAGCCCGCAAAGCACGCGAAGCGACCCGCCGCAAAGGCCTTCTAGAGACCGCATCGATGCCCGGCAAGTTGCGTGACTGTTCCAGCCGAAACCCCGAAGATTCCGAGATTTTCATCGTGGAGGGTGACTCCGCTGGCGGCTCCGCCGTGCAGGGTCGAGACCCCGCCCACCAGGCTATCCTGCCGTTACGCGGCAAAATTTTGAATGTCGAGAAAGCCCGTCTGGATCGTGCCCTGTCGAACGCCGAAATCCAATCACTGATAACCGCGTTCGGAACCGGCATCGGTGAAGAGTTCGACCTGAGCAAGTTGCGCTACCACACTATCGTGTTGATGGCTGACGCTGACGTTGATGGCCAACACATCACGACACTGCTGCTCACCCTGCTGTTCCGTTATATGCGTCCGCTGATCGAAACCGGGCACGTTTTCTTGGCTACCCCACCCCTTTACCGCCTGAAATGGACAAACTCGAACCACCAGTTCGTTTATTCCGATGCTGAACGCGACCAGGAACTCGCTGAGGGTGCCGAGGGCGGCAAGCGGCTACCGAAGGACGGCGGCGTACAGCGCTACAAGGGTCTGGGCGAAATGAACCCGCAGGAACTTTGGGAAACCACCATGGATCCCCAGTTCCGGCTGTTGAAACAGGTGACGCTGGATCAGGCCGCGAACGCCGACGCGATATTCCAGATGCTGATGGGTGACGATGTGGAGGCGCGCCGCGAGTTTATTCAACGCAACGCCACCGACGTCCGGTTCCTGGATATCTGAAGGGTAAAGGATACAGGCAATGAGTGATAAGACACAGGACCAGAATTCCCCTTGGGACCCGGAGGACGTCTCTGAGACCGCAGCCGCCGCGGCTGCTGCCGAACTGACCAGGACTGCCGCCGCTGACGTACGCCAGGTAGACCTGGAAAAAGAAATGCAGCGTTCCTACCTCGACTACGCGATGAGTGTGATTGTGGGACGTGCCCTGCCGGATGTGCGAGACGGTATGAAACCGGTGCATCGGCGCATCCTCTACACCATGTATGACGGAGGGTATCGTCCGAACGCCGGGTTCTATAAGAGCGCGCGCGTGGTCGGTGACGTGCTCGGTCACTATCACCCGCACGGTGATGCCTCCGTGTATGATGCCTTGACCAGGCTCGTTCAGCCGTGGGCTATGCGATATCCGCTAGTGTCAGGGCAGGGTAACTTTGGTTCACCCGGTAACTTGGGGCCGGCAGCGCAGCGTTACACCGAATGCAAGATGGCTCCCTTGGCGATGGAAATGGTGCGTGACATTGACGAAGAAACCGTCGATTTCATGGACAACTATGACGGTCGCAGCCAAGAACCCGTAGTGTTACCGGCACGCTACCCGAACCTGTTGTGTAACGGTTCGGAAGGTATAGCGGTCGGTATGGCGACCCGTATCCCGCCACACAATCTGCGTGAAGTCGCCGCCGGGGTTCAATGGTATCTGCAGCATCCTGACGCGCCCCGTGAAGAAGTGCTTGAAGAACTGATTAAACTGATCCCCGGACCGGACTTCCCGACCGGCGCGACCATCATGGGTCGGCGCGGCATTGAAGAAATGTATCGCACCGGTCACGGCTCAATCGTGCAACGCGCGGTCGTAAACATAGAGGAAATTCACGGGCGTAACTGCCTGGTTGTAACGGAACTTCCCTATCAGGTGAACCCCGATAACCTGGCCGCAAAAATCGCTCAACTGGTAAAGGACGGGCAGGTTCAAGGCATCTCGGATATGCGCGATGAAACCTCGTCTCGTTCTGGGCAACGCCTCGTGATCGTGTTGAAACGCGATGCCGTGCCAAAAGTGGTGCTCAACAACCTTTATAAGCGTACACAGCTGCAGGATTCCTTCCCCGCAAACATGTTGGCGCTCGTTGACGGGGTGCCGCGTACCCTGTCCCTTGACGGTTTCATCCGACACTGGGTGGATCACCAGATAGACGTGATTGTGCGCCGCACCCAGTTCCGGCTGCGCAAAGCCGAGGAACGCCTACATATTTTGGATGGCTACCTGAAAGCACTAGATGCGTTAGACGAGGTGATTGCACTGATCAGGCGGTCACCGACCGTGGAGGAGGCGCGCAGCGGCCTAATGGATCTGCTGGGAGTGGATCAGGTGCAGGCTGACGCTATCCTGGCGTTGCAATTGCGTCGCCTGGCCGCCCTGGAACGTCAAAAGATAATGGAAGAGCACGCGCAACTCACTGAAAGGGTTGCTGACCTGCGGGATATTCTCGCCAAGCCGGAGCGGCAGCGCGATATTATTTCCGGTGAACTCGCAGAAATCGTGGATCGCTACGGTGATGACCGGCGCACCCGCATTGTGCCCTTTGACGGCGACATGTCGATGGAAGACCTGATCGAGGAACAGGACGTGGTGGTGACAATCACCCGTGGCGGATACGTGAAATATACGCGCCTGGATCAGTATCGCAGCCAGAAACGTGGCGGTAAAGGCATTAAAGGCGCCCAGCTGCGGGAAGACGACATTGTGGAGCATTTCTTTACCACGACGACACATCACTGGTTACTGTTCTTTACCAACAAGGGGCGAGTGTATCGCGCGAAAGCCTATGAGCTCCCGGAGGGGTCGCGAGACTCGAAAGGTCAACACGTGGCGAACCTGCTGGCATTCCAGCCCGATGAGCGGATTGCGCAGGTGATGGCACTCAACAGCTATGAGGACAGTGAATACCTGGTGTTGGCTACCCGTTCCGGTCTGGTGAAAAAGACGCGCCTGGTCGAATATGACTCGAACCGTTCCGGCGGCGTGATTGCGATTAACCTACGCGAGATTGACGGGTTTGGCACCGATGAGCTGGTTAGCGCCTGCCTGGCGAACGCCGAGGACGAACTGATTCTGGTTTCCCGTAAGGGACAGTCGATTCGTTTCCCCGCGGACGACACCGCGATACGCCCGACAGGTCGCGCCACTTCCGGCGTAACAGGTATGCGTTTCCGTTCCAGCGATTCACTGCTCACCATGGATGTTTGCCGGGAGGGCGCGGATCTTCTGGTCGTTACCGAGGGCGGGTATGCGAAACGCACCCCTATCGAAGAATACCGGGTTCAGGGTCGTGGCGGTCTCGGGATCAAGGTCGCGAACCTGGTTGCCGAACGTGGCGACCTGGTTGGAGCCCTGATGGTTCACGATGACGCTGAGGTGATGGTGATTATGACTTCCGGCAAGGTGCAACGTTCCCGTGTTGATGAAGTTTCCGAGACTGGACGCAACACCCAGGGCGTGATTTTCACGCGCCCCGACAGGGGAGATAGGGTGCTCGCGGTTACTCTCAGCCAGGAAAGTGACGAGGAAGACGAGGGGGACGCTGCGGCTACCGAAACCTATACAACTGATGAAACCGGCGAAAGTGACGCTGCCACGGATGCTAAAGAGTGAACGGTTTACCGGTAGGCTAGTGACCCAGGAGGACTTATGGAAGAACTGGATGACGACATCGAGATTCGCGTAGACACGAATGCGCCTCGGCGACCGGTAATTCCGGAGCTGCCGGAGGTGGAGCTGGCAGACACGGAACCGGAGATTGTTGACTATCAGCCGCGTAAGGTCGAGTTGGTCATGTCGCAGCTTGACCCGTGGGCGGTTATGAAAGTCACGTTCCTGCTGTCGGTGGCTTTCGGTATAGCCACGGTACTGTCCGCACTGCTGGTGTGGCTGCTGCTCAACTCGATGCACGTCTTCTCAGGTATCCAGAATTTCGTGGATTCGATTGACCGTTCCGGCGCGATAGCCTCGATGGTCGAATATTTGGAGCTGCCGCGTGTGCTGGCGCTCTCAACCGTGGTGGCGGTCGCGAATGTGCTGATTATCACGGCTTTGTCAACGATTGGTGCGCTGATATATAACCTGGTGGCGCGGCTGGTCGGTGGCGTGAAGATGACACTGCTCGATATTTGAGTGTTTCGTCGCCGTGATTGGTCGCACCGGGCTTGCCCCGCAGGTGCCGTTTGCGGTAATCTCATTTGGTGCCTGTTTACGGGTAAAGGGCCTATAGCTCAGTTGGTTAGAGCGCAGTCCTGATAAGACTGAGGTCGCTGGTTCGAGCCCAGCTAGGCCCACCGGATACCGATTGTGGTGTCAGCTCCCCGCGAACCGGGGTTTTGTTTTATAGGGGCTATGGCGCAGCTGGTAGCGCATCTGCTTTGCAAGCAGAGGGTCGCGGGTTCGAGTCCCGCTAGCTCCACTACGGGCACGCTGAATTGATACAATTTCGCAAAACTCGGGTTTTGCGAAAAGGTCGTACGAAAATTCGGAAAGCCGTCCAAAATTGCGCGAAACTCTTTTTTGGTGGCTTAATGCGTGTTTTAAGCATAAAAGAATCGGGCTGGTTTCCTCGCTGTGAGGTGCCAGCCCGATTTTTGTTTTCATGGTTTTATGTGGTTTGCGGGGTGATGGTGATGCTTGTGCCGTCAGCGAAGACCACGTCTGCTTGACCGTCGGGGTGGATGTTGATTTTCGAGCACAAGGCATGGAAAGTAGCAGGGTTGAAGCCGCGTGCTTCGGTGAGGTTTTCAAGGGTTCGCTTGTAGTGCAGGAGTTTGGCTCGTAGTCCTTTGCGCCGCCGGATCTCGGCTTGCGTGTTGTCATAGGCATTTATGGCTTGCTGATGGTTTGCTTCAAGCTGGGCGAAAGCGTGCTGGTATTCGTTTTGGTTTTGCGTGATCCGTGCGTTATGGCTGATGGCGCGTTCGATAGCGGTGGTTGTGATGTCGATGTCAGCTGCTTGATGGGCGGCTTTGGCTTCTAGCTCGGTAATGTTGGTGACGGTGGTGATGATGAGTTGCCAGTCGGTGAGATCGCGTTTGCTCATCAACTGCTCGAGTGCTGTCATGAAAATGTATTCGAGCTCGTGGTTGCGTAGGGCTGGCATTTTCTTCGGGTGCGGATGGCTGAACTTTTGGTTGCACTGCCACACGAGGGAGCGGTATTTGTCGTTGGAGTGCCAGATTTTCGAGCCGTATTGGCTCTGACAGTGGGTGCAATAGATCATGGCGGTGAAGCAGTGCTCGCGCCTGCCACTGTTGGAGTTGGCTTCAAGCTCTGCTTGTACCAGCTGCCATGTCTCGGGATCGATGATCGCTTCGTGCGAGCCTGTCACATAGTATTGCGCGACTTCTCCTTCATTGAGTTTTCGTTTTTTGGTGAGGAAGTCGACGGTGTAGCGTTTTTGCAGCAGAGCGTCACCTTTGTATTTTTCGTTGGTGAGGATGGAGCGGATGGTGGAGTGGCACCAGTTTTTGCCTCGCATCGGGGTTGGAATATGGTCGGCATCGAGACGACGCGCTACCTCGGGTATCGAATAGCCTGCGAGATAGTCTCGGTAGATACGCCGCACGATTTCGGCTTCTTCTTCCACGATTACGGGTTCTCCGTTTTCGCCGCGCTTGTAGCCGAGGAAGTTCTTGAAGGGCATATAGACTTTGCCGTCTTGGAAACGCTTCCGGTGCCCCCACGTCACATTCTCACTAATAGAGCGTGATTCTTCTTGAGCGAGGCTGGACATGATGGTGATGAGGAGTTCGCCTTTGGAGTCGAGCGTCCAGATGTTTTCTTTTTCGAAGAACACCTCCACGCCTTTATCTTTGAGCGCGCGCACAGTGGTGAGAGAGTCGACGGTGTTGCGAGCAAACCGGCTGACGCTTTTAGTGACGATCAGGTCGATTTTGCCTGCGAGGGCGTCGTTGACCATCTGGTTGAAGCCGTCACGGTGTTTTGTGGATGTGCCGCTAATGCCTTCGTCGGTGTAAATGCCTGCATACTGCCAGCCATCGTGGGAGCGAATGTAATGCTCGTAATAATCCACCTGAGCGGCATACGAGTTCGCTTGATCCTCATCATCAGTGGAGACGCGAGCATAGCCTGCGACGCGGCGAATGTTGGGCAGGGCGTGGCTGACGGAGTGTAGGGGTTTGGTTGCTGGGATCGCGGTGATTCTTGGCATCAGTGATCAACCTCCAATCCAGTGCGGTAATCAATCGTCGTACGTCTCCCACTGGTGTGGTCGATGGTGAGGAGCCAATCGGGGCTGGCCTCGATGTGTTCGATCTGATTGATGATGGTTTCATCATCCCAATCGGCTAGACCCAAGGCGGTGCAGATGATGGTGCGTAGTTTTTCTTCTCGGAGTTGGTGGGCTTTGCAGGGGTTACCTTGTCCTTTGGTGGCGGTTTCGCACCACCAGTATTTATAGGACTGACCGTTTTGGGTTTTGGTGCGCCGGTGATAGTGTTTGCCGCAGGTGGCGCACACTATTATGTGGGTGAGGCCGGTGCCAAAGCCGGGTGTTGCCGCGAGACCGCCAGAGTTTCTGCGTTTTTCTAGTTCAGCTTGCACCGCATCGAAAACGTCACGGGTGATGATTGCGGGGTGGGAGTCTTCTACGAGGTATTTGGTGAGTTGGCCGGTGTTGGGGCTGCTGGTGCTTTTGCCGACGTGGGGTCGGTAGTATTTTTGGCAGATCGCATCGCCTGTGTAGGTTTCGTTTTCTAGCCATTGACGGGTCACGTTGGCACGAAACTTGCCTCCACTGCGTGAGCGTAGCCCCTCAGCGTTGAGAGCGTTGACGGTTTTCTCTGGGCTAATGCCTTTGAGGAATTCAGTAAATACGCGCTGCACGATCATGGCTTCTTGCTCGATGATCTCGAGGTGGCCGTGGTTGTAGTGGTATCCGTAGGGCTGGCGGGAATGCAGGTGCCCGTCGGCGTATTTCTTGCGGATGCCCCATTTCGCGTTTGCCGAGATTGATTCGGATTCTGCTTGCGCGAATGATGCGAGCAAAGTGAGCAGTATTTCGCCTTCGGCTGTAGCGGTGTCGAGGTTTTCACGTTCGAAACGCACCGATACACCGGCGGCACTCAACTCACGCACGGTCTCCAATAAATCCACGGTGTTGCGGGCGAAGCGGCTAATCGACTTCGTCAAGATAATGTCGATGCCGCCGTTCAAAGCGGTGGTGATCATGTCCTTAAACTCGTCGCGCTTGGTGGTGCTTGTGCCTGACGCAGAGTAGTCGGAGTAGACGCCTGCGTATTCCCAGCCGGGTGTGGCGCTAATCAATTGGTTGTAGTGGGAGACTTGCGCGGAAAAAGAATGAGTAAGCCGCTCGCTCTCGCGCGATACCCGTACATAGGCTGCTACCCGAGTGCGCGTGATTTCGCGTTTCGGGTGGATGACTTGCTGAACTTGCCTACCCATTGTGTGCTGCTCCTTCGTATCAATAACAGTGTGGTTGCTTGCTTCTATACATCACTCTGTTCGCCCCGTTTATCCAGTCGATTCGGGCCATCAAGCCTGCCAATTGGAGGCGAATATTTTGCTTGCAACGCCTCCTGTATCCGAGCAAAATCACCGGCAGTGAGCAGCCCAGTATTAGTCAGACAATGAGCAGTGTTGAGGGTGGCGCGGTAGTGGGCTTCACGCTTGAATTGAGCTTCGGTCATATGGTTCATTTACTGGCCCCGATGCTCGATATAGCAAGCATGACTACAGTACTTACGGGTCTTGTTCCCATAAGCGCTAAAACCCTGCCCACAATTCACGCACGTGAAGCTATAGGTGGCAGTGGTGTTTTTTGCTTCCGGATGATGCTTCCACCACGTGCGGCGATGCTCACTACAACAAAATGAGCGCGGTCTGCCAGTGCGAGGCTGCACTATTGGCTTGCCGCACCAGCGACAGTAAACCTCACTTCCCTCCTCACCCGGGACAGGGCTTGGGGTAGTGATGTTCTTCAGTTTTGAGTGCAGCGTGCTTTTCTCTATCCCGAGAATACGAGCAATCCTTGCCAGTGATAGGCCTCGCTGGCGAAGCTCGATAGCTGCTTGTTGTTGTATCGGATCAATCATTGCGGATACCTCCTGTAAGGAGGGCTTTCAGAAACGCAAAAGGTAAGTCGTAAAGCAAAAATTGGCCGCCCCACCACCCCGAGTGAGGCAGTGAGACGGCCATGGTGTTCTAGGTAGAAGTGTGTGCTAGCTGAGGATTTGGTTCACGCGTGCCTGAACAGTGTTGTAGTTGTAGCCAGCATTGGTGAGGCGGTTGTAGCGTTCTTGCCCGTTACCCCAATCCCCACGAATCACTTCACGCGCGAGCATGTCGATACTTTTACCAGCGGGTTTCGGCTTTTGTCCGAGCACTTGGTTGACGCGGGCTTGCACAGCGTCATAGTCGAACCCGGCTGCGGTGAGCCGCTGGTAGCGGTCATTACCGTTACCCCAATCCCCACGGATCACTTCTCGAGCCAATTCATCAACGCTCTTGCCGCTAGTAGTGACGGGCTTGGAAACTGACTTGGCCTCAGGAGTCGGTGCTTTGCTGCTGGTCATGTGGTCGTACCAGTATTGGGCGCGTGCCATGTAGCGCGTGTTTTGGGTGCCTGCGATTTCGCCTGGGCATCCGGTGGCGGCGAAGTGTTTGTGCCCGAACACGTTCTTACCCCACGCTGGGCGGCCAAGCTTATAGTAGCGGCACAAAGCCGCGACTAGGTGTGCTCCGTTTTCCAAGGTAGCGTCACTGATGGTCCAGGGGTTGCCCACATGGTTGTTGGCGTGCTCGATACCAATGGAGGTGCAGTTAGCTTCCCAGTTACCCGCGTGCCATGCAGTGTCACGATCCCAGACGAGTTGGCCGATACGGCCGTTGACATCGACTTGGTAGTGGGCGGAAGCTTGACGGGTTTGCCACACGTTCCAGCATTCTTGGATGGAGAGTCGTCCGGCGTTGTGGTGCAGCACAATCTTGTTAATGCTGCGTCCACCGCGCCCGGCCGTGTAGTGCTTGTTCATCAGCAGGTTCTGGTCGGCCTGCAGGTTGTTCCAATCCTTCATGATTCTTGTCCTTTCTTACTTGGTGATGGTGGATTGCTTGGGTTCAGGCAGCGGCAGCTTCGGCTGACTATCCGGCGCCAAAGTCGCCTCGTTAGCGTTAGGCGCTGGTGCCGCATCGGCTAGGTCATGCTTCGTCAGCGCTGCGAGGGTTTCTCGGAGCTGGGCTGGTACGGGTAGTCCGAGGCGGGTGGTGTTCTCCAAGAGGGAGATGCCTTCGTTGGAGAGGTAGAAGAAGATCGTCGCGGTACGCAGCACCGCACCAGCACCGAGCACGTACACGTCGAGCAGGTTCGCTAAACCGACCAATGTGAAGATGAGGATTTTGCGGGCGATGCCTGTGAACCCGACCGAACTCGACAGGCGCTTCTCCGCAATGGCGGCGAGGACGCCAGTCAAATAGTCGGCGGCGACGAAGGCGATGAGGGCGTAGAGGAATCCATCGAGCCCGCCGAGGAACCAGCCGAGGAATCCTCC
>JAXDTI010000003.1:0-401231 GCA_034090045.1 Varibaculum sp. | reverse complement strand
GAAGAGGCTAAACTTCTGCCGCTTGTATTCGAGACGCAGGTAGCCGTTCGTGTCACGCCTTGTGCCGTAAAGCGTGCGGATGAAGGTCAGCGGTGTAGCGTCGCCGCGCGCGGCGTTGATCTCATCCAGCTCCTCTTGGTTCTTCACCTTTTGTTGCCTCTTCGTGGGGACGACCCGATCGAAGCCCTTGAGCTGAGGAACAGGGAACAAATATTTATCATGCGTTGTATCAGACTTCCAGTACGAGAGAGCCTCATCAATGAGGAACTGCCGCGGCTCAAGCCCATCTTCGAAGCCCTCCAGGGCCATATCCACGAAAACCGGATGAGCACTATTTCCATAAGTAATGCCCATGGCGATGGTGTGATCGGAGTATTTCACACCGGGCCGGGACACCGAGGTTGACCTCTTGCCCGCGTATTGAACGAACTCGCTATACGTCAGCCGGTACGGCGGCGTATCCAAGTAGGAGGCAGTCTCCTCTCCGGTCATAACCGTCCACCCGGTCAGGCCGTAGCCCCGCTTCCCTTGAACTGGCACCTCCATGATGTCCTTATCGAATGGCCAAGCGTCGCCGAACGCCTGGCCGAAGCGCAAGCGCAAGGTGTAGGGGTTCGCCTTCGCGTCGTAGGTGGTGCCATTCTTGGAAATCACCGGATCGAATGAGCTGTACGTAGTATTGATTCGCTCGAACACCACCTCGTAGACCTCACGGTCAAAGAACACGTTGTAGACGTTCTTCTCGGCGGCATTCAACGGGCGGACACCGGCGTCGTCGTGAGCGTTCTGCGCTTTCGTGTACTGCGCGTTCAGATGGTAGAGCTTGGCGAACAACTCGGGATTCGACGAGGTGGCCAGTTCAATATCCGGGAACTGGACGCCGCTCGGATCGACTGTCAGGAGGCCGGGTACATGCCCCTCGGCACCCGTGAAGTTCTTCAGGCCGATGTATTCGTACTTATCGCCGATGGAGCCGACGTTGCCCTCATCATAGTCGGCGCGCTCCGACCAGAATTGGACAGTGTATGGAATATCCTGAGGGGCTGCCTCATTGGGTGTAGCGTGAGCAACGCCAGGCAAAACAATCAACAGAAAACTAAACAAGGCCGCGAAAAGCAAGCGTGCCCTAGACCTGTTGCGCATGGTGGCTACCCCCGGTTGCAGGCGAAATAGAATACATACGGTATTCTACCCGTCTCGACCCACACTGGCGTACTTCTTTACCGACGTTACCGGTGTAAGGCTTCAGGTGTTTATGGTACTTCATTTACCAACGACGATCGCGTGTGTTGAAAAAGGAGACATATCGTTGGCGGAATCGCTGAAATGCTCTTATATTGAACCGGACTCCGCTAAAAAAAGTTGTCTCGTGAATACTCGCCAAACTCGGAATGCGCGACCGTGTCCAACCCGCCATCCAATGGGTTAAAACCTGGCAACTAGGGTATTTATAGTCCATATAGGTGCTGTGCGTTGCCGGAGAGCACCTGTTCGATGAGTTCGGGGGAGGCGCCGGAATCACGAATATAGCTGAAAGCGCGAGTGTATTTATCGTCTTGGAAATAAGGGTAGTCTGAGCCAGCCATAATATGTTCGGGGTTATAGGTTTCCAGAGCCAGCCGCAGTGAGGGCGCATAGAAGTTCGCGGAATCGAACCACAGGTTTCGTAGCGTCACACGCGGAGAGTGCTGGAAAGCCCCCCAGTCGGTGTAGTTGTCCTCTATGCGTTGAGACAGGAATGCCAGGTCCCCGCCCAGGTGTGCGATATGGAAACGGATATTCGGGAAACGGTACGGGTAGTCTGCTTTGAGCAGTTGCAGGGTCGCAATCGCATCCTCCATGGGCGCACCGTTTACCCACGTGAAACCGTTGTCAATCACGGTTTGACAGCCCGCAGATTGCCCTGCCGGATGAATATAGACGATTGCTTCACGCCGGTCGAGTTCCTCAAAAACAGGGGTATAGGCAGCATCGGTGAGCGCACCATAGGCACCCACGAAAGTGTTGATAGCTACCCCCAGGAACCCCAGTTCGTCGAAGATATAGCTGATCTCGGCGAGGGACTCAGCTACGAACGGCAGTGGAATCGCCCCATAGGCGTTGAATCGATCCGGATTGGAGGCTACCACCTCGGCGTATATGTCGTTAATCATGCGGGCGGCACTGGCCGAATCTGCCGCGTTCGCTCCGCCGGGGGTGGCGGCCATCGGCAGCTGCGGGGTTGCGGAGAGGATTTGTCGCTCCACACCGGCATTATCCATCATCTGGAGACGAGCTGACAGGTCAGTATCGGAGTCGTCCGCGCGCAGGTTGCGAGCTATCGTTATGGAGGATGCGTCAATACCTATCGACTCTAGAAAGTCCAGGTAGCGAGCCGGATAGAGGTGTGCATGAGTGTCAATGACCATATTGTTAAGGCTACTCGTATGTCGCTAACATGACGACTGGATACTTGCGGCACGGTGGGTAAGTTTTGCACTTATGGGAAAGATTGGTTTAAGGTTTGGTTATGGCTAATAAACGAATGCGCAACTGACCGGCACGGTCGAGCGCGCTTTCATGCCAGTTTTGCCGTGCGAATTCGCGCGGTATTTTTATATCGCTCCTGTGCCCGCCAGCTAGACGGTCATAGCGTTCATTGGTTCGGCACCATCCAAAGATAAGCCTGATGGGTATTTGAAAAGCTAAATAAGGAGCAAAAAATGAGCTACAGATTTGACACTCTCGCGATTCACGCAGGCCAGACCCCAGATTCTGACACTGGGGCACGCGCCCTGCCGATTTACCAGACAACCGCATACGTGTTCCCGGATGCCGACACCGCCGCGAAGCGATTTGCGCTGCAAGATTTCGGCCCGATTTACACGCGGTTAACGAACCCGACAAACGGGGTTCTTGAGGAACGTATCAGCCAACTCGAAGGCGGTGTCGGCGGTCTGGTTACCGCCTCTGGTGCCGGGGCGATAACGCTCGCGATTTTGACGATTGCTGAGACAGGAGACAATATAGTAGCCCCGCACAGCCTGTATGGTGGTACTCACGCGCTATTGGGCAACAACCTGCCGCGCTACGGGATTGACGTGCATTGGGTTACGGACCCGCTCGATCCGGCATCGTGGGAGGCGGCAGCTGATGAACACACCGTCGCTTTTTTCGCAGAGACAATCCCGAACCCGAACGCCGATATTCTCGATATTGAGGCGGTTGCGGGCGCGGCACACCGCGTGGGTGTTCCCCTAATCGTTGACAACACCGTTGCTACACCCTATCTGACCAGACCTTTCGAGTGGGGTGCGGATATTGTGGTGCATTCGGCAACGAAGTTCCTGTGCGGGCACGGCACCGCGATGCTCGGCGCGATCGTGGATTCCGGGCGTTTCGACTGGAGTGCCGATCCGCAGCGTTTCCGCCAGTTCAACGTCCCAGATCCGTCATATCACGGTCTGGTTTACAAGGATCTCGGCGAACCGGCGTTTATTTTGAAGTGTCGTGTCCAGGGGCAACGCGATATGGGCTGGGCGGCCTCTCCCTTTAACTCTTTCCTGGTCGCTCAGGGTATTGACACGCTCAGTTTGCGTCTGGATCGGCACGTCTCCAACGCCCAAAAGGTGGCAGAGTTCCTCGCAGAACACGAGCAGGTGGAGACGGTCAACTATCCGGGTCTGCCGGATTCGCCCTACTACGAGCTGGGTAAAAAGTATGCGCCGAAAGGTCCGGGGTCGCTGGTGACCTTTAATATAAAGGGTGCGCGTGCCGAGGGCGAAAAGTTTGTGGATGCTTTGGAGCTGCATTCGAACCTGGCGAATATCGGGGATGTGCGTTCCCTGGTGGTTCATCCGGCATCCACCACTCATTCACAGAACTCGCCCGAGGAGCTGGCGGCTGCCGGAATCGGCGAGAACACGATCCGTCTCTCGGTCGGTATCGAGGATATTCAAGATATCCTGGAGGACTTGGAGAAAGGATTTGCCGCGCTGTCTTAAGCGAGGTGGAGTAGTTTCAGCTGCAAAGGTGGTGACTGATGGCAGACCCGGCATATCGGGATGATCCGCACGCGGTAGACCCGGAGATTGGACCCGCCCACGACACCCTACCACCGGTCACCACCGGAGGCTGGAATCCACATAAGCCTGCTGGTGGACGCCTGTTTGTGAATCTTGGGCCGATAGCTTTAGAAAACGGTGAGGTGCTGCCGCAATCGCGTATCGCCTATGAAACTTGGGGGCACTTGAATCCGCAGCGTTCCAACGCGGTGTTGATTTGCCATGCGCTCACCGGTGATTCACATGTCGCAGGTGAAGCTGATGCTGCACACCCGACTGCGGGCTGGTGGAACGATATTGTGGGGCCGGGTAAAGCTATAGACACTGACACGTATTTTGTGGTGGTGCCGAATGTTTTGGGTGGCTGCCAGGGTTCGACCGGGCCGGCGTCGCTAGCTCCAGATGGTCACGCCTGGGGGTCACGTTTCCCGCAGATATGTACCCGTGACATGATGCGTGCCGAACAGCGTCTCGCCGACTATCTGGGCATATACCGTTGGGATATGATTGTCGGTCCCTCGGCGGGTGGGCATCGGGCGCTGGAGTGGGCGGTGTCGGCTCCGGAGCGCCTGGGTTCACTGGTGTTAATCGCGACTGGTGCGCAAACTACCGCTGACCAGGTTGCGTGGGCGCATATGCAAAATATGGCTATCGAGTTAGACCCGGATTGGAGCGGGGGTGACTACTATGATCAGCCGCACGGTCCGGATCGGGGGTTGGGGTTGGCGCGCGAGATTGCGCACGCGACCTATCGCAGTCCTGGCGAGTTGAACACTCGGTTTGGACGGGAGCCACAATCCGGAGAGGATCCGCTGCATGGTGGGCGTCTCGCGGTGCAGAGCTACCTGGATCATCACGCGGCTAAACTGGCTCGGCGTTTTGATGCAGGATCGTATGTTGCCTTGAATAAGGCACTGATTACTCACGATGTTGCTGCAGGGCGCGGGGATTTGCGTACGGTGTTGCGGGGTATCGAGGCGCGTACTTTAGTGGTTAGTGTCGATACTGATCGGCTGTTCCCGGCTGGTGCCTGTCGCGCGATGGCGGAGATGATTCCGGGGGCAATCTATCGGCAAATCCATTCTGACCACGGTCATGACGGGTTCCTGATTGAGTCGGCGCGAATGGATCGGGTGCTGCGGGACTTCCTGTATCAACCGGTGAAACAGGTCGCCTCGATGCCGGTGGCGCGCTGATTCCTGACCCCAATAATTCTCGAAGTCGAGAAAAAATATTTTAAAGATGTTTTACTGGAATAGCCGATATTGGTTTACAGATAAAGGAAGCTCTCGTGGGTCTGCAAGATTTCGCTGACAAGGCAAAGGGCGCGTTCGAGGACGTGAAAGACAAGGCCGGTGATTTGCTGAACGAGGAGAACACTGACGCGGCTCTCGATCAGGCTGCTGGCCTGGCGAATAAGGTTACTGGCGGCAAGTTCGCCGACAAGATTGATGCCGCCCGTGATGCTGTGGATGAAAAGCTCGGCTGATCTCACTCGGTCTATATTTCGTCGTCCCCTGGTCGTCAGACCAGGGGATGTTTGTTTCTAAAGTGAAAATTGTTGCATTTGTTGCTCATTTGGACTACTGAGGGTAGAGTTATGAAAGTTGTG
The DNA here is from genome assembly GCA_034090045.1 of Varibaculum sp. Lineage (GTDB taxonomy): Bacteria > Actinomycetota > Actinomycetes > Actinomycetales > Actinomycetaceae > JAXDTI01. The sequence goes on along the minus strand of JAXDTI010000003.1, from coordinate 395,576 downwards.
TAACGAAAGGGACGGTGTAAATGTCTGCAACAACGAGCCGCCGCATCCGACTGATCGGGGCAGCGACACTGCTCACAGCAGCCTTGACCATGACCATGATGCCCGCGTACGCCACCCGCTCCCAAGATGAGCTGCGCAGTGCCGAACGCGGTGTCACCGAAATAGAGGCAGAACTCAGTGACGCAAACGCCGACCTGCAGGATGCGAAAGATTCCGCGATGCTGGCTGAACAGCACTACGCGGACGCCATGACAAAACTGGTTGTCGCTAAAGAGGAATCGCAGCAAGCCAAGGATGCTGCCAGTGCGGCGAAAGCCGATGTTGAAGAGGCACGCAACGACCTTGGCGACCTGGTCAGGATGATTTACACGAGCACCGGCTCCCTCTCTGACCTGGAACCCTATATGTCCGATAACGGCATTGAGCGGGTCCAGAACCGTCAGATGCTCAGTGAGCTGTTCGGAGATCGCGCCGCAAATCAGCTCACCGAGTTCCAGGAGCTGAAGCGTAAAGCCGACAAGTTGAGTGATGCCGCCGAAAAAGCGCTGAATGTGCAACAGGAAGCCGCGGATGCAGCTGAAGACAAAAAAAAGAAAACAGATCAGGCCGCGAAAGACGCTAACGATCAGGTCGCACAGATTAATCACAAGCGCGAGGCACTGATCGCTGAGTTGGCGCGGGCGCGAGGTGTTGTTCTCGCCGAAGAGCAGGAACGACAGCGCAAACTCGCTGAAGAGCAGGCCGCAGCAGCCGCAGCAGCTCAACAGGCGGCTCTCCAAGCTGCGCTAAGGCAAGCGCAGGCGGCACCGGCTCCGGCACGCACGGTCTCGAAACCAGTGGTCGCACAGAGCGGTTCTGGCAGCGGCTCCGCCATTGTCAAAAAAGCCATGAGCTATGTGGGGTATCGCTACACCTGGGGCGGAAACAACCCCGAAGAGGAGGGTGTTGATTGCTCCGGCTTCACCCGCTGGGTCTACAGTAAAGTCAGAGGTATTAACCTGCCGCGTTTAGCGGAACAACAAAGGTATATGGGCTATGGCGTATCCATGTCACAGGCCGTACCTGGCGACCTGGTGTGCTACGAACATCACGTTGGAATATACCTGGGTAACGGGATGCTCGTCCACGCTGCCAACCCGAGTATGGGAATCATAGTCGGCAGTGTTTACGATTCCGGAACTCCCACGTTCCGGCACATACCGTAAAGCAACCTTTATATATAAACAGAGGTCTAGGCTAATTCATTCGGTCTGTTCGTAAATAGCTGCGAGCAGACCGAAGTATTTGCCCTCGTGTTCGGCATCGTAGTCCCTGAGTCGCTGCTGCGATTTCAGGATTTCAGCTTCGGCTTCTTTGCGACCCACCCAGTGGGCGCCCTCAACTGATTTACCGGGCTCCAAATCCTTATACACCTCGAAGAAGTGCTGCACTTCCAGGCGATGGAACTCTGAAATGTCCTCAATCTCGGTTCGCCAAGAGGCACGCTGATCCGCCGAGGGGACGCAAATGACCTTGTCGTCGCCGCCTTTTTCATCACGCATCCTGAACATTCCGAGCGCGCGACAGCGAATCACGCATCCTGGGAAAGTTGGCTCCTCCAGAATCACCAGCGCATCCAGCGGGTCACCATCCTCGCCGAGAGTGTTGTCGATGAAACCGTAATCATCTGGGTAGCGCGTCGAGGTGAATAGCATCCTGTCGAGCCGGATACGCCCGGTTTTGTGGTCTACCTCGTATTTGTTGCGGTTCCCCTTGGGGATCTCGATGGTGACATCGAACTCTAGACTCATGACCTCTCCTGCTCGTTGGTGCGATACCTGTGTCTCTATTATTGTTGAATCAGGGCGTGTTTTCCTCATTATCGGCTGGCGAAGGAGCATATTTTGTTTAAAGGCATAGCGGCTCCGCTGATCGCGACAGTGAGTGTCGCTCTGCTGATTGCGGGGTATGCGGTTGCTGATGCCCATGACCGGGTTCCGGGTATCTTGACGCTTTCCGCGCCGGTCACCAAGGATTTTGACGATCCGGCTTCAGTGGCTCCGGTCATGGCTGAGAAGCTGCCGGAGGCGAAACCGTGGACAGCAGAGCAGGCGGCTCAGGTTGCCACCCTGGTCGAGAAGTTCCGTGCCGACCTGGAAAAAGATGAGCCGCAAGCGCGCACGAGTGTTCTCATTGTCGATGCTGCCAGTGGCGATACTCTCGCCGAGTTGAATTCGAAACAGGCTTTGCAGCCGGCTTCGACAACAAAGTTGATTGCGTCGGTGACAGCGCTAAGCCGTCTCGGAGCTGGCCATCGTTTCACCACTTCAACTACGCTTTCTGAGGGGACTGTGACACTGGTTGCCGGCGGGGATCAGCTGCTCGGTGCCAAAGAATCCGATCCGGCGGGGGTTCGCGGACACGCCGGCTTGAGAACGCTCGCCTCCGAAACTGCCGCTGAATTGCAAAAACAGGGGGTAACGGAGGTTTCTCTGGCTCTCGATGACACGCTTTTCGGGGATCGTGCGCGTGGTGAAAACTGGGTTACCGAGGGCAACACCGCCGAGGAGGGGCCGGTCGCCGCACTCGCCATTAATGCGGGTCACGTGGACGGCAATGAGTTGAACGGGTTCTATGAGGATCCGGCTTTAGAGGCAGCAAAGGTTTTCAAGCAGGCGCTCATTTCGTTCGGTGTAAAGGTCCCCGGTGAGGTTACTCGTGCTGAAAACCCGCAGGGGACTAAGCGCCTGGCATCGGTTTCTTCGGCGACACTAGCCGAGATTGTGCGAGAACTGTTAAAAGTTTCGGATAATACGCTGGCTGACGGGGTGTGTCGGGCTGCGGGGGTTGCTGCTGGCAACAGCGGCGATTTCACGGGTCAGGTTGCTAATGCCCGTGCCGTCTTGGAGGAGTTACAGGTTCCGACAGCCGGTTTGGAGCTCCACGACTGTTCCGGCTTGAGCACCACGAACCGGATTTCTGCGGCAACGGAGGTGGCACTGTTGCAGGCAGCGGCTGACCCTAAAAACCGGCAGATACGCGAAATCTTTGCGGGTATGCCAGTCTCAGCTTTCGACGGGACTCAGGCGACCCGCATGGTGGATATGCCCGGTGCCGGGAGGGTGCGAGCAAAAACAGGGACCCTACAATTTGCGCGTGCCCTGGCGGGTGTCGCGGTCACCGAATCCGGGCACGTTTTCTACTTGGCGGTTCTGGTTGACTCCTTTACCGGATCCGGGTTCCAGATCGTATCCAATATGGACGAGATGCTGAACTCGGTGGTCGCATTGTGAATACTGATTCGATCTCCCAGGCTTCACGGCTCGTGGGGAGAAATCCCCGCGGTGGAGCTGGCAGGGTCTCGCTCGCTATCCGCAACCTGCTGCGCGACTTGCCTCAAACATCAAACCATGGGGACTTTACGCTGGTGGCGGCGTGTTCTGGCGGTCCAGATTCGCTGGCGATGACGGTGGCGCTCATTGATTTGGCTTCCCGCAGTGGGCTGTCGGTTGCGACGGTGAGCGTTGATCACGGTCTGCGTCCCGGCTCTGATGTGGAAGCCGCCCGGGTTGCTCAATGGTGTCGTCAACTGGGTGCCGTTCACAGTGCGGTACGGCGTGCTGCTACAGGTTGTGATGGCGGCCCGGAGGGGGGTGCGCGGGAGGCGCGTTGGCGTGAGATATATGGTTTCGCGGCTGAGTGTTCTGCCGGTTCCGAGGCTCCTCCAGTTCCGGTGTTTCTCGGTCACACCCTGGATGATCAAGCTGAATCGGTACTGCTGGGGTTGGGGCGCGGCTCTGGGGGTCGTTCGATTTCGGGTATGGAGCGTTTCGCGCTCTCAGGTGATGGACGTGCCCTGGTTTGCCGCCCGCTGCTCCATGTGCGGCGCAGCGATACCGCTGCGGCCTGTACGCAATGGGGTCTGCATCCGATACTTGACCCCACAAACGCTGCTGACGGTCCGTGGCGCGCCGCCGATGGTTCACCGCTTAGACGCGCTGCCCTCCGTGACCGGGCGATACCGGAGTTGAACCGGGTGTTTGGGCACGATATTGCTCCTGCTTTGTCGCGTACCGCCGAGCTTTTACAGGAGGATAACTTCGCTCTCGACACGGCTGCTGAGCGGCTGTGCGCCGAGCAGCGGGAGACCGGGAATCTCCTGGAACAATCCGGCGCGGTCACGCTCACTGATTTTCGTGAGCTTTCCGACCAGCCTCGGGCATTGCGCACCCGGGTGTGGCGGTTAATCGCTGAGCGTGCCGGATTGGGTGCCTTGACCTGCACCCACTTGCGACAGGTTGATCGACTGGTCACTGATTTCACGGGTCAGCGTCCACTCGATTTGCCGGGCGGGCAGGTCAGCCGGGTTTGGGGAACGAAGAGCCTGGTTTTTACCGCGCGCCGGTGAGCGATTCATCGAAAATCCAGGTAACCTGCATTTGTGACACCAATTCGCACCTGTTCAAAACATGGCTGCACCAGTCCTGCCGCAGCCACCTTGACATACGCCTACAGCTCTTCGACTGTGGTGCTCGGGCCCCTGGCGGCGAAACCTGATCCGCACGCCTATGACCTGTGCTCGAAACACGCCGAGAGCTTTAAGGCTCCACGCGGCTGGGAGGTTGTGCGCCTGGCGGATTCCTTTATTCCTAGTGAACCCTCCGAGGGGGATCTTGAAGTCTTGGCTGACCTGGTGCGCGCCGCCTCCCGCCACCCCGAAGAAAACCTCCCGGAGCCGGCGGATCCGCAACCGTCAGCCCCGGTTCTCGCCGCCCAAACTTCGAAAACTAATCAGGTTCCAGGCGTTTTTTCTGAGGATGCGCTACGCCGGTCTTCCACAGGTTCCGCTCGCCGCGCCCACCTGCGGGTATATCAGGGAGGTGGCGGGGATGCCAGCTGAGCGACACGGCCCATGTGGCCTGTAAATCCCCACATGAAACACAGTTTATGAGAGAATGAGACCATGGCGAGACAGATTTTAGTGGTTGATGATGACGAGCCCCTGGCTGAGATGATCGGCATTGTGCTCAGCTCTGAGGGGTACGAGCCGACGTTTTGCTTTTCCGGTTCCTCCGCAATCGAAACATTTCACCAGTCCAACCCGGATCTGATACTGCTGGATCTGATGTTGCCTGATATTGACGGTATCGAGGTGTGCAGACAGATTCGCCAGGAGTCGAATGTGCCGGTCATCATGCTCACCGCGAAATCTGACACCGAAGATGTGGTTGCCGGTTTGGAGGCGGGAGCAGATGACTATATCCCTAAGCCTTTCAAACCAAAAGAGTTGATAGCGAGAGTGAAAACTCGACTGCGGCAAACCGGGAGTAGCGGTGAGGACGACATCGACCTGGGGGATGTGCACATCGACTTGATGGCGCACGAGGCAACACGCGCAGGTCGGCAACTGAACCTCACCCCAATCGAGCTCGGTTTGCTCAGTGTGCTCGCCCGACAGCCCTGGAAAGCGTTTTCGCGCGAGGAACTGCTTGAGGAGATTTGGGGTTACCGCCATTCAGGCGACACCCGGCTGGTGAACGTACACATTCAGCGGCTGCGCTCGAAGATTGAGGATGACCCTGACGACCCGAAAATAATCAAGACGGTGCGTGGCGTAGGGTATCGGGCCAGTGCCGCATGAGAAACGCCGGAGCCGTCAGATACTTCCGTTTGGCCACCCGACCGCGGCAGCAGCAACGACCGAAAAAACAGCATTAACTGATACGGGTGCCGCTTCGGCGACAACCGCTAATACACAGACCGCCGGGACTTCCGTGGCTGCGGATTCGTTCAGTGAACGCGTGGCTGCTCATTTCTTTGCCTGGGGGGAGCGCATCCAGGATTCCGTTTTTTTTGATCGGCTGATTAACCGAGGACCTATCGGCTGGTTACGCAGCTATCTGCCGATTCGATTCACAGCCTTGATGGCACTCGCCGTTGCGGTGATGATGGTTTTACTCTCGATTTTCGTAATCACCCATGTTCGTGACGGCCTGTTTCGGGATCGTCTCGATTCGGTGGTCGCCGACTCGGCTATCCGCCACGAGCGGGTGCAGACCGCCTTTGACCAGGCAGGTATCACTGACACGGATGCCCTCCAGGAGCTTGTGTATGAGCAGCTCAGCTATCAGTTGAATGCTCTCTCGGGTGTTTCGGGTGCCGGTGTGGTGCTGTTGCGTGACCCGGCCAACACCATCGGGGCAACTATCAACGAGATCTCTGACGTTGAGTTGCGCAGTGTTATTTCCCGCGATCTCACGGCAAAGGTTTCAGGTTCGACAGGTCGTTTTTGGCAGTCGGTTAAGTTACCGGATGCCTACAATAATCAGCCCGGTATTGTGGTGGGGTCGCGCATCACGGTGCCGATTGTTGGCGACTATGACCTGTTCTTTATCTATTCGCTGCAGCAGCAGGAAAACACCGTCAAGATGCTGGAGCAGATTATGGTTGCCGGTACCGCCGTGCTGCTGGTTGCCCTGATCATGCTGATTCTGTTGGTGTCATACCAGACGCTGTTGCCGCTGGGGCAGGTTGCGAAGTCTGCAGGCGAAATAGTTGAGGGTAATTTGGAGGCGCGTGTTCCAGTGCGGGGACGTGATGAGTTGGCTTCGCTGGCTCGTTCATTCAACCAGATGGCAGCCTATATGCAGCGACAAATCACGGATTACCAGGAGCTGGCGAAGCTGCAGCGGCGTTTCGTTTCGGATGTGTCTCATGAACTGCGCACGCCACTTTCGTCTATTCGGATTGCTTCTGACCTGGTTTATGACCGTATTGACGAGATTGAAGATCCGATGATGGCGCGATCTCTGGAGGTTCTGCATACCCAGGTGGACAGGTTCGATGAACTGTTGAAAGACCTGCTCGAAATCTCTCGCATCGATGCCCGTTCGGCTCGTATCAATCCCAGTAAAGTTGATTTGCGGGACTTGGCGGGAGAAACCATTGATGCCTATTCTGAACTGGCTGATACCCGTGGCGTGGTGGTTCACCTTTTCGCGTCTCAGGAACCCTGCGTCGCCGTTATCGACCGGGTACGTGTGCAACGTATTCTGCGAAATCTGCTGGTCAACGCCTTGGAGTTCGGTGAGGGTCACCCGGTTGAGATCACGGTGGCTAGTACTGGTTCTTCGGTTGCGGTAAAGGTTCGTGACTACGGTATCGGCATGACGGATGACACCGCTTCCCACGTTTTTGACCGTTTCTATCGTGCAGATCCGTCCCGGCAACGCAAATACGGTGGCACGGGTCTCGGGTTGGCGATTTCAGCGGAGGATGCCCACCTGCATGGCGGTACTTTGACGGTGCTTTCGTGCCCTGAGGAGGGTTCAATGTTCCTGCTGGTGTTGCCGCTACGTCCCGGCGAAGAAATCCTTGAGGTGCCGGCGGTGATGGCGGACACCCGCATGGAAGTGGCGCGCCTGGAGTACTCTCTGGAGCATCCCGATGAGGTCCAGGTTGCCGCCGAAACAGATGACCATGATTCGGCTGTGACAGGTGAAATCACCGACAGTGAGGGGGCCGATAATGCGGTATAGGTTTTTGTATCCGCCTTTTGTGGCGCTGCTGTTTTTGGCGTTGGCGGGTTGTGCGAATATGCCGATGTCGGGGCCGGTTGTGGAGGCTACGGTAGCGGCAGGTTCTCGTGCCCAACTGGTGCAGCAGGCGCAGGGGCCTCGCGATAATTCGACACGTCAGCAGCTGGTTTCGGATTTTTTGAACGCGGTCGGTGCAGGCAGCTATGACTATTTCGAGGTTGCGAGACAGTATTTGACTGCAAACGCGAATGAGCGGTGGCACCCGGAAGTTTCAGCTGTTGTGTTTGATGATTCTGCAGCTCCGAAATTGACGGTTTCCGGTTCAACGGTGACGGTGGCGAGCCGCATGGTTATTACCGTTGATTCTCACGGTGTTCCGACACCGGCGGACGCTGACGATGCGACTTTAGAAACATCGTTTACGTTGCGTAAAGTCAGTGGTCAGTGGCGTATTGATGATCTGCCCCAGGGTATTTTGATTCCGCAGACGGCTTTCCAGAACAGCTACGTGCTACGTCGCGTCTACTATCCGGACAGTTCTTCTCAATACCTGGTTGCTGATCCGCGTTGGGTGCCGCGTTCAGAGGCGGAACGGCAACTCGTTTTGAGTCTGATTAACGGCCCCTCGAAGCCGTTGAACGAGGTGGTGAGCAGTGCTTTCCCGCTGGCAATCGCAGATGGTAAAGGTGTGAGTGTAGACATCGACTCCGAAAAGAACTTGGCTTTTGTATCGTTACCAAATATCGCTGGCGGTTATTCGGCTAAGCAGCTCGAAAATATTCAATGGCAACTTGATGAAACCCTGGTTGAGGATGGCACAACCGCCTCGGTACAGCTCTTCGTTGGGGATAAACTGATTAAACCCGAGAACTTTAACACCCGTGTGCATCTGCACAAACAGCCTCCCGATCGGCTGGTTGGGTTACGGGATGGCGACCTGGTCTCGCTTTCCGGAACCAAAACAGACGTGTTGGCACGTGCCGAGTCGTTCAGCGGTCTGCGGATCGCTGCCTTGGCTCAGAGTTTTGATTCCGAGCCGGATGTGGTTGCACTCGTACCAGGAACCGGTATTATCCAGCTAACCCCGCAGGTGCGGGAGCTGTATTCGGTACCGGATTCACTGCCACCTAAATATGATTCTCGCGGATGGATTTGGTACGGGTCTCATACGGATACCAATCGGATTCGTCTCGGCAATTCCGATGGTGGTGACGCTTTGCTGGATTTACCTTGGGATGATTTCAAGGAGCTCACTGGCTTAGCTGTTTCCCCTGATGGTTCCCATCTGTTGCTTGTCGGTCGGGTCGCTACTGGAGAGTACCGGGCGAGTGTAGCCTTGATTGTGCGCAACACCGATGGTCGCCCTGAACGGTTGCGAGAGTTGCCTAACCGGCTGTCTTCACTCACCGAGTTATTTGACCCGGTGTGGACGGACACCTTGAAGTCTGCGGTGTTGGCTGCGGATGGTACGGTACATGAGCTGTCGCTCGGCGGTTTCACCCAAAGCTACACCGCACCTAAGGGTGTGGTTCGTCTCCTCGGGGGAGCATCTACCGGCACTTTAGAGGCGGTCGGTGATGATTGGGTGCGTTACCTGCGGGTCTCTGATTCCTGGCGTAATTCTGGTGGCAACCTGGATCGCCCCTGCTACCCGTGAGCTGCAAAATACTATTGGCGCATTTTCGCTTTTCACAGTGTTACCGGGTTTCAACACCCGCATAGTAATGTTCGCTTTTACCGGATTTCTTTCACTATTGTTTGTCTCACCTCAGCAGCTGAAATACTGCTTATATGGAACTAAAGAGGTGGTATCGGGCGGTGCGAGAGTTCTTGGCGATGCTGGCTCCCACCTGCTGTGTCGCCTGTGGGCGACCGGATACGACACTGTGTTCGGATTGCGCTGGATTACTGGAGGGCGCGCCGATGGTGTTCACGCTGTGCGGGGGTGAGGCGAACTATCTGGATCCGCGACCGTGGGACTACCCGATCTGCACTTTCGGGGAATACACGGATCGGGTACGGCGGCTGCTATTAGCGGTGAAACACCGCGACAGCTTTGATGCGCGACCGTGGTTGCGCCGAACCGGGAGAGTCTGCGGCGCTGCAGCAGGAGAGTGGCTGCGGCGGGCGGGTCTGTGTCTTGATGAACCTGACTCCGTGCCGATTGCGTTGGTGACTGCGCCTTCGCGACACCACTCGTGGGTTGTGGCAGAGTTTGCGCGGGCTGCTGGGCCGCAGCTCGCTGCCAGTTTGGGGCGCGAAGTGATGGTGCTTGAAGATACGTTGCGGCTACATTCGGGTTCGGGGCAACGTGGCTTGAGTATGCGGGAGCGGATGGGTTCGCGAGCCGGCACGATTTCTGCGAAACGCCGACTATCCGGCGTGAATGTGATTCTTTTGGATGACGTGGTGACATCCGGTGCGACTTTAACCGAGGCTACCAGGGCGTTGACAGCAGCGGGTGCGCGGGTGCGGGCAGGAATATCCCTTTGTGCTGTGATTGCTGCCACAACTTCGGTGGATACGGGATAAAATTAGGTATGCGTCCGCCGAGGGGTGGCGCCTGAGTTTATGGAGGTGATAGCCGAAACCATTCGCCCGCCGGGATGTCCGGTGGGTAACCGAAACTGGGCTCAAAGACGAGCCCCTTACGTGCCCTGGAGGACACAATGGATATCGTAGTTGTTGGACGGAATGCCGAGATTCACCCGAATTTCCGTGCCTATGTTGAAGAGAAACTCGAAAAAGTTGAGCAGCTCTATCCCCGTGCGCAGCGTGTCGATGTGGAGCTAACACATGAACCGAATGCCAGACAGGCCGAGGTTTCAGAGCGTGTCGAGCTGACTGTTCACGGTAAAGGTCCGATTATCCGTGCCGAGGCCGCAACCGGAGATCGCTACGCGTCAGTCGATATAGCTTCTGGGAAACTCTATGAGCGGCTGCGTCGAGCACGGGATCGGGCAAAGGATCATCGCCGCCGTGAGACGCGGGTCGCGGAGGTCGCCGAAATAGACATCGAGAAACTGGATTTGGCGGATGCTTTACCGGCAGAGATTGTGCAGAAAGCTCCCGAAACTCCCGATAATGTTACGGGTTTGAAGGTCGGCGAGGAACGTGTTTCGCAGCTCGGTGATTCGCCGGTGGTGGTGCGACAGAAACTGCTGGAGGCCAACCCGATGACGGTTTCGCAGGCTCTCTACCAGATGGAGCTAGTCGGTCACCCGTTCTTCCTGTTTATCGACTCGGAGACGCACCAGCCCTGTGTCGCATATCACCGGCGCGGTTGGACGTATGGCGTGCTGCGGCTCTTTGCCGAGGCGGTGCCGCAAAACGGCTGACAGTCCTGCTCAGTCATTGTCGTCAAAACGGGGGGCGCTGCTCGACATGGCAGCGCCCCTCAGTTTGATCTCGTAACGGCATCGGGCATCTCAATCTGGTGAAGCACTCAGAAATTCCCGTCCCCTCTGTTTTTGCTCTCCGCGTATCCGCTGCCGGTGGGCATAGGGTGCCATGTGACAAACGGTAGGATGGGGACATGAGTTTATTCGACAAGATTCTGCGCATGGGCGAAGGCCGGATGGTGCGCGACCTGGAACGCCAAGCGGAAACTGTGCTCAGCATGGAGGAGGATTTCGCCGCCCTCAGCGACGAGGAGTTACGCGGAAAAACCGCCGAGTTTCGTGAGCGCCTCGCAGAGGGCGAAACCCTGGAGGACATAAAATACGAAGCCTTTGCTGCAATCCGTGAAGCAGCGTGGCGAGTGCTGCGCATGAAACCTTTCAAAGTGCAGGTAATGGGCGGATTCTGTCTCCACAACGGGAATATCGCAGAAATGAAAACCGGTGAGGGTAAAACCCTGGTTGCAACTATGCCGAGCTACCTGAACGCCCTGGAGGGGCACGGGGTTCATGTCGTCACCGTAAACGATTACCTGGCCAGCTACCAGTCGGAGTTGATGGGGCGGGTGTACCGTTTTATGGATGTGAGTTGCGGCTGCCTGCTCAACGGGCAATCCCCGGCAGAGCGGCGCGTGGAGTACGCCAAAGACATCACCTACGGCACCAACAACGAATTCGGTTTCGACTATCTGCGTGACAATATGGTCCAGCGCGCCGAGGATTTGGTGCAGCGCGGTCACCATTATGCAATAGTCGATGAGGTTGACTCGATCATGATTGACGAGGCTCGCACCCCACTGATTATTTCCGGTCCGGCGCAAGGTGACGCCGACAAATGGTATTCAACCTTTGCTGACCTGGTGAAAGGTCTGGAACGTGAGGTTGATTACGAGGTTGATGAAAAGAAACGCACAGTAGGTATCCTGGAGCCTGGTATAACGAAAATAGAGGATGCGCTCGGCATCGACAACCTGTATGAGGCCTCGCACACGCCACTAATAGGGTTCCTGAACAACGCGATAAAGGCAAAGGAACTTTTTGAGCGGGATCGTGACTATATCGTGAAGAACCGCGAAGTTATTATTGTTGATGAGCACACTGGTCGCACTATGGAGGGGCGGCGGTATTCCGAGGGGATGCACCAGGCGATCGAGGCAAAGGAACGTGTCCCTATAAAGGCAGAAAACCAGACACTGGCGACCATCACCTTGCAAAATTATTTCCGGCTCTATGACAAACTCGCCGGTATGACCGGCACCGCCGAAACCGAAGCGGCAGAGTTTATGAGCACCTATAAGATTTCGGTCATCCCTATTCCCACCAATAAACCCATGATCAGGGTTGATAATCCTGATGCGGTGTATCCCACTCGTGCCGGGAAACTCAAAGCAATCGTTGCCGACATTGCTGAGCGTCACGAGGCGGGGCAGCCGATACTGGTCGGCACCACCGATGTGGCGAAATCTGAGGAACTCTCCGCGATGCTGAGTGCAAAACATATTCCGCACAACGTGTTGAACGCCAAGCAGCACGCCTCCGAGGCTGAGGTGGTGTTCGATGCTGGTCGAAAAGGCGCGGTCACAGTCGCCACCAATATGGCTGGTCGCGGAACCGACATCATGTTGGGTGGCAACCCGGAACATATCGCTGAGGCTAACCTGCGGGCAACTGGAATCAACCCCGACGACAACCCTGAGGATTGGAAAGCGGCGTGGCCTGCGGCTGTGGAGGTCGCGGAGCAGAGTGTTGCCGATGAGCATGAAGAGGTAAAGCAACTTGGTGGGCTGTATGTGCTGGGCACGGAGCGACATGATTCGCGGCGCATCGACAACCAGCTGCGCGGTCGTTCGGGCAGGCAGGGGGATCCTGGCGAGTCGCGATTCTACCTGTCTATGGAAGACCCGCTGATGCAGAAATTCGCATCCGGGGTCGCCCAGCGCATCATGGCTTCCGGTGCCTATCCGGAGGATATGCCGCTGGAATCAAAAATGGTTTCAAAGGCTATCGCTTCGGCACAATCGCAGGTGGAGGGGCAGCATTTCGAGATCCGTAAGAACGTTTTGAAGTATGACGATGTTATGACGGATCAGCGCAATCTGGTTTATGAGCAGCGCCGTGAGGTGTTGGAAAAGAACGTGAACCTGGATGAACTGATTCCTAGCTATCTGGAGGGTTTCATCGATGAGGCGGTAGGTTCGGTGACCGCCGAGGGGCTACCGGATGAATGGGATTTGCCGGGTCTGTGGTCTACGCTGCGTTCGGTCTATCCGGTTTCCGGTTCCCCGGAGCAGGTATCGGCCGATACCGGTGTGGATCTGCCCGATAAAGAGGATCTGTGTCAGTGGCTGGTAAATGATATTGAACAGCAGTATTCGCAGCTTGTCACGGATCTTAACGAGAATCCTTTGGCGCTTGAGCAGCTGGGTGAGGAGCCGGCCGCGGAGCTGATTCGTCGGGTACTGCTCTCCTCGGTTGACCGGCTGTGGCAGGAGCATCTCTATGAGATGGACTACTTGAAGGAGGGGATTGGGTTGCGCGCGATGGGGCAGCGCGACCCGTTAGTGGAGTATGCCTCCGAGGGGGCGCAGATGTTCCACTCGATGATGGAGCGGGTGAGGGAGGAAACGGTCGCCGGTATCTTTAACTTCGGTTTCCAGTTCCAAAAGGCTGCTGAGCGGCGTGCCGAGGCGGAGGCGCAGGTCGCCGCGAATGCCGAACATCAGGCTGAACTCGCTGCCGCTGTCGGTAAGGTTCCAAAGGGGGCAAAGGTGACAAAAGGTTCCGGAAATGGCTCGATTATGGGCAACACCGGGCATAAGGCAGCGTCAGAGACTTTGCCGGCAGCTGCCGGGGTGTCTCCGACCGGTCCGAACCGGGCAGCTCGGCGCGCCCAAAAACGTAAGAAGCGCCGCTAGTTACGCTCCGGGTTTCACGGCTGGCTTTCCGAGTATTCACCTGTTTTTCAGCGCCCACATCTCTTTACAAGTTAAGTTGAGCGGAGTACACTCAACTTTAGTTAGAACTTATAGGAGGTGTTGGTTATGGAACTAACAACCAAATCACAAGAGGCCCTCGGCGGTGCCTTGCAAAGCGCGAAAGCCGCCGGAAACCCGCAGGTAGAGGCACTCCACCTGCTCGGTGAGCTGCTCACCCAAACCGATGGAATCGCCTATGCCCTGCTACAGGCAGCCGGCGGAAACCCCCAGCACATCGGCGTTGAGACACGTAACGCCCTGGTGAAACTGCCCGGAGCCAGCGGTGCAACAACCGCGGAACCACGAACCAGCAACGAGCTGGTTAATATCATTGAACACGCCGGGCAACTGGCTGGGGAACTAGCAGACAGCTACGTTTCCACCGAACACCTGCTGATAGCGCTAGCGGCATCAGACACCGCTGCCGGTCAGATCCTGAATAACGCCGGTGTCACCGCAGAGATGCTCCGTGAAAAGCTCTCTGAACTGCGCCCTAACCCAGTTAATTCCGCAAATCCAGAGGGCGCTTTTGAAGCCTTAAAAAAGTACGGAACCGACCTGACAGAGGCGGCACGTGCCGGCAAACTCGACCCGGTGATTGGTCGGGATAGTGAGATTCGCCGCGTAGTACAGGTACTTTCCCGGCGCACAAAGAACAATCCGGTGCTGATCGGCGAGGCTGGTGTTGGCAAAACCGCGGTAGTTGAGGGTCTGGCTCAACGCATAGTGGCCGGTGACGTACCGGTATCCTTGCAGGGTAAACAGCTAATCGCCCTGGATCTCGGGTCGATGGTTGCGGGCGCTAAGTATCGCGGTGAGTTCGAGGAACGCTTAAAGGCAGTGCTCTCCGAAATAACCGGCAGTGGCGGTGAGGTAATCACCTTTATTGACGAACTGCACACGGTGGTGGGTGCCGGGAACGCGGAGGGGGCAATGGATGCCTCCAATATGATCAAACCGATGCTGGCGCGCGGAGAGTTACGCCTGGTTGGAGCAACAACGCTGGATGAGTACCGCGAACACATCGAAAAGGATCCGGCACTGGAGCGGCGTTTCCAACAGGTCTATGTGGGTGAGCCGAGCGTAGAGGACACAATCGCGATCCTGCGTGGCATCGCACCAAAATACGAGGCACATCACAAGGTAACGATTTCTGACGGTGCCCTGGTGGCGGCAGCTGAGCTGTCAAACCGCTACATTACTGACCGGAACCTGCCGGATAAGGCAATCGACCTGATTGATGAGGCGGCGAGCCGACTGCGCATGGAACTTGATTCCAGCCCCGAAGAAATCGACAAACTGCGCCGACAGGTAGATCGGCTAAAGATGGAGGAGGCATACCTGGCTGATTCAGATAGCGATTCTACTGACCACAGCGCCAGCGAACGCCTTGAGAAACTGCGTGCAGAGTTGGCCGACAAATCTGAGGAACTCGCCGCGATTACCGCACGTTGGGAAAACGAAAAAGCTGAACATAACAGGGTTGGTGACCTGCGGGTTCGTCTCGATGAACTCACCACCCAGCTAGACCAGGCGGTGCGTGACAATAACTGGGAGGTTGCCGGGCGTCTCCAAAACGGAGAGATTCCACAGGTGCGCGCCGAGATCGAGGCGGCTGAAACCGCAGAAAACAACAGCGCATCCGATGCTAGCGAACCGATGATTGCCGAACGTGTTTCAGCTCGCGAAATTGCCGAGGTAGTGGAGTCCTGGACCGGAATTCCGGTCGGAAAGATGCTGACCGGGGAGGCTGAGAAACTGCTGCATATGGAGGATGAACTGGGCAAACGCCTGATAGGGCAAAAAGATGCGGTGCGTCTGGTCGCCGATGCGGTGCGCCGCTCTCGTGCCGGGGTCTCCGATCCTAACCGCCCAACTGGCTCCTTTATGTTCCTCGGTCCCACCGGTGTGGGTAAAACCGAGTTGGCGAAGGCGCTCGCGGAGTTTCTTTTTGACGATGAACGCGCCATGGTGCGTATTGACATGAGCGAGTATATGGAGAAACACACGGTGTCGCGCCTGGTTGGTGCCCCTCCGGGGTATGTTGGATATGACGAGGGTGGCCAATTAACTGAAGCGGTGCGTCGGCGCCCCTACAGTGTGATACTGCTCGACGAAATCGAAAAAGCCCACCCGGATGTGTTCAATATCCTGTTGCAGGTTCTCGATGATGGTCGGCTCACCGATGGTCAGGGCCGCACTGTCGATTTCCGGCAGTCCATCCTGATTATGACCTCGAATATCGGCTCACAAGCACTGGTTGAGGGCGCTATGGGGCTGCGTGATAATGCCACCGAGGATGTTATGACGGCGGTGCGCGGCACCTTTAACCCGGAGTTCTTGAACCGTCTGGATGAGATCGTGTTCTTTAATCCGCTGTCGCGCGAGGATTTGACGCAGATTGTGGATCTCCAGGTTGCCGCTATTTCTGAGCGACTGCGTGAACGCTCTATCACTTTGAATGTAACCGCACAAGCAAAGGACTACCTGGCTGAACGCGGCTACGACCCGACCTATGGGGCACGTCCGCTGCGCCGCTTGGTGCAGAAGGAAATCGGTGATCGTTTGGCTCGTGAGTTGCTGGGCGGCGGGATTCCCGACGATGCCACGGTGCGGGTGGAGCGCGACTCGGATAACGGCTTACGATTAAGCCTTATGAGTTGACTCTCAGAATAGTTTGTGGTATAAACACGGCTGGGTGGTTTTGGTGAGTGACCACCCAGCCGATTTTTTATGACTATTTCTGCAGGTAATACGGGGGGGGGTTCGTAATGGACGAATTCCGTCCAATTCTTGACCTGCCAGTTACCGGACGGTAAAGTTTTATCAGAGATGAAACTCTTGTAATGCACTGATTGGCGTTTCGAATGAATGTATGGGAGGTGAAACGACAATGGCAAACGAGAGCGCACGCGGTCCCTACGCGGGTGGTTTAGCCCGGCGGGAAGCAATCCTTGACGCGACCGTTGAAATGATAGCTGAAGTTGGCTACCACGGCCTGTCCATGCGCGACGTTGCGCGCCGTGTCGGTATCTCACACCCCGGCGTTATCTATCACTTCCCCTCAAAAGAAGCCCTGCTTATGGCAGTTGTGGAACGCTACGAAGAGCAAGCGTCATTCGACCCCAGCGCGATTATCGGTCTACCAGCAATGGATGTTTTCCAGGCGTTCATGGAACTCACCGAACAATTGCAAACTGACAAAACCATCGTCGAGATGGAATGTATGCTCGCGGTTGAGTCTTCCGCCGAAATCCTGCCTGCCCACGACCATTTTAACCTGCGAATAACCGCTATGCGTGAAGTGTTTCAACGCGCATTCTCTGACCTAGCAGAACAGGGAATCCTGCGCGACGGTGTCGATCCGGAACACGCCTCAGTAGAGCTGATGGGCGAATGGTACGGTCTGCTCATACAGTGGCTCTACGACCCGGAACGGATGGATGTTTCCGCGCTGCTAGCGGAGTCGATTATCGGTAAACTCGACCTGTCCAGTCGCGACACCGTCCAGATGATCTTGGACTCGAAGTTCCACACCCCGCCGGTTATTCGCGCCATCGAACAGGTTTCCGGTATGTCGATGATGGATCTCATCAACGAGGGCTTTATTGAACTGGCTCCCGAGGATCTCGCCAGTTACGGCATGGAGGCGCTCCCGGTAGAAATAGCGACAAAAGTTCTACGTTCCGGCATCGTCACCAGCGAAGACCTCGATTACATGTTCAAGAATCACGCGATGTCTATTGACCTGCTCGGTCGTTTAGTTGTCGGGCAGGCGCTCAGCCAAGACGAGTTTACGCAGCTCGGAGAGGTCGGTGTCGTTTCCCCGGAGGCGGTTTCGGCACTCACCGCCGTCATGATGGCGCGCCCCACCGACAAATAACTTCGACCGATAAACAATGATTGACACTACCGGTTTCGATTTTCCGGTTTCCTGTGTCGTTTTGGATGCTCACGGATATATAGACCACACCGGCGACCTGGACGAAATCCGTCCGTGGGCTTCGGTTACTAAGATCATTACCGCGATCTGTGTCCTGCAAGCTTCAGATGCCGGGTATTTCGCCCTCAATGACACTGTAGCAACAGACCCTACAGCAGCCACCTCCCCCCGGGTAAGCATCGCTGACCTGCTCGCCCACAGCTCCGGGTTGGCACCCGACAGCCCGAGAATCCTCGCTGAACCCGGCAGCAGAAGAATCTACTCAAGCTATGGATACAACTTGCTCGGAACCTATTTCGCAACAAAAGTTGGCATCAATATCGACCGCTGGGGCGCGAACTACCTGCTCCCTGATCTGGATATGGAGACAACCCTGCTGGACGGCTCTCCAGCCTCCGCAGCCCGCGGATCCACCCGCGATATGGCCGCGCTCGCCGGTTCACTCTTGCGGGCTGAAGTCCTGCCCACAGCGCTGGATAGTGCCTTGACCGCGCCACACTGCCCCGGAATACCGGGAGTGCTGCCCGGATACGGGAGACAAAGCGACAACTCCTGGGGTATGGGGTGCGAAATACGTGCCGAAAAACAGCCGCACTGGACTGCGCCGAGCGCCACGCCCGCAACCTTCGGGCATTACGGGATGTCAGGCAGCTTCCTGTGGGTCGATCGCGAGGCTGACAGAGCCGCCGTATTCACAGGTAAGCAGCCTTTCAGTTCGACACATATTGCCGCTTGGTCCAAACTCAATGAGCAATTGCTTGCACTGTGAAACCGGCTCCACCTCAACGATGCTCAGACTCCTCAGCTAGACTATCCCTAGAAAATGTTCAATGCCGCGCAGCGGCAGAAGACGAGGAAAAATGACCGAGACGAGCCGCGGACCAGACGAAATCCGGTTACCCGATGACTTTGATGATGAACAGCCACTAGAAACATCGAAACACCGGGCCTCGAACACCCTGATACTAGTGTTGATAGTGCTGATAGTTGCGTGCTTCGCGACAATCGGGCTGCTATTTTACAACTCGGTGAGCGGCAATACCAGCATCGAAGAAGACACCCGATATGTCCCAGACACATTCATCACCGAGACCGGTGGTTTGGAGTAACCGTGTTCGTGATACCCGAAAATATTGAGCCGCCGCTTGTCCCGCTATCCTGGCTGCTCGGTTGTTGGCAGGGGTGGGGGTCGGCGACAGTCGCGCTGTCAACCCCCGAGGAAACAAAGCCGGGGAGTGAGGATTCCTATGCCGAGTTTTGGATACTGCAACGCATCGAGTTCACTGCCAAAGGTCAAGAGTTAATGCAGGTGACAGAGACCTACAGGGCACTCGGCGATGTCGAAATGACCGCGGATGCCGCCGCCGGTATGCGGCAGTTAAAGGCCGGTGAACTGCTGTGGCGAGAACGCGCCGAATGGACGGTTGAACAGTATGCGATGGCTGAACCGGGGGTCGATGCGCAGAGCCGCTGCCGGGTTTACACCACCCGCGAGGGTGGCGAGTTCGCTGGCGAGACTATCGAATTTATGGTTTCCTCGATGGGGCCGAGAATCTCAGCGCAGTCGGTCGATGTTAGCGCCGCCCCAGATACGGCTCACGGCTCGGGTGTTCCCGCAGACGCGATCCAACGGATGTTTGGGCTGGTGGCCGGGGAACTCATGTGGGCCTCAGATCGAGTCTCGGCGATGGGGCAGTCCCGCAGCGAGTTTTCGGCGCGCCTCGCCCGCGCGTGACTCGTGGTTTTCAACTGCCGTCACTTAATGCGTGCCGGAACCCCAATATGTGTCCTGATGCAGCCGAAGTGTTGCCGGGCTAGGCTAGTTTTATGACCCCTTTTAACTCGCCTGAGGATCAGTGGGCGCTCTTTGCCGGTTCCGGATATTACCTGTTGTCCGCGCCCGCCGGTGTGCTTCGTATTGGCGGCTCGGCGCGTCTCGACTGGTTGACGACACTATCCACCCAGGTTTTTTCCGGTATAGATTCGGGCATCACCCGCGAGGGTCTGATTCTCGACCCGCAAGGTCACATAAAGTATCCGTTCATGCTGACAGACGACGGTTCGACGGCGTGGCTGGTGGCTCCGGACGCGCCGGGACTGGCAGATTTTTTGCGCTCTATGGTGTTCATGTATGACGTCACAATCGAGGAGCTGCCCGAAACCCGAGTAGCCTGGTTCCTCGGCGGTGGGGTGCTGGAGCAGGCTGCCGTAGGAGACAGTGGCCTGCTGTTGCTGAGAGATCCCTGGCCGAATCTCGAAAACGGCGGCACCTGCTATTTTCAGGGCGAACATCCTGCCCAGCGGCTCCCGGTAATCGGGGTTGTGACCGATACTGAGGGTTTGGCGCGGCTCAAAGAGCGGGCGGCGCAGGCGCTGCCAACCGAAACGGTGGAGGGCTACCCGGTTTCGGAGGTTCGTGAGGTATCGCCCTCCGCCTGGGACGCATTGCAAATTCAGCGGCTGCGCCCCGGTGCGGCGGAGTTGGATGAGCGTTCCTTGCCGCATGAACTGGATTGGTTACGAACAGCTGTGCACCTTAATAAAGGCTGCTATTGCGGTCAAGAAACGGTGGCTCGAATCGTGAATATGGGTGCCCCGCCCAGGCGTTTGGTGCGCCTGGATCTGGACGGAGCACACTTCGGTCTACCAGAACCCGGTGCCGAAGTTTTCACCGCCCACGCCGGGGGGGAGAGCACGGTGAACGCTGGTGAGATGCAGGTGGCAAAACCGCAAGCGGTGCGCTTCGATAATGTGCTGCAAGCACCGAAAGGAAAAAACCTGTTCGGTGAAGCCAGTTGCGGAGCTGCCCAGCCCGCCGAACCGGAGGTTGTTGAAGCTGAAACCACAGCTGAGGAGCCTATAAAACAACAGGTAGTGGGACGGGTTACTCGCAGCGCAAACCACTACATATACGGGCCAATAGCGTTTGCGCTGCTGCGCCGTTCGGCTACCGGGCCGTACGTGGTTGCGGTTGAGAACGGGACAGTTGATGCCGTCGAAACCGAGATTGTGCCGCGTGATGGGCGTTCGGCTGACTCTCCGGAGTCGCGCCCGGGCATTCGATTACCGCGGCTGGGTGCCGGCATTCGACCGAGCTGAGCTAGGCTGGAATCATGACTTTGATTGGTGCGGCGAACACCTTGCTCGGCTGGTTCTATCTGCTCTTTGACGTGGCGCTGCTGGCTTTTACCCTTTGGGCTTTCGTGGACTGCCTGATTCGTCCCGGCTATGCTTTTGGGCTGGCAGGACGCAAAAGTAAGTGGGTGTGGTTGTTGATCACCGGGTTTCCGGCGATCGTTCAGGTGCTCACCATCGTTGCTAACGGCAGTGTCTATATGTCGCTGTTCCTGGCGTTTCTCTCCGGGCTGTACCTATTCGATGTGCGTCCGGCGGTTCGTGACTATAGCGGTAATAGGTCTCGCCGCCGGGGTTCCGGTGGTGGACATACCGGCTCGGGTGAGGGTTCCGGCTGGTCAGGAAACTACGGTACCGGCGGCGAGCCGGAAAGCTATGACCGCTGGGGCGGCGGCACCCCCGATCCTCGCTCCTGGTGACCTCTGGGGTGGCGACACCCCCCCCGTGCACGAATGGATAACTCGTGTGCACGAGCGGATAACCCCATCAGCAACACCAGCAACAGAAAGTCCATAACCTGCGAAAACGTTTTGGAGCCCTGTTGCAGGAGTGACCGTTTGCGATAATAATCCCCCCGAGTTATCCATTCGTGTAATCCACTTATCCGCCCGTGCACACGAGTTCTTGTTGGGAGTGTTGGGAGAATCGGGATAAGCAGACCGTGGAACATCTCACGGAACTAAACGCCCCTCGTCACCTCTGGAGCATCAGATAGCCTGGGGTTTTCCGCTCAGGAGGCATGGTGATGGAACAGGTCTTGACGATACTTGAGGCGATCGACAGCGTTATCTGGAGCCTTTTCGTGTTATAACCCCGATGCTGCTAGTTTAAGTGCCGGCAGCCGGTAAGTCGGAGGTGAGATTCACGCAGTGGTCAAAAAATCCGGCTGCCCCTTATCGACGAAGAAGACCCTGTACCAGACGAGAAAACAATATATCGCGTATATTTTGCGTCCGGTGTTCTTCTCGCCACTTCTGTGCTGCTGTAGTAGTTGCATTATCTTGTCGCGGTCAAAGAACCTGTCCACATATGATGCCTGAAATTCATTGTAGATATACCTGTAGTACTGGTCTTTGCGAATCCACTGGACGAAAGGTACAAGAAAACCGAGTTTCTTGCGCTTAGCCCATGCTTCCGGTATGTGACGAAACGCGGCTTTTCTCAGACAATATTTTGTCTCCGTCCCCCGCAATTTTTGTCGTGGCGGGATATGACGTGCAGTGTTCCAGACCTCTTTATCCAGCAGCGGTACTCGCAATTCCAAAGAATTTGCCATCGTCATGCGGTCTGCTTTCACTAAAATCTCGTTTGGCAACCACATGTTCATATCCAAATAAAGCATTCGGGTGTTGGAGTCGCGGTCTTTCACCTGGTCGTATACCGGCTTTGTTATATCGCGAAAACTACGATCGCTTTGAAAATCCGGCTGCAGGATAGCGTTGGCCTCATCGTCATCGAAGAGGAAAGCCTGACCAACGTAGCGTTCCTCGGGGGTGCGACCCCATTTCTCAACGAAAGTTTTACCGTGGAAATGTGGTTTATCTTTCAGGGCAAACCACAGTTTTCGGCGTAACGCCTGTGGCAATATGCAGTAGAGCTTTTCTATCCATGTTTTAGTAAAAGTCTGGTAACCTGCAAATAATTCGTCACTTCCCTCTCCAGATAACACTACTTTCAAATCTTTTGCAGCCATCTGTGACAGATAATAGATAGGCACCGCAGAGAGGTTCGCGTGCGGTTCGTCGCAGTAGTATTGAACTTTCGGTACTCCATCAAAGAACTCGTCTTCGCTGATGATCTTGTATTTATTGTTGATACCTAATTCTTTGGAAAGCTCGTGTGCTGGACTGGTTTCGTTGAACAGTTCAGCATTCTGGCCTTCGGCTTTGAAGCCTACTGAATAGGTATTATCTGGACGTGATAGTGACACCACATAGCTGGAATCGACACCTGCGGAGAGGAACGCTCCAACCTCTACGTCACTGATTTCATGGTATTTTACGGATTCTGCCACCGTATGTTCGATTTCGGATACCACGTTTTCCATAGAATCGTGTCTATATTCGTACTCAGTATGGAAGTATCGGTGGAAGTCCATTTCGCCGTTACGAAAGGTGTAATAGGTTCCGGGTTTCAGTCTGAAAACTCCTTTGAAAAAGCTTTCTTCCAGCGGATTAGTTTGAAAAGTTAGATAGGGCTTCAGTGCGGCAGTGTTCACTTCTGGCTTGAATTTGGGGTATGGGAAAAAGGCTTTGATTTCCGATCCGAATAGCAGATCGTTTCCTATTCGGGCATAGTGGTATGGCTTGATACCGAAGTGATCACGGGCACCTATCAGGGTTTCGGTTTCCTTGTTCCAAATTGTGAAGGCAAACATCCCACGGATTTTTTGCAGCAACTTTTCTATACCCCAGGTTGCATAGCCGAGAACCAGCACTTCGGTATCAGAGTTTGTTGCAAAATCTACACCTTCAAGTCGTAGCTCTTGCTGCAAATCACGATAGTTGTAGATCTCGCCGTTAAAGACTATAGCCACTTTGCCGTCAGGGCTAACCATTGGCTGGTTTCCACGTTCCAAGTCGATAATGCTCAAACGTCTGAATGCGAAGTGGACATTTCCGCTGTTGTAGTAGCCCTCGGCATCCGGTCCGCGATGGGCTATTTTGTCCCCCATTGCTGTTAAAACGGATTCATCATAGCTGTCGCTACTGTAATATCCGGCAAATCCGCACATAACTATCACCTCTTGTGGTTAGGTAATTATTCAGTGAATCCCATTTTATCGCGCACACAGGGAGAGAACGAGCGCATCTGATAGCCTGGGGTTTTCCGCTCAGGAGGCATGGTGATGGAACAGGTCTTGACGATACTTGAGGCGATCGACAGCGTTATCTGGGGTCCTTTCGTGTTAATCCCGCTGCTGCTTGGAACCGGCCTGTGGCTGACGATTCGGCTCGCCGGTGTGCAGTTCCGCAAACTCGGCCCCGCGCTGAAACTCGCTTTCATCAAACGCGACGAGGCTCCCTCGGGCACCTCCGGCGTGGTCGCACCGGGCACCGAACACGATGTCAGCATAGAGGGCGACATCTCTCACTATCAGGCGCTCACCACAGCACTCGCCGCCACCGTGGGTGTCGGCAACATCGCCGGTGTCGCCACCGCCATCCACATGGGTGGTCCGGGCGCGGTTTTCTGGATGTGGGTGACCGGTCTCGTAGGTATGGCCAGCAAATACGCTGAAGCTTTCTTGGCGGTGCGGTTCCGCACAAAGGACGCGAAAGGCGAGATGAACGGCGGTCCGCAATACTATCTGGAGCACGTCACAAAGTTCCGTGGTCTCGGTAAGTCCTTGGCTATCGCTTTCGCTATTTTTGCCACTATCGCCTCTTTCGGTATCGGCAACCTCACCCAAGCCAACTCGGTCGCCACCCAGTTGCACGACTCGTTCGGACTGCATCCGGCACTCACCGGTTTAGTGATGGCGGTAGCCACCGGCGTGGTTCTGATCGGTGGTGTGAAATCTATAGGTCGCTTCACCAGCGCTTTCGTGCCGATGATGATTATTCTCTATGTGGGTGCCGCACTGATTATTCTGGGTTTGAACTACGACAGGATCCCGGGTGCGATAGCCCTCATCTGCCATGATGCTTTTACCGGGACGGCTGCGGTCGGCGGTTTCGCCGGCAGTGCTTTCATCGTCGCCCTGCAATTCGGTGTGGCTCGCGGTATCTTCTCTAACGAGTCCGGCATGGGCTCGGCAGCTATAGCCGCCGCAGCTGCCCGCACCCGCCAGCCGGTTCGTCAAGGTCTGGTTTCGATGACCCAAACTTTTATCGACACCATCATTGTTGTGTCGATGACTGCACTGGTCATTGTGGTCACTGGCGCTTGGAAACTCACCGACGAGGACGGTAAAGGTCTGGACGGTTCCCCGCTCACTGCCGAGGCTTTCACTATCGGGTTTCCCGGCACGCAGGGGCATTTCATTGTTGCCATTTCGCTGGTGTTCTTCGCGTTCTCGACGGTTCTCGGCTGGG
Source organism: Varibaculum sp. (assembly GCA_034090045.1). Classification (GTDB taxonomy): domain Bacteria; phylum Actinomycetota; class Actinomycetes; order Actinomycetales; family Actinomycetaceae; genus JAXDTI01. Next base: position 370,571 of record JAXDTI010000003.1, on the reverse strand, counting down.
CGTATTACGGTGAGCGCTGTGTGGAGCGACTGCTGGGGTTGCGTGCGGTGCACGTGTATCGGGTGCTGTTCGCGGTCGTCATTTTTATAGGTTCTGTCACCGGTCTCAAAGTGGCGTGGACCTTTGCGGATATAGCTAACGGGCTGATGGCATTGCCGAACCTGTTGGGGTTGATTTTGGCTTCTGGGTTGATTGCGCGGGAGACCCGCGAGTACCTGAGGCGCGACCCCAAACTTGTCGAATCCGACTGACTGATATTGGGGAAAGAGCTTGTGCTGCCCCCCGAGGTCAGAATCCGGGTGCCCCTGTCCTGAAGTGTCACGGCAGCAGGCCGATAGAATAGGGTGAGGCGATGCGAAGGAGAGCTGACTATTGCTGAGCAGAATGCCTGGAACTCGAACCGGAGCATCGTAAACACTGTGCTGGTGGTGCCTATTATTTTGATACTGCTGGTGACTGCCCTGATTGTAGTACTAATCACCGGCGGTCTGAACACAAACCATGCCTCTGTCGCCAACGGTGTCACCACGCTCGTGAAGAAAACCGTGGTCGTGGAGATTCCGGCAGACCAAATGATCGAGGGCAGGTCTGATTTTCCCCCCTAGGCCGTGCCCTGGCGTATCCGAACCTTGCCGATGTCGAAACCCTGATAGGCGTGGACGATACCGGTCAGGCGGTGTGGACGCAGAAACTGGACACCCCAGGTGCGGTCAGCTCTGACGGTGAACAGATCTACGTCATGAACTTCGAGGATACCGGCCTGGCCATCAGTGTCTGGGCTGGCACCGAAACCCCGCCGGTCACGCAACCGGATTCGCAGGATTTGAACGCCGGCAGCGAACTGTTCGAACAGATGCCGGGAGTATCTGTTTACTTCCGGTATCGGCGGTTGGTCCACCGGCATGACGGTGGACAAGGATGGCACATTCAGCGGCATGTACCATGATGGCGACGCCATGGGTGAGCCAGCTGGCTATGCCTGGTACTTCTTGAATGTGCCTTTACTGGACGTTTCACCAATCCAGAGCGGATTGATGAGCACACCTGGCGGGTACAGGCAGAGGATATTGCCTGCGACAGGTCTGGGGGGCGACACCTATGTGGACAGCGGGAACGCTTGTCACGAGGTGATTGACTATCCCTACGGGTTGGACGATGCCGAGGAGGCTCAGATTTACCTGCCCGGCAAGCCGACTTCGGGGACTCCCGCGGAGTTTCTGGACTGGGTGAACAGGTCATACAGTTGGCCGGGGGTCAGTAATACCGCTTCGGCGGCGAGGCCCTTTGCAGGTATCTATAATGTGAACGGCAAGCAGGGCTGGTCGCAATCTTCCTGATGATGCAGACAGGGGTGCCTGACGGCTTGGCACAGTGCCGAGTAAATTAGGGGATATGCGTGCAGTTATTCAGGTGTCGGATGGCGCGTCCGTGTCAGTGAAGAACCCGGCGACCGGAGAATATGACGAGACCGGGGCTTTCGAGGGTCACGGACTGGTGGTGTTGCTCGCGGCGACCCACGATGACGGTCCGGAGCAGGTCGAGACTATGGTGCGGAAAATCGCTGAACTGCGTGTCCTGCCCGGCGAGCTATCCGCCTCCGATGCGAACGCTCCCGTGCTGGTCATCAGCCAATTTACCCTGTATGGGAACACTAAAAAGGGGCGAAGACCCTCTTGGATAGCGGCTGCCCCCGGCGAGATTGCTGAGCCGCTGGTGGATGCGGTAATCGCCGGTCTGCGGGCGCGCGACCTGAGCGTCGGCACCGGAAAGTTTGGTGCGATGATGCGGGTGTCACTGACTAACGACGGGCCGTGCACCCTGCTCGTTGAGTGCTGATTTCTGCGGCTGCTTCAGCACAACTCTGGTGATTTTGAAAAAATGCGCTGTTTTTTGACCTCACCGGGACAAATTCTCCAGAGTTGTGCACGCCCCCCCGGCCCCTATGGCTCATTCCGAAACATATACGGAGGGAGGAACTCGTTCCTCCGTCCACTTACAGGGGATGGTTATGGATGGAGCTGTCGGGGCTTCGCATGGCGGATTATCGCTGCGCAATCGGACACCGCGCCTCTTCAGCTCCGTCTGTAACAGTGGGTGGTGCCCCTAGCGCTCTGCCGAGAGTGAACAGACGGGCATCCATGACCCCGCCCGTCCGATAATGGAAAACAGAGCAGTCTATTAAAGGAGAAGAGTATGTTCGAGCGTTTCACTGACCGTGCCCGTCGTGTCGTGGTGCTGGCCCAGGAGGAGGCTCGCAGCCTGAACCACAATTACATCGGTACCGAGCATATCCTGCTGGGGCTGATCAAAGAGGGTGAGGGTGTTGCCGCGAAAGCCTTGGAATCTATGAACATTAACCTAGATGACGTGCGTAAACAGGTTATCGAAATCATAGGTGAAGGCGACTCGAAGATCACGGGGCATATTCCCTTTACGCCGCGCGCCAAAAAGGTGTTGGAACTGAGCCTGCGTGAGGCGCTGCAACTGGGTCATAACTATATAGGCACCGAGCATATCCTGCTCGGTCTCATCCGTGAGGGTGAGGGGGTCGCCAGCCAGGTTCTCACTAACCTGGGTGCCGACCTTGGCGAGGTTCGTAGTAATGTGACGCAGATGCTCGCCGGGTATAAGGGCGGCGATAAAGGGGAACTCGCGGGTGTGGGTGGTTCGACTTCCCGAACCTCTCAAAAATCGGGTAGCGCTATCTTGGATCAGTTTGGTCGTAACCTGACTCAAGCGGCCGCTGACGGGAAACTAGACCCGGTGATTGGTCGTATTCAGGAGATGGAGCGGGTCATGCAGATTCTCTCGCGCCGCACAAAAAACAACCCGGTTTTGATTGGCGAACCGGGTGTCGGCAAGACTGCGGTCGTGGAGGGTCTCGCGGAGGCGATTGTGCGCGGGGATGTCCCTGAAACTTTGAAGGGTAAACAGATTTATTCTCTCGACATGGGGTCGCTGGTGGCCGGCAGCCGCTATCGTGGCGATTTCGAGGAGCGCTTGAAGAAGGTGCTGAAAGAAATCAAAACCCGGGGCGACATTATCATGTTTATTGACGAGATTCACACACTGGTGGGTGCGGGTGCCGCGGAGGGCGCGATTGATGCCGCCTCCATTTTGAAACCGATGCTGGCTCGCGGCGAATTGCAGACTATCGGTGCCACCACGATGGATGAGTACCGCAAATATATTGAGAAGGATGCGGCTTTGGAGCGCCGGTTCCAGCCGGTAAAGGTGGAGCAGCCTTCCGTGGAGGAAACCGTCGAAATTTTGAAGGGTCTGCGGGACCGCTATGAGGCACATCATCGGGTTGTGATTACGGATGACGCGCTGCGTGCCGCCGCGGAAATGTCGGATAGGTATATTTCTGACAGGTTCCTGCCTGATAAAGCGATTGATTTGATTGACGAGGCGGGTGCGCGGCTGCGTATCCACCGGATGACTGCCCCGCCGGAGATCCGGGAGATTGATGAACAGATCGCGGGGGTGCGTGCGGAAAAAGATTCGGCGATTGATAACCAGGATTTTGAGGCCGCCGCGAACCTGCGGGATCGGGAACAGAAGCTCGGGGAGCAGCGTGCCGAGTTGGAGGCGAAATGGAAGTCCGGTGAGATGGAGAATATCGCCGAGGTCGATGAGAACGCGATCGCGGAAATCTTGGCGATGTCTACCGGCATTCCGGTGGCTAAACTGACCGCTTCGGAGTCTGCGAAACTCCTTCACATGGAGGATGAACTGCATAAACGCATTATCGGTCAGGATCAGGCCGTGTCGGTGCTTTCCCGTTCGATTCGCCGTACCCGCGCCGGTTTGAAAGACCCGAAACGTCCCGGTGGTTCTTTTATTTTCGCCGGTCCTACCGGTGTGGGCAAGACCGAGTTGGCAAAGGCGCTCGCCGAGTTTCTATTCGGGGATGAGGATTCCCTGATCCAATTGGATATGAGCGAATATTCTGAGAAGCACACTGCTTCTCGTCTTTTCGGTGCTCCTCCGGGTTTTGTCGGCTATGACGAGGGCGGTCAGCTCACTGAAAAGGTGCGCCGCAACCCGTTCTCGGTGGTGCTTTTCGACGAGATTGAGAAAGCGCACGTGGATATTTTCAACTCGCTGCTGCAGATTCTTGAGGAGGGGCGCTTGACGGATTCGCAGGGTCGCAGCGTCGATTTCAAGAACACCATCATCATCATGACCACGAACCTGGGCACACGCGACATTAACCGCGGTGTGATGACCGGTTTCCAGGCTGGAGGACAGCTTGCGACCAGTTATGAGCAGATTAAGACTAAGGTTTCGGAGGAGCTGAAACAGCATTTCCGTCCGGAGTTCCTCAACCGTGTCGATGAGGTTGTTGTGTTCCCGCCGTTACAGATGGAAGAGATTCGCCAGATTGTGGATCTGCTTACCGGGCAACTCGCACAGCGGATGGCTGCTCAGGAGATGGAACTGGAACTCACCGATGCGGCACGCGAGCTGCTCGCTGAACGCGGGTTCGACCCGGTATTGGGTGCGCGCCCGCTGCGCCGCGAAATACAGCGCGAGATTGAGGATGTGCTTTCTGAAAAGATTCTCTTCGGTGAGTTGGGTTCGGGACAGCGCATTGTCGTGGATGTGACCGGAGAGAAGCCGGAAGCGGGAGCACCCGAGGATACGGATACCCGCGAGTTCACTTTCACCGGTGTTGCGAAATAGTTTTTGGAGGGACTGCCCTGATGCTGTGCCCGGATATGGCAACCCAACTCAGCTGGTGCGACGGGCGCCGAGGCTGGGGGTGGCGGCTATGAACTCCGGTACCGGGTAGCTGCGCCACGCGAAAGCTTCCGCTATCGCATCGGCGCATTCCGTTATTCGCTGCGCATCTAGTAGTGCTATCGCACTGCCGCCGAACCCGCCGCCGGTCATGCGGGCTCCCAGTGCCCCATGCGCCAGTGAAATCTCGACTACCGTGTCTAGTTCCGGTGTGGACACCTCGTAGTCATGTCGCAGTGAAATATGTGACTGCTGCATCGACTCGCCGAACGCTTTAAAGTTCCCGGTCTCCAGCTGTGTTATCGCGGTTTCGGTGCGTTCGATTTCGGTGACCTGGTGCCGTATTCGGCGATGCACGGTTGCTCGCCACTCGGCGATATCAACCCCCTCGGGTGCGTGTGTTTCTGCCCAGGTGTCGGCGCTGTAATAGGGGTCTTCGACTTGGCGCAGGGTTTCGGCTCCCGCGTATTGCGTGACCGCGTCGATTACTCCACGCCGGGACGCGTATTGCCCGTCTGCGAGGCTGTGTGGCGAGTTGGTGTTTGTCACCAGCACCGCGAGTCCCTGGCGGGCAATGTCGAAGGGTATCTGCCGATAGTTGTCGTTGCCGAAGTCGATAGCTAAGGCGTTCCCGGTTTCACCTAGCAGCGAGATTTTTTGATCTAACCCGCCGGTGGAGGCACCCACGATTTCGTTTTCGGCCCGCATTGTCACCGCAACCAAAGACACGCGTTGAGCCTCATTTACCTGTTCGCCGGTCATCAGTTCCACTGCCGCAACCGCCGCGGAACATTCTATTGCGGCGGAGCTGGACAGTCCCGCGCCGACCGGAACATCTGAGACTAGCGCCAGGTCGAAGCCTTGACCGGTAACGGTGCCTGTTGTGTTCCCGGTGCTTAACAGCCCGGCCTGGTCGGCAGCCCACACCGCGCCTGCCACATACCCGGCCCACCCTGGCGGGTTTCCGGGAGCGATGGAAGTGACCGGGTATTCTTCGGCAGGGCCGGCAACATCCCAGGCGCACAACCTATATTGCCCCAGTTCGTTGCGGCTCACAGCCATATATGCGCACTGTTGGAGCGCGAATGGCAGGCAAATCCCGCCGGCGTAATCCACGTGTTCGCCGATCAGGTTTACTCGCCCGGGTGCCGCCCACACGCCTTCTGGTTCGTACCCAAATTTGTTTCGGAACAGTTCGCGAGCCGCATCGGATACGGTGTTTTCGCTGCGACTATTTGCCCAGTTGTTGGGGCTGGGCGTGGCGTTCGAATAGGGCATCGTGTAACCAATCTGTTGATTCGCCGGTGAACCTGTGTTTCCAGGCTACTCTGTGCAGTATCTGCCCGGTGGTGGTTTCGCGGTGTCGCCTCAGATCGCGTTGAATCCGAGACGCGCGGTAAAGGTTTCGCCTGCCGCCAGGTATTTCAGGTCGCGTCCGCTACGGAATGCGTCTGGAGGGCAGCTCATCGGTTCGACGGCGATTGCTCGCCCGAGCCTGGGGAAGCCTTCATGTCGCGCGGGGTCTGCGGTGTATATCTGCAGCCAGCGACACCATTCACTGTCTGCCCACAGTGCCACTCCGCGTCCTGGGTTTGTCGCTGTTTTGCTCTGGATGAGCTGGGCGCGCACCGCGCCGCCCGTATCGGCTTTTACACCCCCGAAACAGTGGTCCATCTGTTTTCCTGCCAGGTTTGCTCCGTAGGGGAGTTCCGGCATCAGGTTCTCGACTGGTTCTGGGGGGCCGGCAGGCAGGTTTCGTTCCGGCTCTAGTGGCAGATAGGCAGTTACCGGCGCGATGAGCTGACATTCGTCAATGTCGGTGTTTTGTGCCAGCAGGTACGGGTGGAACCCAACACCGAAGGGTGCCCGGGTTGCGGAGCGGTTGCTTGCTTTAAAGGTTCCTGACAGTCCACTATTTGCATCGAGTTCCCAGGTAATAACATATTTCATTGCCCACGGGTATCCTGGCTGTGCATCCATCTGCAAGCTCAATGTCACCCGGTTTTCGGTTTGCTGGGTCACCTGCCAGTCCTGTTCACCAACGAAACCGTGAATAGCGTTATTGCGCCCGGTCTCAGTGATCGTCAGGTTCTGCACGGTGCCATCGTGGATGTATACTCCGTCAGTAATCCGGTTTGGCCAGGGCGCCAGAATCATCCCGCAGGCTGCCGGGCGGTGCGTATCGCGGGGGTAACTGGCGAGCAGGTCACGACCCTGCCAGGTTAGTTTCCGCGGCCCTGCCCCGAAGCAGGCTATATCGGCTCGGTAATCATCGGCATGTAACTCAACGTACTCGTGTGCGCCGGTCATGTTGGCGCGCCTAATCCTGTATCCCCAGGTTGAATCCTTGTTGCCGCATCGCCTCCAAGAATTTGCGGCGCTTCGGCAGCACCACAGCGGCACGCTTGGTGAGTTGCTCGGTGAATGTTGAGGATTTCTGATTCGTGTCGCGAGTATCGTAATACTTCAACATTTGAGCATCGTAGGGCGCGATCGCGTCTCGTTGTGATTCGATACGTTGATAACGGTCGGTGAAGGTTCGGAGTTTCATGCTCATTCGCGGCTTTAACTGGGGTTCTTGTGCCGGATACCCGAACATGAGACCGAGTGCCGGGAAGGTTAGTGGCGGCAGTTCGAGAATCTCTGCCAGCCGGAACGGGTCGTTTAGTGGCGAGCCGAGGAAACAGGTTCCTAACCCCAGTGATTCGGCGGCACTGTTTACATTTTGGGCTTGCAATATGGCGTCCGTGAATCCTTGAAAGAAGACATCCATCGTTGTCATGCCGCCCGCATCGGCACCGTTTTCGCTGATCAGCTGGTGGGCTCGGGCGCAGTCCACAATGAAAATCCACAGGTGTGGGGCACGCGCGATATAGTCTTGTTTCGCGACTTCCACAATTTGGTGGCGCTTCTCGGGGTCGTCCACGATTATCAGGGACGACAGTTGCATCCCGGAGCTGGTGGCGGTCTGTCGAGCCACTTCGATTAGCGTGTTCAGTGTTTCTTCGGGCACCCGGCGGTCTTCATATTCCCGGATGGTGCGGTGTTTCAGGGCGGTTTCGATAAAGGGGCTGCTTGCGGGGGCCATGGGTTCTCCTGTCTGCGAGGGCCTGCTTGTTGTTTTCGTTTCAATCATATTGCCTGCGATGCTGATCGAGTTTTCGTTGCAAATAGCTAGAATCAGAACGAAAGGGGGCGGCGATGCTGGCGAGATATACTGCCGGAGAGCCTGGGAAGCCGTTGATTGTGCTGGTGCACGGGATGACGGATGGTGCGGTGAGCTGGCTGGAGCTGATGCGGCGACTGCGTGGGGATTTTTTTCTGGTGGCCGTGGATCTGCCGGGGCACGGCTTGAGTGACTTGGGTGTTCCGGATTCTGGTTCACCGTTTTCGCCGGTGGAGATTCAGACGGCAGCTATTGAGGAAACCCTGGGGCATTTGCAACGGAACTACGGTCAAGTGCCGGCGGTTATCGGGCATTCGATGGGTGGTGCGCTGGTCGCTGAAATCGTCTCCCGTCGCCCGGAGTTGGCGAGTGCTCTGGTTCTTGAAGACCCTGCTTGGGTCAGTGACCAGTGGGTTGAGCATTATCGACGTCGCGGTGGTGCCTGGGCGAAGCTCGCTGAGCGTTGGCGTGCGCAACCGGAGGATACGCTGCGGCGGGTCGCCGCTAAACGCCCCGGCTGGGGTGCCCTCGATCTGCTCGGATATGTTTTGACGAATGCGCAGGTCGATCCGGCTGCCCTGGCTCCTGGCGAGGTTACTCCGCGCGGTTCCTGGCAGCAGGTCGCGGCGGCGCTCGCGGTTCCGACACTACTTATTACGACAGACACCCCGAAAGCGGTGGTGGCGCCGGCTTCGTTGGAGGAAATCGCGACTATAGGTAACCCGAATCTCCAGGTTCAGGTGATTTCGGGTACTTCTCATGCGGTTCGTGCAGATGAGCCGGTTGAGTATGAGCGCATTGTCCGTGCTTTTCTCGCCCGCGGACTGGCAGTGGATTGACCGGGGAAAGGCTTTTCGGGTACCCAAATTTGCCCGACCTGGTGGCCGGCGGTAGCATTTCTAATGCTGCTATTGCAGTAAGCGCCCGTGGCTCAATGGATAGAGCATCTGACTACGGATCAGAAGGTTGGGGGTTCGAGTCCCTTCGGGCGCGCCATTCGCTCGGTGAAACCGAGATGTGGCGTTACCAAGTCAGCAGGTGACACACCTAGCACTCCGGCAACATTTCCTAGTTCTTCCAGGCGCCAGTTAGTACGTCCTTTGAATTTTGAACTGACATTAGAACGCGGATAACCGAGTGCATCGGCAAGCCGAGCCTGTTTAATACCGGCCATTGCCGCATAAAGACGCACATTTGCTGCAACGATTTCGGCAACGTTTAACTGATTATCATGAGATGGCATTAGCTGAGTAGTCATGCCGTTATTGTAGCAAAAACTTTTACGCTTTCGTGCATATCGGCGTGTCGCAATTATTAAATTCAATAAATGCGTGTTTATAGTATTGCTATGCAGTTAAAGAAACCTATACAAAATACAGCACAGATTTACGCTGAAGTATCTGCCTTAATCGGCGAATACCTAAGCAAGAGCGGCCTAAATCTGGCGCAGCTAGGCACCAAGATGGGGATTTCTCGGCAAAAGGCAAGTCAGCGCATGAGCAATAAGACGCGCTGGACCCTAGATGAAGTGAGCCAGCTGGCAAACCTCGGCGTGATTTCGCCCGTTGATTTGTTTCGGATTATGAAAGGTTCGGCTGATGAGTGATTTTAGTGTTGATTCTTTTGCTGGGATGTTTGATGAGGCTGATCAAGCTGATGCGTCGCTTTCTGCGGGTTTTCTGCTTGAGATGATTGATGCTTTTCAGGGTTTCAGTGATTATTTCCTCGATTGGATTGGTGAAAACCGTAAAGGTGCGGACAGGGAGACCGTTGCCGAGCTTATTTTACAGTTTGGTTTGGCGGGTATGCGTTTCTTTGGCGCTAAAGACCGGTTAGCGGATTTTATTCAGGATTATTGCGAGCGTGACGGGGCGCAGGCTGATGGCTAGGCGGGGTTCGGGTGAGTTGCCTAAATGGCAGCTTGATGGGTCAAAGTTTTATCGTTTGGCTCTTTGTTACTTGGATTTGTTGTTGGAAGAGACCGAGGGGCGTGCGCCTGAGTGTTGCCGTGTTGAGGTTTCAAAGTTGAGGGATGGTCTAGAGGCGCTTGGTGAGGGTTGGCTGCGCTCGTCTCTGGATTTTAATCATTGTGATATATGTCGCGAATTTTCGCATAGTAGCGGTTAAGGGGGGGCGGTAGTGAATTTTGGTTTGTTGTTTTTGCTCGGTGTGTTCGGGCTGGCTGTTTATGTTTGGGAGATTGTCGAGGAAGTTTGGAGTTCTGATGGGGAATAATCCGTCTGCTGTGTGGCCGTTGTCGTCTTTGTTGCGTTCGTATAAGCGTGCGGGTTGGCCGGGGTTGGCTGGCCGGAAGTATTCGGCGGCTCGCACGGTTCTTGAGGGTTTGGCGGCACTATTGCCTGATTTGTCGGCTAAGGGCAAGATTACGCATTGGCAGATAGCTGATTGTATGGGTGTGAGTGTGCGTACTGTTCAGCGTGGTATCGCATTGCTAGAGCCTACTGGTCTGATTATTCACAATCGGGGTCTGGTGTTGCATGGGCGGCCTCTGCCGGGCTGGTTTAAGGTGCGTAAGGGTACTTTGGCGCGTTGGATACGTCAGGGGCGTAAGTGTAAACCGGCGCGGGAGTTGAAACGCGACCTGGCATTTCAGGAGAGAAAACAGACTTTCCGGGCACCGATTATTCAGCCTTATAAGCGGGAAAAGTCTGTTTCGCGTGTGGACTTAAAGCCCACCCTTCACCACCTAAAGGTGAGTCACTCCGTGACTGACTCACCGGGTGACTCGACCGGGATTGATAAATCGGAGCGCGCTAGTCGCGCGCGCTCATCAGAGAAAGGAAATGTAATGGGTGAAGTTCCTACGTGGGCTGTACCTGGTAAACCTGTAGTGCAGACGGGTTCGAAGCCGAAGCGGCGGGTAAAGCGTAAGCCGCTACCGTGCTATTACAAGCGTTACGTTCCGGAGTTGGTTACACGGGAGACCGAGCCGCTACCTGCGTTTACGGACATTGAGGATGATGTTCCGGCGGGGTTTGCTGATACTTGGGCTGCTACTGGTGCCGAGGGGTTTACTGGGGGTAAGCGGGTGCGGGAGGCTTTACGTCGTTACCGGGAGGGTAAGCGATGAAAGCTACGGGGATGTTGACCGAGGCGCAGGTTGCTAGAATTTGTGGTTTGTCGGTGTCTACGCTGCGCAGGTATCGCGTTAGGGGTGAGGGGCCACGGTATCTCAGGTTGGGGCGCTCAGTCAGGTATATGCCGGGTGATGTGCGAGCCTGGTTAGCGAAGAGGCAGCTGAGATGAGGCGGTATGTGGCTTGGCATGATGTGTCGCCGCGTATCCGCCGCCGGTTAATGTGGCAGGTGTTAGCTCGTGATGGATGGAGATGTCATCTGTGCGGCGGACCAATACGACCAGGCACACCAGACCACAGGGAAGAGTTAACACTGGATCATCTTGTGCCGGTGTCAAAAGGTGGTAGCCACACGCTCGATAACCTGGCGCCAGCTCATCATAGCTGTAACTCACGTCGTGGTTCTCGCAGCTTGAAGCCTTTACCAGTGAAGTGTGTCAACAACATCGATGCGTTTACATCATGAACACAACGTTTCTAAAGAATGTAACAATGCGCGTTTTTTTAGGAAATGTGAGGCTCGGTACACTTCACGCCCCCCATACTGAAATCTCCCCACTTTCTACCTAAAAAAACCGGCAAAAAGGAGCGTGGACAGGGAAAATGAGTGAACAGAAACAATGTGATAACCAGGGAGAATTGTTTGAAATTTGGCGAGATATTAAACAATCCGAGCGTTTAGCGTTAAAAACGATACAGTATTACCGCGATAAGGGCATATTAACTGGTGCGGACTCCGCTATATGCGATTTAGTGGTACGTGCAGCCCGATCAGTTGATGAAATAACCAGCGATGACGCGGCGAGCGGGCGAGCAGCCATTCTGAAAACCTATCTGGCAGTACTGCAAGCCTTAAACGAACGAGTTAAAGAAACCAATATCGGCAACGTTGAAACATCTGAATCCGAGCGCGTGTTAAAGCTGGTCACTAGCAATGCCTGAAATGCGTAAATGGGAAGCAGACCCACCGCCACGCTATGCGCCAAAACCAGATCCGGCATACCGTAACGAGCTAGTAGAAATATCTGGTGTCGCCGCCCTGATGGGCTACATTCTACAGCCGTGGCAAAAACGGGTAATAGCGGCAGCCACCCAATACGAAACCGATAACAGCGGGAATAGACATTACCTCTATCGAGAAGTACTGATCACGGTGCCGAGACAATCAGGGAAAACCACGCTAATAGCGCCGCTATGTATATACCGGGCGTTGCTGAATCCTTTGAGTCAAATATATTTTTCGGCGCAAACCGGCCAGTACGCGGGCGATTTCATGAAAAAACTCGGCTCGGAGTACGCTACCGCGTGGACATCAGAACTGCGAGCAGCTTTCGAGTTCCGACGCTCAAACGGTACCGAGGGATTTCAAGGCACTAACGGCTCAATTTTTCAGCGATTCACGCGCGGAGCCGAGGCAATGCACTCAAAAACTCCTATCCTGGTCGTTAACGATGAAGTATGGACGCTCTCACGCGAGGAAGGGCAAGAACTATTAGGTGCTATCCGACCAGCACAATCGACCTTGGGAGACAATGCCCAAATATGGAACCTCTCGACCATGGGCACAATGAAATCCGAATATCTCAACGATCTTGTAGATGCCGGGCGTGCCGGTACCCGCGAATCGCTTGCATATTTCGAATGGTCGCTAGGGGACGGCCTCGACCCCACAGACGAAACCCTGTGGGAGACGTTTCACCCGGCGCTCGGTAACACCCAATCCCTGAACACGCTCCGCCGAGACTTCTCAGACCTTTGGCCGGTAGCGCCCGGAGAATGGGAACGCGCATACTGCAACCGTCTAACGACAACCGAAGATACCGCCTTATTCCCAGACTTCAATAAACTCCCTGACAGCGGGGAAGTGCCAGAAACAATATGTTTAGCAGTAGAAACTTCCGGAAGAACCAACAGTGCCGTAATCATCGCAGCCTGGGCAACCGACACCGGAGACCCGGCAATAGCCATAGTTCAATCGGCACGCCTGCTCAACTGGATACCCGCCGCCCTCCAGCAAGTAATCGAAGCACACCCCGATACCCGCATCCTCATAGACGATTCCCAAGTGAACGCCCGCGCCATAGACCTAATGACCGCCGCCGAAATCGAATTTGAGCCAATCAAAATAAAACAACGCCACGCTGCCGATGCCGCACTAATCGAAGCCGCCGCAGACACCCACACCCTGCACCATGACCATTCCGACATTCTCACTGAATCCGCAGCCGGCGCAGTAACACGCACCTACAACGGAGCCGTAACCATAGACCGCGCGAAATCCGAAACTGACCCGGCAGCAATCATAGCCGCATCCGTAGCAGTCTATGGGCTAACTCACGAGCAAGCAGCCGAACCGCCACTAATACTAGTGTGACAGACACCACAAACAACTATACCCTATCAACTTTTAAAATGTAAGTCGATAGGGTATAGTTGTTTGTGTAAGCAGAAAGGGGGTGAAAAATGGAATGGCTAGGAAACTTACTGATCGGAATCGGAACGCTGCTAACTGGGATAGCAGCCCTGATAGCAGCAATCCGACACCGTAAGAAATAACCTAAACGGTTGCTCCGGGGCGAAAGCTCCGGGGCAACCTCTAGCCTACATTAAACAATATGAATAAACCAGAGTTTTACACAGGGATAGCTGCCCTGGCTATCGGCCTGGCGTATCCGCGCCTGAATATACCTGAACCGGTAGCGCTCGCGCTCGGACTGGTCGCGTTTACTTTTGGTGCCTATACCCTGTATGCAGTAATCAACCGGAAAGAGAAATAAATGATTAAATACCTGTCCCTGGCCGGACTCGCTCGCCGCGTAGGTATCACGCCGACAACTGCGCGTAAATACCAGTCAGAGCACCGCCTACCAGAACCAGACGCCGAAATCGGATACGGACGCGGCGCTAAATACGGGTGGTTGCCGGAAACGGTGGACGCCTGGCAGGCAGCCCGACCGGGGAGAGGTGCCCGCACCGACCTGAAACAGTGAGCGCTCCTGAACGCTTATGAGTACTCCTGAGCGCTCCTGCACACTCAAATTACCGGGATGTGAAGTACCCGCCGTTATGTTTCGGGTATGGGACTACTCGATATTTTCCGTAACCGTGCTACAGGGGCTGAAACTCTGGTACGCTCGGAAATTTCGGGCACCCACCCCGTTAACCCGGAAGGCAGAATCAGTGACCAGGTAGCCCGACTGAACGCTGACCGCGCCGTGACCGTACCGGCTGCCCTTTCGCTCCCGTCCGTTTATCGGGCAGTCACGATACTTGCAAGCACTATTTCACAGTTACCGCTATATGTGGAGAGGAACGGCTCGAAACTAAGTGAGGCAGACACCCCGAGCCTGATAAAAGACCCGACACTCACCGGTTCCCGCTCCGACTTCATCGAACAGCTGGTAACATCAATGGCGCTACGCGGCAACGCCTTTTTTATCACCATCGGCGATTTAGACGGTTCACCGGCCGCCCTGCGAGTACTGAATCCCGACCTGGTTGGCATCTCATGGGATGAGAAACGCGGAGAACCTGTATATTCGATTGACGGTAAAACATACCGCCGCCAGCATGTAGCGCATCTCGCACTGCTGTGCCCGCCCGGCCGTCTGCTAGGCGTGGGGCCGATCCAAGCCGCCCGCGAAGAACTCGCCGGCATACTAGATACCAGAAATTTCGCTGCTCACTATTTCGACCGCTCCGGACAGCCCGCCGGCATACTCTCCGCTACACAGGCTATAACGGCAGAAGACGCACTAGCCGCCCGGAACTCATGGAACGAACTAGACAATAACGGTCATCCGCGCGACATGACCGCTAACCCGTCACATATCAAAGTGCTCGGCAACGGCTTCAGTTACAGCCCGCTCGGTATCGCACCCAAAGATGCCCAATGGATTGAGGCGCGCCAGTACGACACCGCTACTATCGCGTCGCTGTTCGGTATTCCGCCGCGAATGCTCGGCGCAGCAATGTCCGGATCCAGCCTGACATACGAGAACGCCACCACCGAGGCGCAGAACTTCGTCACCTACACGCTCACGCAGTACACGCGGAAAATCGAGGAAGCGTTAAGCCGGTTCACAGTTCGGGGTCAAAAAGTCCGGTTCAATTTCGAGGGCCTGCTGCGCACTTCCACCGTTCAGCGCTACCAGGCGCACCAAATCGCGCTCGCCGCCGGGTTTATAACCGTCAACGAGGTGCGCGAGATCGAGGGGCTGCCGCCGCTCGAAAACCCAATCACTCCACAACCGGCAGATAGTGAGGCCGTCAATGTCTAACCTTGAAACCCGCGAAATCCAATTTCGCGCCACCGACACCGAGGCACGCGAAATCACCGCGCTAGGTGTGCCGTACACAGACGAATACACCGAAATAATGCCCGGCTACTGGGAGCGTTTCGACCTCGGCAGCGTCGAACTCTCCGAGTCACCGATCCTGCGCTACGGACACAGTGACCCTATCGGCATCATTACAGGCGGCGAGGACACTGACGACGGCTATCAGATCACGGCCCGGATCTCTGACACTCAACTCGGCCGTGACGTGTGGCAGCTCGTGAAAGACGGGGCACTCACACGCATGTCTATAGGTTTCGAACCCGACACATACAGCGTTGACAGTGAAGACCGAATCACATGGACACACGTTTTTGCCCGCGAATTCTCGATAGTTGAATTCCCCGCCTATGATGCCGCAAAAATCACAGATTTCAGGAATAACCAAATGACCGTAGACACAGAAAGGACAAACATCATGACTACGGAAACAGAAGAAAAAAAGAGAGACACCGGGGTAGTCGATGAGCTGCGTGCCACGGTCGAAACGATCGAGCGGCGCCTCGCGATAATCGCCGATAACACGGCACCCACCGCAAACCCCGAACCTGAATTCAGGTCATACGGCGATTTCGTACACGCGTTCGTATCTAAAGACGAAGACCAACGGACTCGCGCTGTTGACCTGTATAACCGTGAGGCAACCGGCACCAGCGCCGATTATCAGCAGAATCCGAACTGGCTGGGAACCCTGGTGAAACGAATGCAAGCTAAACAACGCATCACCAACCTGTTCACGCGTAAAACCTTGCCCGCATCCGGGCTTACCAGCGAATACGCGGTATATAACGAAGACCACACGCTGAAGACCGCTAAACAGGTTAAAGAACTCGATCCCCTCACAAGCGGGCTGCCCGGCACGTGGACAGTGAAATCGGCACCCATAAACACTTACGGCGGCCAGTCCGGGCCGATCTCTCGGCAATACGTGGAACGCATCAGCGATATCTCAATCCTGGATGACATTTTCACGCGAATGGCCTATGAGTATGCTGTCGGTATCGAGACGGCAACCCGTGAACTATTCCAACAGACCGTAACAGACAACGAGAAAACCGCAAGCATCGAACTCGCAGGCGGGCTCACTGCTCTCACCGTCGAATCTTTAACAGACCTGCTTCTAGAAATAGATGATTCCTACGATCAGGTGCCAGAAGTATTCGATGGGATACTCGTCTCACCATCGGTATTCAAAGCGATCAAGGACTTGGATAAGAACGCGAAAGCCCTACAGCTCGTAGGCGCGCCAGACGATAAGCTCGGTACCGTCCAGCTACAGGTCGCCGGTGCCGCAACGATCGGCGCATTCAACATTCAACGCGTCCCAGGTTGGGAAGGTGACCACATGGCCGCCTACGCCAAAGAGGCAATCGTGATCGCCGAGCAGGCAGGAGCGCCGCTGCGCCTACAAGACGAGGACATTTCTACGCTCGCTAAAACCCTCGCCGTCTACGGTTACGCGTCTCACTATGCGCCACTGCCGGGCGAAATTAAGCCGGTAAAGCTCGGAGAAGCAGGCTAGTCAAGCTGAATGGATGGGTAAAGGTAGGTGCCGTGGCAGTGAGACCAGAACAGATGAACGCACTTATAGACGCGGTTCGCGCATATACTCATGCGCCGGTTACTGATAACACGTTTATTGAGCGCATCACTGCCACGGCGGCCGCCTCTGTTGAACAGATATGCGGCGTCCGTGAAATACCAGAAGCAGTGTTAACGGATGCTGTAGTAGCTTGGGCTGACAACCTATATGCGAAACGTGGTCAATACGCCGATATAACCGACTACGGCGGCACCGGCGGCGGATACGCTGCCCGCGCTGCCCGCGACCCGCGCACCCTGGTAATGCCAATCTTGCAGCCATTCCTGGGGATTCCGATAGCATGATTACCGAAATCCTGGAAAAAGAACAAGCCACGCTTGGAAACCTGCTAGACGGTATCGCCGAGGTGTATATCGACCCGCTGGCTGCTGTCGCAACTCTCGAATCCGGTTCAAACGTTTGCTTGCTATCAGATCCGACTATAGCGCCTAACGGACTGAGAACCGGAAGTATCGAATTTACTTTTACTGTGCTACTCGCCGTACCCGGAGATGTTGTAACAGGAAGAGATTTTTTTGGTAACGCACTAATCGCGTTGCTACCCCTCGGATATCCAGACGCTCACCCACAGTCCACAACATTCGGTGAGCGTAAAAACTATTTCAGCTACTCATTGACCTATAAAGCCGATTACGAAATTTAGAGAAAGGAACAGTAATGGCCGTCAAAAAAATTAGTACACTCGGGCCTGGACGGCTCGAACTAACACCCGCTAAAGGAGAAATGAAATCGTTTAGCGGTGACACTACCGTAACGAAATTCACTCCCGAATATGAGACCGAGGATGCTACCGCATTCCTGGACGGTTCAGAAGACATACCAGAGGGCAAATTGACCGCCACGATTTCCGGTACTATGCGCCAGGATTACGGCACCGATTCGCTAGTCAAATACTGTTGGGATCACATGGGCGAAACCGTAGGGTTCCTGTTCGTCCCTAACATCACAGGCAAAATGCAGATTAAAGGCGAATGCGTGATCAAACCTGTAGAAATCGGTGGTGACGTGAAAACAGCCAACACCACTGATTTTGAATTCCCTATAGTTGGAAAACCAGAACTAAGCGAAGACTATACGCCAACGGAATCATCGGTTGAGCCTGACTCATCTTTAAGCTTATGAGCCGCAAAAAATCCATGGTGAGAGTCGCCGGCGCACAAGAGTTGCGCCGCCGACTTAAAGCCGCCGGTGACGATCTCGCCAACCTGAAAGCGGTACACCTAGAAATTGCTGAAGCCGTAGCGGCAAAAGCCCGCACGAAAGCGCCAGTTAAAACAGGTGCCCTAAAGAATAGTATCCGCGCATCCGGCACTAAAACCGCCGCAACAGTACGGATGGGTTCAAAACGCGTCCCATACGCGAACACTGTTCATTGGGGCAGGCGCATGTATCCAAATATGCAGGCTAAAGGGAGCGACGCTAAAGGCCGTTCAATGCCGTTTGCTGCACCTGTAGACGCTAACCCGTTCGTTTGGGATACCGCCCACGCATCGGAAGAGCAAATACAAAAGTTTTACGCAGACTATATCGAGAAAGCCCTCGAAGGAGTAGAAAAATGAGCAACGTACATATCACCTATGCAGATGGAACAGTTAAAACCTATGATTTGCGGCTCGCCCACACGCTGCGCGCCGAATCCTATTTTGCGCGCCGCCACATGAAGCCCGCCGACTATCAGGCACACACAGGGGCGTTCGCCGCCTATAGTGCAGCTAAAACCGCAGGAGACACAGATTTATCGTTCGAGGATTGGACGCTCGAAGTGACCGCGCTCGACGTAGACGAAGACACCGCCGCCGAGCCTGAACCTGACACGTTTCGAGAATAGCGCCACCGGGCTGTTAGCCGCCCTATGCGTGCGCACCGGGACGGCACCGGCCGGATGGATCGATTTCCCGGACGTGATCACGGCAGCGGTACAGATAATAAACGAGATAGATGAAGAAAACAGTTAGGAGGTGAAATCATGGGATCTCCCGCGATCATGGCAATAAAAATTGTTGGTGACTCGACCAGCGCACAGAAAGCGTTAACCGGGTTGCGCGGCAAAGTCCATGATTTTTCCACCAAATTCGGCAAATTCGGGCCCATCGTCGAATCCGCGATGATCGCGGCACCCGCAGCTATCGCGGCGGGCGCTGTCGCTATCGGTAAAGGCCTATACGATATCGGCGCACAGTTCGATGATATGGAAGACACGATCAGGACAGGCACCGGGGCGACAGGTGCTGCCCTCGACGGTTTGACTGATAGCGCGAAAAAGATAGCCACAAGTATTCCAACCGATTTCGCTACCGCCGGTAAAGCTATAGCCGATGTAAACACCCGTATGGGGCTGACTGGTAAAAACCTAGAAACCGTTTCTAGTCAGATACTCGAAGCCGGGCGACTCTTAGGAGAAGATGTAGACATTAATAGCGTTACTGGTGCGTTCAATGCTTTCAATATAACTGGTGCTGACACGTCGAAAGCGATGGATACCCTATTTCGTGTTTCCCAGGGCACCGGTATAGGGTTAAACGACCTGGCTGTATCGGTACAGAAGAACTCGCCGGCGTTCACGCAACTAGGGTTCAGTTTCGAACAGTCCGCCGCGATGATCGGGATGATGGATAAAGCAGGTCTGGACGCATCCGCCACAGCCGCAACAATGTCTAAAGCACTGGTAACGCTAGCGAAAGACGGCGAAGCGCCACAGGACGCATTCAGGCGGGTAACCGGCGAAATAGGAAACCTAATACAGTCTGGTAATCAGGCTGGTGCCATCAACCTCGCCGGTAAACTCTTCGGCACCAGAGGCGCTACAAAATTTGTTCAAGCCATCCAATCCGGCGTGATGAACCTAGACGAGCTATCGAAAGCTGCTGTCGGATCCGGCGACACAATCCTGGATGTTGGTAAAGACACTGCCGATGCTGCCGAGAAATGGCAGATCCTGAAAAACAACGCGATGCTAGCGTTAGAGCCTTTAGGTTCAGCCGCGTTTGGCGCTGTAGGTGATGCTCTAGGCGTAATCGCCGAATGGACACAGGGCATAGATTTCAGTGAAATCACGCAAGGAATAAAAGACTTTTTTGCTGGTTTTACCGGCGGCGCAACAATAGATTTTTCTATGTTCCAGCCGCTAATCGACATTTTCGGGAAAATGCGAGACACTGTTATCACTGCCTGGCCCGTTATCGTGGACGTGTTTAACCAAATAAAAACACTTTTACTTCCGGCGATCCAATTTGCTCAACAATACGTATTAAACATAATAACCGTGATGATGGGTGTCCTATCGGGGGCTTTCACTGTTATAAAAGGTATTTTCCAGGTTATTTCTGGTGTGCTCTCTGGTGACTGGTCTAAAGCCTGGGAAGGTATAAAAAACATTTTCGCCGGCGTATGGACGGCAATAAAAGCAATAATCACTGGGGTGTGGGGAATAATAAAACAAGCCTTATCGGCAGGGCTCAACACGGTACGTAACCTGTGGACAAACGCATGGAACAACATAAAAAGTTTCGTATCGACCGCGTGGAACGGCATAACCGGAGCGATCTCGCGCGGCATATCAACCGCTGTCGCTTTCATCCGACAACTACCCGGCCGTATCAAATCAGGTCTCGGTAACCTTGGGGGGCTCCTGGCCGGGGCAGGCCGCCAACTCATCCAGGGACTAATTAACGGGATAAAAAACATGATGAGCGCGGCCGTGAACGTCGCTAAAAATGTGGGCAGATCTGTTGTATCGGGTGTTAAAGGACTCCTCGGCATACATTCTCCCTCAAGAGTGTTCGCAGATATCGGCTCAATGGTCGGTGCCGGTTTTATTCAGGGATTAGACAAAATGGCAGGTCGTGTTGAAGATGCCGCCGTGAGCCTGGTAAACATACCGTCTCAGGTTCCCGTTCCACAATTGCGCCTAAACGGCAGACCCGAAGTTACTAAACAAGCCTCCATGACACCCGCACCGGTAACAATACATTTGACTGTTAACGGGGCGCTCGATGAGTTAGGTGTCGCCCGCAAGGTTGAAGAAATGCTGCAACGCCTCCACTATTCGAGAGGTCAACTAACAATATGACCTATCAACTCGAACTTTCTAACCTGTATGGCACCGACAAAGCACGATTAAACGACTCAGCGACAGAATACGTTGAAACAGGTCACGCCGTGACCGCAGACCTAACCTACACGTGGGGTAGAACCAGTTTTATCGACAACCCTCAACCAGCCACCCTTAAATTTACAGAAGCTATAAACGACCAACCCAAAGCCGTCGAAATACTGCAAAATCAAGAACCCATACAGCTCACAAACAGCGACAACAACACCAACAACTACACCCGCACCGTCAATCTTGCACAAGATTACATGCTAACCAACATATTCATGTCGCCTGATCAACTCGACGGGCAAGAATGGCGTATACCAAGCAAATACAACGAACCAGAAATATATGTAGTACCTGACTATGCGGTAAGCGGACTCATACGATACGAGCCGTTCCAGCTCGCTACCGACGGCAAAATAACCATAACAGCCCAAATAAGTTACCGCACTCTCGCACCATCCGCGCCACACCCGACACTCACCCTCGGCTACTTATCCAGTTTCGGCGACGGATCCGGCAAACTCCCGCTATACCCAGACACAGAACAAATACCAGAAACAGGGGCAGGAACATACCAGTACACAAGCCAAGTGAGACATAATTCCCAGCCCGTAGTTAATATTAAAGTTCCGCAAGAAACCTGGAACTCATTTGAAAACCTAGAAACCTCGTGGGACGATAGCGCCCTAAGGTGGGGTATGGTTAACTCGATAAACGCAGATGAAACTACCGTATCCTTTGATTATCCGCGTAACCGGGAACTGCTGCTTTATCAAGGCAGATACGCGGCAATATCAACCTCCACCACTGACTCGCATGTCATTACCGGCGATTATGAAACAGTAGACCTACTAGCAGTAATCGCAAACTATTACCCAAACTATGGTGTAATAGGCGGTTGCCCACTCAGCCATCTGATATACCAGATTAACGAATCGCTAGCAGACCTAATGCTGGATGGGCAACATTTATATGCGTCTGTCGAGGTTCCCGTTTTCTGGCTCGGTGACCTAATAAACACCTATATAGCACACACCGACACTTCGGGAATGTCAATGCTTGAAATCCTGCAAAACCTAGCGAAAACAATTGGTGCCACCCTATGGCCTTTCGCCACATATCTCGCCGAACCACAGCTATTAATCATGTCATCGGACTATCAAACACCGAGCGCAACAATCACAGTAACAGACGGCAATCTTGTCATAGACCGCAATTTTCAGTTCAATATCACAGAAATACCAGCATCACACATCCTGGCAGACGGCATACAAATACAAACACAGTTTGAATCACAAGCTACACAAGCTATTGTCACATGGCGTGAAACCAGTATCGACAGCGAAAACAAAATTGCTTCAACAGAACATACAATAACCGTTGGTAAACCCGGCGGCGCAACAATCAATATCGACACCTGGTGCGGAAACGCTGAAAGCGCCAAAATCTGCGGCGAAACATGGTTGCGAAGCGCAACACAAGACACGTGGACAATGCGCGGCGTAAAAGTCTCCTACCCGCCAGACAGCGAACTACCATTTATATTCGATATTCGGGGTCGAGCGAACGCGCTCATACAAATAACCGGGTTACCAGAATGGGTACCGGGAGAATCTACCCAACTATTCCGTATCGAATCCGGAACTGGAACCCACAGTAAAAACGGTTGGCAATTCGACCTTGTAGTGTCTCGCCCGAACCCAAACGGCATATCAGCCATGTGGGGAGAAATCACGAACCTGGAAGCATTCACATATGTGGGTGCCCAGGCGGCTCGCTGGTCAGATTTTAACGGCGCAAAAACAGTAACCATTTGAAAGGAACAATAATGGCAACAACCACCCACGCTAAACTAGCGTATCCCGTAGCAATGGACTATGTTAGAGACCTTCCTAGCCAAATCAGGGACGCATTCAACACAATCGACCGGGTAATGGCGGGACAATCCATTTTTGTTAACGGCAAAGAATACCCGGCAAGTGGTTCAGTCTCATCTTTTACTCTTAATAACCCAACGGCTGCCGGTTCCGTGTACGCGTTCACCGGAGAATTTACTCTCCCGTTCGCCGTACCTGCCGGATATGCGATTAAAGCATTCGTTATAAAATCCAGCGGGTTCTCGATAATTAACAGTTGCACTTTGCCAAAAATATCTGGCGAAACAAGCACTGTTACATTCAGGTTAATACAAGCCGCAAATGCATCCAAAACCGCTTTATATCTAATCGGCTGGCAGCTTTTCAAAGGATAGGAGAGACCACTAATGCTCAAAGGTATAGATATCTCAAGCTGGCAGCCCGGGATCAATCCCGGCACTATGCCTATTGATTTCGCTATCGTGAAAGCCACAGAAGGAACCGGCTATGTCTCTAACAATTTCCGGAAACAGGCAGACTCCACGCTCGCAGGAAACAAATTACTCGGTCTGTATCACTTCGCGCGCAACGGTAACGCAATAAGCGAGGCAGACTATTTCATAAACGCCGTGAAGAGCTACCTCAAGAAAGCTATCCTGGTGCTGGACTGGGAAGCCGGTAATCTCGATAATATCGCCTGGGTGAAAGCCTGGTGCGACCGGGTAACAGCCCGCACAGGCGTGAAACCTATAGTGTATTCGTCCGCATCCGTGTTCCGCAGCTATAACTGGTCACCAATCGCGAAAGACTACGGCGTATGGGTAGCAGGATATCCGTCAGCACAGCCCGAAACACTGCGTTTCCCCTCTATTCCGGCAGCCTACCAGCCAGGCTCCGGGTTGAACATCGTAATGTGGCAGTACAGTTCAAACGGTCGTGTACCAGGCTATAGTGGTCCGCTCGATCTTGACGTGTGGTACGGCGATAAAACGACTTGGCATAAATACGCTAACCCTAACGGTGTAAAAACAGCGTTACGGAAAACCACAGCAACCGTGAAACAAGCCGTCACTACAGCCCGCCGCACCACCCACGGAAAAACCGTTGACCAACTCGCCGATGAAGTGATACGTGGCATCTGGGGCAACGATCCGCAGCGTTCCCGGGCCCTCGGATATCTGGCAGAACCAGTACAAGCAGTTGTTAATAGGCGTTTCGGTGCGAGAGTAGATTTAACAAACCTTGCGCGCAGGACAAGGCGCGGAGACTTTGGAAACAACCCTGGACGAGCCAGACTGCTCGGCAGCCTATACGCCGAAATCCAGACACTCGTAAACCGTATGTATTAAAAGGAGAAAACAGAATGACAGGTATGCACGCCAAAACCTATACAGTAACCGACGCTATCCCATGGTTAACACCGGCAACTCGTAAATGGATTTACGGAATAATCTCAGCCGTGATTGTACTGCTCACAATATACGGGGTGCTCACCGACAACACGGCGCCAGCATGGCTCGGTCTTGCCTCCGCTATCGTCGGTAACTCTATAGCGTTCGTAAACGTCCCAACAGCCAGAGACGAAAACACTATACAGCCGCAGCAACCAGACATAGCGCCGTGAACATTGACAACGCTATATTGATCGTTACTTCCCTAGGTATCGGTTCAGTTATTCTCTACGTGGTGCAGGCGCTACTACCGCGCCGTAAAGACAAACAAGCACGCACGGCAACAGCTATCGACATTGCCGGACACATACAAGAACTATATATGCAGATGGCTCAAAGAGTAGCCGCGCTAGAAGTCGAACGCGCCGAGAATACGCAAAAAATATCAGACCTCACCGCAAAACTAAAAGCTATCGAAACATTAATGATGCAGCAGCGCCGCGACCTATACACACTCATAGGTCAATGGGATGTTTCATGTAATGGTGATATCCCAATAGACCCGGACAAATATTTAAACCCGGATAACATCAACTGTTAGGCTGCGGCAGCCTCAGCAACCCTACGAAGCCGCACGTTAGGAATCGCAATATAAAGCTGTGTAGTAGCAGGGGAAGAATGACCTAGAAGCTGTTGGACACTGAGCAGATCAGAGGTGCCAGCATACGCGGCCGAGGCGAACCTATGTCTCAACATGTGCAGATGAATACCATCCGGTAATGCCCTCTTCGCCAGTTTTCCCACATATTTCGCTGAAAGATGACCGTCATTCCTGCCGGGGAAACACCACGACCCTTTTCCGGCCACACGAATCGCCGCCGCTAAACTGTCACTGACTGGCACTACCCGTTGTTTATTGCCTTTTCCGTGAACAATAAGACTATAGCCAGTGAGATCCTCAACTAAATCTGTTTCAGACACTTGCGCGATTTCGCCACGTCTCAAACCGGCAAAAGCAGCGAGCATTATAATCAACTTCGTTCGCTCATCAGCACAACCCATAGCAACCTTAATTGTTGCTGTCGGAGCCGGTTTAGGTGCCGGCGGTGCCGCTTTAACAACCGGAAGAACAGAAGCCGGATTATCAGACCTATACCCGACCTCAACCAGCCACCCGTAAAAACCTTTCAAAGTGCTATAAATCGAGCGGCGAGTTTCAGGTCGCCACTCATGCTCAGCCGCATACCGCTCAACCGTGCCCGTGCGGGTAGTCATAGGCGAGCCACCAACATAGCGCGCAAAATTTCGTAACCTGTCTATACGCGTTTTAATAGTCGTATCAGCCCGCCCTGCCATGCGCAGATGCGCCTCGAATCTTTTCAACGGTGCAGACCATCTCGGCGGCACCGGTAAACGTTCCATTTTCGGCATATTTCAGCCTAAAATCGGCTGTTAGACTTCGCAACCGTGAACGTCATACGAGACAGAAGCAAAAATACGGCGAACCAGAAGGTTGGGGGTTCGAGTCCCTTCGGGCGCGCCGGTTTGACGTTCCCGAAATGTGCCCGCGCATCAGTTATTATTCCAGCTAGGGGTATTTTTGTCCTCTGAATAGACCTGCCGGCGGGGATGGTACAAGGATGCGTAAAATCACAGCAGCGTTCATAGCGGCGGTATTAGTGCTGCTCGGTGCGGCATTAATAACGCAGCCCTCGGCTTCTCGCTGGGTTCATCAACGTGATATGAGCCGGGTAATAAACCATATTCCACAGCGGCTCGCGAAGATCGACCCTGCACCTAAAACCCAGTTGGGAGCCGCGAAGGCCTACCACGAAGCGATGGTTGCGGCCGCCAACGACGGCAACTCGAACAACGGCGAGAACGCGATAGCCGGCACCAGTCTCACCGCAAATCAGCGTCTCCCGGTAGGTCTTGGCGGCTCCGAATCTGTCGATTACGAGGGGGGCACCTGGGATTACGAAGACGTATTAAGTCTCGACAACAATGGTTTGATGGGGCGTGTACGTATCGATAAAATAGGTGTTGACCTGCCTGTATACCACCATGTAACCGATTCGGTGTTAGCGACCGGTGCCGGGCATCTCGAGGGGTCTTCGCTGCCTATTGGCGGTAAAGGCACCCACGCCGTTATTGTTGGCTACCGCGGCTATTACGGCGCCCAAATGTTTGATCGGCTCAGCGAATTGCGCAGCGGCGACACGATTATTATCGAGGTGTTTAACCAGGTTTTAGCGTATCAGGTCAGCGAAGTTCGCTCCCTGACCGCCGATGAAAACGCGGTACTGACCGCGAATCCCAACCTTGACCAGTTGACGTTGGCTTCGGCGCTAGCTCCCGGCGAGGATGATGCACGCGTGGCGGTAACGGGACAGCGTTTAACGCCCGTTCCCGACGGGGTAGCGAAATTTGGGAAAGCCTCACAGCTGCCACATTTCCCCTGGTGGATACTGTTTTTCTTGCTAATCTCGGTGATCCTGGTCGTTTTTGTTGCGGCGGTGGGAATCAGCGAACGGCGAGCGATACGGCGTGCCGAATCCGGTTCCGATGAGGAAAGCCCAAGTGTCGAACCGGCGGAGTCGACTGCCCATGTTCATGAGTTTGAAATGCCGGAACCTGAACCTGACCCTGTTCCGGAACCAGAACCCGAGCATGAGCGTGAGCGCTTTATTCGCCCCAAGTTCCTCCCGGTTCGCGTCTCTGAACCTGAGCTGGAATCCGCGCTCGCTGCCGAACCCGAACCCCAACCCGAACCGGCGCTCGCCCCCGAACCGGAACCGGTGCTCGCTCTAGAACCAGAACCGGAACCCCAACCCGAATCTGAACCTGAGCTGGAATCCGCGCTCGCCCCCGAACCGGAACCTGAACCTGAACCTGAGCCCGAACCTGAATCAGAACCCGAGCCTGAGCTTGATGAAGAACCCGCTCCCGAACTGGAACCCCAACCCGAATCTGAACCTGAGCTGGAATCCGTGCTCGCTGCCGAATCGGAACCGGAATCTGAGCCTGAGTCCGAACCTGAATCAGAACCCGAGCCTGAGCTTGATGAAGAACTCGCTCCCGAACCGGAACCGGCGCTCGCCCCCGAACCTGAATCAGAACCCGAGCCTGAGCTTGATGAAGAACCCGCTCCTGAACCGGAACCAGTGCTCGCCCTAGAACCAGAACCGGAACCCCAACCCGAATCTGAACCTGAGCTGGAATCCGCGCTCGCCCCCGAACCGAAACCCGAGCCTGGTATTCCGGCTCTGCCGCTCCTTTGCCTCGTCAATGAGCCGCCCGACCCCGGCGAGATCCAAAGCCACCTAACCCCGCATCTCCTCGCAGCTGAAACCAAACTGAACTGCGAATACGCTGTTGCTGAAGCGGATGCTTGGCAGGTCGGGCTGCATCGAGCACAAACCGAGGTTCTCGAACGTGATGCCCGGCAAATCCCCTCCCTGACCGCGGCTGAACCGCTCGCAACGGACCCCGATGAGGCTCTCTCTGCTGCCTGGAATGCTCGGAGGCTGCGCACTATCGACGAGTTTGAGGACGCTCTCGCTCGGCGAATACCCGACTGTGCCACGCACGTCGATATGCTCGCCAACTCGGAGGTTGCCGAGGTTGAGAGCTGGGATGATGCCCTCGACAGTGCCCGTGTCGCAGTCGAGATTTTCGCCGCTGAAGCCGCCGAGAAAGCCTCCCGCGCCATCCCGAACCTGGCTGCCACAACCGTGCTCGAAACCGAGTTTTACGATTACGTTCTGGGGCGTTGGAATAATAAGTTTGGAACCGGGTATGAGGCACCGCCCGACCCCTACACCCAGCAACTCGCCGATGCGTATCGTCAGGTTGCTGAGTTCTATGAACTCATGAACGTTAGCCGTGCCGACCGTAACGCTTCCGAATAGGATTAAACTATGCCTCGAGTTCTCTTAATTGTGCTTGCGATCGCGCTCGACATCTACGCGATTGCCGATATTGCCCGAACCCCGGCTGACGAGATGCCCGCTCGCATACCGAAAGCTCTGGCGATAGTGGGCGTGGTGCTGCTTTCGCCGATAGGTGCGATCGCCTGGATTATTGTTTCGCGAGTGATGCGCGCAGAGGACAGCGGTGCCGCGTTCCGTTCCGGTCTGTGGTCAGCAGACAACCCGTATCCGCTTTTCAAAGGTGGTAAAGGGGGTGATCCTGCCGCCGGTCATGATGTGGCACCAGATGACGATCCGGAGTTTCTTTTTCGTCTCCAGGCACAGTTGCAGCGCGAAAAAAAAGAACGAGAACCGAATGACAGCGGCACCGGCAGTGACACCGATACCGCCCCAACCAGCCCGGACAGTCCAGAGATCACCGGCAGTGGCATCGCCCCAGATGGTTCACCTGACCCAGCCAGCCCAAACAGCCCAGATGAAAAAAACGGCGATAGCCGGGATCGCGGGGATCGTCCGCCGGAGCAGTGACCCGCACCTGCGGTTGTATTAGCCGCAGCTGAGTCGCTCAGTTGATTTCTGCTCCCGATGTTCCCGGAACCATATCCCGTGCCTCCCCCAGCAGTCCCCCGGCGGGCTCGCGATAACTCAAGGAAATCAGGGTCTCGCCCTCAAAACGCAGCGTGGTGAGCGAGGCGAGCGAGCATTCGCGTCGCCTCGGGTCATGCCACAGTACTCGCCGCTCCAACCATCGCCGCAGCAACCATATGGGCAGCTGGTGTGACACTACCAGCACTTCTCCACCCGGATTTGCGTGCAGAATATCCCTGACCGCAGCGACCATCCGTAACGCCTGGTCACTATAGGATTCTCCCCAGCTGGGTCGCAGCGGGTTACGGTATCGCCACCAGTATTTCGGTTTTGCTAATGCCAGCGGGTTGCGGTTCACCGGCATCCCCTCAAAAGAGTTCCCGGATTCAATCAGCCGCTCATCGGTTGTCGCTTCCAAGCCGAAAGCGGCGGCAGTCGGTGCCCCTGACTGCTGTGCCCGCAGCAGCGGTGAAGTAATCACCGCAGTAATCGGCCCGGCCTCGGCAGTCCGCTCCTCGAAATAGCGTGCCACCTGCTCAGCCATCTGTTCCCCCAGTTCGCTTAGCCGGTATCCTGGCAGCCTGCCGTAGAGAATCCCGTCGGGATTGTCCACTTCGCCGTGGCGCATCAGGTGAATGGTTGTTATCGGTTCACGTTCAAAGCCTGTAGCGTTGTTGTTCATACCTATAAAATATCGGTTCTGTCGCTCCCAGCCGATAGGCTTGGGGTGTGAGTCAAGAAAGAAAGCGTGCAGCGGTAGCGGCGGCACTGGCCGACATTGAGCCGAGCTCCAGCCCGATCCGTCAAGTACCGGCTGACCCGCATTCCCAGGCCGCTTTCTTTGATATAGATGAGACGCTGGTGCGCGGCGCATCGTTCTATCAGGTGGTTCGAGAGCTCTACAGGCACGGTTTCTTCGGTATCAGCGATATGTTTTTCGCGGCTCGGAAAGCGGCATTCTATATGGTGGCGGGGGAGCGACCGGAACATATCAACCAGATCGTGGAGAGGGCACTGTCGCGACTGGAGGGTCATTCGCTCGCCGAGATGCTTACCATCGGCAGGGATGTCAGCAATATGCTGGTTGACCACCGTATTTTCCCCGGTACGAAACAGATCTTGGATCGCCATCTGGAGTACGGGCATCAGGTGTGGCTGGTTTCCGCCACCCCGATTCAAATCGCTCAGGTGCTGGCTGAACGGCTTGGCGCGACCGGGGCGATCGCTACGCGCGTTGCCCTGGTCGATGGGCGTTTCGAGCCGCGCCTGGTTGGCGGCATAGTGCACGGACAGGGAAAGGCCGATGCGGTTCGGGAGCTGGCTGAACGTGAGGGTATCGACCTGGCGGAGTCCTGGGCGTATTCGGATTCGATTTCCGATCAGCCGCTATTGGAGATGGTCGGTAATCCGCACGTAATCAACCCGGACGTGAGGCTGCGTTTGCTCTCGATTTCAAAGGGGTGGCCGGTGCATGACTTTCGGCGTTTGCGTCGTCGTTCACTGCGACAAAATGCGCATCTATCTGCAGAGATTGCTGGATACGTGTGGGTGGTGACACGAATGTTGCGTTATCTGCGTCGCCGGTTGTGGCGCTGACGATATAAATGAGACAATATCGAGGGCACTTTTATAGGCTGTATAGGACACATTGCCCCGGCAGTAGCCACAGACAGTTATGGAGGGATAACCGGTGAATGTTCCCGCTACGGAACCCGAGTTCGTAAAGGCCGCCGACCTGCACAAAGACCCTCGCATAGTCTCTCAAATGTTTGATTTGGTAGCGGAGCGCTATGACGTGACCAACGATGTGCTAACCGCTTTCCAGCAGCGTGGTTGGCGTCGAGCCGCCGCCACTGCTCTCAACGCCGGCCCGGATGACAGTGTTTTAGATATTGCCGGAGGTACGGGTTCCTCCGCGATTCACTATATAGAGCGCGGTGCCCACGTGACCGCCGCAGATTTTTCACCCGGAATGCTGGCAAAGGGCAGGGAACGCCACCCGGAGCTGGAATTCGTTTATGCGGATGCCATGAATCTGCCTTTCGATGACGCTTCCTTTAGTGCCACCACGATTTCTTTTGGTCTGCGTAACATTTCGGATCCGCGCCGGGCGCTCGCGGAGATGTATCGGGTGACGAAACCGGGTGGTCGGGTCTTGGTTGTCGAGTTTTCTACGCCGCCGAATCGTCTGGTGCGTGGTGTCTACCTGTGGTTTTTGCGTTCGGTGTTGCCGATATTGGCGACTGTGACTTCCTCGGATAAACCCGCCTACGAGTATTTGACTGACTCGATTGTGGATTGGCCGAATCAAAACGAGTTGGGTCGCATGATTTCTGAAGCCGGCTTTGTGAATGTTCGTTACCGTAACCTGACTTTGGGTGTGGTGGCGATGCACCTGGGTTTCAAACCGGAGCGCTCATGAGTTTCCCTCAGGTTGATAGCCTTAAAGGTCTCGAAGATCACGTCGAAACGAAGGTCACTGTAGCTGTCGTGGGGGGTGGTCCCGGTGGCGCTTCGGTGGCCTGTCACTTGGCTAATGCGGGTGTTGATGTACTGGTTTTAGAAAAGGCCGAGTATCCGCGCGAAAAGGTTTGCGGTGATGGTTTGACGCCGGCCGCGGTACGCGAAATTTTGGCTATGGGAATTAATCCGCGACTTGAAGACGGCTGGATGTTCAATCGTGGTTTGACGGTTATCGGTGGCGGTCACGAAATATTTCTGCCCTGGACGAACAGTGTTGACCTGCCGGAATACGGTATGGCGCGACAGCGCACGGAGCTGGATCTCAGGCTCATTCTCCAGGCGGTGTCCGCCGGAGCCAGGCTGCGTACCGGCGCGAACGTGTTGGGGGTGCTCACTGACGATGATGGTCGGGTGACCGGTGTCGAGGTGCAGGCTCGTCGGGACGGTCGGATTGCTGGACGCTACCAGGTTCATGCCGAATATGTGGTGGATTGTGGCGGTGTCGCGGCGCGGGTCGCGACCGGCTACGGTATCGAGAAACGTCCCGATCGTCCGATTGCGGTGGCTGCCCGCGCCTATTTCCGTTCCCCTCGGGGCGATGAGGACTGGATGGAGTCGCACCTGGAGCTGTGGAGTGGCAAGCGGAACGCCTCGGAGCTGCTCCCCGGTTACGGTTGGGTTTTTCCGCTCGGTAACGGTTTGGTGAATGTGGGTTTAGGGTCGGTTTCTTCGACTGCTCAGGCCACTAAAATCAACTATCGCCAGGTGTTCAAAACCTGGGTCGATAATCTTCCCGAGGAGTGGGGAATCAGTTCCGAAACTCAGGTCGGTCAGATGCGTTCTGCGGCGTTGCCGATGGCGATCAACCGCAAACCAATCTACAGGCGCGGTTTGGTTTTAGTGGGTGATGCCGCCGGTCTGGTTTCGCCTTTCAACGGCGAGGGGATTTCTTCGGCTCTTACGTCCGGACGGATCGCAGCTGAACAGATTATTCAGGCTCTTGGACGGCGAGATTCACGTGCTGCCCACGCCGCGATGAACCTTTACACCCAGCGAGTTTTGGATGAGTACGGCAGCTACTACAATCTGGGTCGGATATTCGTGAAACTGATTGAGAATCCACGGATCATGCATTTCTGTACGAAATACGGTTTGGACAAGCCGCATCTGATGATTTGGGTTCACAAGCTGCTTTCGGATGGTTTCGCCCGTGAGGGTGGGGACGTCTATGACCGGATTATCCAGCTGATGTGTCGTCTCGCACCGCGTGGTTGAGTGATTTCCAGGTCACGGAAGCGTGCACCAGTGGGCGGGCACAACCGTTATAATGGTGACTTGTATGGGTCTGCCCGCGTGTGCTCGCAGATTTGGTAACCGTAACCGGCGTCGCAGCCGGAGATATAGGGGGCAGAGGAGCGTCTCATGAACCCAGCAGTAGCCATATTGATAATGACGGCGGTGGCTCTGGCGCTGGCCGTTGGCGGTCTCGCAATGTCCGCCCTGTTCAGTCCGAACCGTTGGAACCGCACTAAGGTCGAAAGCTACGAGTGCGGTTCGGAGCCTACTCGCACAACCGCCGCTGACGGTCGCTTCCCAATCAAGTATTACCTGGTGGCGATGATTTTCATTATTTTCGACATCGAGGTTGTGTTCCTTTACCCGTGGGCGGTCTCCATTTCCGCTTTCGGTCCGGAACTGGGCGTAATCGCACTGATCGATATTTTGCTTTTCGTGGTGTTACTGACTATCCCGTTCGTGTACCTGTGGCGGCGTGGCGGACTCGAATACTGATTTCGGCCGCGATTTTTTCCAAGGAGGTAAAACCTGTGTCTATGGATAATGACCTGCCCGCTGGGGTAGCTTTGACCAGCATCGAGAAGATGCTTGGTTTGGCTCGTAAGGCATCGGTGTGGCCGGTGACAATGGGCTTGGCGTGCTGCTCCATCGAGATGATGGCCACCGGAACTTCACGTTTCGATATGTCTCGTTTCGGCATGGAGGTGTTTCGTGCTTCGCCGCGTCACGCCGACTTGATGATTGTTTCGGGTCGTATGTCGAATAAGATGGCTCCGATTGTGCGCCGTATCTATGACGCGATGCCGGAACCCAAGTGGGTGCTTTCGATGGGGGCCTGTGCCTCTACCGGTGGCGTGTTCAATAACTACGCGATCGTGCAGGGCTGTGACCATGTGGTTCCGGTAGACATCTACCTGCCCGGTTGCCCGCCGCGCCCGGAGGCGCTGCTCTATAGTCTTTTGGAGCTGCATAAACAGATTCGTAACGAAACTCCGCTGGGTGCTGAACGGCGCCGTGAAATCGCCCGCAAGGTCGAGGAAGCTGCCTTGAAAGCGACACCGACCGCCGAAATGAAAGGGCTGTTGGCATGAGCGACAACAATGGTAAAGGCTCCGAGGTGGATGCCGCTGAGCAGACAGGTCAGGCTCTCCAGTCGCTGCCCGACCCGAGTCTTCGTTCCCATCCGCAGCCGGAGGGTTTCGGGGAGCGTCACGGTCTTTTCGGGGTTCACGACTCTGGTGACACCTCCGGTTTTGGCGGTCTGGTGCGCCACCCGCAGCTGCCCGGCGAGAGTCCACGCCCCTACGGTTCCTGGTTTGATGGTGTTGTCGATATCCTTGAAACTCACATAAAAAGTGACGGTCTGCAGGTCGGCGAGGTTATTGAAAAGGTTGTTGTTGACCATGACGAGTTGACTATCTATATCACTCGTGAACATCTGCTTGAAACCGCTAAGTTCCTGCGTGATGACCAGGATTTGCGTTTCGAACTGTGTCTGGGGGTAAACGGTGTGCATTATCCGCACGATGCGGGACGCGAATTGCATGCGGTGTTCATGCTGTTCTCTGTGACCCATAACCGTCAGTTGCGTATCGAGACTACCTGCCCGGATTCTGACCCGCACGTGCCCTCACTGGTGAGCGTGTACCCCGGTGATGACTGGCATGAACGCGAAACCTGGGATTTGATGGGCATTGTTTTTGATGGTCACCCGGCACTGTCACGCACCGCGATGCCTGACGATTGGGTGGGGCATCCGCAACGCAAGGACTATCCGCTTGGTGGCATACCGGTCGAATATAAAGGTGCCACGGTGCCGCCTGTAGATACTCGGAGGTCATACGACTAATGCACAAAGACATGAAGAACCCGGTGTTCCGGGCAGCTGGACCGGCTCTCGACGAGTTAGCTGAGGGTGACATTCCCGAATACACCGTCCACGGTGGTGACTGGGAGGAGATGGTTTCCGAGGCAGAGAAACTGGCTCACGAACGCGTGGTCGTGAATCTCGGTCCGGTACATCCCTCGACACACGGGGTTTTGCGCCTGATCGTGGAGCTCGACGGTGAATATGTCCGCGAGGTGCGGGTCGGAACCGGCTACCTGCACACCGGCATTGAGAAGAACATGGAGTACCGGACTTTCACGCAGGGCGTAACCTATGCTTCCCGCATGGACTATGTTGCTTCGCTGTTCAACGAGGCCGGCTATGTCGCGGCGGTAGACAAGGCTCTCGGGATTACTGACAAGGTTCCGGAGCGCGCCAATGTTATTCGCGTGATGATGCTGGAGTTGGCGCGGATTTCTTCGCACCTGGTGGCTATCGGTTCTGCCGGTAACGAGCTGGGTGGCACGACCCTGATGACGATTGCTTTCCGTGGCCGTGAGGAAGTGCTGCGAATCTTCGAGCTGATCACCGGGCTGCGCATGAACAATGCGTATCTGCGTCCCGGCGGTGTCGTCCAGGATATTCCCTCCGGTGCCACCGAATATATTCGGGATCTGCTGCCCCGTACTCGCCGCGACATCAACGAGCTGCAAGACATCGTGTTGGCGAACCCGATTTTCAAGAAACGTTTTGAGGGTGTCGCCTATATGCCTAT
Organism: Varibaculum sp.; assembly: GCA_034090045.1. Classification (GTDB taxonomy): domain Bacteria; phylum Actinomycetota; class Actinomycetes; order Actinomycetales; family Actinomycetaceae; genus JAXDTI01. The sequence goes on along the minus strand of JAXDTI010000003.1, from coordinate 335,394 downwards.
GTCGGCAATGATGGCGATGGGTATGACCGGCCCGAGTGTGCGTGCCGGTGGCTATCCGCTGGATTTACGCAAGATGCAGCCTTACTTCGGGTATGAAACCTATGATTTCGATGTTCCGCTCGCGGCTGAGTCTGATGCCTATACCCGTACGGTAGTGCGTTTCAACGAGTGCTATGAATCCTTGAAGATTATCTATCAGTGTCTCGATCGTCTCGACGCTACCGAGGGTGCCCCGGTGATGGTGGATGACCCCCAGATTGCCTGGCCGGCGCAACTGTCGGTGATGGGGGATGGTCAGGGGCAGTCCCCGGAGCACGTCCGCGAGATTATGGGAACCTCGATGGAGTCGCTGATCCAGCATTTCAAGATGGTTACCGAGGGCTTCCGTATACCTCCGTGTCAGGTCACTGCTTTGACCGAACACGCGAAAGGCATTATGGGATGTCACCTGGTTAGTGACGGCGGTAATCGCCCCTATCGGGTGCATTTCCGGGAACCGTCTTTCTCGAATCTGCAATCGCTGTCTCTCGAATCCGAGGGCGGCACAATATCGGATTTGATTGTGGCTTTAGCCTCGATTGACCCGGTGCTTGGAGGTGTTGACCGCTGATGAAGTTCTATGCAGATGAGGTTGAAACCCGCCTACGTGGTGAGGCCGCCGAAATTATCGGACGCTATCCTCAGGGGCATGAGCGTTCCGCACTGTTGCCGATGCTGCACCTGGTGCAGTCCGAGGACGGGTATGTGTCCCCTAACGGCATAGGTTTGTGTGCCGACGTTTTAGGGATTACCCGCGCCGAGGTTTCCGCGGTGGCGACGTTCTATACCCAATACAAACGCCACCCCAACGGCGAATACACGGTTGGTGTGTGCACGAATGCGATGTGTGCGGTGCTGGGTGGTGAAACCATTTGGGAGACGCTGACCGACCACCTGGGTATCGGCAATGATGAGACAAGCGAGGACGGGAAAATCACCCTGGAAGCTATCGAGTGTAACGCCGCCTGTGATTACGCTCCCGTAATCATGGTGAACTGGCAGTTCTTTGATAACCAAACTCCCGATACCGCCGTGAAACTGGTTGATGACCTGCGTTCCGGTCGGGATGTGCAACCCACCCGCGGCCCGGATCGGGTACCCAATTTCCGTGAGACTTCGCATATCTTGGCGGGTTTCCCGGATGGTCACGCCAATGAGGGGGTGAGCGCCGGGGAGCCGAGCCTTCAGGGCTTGCGGGTTGCTGCGGAGCGCGGCATGACGGCCCCGGCGGATCCCGATAATGCCTGGGCACCTGCAGAAGAGAAAGGGGAGTAGGCAATGACTGTTGAAAACCCCGTGGGGCTCACCCCGATTGTCACCGCCCACTATGGTGAAGATAAATCCTGGACGCTCCAGGCATATCGCGCCGATGGCGGTTATTCCGGTTTGGAGCGCGCCCGACAGATGGAGCCGGCCGCAATCATTGAGGCGGTAAAGGCAGCCGGTGTTCGCGGTCGTGGCGGAGCCGGGTTCCCGACCGGTCTTAAATGGTCGTTCCTACCTCCGGATGACGGTGGAGCCTACTATCTGACCGTGAACTGTGATGAGTCCGAACCTGGTACCTGTAAAGATATTCCGATGATTTTGGCTAATCCGCATCAGGTGATTGAGGGGGTCGCGATTACGGCGCTCGCTATTAACTGCAAGCACGCTTTCATCTATATTCGTGGCGAAGTTACCCACGCCTATAACCGACTGCTCTCCGCTATTAAAGAAGCAGAGGATGCCGGTTTGCTCGGCGATCTGCGGATTATTGCACACGCCGGCGCGGGCGCCTATATCTGTGGTGAGGAGACTGCGCTGCTTGAGTCGCTGGAGGGGCTGCGTGGCCATCCGCGTCTGAAGCCGCCCTTCCCGGCGGTTGAGGGGCTCTATGCCCGCCCCACCGTCATCAACAATGCTGAAACTATGGCTCAGGTAACCACGGTGTTTTCACATTCGCCGGAGTGGTTCAAGCTGATGGGTACCGAGCGGAGCACCGGATACGGGATGTTTAATCTTTCCGGTCACGTGAAGCATCCCGGCCTGTATGAGGCGCCTTTCGGAATTACTTTCCGGGAACTATTGGAGATGAGCGGTGGCATTCGGGAAGGACACGAACTCAAGTTCTGGTCTCCGGGCGGTTCTTCGACCCCGATGTTCACCGCCGATGAACTGGATGTTCCTCTGACCTACGAGGAGGTTGTTTCCGCCGGTTCGATGTTGGCGACCCGCGCCGTCGAGGTCTTTGACGAAACCGTTTCCGTGGTGCGCGTGGTGCGTATCTGGACGGATTTCTATCAGCATGAATCCTGCGGTAAGTGCACGCCCTGCCGTGAGGGTACTTTCTGGATGAAACAGATTCTGCATCGCCTGGAACGCGGCGAGGGTCGCGAGGGTGATGTGGAGCTTCTTGAAGATATCGCCAACAACATCGCCGGGCGTTCGTTCTGTGCTCTCGGGGACGCGGCTGCCACCCCGGTAAAGAGCGGTATCGAGAAGTTCCGTAGCGAGTTTGAGGCGGGTATTGGAACTCCGGCTGAGGAGCTGTTCCCGCGGGCAGCCTCGGAGGCCTTTACCGAGGGGGGAGTGCGATGAGCGACGATTTAATCACCATAAAGATCGACGGCGAGGCAGTGTCGGTTCCAAACGGCACCGTTATCATTCGTGCCGCCGAGCAGCTCGGCATCCACATTCCGCGTTTCTGTGACCACCCGCTGCTCGACCCGGCTGGTGCCTGTCGACAGTGCCTGGTTGAAGTTGCGATCCCGGGGCGTGACGGCGTGGTGGCCCCGATGCCTAAACCGCAGAGCGCCTGCACCATGACGGTGATGCCCGGAATGGAGGTAAAAACTCAGCGCACCAGCGAGGTTGCTGAGAAAGCGCAGCAGGGTGTGCTCGAATTTATGCTCGCGAATCACCCCCTGGATTGCCCGATTTGCGATAAAGGCGGTGAGTGCCCGCTGCAGAACCAGGTGATGAGTCACGGCAGCCTCGCCACCCGCCACACTGACTCTAAACGTGTCTGGCCGAAACCGGTGGCGCTGTCGGAGACGCTGCTGCTGGATCGGGAACGCTGTATCTTGTGTCAGCGCTGTATTCGTTTCGCCGACCAGATCGCCGGCGATGATTTCATTCAACTTCAGGGACGCGGCGGTGGTTCCGCCCCGGATGCTGACCACTATTTCATGGGTGGCTCAATCGGCACCTTTGACGCTGATGTTCTCGGTATCAAACGGATGGATGACGGCGAGGTGGCACTGAACTCGCGGCTGTCTAATGCCGAGGGGGAACCGGCTCCGGTTTCTTCCCGCGCTGCCGGGCCGGTGTCTGCGGAGGAGCAGACAGTCACCGGAGGACTGTTCACATCGTATTTTGCCGGGAACACTATCCAGATCTGTCCGGTCGGTGCCTTGACCTCTGCGACTTACAGGTTCCGGGGTCGGCCCTTCGATTTGGCTTCGGTTCCCGGAGTAACCGAGCAGGACGCTTCGGGTGCCGCGATTCGCACCGATATTCGCCGCGGCGAGGTGGTTCGACGTATGGCCGCCACCGATATGGATGTGAACGAGGAATGGATTTCTGACAAGGATCGTTACGGATACACATGGACTACCTCGCGGCGTCGCATCACCGATCCGATGGTGCGTCGGGACGGTAACCTGGTACCGGTTTCCTGGTCGGAGGCTATCGCTGTCGCAGCTGAGGGGCTGCGGCGAGCCGCCAACGATAACGGGGTTGGCTTACTGCCCGGTGGGCGGCTGCCTTTCGAGGACGCCTGGGCCTGGAGCAAGTTTGCGCGGGTCACCATGGGCACAAACGATATTGACCAGCGGGTACGCAGCATCGGGGGAGCCGAGGAGGATTCTTTCTTGGCTAGGTTCGTGGCTGGTACCGGCATGGCGGTCACCTATACCGATGTTGAGACCGCCGGTGGTGCGCTGCTGGTTGGTCTAGAGCCGGAGGACGAGTGCGCGACCCTGTTCCTGAGGATGCGAAAGGGTGTCCACAGGGGCACTTTGCAGGTGGACACGGTTGCGTCTTTCCTCAGTGACGGTTGCCGAAAACTGAGTGCGCGGCTGCTCCCGGCTGCCCCCGGCACCGAACCAGAAGTTGTTGCCGCAGCTGATGGCGAATACGGAGTGATTCTGGTAGGTGAGCGTGCCGCGGCGGTTCCGGGACTGTTGAGCGCGGTCGTTGATCTCGCTGCCCGCAACGATGCCCGTATCGCCTGGGTTCCGCGCCGTCCCGGTGAGCGTGGCGGTCTCGAAGCCGGTCTGGTGCCGAACCTCTTGCCTTTCGGACGGCAGGTTGGTGACCCAGATTCCCGCGTGGACGTGGCGGCAGCCTGGGGAACGGAACTTCCTGAACAGCCCGGCAGGGACGCGAACGCGATTCTAGATGCCGCGGCTAGAGGCGAACTCACCGGACTGGTTTTCGGTGGTGTCGATGACCGTGACTTCCCGAATCGGGAGGCGCTGCGTGCCGCTGTTCGGGGAGCCGAGTTTGTGGTTTCCCTAGAGTTCGCTGCCAGTGCCATCACTGAACGTGCCGATGTGGTCTTACCGGTTGTTCCGATCACGGAGAAACCCGGCACGTTCATCAACTGGGAGGGGCGTCTGCGACCCTTCGGTCAGGTACTCGTGACCAGTGGTTTAACTGACCGCGAGGTGCTGGATGCCCTGTCGGAGCGGCTCTCGGCACCCATTAAACTGCCAAAACTGGCTGACGTTCACGCTGACGCGAATGCTCTGATGGGGTGGAACGGGACGCGTGCCGCCTTTACCCGACAGGATGCCGCCCAGCCCCCGAGCATCGGCGAGAACCAGGCGGTTCTCTCAACCTACAAGCCGCTGCTCGACAACGGGCTGCTGCAGGAGGATGCCGAGGAACTCGCATGTAACCAGCGTTACCCGATCGCGCGAATGAACCCTGCCGACTGTGAAAAGCTGGGCGCGAATGTCGAGGTTAGCACCGAAAAAGGTGCTATACACTTGCCGCTGGTACCGACCGAGTCGATGGCACGGCATGTTATCTGGATTCCGCAATGTTCTGCCGGGTCGCACGTCTATGAGACTCTGCAGGTGAGCGCCGGCGCGGTTGTCGGCGTTGCGGCGAGCACGGAGGTGGAACGGTGAAAACACTTTTGATAGTTCCAGCCATGGCTGATTTCAGCATGGACACCTGGTGGATTACGCTGATAAAGGCGGTTTTTATCCTGGTGGCGCTGCTCACATCGGTGCTTATGGCGCTGTGGGTTGAGCGACGTGGTCTGGGTCGGATGCAGACCCGTCTGGGACCCAATGTTCACGGTCCGTTCGGTCTTTTCCAGGCTATTGCGGATGCGGTAAAGCTGCTTACGAAAGAGGATTTCTGGAAGTCGAACGTGGATCGTTTCGTCTACATCCTCGGTCCGGTTATCTCGGCCACCACGGCCTTTATGATCTGGGCGGTGCTTCCGCTGGGGCCCGACCTGGTTATCGGCGATTTCCACACCCCGATGCAGATGACCGATTTCCCGGTTTCGGTGCTCTATGTGTTGGCGGTTTCTTCACTCGGCATCTACGGCATTATTTTGGGTGGCTGGGCATCTAACTCGACTCTGTCGCTGCTGGGTGCTACCCGTTCGGCAGCGCAGGTGATCTCCTACGAGTTGGCGATGGGACTGTCGCTGGTGAGCGTATTCATCATGTCAGGTTCCATGTCTACCTCCGAGATTGTCGCTGCTCAAGGCAGCATCTGGTGGTGTTTTGCACTGTTCCCGGCTTTCGTTATCTACCTGGTTTCAATGGTTGGTGAAGTCAACCGTCTGCCTTTCGACCTACCCGAATGTGAAGGCGAGATTGTTGCTGGTCATGAAACCGAGTACTCCTCTATGAAGTTCGCCTGGTACTACCTGGCTGAATACGTAAATATGTTCAATGTTTCGCTGGTGGCGGTGACGCTCTTCCTGGGGGGCTGGCAGCTACCGTTCATTGATGGTCTCGGGTCGCTTGAGGACAGCTGGATTGGCGCGGTTGTCGGAATGATCATCGTGCTGGTAAAGGTCTGGATTCTGTTCTTCTGTTTCGTGTGGGTGCGCGGCACCCTGGTGCGTTACCGTTATGACCAGTTCATGGCGCTGGGATGGAAAGTGCTGATTCCGGTTGCGTTGGTGTGGCTGGCGATTGTCGCTGTTATGCGCACCGTCTCGGTCTACAGTGTTCTCACCCCGATTCAAATGGTGATAGGCATCGTGGTGGTATTCGTTGTGGCGCTCATTCTGATTTGGGTGAGCGGTATTCGACAGGAACACGCCTATGCCGCCGAGCAGGCAGCCCTGGCAGCAGAGATGGCGAAGCCTTTCGACGCTTTCGCCGGTGGCTATCCGGTTCCGCCGATGCCCGGTCAGCAGTTGCCCCCCAGCCCGCGGGCCGGTTCTGCAGACGACGGGGATGATGCCGAACCTGAACTTCAAGAGATTACTCAGGGAGGTGCCCGATGAGCAGACGCAAACCAACCCGGGAGGATATGAGTTTCGAGCGTGACAAGAAAGGCCCGCTCGGGGAACTCCTGGCACCGGTTGCCGGTTTCGGCGTAACCATTGATTCGTTTTTCCGCCCGGTAGTCACCGAACAGTATCCTTTCGAACCGGCTCACGTGCTGCCGCGTTTCCACGGTCGCCACCAGTTGAACCGTTATCCGGACGGGCTTGAAAAATGCATCGGATGTGAACTGTGCGCCTGGGCTTGCCCGGCAGATGCGATCCTGGTTGAGGCCGCCTCAAACACTCCGGATGCCCAGTACACTCCGGGTGAACGCTATGGTCGCGTCTACCAGGTAAACTATCTTCGCTGTATTTTCTGCGGAATGTGTATCGAGGCCTGCCCGACCCGAGCACTAACAATGTCAAATGATTTCGAGCTCGCTGACCAGCATCGCGAGAACCTGATTTACGAGAAGCAGGATATCCTGGTCGGTCTGGAGGACGGGATGCTCCAGCCGCCACACCCGATGGTGGAGGGCACCACCGACGATGACTACTATTCGGGACGCGTCACCGGGGTGACCCAAAACCAGGTTGATTGGGTTGCTGAGCATCGTCCCGATGACCCGACCCTTCAGACCGTGAAAGTTGTCGAGGAGGTACAGGCATGAACGCGTTGATTCCCGCCGCCGCGTGGGCTTCCCTCGGCCAGTCGGTGTTCTTTTGGGTCACCGCTGTGCTGATGGTTGGCTGCGCCATAGGTGTCGCCGCATCAAAGAAAGCGGTACGTTCAGCCATCGCGATGGTTGGGCTGATGCTTTGCCTCGCGGCGCTGTATGTGTCGCTGGGAGCCTATTTCCTGGGTGTCGTTCAGGTCGTGGTCTACACCGGCGCAATCATGATGTTGATTCTCTTCGTCATCATGATGGTCGGTGTTGTTGCTTCCGATAACTACACTGAGACTCCGCGTTGGACACGCATTGCCACCTGGATTGGTGGCGCGCTCGGTGTCGTGTTTTTGGGTGGCGCGTTGCTGCTGTCTCAGCTGCCGCAACCGGTAGCGCAAACGGCCAGCGAGGAGTCGAATCCGACCCAGATTGCGCTTTCGCTTTTCCAAAACCACCTGTTTTCTTTAGAGTTTGCCGGTACCCTGCTGATTGTGGCAGCGATCGGGGCAGTGTCCTTGACCCATTCCGATAGGCTCACGAAACTGTTCAAGCAGCGTGAAACCGTGGAAGCAAAGATGGCTCGCTATGCCCAGACCGGTACCCACCCGGGTTCACTGGTTGCACCGGGAGTCTATGCGAATTCGACGGCTGCTGACGTTCCGGCAATCAGCGGCACGACCGAGAGCGGTATCGAATCCTCGGTTCCTCGCGTGCTGCGTATCCGCGACCTGGATCGCAGCATCGGCGAGGTCGCCCCGACCGCTATCGTGCGTATCAACAATGACCGTGACGGTGACCAGCGTAAAGGTCTACAATCGGTGGTTGCCTCCCAGTCAGTGCCGGAGGCGGGCACCTGGGGTATGCCCGGTGGGGCAGCTCCGGAGGGGCTGAAACAACCGCCCACTGTGCAGGTGAGTGCAAAGGAGGAATCCGAATGATAGGCATTACCCACTATCTGGCGCTGGCCTGCATCATTTTCTTTATCGGTGCCGTTACGGTGATTACTCGTCGAAGTGCCGTAATCTCACTGATGGGTGTGGAGATGATGCTGAACGCGGCGAATCTCGCCCTAGTTGCTTTCGCCACCATGCACGGCAGTATAGAAGGTCAGGTCATGGCGTTCTTCATAATGGTGGTTGCCGCAGCCGAGGTCGTGGTCGGCTTGGCGATTGTCGTGTCCATATTCAAGTCCCGTCGGTCTACTTCGCTCGACGAAGTGACCGTGATGAAACACTGAGGGAGACCGAGAGATGGATGCTATGACAGATGTTGTAACAAACACGAATCCCGCCGTTGGCGTTTCGGCTTTAGCCTGGTTGATGATTGCGGTTCCGCTAATGGTTTCCGGGATCCTGCTCGTGGCTGGACGCGCTTCAGACAGGTGGGGACACTGGCTGGCGGTCGCCGCCTCCTGGTTCTCCTTTATCATTGGAGTTTGCTGTGTCGCTGCGGTAGCTGGAGACGGGCCGCTTACGGTGCCGCTGTTCGACTGGGCTATCACCGACCAGGTGAAGTTCTCGATGGGTCTGCACCTTGACCAGCTGTCCCTGACATTTGTGATGCTGGTGACTTTTGTGGGTTCCCTGATCCATGTTTATTCAGTGGAGTACATGGCTCACGATGCTGACCGGCGGCGTTTCTTCGCCTACTTAAATATGTTTATCGCGGCGATGCTCACCCTCGTTTTGGCGGATTCTTACCTGCTGATGTTCTTCGGCTGGGAGGGTGTAGGTTTGGTGTCCTACCTGCTGATCGGTTTCTGGAACTCGAAACTGGAGAACGCCCAGGCCGCAAAGAAAGCTTTCCTGATGAACCGGGTTGGCGATATGGGGTTGCTGCTGGCACTCGCCTCGATGTTCACACTTGTCGGGTCTTTCAAATTCTCTGACGTTATCCCGGTTTTGAACGACCCGAAGAACACCGCCTGGGCGACCGCGATCGGGTTGTTCCTGCTGCTGGCGGCGTGCGGTAAGTCTGCACAGTTCCCGTTGCAGGCGTGGCTGGGTGACGCTATGGCGGGCCCAACCCCGGTGTCTGCACTGATTCACGCCGCCACGATGGTTACCGCCGGTGTCTACCTGATGGTGCGTTCCGGATCCTTTATCGCCACCAGCCCGACAGCACAGCTCACGGTAGCGATTGTCGGTGCGGTTACGCTGCTGTTTGGTGCGATTGTTGGTTGCGCGAAAGACGATATGAAGAAGGTTCTCGCCGCCTCCACCATGAGCCAGATCGGCTACATGATGCTGGGTGCCGGGCTCGGCCCGATCGGTTGGACGCTCGCCATCTTCCACCTGTTGATTCACGGGTTCTTTAAGGCGCAACTGTTCCTCGGGGCCGGTTCAGTCATGCACGCGATGAACGACCAGGTAAATATCCGGCGTTTCGGTGCGTTGCGTACCGTAATGAAAGTCTCCTGGATTACTTTCGGTATCGCGTGGTTGGCTATTCTCGGTATCCCGCCTTTCTCCGGTTTCTTCTCAAAGGAACCGATCATTGCGGCGGCCTTTAACCCCGAGACTTTCGGAACCACTGCAGCCTGGGTTTTCGGTCTGATAGCGATGATCGGTGCCGGTATCACCTCGTTCTACATGAGCCGCCTGTTCTTCATGATTTTCTTCGGTTCGCGCAGGTGGACAACGGAGGATGAGGGCGGCGCGGTTCACCCGCACGAACCGGGTTGGTTGATGAACGGTCCGATTCTGGTGCTCTCGGTGTTCTCGATTGCGCTCGGTGGCGTGTTGAGTCTCACCAACCTCTTCGAGGATTGGCTTTCCCCGGCGCTTGGATCTGAACCCTCGGAGGCGAGCGTGCTATCCCACACCGCGATAACCGCAATCACCTTGGTGTTGGCGCTGCTCGGTATCGCTTTAGCCGCGAAACTCTACATGAATGACCGGGTTCCGAAGACTGCGCCACGGGCGAATGCGCTGGTGGTTGCGGCTCGCAATGATCTGTACCAAGACGAAGTTATCGAGGGAGCGGCGGTGCTGCCCACCATGCTGGCTGCCAAGGGTGTCGGCATGGCTGACCGCGGCTTCATTGACGGTATTGTTCGGGGGGTCGCCTGGTTGTCAATGTGGCTGGGGCGGGTGCTCAGGTACACCGAGAACGGCTTTATCCGAACCTACGGGGCCTATATCGGCGGCGGCGCGCTCATCGCGCTGATCGCGGTACTGGCGACCAGGATTTGAGCGGGGAGGAAAGACAATGAAAGAACTGATTATCAGCAGCTCCACTTCCGGGCCTCTGTTGACATGGCTGGTGGCTTTCCCGATGCTGATTGCGCTGCTCATCTGGATTATCCGGCCACTACGTGCCCAGGCGATGCGGATTGCTTTAGCCGCCTCCCTTTTCGAGCTGCTCAATGTAGTTTTCGTTGCGTTGAGTTTCGACTACTCTGCTCCCTGGGGGTATCAGCTAACTGAAACCTATAACTGGATTCCACAGATTGGTGCTTCCTGGGCACTCGGTCTCAACGGTATCGGGCTGGCTATGGTGGCTCTGGCCGCGTTGTTGGTTCCCATCGTGCTGGCCGCGGCACCTTCCGATGGCGTCATCGATTCCGACGGCGGCTACCCGGCGCTGATTCTCGCCCTTGAGGCCTTTATGATGGTTATTTTCCTGGCACGCGACCTGCTGGTGTTCTATGTCGCTTTCGAGGCGATGTTGATCCCGCTGTACTTCTTGATCGGGCGTTACGGGCGCGGCGAAAACCGCCGGAAAGCAGCGATAAAGTTCCTGCTCTATTCGCTGGCTGGCGGTCTGGTGATGCTGGTCGGGGTCGTGGGGCTCTATGTGCTTTCAACGGCTGATTCCCAGCAGTTCCTCTACGAGAATCTCGCCGGTATCGACGCGAATATACCCGCCGGTACCGCGGGTTTCCTGTTCGCGACCCTATTCGTCGCTTTCGCTATCAAGGCTCCGATGGTTCCGGTTCACACCTGGCTGGCTGACACCGCCGAGGTGGCGCGTCCCGGTACTTCGACACTGCTGGTAGGGGTGCTCGACAAGATAGGTACCTACGGAATGATCGTGCTGTGTTTGACGATTTTCCCGGCAACTTCCCAGCGCGCCGGTCTCGCAATCGTTGTGTTGGCGCTCATCTCGATCTTCTGGGGTGCTTTTGCTGCACTGGCTCAACATGATTTGATGCGGCTGGTGTCCTTTACCTCGGTGTCGCACTTCGGTCTGATGGTGATGGGCATTTTCATCGGGAACTCGGTGGCGCTCACCGGAGCTATGGTCTATATGGTGGCGCACGGGCTTTCAATTGCCGGAATGTTCCTCATCGGCGGGTTCCTGACCCGTAGGGGTGGTTCCCAAGACATTGACGCATACGGCGGTATGCAGCAGGTCACTCCGGTTCTTGCCGGTACTTTCCTGGTTTCTGGTCTGGCCGCGATCGCGCTGCCGGGTCTTTCCGGTTTCCCCGCAGAGTTGATGGTGCTTATTGGTTCCTTCAAGGTTGCCTGGTGGGCAGGTCTCATAGGGGTGCTCGCCGTTGTGTTCGCCGCTCTCTATGTGCTCTGGCCTTACCAGCGAATATTCACTGGTCGTATCGGTGAGGGGCGAGCCGAACTTGCCGATATGAACATCCGTGAAAAAGCCGCTGTGGCGCTGCCGCTTATTGCCTTGATGCTGGTGCTCGGGTTTTTCCCGAAGCCGCTGGTGGCAATGGTCGAGCCGGTCTCGACCGGGGTTGTTACCGCTCCGATAATGGAAGTTCAGGACGCGGATGCTGCCTCACTTGGCTCACTGCTTGAGGAAGGAGTCCAAAATGGCTGAACTCGGTTTTAACTGGGCGCTGCTCGCCCCCGTCCTCATCGTCAGTGGCGGTGCCGTTGTCGGCGTGCTACTTGAGGCTTTCGTGGGTCGCCGCTCACGTTGGAACACGCAGGTCGGGTATTCGTTGCTGGTGATTCTTGCCGCCCTGGTTGCCGCGATTATCGGCTACCCCGAGGTGGGCGAGGGGGTGCCCCTGGTCGGCAATGAACTGGTGCTCGACCCCGCCGCTGCGATTGCTCAAATGATTGCGCTGGTTATCGGGTTGCTGTCACTGGTGATAGTGGCGGATCGTTCCGAGATTCTAGACGGCGCGTTTGCCGGTCAGGCCTCCGATGAGCCGGGCTCATACGATGAAGAGGTCACCGAGCGGGAACGCTATCAGCGTTCCGAACTTTTCCCGCTGATGCTTTTCTCGGTTCTCGGCATGATGGTTTTCCCGATGGCGAACTCGATGCTCACCCTGTTTGTGGCACTTGAGGTCATCTCGCTGCCGCTTTATGTGCTGACTGCTACGGCTCGCCATGACCGGCTCATCAGCCAAGAGGCCGGCCTTAAATACTTCATTCTCGGTGCTTTCTCATCTGCTTTCTTCCTGATGGGCTTGGCGTTCCTGTATGGCTATTCCGGTTCCATGCAGATTTCGGATCTGGCTCGCGCCGTCCCGATCGGCTACGGTTCTGACTTGCTGCTGCTCGGAGGCATCGTAATGGTGCTTGTCGGTTTGCTCTTCAAGGTCAGTGCCGCACCTTTCCACGCCTGGACTCCGGACGTTTACCAGGGGGCCCCCACACCTATAACTGGTTTTATGGCTGCCGGGGTAAAAGCCGCGGCTTTCCTCATGCTCATGCGTTTCTACTTCACGGTGGGTTCTCAGGTACGTGACGATCTCACCATCGTTATGTGGGTGATAGCCATTCTGACTATGGTTGTTGGTACTTTCTTCGGCCTGGTGCAGGGCAATATGAAGCGGATGCTCGCCTACTCCTCAATCGCGCACGCCGGGTTTATCCTAATCGCCTTGATATCACTGGACGGTGTTGCGGCAATGTCTGCGATAGCGTTCTATGTGCTCAGCTACGGTATCTCCTCGATTGGTGCTTTCGGGATTATCGCGCAGGTACGCACGGTTGATGCTGACGGAAACTTCTTCGGGGAGCAACACGAAATATCGAAATGGGCGGGGCTTGGACGTAAAAACCCGGTGGTTGCCGCAATCATGCTGCTGTTCCTACTGTCATTCGCCGGTATCCCCCTGACTGCCGGATTCATAGGTAAGTTTGTGGTGTTTGCTGCCGGCGTGAGCTCAGGGGCAACCGCGCTAGTGATTGTGGCTGTTGTGGCTTCTGCGATAACCGCGTTCTACTATTTCCGGGTTGCGAAAGTCATGTTCTTCGATGAACCGAGCGGAGATACCGCGGTCGTGAAATCGCAGGGTATGGCGGCTGTCGGTATCGGGACTTGTGCCGTTTTGACACTGATCCTGGGTATCGTACCCGGCCCGGTTCTGACATTGTTGGCGAATATGAGTATTCTCGTTCCGTGAGCCTTTTAAGTGATTCCAGCTACGCCGATACAATCGGTGATGCCCTGCAACGCGTAGAGATACAACTGCAGGAGTCGCTGAAGCATCCGCTAACTCAGATTCAAGATATGACTCAGCATCTTGCTGCTGCCGGAGGGAAGCGGTTGAGACCGATGCTGGTTGCGCTGTGCGCCGGTCTGGGGGATCAGGGGGTAACCGATGAGGTTATAACTGCAGCGGTCGGTGTGGAGCTGACGCATTTGGCGACCCTGTACCACGATGATGTCATGGATTCGGCAAACACCCGCCGGGGTGTGGACTCCGCCCAGGTGATTTGGGGCAACAATCGGGCTATCCTCGCCGGTGACCTGATTTTTGCGCGCGCCTCCCAAGCCATAGCAACTCTCGGGCCAACCGCAGTGATGCAACACGCTCGCACCTATGAGCGATTGTGTTCCGGCCAGATTAACGAGACTTTCGGTCCGGGAATCAACGATGATTCTATAGAGTTTTATCTGCGTGTTTTAGCAGATAAAACCGGTTCGCTGGTCGCTCAGGCGGCGCGTTACGGCGCCGAATTGGGGGGTGCTTCGGCTGTTGAAGTTGATGCTGTTGCTGACTATGGCGAAAAAATAGGTGTCGCATTCCAGATCGCTGATGATGTTTTGGATTTGATGAGCGACACCGAGGTTTCCGGGAAAACCCCGGGCACCGATCTGCGGGAGGGTGTAGATACGCTTCCGGTGTTGTTGTTGCGTCGGGAAACTGATGCAGCTGGACGTGAGATTCTCGGGATGCTGGATTCACGGAACCTGGATGACGATGCGGTTCTGGCCGATATTGTGGCGCGGCTGCGGGTTCATCCGGTTATTGAACAGACCCGTCAGATGGCGTTGAACTGGGCTGATGATGCCCAAGCCGCCCTGGTACCGTTGCAAAACCAGCAGGTGCGCGATGCTCTCGGAGAGTTCGCAGACCTGCTGGTAAACCGGGTTGCGTGACCTTTTAGCCAGCTTCACCCACGAGCGCCTGTTTACAGGTGCATCAATATGTCACGAGGCAGTTTTTGGGCTGCTGGCTGGTCGATGAGCAACGTAACTTTCTCGTGGAACTGCAGTACCGATGCCGGGCAGGCGGAAGTTACCGGACCGGCGGCGAGCGCCGCGATCGCCGGGCCTTTCTTTTTACCGGTGGCGATGAGCAGGATTTGTTTCGCGCTCATAATGGTTGCCAGTCCCTGAGTCATGCAGTGCGTGGGCACCTTGTCGATGTCGTTGTCGAAGAAACGGCTGTTATCTTCTCGGGTCTGTCGGGTGAGTGCCCCGATGTGGGTGTGGGAGCGTAGCGAACCATACGGCTCGTTAAAGGCGATATGTCCATCGGAGCCTATGCCCAGAATCTGGATCGAGACCCCGCCGCGTCCCAGTATTTCAGCATCATAGCGGGCACATTCTGCCTCCAGGTCGGTGGCGGACTCATTCAGGGTGTACATGTTTTCAGCTTTCAGACCGGTCGCATCATTATTAACGACCTCGCGGAGCAGGACGTTACGATACGACTCCGGATGGTCCGGGTCGATTCCGACATACTGGTCGAGAGCGAAAGCCTCCAGTTCTGAAAAGTCGAGTTTCCCAGCGGCGTGACGTTTACGCAGTTCCGCATACAGCGGCTCGGGGCTTGATCCGGTGGCGAGACCGAGGATGGGGCTACGCCCAGCTTTCGTGTCGGCTGCCAGACCTTCCTCGATAACGTCGGCGGCTTTCCGTCCCAGTTCCTCGCGGTCATCAATAACGTATATCTGCATTTCAATACTGCTTTCTGTGGTGTTTTTGCTGATGATTCCAGTATATGCAGGGCGGAGGCGATGTCGCCGCGGATTCGGGTGCGTCCTGCGCCACACTTTCCGCGCCTCTTCCTCTTCCTCTTCCTCTTCCTTTTCCTCTTCCTCTTCCTTTTCCTTTTCCTCTTCCTCTTCCTTTTCCTTTTCCTCTTCTTCTTCCTCTTCCTTTTCCTCTTTCTCTTTCTCTTCCTCTCCGCCACCTTCCCCGTCCCCACCCCCCTAATGTGCACGAGTGAACATAGGTCGTGCACGAGTGAACATGAGTCGCCGCTGTTTCGGGACTCCACACCGATCTTAAATACCGTTTTCGCTGGTAAAAGCGTTTCTGCTTCGGTGGTGAGGCGGGACGTATGTTCCGTGGTGCTCCACCTATGTTCACTTGTGCACATCTTAGAAACACAATTGGCGCTAACGCCACGGAATTTGTTAGGATTTTCGTTGCGTGTTGAGCGGCTACCGTCGCAAAAACACCGAGGCAGGTTGGCAGAGCGGTCAATTGCAGCTGACTGTAAATCAGCCGGGTTTCCCTACGGGGGTTCGAGTCCCTCACCTGCCACGATACCGGGTTCAAATGCGTAATTCGGTGTCTGATGGTCGCGTCCGCGAATTGCCCTGACCGGGTGTTTCCGGTAGTGTGACTGTCGCTGCCCCGATAGCTCAGTCGGCAGAGCGTCTCCATGGTAAGGAGAAGGTCCGGAGTTCGATTCTCCGTCGGGGCTCCGCGAGTGCAGGCTCGCGGTTGCCTGGCGGGGTAGCTCAGTTGGTGAGAGCGCACGACTCATAATCGTGAGGTCGCGGGTTCGAGTCCCGCCCCCGCTACTGTGCGGAAAGCAAAACTAGGTCCTTGGAGGGATTGAGATGGCGAGTAAAGGCGCAGACATTCGGCCGAAAATTACTTTGGCGTGCTCGGTTTGTAAAGAGCGCAACTACATCACGAAGAAGAATCGCCGTAACAACCCGGATCGGCTTGAGCTGAACAAGTATTGCCCGCGCTGCAAGAAATCCACGTTACACAAGGAAACCCGCTGAACGCGGCGTTTGAGTATAAATCGGGACAGGCTACACGCCTGTCCCTTTTTTGCAGCCGCTATCCAAGTTTTATTGTCCTGAACAGGGCGTGGGCTGGCGCTAGAATTAGGTTGTTATTTCTCCTCATGTGAAAGGGTAAAACTCATGGCAAGTTGTTCTCAATGTGGCGCCGAAGTGGCGGCTGATGCGGCTATTTGCTCCAGTTGTGGGGCAGCTCAGCCCGGGCGCCCCTGGCAGGTTTACGAACAGCAGGCACAGGTTTTCCACCAGCAAGCCGCGTCCTATCAGCAGCAGTCACAGGCATTACAGCAACAGGCCCAGGCCTGGGCGGCTACCAATCCTCAGCAGGCACAGGTTTTCCAGCAGCAAGCGCAGGCTTATTGGCAGTATTCGCAGGCAGCAGCTCAAAATGCTCAGGGGATGCAGCAGTATTCACAGCAGCTGCGCCAGTATCAGGAGGCGGAGTCACATCAGGGTGACAGTGCTGTCGATACCGGGGTGGAGCCGACCCCGGAGAGGCATCCCACTGAAGTGGAGCATCTGTCTGAACCTAATCCGGTTGCAGTCCCACAATCACCTGCCGCGCCGCAACCGGCTGCCGCTGAACAGAACCTGCAGCTTTCTCAGCCAACGAATACGGTATCTCAGCAGCTGAATCCGACAGCTATCCCTGCTGATCCGGCAGCGGTTCCTCAGAACCTGACTGTCAATGTTATGCAGACCGCGACACGGCCGAAAAATTCTATCGGAACTGCAGGTTTCGTACTGGCGATTGTCGCGATTTTTACTTCTTGGATCCCCTTCTTAGGGGTTATAGTTTGGATACTGGGGACAATGTTCTCGCTGGTGGGCTTGTCTAAAAAGCCACGGGGGCTCGCGATCGCCGGATCGGTTATTTCCCTTATAGGTATCGTGTTGTTGATTTTGTTATTTACCGTGTTGGCTGGAACATTTGGTCTGGCGGGCATAATGTCCTCATAATTTTGCGAGATGACTTTTAATACCGACTGGGATTTAACAGGTTCCCCGGACACCGATTCGATGTTCTGCTCCGGTTCGGCGCTGCCCGCGACAGGATCTCGGGATTTCGAGCCCATCGACCCTGGTGCGCTCACGGATAGCGTAATCTGGCCGTCTAGCAGGCGGCGCGGCTGGGAGACTTTCGCGGAGCTCACGACTTTCGGTCTGGGTGGTTCGATCACCAATCTGGTTCGCGCAAACAGCGAAGAAGAGCTGGTTGCGGCTGTACGTGATGCCGATGCCCAGGATTGTCCGGTGCTGGTTCTGGGGGGCGGTTCAAACCTTTTAATCGAAAATTTTGCTGGCCTGGTTGTGGTCGATGACCGCCACGGGATGCGGATAGATTCCGAACCGGGATGTGGTGGAGTGCTGGTGAGTGCGCCTGCTGGACAGCCCTGGGACGAGTTTGTGGCGGCAACGGTGGCTGCGCAGTGGTCGGGTCTGGAGGCCCTTTCTGGCATACCGGGGACGGTTGGTGCTGCTCCGGTGCAAAATATCGGTGCCTACGGTCACGAGTTCGCGGAAACGGCGTATCAGATGCGTGTGTATGACCGGGCTGAACGTAAAACCCGCAAAATTCCTGCTGGCGCATTGCATTTCGGGTATCGGTCTTCGGATATTAAACGTTCGTTGGCAGATGCTGAAGTGGGTGGTGGGCGTGAGTGGGGGCCGACCGGGCGATATGTGGTGCTGGAAGTTACTTTCCAGTTTCAGCCCGACTATCGTGCCCTCCCAGTGAAGTATCAGCAGCTCGCCGATCAGCTGGGCGTAGCGACAGGCGACAGACCGTCCGCCCGCGATGTTCGCACAGCTGTTTTGGATTTGCGCAGTTCAAAAGGCATGATTTTGGATGACGCGGATCGCGATACTTGGTCTGCGGGTTCTTTTTTCACAAACCCGATCCTGACTGCAAGCCAGGCTGCTCGGCTCCCGGCGGAGGCTCCGCGATTCACGATTCCAGCAGACGAGGCACGACTGATTCGCCAGTTCAAACCGGTTGAAACCGGACAGCTCTATAAGTCTTCGGCGGCATGGCTGATTCATCATTCCGGTTTCGAACCGGGCTTCAGGATGCGCCCGGATGCTCCCGCTGCGCTATCCAGTAAGCACGTGTTGGCGTTGACGAATCTCGGTGGAGCCACGGCGGCTGATGTTTTCGAGCTGGCTGATATGGTGGCCACTACTGTGAGCGAACGCTACGGCATAACCCTTACCCCTGAACCTGTCATTCTCCGCTAATCTTTCCTGGCTTTTCAGCCGTTTAATAGTGGGCGCTTTCCGATGTAGAGGTGGCTCGTTGCTATGGTAATATTCGGGCACAGCTCGTAACAAACGGCACGCCCATTGATGGAAACAACCCGGTAAAAGCCGCAACCGCGTTGGCTGATAACACAGTTTAGGTAACTCACACACCTCGTGAGTTCGAGCGGATCCCCTGCGGCGCGACTATCCGAAGGGTGATTAGTTTTTTGATAGCTGCTAGTAAAAAACAGCTGTCGGAGCCTAAACGCTCCGACAGCTGTTTTAAATAAATAACCGGCGATCAGGATACTTTCCAGGTTCCCTGCGGTTCATCATCCAGGATGGTCGAGTAATAGCTGATCAACGTTGTGCCCTCTTTGAACCCTATCTTGATAGTTGCAGTCCCGCCCGCATCTAACGAGCCTGAAGCAATATAGTCGTCATTATTGTCGATGATCGGTGCAACCGTGTCAGTTTCTGCGCCGTTCGCATCCTTTCCTTTCCAGTCGAAGGAATTGTAATCCAGCTTTTTGTTTCCGTTATTTACGTAGGTCACTGTCGCAGATACATAGGTGTCGCCAATGCTGTCAGTCAAAGTCGCATTTATCTCACTAACAGTTATTTCCATACCGTTATCAAGCTTCAACGTTTCGCCGGCAGCCAGCTCTTGCGGCCCGGTGGTCTCGGCCTGTCCTTTATCGGTAGATTCCGAAGGAACAGCTTCCCCGCTGGTGTCTAGCTCGTCGGCAACATCGTTTACCACCTTTGCTGCTGCTGCATTGATCGCAATACCGATAATGATTGCCAGGGCAGCCAACACGATACCAACAATCGCCATTACCTTGCCGCCTTTGCCGCTTTTCTTCAGCGTCGCAACACCAACGATGCCAAGAATCAGACCAATTACTGCAAGCAGAATCGAGCCGATGTTGAGAACGGGAACGAAAGAACCTAGCACTGCCAGGATTCCGAGTATCAAAGAGGCTATTGCCAGACCAGAAGTGCCGGTTTTGGTCTGTGTTATCGGTTCTTGTGGCGTGATGTGTTGTGGCTGATTCACAGTCATAGTGCTCCTATAAGATTAGAGAGAAAAGATTACAAGAATTACTCTCTCTCTCTCTCTCTCTCGAAAGTCAAGTATTTGCGGCGGTGAGGCTCTGTTAGAGTTTCACTTTAATGTGATGGCCAGGGGTGCGTGGTCGGAGGCGCCTTTACCCTTGCGTTCATCCCTGTCGATAAACCCGCCGGTGACCCGCGTTGCGAGCCCGGCGCTGGCATACATGAAATCGATGCGCATACCCTCGTTTCGTGGGAACCGCAGCTGCCGGTAATCCCAGTACGAATAACCGGGTGCCGCATCCCGGCTGACTTCACGGTATCCTGCCTGTTCAAATGCCTTAAAGGCTGCGCGTTCAGGTTCGGAAACATGTGTGGCTCCGGAAAAAAGGTTAATGTCCCAAACGTCGGTGTCCAGCGGTGCAACATTCCAATCTCCCGCCAGCAGCGTGTCCTGCTCAGGGTTGGCGGCGGCGATTCGCAGAGCCGAGAGCCAATCCAGTTTGTAGCGGTAATGGGGGTTGTCGAGTTCGCGACCGTTGGGAATATAGAGGCTGACCAGCCGAATCGGGATGCCGGTGTCGGTGCCGATAGTCGCCTTGAGGGCGCGCGCTTCGACTATTCCGTTGAAAGCTGGCTGACCGGGGAAGTTGTGTTCGATGTCGGTGAGTCCCACTCGGGAGGCTATTGCGACACCGTTCCACTGGTCGAGACCGTGCGCGGCGACTTGATACCCTGCCTGTTCAAAGGGCAGTGCCGGGAACTGGTCGGGGCGGCATTTGATTTCCTGCATGGCGAGAGCGTCCACGTCGTGGCGTTTCAGGAACGCCACGACACGCTCCGCCCGGGAACGCACCGAGTTTACATTCCAAGTCGCAATCCTCATGTACCCAATTTTAGCCGCCCCTCAGGAATGCGGGTGGGGCGTGCACGAACGGATAGCTCCTGTGCACGAACGGATAAGCACACCTGCCACACCAGTAACAGCGATGCGCCTAGCTGGGGTTATGTCATTCAGGGCTGTTACTGGTGTGACATATTGCCAAAATAATCCCGAGGACTTATCCGTTCGTGTCCGCCACTTATCCGTTCGTGCACGACGGTGCTCCCTCGTAGAGGCAGACTCCCGATAGGATGGGGGCATGGAAACAAACGATACGCACAAGACCAGGCTGGCAGAGCTGGTGCGTGACCTCGCGGTGCAGCACGGCAAGTTCACGCTGGCCAGCGGCAAACAATCGACATTCTATGTGGATATGCGCCGCGCCACCTTGCATCATGAGGCTGCACCCCTGATAGGTCACGTGATGCTGGATCTCCTGGAGCAGTCTGGTTTCACTGCTGACGATATTGACGCGGTAGGTGGAATGACGATGGGGGCTGATCCGGTAGCTACCGCTATCCTTCATGCAGCGGCCTCCCGCGGCCTGGATATTGATGCTTTCGTGGTGCGCAAGTCTCCGAAAGATCACGGCATGGGGCGCCAGGTTGAAGGTCCGGAAGTAGCGGGTCGCAACGTTGTCATCCTGGAAGACACCTCGACGACTGGCGGCTCGCCGCTGCAGGCCATAGCTGCTTTGCGGGCCGCAGGCGCAAATGTTCTCGCGGTTGCGGTGGTGGCCGATCGGGCTACCGGCGCGAAAGAGCGTATCGAGGCCGAGGGGGTACCGTATCTCGCGGCACTCACGCTCGACGATCTGGGTCTGGCGAACGAACCGCAGCCGGAATAATCCCGGGCATCGGCATAACGAACGTAAAACGTGTGAATTCTGGCAGTGCCTGAAACAGATACCACAGACCCGTCATGTTTTCACTATTCACACAGGGGGAGTGTGTTTAATGGTTGATGATTCTGTCGGGGTTGGTCCCTGGCCGGGCGGTCATGGTGCCTGGCCGGACGAGGACTACTATGATCCGGTGTTGCTCGCCGAGGGAGATCGGCGCAATGTAGAGGATCGGTTTAGGTATTGGAAACGTGATGCTATCAGGGATTACCTGGATACCACTCGGCATCCTTTCGAGGTGGCTATCGAGAACCTGGATCACGATTTCAATATCGGATCGATAGTGCGAACCGCCAACGCTTTCGCGGTCGCCCGTGTGCATATCGTCGGTAAGCATCGCTGGAACCGGCGTGGCGCCATGGTTACCGACCGCTATCAACACGTTGACCATTTTCAAACGCCGATCGAGTTCGCTGCCGACGCGCGGGCGCGCGACCTGGAGATTATTGGAATCGACAATGTTCCCGGTTCGGTACCAATTGAGAATCATGCGCTGCCGAAACGCGCGGTACTGGTTTTCGGATCCGAGTCGCGGGGGCTGAGCGAAGAGATGCAGGTCGTCTGTCGCGAGATCTGCCACATCAAACAGTACGGTTCCACCAGGTCGATCAATGTCGGGCACGCCGCCGCAATCGCCATGTGGGCCTGGATTATCCAGCACGCTTAACGCCATCGCTGCCGCGAGCAGCAACGCGCCCACCCAGCCAGGCTCCCAGCATCACCACTCCCGCGGTGAGCACAATCGGCAGGAGTACCGCCGTCAACACGAGCAAAATGTAATGCAAATGTCTCGCGACACCGGCGGTTCTGGCCAGGTAGGGCAGGCACAGCAGCGAACTGAGCAGCGGCAAGCCGGCACCCAGCAGCGCGGTTACGCCACCTAACAGCAGCGTGTCACCCGCCGGATACGTACGCCGTAATACCACCCTAATCAGCACAAATACGGTCAGGAACAGTACCAACAGCACTGCCGGTATCCCGAGCATCTCGGGGCTGATGCCCTGCGCGGTCTCGATCTCCAACAGGTCGTTCTGTGCATCCATCGAGCGGATACCGATCAGCGCAATGGGAGACAGTGGACGCTCAAAAACCAGGGTGCGGGTCGTCAAATAGCCCTCGCCGCCGAGAGCCTCAAATGCGTCAAAAGACATATAGGCAACCGTGTCGAAATGCGGCGCGGTCGCGGTGTGCTGAGTGGTCTCAACCTGTGCTATCTGCAGTTCGGCGCTGCGCAGGATATAGGCGTTCTCGCCCTGGTCGTCGCGGTATGTCTGGGAGTATTCGAGGATCGTGTCCGCGCTGTGCACTTCGTCTTTCAGCTCACCGGTATAGCTGATGATTCCGCCGGCATTCCAGGTCTCGCTGGCAGTTTCGGCTGCTGTCTCATCGAGTTGCAGCACCCGCGCCAAAGCATCGAAATCTGATACCGGCACCACTGTCAGGTCGCCGTAAATACCGTCGTCACCTGAGCAATCCGCGGCCTTGAACTTGCCTTTATCTTTCTCCCAACAATTCGCTGTCGAGTTCTGTGCGAAAAGACGGTATGGCAGCAGCAGGCGATAGTCCGTCCAATACTCATCCGTTGTGATGTTGATGGAATACTCATCCAGTACCGCAGCCGAACCGTATTTGCCCTGCAGAGTTTCCGAAAGTTTGGTTATCTGTTTTTCTCGCTCGCCGTTGAAATCTGCCGGGTCGAGCTGCGTGTCATAGTCGTCCTGGTCGCTGATTATCGCGGTGGCGCGATTCGGCGCATCGGGGTCGCCGGGTCCCGCCCCAAAAATGCCGACTGACCACATGATTATGCAGCAGGTTGCCACTGCCGTGCCCGGCACCAGGAACCGTGCCAGTGGGATTATCGGGGTGTCTTTCAGCAGTGCCCGTTCGGCGGCGGCTCGAATCAGGGAGGTGTCTCTACCGCGGCTGAACAGCGCATATATAACCGTAATAAGCCCTATCGCGCCCGCAATCATCAGCAGTAGAGCCGGGGGAGCCAGGAACATAATCGCCAGCGCCTCGAAACCTTGATATTCGGTGTTCATTGTCGGCACCAGTATCGCCAGCCCGGCGAGCAGCAACAGCAGCGAGATGATTGGGTGCCCTCGCCTACGATTTGCTGTGATAGCGGTCAGGTTTATTGGCGCGGGGGCAGAAACGGCAGCCCGCTGCCCCTTAATCAGCATCCATATCATCGGTCCGGCAATCAGCAGCAGCGCTATCTGAGCGAGAGCGAACACCCCCTGCCAGGTCTGCGCCAGCCCCAGGGTATAGCCGCCCTGCAGCACAGCCATCAGTACCAGCGTCACCGCCGCGGCGAGCAGCCACCCGATAGCCGCAACCAGCACGCAGTACCCGATAATCGCCAGGTTCCGCACGCCCGTCCGACCGGCCATTCGCTCACCTGCGTTGCGGGACCCGAGCTGCAGCAGTGGCGCGAAAATCACCGCGATAATCAGGTATGCCACAATCACCATCGGCAGCATCACCAGAAATTGATAAAACAGCAGGTAGGGCACGAAAATCCAGAGTTTGTCGCCGAGGTCGATGTTCTCGCCTTTTTGGACCTCCCCGATGGCCTGCATCTCGGCGAGGCTCGGCGGATTTTCCTCCACGTGGCGCGAGTTCACCGCAGAACCGTGGGAACTGATTTCCACGACCTGTTCCCAGGTGACCGGTTCATCCCCGATAACGTACCACCTGTGTGACTGGTATTTCTCCGCGTCTGCGGCATCCATCTCCAGGGTCTCGCTGCCCAACCAGTTGTCGGTCCCGCGACTGACACCAACCACCGTTACCGACACCGACTGGTCGTGGTATTTCAGGTCCAGGCTGTCTCCGATATTGGCTCCGGTTTTGCGGGCCGCGGCTACCGACAGGCTGATCTCGCCTTTACCGGGCACCCGCCCGCGCAACAGCCCGAGCACACCCGGCGCATCACGCAAATCGCCCTGTTCAGCATGCATTTCATAGTAGAAACCGGTGCCGCTCACCAATATCTGCAGGTTTTCGACGGTAACGGTCTCGTTGGGGGATACGATGCTCGCCAGTTGTTCGGTGGTGAGTCGGGTAAAGGATTCATCGTCCATAAAATCACGGTGGATTCGGTATTCACCGACATCCTGAGACATTGTTCCCTGTAGTGGATACTCAACCGTGGCCTGCAGTTTCGGGTCATCGTATTTGAGGGTTGAAACGCTATCGGCGAGTATCGGATACGTCAGCAGCGTCGCAACAGCCGCAATCAGTGCGGCCACCAGCAGCGAACGCCCCGCGCTGCGCCGAAAACCCGCGAGTGCCGCACCTAAAACTGCCCGCATAAACCTGTACCTCCCTGTCTTGCTACAGCCTAACAGACGCCACCTACATCAATGCGCCGCGTCCAGCATCAGCCCCGCGCAGGGCATCCAGCCGCGTAGTGTCCCGCGAATCACAGTAATGATGGTTCCGACCCGCCCCGGACGGGAGCCTCGCAACCTATAATTAATACGTCAGAATCACAACAATTTAAGGAGCTAAAATGCCTCTGGCAACCCCTGATGTTTACGAGGAAATGCTGAAACGCGCAAAGGAAGGCAAGTTCGCCTACCCGGCAATCAACGTGACCTCCTCCCAGACTTTGACCGCTGCCCTTCAGGGTTTCGCGGAAGCCGAATCCGACGGCATTATCCAGGTTTCGGTCGGCGGCGCCGAATACTGGTCCGGCTCCACTATCAAGGATCGCGTTGCCGGTTCCCTCGCGATGGCTGCCTATGCCCGCGAGGTCGCGAAAAACTACCCGGTGACTGTAGCGATTCACACCGATCATTGCACCGAGGACAAACTCGCTTCCTGGACCGAAGCGCTGATTGACTTGGAGATCGAAGAGGTAAAGGCGGGTCGTCTGCCGTTCTATCAGTCTCATATGTTTGATGGTTCCTCGATTCCGTTGGAGAAGAACCTTGAGGTTGCAAAGCGT
Source organism: Varibaculum sp. (assembly GCA_034090045.1). Taxonomy (GTDB): domain Bacteria; phylum Actinomycetota; class Actinomycetes; order Actinomycetales; family Actinomycetaceae; genus JAXDTI01. Next base: position 310,006 of record JAXDTI010000003.1, on the reverse strand, counting down.
CTGTTGCCGAAAGCGGTCGCCGCAAAGACCATCCTTGAGGTTGAGATTGGTGTTGTAGGCGGCGAAGAGGACGGCGTGGTTGGCGAGATTAACGAGAAGCTCTATACCACCACCGAGGACGGTATCAAGACTGTCGAAGCGCTCGGCTTGGGAGAGAATGGTCACTATCTGACCGCACTCACTTTCGGTAACGTTCACGGTGTCTACAAGCCCGGTCACGTGAAGTTGCGTCCGGAACTGCTCGGCACCATCCAGGAAGAGGTGGGGGCCCACTTCAACGCCGGTGACCGTCCGTTTGACCTGGTGATGCACGGTGGTTCTGGTTCGACCGCCGAGGAAATCGCGACCGCGGTGCGCAACGGTGTCATCAAGATGAACGTGGACACCGACACCCAGTACGCTTTCACCCGTCCGATTGCCGATTGGATGATGAAGAACTATGACGGTGTGTTGAAAGTTGACGGCGAGGTCGGCGTGAAGAAGCAGTATGACCCGCGAGCCTGGGGCAAGGCCGCCGAGGCCGGAATGGCTGCTCGCGTTGTCGAGGCCTGCCAGCGTCTCGGCTCTGATGGAACCATGATGAAGTGAGTTTCTCCTAGGCGATAGCTGAACCTTTTAGGGGGGGGGGGCGGAGCTGAGGCTCCGTCCCCCTTTTTTCAGAATCCAGCGCACATATTTTCCGGCACATATTTACTGTTGGGTCTCGGTGTATGTGTTGCGTATCTGCAGGTGAGATAGCAGCTGTATGAAACAGGTGCAGTTAAAGAGGCGTAACCGCAAACAGTAACTGGCTCACAGGCTGGTGCTCAAATGTCGTACCAGCGTATCTCCCCGGCGGTCAGTTCCAGTTCAAAGGATTTGCCGTTGCCGTGATACACGGTGGTGGTTGCCGGCATCTCAGAATTGTTTACGACACAGTATTTACCGGTGTTCGGATAGGCGTGTACGTCTACCTCATAGTTATCTGAATACCAGCGTTTCAGGTCATCTTCACTGTTAGCGGCCCACATGATGGCGCGGCGTAGCACGCGGGAGTTCTGCGCCGAATAGGGCAAACCGGAAATATAGACACCGCGTCCTTTACCGTATTCATTGACAGCCATCTGTACTTCCTCGAAACGCTCGTTCAACACGGTGGCACCCTCCAGGGCGTACATTCCTTTCTGTCCCTCCCCGAAGTTCAGGTCGCCGGTGGCATCGGCGAGAATGAAATGTTGAGGGTTCTCAGTGAGGTTGTACTTGTCGTATCCGAGGGTAAATCCGGTTTCTTTCTCAATACCAATAATTGGCGCTACCTGGATATATCGACCTTCCCACTGGTGTCCGGCGGGTTCGCCGATGCCTATAAAACCGCCTCCGCTAAACACGAATCGGCGAATAGCGCTGGAGATTCGCGGATCTTCCCAGGCTTCCCCGCCGGTTTGTGCGGTGTCGCCATCTCCCACGTTGATAATCACGTCTACGTCGTCGAGCACACCTGCATCGGCAGCGACCTCGTTGAAACTGATGAAACGCACATCGAAAGGGGAACCTGCGAGCGCTTCCAGAACCCCGAAATAGGAGTAGTTTTGTCGATGATAGATTCCGTGATGCACCATGTGGCAGCCCCAGGAGCGCGCCTGCCCCCAGGAGTTGAGAACCGCGACGGTTTTCGCGCACCACGGTTTGCCGGAACCGATATTGTCATATAGCTGCCGGAATTCTTCGGTGAGTTTAGCTACAAAGTCCACGAATTCTGGGAAGTCGAGCGCCAGTTTCAAGTATCCGCCGTATCCGATGCGATCCACCGGGTGTCGCAGGATGGCGCGGCGAGCGTTCACCCAATTGGTTTTGGCTTCGGATAGCGGATCTCCACCGGGATGGAACACGTCGGGGAAGAAATACGGCAGGAGCCGCCCCTCGGTATATTTCACGCCTTTTATGTCGCTTATCAGGCGCAGGGTGGCGGCGTTTCCGACACTGCCGACTACCGCGTCCAACCCGATTTCGGCGAACTCCTCAAGGTAGGGTTCGGTTCCGATCCAGTGATCGCCGAGGAACATCATTGCTTCTTTGCCCATCTCGTGTGTGACATCGACGAATTCTTTGGCGAGCGCTGCGACCTCGCGGCGTTGGAATGCCATAAAGTCCAGGTATTCGCGGCTGGGCACCCGGTATTGGTTATTGTAATATCCCTGGTCAATGATGTATTCTGGACGGAATCTGTAACCCACTTCGGTCTCGAATTTTTCCAGGATATAGGGGGAAACCGAGGCGGAATATCCGTACCAGTCCACGTATTTTTCCCGTTTCAGTTCATCGAATATCAAGGTGAATTGGTGGAAGAACGTGGTGTAGCGAATCACGTCAACATACGGATGGTCGGCAATGAATTTGCGTAGCCGTTTCAGCGACCACTCGTGGGTCTTTGGTTGGCGCACGTCAAAGGTGATTTGATGCTCGAAATCCTGCCAGTTGTTAGTGATCGCGTTATACATATGTACCGGATCCCAAATGATATATGCCAGGAAGCTCACCGTATATTCATGCCAGGGTTGCGGCTGAGCAATAACCACCGTCCCCTGGGCTTCGTCGTAGTCCCACTCCTGGGTATCCACCACCTCGCCGGTGGTGCGGTCGATAACTTCCCACCAGCGTTTAATATCGTCGCGAGTGTTTACTTTCAGCAGTTCCTCACTGATGCCCTCCATCAGTCGGATTCGCAATTCGGTGCCTGTGGCGGTGTGAAAACCCGTCATAATGTAGCACTGTTGTACTTCGTCGGGGTTCTTCCGGGCCCATTCGTTGTCTTTGCGGGTGGTGTAGTAGGTCGAATAGACCTTTAAATCGGTGTCGGATAGTTCGGCGGGAAACTCGGTGCCGTCGGCATCTCGTATCGCGTCGGCTCCCCACAGTTCGGCGATTTCTTTGGTTTCGGCAACAATATCCAGGTCAGTCGGTATTGTGACGCGTCCAGTGCTCATGGTTCTCCCTCAGGATCGGACTCGGTTACCTAAAAAATTATAGCTGCGGGGCGGCTCGGCGGGGCGGCTATCGAAAATGTGACGGACACGACATTTTTTTGGTGGGTTATATTCCTGCAAATATCCCTGTAGTCGCGAGAGACTGGTAAAGGTCGCACAAAGTTGTGCGGCTGCCGCGTGAGGCGGTGACAGTTAAACAAAAGGAATATGACCTATGAAAAGAATGGTAAAGGGTGCGCTGGCTATCGCTGCTATGGCTGCTATGGCTCTGCCGCTGAGTGCCTGCGGAGCCGGTTCTGAGGGTTCTGCTGGAGGCGCGACCACGATTAAGATTCTGGCGCCTTCCTATGCGGACTCCACGAAGACCGATTGGGAAGCAATTATCGCGAAGTTCAATGAGACCCATCCTGACGTTAAAGTCGAGCTGCAAGTTGAGGGCTGGGATGATTTCACTTCCAAGGTGCAGGCTCGTATCCAGGCTAAGGATATGCCGGATATTCTCAACGACAACGCATTCGCTGCCTCTGCTGACGGTGGACTGCTGTACCCGATCGATGAGGTGATGAGTCCGGAGACCCTGGAGAGTATCGAACCGGCGTTGCTGGCGAACGGTCAGGGAGCTGACGGCACCCAGTGGGCTGCCCCGGATGTCGCATCGGTACGCGAGCTGACCTATAACACCAAGATTCTCGCTGATGCCGGCGTTACTGCTCCTCCGAGTACCTGGGCGGAGCTGGAGGAGGCCTGCACGAAGATTAAGAGCAAGTTCCCGGATGTTTACCCCTACGGTATGCCGCTGGGTAAGGAAGAAGCCCAGGTTGAGGCCTCGCTTTTCGTTTGGGGAGCTGGAGCTAACTGGGTTGATGGTGAAAACCTGGTAGCCAACTCTGATGGTATTAAAGAGGGCTTCACTGAGATGAAGAAACTCATCGACATGGGCTGCACACAGCCGAACGCCGGCGAATCGAACCGCCAAGACGTTGTTGACCTGTTCGATAACGGCAAGGTCGCCATGTATAACGGTCACTCCGGTCTGTTCTCTAATACCCCGGACAGCGTCAAGTATGATACTGCTCCGGTGTTCTCCAAGAACGGTGACCCGGTAGCTGTGGGTGTTACCGATTTCATTGTCGCGTTCGACAACGGTGATGAAGCCCGAAAGGCCGCGGTGAAGGATTTCTTGGATCTGTTCTACTCCGATGATATGTACGTCAAGTGGTATGCGCCCTCCGGGTTGCTGCCGGTTACTTCCAGTGTCATCAAGACTGAGAGCGCCGCCGCTGATCCGCTGCTGAAGAAGTACTATGCCGATATGCCGAACGTGAAGTTCCTGCCGGTCGGAAACCCGCAGTGGGATGTGCTCCAGGGAGCGTTGCAGTCCTCCGCAGGTAAGACCGCCAGCGAGGACGTGGATGCGGTACTGGACGGTATCCAGGCAGAATTCGAAGCCGGCCTGTAATAGATACCGGCGGAGCTGCGAATCCGCAGATAACTCAATAGTTTTGGCGCGGGGGATGTCACCGCCCCCGCGCCAAAACACACAATCAGTCCCCTATAACAAAGATCAGGTTTTCAATGACGAGTACCGATATCGGGCAGCAACATGGAGCTGGCAAAAACAAACCCAGAAAAGCGCAATCGGATAGCACGAAACTCAAGCAGCGTCGCGAGGGATTGGCGGCGATACCCTGGCTCGCCCCAACGCTACTGTTGATCCTGGGGGTGGTCGTCTATCCGACCGTCCTGCTCGTGTTTAACTCGTTCGTAAAGTTCAATAAATACGGTATCGAAAAGGGCTTCACCGGCTGGGATAACTATATAGGTAAAGGCGGGGCGCTCAGTTATCCGGGAGTGGATATAAAACGGGTGATCTTCAATACCGTTATCTGGGTTGTGGTCGTGGTTGTGGTGACAGTCATTTTGTCACTGGTTTTGGCTCAGTTTTTGAATAAAAAATTCCCGGGACGTAAGCTTGTGCGGCTTTTCGTTATTCTCCCCTGGGCCTGTTCGGTGGTTATGACAACCACCGTGTTCCGCTATGGTTTGGATAACCAGTTCGGTGTGTTCAACAGGTTCCTGGTGGACACCGGTATTCTCGAGACCGCATACGGGTTCACGAAACACCCGGTGTCAGCTTTCTGGGTCGCGGTGTTTGTCGCTATATATGTTTCACTGCCGTTCACGACCTACACCATACTGGCTGGTCTGCAAGCTGTGCCGACCGATATTCTAGAGGCCGCCAACGTTGACGGTGCCGGTGCGATTCAAAGGTACTGGCGTGTAGTGTTCCCGATGCTGCGCGGCGCGGTCGCAACCAGCGCACTGATTAACATAATTAACGTTTTCAACTCGCTACCGATTCTGAAGATTTTGGTGGAAACCCCCGGATATCACGAGGCGCACACCACCACGACCCTGGTTTTCCAATACAAGGCGCAACTCGGGCCGGGCGTATCCAGCGCAATGTCGGTACTGAACTTTATGTTCTGCCTGGTGATAATCGCAATATACCTGGCTACTGTGAAGCCCACGAAGGAGCTGATCTGAGATGGAACGCCCCCTTGTTGCTGCCCGTGAGGCAGCCTTGAAAGAAAACGCCGCTGCGGCCGCGAAAGGTACCAGACGTAAAAAAGTGCGCGGTATCGAAAAACCGCCAAACCCGATAGCCACCATTATCGGCGTGGTTCTGGTGATCGGGTTCTTCCTTTTCCCGTACCTGTTGATGCTTACCACGGCGTTGAAAACCCGCCCCGATGTGATGAAGATTCCGCCGGAGTATCTGCCGTCGCGTATCGAATGGAGTAACTTCCTGACGGTGTGGGACTTCCCGGCGGTAAACGTCGCTAAGGCGCTCACCGCGACTACTGTCATATCGATTGGGGCAACCATCTTGGTGTTGATTGTGGCGACCCCGGCTGCCTATTACATTGCGCGTTTCCGTTTCCCTGGTCGTTTGCCGTTCCTGTTCCTGGTGCTGTGTACTCAGATGCTGCAGCCCACCGTTTTGGCTATCGGCTTGTACCAGGAGTTTTCCGGCTGGCAGGGTTACGCGGTTTGGGCGGCGTTAATACTGATTAACGGCACCTTTAACCTGTCTTTCGCCATCTGGATTATGCAGTCTTTTTTTGCTTCCGTACCGAAAGAGATTGACGAGGCTGGGCTGATGGACGGTCTGGGACGGCTGCAAGCGATGTTCAAGATTTCGTTGCCGCTAGTGTGGCCGGGCATAGTCACCGCGGTGATTTTCGTGTTCGTAAACACCTGGAACGAGTATGCTGCCGCATTCGTTTTGGTACAGGATCCCGAGTTGCAGCCGCTCACTGTGGCGATGCCGCGTTTCCTGGGATTGTATGTGAAAGATTGGCAGTATATGTTCACCACCTCGATTATCGCAATCGTGCCGGTGATTATCTTGTTCGCGTTGATTGAGAAGCGTCTCATCGGTGGTCTCACTGCCGGTTCGGTGAAGTGAACACGGGGTCGATTCTCGATTTTGCCCCTGCCGGTTGGCGGGGGCAGCCTTTTTCACTGTCGCCGTTTTACTTGCCGCTGGATGGTGCCACCGGCGCTGTATCCATGCAGTTAGTTGCGTTACATTTTGGGGGTTTTGATATGAAAGCCCTGAAAATGTAGGGGGTTGTGTCTAATCTGGAAAGGTATCGAGTACAACAGGGTGCTCGTGCAGATGAAAGGGAAAACTAAATGCGTATTGCAAAGCGTGTTTTGGCTGGCACCGCGGTGCTGGCTTTCGCGTCCCTGGGCATTGCTGCCTGCGGCGCGGGTGATACCGACACCAAGGCCGATGGCCCGGTAAAGATCGTGTATTCGCACCGTCTCCCGGATTCGAAAGCTGTTGATGAGGTTGTTGCGAAGTGGAATGCAGAGAACCCGGATATCCAGGTTTCCGCTGAGCAATTTGCCGGTGATGCTTCCGACTTTATGCCGCAGTTGAAGCAGAACGTCACCGATGGCAAAGCAGCCTGCTTGGCGCAGGTTGGTTACGCCGAACTGCCGAGTGCTTTCGCTGACGGTATCGTCAAGGATGTCACGGAATTTGTGACTGACGATGCGAAGAAGACCTATGCTGGCACCATCGACATGATGAGTGTTGGCGGCAAGTATTTCGGTATTCCGCAGGATAACGGTCCGCTGGTGTACTACTACAACGCGGCTGAGTTCGAGAAGCTCGGTATCGAGGTTCCGACCACCGCTGAAGAGTTCACTGCTGCGGCAAAGAAAGCTGCAGACGCGGGTAAGTACATTTTCACCTATCAAACCGATGAGATTGGCAATATGTTTGCCGGTCTCGCGATTGCTGCCGGTGGTGCCCCCTATGAGGTGAGCGGCGAGGGCTACAAGGTGAACTGGGGTTCCGATGCGGGCGTTAAGAAAGCTGCCGATTTTGTGCAGAAGATGGTTGACGACAAGTCCGCGCTCTCGGTGATCCGTTGGGACACCAGCTCTTTCGATGCCAAGGTCGCTGACGGCACCATCATCGGTGGTATCGGTGCTGCCTGGGAGTACGGTGGCTATGTTGCTGCCGCGAAGGGTCAGGAAGGTCAGTGGAAGGTAGCGCAGCTGCCTGACCTCGGTGGCGGTGCCCTCACCGGCCCCGATGGTGGTTCTGGCGTTGCCGTCACCGCATCCTGTGAGTACCCGGAGCAGGCCATGAAGTTCAACACCTGGTTCAACGACCAGGTGGATATGCTGGCCGGTCCGCAGGCTGTCGTCCCGGCATCCACCACTGCTGCTGCCACCCCGGAGGAGGCGAAAGCGTTCTTCGATCAAGACATTTTCGCTGAGTTCGCTAAGGCAAACGGCATGATGGGCAAGGCTGTATTCGTTCCGGTTTGGAACGACACCCTCGGCGCTGCCAAGGAGAAAGGCGCTGACGTGCCCGGTGGCTCCGCCAAGATGAGCGATGTCGTCAAGGCAACGCAAGACAAAGCGGTGGCGCTGCTCGAACAGGGCGGTTACACAGTAGTTAAATAATCACTGATTAGATAACACCGGAAGAAAGTTGGGTGCCTGCTCATTGCTTGAGGGCAGGCACCCAACTGCTTTTTCCAGCTAGCTAGAAGGTCTTCAAATGAGCGCAACAACGACGTCGCCAATCTCCCCGACTAAAACTGGCGTCACGAAGAAAAAGAAACGGCGGATGGGTTCCCGCGAAAAACATGACGCGGTGACCGGATGGATATTCATGGCACCGTTCGGAATACTCTACATACTGGTGTTCCTGATTCCAATAATCGTGGCGGTTTGGTCCAGCCTATTTATCGAAAAAATACCGGAAGGTGCCGGGCCTCTCGGACAAAAAGAAACAGTTTTCTCGGCGCTAGAAAACTACAAAAACGTGATATTCGAGAGCAACTTTTGGCACGGAATCATGCGGGTGCTCATCTACACCTGCCTCCAAGTGCCGGTCATGATTGTTGCGGCGCTGGCGCTGGCGCTGGTGCTTGACTCCTATCTGGTGCGACGTCCCACAGCGTTCCGTATCGGGTACTTCCTGCCTTTCGCGATTCCCGGACTGGTTGGCGCAATCGTATGGAACTATATGTACTCGTTGGGGTTCTCGCCGCTCGTAAACGGGCTACAAGCCCTCGGGATCGATATGCACAGCAAAAACTATCCGTTCTTGAGTGTGTTCCAAGACCCGAGCCTGATAATCGGGTCAATGGCGAATATGACTACCTGGACATTCACCGGATACAACATGCTGATTTTTCTCGCCGCGCTGCAAGCCATCCCAACCGACCTGTATGAGGCGGCAAGGCTCGATGGCGCATCCGAGTTCCAGATTGTTACGAGGATTAAGATTCCGATGGTTCGGGCAGCCAGTTTGCTCGCGGTGTTGCTCTCCATTGTTGGTACAATCCAGATTTTCAACGAACCTCAGGTTATGCAAACTTCCGCGACCTGGATGCCTAATGACTACACGCCGATGATGATGGCGCTGTCCACGATGCGTGAAAACGTCACCGGGATGGATGTCGGCAACGGACCGGCCGGAGCCGTATCGGTGATGATGGCGCTCGTGGCCGGGGTGCTCGCCCTGATCTACTTCATGGTGGATCGCAAGATTGGTGGAGGTAACGACTGATGGCAAAGATGCTGACAACCGACAGTGGAATCACCTATCGTCCCTCAAAAGAGGGGGTTCCGAACCGCGCGGTTATGCCTTCAATAGCTGCCCGCGCGATAACGAAAATCCTTCTGATAGTTACCTTCATCTATTTCGTGTTCCCGATATACTGGCTGCTCATATCGGCAACAAAGGATCGTTCCGAGCTTGCCTCCGGTGGCGTACTAGGCAGCCTCTGGTTCGCGGTGCCCCTCAACGAACTACCGGCTTCCATAGTTCGCAGCTACAACAACCTGCAGGGAACCTATGTGGCAGACGGAATGTTTTGGCGCTGGGTCAGTAACTCGCTACTGTATTCCACGTCGTCTGCCGTCATCGGCACGCTCGTGAGCGTGATGGCCGGATACGCGTTGGCGAAATTCAAATTCCCAGGCATGAACGCCACCCTCGGTGTTGTCATGGCAGGTATGTTGATGCCCGCCGCGCTGCTCTCAATCCCGATGTATGTGCTCTTCAGTGGCATGGGGCTGTCCCACACAATCTGGGCAATCATCGTTCCTTGCTGTGTTTCGCCATTCGGATTGTTCCTCGGGCGCGTCTATGCTCAAACCTCGGTGCCAACTGAACTCATTGAGGCGGCTCGTATCGACGGTGCCGGCGAATTCAGGATCTTTTTCACGATGGTGTTGCGGCTACTCGCCCCGGCGATGGTGACAATCTTCTTGTTCATTTTCGTTAACACCTGGAACAACTTCCTGCTGCCGCTGGTAATGTTCGGCTCCAACAAGAGCACCATCGGACTGCGACCCGTAACCCTGGGGCTATATACCGTGATTACCCGCCACAATCCGATACCGGACCAGGGCGCGGTCATGATGGGGGCACTCTTTGGGGTGCTGCCCCTCATCATCCTGTTCCTTGGGTTACAGAAATACTGGCAGTCCGGTCTCGCCGCCGGTTCCGTAAAAGGATGACGAAACCGCAAGAGGTCACGCTCACCCCCGGTACTGTGCCGCCCAGCATGGAACAGGGGGTGACTCTGTGTGCCTCCGGAGTGAACTTTGCGCCAGCCGCGCTGCTGCGGCTGCTCGACATGATGGCTGAAAACCACTGCAACGTGTTGATGCTGGAGGCCAAACTGGAATCCCGCGCCCACCCGCGCGCAAACACCTGGCCCTACTACACCGCCAAACAGCTTCGCCGAATCGTCAATTACGCCGAGAGCCTCAACATCGAAGTTATCCCGGAAGTCAACGCTCCCGGACATATGGGAACCTGGCTGGAAAACTATCCTGAACTGCAACTCCTCAATTCTGATGGCGTACGCCAAGCCGGGCGTCTCGACATCAGTTCTGATGCCGCCTGGGAGTTCTACCGGCAAATAATTGATGACTACCTGGAAGTCTTTTCCTCCCCGCACTTCCACGGCGGCGCTGACGAGTACATGATCTCCTCCGATTACGGTGACTACCCGCAGCTCACAGCTGCCGCAGCCCGCCGCTACGGGTCGAAAGGGCAGCCGAGTGACCTGTTTTACGCCTGGATTAATCGCGTAAACCGCTACCTCAACGAGCGTGGTCGTACCCTGCGGATATGGAACGACGGTTTGGCGGGGAAAAACATTGAAGAACTCGACAGTAACATAATCATCGAGTGTTGGTGGGATCAAGGTGAGCGAGCCGCCGACCTTGCCGCTCGCGGGCATCGGCTCATCAACTGCAACAACGCCCTGTACCTGTCCAGATCCGAGCAACAATTCGACCCCGATGTTGCAAAGCTACGGGCAGACGGGTTTTCGATCCACAGCCTAGCCAATGATTCAGGCCCCGAACAGGTACCACCGGGACCGGCGCTGCGTGATGCCGTGGTCGGCGCGAGAGTGTCGATTTGGCCGGACACCGCCTATTTCCAAACCGACAATGAAGTGCTGAAACAAGTCGATCCGCTACTGAGATACCTCGATGATATTTCTGCTGGCAACGAACCAGAAACAAACGCCGTCACTAACCGAGAACCGCCGATGCCAAAAGCTGGCGAACCACAGGTGCGGAAAATACCGCTACTCGATTCCCTGGCTCCCGGACCGTGGCGAGTCTTGCCCACCCCGGACGGCTACTATCAGCTGATAGACACCGGCAGTGGCCAGGCGCTCGCCTCCGTTCACGGTGCCCGACATCTCGGGGTGGTCTCAGAGATAGGGGCGCGCCCCAGTCTGGAGGCGCCAGCCGATATGGATACTGATTGGCGTGCAGGACGAGTCGAAGCCTGGAGACGAAACACCCAAAAATGGATACTGGCTGGCGAAGACGGTACGGATATCCGGCTCGTTCACGCACTCAGCGGCCTTGAGCTGAACACCTCAGGAAACAGTAGCGATAACGGCTATATCGACCTGGTTGAAGGGGCGCACCTGCAGGTCGAAGACGGTCTCACCGGTGCTCTCCACCTGCCTGAAGACCCGCCCCTAAACCCGGCCGGTCATGTCCAGCTGCCACCCCGCCCGCCCGCACCAGGAGAGTTGGCGCTCTATCCGCCACGGGAAAGCACAATCACTGCCACCTTGAAATTTAAAAGCAATTTTCAGTGAGGCAGGCGAATCTGCGATAGCATAAACACAAAACCAGTAAAATAATGCGGTATTTCACATGAGGTGTGGTGTGGCAACCCAAAATACAAAAGCGGTACTGCTTGGAAAACGCGTCCGCCATGCCCGCACCTCCAGGGGCATGACACTCACCGAACTCGCTCAACTCGTAGACCGGGCACCCTCCCTGCTCAGCCAAATCGAAAACGGCAAACGCGAAGCCCGCCCCGAACTCGTAACCGAAATCGCCAAACAGCTCTCAGTCACCCTAGACTACCTGTTCAGCGCTGAAGCACCCACGGAACGCGACGCGCTGGAAGTCGAACTCGAAGCAAACCAAAACGACCCCGAATTTACGCGTCTCGGCATCCCCTCGGTCAGACCCAACGCCAAACTTGGCACCGATGTGCTGCGTTCAATCGTCTCCATGCAGCGCGAACTCATCTCCCGTTCTACAATCACCGCAGCCACCCCGGAAGAAGCCCGACGTGCAAACCGTAGACTGCGTGAAAGAATGCGCGCCTCAGACAACTACTTCCCCGAAATCGAGCTACAGGCCGCCGACATCACCGAACGTATCGGGCACCTCGACGGGCCGCTCACTGAACGCGGAGTCCAAGAAATAGCCGAAGACCTGGGATATCGACTACGCACAGTCGAAGACCTGCCGCACGGAACCCGCTCGGTACTCGACTCCCGCAACCGAGTTTTGTACTATCCGACAACCTCCCACAACGACAAAGACCCGCGGATGGTGGTGCTGCGAGGACTCGCGGCGGTGGTGCTCGGGCATAAACACCCCAACAACTTCGAGGATTTCCTCACCCAACGTGTTGAATCAAACTATTTTGCCGCCGCGCTACTGATGCCTGAGCGTTCCGCAATTCAGCTGCTCAGCGCCATGAAAGCCGCCCGCGAACTAAACATCACCGATATGCGAGACCATTACGGGGTGCGCTATGAAACAGCGGCACACCGATTCACCAACCTCGCCACTCGCCACCTCGGCATCCCGGTGCACTTCAGCAGAATCAGTAAAGACGGGGTGATATACAAAGCCTATTCCAATGACGGTATCGTCTTTCCGACAGACCCGTCCGGCGCGATTGAAGGCCAGATTGCCTGCAAATATTGGGCCGCCAGACAGGTATTCACCCAGTCTGACCCCTTTGCATACTACAGCCAATACACAGACACGCCCTCCGGTACTTTCTATTGCAACGCGCAGGTTATCACCACCACCCAGGGACTGTTCGCGGTCAGCGTCGGGGTGCCTTTCCAAGAGTCCAAATGGTTCCGTGGTCGGCAAACCCGCAGCCGCTGCCAATCCGCCTGCCCGGATTCCTCATGCTGCCGCACCCCACCTCCCGGACTTCAAGAACGCTGGGAAACATATGCGTTTCCAGAGGTAAAAGTTCATTCGCACCTGTTGGCAGCGATACCTCCGGGAGTGTATCTGGGGATGGATGCCACCGAAGTATATGAATTTTTGGACCGTCACAACGGCGACTGAAGACCGCCCGCCGGGTCGCTGCTGCGATAGGCTTGGGGCATAGACCAAAGGGGGAACATGAACAGCACCGATCCGATTGCCGTGTGGAGCGTACATGAGGGTGCGATGGTTGCACCCAGTCTCGACCCAGAAGCGGTACGTGCCGAACTGGCACGGCTCAACGCGGTCTGTGAAATCGACTGGTATCCTCAAACACCGCACCTGATAGGTCTCAATGTGCTCGCAAACACCTCCGGCGGGGTTGCTGCCCTCGATGAGCCGGAGGAGAAATATCGGGTTGGCACTACCGTTTCGGAACTCGTTCGGATGCTCGCCCAAAAATTCACCGCCGAGGTTTCCGTCGGCGAATTCTCAGTAAATTGTCTGGTGCCTGGCGCGGAGTTCCCAGCCCAGAACGCCGCTGATTCCAAAGAGGTTCGGGTCGTGGAGCTAACCACTCTGGCCGCCACCTCGGTGCCGTTCTCGGCTGCGGTTGAAGGTGTGGATATCGGCTGTGTTGAACTCGGAGACGACTGGCGCGCGATCTGCTATGTCACAACATCTGCTGAGGTCAGCGATGGGGTGCTGGTTTCCTCCTCTCCCGCAATCGGAATCTATGTATCTGAACGTGACCAAAAACTCGTTGCCGTCCCGAAGGCTGTCCGTGACGAAACCGAAACAGCAATCGAAGGTGGCGAGAGTGAACGCCTCGCCATGCATTCCTGGCAGATGCGCACCGCGGTGGTTCCCGGTGCCGCAGGTTCCCTCCCTGCCGAACGCCTCGCTCAAATACGCTCCGACCTGGGGCATGACGATTCTATCGAGCGGGTAAGCGCCGTATATCCGAACGCTGATGCTCAAGCCCTCCGTGAAGCATTCGTGCGTAGCGGCCGGGAAGGGTTGAAAGCTGCCCTGGAAGCCCTGGGTGCCCCAGCCGACCTTGCGGCGTTCCTATACGGAAAAATCGAGTTGAATCAGATTTCTCATGTGCAGGTCTATCCGGCAACTACCTGGAGGGAAGCCCTGAAACACTCTGTTGATATTAAATTGCGTCAGCCGGAGGAAGAAGCCTCACCCATGTGGGCGTTCTATCGTAAAACGACCATCGACAAGCCCTGGATAGCCGGCACTTTTGGTTCGCTGCGTGCCGCCGCCGGGTTGGCTCTGACTATTCTGTCTGCCCGTGCCCGCACCGCCGATGGATCCCGCACCCGGCTCGCCAAGTTCGGCACTTTTTCCGGGATCGTCTTGATGGCTGAACCAGCAATCCAGGCGCTCATCGCAAAATATCTCAGTGACCGAGCCAAAGCCAGTGATGAACAAGGAAAATAGTATCCGGCGTTAGCTGTTTCGTTTCGAGTAGAGCCGCGCGTAGGGAAACCGTTAGAGAGCTATCGGGAATGCAGGACTCCCGATGAGGATGCCTATGAAACTGTCGAATCCTGCGTTCCTACGTCAGGTTGAGAAACCAAATCATCATCCACAATCGCGGTGTCATCGTTCATGTTTTCGGTGTCGATAACCACCGCTTCGTCTGCGTGTCGCGACAGCTGCGAACTAATATAATCCTCGATCACCTGCTCTGTCGGCACCTCGTGACCGGCCTGCTCGCACATATACCAGCGGTGCTCCAGTATCTCATGAAACACCTGGGCATCCTCAAGCTTGCCGCGCAGCTCCGGTGGAATAGCCTGCACAATCGGGGTGTAGACTTCCGTCATCCACAGGTGCGCAGCCATCTCGTCACTGACTCCCGGATACGCCAACTTGTAGGTTGCAAAGGAGTTCAAAATGCGTTGCGCCTGCCGCTCCTCCACGTCCAAGCCCATCAGTCGCATAACCTGACGGTGATAGTGGCCGGCATCCACAACCTTGGGTTGAATCTTTAACATCCCGTCGGTAGCGTTAATCGCCAGCTCCCCAACATCGAACCCTAACTCGTGTAACCTGCGGATACGCTCGTTAAGTCGCCAGCGTTCATCCAGGCTGAAATGCTCCTCGCCGGTCAGTTCGTTCCACAGTTCCCGGTAGCGCAACTCGATACGTTCTCCGATGGCCACCGTGTCGAACTCCTCGGGCAGCAACCCGCCGGATTGTAAATCCAGCAGCTCACCGATGATATTTGTCCGTGCCAACTCCAGCTCATAGGCCCGCATCCCATCGGAGAGCTGATCCCTGATCTCGCCGGTTTCAGCATCGACCAGATAGGCTGAAAACTCGCCGGCGTCCCTGCGAAACAGCGTGTTCGACAGTGACACGTCACCCCAATAAAACCCGTACATGTGCAGCCTTACCAGCAGTACTGCCAGAGAGTCGAGGGCACGCAACACGTTTTCGGGGCGCATCTGTTGGCTGAGCAAAATGCGGTAGGGCAAGGAGAAGCTCAGATGCTCGGTTATTAGTGCAGCTGGTAGTGGCTGACCCTCGGTAGTGGTGCGTCCGGAGATCACCGCGGTTGGAACCACGGTTGGCAGACCGTCTCGCGCCAGGGTTTCCAGCAGCTCGTATTCGTGTAGCGCAGGCTCCTCAGCAATCTCCTTTACCGCATATATCCGGTTGTTTTGGCTGATGAAACGGACAATGTGGCGGGAGATTCCGCGGGGCAGGTTCGCCAACAGTTCCGTCGGCCAGTGGGCGATAGGGGTGTCCCAGGGCAGCTCAATCAGCCAGGTTCCCGGGTCGGTCGCCGTAATCTGCAAAGCGTTATTCACGGATCAATTTTATGTGCAGCTTTTCTCGCCCCTGTGCACAACTCTGGAAAAAATGTCGCGATGTGGCCAAAAACGCACTTTTTTCTGCAAAATCTCCAGCGTTGTGTTCTCGGTCGTGTGTCTGGCAGGTGGCGGCGGTGCGCTTATATAGGCTGAAAGGGTGCGGGAAATATCGGGTTACAGGCTGCAGCGGCGGCTCGGCAGTGGCGCTGCCGGCGAGGTTTGGCTCGCCGCCGACCCGCAGGAACGCCAGGTCGCCCTCAAGTTGTTGCACCCATTGGTTGCCGAGACCGGGAGGGAAAGGCTGTTGCGTGAAACTACAGCCCTTAACCGTATCCAAGGGGCAGGGGTGGCGCGAGTGCTGGACCTGGAACTCGATGATGAGCAACCCTTTATAGTGTATGAGCTGGTAGAAGGGGTTACGCTTGCTGACGATGTGCATGACAATGGCCCCTGGGAGCTACCCGACTTGGCAGACCTGGCTGAGAGACTCGAAAGTGTTATAGGTGCGATACACGCCGCCGGTGTCGTGCATCGCGACATTAAACCCTCAAATGTGATGATTTCACCGGCAGGACCGGTGCTCATTGATTTCGGTATTGCCATGCTCGCCTCCGATGAGCGGCTCACTCAAACCGGGCAGGTGTCCGGAACTCCCGGCTACCTGCCGCCGGAGGTGCTGCGCGGCGGAACCCCGGACGAGGATGCTGACTGGTGGGCTTACGCTGCGGTGCTCGCCTACTGTGCCTGCGGTGCGGCGCCTTTTGGAACCGGAACATTGGATACGGTACTGACCCGAGTGCTCTCCGGGGAGCCACAGCTCGGGGAAGTGTCACCGCCGCTGGCACGGTTGCTGAAACAGGCACTCGACCCGGATACTGCACGGAGGCTGCCACCCAGAGAGCTTGGCAGGCAGCTGACGGCACTCGCAGATGGTGAACAGACCGCGCGTATCGCAACCGAAGAATACGCAGAGACACCCGCAACCCGGGTGATGGCCGCCCCCTCGACATCACCGGATGTTTCGTGGCAGTTCACTCCGGAGCAAACCTCGGAACCCGGAACGGCTTATTCACCTCAATACGCCCCGCACGTTGATGACCAATACGACCCTGAAACCCTGCAGCCGCCCGTCCCGCCCCGACCACTGCCTCTGCTCTTGCTGGTCGCCACGGCCGCATCTGCCGCCGCAGCTGTCGCCGGTGGTGTCCCCGTGCTGTTTGCCTGGCCCCTGCTGGCCTGTGTGTTCACGTTTATCGGTGCCCTGGGTGCCGGTGCCGCCACCGGGCACAACATTTTGCTGCGCTCACCTCTGTATTTTGTGGAATCTGTCGCTGTGAGTGCCGCCGCCACCGTATTTGGCGGGCTCCTAGCAACACTCGGATGGGTCGCCTGGAACCTGGCAATAGACGGAACCCTGAAGTGGCGAATAGACCTCGCATTACTCGATCCGCAGGGGAGTGCAAACGCCACCTCCCAGCCCGACACAACACTGTTTGTACTGTTCGCGATAACCGCATTGTCCCTTTTGGCTGCATGGTTGATGCCGTTTTCAAGGCTCATGCGCCGCGGCGCGCGAAGCGCATTACGCACCCTGCTCGCGCCAATCTGGTTGCGGACACTGGTTGTTGCCGTATTGCTGCTTGCCACCGTGGGGCTACTCGATGCCTCTGGAATTATTGATATTAGCGCATGGTTTGCTCCCGCCCCGGCAGCCTTATAGCCTGTAAACATACTGGCAGAATCGAGAACGGAGCCGAGATGACCCAGAGTACGCACCCCCAAACCAGCAAATCCCGGACTGTGATTATTGTCGCGATAGCCGGGTTGCTGGTTATAGTGGCAGCACTGTTGCTCGGCATGATGTCGGCCAAAAACTCCGCCGATAAACAGGCAAGTAACAGTAAAAACAGTGGAGATAGTTCAGCAACTATGGTGCCTGTAGGTGACATGGCAGACGACGCCGGTTTCGTCATCTCCGCTAAAGGGGTAGGCGCAGCCGATAGGGGAAAGCCGGTCAGCGAGATATACCTAGATTTCACCTGCCCGGGCTGTATGGGTCTCGAAGTGCAGATCGGTGAGCAGCTGCAGGCAGCCGCCCTTAAAGGCGGATTCCAGTTGGTGCTGCATCCGATAGCGACCCACAACCTGCCCTTTAACTCCCGGGCCGCCGCGCTGTTGATTGCGGTTTACCAAAACGAACCCGACAAATTTGGGGAAACCATGAAAACCCTCGCCGCTTTCTCCTACGATGCCATAGAGAAAGGTGCCAACGAAGACGGCAGTTTCGGTACCACGCCTCCACTGGACGAAAACGCAGACCAAAGTATTCAAAAGTTGATTGAATCGCTCAACCTCAACGAAGAAACAGTGAAGGCCTACAGTGTTTCCGATGCTGAAAAATACCTTCAAGAGTGGAACCAGGTGTGGTCAAAACGCCCATTCTTTTCCGGATCTAGCCCACAAATCGTGCGTGACGGGCGCGACGTGAATGAAGTGGGCACCATTAACGACTACAACCAGCTGCTCGAATATCTCACCGCCAGTAATTGAGGTGAGCGTTGCGCCGTGCCTTGACGTAAAATTTGAGATAGCAAACACAAAACCTCAACCCGAGGAGAACCTATGGGCAAGAACAAGCCAAATCCAAAGGCGGTAGCCGCACGTAAAGCCGAACAGACACGCAAAAAGCGTTCCCGACTGATCATGATTTTGATTGTCGTGGTTGCGGCGCTCGCGGTGGTCGGCATCACAATCGGCATGATTCTGTCCACGAAAAGTTCAAACCCGATGACCAACGGCGAATACGATGAGTTGATTTCCGCGGATCGGGGCTTCACAATCACCTCGTCCGGTCCAGCAACGACCCCGGACGCGAAACCATCAGAGAGTAAACACACTGTTGAACTGTACTTCGACTACTCCTGCTCTCACTGTGCTCAGTTCGAGGGCGAATACGGCGAGCAGTTGCTACAGGGCGCTCGTGACGGAAAATACAAGCTCCAGTTACATCCGGTTGACACTCAAGGTCGTTTCTTCCCGTATGCCTATACCGCGGTTGACCTGGCAGCTCGGGTTTACAGCAGCCAGCCCGAGAAGTTCACAGAATTACATACCGCGCTTTCTGACGCCATGTTAAATGCTGTAAACAGCCAAAATCAGGATGATATCGCTGAGATACAGAGCGAAACGAAGTCGCTGGAACTGACCAAGAAGATTGCTAAAGACCACGGCGTATCCCAAGACATAATCGACAGGGTCAGCCACAAAGATGGCATGATGCTGCTCACCACCATGTCCCAGGAATGGGGCAGCGAAATAAAGGCTGAAAGCCTCGCCACCCCGATGGTTGTAATCGACGGGAAAGTCATCGAAACCACCGACCAGGCTATGAAGGATATAGCGAAGCTTTAAGCAGCGGAGCCGCCTGTCGGGATCGAACCGACGACCTTCGCTTTACAAGAGCGGCGCTCTGCCAGCTGAGCTAAGGCGGCCATGCGCCGAGGCGCACGGAATAAGTATGCCATTTTCAGGTTTGCGGCGCCAGCTGCAGCCCGCTGCACGGGTGTGACACAATCTAGGTATGGAACAGATTCGCACACTCACAGCGTTCGGAGGTTCAGCCGGAACCGGAGAGTACCTGCAGCTGGCAAGGAACCTCGGTGGGGAACTGGCGAGCAGGGATATAACTACAGTCTATGGGGGAGGGGCTGTCGGCATGATGGGTAACCTGGCCGATGGGGCACTCGCCGCCGGTGGGTCAGTAATCGGGGTGATACCGCAGTTCATGGCGGATGCCGGTCTCGCTCATCCGAAAGTTACAGATATGCGAATTGTTCCGAATATGCACACTCGCAAAGCCCTGATGTACGACCTCGCCGATGCTT
Source organism: Varibaculum sp. (assembly GCA_034090045.1). GTDB lineage: Bacteria > Actinomycetota > Actinomycetes > Actinomycetales > Actinomycetaceae > JAXDTI01. The sequence continues at coordinate 290,281 of JAXDTI010000003.1, read as the reverse complement.
TTATCGCAATGCCCGGAGGTGTGGGGACACTAGATGAATGTTTCGAGGTGCTCGCCTGGACGCAGCTCGGGTTACTGGCGAAGCCGCTGGCATTTCTCGGCGTTGATTACTGGTCGCCACTATTGGGTTTTCTCACCACCGGGGTAAAAGCAGGATTCGTGCGTGAACTCGACAGAGACGGAATCATTGTTGTTGATGACACGGTAACTGCCCTGACCAGGCTCTATGAATGGACAGCCCCCGAGCCAAAGAACACCCACCCCGGAACCGAAAACGGTAAAGGTAGGAGCAGCTGAAGAATCAGTTCAACAGGCTACGATCCGACATTTGCACATCCTTGAACTTGGCGAACTGAGCCATAAGATCCGCGACGCTGGCACGTGCCTTTTCTGCGCCGTTGAGCTCGAAAATAATCCGACCCTCATGCATCATTATCAGGCGGTTACCCAGGCGCAGAGCCTGTTCCATATTGTGTGTGACCATGAGAGTTGTCAGGTGATGTTTCGATACCAGCTCCTCGGTGAGGCGAGTGATCAGCTCGGCTCGTGTCGGATCCAGAGCCGCAGTATGCTCATCTAGGAGCAGAATCTTCGGTTGCGTGAAAGATGCCATCACCAGGGACAGGGCTTGACGCTGCCCACCGGAGAGCAGACCGACACGGGTGGTGAGGCGATCCTCCAACCCCTGCTCCAGGATTTTCAGCTCCTCACGGAATTGCTCCTTGCGGGTTTTCGTCACACCTATCCCCAGGCCGTGCCCGTGAGTTCGACCAAGCGCGATCGCCAAGTTTTCCTCAATCGTCATGTGCGGGCAGGTTCCCGCCATAGGGTCTTGGAACACTCGCCCAACCCGTTTCGCCACCCGATAATCGGGAATACGGGTCACGTCCTGACCGTCAATGATAACCGTACCCAAGTCTGCCTTATAGCGCCCCGAAATAATGTTGAGCAGCGTCGATTTACCGGCCCCGTTAGAACCAATCACGGTAACGAAATCACCCTCAGCCAGGTTCAGCGACACGTCCCTCAAAGCGACCTTTTCGTTGATTGTGTGTGGGAAAAAAGCCTTTGAAACGTTTCTTATATCCAGCATTTCACGCCTCCTTTCGCCCCAGCCTGCGCGTCACATTCCGGTCGGCCGGTCGGCTATCTCCGGAATCATTTACCTCCGCGCTCGCCTCATTCCACGGCTCGGTATCCGTAAACTCGGCGTGCGCCTGGTTCCGGTTGCGAATGTGTTTCAAAAAATTCCAGCGCGGTGCCAGCAGCGCAATCACCACAATCACCGCCGAGAGCAGCTTCATGTCATTGGGGTCGAACCACGGGATCATCAGTGCCGCCTGGATAATCACGCGATACACAATTGAACCGGCGACTACCGCGATTACCGCAACCCAGACCCGTCCGGTAGCGATAAAGGCGGTTCCAATAATTACCGAAGCTAGACCGGCAATAATCAGACCGATACCCATCGAAATATCGGAGAAACCTTGATACTGGGCAAATAGCGCACCCGAAAGTGAAACCATGCCATTTGACAGTGCCAGACCTACCAGTTTCGCCACGTCGGTGTTTACCCCCTGGGCGCGAGCCATCTCTTCGTTATCGCCGGTCGCGCGCATAGCTAAACCCATGTTTGTGGACAGGAACCAAATCGTCAGCAGTGAAAAAACCGCCATCATCGCGGTGAAAATCCCGACCGACACCCAGGTGCCCAGCAGCCCCGCCTCCCGCAACGGGCTGAGCAGCGTGTCGGTACGCAACAGTGGCAGATTTGCCTTTCCCATAATCCGCAGATTTATGGAATAGAGGGCAATCTGGGTGAGGATACCGGCCAGCAACGGATGAATCTTCCCGGCAGTGTTCAACAGTCCGGTTACCAGACCGGCAACCAGGCCGACTCCGAATCCTGCCAGTGTCGCCAGCCACGGATTCACCCCCGCAATTAAAGCGATAGCGCAGGTAGAAGCGCCGGTGGTGAAAGACCCGTCAATCGTCAGGTCAGCGAAATCCAGGATTCGGAAAGTCAAGTAGACCCCGATGGCCATCAGGCCGTAAATCAGCCCCAGGTCGAGTGCAGCAATCATTGCGGTTCCTTGTGAGATAGGTGGTTACCTGATTATTTTAGCTAATTGTTGAATTCGGTGGTCACTCGCGTCCCGCCTACTATTAGCCTACTGTTTTAGTTTCGCCCTCCGGCTAGATACTCTCAAATGTTAAGGCTGCCCTGTGGGAGAGTCGAACGGAGAACGTGGCTAATGTGCGGGGGAACGCAGTTGAAAAAAGAGAGAATAGTAGTGGCGGGAAGCTGCGAAGCTCCCCGCCACTACGACCTATAAACTGTGTTGCTACCGGTGTTGCTACTTGATGATTTTGTCGGCCTTATCCAGCAGCTCCTGTGGCAGTGTGATGCCCATACGCTCCGCGGCTGTCGGATTCACAACCAGCTGCGGAGTCTTTTGTGCCTCGACAGCCATAGTCGCCGTAACCTCACCCTCGGTGAGAATCCTTACCGCCATCTCGCCGGTTTGCCGACCCAGCTGTTCATAGTCCAAGCCATAGGTGAGCGCTCCACCATTCTCGACGGAGGTGGCCTCACCGACAACCACCAAAATCTTGTTCTCCTCAGCAACCTGCAGCACTGAATCAAGCGCCGAAACAACCGTATTATCGGTCGGAACATAGATCGCGTCCACATCGTCCAGCGACTTCACTGCCTGCATCACCTCGGAAGAGTTCGTGATGGCCTTTTCGACCAGTTCCAGACCCTCTTTCTTTGCCTCGTCGCGAGCCAGTTTCACCTGTACTTCCGAGTTCACCTCGGCGGAAGAATAAATCACGCCGACCTTTTTTGCCTCCGGTTTCGCCTGTTTCACCAGGTCAATCTGTTCAGCAACCGGGTTGAGGTCGGTGGTGCCGGTGACGTTCGCTCCCGGTTTCTCATTTGAGTCCACCAGTTCGGCGGCCTCCGGGTCGGTCACCGCGGTGAACAGTACCGGAACATCGGCGATGTTTTGAGCGACAGCCTGCGCCATCGGGGTGGCTACCGCCAAAACCAGATCCGGCTTCGCGGTGGCAAACTTCTGCGCAATCGAGTTCGCGGTGCCCTGATCTCCCTGAGCGTTTTGTTCATCATAGGTTACTTTGAGACCGGCATCTTCAATCGCGGCCTTAAAACCGGTCACGGAAGCATCCAGTGACGGGTGCGATACCAGCTGACCGATGGCGATGTTATAGGTTTTGTCTCCGCTCGCATCGTCTGTTGTGCCCGCGCCACAACCACTCAGCGCCAACGCGCTCACACCGGCGATTGCCGCCAGCATAGTCAACTTTTTCTTCATGGCTACCTCTATTCTGTGTTGATGGATAATGCCAGCCGCCCACAGGGGCATGTCTGCATCCTAGCGGGCTGACAGCAGCCGATGCTATACGATTTCACCAGGCGGTACGCGCGCCAGGCAGTTCAACCGATCTCAAGAGCCGTGATTATCCAGTCGCCGTGTCGCGGTGTCAGCTGTAACGCCACCGCTCGATAGCGCAACCCGTCATGTACGGTAAAGGATGCTTCGCAGTCCAGCAGCGTACCGCCTTTACCTCGATGAACCTGGGAGCGTTGACCGGTGACCCGTACCGCCAGCCCGGTCGTAATCCGCCCGTGGATGCGTCGAATCAGGTCGGCGCGGCGCGCAATGCCCTCATAGACCGGTCGGGTAGCGCGGGAGCGCAGATGAGAGCAGGGGCGGTTGCCAAGCAGAACCTCGATTATTGCGCGAGCCAGTGACGCAGCCACCGGCTTTGGGTCACGAACTCGCGTAAATGGGCGCCAATTTGGCATTGAACTGGACACTCGCAGCCTCATAATACTGCCTTTGATGGGTTGGGAGGGCAGCTGGGCTATCGGGAGTGGTTTTTGGGGGATAGGCACCGCCGCGTGGATGCGGCGGTGGACGGGGTGTTGAGCGGGGTGCTGAGCGGGGTGCTGGAAAGGCGGCTGTTGTTCCGCCTCGGTAGTTTTGGGCTGCTGAGGGTCTGACTCCAGCTCGGGTATGACGGTGACCAGTGACATTCTATTTACCTCCCAATGTCAATTTGGTTCCAGTGATTATCAGGTTCGGATCGGAACCGATGGCTTCGCGGTTTCGTTCATATATTTGACGGGTGCGTTCCAAAACGCTTTCTGCCGGGCCGGTTTGCTGGGCGATGCTCCACAGCGTATCTCCGTTTTGCACCGTCCAGGTTTCCGATTCAGGACTGTAGGTTTCGTGCCCGAGGGGAGTTTCGGGTGGTGTGCATCCGGGGGTGAGGTCGGTTAGCAGCAGTGAAGCTGGCAGTGTCGCCGGGGCAGTATCGGTGCTTTCTGCTAGCGCCGGCACGCCGGAGCTGGCTGCCAAGATGCCTGTCGCCAGTGACGCGGCTGCTGCGGAACGCAATATAGGTGGCCCGAATCTGGCGACCAGTTGGCGCGCTCCTCGTCCACCGCCGGCGAGAGCCGCAGCCAGCGCATACCACAGTGCCAGTAGGGTTCCGATTCCTGCCGCTACGCTCAGTATCCACGCCACAAATTCCATTTGGGGATCAAGGTCTGTTCGCAGTGGTGTCAGTAATGATATCAGCGTTAAGAACCCTGCTGATGCCCCTAGAGAGCCTTTAAACCATTTAGTCATGTTAGCCTCCTGTTTAGATATGTTTAGTTAGGTTATGTTTGATAATACAATACCTCTGTAGGATGTTGTCAAGGGGGTTTTGGAAATGGTTGATACCGGCTGGGTGCGGGTGTTTGCGGATCTGGAAAACCGCTTTGCCGTTGCTCAATATGAAGAAATACAGGCAGAAGCCGCCGAGGTTGCGTTAGCGGAACAGGGCAGGGTTTCCTGGCTGACCAGGATCACGCCCGGAAGTGAAACAACACTGGTCACCGGTACCCAGCGCATCACCGGACGAGTGCAGCGAACTGCCGCTTCCTGGATACTCGTTTCAGCTCGTGAAGCCGACTATCTCGTTCCGGTTTCGGCGGTGAAAACAATAACCGGACTGCTCGGGCCGGGCAGCGAACTGGGCAAAGTTCAATCAAAACTGTCGCTGGGTACGGTACTACGCGAGACCATGCGTTTCGGAGGTGCAATCGCGGTAGTGGATTGTTCAGGCGGAATATGGCGAGGGAAACTCGCCTGGGTCGGTGCCGACCATCTCGACATCGACTCGGTAACTGTGCCCTATGCCGCTATTGACTGTGTGCGATTAGGGCGTTAAAGCAGCTGTTCAAGCGGTTTGTTCAGCGCGCAACTCTGCCTGCTCGGCATAGCGGGCAGCAATGTATTCTTCGAGCTTGCTGCGTTCAACACGCCAAATTTTTCTGCCCCCTACCTGAATCGCCTCCAGCTCACCAGTGCGCACCAGAGAACGCACACCCTGGACGGACAGGTTCAAAGTCTCTGCAACATCTGCTAATGACAAAAATCTAGGTTCCATAGTTCCATTCTTCCATAAACGTCAAAAAATATGTTTAGATACTTAAAACTGTGGAAATCTTTTTTACCAACCCTATAATTAAAGATATCTCACGCGTTAGGGGTAGCTATGAAAATCAGGCTCAACCGACGCGACCCGAGGTTCCTGATAGGACTGTTTTTCGTGGTCGCAGCGGCAGCAATGACCGTCACGGTGATCTATTACGCACGCGCGACCGTGCCCGTTTACCAGGCGAAAACCGATATTGCGTTCGGCGAACAACTAACACAGGAAAACGTAGAACTCGTCAATCTGCCATCCCTGGGTGGACGGTATCTGGTGGCTGAGCAAATGCCGAAAACTGCCTGGGCGGCGCGCTCGCTCCAACGCGGCGAACTGATCGGTGCCGCAGCCGTATCCGAGAACAAACCCGGAGAGTTCGCACAAACCGTGATTCGGCTCGCCGGGCCGCTGCCAAAGAGCGCCCGCGTCGGCACCCAAATATCTCTGTGGCTGGTGGCAACTAACTCCGATGAGCCGGCACAGCTCCTCGCCGACGATGCCGTGGTAGCGGCAATACCGGAAGACTCTGCTGGCAACTATTCTGTGCAGGTGCGCCTGCCGGTAAAGGAACTGCCTGACCTGCTCGCCGCCAGCGCAAACGACGCAAAAATAATGGCGGCGACCAGATGAATACGACCCGCTTCAACAGCTCAGAACTATACGGGGTGCTGCTGCTCATCACCGATGAGCGGGAGGTGGAACTCGTAAAGGCACTCGACGAAAACGCCGCGCTTGAGGTGCGCAGACGCTGCGTGGACGAGGCGGAGCTGCTGGGGGCCGCAATCAGTCGCATCGGTCAAATAGCTGTCCTCGCGGAGGGCGCAAACCCCTATCTGCTCGACCAGCTCAATGCAGCTGGGGTGCATCCGGTGCTTGTCAGCCCCGATGAGTCAGTCAACGAGCTGGTGAAACGGGTCGCGAATGTCGCTGCCGGAATATCTCAAGCCAATCCCGACGATGCCTGGGAATTCGGGCTGCTCCCCGGAATGTCGGATTCTGACTTCGAGCTACAGCAACTAAATCAATCCGATTCCGATGTTGAGGTTCCTGTTCCGGAGGGTGCGCAGCCACTTTCCGACAATGAACCACCTGAAGAGGGAGAATCTGGGCTGATAATCACGGTCTCGGGCACAGTTGGTTCGGTCGGTCGCAGCACGATTGCCATACACCTGGGGGCGTTGCTGGCTCGCCGTGGATACAACACGCTACTGGTGGATGCCGACACGGTTGCTCCGGTTCTGGCTCAGCGGCTGGCGCTATCCGCCGATGGCTCCGGGGTCGGTGCGCTCGCGGCGCTCGGTATTGACGCCGACCCGCTGTCGTTGGCCGATTCGGTTCAGCAGTACGCCTCTGAACTGGATCTGCTCTCTGGTCTTGGGCGTCCTGGACGCTGGAGGGAGCTGACCGGGGAGCGGCTGCGACGTATCCTGATGCTCGCTCGTAAACACTACGACATAGTTGTTGTTGATACTTGCGGGTTGAGCGAAGAAGCCGAAGAGGAGGCGATATTTGGACCCAGCCGTTTCGAGGCGGTAGTCGCCGCAATAGAAACCGCTGACCAGGTAATATTCGTAAGTGATGGTGACCTTATAGGTATGGATCGGCTGCTCTCGGCACTTCCAACACTCAATGAACTGACGGAAACCTATACCCTTGTCGTGAACCGAGTAGGAGAGGAAACCGCCGGGAGACTGCCGGATATGCAGGTGCAGCGCACACTAAGTGAATTTGGTGGAACTCGTCAGCCGGTGACGCTGCCGGTGCGCGACGCTGAGCTGCGGCGTGCCACGCTGATCGGGGATTTGTTGCCAGACACCGACCCGCTGTGCGGAAAGCTCGCTGACGTGCTGCGGCAACTCGGTTTTCCGGGTTTCGGTGAGCGGTCACGACATCGTGGTGAGCGGCGCACTATGCTGCCAAAGCTGAAGCGCTCCCGCGGCGTGGCGCGACACCGGGCGCGTTGAGGGCGCGCCCTATGATGGGGGTATGCGAGCCTATTTGCCTGTGACTCCCGCCGAGCTGGCTGTCGATGAACTGCCCCAGCGGGAGCTAACTGTCCCGGAATATCGTCCGGACGCCGACCCGGAAACCTCAGAGTATGAGGCGTTTATGCAGGCTGCAAACCAGTCTCTGCGGTTGCTGGGTGATGCCCTGCCCGGGGGTGACCGGGAGGTTCCTTTCACCTATTGTCTGCGCTCGGTCATCTCCCTGGAAGTGTCTGAACCGCTCGTCGATACCGGTTACAGCTGGGCTGATGTAGTGGCTATCCACGTGGATGATCCGGAGGTTGCCGAGCTGGTGGCTTCAGCACTGGCGGGGGATGCGGATTCTGTTGCCGAGCTGGAGGATGAAGCCCTCATGTGGTTCGACCCGGTCGAGCGAACCGGGCTGCTCGCCACCCTGGAGCTGTGAGGGTCGGGGGATAGTCGGGGCGCGAACTCCCGACCTGATTGTGCTGTCACGGGCGTACATGAACGGATAAGTCATGTGCACGAATGGATAACCCCAGCAGCCACATTAGCAACACAAAGTCCTGTACCAGGGCAAACGGTTTCCAGTCATGTTGCTGGTGTTAAGTAAATGCCGAAATAATCCAAGGTAGTTATCCATTCGTGTAACCCGGTTATCCGTTCATGCACATCAGGGTGCGCCGAGAGGGTCTTGTGAGCCGCAGTACTCAGCGCTCTCAGCCCTGCTGGCGAGTGACAGCAGCCCTGATCAATCCCGCGAAGAGTGGATGAGGGCGGGTTGGGCGCGACTTGAACTCCGGGTGCCCCTGGGTGGCTATGTAGTAGGGGTGGCGTTGCCTGTCCATCTCCACAAACTCAACCAGTTTTCCATTCGGGCTGGTGCCGCTGATATGCAGCCCAACCTCAGCGAAACGCTGCGCATACTCAGGGTTAACCTCGAAACGGTGTCGATGCCGCTCGGTGACTTCTTGGCTGCCGTAAAGCTCGGCAGCCAGTGACCCCTCGGTGAGGTGTGCCGGATAGGAACCGAGTCGCATCGTGCCACCCAAATCGCCTTTACCAGCGATAATGTTAAGCTGTTCGTCCATGGTGGCGACTACCGGATCGGGAGTTTCGGGATCCATCTCGGTGGAGTTTGCTCGCTGCAAACCGAGTAGGTTGCGGGCAGCCTCAATAACCATCATCTGCAGCCCCAGGCAGATCCCCAGCGTCGGCACTCGATTTTCCCGCGCCCAACGCAGCGCATTAATCTTGCCGTCGGTTCCGCGAGTACCGAAACCTCCTGGAATGAGAACCGCATCCACGCCGTAGAGAATATCGCCGGTTTTTTCCATGTTTGTGCAGGTGTCTGCCTCTATCCAACGGATATTCACGCGTGCTTCGGCAGCAAACCCGCCGGCGTGCAGTGCTTCCGAAACTGACAGATAGGCATCATGTAGGTCAATATATTTGCCGACCAACGCCACCGTCACTTCGTGCTTGGGGTGGTGTACCTGTTCGAGCACTCGGTTCCATTCGGTCCAGTCAACATCGTGGAAAGGCAGGTTGAGGCGCCGAACTGCGAAAGCGTCGAGCCCTTCGGAGTGTAAAACCTTTGGAATCTCGTAAATCGAGTCGGCGTCTTTGCAAGTAACTACAGCTTCTTGATCAACATCGCACATTAGCGCAATTTTGTCCTTTACGCTTTGCGGGAGGTCGCGGTCGCAACGGCAAACAATCGCATCCGGGTGTATGCCTATGGAGCGCAGCGCCGCAACCGAATGCTGGGTTGGTTTTGTTTTCAGCTCGCCTCCGGCAGCCAGATAGGGTACCAGTGAAACATGGATGAACAGTGAGTTCCCGGGACCGAGGTCGCGGCGCACCTGCCGGGCGGCCTCCAGGAACGGCTGGGATTCGATGTCGCCGACAGTTCCGCCGATTTCGGTGATAATCACGTCCGGGATCTGCTCGCCGTTTTCGGGCTCGGCTTGGAGTCGCATCCGGCGTTTAATCTCGTCAGTTATGTGCGGGATTACCTGCACACAATCTCCCAGGTAGTCGCCTCGGCGTTCCTTCGTGAGTACATTGTGATAGACCTGACCGGTGGTGGTGTTGGCGCTCGCCGCCAGGTTCACATCCAGGAAACGCTCGTAGTGTCCAATGTCCAGGTCTGTTTCGGCACCGTCCTCAGTGACGAACACCTCGCCGTGTTGATAGGGGTTCATGGTGCCCGGGTCTACATTGATATAGGGGTCTAATTTTTGCATCACCACGTGCAGGCCGCGGGATCGCAGTAGTCGTCCCAGTGATGAGGCCGTGAGACCTTTACCGAGTGAGGAGGCGACGCCGCCGGTCACAAAGATTTGTTTGGTAAGTGGTTGATTGCCGAATTGGGTTCCGTAGCGTTCGTTCACCATGGAACTTCATTGTATCAAGGTTCGCTAAACCCGTTCCTCGCTATGTTGCTTCGGTGCCGTCAGTTTGTGGCTAGCACCGCGTCTATGTGCGAACCGTAGCGGTGTGCCAATTGCTCTTTTGGTATGTCTGCCAGCGGTCTCATTCCGTAGACGTATCTGGTGGCAATAACTCCGAGCACCTGCGAAAATGCCAGGTCGAAACGGATGCGAGCGTCCTTGCCGCCGATGCGTTCTACCAGTGGTGCTGCCAGGTTTGAGTCAATCCAGGAACGAAACATTTGCAGCGCTGCCGGTGAGGACAGCAGGGTGGAGGCGAACACCGAGAAGTTGCTGCCTGCTGCGGCGTGTTCCCACAGGTTCATCACCGCCAGTAGCACCCGTTCGCCGGTTCCGCGTCTGCCGTCTCCGAAAGCGGCTGAAATCACCTCTACCGGGTTTTGGGGCAGGCTCATTGCCGCCCGGAAAATGCCGGCTTTTGAAGCGAAGTAATAGGACACTAGCCCGGGGTCGCAGCCGGCGCGTTTGGCGATCGCTCGCACCGTCACTGATGGAAACTCCTGGGCGCTGAATAGCTCGCGGGCTGCGATGAGTAGTTGTTCGCGCATTTCGCCGCGCCCTGAGCGGGGGCCTCTGCTGAAGTGTGTCATGGCTTTAGCCTAGCGCGGGAATTTCAACGGTAATGAAAATAGCGTTGCCGCTGATGAAATGACTGCACCTGTTTTACCAGCGTAAATAAGCGTAAATAGCGGTATGTAGTGCACTTTTAAGGTTAATTTCAACAACATTGAAAATAGCGGGATCGCTGTATAAAGTTTCGGTAAAGGCGGCTGTAGGGGGTTATATGGCACAGCAGAAAGAAACCGGTGGGGAATATCGGCTCGGTATCGACGTTGGTTCCACCACGGTAAAGGCAGTGCTATATGCGCCCGACTCCACAGTGCTGTTCAAAGATTACCGCCGCCACCACGCCGACGTGCGTGCTGAACTGGCAAAACTGCTGGACGATATTGCCTATGAGAATCCCGGCGTGACGGTGTGTGCCGCCATCACCGGCTCTGGCGGTCTGAATGTTGCCAAGGTGCTTGACGTGCCGTTTGTGCAGGAAGTTATCGCCGGAACCGAAGCCACCCGCGTTAAATATCCGCAGGTAGACGTAATTATTGAGCTGGGTGGTGAAGATGCGAAACTTACCTATCTGCACCCCACGCCGGAGCAGCGCATGAACGGCACCTGCGCGGGCGGCACCGGCGCTTTCATCGACCAGATGGCCACGCTACTGAAAACCGATGCCTCCGGACTTGACGCCCTCGCCGAAAAATACCAGCAGCTCTATCCGATTGCCTCACGCTGCGGGGTGTTTGCCAAAACCGACCTGCAGCCGCTCCTCAACCAGGGAGCGGCACACGAAGACCTGGCTGCCTCAATCTTTCAATCGGTCGCCACCCAGACTGTAGCTGGCCTCGCGAACGGTCGTCCCATCCGTGGAAACGTGCTGTTCCTGGGCGGACCGCTGCACTTTATGCCGCAGCTGCGCGAAGCCTATAAACGAATCCTGGATCGGGTCGATAACTTCATTACGCCTGAGGATGCGCAACTCTATGTGGCGATGGGGGCGGCGCTGCTGGCCGACTCTCAACCCGATTCGCACGGCCAACCGCTGACCGGAATGGGGGAGCGGCTGCGCTCGGCTAAACAGGTTGGGGAGGAATCACGCCGGATGCGTCCACTGTTTGCCAACGATGCCGAATGGCGAGAGTTCCAGGATCGCCACGGCACCGAAATTATTGAATCGCTGCCAACTGACCAGGCTAGCGGCGATTGCTATCTGGGCATCGATGCGGGTTCAACAACGATAAAGGCGGTGATGATTGATGAACAGAACCGCATAGTATTCACGCATTACGCCTCAAACGAGGGTGACCCGGTGGCGGCAGCCGTCGAAATAGTTAAACATATTCACCGTGACCTGCCTGCCGGGGCACGCATTGTGCGTTCCTGCTCCACCGGATATGGCGAGGGCCTGGTGAAAAGCGCCCTGGGGCTTGATGAGGGCGAAGTGGAAACGATGGCGCACTTCCGTGCCGCCGAATCTATACAACCCGGCGTGACCAGCGTAATCGATATCGGCGGTCAGGATATGAAGTACCTGAAAATCAAAGACGGCACAGTAGATTCCATCGCGGTCAACGAAGCCTGTTCCTCAGGTTGCGGGTCTTTCCTGCAGACTTTCGCCGAGACGATGGGCACTGATGTGCGCTCCTTTGCGCGTGCCGCAACTCAGGCAGAATGCCCTGTAGACCTGGGAACCCGCTGTACCGTGTTCATGAACTCCTCGGTAAAACAGGCTCAAAAAGAAGGTGCCGAGGTTGGGGACATTTCCGCTGGACTGTCCTATTCTGTGGTGCGTAACGCCCTATACAAGGTCATCAAACTAAAGGACGCTGACGACCTGGGATCGAAAGTCGTGGTACAGGGGGGGACTTTCCTCAACGACGCGGTGCTCCGAGCTTTTGAATTGCTCACCGAACGCGAGGTCGTGCGCCCCAATATCGCCGGGTTGATGGGAGCATACGGTGCAGCCTTAACCGCCAAAATGCACTATGACCCGAATAGAGTCGAGAACCCTGAGCGTCCATCTGGTCTGCTCACCCCAGCAGAACTCGCGGAGCTGACGGTAGATACTGAGATGAAAACGTGCAGGCTGTGCCAAAACCACTGCCAGATGACCGTCACCAGGTTTTCCACCGGCGAACGACACGTTTCCGGAAACCGGTGCGAACGGGGTGCCTCGCTGGAGAAACGCCCGCAGCGCTCCCCGATCCCTAATATGTATGAGTGGAAATACAAGCGCGTTTTCGGCTATCGGCGGCTCACCGAAGAGGCTGCGACCCGTGGCGACATCGGGATTCCACGGGTGCTCAATATGTATGAGGACTATCCTTTCTGGTTCACGGTACTCACCGCACTGAAATATCGGGTGCTGCTTTCTGGACGTTCCTCCCATGAACTATTTGAATCTGGCATGGAGACGATCCCCTCCGAGAATGTGTGCTATCCGGCAAAACTGGTACACGGGCATATCGAATCGCTGCTTGACAAGGGGGTACGGCGTATTTTCTATCCCTGTGTGACCTATAACGAGGAAAGTGCGCCGGGACAGGATAACACCTTTAACTGCCCGATTGTGGGAACCTATCCCGAGGTGATTCGTAACAATATGGAGCGGCTGACCATGGATAGAGCCGAGTTCATTTCGCCGTTCCTGTCTTTTGCTAATCGAGAGCGATTGCCAGAGCGGATCGCCGAGGTGTTTGCCGCCGACGGGGTGACGCTTACGGAGGCGAAAGCCGCCTGCGCAAAGGGCTGGGAAGAATGGGATGCCTTTCACGCCGAGGTGCTCGCAAAGGGGCGCGAAGCCCTCGACTATGTGCGAGAGCACCAGATTCGTGGCATCGTGCTGGCGGGGCGACCATATCATCTCGACCCGGAAATAAACCACGGTATCCCGGAGGCCATTATCGGGCTGGGAGCTGCGGTTTTGACCGAGGATGCGATGACGCTAGGGAACCTGGAGCGACCGTTGCGGATACGCGACCAGTGGTCTTTTCACTCTCGCCTATACGAGGCGGCAGCGACTGTCGGAGATGATTCCGACTTGGATTTGGTTCAATTGATTTCTTTCGGTTGTGGTCTGGATGCGATTACCGCTGACGAGGTTCAAGAAATTTTGGAAGGTCGCGGGGATGTGTACACTTCCCTGAAAATTGACGAGGTTTCGAATCTCGGTGCGGCAAAGATTCGTTTGCGTTCGCTCACCGCAGCGGCAGCCGAACGTGCCCAGCGTGACAATACCAGTGTCGAGGCACTGGAATCTGCGGAGGTTGTTACCTATCCGCAATCTCAAGAGGACGCTGCTCGCTTTCCCGGAGCCGAGTACAAAACTGAACCCGGAGCCGAGCAAACTCGCCGTGCGGTGCAGCACCCCACCGACCTCGCCCGCGCTGGTGAGAACGAATATAGGCAGGCTGGGCATATTATGGCGCGCGTCCCATTTACCGAAAAAATGCGGGAGGACGGATACACGATCCTGGTGCCGCAGCTCGCCCCGATCCATTTCCGCCTGTTGATCCCGATTTTCCAGCGTGCCGGATACAGTGTGCGGCTTTTGGAGCACGCCAGCAAGGACGCTATCGAGGTCGGCTTGAAATACGTGAACAATGACGCGTGCTATCCGGCGCTCGTCGTGATTGGTCAGCTCATCAACGAGTTTGTGAGTGGGCGCGCCGACCCTAATCGCACCGCTGTCGGCATTACACAGACCGGTGGGATGTGCCGGGCAACCAACTATGCTGGGCTGCTGCGTAAGGGCTTGAAGGATGCCGGATATCCGCAGGTGCCGGTTATTGCGATTTCCGCGCAGGGTCTGGAAGAAAACCCCGGATTCCGGATCACGGTGCCTATGATCCACGCGGGACTACAGGCCGTGACTCTTGGGGATCTGCTGCAACGCCTGGTGCTTCGCACTCGACCGTATCAGATTGACGGGAATGTGACCGCACTCTATGAACGCTGGGACACTGTTATGCGGGAGTTCTTTGCAGATAAAGGGCACAGTGCCACCCTCGGTCGCCGTATCGGGTTCCATGCCCTTATGAAACAGATGATTAAAGAATTTGATGAAGTGGAGTTGCAAGACCTACCGAGGCGACCGCGTGTCGGTATGGTCGGGGAGATCCTGGTGCAATTCCACCCGGACGCGAATAACAATGCGGTTGACGTTATTGAGCGGGAAGGCTGCGAGGCCGAGTTGCCGTCGCTGGCACAATTTTTCCACTATGGGCTGGTAACTGCGCAATGGAAGTACGACAACCTGGGTTATGGTTCCAAAAAAACGGTGCGCAATAACCGACTGATTCTGTGGGCGATGCAGCAGTACGAAAAACCGATGCGGCGCTACCTGGAACAGTCGCGGCGTTTCGACCCAGGTCCACGGATTCAGGAGCTAGCTGAAAAAGCCCAAGAAATCGTTCAGCTCGGTAACCAGGCTGGCGAGGGCTGGTATTTGACGGCTGACATGATAGACATGATTGAGAATGGTTGCCCCAACATTATCTGTGCCCAGCCTTTCGCGTGCCTGCCTAATCACGTGATAGGTAAAGGTATGTTCAGGGCGTTGCGGGATCGCTATCCGCAGGCGAATATCGTCGGTATTGACTATGACCCGGGCGCTTCGGAAGTGAACCAGTTGAACCGTATCAAGCTGATGATTTCGACGGCGTTTCTGATGCGCGATGCCGAACAATCTGCTGGGGGTCAGGGTGACTTCCGACTCGATGAGGATCTTTTGCAGGCTCTGGATCCGGAGTTCGACCCGACCGAGCGGGAGTTGGCCGATGTCGCTGCTGGGGGATGTGGATGCGGTTCGAATGGCGGCTGCGCATCGAGCATCAGCAGCCCCGCAGGGCCGGTTTATCTCGGCATCCCCGGTCGCCGCCACTAAATTTGGGTGGAGACTTGTGCACTAGATAACCTGGTACCAGCTCCAAACATCTCAGGGAAGGTGTCAAAATGAACACTGAACAGTGGAAATTCCGTGGCTGGCGACTGCACGGTGACGGTAAATCTATCACCACCGGCGAAGTCGTGATGCCTAATGAGCGGCTCACCTGGGCACGCACAACCGGAATCGGAATGCAGCATATCGTTGCCATGTTCGGTGCGACTTTCCTGGTGCCGTTGCTCACCGGATTTGACCCCTCCACGACCCTGTTCTTCACAGGTATTGGGACGCTACTGTTCATCCTGATTACCTCCGGGCGTCTGCCGTCCTACCTGGGTTCCAGCTTCGCGCTCATCGCCCCGATTGGTGCGGTCACAATGTATGACCCGCAAAACGGTGTGGCTATGGATCCGGCGAAACAGGCGCTCGCCCAGGGGGGCGTAATTTCGGTGGGGATATTGCTGGCTCTGATTGGTGTGCTGGTGCATTTCGCTGGCGCGGGCTGGATAGACCGGCTGATGCCCCCTATCGTGACCGGCGCAATCGTGAGCCTAATCGGATTCAACCTGGCACCGACCGCCTGGAATAACGTCCAGCAGGCTCCGGTGACCGCGACCGTCACCATTGTCTCGATTATCCTGATAACAGTATTATTTAAAGGAATTATCGGTCGGTTATCCATCCTGATCGGGGTACTGATCGGCTACGGTTGCGCGGTGATCCGTAACGAAGTGGATTTTCAGGCAATCGGTCAGGCCGATATTGTTGGTTTGCCGGCTTTCCATGCCCCCGCATTTGACCCCAAATTTTTGGGGCTTTTCCTGCCGGTGGTGCTGGTTCTGATTGCCGAAAACATCGGTCACGTGAAATCGGTTTCCGCGATGACCGGCGAGAACCTCGACGATCTGACCGGCAGGGCGCTCTTCGCTGACGGTTTCTCCACAGTGCTGGCCGGTTTCGGAGGCGGCTCGGGTACCACAACCTATGCCGAAAACATCGGTGTTATGGCTGCGACCAGGGTTTACTCGACTGCTGCCTATATTATTGCGGCTTGCGGGGCACTCGCCCTGTCGATGCTGCCCAAATTTGGTGCGGCAATCGCCACGATCCCTGCCGGGGTGCTGGGCGGGGCGGCTACCGTTCTCTATGGCATGATCGGGATGCTCGGTGTGCGCATCTGGGTGCAAAACAAGGTTGATTTCTCTGACCCGGTGAACTTGAATACCGCTGCTATCGCGATGGTGATGGCCATCGCGAACTATACTCTCGTTGCTGGTGGAGCCACCTTTGAAGGTATCGCTCTGGGGTCTTTCGGTGCAATCATCATCTATCACCTGATGCGCGGCATCTCGAATCTGCGCGGCACCAACCTGGAACAGGCCTCTCCGGCGTCCGCGCCGGCAGGAACCGAATTGACTGGTCTGGCTTACGGTAAGCGCCGCCGTGACACTGAGGGTAACACTCAAAATTAGGGTTGCTGTGGCGCAAAACCGCAACGATTACGAGTCGCAGACCGGTCAGAGCTTTAGTACCGCTACCTGCAGTTTCGCCGAACTAACTCGTGTTTTACCCCGGATCTCGTTTTTGATTCACAGGTCACGCGACTGATGTTTTTTTCAGCTCGCGTTTCGGATGACACCATTAATCCGATTACCGCCGCCGAACAGGCGGCACGCAACAGCGGAGAGGCGCTGCTCAACCTCAGCGACTCGAACCCGACCCGCTGCGGTCTGGGACCGGTGGTGCTCCCGGGAACCTATATTCCGAATCCTCAGGGGCCGGAACTTGACCGGCGGGCGCTAGCTGAGTTCCTCGAGCGAGACCAGTCCCGTGTGGTTTCCCCGCAGCACCTGTACCTGCTTTCTTCGACATCACAGGGATACGCGTACCTGATGAAACTGCTGTGTGACAGCGGGGATGTGGTGCTCGCTCCGGTGCCGGGCTACCCGCTGGTGGAGCAAATTGCGAACCTGGAAGAGGTTCGAGTGATTGGCTATCCACTGCAACTCCATGACGAGTGGCGCATCGACTTGACGCGGATTAACGAAATACTGGGCTCCCCGGAAGGCGGACGCGTACGCGCAATCGTGGCTATCAACCCTAACAATCCGACAGGCTCATACCTCCAAACCGATGAAATCATGCGGTTAAGCGAAATCGCTGCCGAACACGACATCGCGATAATTGCCGATGAGGTGTTTCACGAATACCCGCTGCATGAAACCGGTCGGTCAGCCTCGCGCTTCGCCGGAAACCCCAAATGCTTGACTTTCGCCCTCGATGGGCTGTCCAAACAGCTCGCCGCCCCCCAGGCAAAAGTCGCCTGGATTGAATGTTCCGGTCCTGGACCCACACTCGCTGCCGCTCAACGCCGCCTGGATGTGATTCTCGATGCGTTCCTGCCGACCAGCACCATCATTGCCGAACGGCTACCCGAGCTGCTCGCCGCGGTGCCGACCCAGCGTGAACGGGTCTTGGAACGCTGCCGCGAAAACCTGTCTACATTGAGAAACCTGGTGGCGACCCATCCGAGTGTGAACCTGCTGGAACCGGCAGGCGGATGGAGCGCGCTGCTGCGATTCCCCGCACATATTGATGAGGACTCCCTGGTTACGCGGCTGATAGGCACCTATAAAACCACTGTACAACCGGGGTATTTTTTCGATATGCCGCTCCCCGGATTCGTGAGCGTTTCGCTGCTGCTGCCCCCCACGGATTTTCGGAGCGGAACCGAGAAACTGCTGGTTGAGCTGCAGAATGGGTGTTGAAACATTCAAAAAAATTAGTTGAGCGAAACCGGTAAGCAACCCTGACGTGGACTCAATTTTTGTTTAGCCAGGTTCTCGAAAGTCTCCTTCGTTGCCAGCGCCTTATAGGAGAAACCGAGCGTTACCGTCACGTCATTTGTCTGCCGCACATCCATGAACACCTCAGATTCCGGAATCATCAAGGCGATGGTATATGCCGCATTGACACCGGCGGGACCGGCAGTGATTCGTGCCGTGCCGTCATAGCTTCCCTCGGAAGCGTTCCCATAAGACTTGATTTGGGTGCCGAAAGTAGACTCCAGTTCACCTGCCACATCCTTGGCGAGCCCCCCGGTATCCGAGGCGTTCAGTATAGTGACCTCGATATTTGCGGGGTTCACGGGTTTTTCGTCGCCGTAGGGGCAGGGTACGTCACCGTCTTGAGCGACTTTTGGTTCCGAGGCGAAATCATCAAAGAACGGTACCGGAACGACACCGAAACCTACCAGCACGCCAATAAGCATCAGCACGGCGAGCACAATCCCGGTGCCC
The DNA here is from genome assembly GCA_034090045.1 of Varibaculum sp. GTDB lineage: Bacteria > Actinomycetota > Actinomycetes > Actinomycetales > Actinomycetaceae > JAXDTI01. Next base: position 271,606 of record JAXDTI010000003.1, on the reverse strand, counting down.
GTGAAAATCACGGTTTGCCGCTGCCGGCTGTGCAGCAGATACATTTCTCGTGGTGTAGGGCTTTCGGAACTCACCTCTCTACCGTACTTTATAGGCACCTAATTAGGTAAGTGTTCAGCCCAACTCCCGCGGCTGGGCAAAACCGGTGTCGGGAAACCATTTCACGACATGGGTGTAGCCCTGTTCAGCCAGAGAATCCATAAAAGTGCCTTTCAGTTTGCGTGGTGCCGGCACCAACCCCACATTGAAACCGGTGTTCACCAGGGAATCCCGTTGTTGGAGTAACTCGCTGATATCGGTTTCGTCACGATAGAGCACGGCGGCACGGTGAGTATCGTAAACGTCATCCTCCACTAAATCGATGATGCGTTCAAAACCTATCGAGAAACCGCAGGCCGGCACCTCAGTGCCCAACCATTTACCGACCACGCCATCATAGCGGCCACCCCCGGCCACCGAAATACCCAAGTCATCGTGTTTAACCTCAAAAATCGGGCCGGTGTAGTATCCCATGCCGCGTACCAGCATCGGATCTAGGGTGAGGCGGGCATCCGGGCGGGCATCGCGTACCCGCTGCACAATCTCAGGTAAATCCCGCAGGCTAACTACCCGCTCACCCACAGATATTTCCCCGGAATCCAGCGCCTCATCAGAGGCACCACGAGCAGCAGACAGTGCTTTCACCAGGTCGTTTGCTCCGTGCTGAGTCATTTTTGCTTCCTCGACAAGCTCTGCGGCCACCCCGGAAGCAGCGATCTTGTCGATCTTGTCCAAGGCGATCAGTGCCGCCCCAGAACAATCCGCTGCCACCCCGGCAGCCGCCAAAATGTCGTGCAGTACCCGGCGATCATTGACCACCACCGTTATTTTTTCTCCCAACCCGAGCTCGGTGAACGCCGCCAAAGTCGTTGTGATCAGGTCAATCTCGGCTACAATCCCGGCTTCGCCTAAAATATCAATATCGCATTGCGTGAACTGGCGAAACCGCCCTTTTTGTGGACGCTCCGCCCGCCACACCGGCCCGGTCTGCAGAGCCCGAAATACCCCCGGCAACTCCCCGTGGTGAGTTGCATAATACCTGGTGAGCGGCAGGGTAAGGTCGTAACGCAATCCCAGATCGGCCGCCTCGGACACCCTGACCTCAGATTCCGGATCCAATCCGCGCCGCAGAATAGTGAAAAGCATAGACTCGTTCTCGCCGCCCTGGTTCGAGCGCAGCCGAGTGAGCGGCTCCAACGCCGGTGTCTCAATCTCGTTGTACCCGTATTTTTTATAGGTCTTACGGATCGTGCCTAAAACTCGCTCGCGTTTTTCCTTATCAACCGGGAGAATGTCGCGCATCCCACGCGCCGGTGAAACCTTATTAGCCATAGTCACCATATTATCCCGCCCCATAATTTGCGGGCACGCCTCGGGCACGCATAACATTAAAACAACCATCAAGAGCAATCGAGAGACCTGGCTCAGTGACATTGCAGCAACCCTGATGGGCAGGGTGCTTCCGCCAGGACCGATGGAGGGCGGAACATGACAGATAACCTCGTTGAGTTCGAGGACGTGACCAAGGTATATCCGCGCAAAGGCGAGGATTCGGTTCACGCGCTCGACGGTATCTCGCTGCGGGTTCCGGCCGGAGATATTCACGGCATAGTCGGGCAATCCGGTGCCGGTAAATCGACGCTGATTCGCTGCTTGACGGCACTGGAGAAACCGACCAGTGGCCGTATCCTCGTAGCCGGTCAAAACCTGGCTGAACTGGGGGAACGTCAGCTGCGACAGGCGCGTCGTTCAATCGGAATGGTTTTTCAGTCAGCAAACCTTCTGGATTCGCGTACCGCCGCGGCAAATATCGCATATCCGCTCTATCTGGCCGGAAAAAAACGCGGCGAGCGTCACAGCCGTGTCGAAGAACTCCTAGCTCTCGTGGGCTTGGCCGGGCGCGGCTCCTCCTATCCCAGCCAGCTTTCCGGGGGGCAGCGTCAACGTGTCGGTATTGCCCGAGCGCTCGCTGACGAGCCTAAACTGCTACTGTGTGATGAACCGACAAGCGCCCTGGATTCGGAATCTACCGAGCAGATCCTGAACCTGATTCGGGATGTACGTGACCGCCTTGGCGTTACCGTGCTGATTATCACGCACGAGATGGCTGTGGTTCGCGATGTTTGCGACTCGGTGACCATGCTTGAGGGTGGGCGTGTTATACAATCCGGAGCGGTCTCCGAGATTCTCACCGACCCTGATACCCGCCTGGCGACCGAGCTGATGCCGCCGCCTAAAGTAGCTGCCGACATCACTTTGGACGGAGCCTACACAAAAATTATTGATATAGCCTTTACCTCTGAACCGGGGTTGCCCACCGGATCAAAAGTTCTGGCAAAAGCCGCAGAAATCGGTGCCGACCTGGTGGGAGGCACATTCGAAACGGTCGGTACCACTCAGGTTGGACGCCTGGCGCTCGCGGTAGAGGTGGCAAAGGTCGAATCGGCGCTCCGGGACTTCAAGAACTTCGGAATTGAGGGGACGGTGCGCGCATGATTTTTGCAGGTATCCTTAATGCCGCTGCAGACAGCCCCACCTGGCTGGAAAACCCGGTAATTACCGAGGAACTGTGGCCGGCGACTCTCGAAACGCTGCTGATGACTTTTTGGACCACCTTTATTACCGTCCTGATCGGGCTGGTGTTGGGGTTGATTCTGGTGGCGACCGGACCTGGTGGACTGTTTCCGAATCGACCGCTGCACGCGGTTCTCGGCTTCATCGTGAATATCGGTCGCTCCCTGCCCTTCGTGATCCTCATGATTGCGTTGATTCCTTTCACCCGTTTCGTCGTGGGAACCACATTCGGGTGGCAATCAGCGGTGGTGTCACTGGTGGTGGCGGCGGTGCCGTTTTTTGCGCGGCTGGTGGAAACCTCGATTCTGGGGGTCGATGGCGGCAAGATTGAGGCGGCGCAAATGATGGGTGCTTCTCGCAGTCAAATCATGTTTGGCGTGCAGGTACGTGAGGCAACGCCGGCGCTGATTCAATCGGCGACAACGCTCGCAATCACGATCATTGGGTACGGTGCAATGGCCGGCGCGATGGGATCCGGTGGGTTGGGTCAGCTCGCCATGAACTATGGCTATACCCAGTACATGACCGATGTGATGATTGCGACCGTCGTAATAATCCTGTTGATTGTCGAGGTGATTCAGGTCATCGGCGACGTGCTGTCTCGAATGACCGACCACCGATAGCCGCCCTTTCCGGTTCGCCTAGCGAGTGGCGACCCCGAATCGGCGGCTGGTGGATGTCGATAAAACCTCGCAAGACCTATATATAGAGAAACCGAAAGGATATGAAAATGAAAAAGGTATTGGCAACAGTAGTCGCTGCGGTGGCGGCGCTGACGTTGAGTTCCTGTGGCGGTGCGGCGGACACCGGTGACGCAAACACCCTGACGGTGGGGGCTTCCCCGACCCCGCACGCGAAGATTTTGAAATACATCAGTGATAACCTGGCGGCGGATGCCGGAATCACCATTAAAGTGGTTGAGTACCAGGACTATATCAAGCCGAACGCGGATCTGGCATCCGGCAGCCTGGACGCAAACTATTTCCAGACTGTTCCCTATCTGGATGACCAGAAAGCCAGCGATGATACCTACGCGAACTTCGTTGCAGGTGAGGGTGTACACCTTGAACCGCTCGGGATTTACTCCAACAAGGTAAAGGACATTAAGGAACTCAAGGATGGCGACACTATCGGCATCATTGACGACCCGGCTAACCAGGGACGCGGTTTGCAACTGCTCGCCGCGGAGGGGCTGATCAAGCTGCCCACCGATGCGGCTGACCAGATTGTTGCAAAGATTGAGAACTCTTCGGACTATAATCCGCGCGGCTTCAAGTTCCAGGTGTCTGACGGTACCAAACTGGTGCGTTCCCTCGATGATGTCCAGATTGGTGTTATCAACGGCAACTACGCGATGGAGGGGGGCCTCACCCCCGCAGACGCGTTGGTGTTGGAAAGCGCCGACAACAATCCGGCAGTGAACGTGCTGGTGTGGCCGAAAGATTCGCAGAAACTAGAGGCGATAAAGAAACTCGATGAGCTGCTTCACTCCCCTGAAGTCAAAAGCTTTATAGAGGAAACCTGGGCGGATAAGTCGGTAATACCGGCGTTCTGATTCTGGAATCTGTAAGACCCAACTTGGGGGACGGAGCTAATAGGCTCCGTCCCCCACTTTCTTGGGGATGGTTTTATCGGATGCTCCCCACGGATGCTGTGCTCGTGCCTTTACCTGACCCTAAATCATTCGCCCGAAATGATACAGAACCACAGGAACCTTAAAATATATGTAAAATGTTCTTATAAAACTGTTAGCGGGAGGGGGTCAAAGATGACTGTAGAACTGACCATGATCCAAACCATAGGATTCGCGACCGTGCTGCTTTTTATCGGGCGCTGGTTGCGGCGTAACGTGTATTTCTTTGAGCGTTTCGCGATTCCTTCAGCAGTTATCGGCGGTTTCCTGTTTGCGCTGATTAACCTGGTTTTTCATGTGGCCGGGGTGCTGGATATCCAGTTCGACACCACGCTGCAGACATTCTTTATGATTCTGTTCTTCACCTCCATTGGTTTCGGTGCCAGCCCAAAGATACTGAAGGCTTCCGGCCCGAAGGTCTTGCTCTTCCTGCTTTGTGCCACCCTGCTGTGCGTTCTGCAAAACGGGGTGGCGTTCCTGCTCGCCCCGCTGGTTCATGTTTCTCGGGGGCTCGCGCTGATGACCGGATCTACACCGATGACCGGAGGGCACGGAACCTCGGCAGGTATAGCCCCGCTGGTGGAGGCAGCCGGCGTGAGCGGTGCCCAAGCAGTCGCCTATACCGCAGCAACTTTCGGGTTGGTTGCCGGGTCGCTGCTGGGTGGGCCGCTGGCGAACCACCTGATTACAAAGAAAGACCTGCTGAACAAGCGCGACAAAACCGAGCAAAAGCAGCTCGACGAATCACTCACCGCCGATGAAACAAAAGACCAGTATGAACAGATCATGCTGAACCCGGATGTGTCAGCCGACATGAAACATAAACTGCGTGGCGACAGAATGCTGCGGGGGTTCATGCTGATGCTGGTGGCGATGCTTCTCGGCTCCTTTGTTACCGACCTGCTGAACAAGGGCGTAAGCAACCTGACAGATATGGCATCTTTCCCTGCCTATCTCGGTCCTATGCTCTTTGGGGTGCTGGCACGCGCAATCTCTGATTATTTCCCGCTTACCGGCAAGGACGGTATCAAACGCTCGCTGGTGCCCGCACAGGAAGTCGAGATCCTCGGCGACATCAGCCTGAACGTGTTCTTGTCGATGGCGTTGATGAGTGTACAACTGTGGCAACTCGCCGAGCTTGCGGTGCCGATGGCGGTGCTATTGACTGCGCAACTGGTATTGATGTTCCTCTTCGCGCGTTTCGTGACTTACCCGATTATGGGCTCGACCTATGACGCGGCGGTGCTCACCGCAGGTCATTGCGGCTTCGGTATGGGGGCTACCCCGAATGGTGTCGCGAATATGGAGTCTGTGGTTAGCAAGTTCGTGGATTCGAAAACCGCATTCTTTGTTTTGCCGATTGTGGGTGGAATGTTCATCGACTTCGTGAACATCATCATTATCACCGGGTTTATGTACTTTATTTAGTTCACCGCCTGCTCGGAGGGGGTATTCCCCGGCAGCTGTCTCAACGCAGACTATTGAAGTAATCCCGCAATTGGGTGCGGGCTTCGGTTTCCAGAACCCCACCGACCACTTCAATCTGGTGATTTAAGCGCCGGTCACGTACCACGTCCCGTATGGAACCGCAGGCTCCGGCTTTCGGATCCCAGGCGGCGAAAACTATTCTTCGTACCCGGGCGAGCACCGCCGCTCCCGCGCACATAGTGCACGGCTCCAGAGTCGCCACCAGGGTGCAATCCTCCAGGTGCCAGTCCCCGCGGGAGAGACCGGCAGCGCGTAACGCGTTGATTTCGGCGTGCCCGGTCGGGTCACCCTGGGCCTCTCGGGTGTTCACGCCGACTCCGATAATCGCGCCGCTGCCGTCAATCACCAGGGCGGCTATCGGAATATCGGAAGGGGGGACTGCCTGGCACGGCTGGTTTGGCTGGTCTGCCTGAACCGGTCGCTCTGGTGGGTTTGGCTGGTCTGTCTGGTCTGGCTGGGAGGCGAGGTGCTGCTGTTTGGTAGCTAACTTCAGCGCGTGCCGTATCCACTCCTCATACATACCGTCATCCTATCTGGCATCCCGCAGCCCCTCGGTATAGCTATACCGTGCACAAAACTGGTGATTTTGTGCCCAAATCCCCGAAAGAGGCCTTTATTCTTCAAAATCACCAGAGTTGTGCACGCCGGGAGCGGATAAATCGCGGGGGAGTGCGGTAGGTTGGAGCTATGGAACTGCATGTAGTTGATCACCCGCTGGTGGCACACAAATTGACCGTTTTGCGAGATAAAAACACCAATTCCCAAATTTTTCGAGAACTCGTTGACGAGCTGGTGACGCTGTTAGCCTACGAGGCCACCCGGCATATTCGCGTCGATGACCGCCCAATCGAAACCCCGCTGCAGCCGATGGTTGGCAAGCACCTGGCACCTCCCAGCCCCATCGTGATTCCGATCCTGCGTGCGGGTCTCGGGATGCTCTCTGGTATGACCAGGCTCTTGCCAACCGCCGAGGTAGGGTTCTTGGGAATGAAGCGGGACGAGGAGACGTTGGCGGTGGAAACCTATGCTAACCGCCTCCCACAAGACCTGACTGACCGGCAGGTTTTCCTGGTAGACCCGATGCTCGCCACCGGCGGCACCCTGGTAGCTGCGATTAACTATGTGTTGGAGCGTGGTGCCCGCGATGTTACTTGCGTTTGCCTGGTTGGTGCCCCGCAGGGTGTTCAGACGGTAAAGGACGTGGTCGGGGAGCGCGCGAATGTTGCGGTGTATATGGCTGCTCTGGATGAGGGCTTGAACGACCAGGCCTATATTCTGCCAGGGCTCGGTGATGCCGGAGATCGTCTCTACGGCATTGTGGATGCTTGAACCACTTGTCGAATCAAGTACTGGAACGCTGTCTGACCAGGCGAATCCCTGCAACTATCAGGCAGAGAACCGAGATTATGGCAATTGCTGCCACCGAAATGCCCCAGGTGTTGAGTGTGTGTTCCCAAAGCGGATCTTCAGCTGCTCGTTCGTTGAGTTGACGCAGGTTGATGGCTGACGCCGCCATGGCGTAGCCCCAGCGGCTTGGAAAAAACGCGGCGATTATTTCTAGGGGTTTCTGTCCGGTTATCTCGACCAGTCCGCCGCAGAAAACCAGCATCCCCATGACCGTCACCACCAGTGCCGGCATAGTCTGTTCACCGGTCGTCACCAGCGCCGATAGTAGCAGACCGAGCGTTGCGGATGCGAACGCGGTGGCGAATGCCGCCAGCCACAACTCGATTGCACCGTTAGGGGCCCAAAGCACGTATTCGGGCTCGTCCTTGCGTAGCAACACCGCCCAGATCAGGAGCCCCGACTGAATCAAAGTCATGCCGAATAGTACAAACGCCTTGGAGAACAAATAGATTATCGGCGAGAGCCCCACGGTGCGTTCCCGCAGGAAAATAGCTCGCTCACCAATCAGTTCCCGGATGCTGGCACTCATCCCCATAAATGCCGAACCCACCGTGATAATCACCAGCAGTTGGGAAGCTTCTGTGAACTTTTTTGCCTCCTCCGGGTCGGTGACCGACGTGATTTTGGGAGGCTGTGTGAACCCGTATTTCCCCTGTATAACCAGTGCCATTGCCGCAATAACCAGCGGCATTATAAAGGTTGAGAGGGCATAGGACTTATCGGCAGTAATGATTCGCAACTGTCTGCGAATCAGGGTGCTCCACTGTCGGGAGGCGCGCTGTCCCGGAGCTTTTTGTGAACCAGAAGCGATGGCTGTTTGATGTGGGGTTGTCCGGGTTGCGTTCAACCATACGCCGCGCGCCTCGCCGGTAACCTGCATTCCCTGCGGGGAGTTGACCCAGTTTGTGGCGTATTTCTGCGGTTCGGCGCTCAAAGCCTTGAATACTTCCGCATAGCGGCTGTATCCGAAATAGGGCAGCACTCCACTCGGCTCCCCATAGTAGGCGACCATCCCGCCGGGGGCGAGAATCAGCACCCGGTCACAAAGATCCAGGTTGTCGGTACTGTGGGTGACGACCAGTACAGTTCGTCCGCCGTCAGCCTGGGAACGCAGCAGTCTCATTACGTCGAGGTCCAGTCCCGGGTCAAGCCCGGAGGTAGGCTCATCCAGGAGCAGCAGCTCCGGTTGAGTGAGCAGCTCCATAGCCACCGAGGTGCGTTTGCGTTGCCCGCCGGAGAGCCGCGAAATCAGGGTTCCCTGATGTTCGCTCAGCCCCAGGTCGTTGATAACCCGGTCTACCTCGCGGGTGCGTGCTTCCCGGTCGTAGTCGCCGGGCAGTCGCAGTTCGGCGGCATAGGTGAGTGCCCGCCGTACGGTGAGCTGTCGGTGAACCACGTCGTCTTGAGGAACCACGCCGATTAGTTGGCGCAGTTGAGCAAAGTTTTGGTACAGGTCTTCGCCCTGATAGAGCACCTGACCGCTGGTGGCCGGTTGCGACCCGGTTATGGCGCGAAGTAGCGTGGACTTTCCGGCACCACTGGGACCGACCACCGCGACTAGTCCGGAGGTCGGCACCGTGAAAGAAATATCGCGCAGCAGGGTAATATGTCCACGCTTCAAGGTATAGGTGATGCCGGAGGCGACCAGTGCAGCTGCCCGGTCGGCGGCGCGGGTGACAATCTGTCCACCGACAATTTCCAGTGTGGTTCGTCCCAGCGACAGGCGATCTCCGGGGCGGAACACAGTTCCACTGACGGCTGGTATGCCGTTGAGTTGCAGGCCGTTCAGGCTGCTCAAGTCGGTTATCTGGAAGCCGCCACCAACGGGACGCAGCCGGGCGTGGTGGCGAGAAACCAGGGGGTCATGCAGCACAATCGTGTTATCGCCAGCGCGACCGATTGTGATTTCTCCGGCGGTAGCGAGGTTTTGGCGCTCCATCAGGATTGTTTGATTGGATCTGTCCAAAAGTGGAGATCCCACATTCGTGATGTCTTGTATCGCAGCGGGTGAGACGGACGGTTCCGGCAGTGGCGATGCTGATGGCAGTGGAGTGACTTTCACGGGTTCGCCGTCACTGCCGCCTATAAAAAAGGTGGTTTCAGCTGTTACAAGTGTGTTTACTACCCGAGTGTTGTCTTTGAAAATACCGTTTGTGGATCCCAGGTCGATGAGGTGAACTTCGCCGGTGCTGGTGGCGCGGATACTGGCGTGCAGCCGGGAAACCTGCGGGTTGTCGATTGGGATCTCTAGTGCCGGGTCTCGCCCGATACGCAGTTCCTCATCGCTTAGCAGTTCAAATTGGTGACCGCGCACGGTTATTGTTGCCATCCTCGGCCCTGTCATCGTTTCACCTGTCTGCCTGTTCCGGTTGTGGTGTTTTCACTCTATCGTTTTCACTTATGCGAATGAAATGTTTTCCCCGAAACCCTGGTCGGCGGGCTGCCTGTACAATGGCGGGGTGCGTAGGTTCCGGTCAGAGCGGGAGGAGCAGGGGTGATGAGCGAGCAGCAACCGAGCGGACAGGCGGCACAGGATCTAGCCGCACCTCTCAGTGAACCAACGGTGATTTCCCCGGCGGTCGCGAAATCGATTCAGCCGGTGGAGAGCCAGGCTGTTGCCGGAAATCTTGGATATATAGGCGGCGCGACAGCCACGCCTGACCGGTCTGTGCAATCTCAACGACCGGAACGACCGATGCCGCAGCTGCCTGATTTGGTGCCGCTACCGCCGTATATGCCGACCCAGCAGTACCAGCAGGCTCAGAACTACCAACCCTATGTGCAGTACCCCGAAAGTGACCAGTACCAGCAGTATCAGGCATATCCTGAACAGCAGTATCCGCAGGACGTTCAGCTGCCGTATGCCCAACCGGTGCCTCAGGAACCACCGGTACCTCAGGAACCGCCCGTGCTAGCCGTTACACAGCCAACCCGAACAGAGCCGCCGGTAGATAACGGACTTACCGGGGAGACGGTGCTTGACCCCGATGTTCCCGCTCTCGGTGCCCGTATCGTGATGGACGACAATGAAGAGTTTTCGCTGTTGGAGCCGGTGATTCTCGGGCGGAATCCCGCGCCGCAACCAAACTTCCCGAACGCTCAACTTCAACCGGTGCGTGACGACACCATGCGGATGTCGAAAACCCACGTGGTTATTTTTGCCGATGACGACAAGGTTAAAATCTATGACCCGGGTTCACGAAACGGCGTGATATTCGATATCGACGACAAACGGGTGCGGATCCCAGTCGGTACACAAGTCGCCATCCCAGATGGTGCTGTCGTTCATATTGGCGGGCGTTTCCTGCAGGTGCTGCACTAGGGGCGAGATGAACTCAGAACCGCAGGTAAAAGTGGTCAGCGCTGCTCTCAGTGACCGGGGGTTGGTGCGTGAACACAATGAGGATATTGCGCTCGCGCGGCGCCCTTTCTTTCTGGTAGCTGACGGCATGGGTGGTCATTCTCGCGGAGAAGTGGCAGCTCAAGAGGCAATCGGCTGTTTCGCTGGGCAGCCGGGGCAGGAATGGGCTACCGCAGAGGAGGTGCGTGCCGCAATAGCGCTTGCCGGGCAGCGTGTCGCAGCTCTCGATGACCATGCTTTTCGCCCTCCCGGTACCACGCTTGCCGGAGTGGCACTCACAATTCAAGACGGCTCCCCTTGCTGGCTGGTGTTTAACATCGGTGATTCTCGCACCTACCTGTTGCGTGGCGGGCGGCTCACCCAGGTCAGTGTCGATCATTCTGCGCAACGCGCACACCCCGGCAGCGGCATCCCTCGAAACGTGATCACTCGTGCCCTGGGTGGTGGTATCCGGCAACCGGTAACCGCAGACACCTGGGTGGTGCCGATAGTCGAAGGTGACCGTATCTTGATCTGTACCGATGGTCTATACACCGAAGTGGACGACCAGTTGCTAGGCTACTATCTGCTGTCGAATCCGGAACCGAATGCTGCGGTACGAGCCCTAATTGATGCAGCGCTCGCGACCGGCGCACATGACAATGTCACCTGTGTGGTTGTTACCGCCAGTGATGTGCGTGACGGCATCGAGGTCGCCCGGGGTGCAGCGTCTGGCCAATATAGGCTAGATGATATAACCGTAGACGGTTCTGAACAGGACACCGAGGAGGATGGAAGCACTCGGGAACTGCCTTTATATCGGGGAGAACTGTGATGCCTGAGCAGTCGTTTGGAAATGAAGGAATCAACGATGGGCAGACGATTCTTGACCCGCAGCTGGTTGAGCCTCCCGCCAAATCAGAGCCGGAGCCTCCTGCCCGGTCGGCTGCTTTCATATTCCCGAAGTATGAGGCGGCGATGGTGCTTGCGACCTTTTGTGATCGTGGGCACCCGAACCCTACCCAGCGTACTGTCTGCCACCTGTGTGGTGCCCCGGTTGTGAGCGAGCCGCGCCGTATCGAGCGTCCACAGCTGGGGTGGGCGGTAGTGCAACGCAGTAAACGGATACCTGTTGAGTCTCCCCTGGTGTTTGGGCGCCGCCCCGATCCGGCCCGGTTGCGGCTGCGTGAGAGTGCTCAGCTTGTGCCGCTGCCCTATGCTCATGTTTCGCGCACTCACCTGGTCCTTATCCCTGATGGATGGATGGTTTTAGCGCGCGACCTGGGCTCCAAAAATGGCACATACCTGCGCAGACGCTCTCAACAGTCGATGCGCTTGCCGGAACGTGAAGTGCCTTTGATGGCAGGCGATGTTCTCGATTTGGGTGCCGGGGTTTTTATCGAGATGGAGAGGTTGCCTTGATGAGCGAAGAAACAGATTACCCGGTGATCCCCGGATGTGAGTATGTGGATCGATGCGGGGGCGGCGGTTTCGCTGACGTGTTGCGCTATCGTGATTCGCTGGGGCGGGATGTGGCGGTAAAGGTTTTGCGTCAGGGGGTAGACGAGAAAGCTATCGGCGGATTCGAGCAGGAAGCCATGTTGATGGCGAAACTGTCGAATCATCCGAATATCGTTTCGATATATCAGTTCGGCGTAGACGGGAACGATCGCCCGTATCTGATTATGGAAATGTATCCGTCCGGCTCGTTGGCTGATGACATTCGGAACAGAGTCTATACTCCGGCGAAGACGCTGGCGGTCGGCATCCAGCTTTGTGGGGCTATCGAGACTGCCCACCGCATGGGGGTGCTGCATCGTGACATTAAACCGGCTAATATCCTGTTCAATGATTTTGGGCGCCCGGCGCTCACCGATTTCGGGATTTCGGTGGCTGTTGACCAGGATAATCCGATGGGTAACGCGATGAGTCCACAGTGGGCACCTCCGGAACAGTTTTCGGCTTCCGCTGGGGATATTGGTCCGTGGAGTGACGTGTATTCGCTGGCGGCAACCCTGTGGGCGGCGTTGGCGGGTCATTCGCCGATGTGGGTTTCTGGGCAGTCCAATGATGCCGCGCATTTGCGTTCCCGGGCTGAGACGATGCCGGTTCCACCGCTTGACCGTGAGGATGTGCCGCCGCAGCTTGAACAGGTTTTGCGGGTGGCGATGTCGAAGCGCCCGGAGCAGCGCTATGGGAGTGCACTGGAGTTTGCGCGTGCCTTACAGGCGACACAGGCCACGTTGAGTTTCGGTGTGACACAGATCGATGTGCTCTCTGATTCCGCCGGTCGGAAGTCTGATGTGGATTCTTTGACCGATGCTGGCACGCGGGTAAGCAGTTTCGAGGATGCCTCTTCGGTAGCCTCCGCTGCTGCGGGCGAGAATGTTTCGGGAGCTGATGAGGTGCCCTCGGATGTTGGGTATCACTATCCCTACCCGAAGCCGCAGGGGGCGCCTGGGGGGTTCCGTCAGATTCCGGCGATGATGCCTGGGCAATATCTGCCGCCGGCACCTGAACCGGATAATGAGGATGCAACGATGCAGCAGGTCATGTTGGGCGTGTTGGCGACTCTTATCATTGTGGGGTCCTCGGTTGGGATTATTGCGCTGATTGCGACTTCGTGATTTGGTTGGGAGCGCTGCCGGCTGCTCTGCAGGTTTTGTCGAGTAGTTTTGAGGTAAAGGCAGCATTTCGGCTATTATTGTTGCGCTGCCGACTGTGGTCGGTGGTGCTGGTGGCGTGTCCTCGCTTTCGTCTCAGGTATTTTCGATGCTTTCGGCGGCGCGGATCCGTAACCTGTAGGTAGCGTGTCCGAGCGGCCGAAGGTGCAGCACTCGAAATGCTGTGTACGTGAATGCGTACCGTGGGTTCAAATCCCACCGCTACCGCGAACGAAGTTTGATAAGAAACGGGACTTGAGAAGCGTTAATGCTTTTTCAAGTCCCGTTTTTATCTCGAGCAAGGCTGCGGTGGAGCGGTCGTTGGCCGCGGCACCGCAGATGGAAGGGCAACTCTATGTCGGGGCTTATTCTCGGTGCACTATTTCGCGGGCGGGAAGGAATTGCGAGAGTATAGAGCTGTGCAGAATGAACAGCAGGATCATGAAACAGGTCAGAACACGCTGTCGCGGAAACTGACTTCCGCGCAGGTGTCAATGATTGGGCTTGCTGGTGCTCTCGGTACCGGTCTGTTTCTCGGCTCCGGCACCACCATAGGTTTCGGCGGTCCGGGCACCATCCTTGCTTATATTTTGGCAGGGTCCCTGGCTCTGATAGTCGTCTGGGCGATGGCGGAACTTGCCGCCACTCACCCGGTACCCGGTGGTCCGGGCGCGGTAGCTGCAGCCTATCTAGGCCCGCTCGGCGGCTATATTTTGCGTTGGAATATTGCCGTGACTTTTATAATCGCAATCAGTGCTGAGGTGACTGCCGCCGGAACCTATCTCCAATACTGGTTCCCGCTGCCGCTGTGGGCGGGCACGGTCGGTTCTTCGCTGCTGATCATGTTGCTGAATTTTCTCACCGTGCGTCTCTATGGCACTTCCGAATACTGGTTTTCGATGTTCAAGGTCGTCGCGATTATCGTGTTTATCTTGCTCGGTGCGTCCCTGATTGTGACCGGTTGGCCGGGTTCTCACGGTCCGATAGGTTTGGGAAACCTGGTGAATAATGGCGGGTTCCTGCCTAACGGTTTCGGAGGTGTAATGCTCGCCACCTGTTTCGCGGTGTTTAGTTTTGGCGGTATCGAGAATGTTTCTGCTGCCGCAGCCGAGGCGGAACACCCGGAGCGTGATGTGCCGCGGGCAGCGAAAACCATGATTTGGAGGCTGCTGTTGTTCTATGTTTTCGCTGTCGCCGTGGTGGTCACGCTGCAGCCCTGGCAGGTTACCGGTAACGCTGACGGCACGGTAGGTGCATCGCCATTCGTGAAAGCCATGGAACTTGCCGGTATCCCGATTGCCGCCGACATCATGAACGCAGTGGTTCTGATAGCTGCGCTTTCGGCAGCGAACGGCTGTCTGTATGCGTCCTCACGGATGGTGCATTCGCTGGCTATCGACCGGCAAGCCCCACATTGGGCGGCACGCACCACCGCGAATGGCACGCCCCGCAACGCCGTGCTGCTTATCTGTATCGGTTTTGCGTTGGCTTCGGTGCTGGCTATCGTCAGCCCCGATAGGGCCTTCACCTATCTGGCTTCTTGTGCGACGGTAGGTATCCTGGTGAGCTGGGTGTCGGTGTCGGTGACGCTGCTGGCTTTTCGTCGTCGCCGAGCAGGACGTGACCTGCCTAAACCGCCGATCGTATTGCCGCTCGCACCGCTGACTACCTCGTTTGTGATAGTGTCCTCGATCGCTATTTTCGTGACTCTCATGGTTCTCGATCCGGTGGTTCGGGTGATGGGGGTCGCCTATATTGTCGTGCTTTTCGGCAGTTATCTGCTGGTGCGTCGCGCTGGTGGCACGAACCAATCTCGGGTGCTGCAATTGGAGATATAGAAGAGATATAGAACATGTCAAAGACTTTCTATTCGTTGAGGTTCATGAATTTTCGCCTCTGGTTCGTCTCCAACTTTTTCTCTGCGACCGCGATTTGGATGCAGCGTGTGAGCCAAGCCTGGGTGGTGCTCACCGTTCTCACCTCCGGTTCGGCTTTCGCTGTCGGTGTCACCACCGCCCTGCAATTCGCTCCGCAACTGTTGGTCGGGGCGCTCGGCGGGGTGCTCGCCGACTCGGTGAATCGCCGTCGCCTCCTGCAAGTCACCCAAATCTTGGTGGCTTTGCTGGGCCTGGTTCTCGGTATCCTGCTGCTCACCGATAATGCGCATCTCTACCACGTGTATCTGATAGCGTTTGTGACCGGTTTTTCGGATGCCATTTCGGTTCCGGTGCGCCAAACCTTTATTTCTGAACTGGTTCCGCGGGAGAATCTGCCGAACGCAGTGGCGCTGAATTCCACCGCGTTCAATACCGCCCGGCTTTTTGGACCAGCTATTGCCGGAGTGTTGATTGAACTGGTCGGGCCGGGTTGGGTGTTCGTTGTGAACTGCGCGATTTTTTCGGTTCCGATCCTCACTCTCACTCTGATGCGTCAAAAGTATTTCTTCCCGCATCGTTGTGTGCCCCGCCACCGGGGTATGTTGCGCGAGGGCTTCCACTATGTGCGTTCCCGTGAGGATCTGAAAGCGCTGATCGCCTTGATTGTCGTGGTTTCGGGTTTGGGTTTTAACTTCCAAATCACCCAGGCAATCATGGCTACCCAGGTTTATGGCAAGGGCGCTGGGGAGTACGGTCTGCTCGGTTCGATGCTGGCGATAGGTTCTTTGACTGGCGCGTTGCTCGCTGCCCGCCGTTCCTCCTCACGGTTTTCCCTGGTGCTCGGTGCCGCCGGGTTTTTCGGGATCGCCGAGGGGGCGGCGGCTCTCGCGCCCAGTTACTTGACTTTCGCGCTGCTGATGATTCCGACCGGTCTGTGCATGATGACCGTGCTGGTTTCCTCGAACTCGCTGATCCAGATTACGACACCAGAGGAACTTCGCGGACGTGCCATCTCGATATATATGATGTTTAATCTGGGTGTCACCCCGTTTTTTGCGCCGACGGTCGGCTGGGTCGGAGAATATCTAGGTCCTCGCTGGTCGCTCGGGGTGGGCGCGATTGCTTCAATCCTGGCAGTCGCCGTAATTTTCTTGGTTACTAAGGTTCGGTGGCGAGTCAGCCTGCACCCTAGCGGGTCTTGGCCCTTCGTCGATATTGACGGTCCGAGGGAGCGTGCCGCTGCCGGACGCGCCGCTCAAGGCAGTGAGTTGAATTCTCCGGATTGCACCGGTTGTGGTCGCTGACAGGAATCATATAGGCGTTCTGTTCTCTGTCTGTGGTGCCTGGTTTCTCACTTTCTCTTGTTTTTTTACACAGCGCTGTGTTGTGGGCAGATGCCAAGAGCCGGATTTGATGTATGTGGTGTTTTTTTATTATTTGAGTTACCGATCGTTTGACAGCCGTGTACTGCCACAGATCACTGTGATAGTTAAGATAAATCAGGAGGATAGGATTGTGCGAGATTACACGGTGGCGAGCCTGTTTTGTGGCGCTGGAGGGTTAGACCTCGGCTTTGAAAGTAACGGGTTCAAAACGATATGGGCTAATGATTTTAATCAGGACGCTTGTAAAACTTTTGCCGCGTGGAGCGATGCCGAGGTGGTGTGTGGGGATGTAACAAAGGTCGATAAAGCTCTCATCCCGGAATCGGATATCGTGTTAGGGGGATTCCCCCTGTCAGGGGTTTAGTCTCTCTGGTCCCCGAAAGATTGATGATTCTCGTAATCGTCTCTATCACGAATATGTTGATTTGGTTCGCAGAAATCAGCCCTGTGTGTTCATAGGTGAAAATGTGAAGGGTCTGTTCTCTATGGGGGCGGGCAAATAATTGATGCTATTATCAGTGATTTCGCTGAGTGCGGCTACAACATGACTTATCGCCTTGTAAATGCAAAACATTTTGGTGTTCCTCAAGATCGCGAAAGGGTAATAATTGTTGGTTTTCGTCAGGATTTGGGAATCGAGGATTTCCGGGTGCCGGATGGTACCGGGCCTAGCGCTTATCTGGCGGATGCTCTAGCTGGGATGGCTCCCCCCGCAGCGGGGGAGGTTTGCGATGCGCCTTATTCTTCCAGGTATATGTCTCGCAATCGGGAAAGGGGCTGGGGGCAGGTGTCCTACACGATTCCGGCAATGGCGAAACAGGTCCCGTTGCATCCTTCGTCTCCGGATATGGTGAAAATACAGACCGATTTGTGGCATTTTGGTGATGAAGGTACTACCCGTAGGCTAAGTTGGCGCGAAGCTGCAGCTATACAGACATTTCCGGAAGACATGGTCTTTTATGGAGATTTAACGAGTCAATATAAGCAAATCGGTAATGCTGTTCCCGTCTTACTGGCCGATGCGGTCGCTAAGACCATCCGTCATCAGTTGGAAACGTCTGGGATTTGAGGGGAAACATCATGCTAAACGGGTCACAAAGAGAAATTCTGTGGGGCTGTCGTCCGTCTCACAGTTGAAATGCCTGCCGCTTTTTGACTCTCGAAATATACTTGATATGAGTCGCATTATCCCGAGAACCCCCAATAAACTATCTGTGAAGGAGCGCGAAATGGCAGGAGAAACAATCCTGGTTGCCGGCGGTGCCGGCTATATCGGAACCCACACCCTGATTTGTCTCTATGAGGCGGGGTATCGGGCTGTCTGTGTCGATAATTTTTACAATTCCAGTCCCGAGGCGATGCGCCGCACCGAAGAAATAATCGGCGAGACCATCCCGTTCTATGAACTGGATGTTCGCGACACCGAGGCTTTGAACAGGGTTTTTGACGATCACCATATTGACGGTGTGATCAATTTTGCCGGTTTGAAAGCTGTCGGCGAGTCCGTCTCAATGCCGGTTGAATACTATGACAACAACATCAACACGACGCTGTCCCTGCTCCGGGCGATGAAGAAGCATGACTGTCACCTGATGATTTTTTCCTCCTCGGCGACCGTCTATGGAGCTGAGGGCGTGTCACCGTTGAAAGAAACCATGCCGACCGGTGCAGCAACCAACCCCTACGGCTGGTCGAAACTGATGAACGAAATTATTCTCACTGACGTGTGTACCGCCGACCCGGAGTTCTCTGCCGTTTTGCTGCGTTACTTCAACCCGATTGGTGCGCACCCCTCGGGTCGTATCGGCGAGGACCCGAAAGGTATCCCGAACAACATCATGCCCTACATTACGCAGGTTGCGGTCGGAAAGCTGGAGAAGCTCCATGTTTTTGGTGACGACTATGACACCCCGGATGGCACCGGCGTGCGTGACTATATTCACGTGATGGATCTCGGTGCCGGTCACGTTGACGCGATTGCTTACGGGCTGGCACACAGGGGTGCGAAAGCCATCAACCTGGGCACGTCACACGGATACTCGGTGATGGAACTGCTGCACGCTGTAGAGCGAGCCTCCGGTAGAGAGATCCCCTATGTGGTTGATCCGCGCCGCCCCGGCGACCTCGCAACCGTGTATGCGGATGCTTCACTGGCGCGAGAACTGCTCGGTTGGGAGGCAAGAAACGGTCTCGATGATATGTGTCGGGATTCTTGGAACTGGCAGTCGCAGAACCCGCGCGGCTACAACAATTGATATACAGGCAACATTTGGGGACGAAACCAGTCGGTTTCGTCCCCAAACGTTTTCACAGGGTCAGCAGTCTCCCTTTCGCTATGATGGCGCGCTGTTCGATCGGCAGTACACCCGCTTCAGATGCGAACACTACCAGACCGTCAGCGGTTTGCCAGTAACGTCCGGGGCGCAGTCCGTTGCGATCCAGGCTCGCCCCAATCAGAGTGCCGTCGGTAAAGGTAATCGAGGCTGGACCGTCCCAGGGTTCCATAATGAAGGAGTGGTATTCATAGAATGCGCGGCGCGCCGGATCCATCTCGGTGTTGGATTCCCACGTTTCCGGCACCGTCATCATCACCGCGTGTGGCAGGCTGCGCCCACCCAGATGCAGCAGCTCTAAAACCTCGTCAAATGATGCCGAGTCCGATCCGCCTTCGGTGCATACGGGAAATTTTTTGTTCAACGCGCCAGGGAATTTGTTGGAGTTCAGTAGCGCTTCGCGTGCCCGCATCCAGTTGCGGTTACTTTTTACGGTGTTGATTTCGCCGTTGTGCGCCATCATTCGGTACGGGTGTGCCAGTTCCCAGCTCGGGAAAGTGTTGGTCGAGAACCTGGAGTGTACCAGTGCCAGGGCGCTTGCCATCCTAGGGTCATGCAATTCGGGGAACACTTCTTCGAGTTGACTGGTGGTGAGCATTCCTTTATATACGATGGTGCGTGCCGAGAGTGACGCGAAGTAAACGCCCACCTCGTTTTGAATGTGTCTGCGTAACACGAAAGTGTATCGGTCAAGGTCTATACCGTTTTGGTATTCGCCTCCGGTCACGAAAAGCTGCTCGAAGTGCGGCATCGCCCCCAGTGAGATCGGGGAGAGCGTCTCGGTGTTTACCGGTACCTCTCGCCAACCTAAGAGATCTAGTTCGCAGTCTTCAATGATTTCGGTTATCTGGGTGCGGGCGCGTTCTCGCTCGTTTTCGTCAGTGGGCATAAACGCCATGCCGACCGCGTATTCTCCTTGTTCTGGCAGTTTGAAGGGCGCGGCGGCGCGCATGAACTTATCCGGTATCTGCATCAGGATCCCGGCTCCGTCACCGGCGGCCTCATCCACGCCGGTGGCTCCGCGGTGATCCAGGTTGTGCAATGCTTCGAGTCCCTGCTCAACAATCGAGTGGCGGGGGGCGTCCGTCGAGGTGGGTGACGAATGCGACACCGCAGGCATCGTGCTCGTACTCTGGGCGATACAGTCCCTCGGGTGCGTGATGGGGGGGGGGGGGAAGTGAAACTGGATTTTTGCATATCCGTCCCTCCTTTACGAATTAACCCAACAGTAAAGGAGAGGTCAAGTATTAACCAGTCTTTTCCATATTTCGGACTTTTCTAGGCTTTGTCGCTGCCGATGTGATGCCCGAACCTGTCGGGTAATCTGAGTCAAAATGACACTATTTCAGCTGTTCGTGGCATTTTGTGTTCGGTTACGCACGGAAGGTCTATAAAAGTGTATTGCAAGTCTAGTACAGTTGTGTTATTGTATTAATACAGGAGAAAGGAGTGGTGTCTTGAACTTTGTTGCTTCTCGACCGATTTGGGAACAGCTAGTCGCTGAGTTCTCCCGACGAATCGCAGTCGGCCAGTGGCGACCCGGTGAACGAGTGCCGAGCGTGCGTACCCTCGCTGTTGAGTTCGGGGTGAACCCGAACACTGTGCAACGAGCCCTCGCCGAGCTTGACCGTCGTGGTCTGATGGTCGCGCAGGGCACTGCCGGGCGTGATGTGACACGCGATGAAAACCTGATAACTCAGATCCTTAACGACCTGGCCGGAGACCTGGTTCGGGGATTTGTGTCGAAGATGCGTGACCTCGGGATAACCCGGGAGCGCGCCCAACAGATGACAGATGAACAGTGGCAAGCAGAGGAGGGCAAATATGAACCCCGCTGACATCGAAGTTGCCGGATTGACAAAACTATATGGTCAATTCCCGGCGCTAAACAATTTCAGCCTGTCTGTACCTGCCGGCAATATCGTCGGTCTCATGGGTGAAAACGGTTCAGGAAAAACCACCCTACTGAGAATCCTTGCTGGAGTGATGCAGGACTACAGCGGAACAGTCACGATAGGTGGTGTACAACCCGGTTTGGCGACCAAGTCCCGGGTGTCCTACCTGCCGGACACCTCGATTATTCCCGCACGGCTCACCGCCGAACAAGCAATCAAAATGTATGCCGATTTCTTCGGCGATTTCGAGCCGCAGATGGCGCGAGCAAAGCTGGCGCATTTCGGTGTTCCCCTGGATCGTGCTGGCAGTTCCATGTCGCTGGGGCAAAACGAGAAACTGCAGATAGCGCTGGTTATGAGCCGGAAAACGGATCTGTATCTGCTCGACGAGCCGCTCTCGGGGGTCGATCCGGCATCCCGGGATCAGATTCTCGCCGGTATCCTGCGTGACCTGAATGAAGACGCGTCGATGATTATTTCTACCCACCTTATCGCAGATATTGAACAGATCGTCAGTTACGCGGTGTTCACTCATCGCGGTCAGGTGATGCTCGCCGGAGAAGCTGACGGGCTGCGTACCCAATATGGCAAGAGCCTAGACACACTATTCAGGGAGATGTATCAATGGTCGGTAAACTGATTAAACACGAGGCTCGCCTGCAGGGCTGGCCGATGTTCTCGGTGCTAGCGGCACAGGTGGTTGTGTTCCTGCTGGCCTTTTTGACCTGGGTGTTCCCGTTCGGCGGTGTCACTATGATCTGGTCAGTGTTCGCAATTATGGTGCTCTTCGGTCTCTATGTTGCGGTAGGCATCCTGCTGCTCATTAACTACTACCGTTCCATGTATGGGAGAAGCGGATATTTCACAATGAGTCTGCCTGTCAGCGGCGCAAAAATATATGCGGTAAAGGTCTTGTGGGCATTCGTTGTGTGGTTGTTCTCGATTGTTCTGGCCCTGCTCGGGACACTGTTCTACGGTCTGGGTATGGGTCGGGCGGCAACCGAGGGTAACCCGGCAGTACCCCAGTCGGTGCCGGGGATAATTCGTCTGGCCTATTCCGACCCCGTCAGTGTCGAAATACTTCAATCGGTTACCGGATTCATGTTATTGCTGGTGGTGGCCGGTACGGCTCTCAGCGTTTTTGAGTGGGCATTCGTAATCACTTTCGGTAATACTCCTTTGATGCTGCGCCTGGGTAAGGCAGGCGGCATGATTGTTGCCTTCATTATCAACTATGTGGTTGTGACGGTGTTATCGGTGGCGGCCACTTTCCTGATTCCGCTACAGTTCAAAGTCGGTGACGAAACTGAAATCTATGCGGGGAACGTCTATGCGGGGACGAACGTGGTGCACGGTGACTGGGGATGGGTTTTTACTTCCCCGATAGAGTCGATCGTCAACGGTGATACCAATGTTATTCCTATGGGTTCACTGGTCGTGTATCCGCTGTGCATGGTCGCCTATATTCTGGTAACAATTTGGATGATTAACCGCCACACTTCACTGCGTTGAGCCGGCAGCCACCGGCTGTGCTTCGCCGCGAAACAGCCCTACCGATATGATTGGAGGGTTGGGAAAGAGCGGATGAAAGGACAGCCGGTGGCGCAACACCAAATCACCGACCCGGCGGCTATCCGCAATTTTTGTGTAATAGCGCATATCGATCACGGCAAATCAACTCTCGCAGACCGGATGCTGCAGCTCACCGGGATTGTGAGTGAACGTGAAATGCGTGCCCAATACCTTGACCGAATGGACATTGAGCGGGAACGCGGTATCACCATCAAATCGCAGGCGGTACGGATGCCCTGGAGAGTCGATGGTGGCGATTATGTGCTAAACATGATTGACACTCCCGGGCACGTCGATTTTTCCTACGAGGTTTCGCGGTCCCTCGCCGCCTGCGAGGGAGCAATCTTGCTGGTGGATGCCTCTCAAGGTATTGAGGCACAGACCCTGGCAAACCTCTATATGGCGATGGAACACGACCTGGCGATAATACCGGTGATGAATAAAATCGACCTGCCGGCAGCCGAACCGGAGCGGGTGCGCGCCGAGATAACCAGTCTGCTCGGGGTCGATGAATCCGATGTTTTAGCGGTTTCGGCAAAGACCGGGGAGGGTGTCGCCGAAGTGCTCGACAGGATAGTCCAAGAGGTTCCACCACCCACCGGCAACCTGGATGCTGCGGCACGCGCCCTGGTTTTCGACTCGGTTTACGACGCCTATCGCGGGGTGGTCACCTATATCCGAATGGTAGATGGCAGTCTGCATCACCGACAGAAAGTACGGATGATGTCTTCAGTTCAGGACTATGAACTCACCGAAATCGGTGTTATATCTCCGGAACCGAAGCCGACCGAGCAGCTCAGCGTCGGTGAGGTGGGATACCTGATCACCGGGGCAAAGGATGTTCGTAAAACTCGTGTCGGAGACACCGTGACCGATGCTGCCCAACCTGCTGAGCAACCGCTGTCCGGTTACGCGGATGCCAAACCTATGGTCTATTCCGGTATCTACCCGATCGATGGCGCTGATTTCCCGGCGTTACGTGAGGCTCTCGACAAGCTACGTCTCAACGATGCCGCCATCACCTACGAGCCAGAAACTTCGGTGGCGCTCGGGTTCGGGTTCCGCTGCGGCTTCTTAGGACTACTGCATTTAGAGATTGTAAAGGAACGGCTAGAGCGAGAAGCCGGACTGGATATTATTGCCACCGCCCCCTCGGTGATTTATACGGTCACCATGGAGGACGGCTCGGTTGTCACCGTCACAAATCCATCGGAGTTTCCGGAGGGCAAAATCGCCCGAATCGAGGAGCCGGTGGTGGCGGCATCAATCCTGACCCCCTCGGAATATGTGGGTGCGGTAATGGAACTGTCCCAGGAACGGCGCGGCGTGATGCAGGGCATGGACTATCTCACCGAGCAGCGTGTGGAGATTCGCTACCGGATACCGTTGGCAGAAATCGTGTTCGATTTCTTTGACCAGTTGAAGTCTCGCACCCGAGGGTACGCTTCCCTCGACTATCACGAAGACGGCGTTGCCGCCGCTGACCTGGTGAAAGTCGATATTTTGCTCAATGGTGACCCAGTTGATGCCTTTTCCGCAATCGTGCATCGGGATGCTGCCTACAGCTATGGCGTGCGGATGACGAAGCGCCTCAAGGAACTGCTGCCACGCCAACTATTCGAGGTTCCGGTTCAGGCCGCAGTCGGTTCCAGGGTAATCGCTCGGCAAACTATTCGGGCACTGCGCAAGGATATGCTCGCGAAATGTTACGGCGGCGACATTACCCGTAAACGCAAATTACTCGAAAAACAAAAGGCCGGTAAGAAACGTATGAAAGCGATAGGTTCCGTGGAGGTCCCGCCGGAGGCCTTTATTGCTGCGCTCACCGGGGAGGACGAGGGCGGTAAGAAGTGAATCGACCTTTCGAGTCCCGCGTCAAGACTTTTGTTCGCCGTGACCGGCGACTTCCGCAATCCCAGTTGCGACATTTCGCGGAAAACCGCGCCGGTTTCGTTTTGGATGTCACCCGTGGTACCGGTGTCACGGAGGTCGCCACCGACCAGCCGCCCCTGGATTTTCAGGGTCTTTTCGGTAACTCCAACCCGGTAACTGTCGAGATAGGTTCCGGCAATGGGATACAGATAGTTGCCGCTGCCGCCGCGAACCCGAAACACAATTTTTTGGCTTTTGAGGTCTATCATCCCGGTATCGTGAAAACCGTTGGGCGTGCCCTCGATGCCGGGGTTACCGCAGGTTCAAATCTGCGCCTGGTTGAGGCGGATGCGCTGCAGGCTATCCCGGTGCTGGTGCCGGAGGGAACCCTTAGCGAGATTTGGAGTTTCTTTCCTGACCCGTGGCGCAAGAAACGTCACCACAAACGCCGCCTTATTTCTGCCCGTCCGCTCGCGCTACTCTCGAAGTATTTGCAGCGTGACGGGGTTTGGCGGATGGCAACCGACTGGGCTGACTACGCCCTGGACATGGTTTCGGCGGTATCCAAATGTGACAGGCTGGATAATCCCTACGCGGAACGTCCCGGAGAAATACCGATTGCCGCAGACGGCACACTGCTCACCACCCCTGACATGGTTCCCAGGTTTCGTCCCGGAGATCAACTTCCGGAGGGTGCCGGTTTTGCGCTCGGTTTCGCCCCCAGATTCCCCGGGAGGGTGCTGACACATTTTGAACAGCGCGGCATTCATGCCGGTAGAGTTATTTCCGATGTGATGGCGATTCGCAAATGAGTCTCGATTCGGCTGCCGGCGTGTACCCGCTGGCGGTCTATATTCATGTCCCGTTTTGTTTGACACGCTGCGGATACTGCGATTTCAACACCTATACAACCGGTTTTGGTCGAGGAGCGGATCGGGCGACCTATATCGAATCGCTAGCCATTGAAATCCAGTTGCGTACCGAAACTGAGCTAGCCGGGGGTGTTGCCCGGGAGGCGCAGAGCATTTATTTCGGCGGAGGCACCCCCGCGCTTCTCGCGCCCGACCATATTGCTCAAGCAGTTTCCCTCATAAAAACCGGTATAGGTACGGTACCTGATGTTGAGATAACCGTGGAAGCGAACCCGGATACCGTAACCAAGGATTCGATTGTGGCGCTCGCCAGCTCGGGCGTGACCCGAATGAGTTTCGGGGTGCAATCCACCGCTGTCCCGGTGCTGCAAACTCTGGAGCGCACACATACACCCCAGCAGGTACCGAGAGTCCTGGAGTGGGCTCGGGATGCCGGGCTGCAAACTTCTGTGGATTTGATCTATGGAACACCGGGTGAGGAGCTGCCGGATTTACTTGGTTCGCTGCGCGATATGGTTGCGCTACAACCAGACCATATTTCGGCCTATGCGCTGGCAATACACGATGGTACGGCGCTCGGACGGCGAGTTCGTGCCGGTTCGCTCCCTGCCATTGATGATGATTGGCAGGCCACCTGCTATCGGGTCATAGACGATGAACTAGGTTCGGCCGGATATCAGTGGTATGAAATATCCAATTGGGCACGGAAGGAACAGTACCGGTGCCGACACAATAGCGCCTATTGGCTCGGTTGGGACTGGTGGGGTGCAGGACCGGGCGCACACTCGCACGCGGGTGAGCGGCGCTACTGGAATGAAAAGCATCCGCGACGCTGGGCAGACCGTCTGCTTGCCGGTGAGTTACCGGTGAACGGAACGGAGACCTTGACTGCGGCTGAAAGTGAACTTGAAAGGGTAATGCTGCAATTGCGTATGAGCAGTGGGGTTTCCGCTGTCGCTGGCTCAATCCCGCAGTGGAATGAGCGACTGGCCGAGCTGGTGGATAATGGTATGTGCGACCCCCAGGCAGCATCCGAGACACCACCGCGCGCTGTTTTGACCCTGAAAGGACGACTACTGGCAGATGCGGTCACCCGCGCCTTGACAGCATGAAAGCAGCCCGAATCAGTCTTCCGTGTCCGTGTTTCGCTGACCTTTGGCTTTACGTCTAGCTTTGCGTTCCTTGGCTTCCGCCACCCACTGTGAGGCACGGTCGGGCACATATTTCGATACCGAAACCGGCGGGCGCTGATACCCGGTCGATTTCGGGCGTTTCGGGAGTTTGATTTCGTCACCTTCAGCAATGTCATAGTATGGCAGCGACTCCAACAGGTGCGAAATCATGTTCAGTCGTGCCTGTTTTTTAGAGTCGGCTAACACGTGATGCCAGGGGGCATAGGCGGTGTCGGTGTGCACCATCATGTCGTCTTTGGCGCGTGAATAATCTTCCCAACGCGTGATGGATTCCAGATCCATGGGCGAGAGTTTCCACTGCCGAAGCGGATCATTCAAACGTGACTGGAAGCGCTCATACTGTACCTCATCAGAAACCGAGAACCAGTATTTACGCAGATAAATGCCGTCCTCGACGAGCATCTGCTCAAAAATCGGGCACTGGCGCATGAATTCCTGCACCTGTTTGCCGGTGGCAAACCCCATGACTTTTTCCACACCGGCACGGTTGTACCAGGAGCGGTCAAAGAGTACGATTTCACCGGCAGCTGGCAGGTGTTGAATATAGCGCTGAAAATACCACTGGCTCTTTTCCCGTTCGGTTGGGGTAGGCAGGGCAACAACCCGGGCGACCCGCGGAGACATATATTCGGTGATGCGTTTGATAGTGCCGCCTTTGCCGGCAGCATCGCGCCCCTCGAAAATGATGACGACACGGGCACCAGTGGCCTTCACCCAACGCTGCAATTTCACCAGTTCGCCCTGCAAACGATAGAGCTCGGCTTCATATATTTTGTTCGGGATTTTTTCTACGTGGGTAGCTTCAGCCTCCGAGATTGCGCCCTCCATGCCGCTCGGTGCTGCCGTGACATGAGCAAATTGACCACCGGATCCGCGAGACGCGGATGCTCCGAGCTTAATGACCGGGGTTCCGGTCTCGGTGGGACCGGTTTTTGACACGGCAGATGTCGCCGATTGTTCACCTGGCGGCAACGCCGATATTGGATTTTCGTGGAGGGCCGCCGGTTCTGATTCCTTGACAGGCTTTTCGCGACTTTTCTCTCGGCTCTTGCGTGAATGCTTTTTTTCCGAACCCTTGGTTTTCTGTTTGTCCGCCATCGGGTTTACCTAATCCATTGCGTGACCGTCATCGTAGTGGGCAGGAATATGCGATGCGTCGCAAAACGGCTTGTTACGAGAGCGACCGCAACGACACAGCATATAGCGCTCGCGGGTCTCGTACTGCTGCCCGTCAGCGCCCTCCAATTCGATGCCGCCTTGGACATACAACCCCGCAGACGTGTAGTTTTGTGGATCTTGCACCACCGTGATCTGCTCTGCTAAATCCGGCTCAACCAGTTCCCCGCTGTGTTCCCGGACTGTCATGCGACCCGCCGGGCAGGCGTCCGCAGTGTGACGCGCTAAAGATTCCTGCTTCTCATCCTCGGCAGTCATTGTCAGCGTCCACACCTCAGAATTGTCGGCGTGGCAAAAACGCGCAAACGCGCAACGGTGATCATCGGCTACATCCACACGCGGCCCTTCAAACACCTCAATACGCTCCGCATACGGGGTCTTGTCTGCAGTTTCTGGTCCGGTAAAACCAATCTGGGCGTGGGTGCCGTCACAAAACGGCGGGTTATGTGAATGACCGCAACGGCAAAGCGCGTACTCCTCACCCTGCGGCAATTCGCGTCCTTCCCGCCACTGGAAAGAGTGCTTAGGTGCCGGCTCGATTAATTTTTCATCCAGCGTCACATCGCCGGTTACTTTATACGGCCCATTAGGGAGAATCTTGATTTTGCTTTCGCTCATCTTCGAGCACCTTTCCGTTGGGAAGCTGGTTCCTCCTCAGTAGTTTATCGCTTCCGTCTCGGACGCGCCCATCGAATCACAATCGTTGAGCCACATAGTCTATACAGGCAGTCAGCGCCTCAACATCGCCAGGATCTACGGTCGGAAACACGCCGACACGAATTTGGTTTCCACCCACCGCGCGATATCCCGAAATGTCCACAATACCGTTCGCGGTCAAGTGTTTCTGCAGTTCGGTTGCGTCTATATGGTCGTCGAGAGTAATGGTTGCCACCACTGGGGAGCGCAGCGAGGTGTCTGCCACGAAGGGGTGGGCATAATCCGATTTCTCCGCCCAGCTATACAGGGTGTCGGAAGACTGGCGGCACCGGTGGGCAGAGAACTGCAAACCTCCATTGTCGAGAATCCAACCCAACTGTTGGGATAGCAGCAGCAGAGTTGCAATCGCCGGAGTATTCAACGTCTGGTGCTTCTCCGAATTACGTGCCGCTGTTGCCACATTCAAAATCGAGGGAATCCAGCGTCCGCTTACGCCCGCCTGGCTCTCTATTTCGGTGGCGCGTGCCAAAGCGGCAGGTGACATTACCGCCAGCCAAAGTCCGCCATCGGATGCCAGGGCTTTTTGAGGAGAAAAATAATAGGCATCAATGCCGTTGAGATTAACCTCGATCGCACCCGCAATAGAGGTTGCATCTATCAGCACCAGCGCATCATCGGAAATGCCCTCCGGACGTTCCACAGCGGTAGCGACACCGGTGGAGGTTTCATTGTGTGGCCAGCAATAAGCATCCGCATCCGCTACTGGCGCTACCGGGCGGTACTGCCCAAAATCAGCGTGGAAAATTGCCGGATCTGCCAGGAAAGGCGCTCCCGCAGCTTCTTTCGAGAACTTCTCTGAGAACGCCCCGAGGACTGCGTGGGCGCTCCGATGGCGAATCAGTGACGCACAGGCGGCTGACCAAAAGAGTGTAGCCCCACCGTTTCCGAGCACGACTCTGTGACCTTCGGGAACTGAAAACAGTTCGCAGACCTGTTCTTGAATCTGACTTACCAGGTTTTTTACTGGCGGTTTGCGGTGTGAGGTGCCCATGACGCCGAAACTGTCGAGAGCGCGCACGTGACCATGACCGATAGGGCTTGGACCGGAACCGAAACGACCGTCAGCGGGTAACATGTCTGAAGGAATCTGAATCATACCTGTAAATTTACCGCAAAGGCGGAACTCCCCCAGGGCATGTCCAGGATGCCTGAGTAGGATGGTTTTGAACGAGAGGGGGTCCGAGGTGAGAGACCTGATTGACACCACGGAAATGTATCTGAAGAGCATCTATGAGCTCGGTGAAGACGGTATAGTTCCGTTGCGTGCGCGTATTGCTGATCGGCTCGGGCACTCTGGACCTACAGTGTCTCAAACGGTTTCGCGTCTGGAGCGTTCGGGGCTGGTGAATGTCGGTGAGGATCGTCGTATGTCACTCACTCCCGAGGGGCAGCAGATTGCCACTTCAATAATGCGTAAACATCGACTAGCTGAGCGGCTGCTGGTTGATGTACTCGGCATGGATTGGACGGATGCTCACGAGGAGGCGTGCCGTTGGGAACACGTGATAGGAGACGAGGCGGCAGACAGGCTCGTTGATTTGCTTGGAAATCCTCAATACGACCCTTACGGTAACCCGATTCCGCGCTCCGGGGCTCAACGTACCGAGGGTGAGCAGGCGCTGGGGGTTGCCGTACTCCAGAAACCGAACGACGAGTCGGTCATCGCGACAGTTGCGCGTTTCGGTGAGGTGATTCAGTCAATGCCTCAGGTTCTCGGTCTGATTCACGACTTGGGTGTCGGTGTCGGCTCGGTGGTTATTGCGACTTCCCGATACGAGGCATGCACTATTGCTCTGGCGGATTCTCCTGATGTCTCTGAGTTGCTGACCGAGGAGATTGCACGGCACATCTTTATTAAAAATATACAATAGTGTGAGCTAAAATACAATCAATCTGTTACCAAAATGTGACATTTCGTTTTTTCTCCTATAACATTTTGTTATCAAGGGTTCTTCCGTGTGGGGATGGACCAAAGGGAAGAGAGATGCAATGACTAAACAAGCCGCCCGCCACCGCGCCGCCTGCCGACCGGTAACACCACTGACAGATGCCGTGAATGCTGTTGCTAGCTCTGATGCGCGTCGTAAAGTTGTTGCGGTAGCGGCTTCCGGTGTTGCGCTGACCACCGTTATTGGCGGTGCACTTCCCTCTGCTTTAGCTAGCGGTCCGGCCGTTAATACCGCATCCGTTAACACTGCGGCTCTCACCTCGGATTTGATTGACAAGGTGAGCAGCAACCAGAATATTGCGGCTCCCGCTGGTGCCGAGTTCGCTGCCGCCTCGGTTACCGCCCAGGTAGCGGCACCCCAAACCGATACTAGTCGGGATGGTCAAAATAATAATGCCGCTGATGATAATGCTACTGTTGCTCAAAACAGTGGCTTTGCTAAAGTCGCCGCTCCCGCAAATGCGAATTCTATCGTAGCGTCAGCAATGGCGTTACAGGGAGTTCCGTATGTCTGGGGTGGAACTAGCCCGGCCGGTTTTGATTGCTCCGGCTTTGTAGGTTACGTCTATGCTCAAAACGGAAAGTCCCTGCCTCGTACCACCGGAGCCATGGCTGCCGCGGGTACGCTACTGCCCCTTTCTGCAGCTCAGCCCGGGGATATACTCTGGCAGCCAAATCATGTTGCTATATACATCGGCAACGGTCAGGTTATAGAAGCTCCCATGCCCGGTGATGTAGTACACGTGAACCCCATGGGGTGGGGCGGGTTTACAAATGTTGTGCGCTTCTGAATAGAGCGTTTTTAGGTTGGAATCGGTCTAGCCGGTTCCAACCTTTTTGATACTAGGTTATCCTGTTTCCTACTCTTGCTCCGTATTCTTACACCTAACATAGGGTAGATGTCCGAGAATGGAGGGGGCAGGAGCATCAAAGGAGATGACATGGATAACACAAAAGACTGTAAAACTAGATCAAGAAAAGATGCCGCGACTACTCACAAGCGGATTGTCGTTGGAGTTGACGGTTCCCCCGAAAGCTTGAACGCTGTCGATTTCGCTGCTGCACGAGCCCGCCTGGATGGTTCCGAAATTGAACTTGTATGTGCCTATGCGCTGCCTTCCTACTCGGCGGATTCTGGATTGTCGAGTGAGGAAACCCTCCGTGCCGGTGCCCAACGGGTCGTGGATGATGCGGCTGATCACCTCGCTGGGAAACATCAACTTCAAGTTACTCGAACGGTTCTGCCCGGTAATCCTACCGGAATTCTGCGTCGTAAATCCGAAAGCTCTCAGCTCATAGTGTTGGGTTCGCGTGGTGGCGGTGGTTTTGCAGACCGGCTCCTCGGTGCGATTCCGGCTGCCCTGCCCGGCTATTCAAGCTGTCCAGTAGTTATTGTTCCCGGCGAAACGGCTGGAAAACGTCATGAGGTACACCGAATTGCTGTTGGTACTGACGGTTCACGTCCGGCTACATCCTCTTTGAGCCAAGCGATCACTGAGGCGGAACTCTGGGGTGCCCACCTCGACGTGATACGAGCAATGCCACTGACCAGGAGTATGGCGGCGATACCTTGGATGACCGTCAGTGGCGATACGCCAGCTATTATTCAGGCCGCAACTGAAGAAACCGAGCAGGCGATAGCGGAATCTATCGAGACAGCAGGGATCCAGGCGGAGGTTCAGGTTCTTGACGGAGACCCCGCCGATACTTTGCTAGATTACGCCAAATCGGTGGATATGCTGGTTGTTGGTACCCACGGTCGTGGTGGGGTTCGGGGAGTGCTACTCGGTTCAACCTCTCAGGTTGTGCTTCAGGAGTCTCCGGTTCCGGTCATGGTGGTGCCCAGTTCGCGTTGAGTTTCTCGGTAGCGACCATGTCGCAGAGGTAAAGGTTTTGATAGGGTTGTTTGGGCTTAACCGCCCAGTCGCCCTCGTAGCTCAGGGGATAGAGCACCGCTCTCCTAAAGCGGGTGTCGGACGTTCGAATCGTCTCGGGGGCACCGCACGAGAAATGCTCCATGCGTCTCGGCAGTTTACGCATTTGCGATGATTTCGGCACGCCACAGCCTATAATCTCGGCTGGTCAAGTAAATTAGCATTGTGAAAGCTGCAGACAACAACAACCTGGAAAACATCGAGCCACTGCAGGCCTATCAGTCAAAGGCGTTACGGAAGTGGCGAGACGGACTCCAACACAGTATAGACACCGATACGGACTCGGTGTTTGTGGAGCTCAGCGCCGCTCATCCCAGCGGGCTAGCTCAGCTGTATTCCGGTCAAGAAACGAAACTGTCTTCCCTGATTCGGGAGCCGCGAGCATTCGCCCATGCACTGTTGAAAGCTCGTGACCTGTGGGCAGCTGGGGAGAGAATTTATCGCCAGCATGGTCTCTCTGAGCTTTCCCTCGCTGTGGGGACTGTTTCTTGGCGAAACCGGGTTATCGCTGACGGGGGTTATCCCGGGATTGCGGAGACTACCGACAACACCGCTGTTGGTGCAGCACAGCCAGAGACAGTAACCGGTCCGGCACTGCTGATACCGGTGCGCATGATCCCTGCCGGCAGCGACGATTTCGCTTTTTCTGTCTACGGGCAACTGCGGCCGTGGCCGACACTTGCGGAAAAAATCGAGTCCTATGGTCTGGGGGATCGTGTTGGGGGGATTCTTGGGTTGGCTGACACGCCGGGTGGATTCTCCCCGGCTGCGGTACTTCCGGCTCTCAGAGAGCTAGTGAACGGTCGGCTGGCTGCTATGGAACTCTATGATTCCTTGCAGATTGGCCGCTACCAGCATCCGCTTCAGCGAATTATTGCCGACTTGGGTACACTCGACTTAAATTCCTCTGACCTGCTCGATGAGGTGGTGCGTTCCTCCGGTGATGCCGCTGCCGGTAGTTATCGTCACCGAGAATTACCGGAGCCGGTGCCTACCGACCGTGACCCGAAAGTGGAACACGGTTTCGGCGATTTGAACGCCCCGGAACACGATATCCTGGACGCGGTGGCGAGCGGCTGCGACCTTTATCTCGATGGGGGACCGAAATCCGATGCACCTGCAGTGTTGGCTGCTATGTTGGCAGACAATATGCTGGCAGGTCGCACGATGGCTGTGGTTGTCGGCGACAGTCGGGTTGCGGATGCGGCAGTGTCTCGGCTGACAGACGCCGGGTTACGTGATGCAGTAGCAGATCTCACTGATGCGGATGCCCCGATTGATGCCTATGTTGGGCAGTTGGCGAGACTGCTCAATGAGCGAGGCGGGCATGAACCGGTGAGCCACGAGACACAGATTGCTCGCACACAGTTAGCAGATTTGCGGGCTAAGCTCAGCGGATACGCTCACGGGCTACATGACGCCCATGAGATTTGGGGGATTTCTGCCTATGACGCTTTCCAGGTTTTAACCGATCTGACTTCGATGAGACCCGGCCCGCGCACCCGGGTACGTTTTGCTCCAGAGCAGCTCACGAACCTGGCTTCCGATGGGGCTGAGCGGGCACGCCAGGTGTTGCATCGCGCCGCAGATGCCGGTTTTTTTGACGAATCGCGTGCTCTGAATCCGTGGCTTGGAGTCACTATCGAGACCCCCGAGGAGGTCACTGAGGTTCTCGGCAATGTCAGGGCGGTTTCGATTAACCTTTTGCCGGAGGTGCGCGCCGATATTCAACGCACCGCGAAAGAGACCGGTTTGCGACGTGCCGAGACCTTAAATGCCTGGGGTGAACAGTTGGCGATGCTTGACGATATTCGCTCTGCCCTCGAAGTATTCAAGCCGCAGGTGTTTGAGCGCAGCGCCGCAGATATGGTTATTGCGACCGCCTCAAAGAAATGGCGTGAAGAACACGCCTTGAACATGAAAGGTTCGGTGCGTAAGCGGCTCGTGAAACAGGCACAGGCGCTGGTTCGCCCGGGTCGAAAAGTAGATGATTTACATGAGGAGCTGGTGCGTGTCCAGGAGCGCCGCAACCTGTGGCGGCAACACTCTGATGCGAGTGGTTGGCCGGTGGTGCCCTCCGATATGGACCGAATGATTGTAGGTTTCCGTAACCTGGTTTCAGCCCTGGAAACAATTAATGCCTATACCGAAGATGAACTGGGAGACCTCTTGGGTAAGCCGCTCCCGGAGTTAGTGAACATTATTGATTCCCTCGCAAAACACGAGCCGAGTGCCCGCCAGTTACCTAAACGCGTTGAGGTGCAGCGCGACATTAAAGAGCTGGGGCTTGGTGAGTTAGTTTCGGATATGCGGGAACGCCGGGTGGCTGATGATTTGCTTGACGCTGAACTGGATTTGGCATGGTGGGCATCGGCGCTGGCACACATTCTCAGGTCGAATCGTCTACTGGCAGCCTACGATGGTGCGGCTTTGGACGAGATGACTAACCGTCTTGTGGAACTCGATAGTGAACAGGTAGCATCGCTGGCTGTTCAGGTTCGTGCAGAGTTTGCGAATCGGGTGGCGCTGCTCGTAGATGAGAACCGTGAGGCAGCCGAAGAGTTGGAGCGCACCCCCGTTAGTGAGAACCTAGATGCCACCACACTCCTTGAACAGTATCCGCTGGTGGGGATGCTGACACCTATTATCATGTTGCATCCCGCACAGGTTCCTCAGGTTTTCCCGGGAGGGCGTCAGGTTGATTTAGTGGTCCTCGTGGACACGGATTCCACTGATGTGGCACAGTTGGTGCCCGCAATTGCTCGCGCCCGGCAACTGGTAGTGTTTGCTGATTCACACAGACCGGGCGGAACCCTAGGCGACTTGAAGAAAAACCTGCCGGTGGTACAGTTACCGCCCGACCGTGAACAGTCGAACCCGCAAATAGACGCATTCTTGGCTGAGCATGGATACGCCACCCAGGTTCTTGCCGTTCCGCAGGCCAGACCGAGCTGCGCTATGCAACTCATCACTGTTGACGGCAGGGGGATGCCCTCACCGGACAGTCAGGCTATCGAGTCTACAAAAGAAGAGGTCGAAGCGGTTATTGACCTGGTGATGCAGCAGGCTCGCAACACTCCAGAACGTTCACTAGCGGTACTGGCACTCAATGAGCGGCACGCTAGCCGCCTCACCCAGGCTTTCGTTGCTGCAGCTGCGCAAGCTCCCGACACCGACAGCTATTTCGCGAATGCTGCAGCTGAGCCGTTCCGGATTCTGCCGGTTGAAAAGGCTGCCGGTCTGGTTCGTGATGACATTATTTTAGCGGTCGGATACGGTAAAACTCCGCACGGCAGGTTGTTGCATGAGTTCGGAAACCTCAGCCGGGAAGATGGGGAGTCTTTACTGGTGACAGCGCTTTGTGCGGTGCGTTCACGGTTGAGCGTGGTGGCTGCTTTCACGCCGGAAGACCTGGATAGTGATCGTCTCACTTCGGACGGTCCGCGGATGCTTGCCGCTTTGATGGATACGGCACGCAAACCCCAGCAGCTTAGTGTTGATGCCGACACGGAGGATGCAGCCTCCAGTCGAGTTATGACAGACTTGGCGTCCCGGGTTTTCGCGATGGGTCTCAATGTTGTGCCGGATTATGGTGCTGATGAGGGTCTGCAAATTCCGCTGGCTGTAGGACACCCTGATTATCCGGAAGAGTTCCTGGTGGCGGTGCTCTCTGATGATCACAACAGCGTCGCGGAAGAATCTCTGCGCGGCAGGCTACGCCATCGACGTGAAGACTTGGTTAGTCGCGGTTGGCGGGTTTGTACCGCCTATTCCGCTGCCGTTTTTATGGATCCGCAGGGTGAAGCCGAAAAAATCTTGAATCAGGTCTTGGATATCACCGCAGGTATGCCCGGTGGAGTTACAGAAACTGCGCAGCCGGAGCCTGTAGAGGATACTCAAAAGCAAGACTTGGAGACAGCTGTTTCAGAAGAATCCGGTGAGGAGCCCAGCGAACCGAATTCTGCGGGCTCTGTTGATCCTGAAGTTCCTGAATCCGGGGTGGAGCATGACAGTGAGACAGCGTCAGGAACCGATGTTGAATCAGAACTTGAAACTGAAGTGGAGAGTCCTGGTCGGATGCAACGCCCAGCGATAGCTGCCGGTCTGCCGCTTGCAGCGTATTCGGATGAACAGCTCGCACAGATGATTGCCTGGGTGCGTAGCGACGGTGAGGTTCGTGACGAGGACACCGAAGCGGCCGAGCTGTTTGATGCTCTCGGATTGAGGAAGCACAGTCCGCAAATCGACGCTGTTTTACATCATGTGGTGCGTCAATGACAGCCGGTAAGCGGTCGCACGGTATGGTCACCCGCCTGGCCAGGGTGGATGTTGAACGCGGCGTAAATGCCGGTGACGTGCTTGGTGAACCGGGGGATGACCTGGGTTCAGCGGATAGGCAGTCCGTGGTATCCGAAATAGAGACGGGGCGCACTAACGATGCGCGCCTTTTGGAAAACGTTCCACCTCATTATTAAAACGGTTTCTCGCTACGAGTATTCACAAATAGGGGGGGGTGGAGCCACGGCTCCGCCCCCCCCCTATTTGTTTGAGGTTATGCTCAGGCGTTTTGCTTTGCGAGCAGGTCACGAATCTCGGTGAGCAGATCTTCGCTGGTCGGACCGGCTTCTTCGACCTCCTCTTCCTTTTTGGTGCGTTCGCGCAGCTTGTTCATCGGCAGCACGATAATAAAGTACACCGCCAACGCGATGAGCAGGAAGTTCACCAGGGCGGTAATCAACAGGCCCGGGGTGACGGTCGCATCGCCCAACGGAAAGGCCAACACCTTGTCAAAGTTTGGTTTGCCAACCAGACCGGCAATGATCGGGTTGATGATGCCCTCAACGATCGCGGTCACGACAGCGGTGAAAGCGCTGCCGATGACAATGCCGACTGCCATCTCCATCGCATTGCCACGCATCACGAACTCTTTGAAGCCCGCAACGAGGCCCTTCTTTTCTTCAGCCATTATTTTCTCCCAAATATACTGAGCGTTACCCGCTCAAAACTGCATAGATTGGTGCGCCATCGAGCGCTCCAAGTACAACGGTAATGTCTTTTTCGCGTACAGCTGCCATCAACACAGGTTCCTGCTCATTAACAAAACCCGTTTTACCAGCATCAACTGATATTACTCTAGCGTCATCTGTGAGCTTTATTACATTTTTTGCTGGTGTGCTCCCGTCAGTTTCTGTGTTACTTCCCTGGTTTGCATACAAATCAATGACCGTGCCCGGAGTGAGGGATACGGCGTTGGATCCGGTTATCGGTATCTGGATAACCTGCCATCCGGGAGAGTGATCCTGCAATGGGTTGTCCTCAGCAACCATTGCGGAGGTGAGCGCCACTCCGGCGGGCAGCGCGAGAGCCGAATGGTGCCCTACGGGTACGGATTCCAACGCGGTTTCAGGGATCATTGCTTCCGGCAGGGAACGCATCTCCACGCTCGCTGCCCCTAAGCGTTGGCCGACATCGACACTGGTGGCGGTAACCGCAACCGGGCGTGTGTGGTAGCGCGGTCCAATCTCGCTGACCGCGCAGTATCCGGCTGTCGCGAGGCAGATAGCCAATATAATGTATCTAAAACGCCACAGGTATTTACTCATACACCGATTCTCACTGTCCAGAAACGGTATGAAAAACGAAGCAGCAACTATCGGTAAAAACAGTTTTACTTTCTCACCTGTTGATGCTCTGTATCTGCACAGCCAGCCTGAACGTCCTATAAAAAGCTCTCAAGGTTACGATTCGTTACTGTGCCGTTTTCGTTTTTACAGTGCCGTTTTCGGTAATCACTCCTGAAACCCTAACATCATGAGGTTCTGCCGGTAGCTCGGTCAGCACCTCCACAGCGCGTACCGCAGCCCAAATCGGGGTGCCGGGAGTGGCAAAATGCAAGGCGCGGTCGTACCATCCGCCCCCGCGACCGAGCCGAACTCCGTCACTTGAAACCGCCAGTGCTGGAACCACAATCAGTTCGGCAGCTCGCAGCGCTTCCGGGTCTTCCAGTTCTGTCTGACCCATCGAGGTGAAACGTGTCCAACAAATATCGGTGAAACTTCCCGGCAACAACACCTGTACCCCAGCCGCACCCAACTGCCGTATCGCCGTTTCGGTGTTCGGTTCCTCAGGCAGTGAACGGTACAGCGCAACGGCTCCCATGCCCGTGCAAAGATCCACAATAGTGGAGGATATATCAGGCATTGTTGCTTTCCGCCGCCCAGCAAGAAGTCGAGAACGCAGCAGCTGTTTTCGATAAGCCGCCGATTTTTTCGCTATATCGCCCATCGCCTGCCACCTTTCCCAGGAATGCCCGCAACCTCAGGTTAGACTGGTCATAGCCTAGAAAAGGAGAGATATATGCGGACTGTTTCCCAATATCTTAACGCCTGTCTCGATCTCGTAGGTCTTCAAGAGCCGCTGGATGTGACACTCTCGGAGGCGTTCGGATGTGTTCTTGCCGAGGATATTACGCCACCACAGGACCGTCCGATTGTTGATATGTCAGCGGTGGATGGGTACGCGGTGCGTAGCGAGGACGTGCTCACCGCCGGGCGTATCGAGGACGTGACCCTGTCTGTTACCGCAGATATTGTCGCCGGTGACTCCGAGCCGGTCACGATTTCAGCAGGAGAAGCGGCAGGTGTCGAGTCTGGCGCGATTTTGCCGATCGGTGCGGATGCTGTTGTGCGTCACCCTGACACAGAGAAAAACGGTGACAGCGTTGTGGTTAAACGCCATTTGGCGCCGGGGGAGAACGTTCTCGCAAAAGGTTCCGATATGCGTTCGGGTGAGGCGGTGCTGCAATCCGGAATTCGTATTGGTGCCCGTCAAGTCGCGTTGCTCGCCGGTATCGGCAGGGCACGGTGCGCCGTACATCCGAAGCCTCGCGTGGTCGTTTTGAGTGTCGGAGACGAACTCGTTGAACCCGGTCAGGACGCCAAACCGGGTGCGGTTTTTGATGCGAATGGTCACGCTATTTCGATTGCTGCCGAGGATGCCGGTGCCACAGTGTTCCGGGTTCCGGCTATTTCGGATGACCGTCAGGCGCTCATTGAGACTCTCGAAGATCAAATGTTACGTGCTGACCTGATAGTCACCACCGGGGGGCTCTCACAGGGCAGCGCGAATACCGTCCGAGAGGTTTTGGAGCCGCTAGGCACGGTGCTGTTCGACACCGTGCAGATTAGTCCGGGCGGGCTCTATGGTGTCGGCACGGTCGGTGACAATATCCCGGTGTTTTGTCTGCCGGGGGAGCCGGTTGCCGCCCAAATCGGATATGAAATTTTTGTCCGTCCGGCGCTGCGTAAAATGGCTGGTTGGCGTGACCTTTACCGCACGGCGCTCCCGGCTGCAGTCGATAAACCCTGGCGTTCTCCGCAGGGGCGACGCGAGTTTGTTCGGGTGCGTCTCGTAGGATCCCCGAAGACGGGCTATCATGCCCGGGTTTTGGGAGATCCGCACCTGCCGGTGTTGTCGGCTTTGGCCAGCGCGAATGCTGTAGCTGTGGTTCCGGAGTCCACAACCGAGGTCAATGTCGGCGATGTCTTGCAGTGCATGATGTTGGAGTAGTCTCCCCTTGGGTTTTACAGGTTCCAGGCGTGGCGCTCTGCGCGCCTTTACCGCTACTCCGCAACTCTACGGTGCTGATCCCTCGGTGGCGAGTATCGCTTTGGAGCCGATGCGCAGACGTGAATACCGGATAGCGAATATGCTGCGTTTAGCTTCGCGTGACTGGCTGGCTCCCTGGGATGCGACTGATGCCCCAGGGTTTGATGTGGATACGCCAAATCTCGAAACCTATATTCGCAATCAGATTCGTGATACCCGCCGTGGAACTGGGCTGGGGCTGCTGGTTTATGTGGGAGACGAGCCTGTCGGCCAGGTATCGCTCTTTGGTGTTCAGCGAGGATCGACTCATTCTGCCGCGGTTGGCTACTGGATTTCTGCGGATTATGCGGGTCTCGGGATTATGCCGATTTCGTTGGCTCTGGTGTTGAATCTGGCGTTTGGCCCTTTGGGGTTGCATCGGGTCGAGGTTAATATCCGTCCGGAGAATCGCTCGTCACTTCGGGTTGTTGAAAAACTTGGTTTACGCAGTGAGGGAGTCAGGGAGCGCTATATCCATATAGCGGGGGAGTGGGCTGACCACGTGTCGTATGCGGCTACTGTCGAGGAGACGCCGGAGGGCGGTTGGTTGCGGCGTTTACGTGTCGATACGACACACTAATCATGTTGCTAAAGTTTCCGATGTGGCGTGCGTTAATAAAGTCTTTTTTGGATTGGGTACGCATTCCAAACACGCCCTGCCGATAGCGATATGAGCGAAACCTAATGCCGTAGCTTGAAACCATGGAGCTGGTTGTGGTCGCGTTATCTGCCCTGGCAGTTTGTGTAACGCTACTGCTTTTGCCGCAGCTCGCGGAGCGCAGACGGATTACGGCGGCTTCGCGTGCCGAGGACAGGTTTTCGAGCGCTCAACGGCTGCTCAACACTACCGCCACGGTCAGTTCGCTGACATCCTATATTGTTGGAGATTCGGGAGGGGCAATGCGCCAACGCAGCGCCTACGCCGCAGCTGCGGCACGTGATTTGGAGCAGCTGAATATGCAGCGTCGTCGAGAGTTGTTCCACAGACGACTGATTGGTTGGACGCGTCTGGCTCTCAGCGGGTTCGGACTGCTGGCTACGATCACGCTGGTGGTTGTTGCGGTTCTTGGTTTGGTGTCGCCACTGTGGGTGGTGGCTTCGGTTTCAGCCGTGTTTTTAGGTGTCGGGTCTGGTGTTTGGACCGGCAGGTTGCGGCGTATTCAGGATTCCCGCTACCGGCTATTTCGTGAGGAGCTGACTGAACGTGCCGGTGACTATCTGGTTACTGAGAGAAATAACGCAGCTGGGACTGCCGACTCGGTTGCTGATGCCGAGACAGATAGCGTCTCCACGACCTCTCGCGGAACTCGGGAGGGTGTTGATACCGACGATGAGGTAGAAAGCTTCATCGCCGAGTTGAAGTCTGGTGAGAGCAAAAACGAGGACGCCTGGGAGGGAGCCGAGGAGCAGGAGCCTCCGGTTTCTGAGGTTGCGGCAAAAACGGAGGACACTCGGATTTGGACTCCGGTTCCGTTACCTGAGCCACGCAGTGTTGTTACTCAACGAGCCCTCCAGGAGCGTCAACGTTTCAACGATCGTGGCGTTGAGAATACCGGTGAGTTTCAGGTGGTGAACGATGAGGCTCCGGAGGATGTCGCTCAAGCGGTGAACGAAGGTGATTTGTTCGAGGTGAAACGCTACTATCGACCCACACGTGCGCGGGTTGCCGAAAACGGTATGACTTCGAGGCAAGTTGCTGCTAACGCCGACTTTTTGTTCGATGTGGACACGATTATCGAGCATCGGCGCGCGCAGTAGTTTCTTTGGTTTCACAGCTGCCAGCTCTTTTGCATATTGTGAGGCTCCTGACTTAAACTCTAATAGCTGAAGGGGCATTGGCGCAGTTGGTAGCGCGCTTCGTTCGCAATGAAGAGGTCAGGGGTTCGAATCCCCTATGCTCCACAAATGTGCAGGTCGTCAATGGTTTTATAGGTTTCTGGTATCAAGGTAGGCTGCTTTTTCTGGCGTGGTGAGGGCTTACCCGACCCCCGAAAAGCGGCAGGATGAAATTGTAAGCTGTGAGCTTGTTAAATAGAGAACTAGCCAACCGGGATAATCGGTGTCGTATTCTTTGGTTTATGGCTGCTGGGTTATTGCAGGGCGTGCCAGTTCCGTCTTTTTGTCCCACGGTAAAACGACAGAAAACAATTGATGGGTTTATCCCGAGAGAACTTAGAGTAAACCAGAGCAACTCGACAATCACACGCGAGTAAACAAATGTCACCTTCGCGGATTTCCTTTGTCTTTACCGGAAGATAACCTTGAATCGTGGCGACGTATTGTTTATTATGGGATATCGTTTGTAAAAATAAATGTGATCCCGGTTCTGGCGCAGGCTACTCTAGCTAGAAATAGTCTTGGAACTTGGGATGAAAAAGGTATATTGACTGCGCTCTCAGACGTGTTATATGCGCAGGGGGCTCCATTGAAGGTGAATGATTTCATGAAGCACCCCAGCCCTAGTTCTAGTTTTTTTGAGCTGCATCGCTCGTTGTCTGTGCACTCAGTGCCCTCTGCTTCCTTGCGATAGGGACTGCTACCTTAGAAAACACACGAAACGACACGAGAATGACTAGCGTCAGACAGTATTGCTGACGATTGTGCGGTAGCCGATAGCATCTCGCCTGCCAAATATATGTTGTGGGTGTTGGCGTATTATTGAGTTTTGGTTGCTAGCTGGGCTAAAAGCTGCTCAGCTTGAGTGGCTTGGGCTGCTGGAATGAGCAGATGGTCGTGATAGTAACCGGCGATCACGTTGCATGGGATGTGTGCTTCGGCAAGCGTGCGAGAAACAAGCGCGGTGAGTCCTACCGAGGTGAGTGAGGAATGAACGTTGAGTGTCAGGCAGGTGAAGACCTCGCTCGTTTCTAGCCCGGCTTGTTGGGCTTGATGAACCGGGATGATAATACTGATGCCCTCGGCTTCATGCACGATAGCGAGCGGTGTGGCCCCTTCAGGGACAGTATTGGTGAGTGAATAGATGTAGTTTCCTGCATTCACGATGGTGAGGGAGGCAAGTATTTCTGTGAGACTCTCGATTGGTTGGTTCATCTCTTTAGTGTATTCGCCGCCTGAACCAGAAATGCTGTTATTGCTGCCAACACTGTTATGTATGGCGCCTACCCATCGTTCAAGGCTTCTGTAATGGCCTAGCCGGTCAATCCGTCACTGTTGGTCACTGTGAAGCCGCCTGTGAGGTATTTTTTTCGAACGTAGGGTCTGGTTCCATCTGGGTGTTTCACCGTATGACCAGTACCATACCAGTTTCGTGTGCAACGGATTCCCACTATCACAAGGATGATAATTGCTGCTGTGGTTAAGGCAGCTTTGAGCTTGTGGTTGCTGCCGATAAGGTGCACTTTGATGGCTAATAAAAAGTGACTTCGCTATTAGCTTGGCTTATAGGCGATGCAGACTGTTTTTCTACAGCGGGTTTAATAACCAAATCACAAACATTGACCACCTTGGTCTTTTCCACACCGTTGAAGATGAGTGTAATATCGTTGGGATCTGTGAAATCGGTGCCGCGGATGATTCCGGTCGGGGTTAGGGCGCGTGTAGGGGAGATAGTGCAGACAGGCTCAGGATCGGTTCTCGACAAGGGGGATTGCTAGGATATAGGGCATGAGTGCACAGACTACAGAAGCCGAATACCCCTATATTGACCCGCTCAGCCGAATCGATATTTTCCCGCGTGGACTGAACCTGGGCACCGATACCAACAACAATCAGGTGACGCTAGCCGGGGTGCCGCTGGCTTCCCTGACCCGGCAATACGGCACCCCGCTGTACCTAATCGACCTGGGAGAGTTCACCGCCCGCGCCCAAGCATGGGCAGAAGCAATGGCAACATCATTCAACCCTGAAAGGGGTCTCGCCGGCGGTATGGCATACTTCGCTGGGAAAACCCTGATGACCGCGCGGCTCGTGAAAATCGCCACCGCCGCCGGCATGGGTATAGATTCGGCATCCGAAGGTGAACTGCGTACCGCGCTCGCAGCCGGAGCCGACCCGGCACACGTCGGTCTGCACGGCAACAACAAATCCGACACCGAAATCGAGCTGGCGCTAACTGGCGGTGACCTGGCGAAAACCGGTATCGGGCGACTGATCGTGGACTCTCTCGCCGAAATTGAACGCATCGAGGCCGCGGCAGTCCGCACCGGTACCCGCCCCGGCGTGATGGTGCGTGTCACCACCGGCGTCCATGCGGGTGGACATGACTTTATTGCCACCGCCCACGAGGACCAAAAATTCGGTCTTTCGCTGTTAAACGGTTCGGCACTCAGCGCTGTGGAGCGTATCAACAGCTCTGAACACCTGGACTTTCTGGGGCTGCACTCTCACATAGGTTCTCAAATCTATGATCTGGGCGCCTTCGATGCCGCTTTGCGTGTAATGGCGGGGTTCATCTCCGAACTGCGGGCAAAGGCAATCCCGGTGCGTGAACTGGATCTCGGCGGCGGCTATCCGGTGGCCTACACCCCCAATGACGAAAAAGCACCCGAACCCGCCGAAATAGCCTCCCACCTGGCCGAAATCGTGCGCGAAACCATAGCGGAACCGCCTTTTGTGTCCATCGAACCGGGACGGTCGGTAATCGGACCAGCCGGTATCACCCTGTATCGTGTTGGCACCATAAAGAACATTCCTCTCGATGAGGGTGAACGCCGCTATGTCAGTGTTGACGGCGGGATGAGCGACAATATCCGCCCCGCGCTCTACGGTTCACGCTACTGTGCGATTGCCCTCGATTCGCAGGCGCGCCACATCCTGCCGGTCACCGAAACCGACACTCTCCCTACCCGGGTGGTCGGCAAGCACTGCGAATCCGGAGACATCATCATTTCCGATACACGCCTGCCCGCCACCCTGACCGGCGGCGACCTGCTGCTAACCCCTGTGACCGGCGCATACGGTCGCGTGATGGGGTCAAACTACAATATGTTGCCCACCCCGGCAGTTATCGGCGTACAGGACGGGCAGATAGTTCCGCTGCTACGCGGGGTATCTGTTGCCGACCTGCTCGCACGTGACTACGAGCTGAACTAGCCTCAGCCTCGGCTAAAA
The DNA here is from genome assembly GCA_034090045.1 of Varibaculum sp. GTDB lineage: Bacteria > Actinomycetota > Actinomycetes > Actinomycetales > Actinomycetaceae > JAXDTI01. The sequence goes on along the minus strand of JAXDTI010000003.1, from coordinate 226,971 downwards.
TAGGGTATATGACAGTCAAAATAGCTTTGCTCGGTGCGGGCACGGTAGGTTCCCAGGTGGCTCGGCTGATTACCGAACAACGCGAGGACTATCAGGCTCGTATCGGTGCCGAAATTGAATTAATAGGTATCGTGGTAAGCGACACCACGAAGCCGCGTCCGGATTTCATAGATTCCTCACTGCTCACCACCGACGCGGAAACCCTGATTGATGCTGCAGACGTGGTGGTGGAACTGATAGGCGGAATCGAACCGGCTCGCACCTGGATAATGCGGGCACTCACCGCCGGGAAAACCGTTGTAACCGGCAATAAGGCGCTGCTCGCCGCACACGGGCCAGAACTACATGATGCCACCGCTGCCCATAACGCGAACCTGTATTTCGAGGCAGCGGTCGCCGGCGCTGTCCCGGTTGTATACGGTCTACGCGAATCGATGAGCGGTGACCGGGTAGAACGTATCTTAGGGATCGTAAACGGCACCACCAACTTCATCCTGGATGAGATGAGCACCGAGGGTATGGAATATGACGAGGCGCTCACCCTCGCCCAACAGCTCGGCTATGCCGAGGCCGACCCGACCGCCGACGTGGAGGGACTGGATGCCGGAGCAAAATGCGCGATCCTGGCATCCCTCGGTTTCCACACCCGTGTTTCCGCTGATGACGTGGATACGGCAGGTATTACGGGTATAACAGTTGCCGATATTGCGGAGGCAAAACGCTCTGGCACGGTTATCAAATTGTTGGCGATAGCTGAACGCGTGAACCCCGACGGCACCTCGGGTGCCGAACACCCGACCAGCACAACCACCCCGGCAGACGGCGAACCGATTTCGGTGCGTGTCCACCCGACTATCGTCTCGGCGGACTCCCCACTGGCGACCGTCTCCGGAGCCTTTAACGCAATTATTCTCGACTGTGACGCGGCCGGTCGCATCATGTTTTATGGGCAGGGAGCCGGCGGTATCCAAACTGCCTCGGCTGTCATGTCTGACGTGGTCGCGGCAGCAACCCACACCGCCCACGGCGGCAATGCGCCCCGCGAATCCGCATACGCGACCAGCAGGATTATCGACCCGGCTGAGGTGCGTTCAGCCTATAAAATACGGCTGCATGTGCGCCCCGACCTGGGGACGCTCGCCGAAATCACGGCATTGTTTGCCGCTAATCAGGTCTCGATAGCTGCCGTAGACCAGCAGGGCTCCGATGATGCTATAGTGCTCACCATCAGTACCGAACCGGCACGTAGCGGCAATGTTGAAAAGCTCACTGCCGCCTTAACCGATACCGCTGCGGTACGCGAGGTGCTTTCGGTGCTGCACATGCTGTGAGCGGTGAGACACGCTCCAGACACAGCTGAGCAACAGGTAGGCTATAGGGGTAAAAGTGGCGCCCCGCGCGAGGAGGAAGAAAAAATGAGCCGTTTATGGGACGGTGTTATCAACGAGTACCGTGATCGGCTGCCGGTAGCTGACACCGATCAGGTCGTGACGTTACGTGAGGGTGGAACACCGCTGGTGCCGGTGCCATTCCTGGCGGAGGTTACCGGATGTGACGTGTATGTGAAAGTCGAGGGGTTGAACCCGACCGGGTCTTTCAAAGACCGCGGAATGACCATGGCGATAACAAAAGTGAAAGCCGAGGGCACCCGTATCGTTGCCTGTGCCTCTACCGGAAACACGTCCGCTTCAGCGGCAGCTTATGCGGTTCGCGCCGGTCTACGCTGTGCAGTGGTACTGCCCGCCGGGAAAATCGCGAAAGGGAAACTGGCTCAGGCGATTGTTCACGGCTCAGATCTGGTAGCGGTGGACGGCAACTTCGATGACTGTCTGCGGATCGTGCGCGAACTGGCCGAAACACACCCGGTTGCGCTGGTAAACTCGATTAACCCATACCGTTTGCAAGGCCAGAAAACTGCCGCTTTCGAAATTGTTGATGACCTGGGGGATGCCCCGGATATTCACGTGTTGCCGGTCGGAAACGCCGGAAACATTTCCGCTTACTGGATGGGTTACAACGAGTATGCGGGTCGGGCTGTGAGCTATTCGATGCCCGAAACTATCCGGGATGCGGTATCGACTAGGGTGCCGCAAATGTGGGGGATTCAGGCCGCCGGTGCAGCGCCGTTTGTTGCCGGACATCCGGTTCCTAACCCGGAGACAGTGGCCACCGCGATTCGCATCGGCAACCCGGCCAGCTGGGATTATGCTGTCGAGGCGCGCGATAAATCAGATGGTTTGATTACCGCGGTCACCGATGAACAGATCCTTTCCGCCCAGGCACGTTTAGCTGCCGAAGCCGGTGTCTTTGTTGAACCGGCATCTGCTGCATCGGTTGCGGGGCTGCTGAAACTCGCGGAAGCCGGTCAGGTTCCACGTGGAAAAACAATCACCTGCACGGTGACCGGCAACGGCCTGAAAGATATCGACACCGCGCTTTCTGGGAGCAACATCGCGCCGACTGTTATCGAACCGACCCTCGATGCGGCGGTGCGCGCCCTCGGTTTGAACTGAGATGCCGAACAGGAGTCTAGAATGCGGATCGCTCAGAATCGGGTAAAGGTACAGGTTCCGGCCTCCTCGGCTAACCTCGGCCCGGGCTACGATTGTATGGGCCTGGCCCTCAGCCTCCATGACGAGCTGATAGTCGAGGCCACCACCGGCAGCACCGAAATAGAAATTGAGGGATACGGTGCCGACACGTTACCGAGAGACGACTCCAACCTGATAGTGAAATGTTTGCGTCATGCCCTAGACCTGGCGGGCGCACCGCAGGTGGGGCTCAGGATGCACTGCACGAACCGGATACCGCTCTCTCGCGGGCTCGGTTCCTCTGCCGCCGCTATCGTTGCGGGTATCGCTGCTGCGTCCGGCCTGGTTTCCGACCCGACACAGCTGTCTCGGCAACGTATGTTGGAGATAGCGACCGATATTGAGGGGCATCCGGATAATATCGCGCCAACAATTTTTGGGGGAGTGACCCTCGCGATCAGTGACGAAGCGGAGGTTCGTGCCGTTGAACTCTCCCCACTGCCGCTGCAATTGACACTGTTTGTTCCGGATTTCACGGTGGACACGAAACAAGCGCGGGCGCTGTTACCCGATCAGATTCCACATCGGGACGCCGCCGACAATTCGGCGCGGGCGGCGCTGCTGGTGCTTGCCTTGCAACAGGATCATTCACTGTTGATGACCGCCACGGAAGATTTCTTGCATCAGGCATATCGGGAAGCCGCCATGCCCGCATCCTATGCCCTGGTGAAGTGGCTGCGCCGTCGTGAACTCCCTGCAGTTATTTCTGGAGCGGGACCTGCGGTTATGGTGTTTGGGGCGGTCGGCTCCGATATTCTCTCACAGGCCGTACAGAACGGTTGGGACACCCAAGTTCTCGATATTGACACTTCCGGTACGACAGTCGAAACCGATTTCTAGCTGTTCTGTGCCACAGGGTCGCCCCCAAGGCGCATAGAGGTCAGGGCAGCTCCTCCTCGCCCAGTAAAATGCCTTGAAAATGCCGGGTAAAGAGATAAAACTCCGGTACTGTTGCGTCATAATGACTAGGTGGCGCTTTTTATAGTCGCCGGTGAAACACACAGGCAAAAGAGAGAAGAGACATGCTGATGGCTGAGCGTATCGAAGTTGATTTATTGGGGGAAAAGGCTGTACCAGCGGAGGCGTATTGGGGTGTGCAAACCCAACGGGCGATTGAAAATTTCAAGATTTCAGGCAAACTTATCAGCGACGTTCCCGCGTTTGTGCGTTCAATGGTGCAGGTAAAGAAAGCTGTCGCCCAAGCAAACGAGGAGCTCCATGTGTTGCCGCACGATATCGCGCAGGCAATCCAGGCGGGCTGTGACGAACTGTTGGAGAAGGGACGCTGCATGGATCAGTTCCCGGTGGACGTGTTCCAGGGCGGTGCCGGCACCAGCGTAAATATGAACGCCAACGAGGTGGTGGCGAACCTGGCTCTGGAACTGCTCGGCTACGAGAAGGGTCGCTATGACGTGATTAACCCAAATGATCACGTAAACAAGAGCCAGAGCACGAATGATGCCTATCCCACTGGTTTTCGTCTCGCCGCATACACGATGCTGCGGCAGGTACGGCGCGCGGTTGAGAACCTGGAGCAGGCTTTCGCGCGCAAGGGTGAAGAGTTCGCTGGCATCCTGAAGATGGGGCGCACCCAGCTGCAGGATGCGGTGCCTATGACACTGGGACAGGAGTTTATGGGGTTCAGCGTCAATATCGCCGAGGAGTTGGCGCGTATTGACGCGAACGGTCCGCTGCTGTTGGAAGTGAACCTGGGTGCGACCGCAATCGGTACCGGCGTGAATACTCCGAAAGGCTACCCGCAGGTGGCGGCACTCAAACTCGCTGAGGTGACCGGCTACCCGATTAAACCGGCGGCGAACCTGCTCGAAGCGACCAGCGACAACGGAGCCTATCTCGCGGTGCATTCGGTGTTGAAACGCCTGGCCACGAAACTTTCAAAGATATGTGATGACCTGCGGCTGCTCAGTTCTGGTCCGCGGGCGGGTCTCCACGAAATCAACCTGCCGGAAATGCAGCCAGGTTCCTCGATTATGCCGGCGAAAGTGAATCCGGTGATTCCCGAGGTCGTGAACCAGGTGTGTTTTAAAGTGATGGGTAACGATGTTGCGGTCACCCATGCTGCTGCTGCCGGCCAGTTGCAGTTAAACGTGATGGAACCGGCGCTCGCCCAGTGTATGTTCGAATCCCTGGAGCTACTCACTAACGCGATGGATACGCTCCGGGAGAAATGTGTGGACGGTATCACCGCGAACCCCGAAGTTTGCGAGGCACACGTGATGAACTCTATTGGTATCGTGACCTACCTGAACGACATTATCGGGCACCACAATGGCGACCTGGTGGGACGTCAGGTGGCGCGCACCGGGAAATCCGTGAAAGAAGTTGTAGTCGAGATGGGGCTGATGAGTGCCGAACAAGTCGATTCTCTGCTCAGCGTTGAGGCTCTCATGTCGCCGCGCTATTCCGGCACAGTTTATTCGGATGGGGATAGGGGTTTGCCGCAGCTTTAACCTCCGTGAAACAGGTCTTTACCGGCAGGGGATACGCGCCAGGTTCAAGGCTCCCGGCAGCACCCGGATATGAACCTCGGGACTCGAATAGACGATACCGTCTACGTTCCAAAGCACGTCCTGTCCGTCAGTGCGACTGAGACTAACTTCACGTGCCCGTGCGTGGTGCAGCTTCGAATTGCCCATGTGGGTGCCACGCCGATAGCTGCCCAATAGCACCCCAAATTGCGCCAGGTTCAACGGGTCTGCCCAAAGAACGTCTGCCAGCCCGTCATCGAGCAGCGCACCCGGCAGCGGATGATAGCCGCTGCCATAGTATTCGCCGTTCCCAACAATCAGTACCGTGCATTCCTGCTCTAGGCTGATATGTTCCCCCGTTTCCGTGAGCGCCTCAAAACGTAGTGGAGTGGATTTGTTGCGCAACGCTAACCGGGCGAGCGCTGCGACATACGCTCCCTGACCGAGCCACGGATGGGCACCAACCAGCCGCAGAGCCTCCCGCAACACTTCAGTGTCGAACCCCAGCGAGAACAGGTTCACACAAAACGTATCGTTGACCTCCAACATATCTATTGGCTCCACCTCGGCATCCCGGGTGCGTTCAACGAGCTGTAAGGCGAAACGCGGAGACACCTGCCCGTCATAGAGGGTGCGCGCGAAATCGTTTCCGGTTCCTGCGGGTAATACTCCGAAAGCACATCCGGTATCACGCAGCACAGAAGCGGTTTCGTTGATTGAGCCGTCTCCGCCAGCCAGGAAACAAACACCCTGGTCGCCGTGGAACTCCGCCCACTGCGAAGCCACCATTCGGATATCGTCTGGCCCGGTAGTTAAAGAAATCGTCACCTCGCCGCACTGTGCAGCTCCGGTTCCAACAACAGAGTGGGTGGCTTGCGGATAGACGCGCCGAATCTCGTGGATCAGCTCACTGGCTCGACCCCTGCCGGCACCACTACTGAGAATGAATCGAATATAGGGGCGCATAGGTACAGCCTATACTGCTGTACCCGCTACCCCCTATATCACAGGTTTTCAATCAGCCAGGGCAGCTCCAACTCGAACTTCGGGCCATACCAGTGGTCCTTGTCACCCACGGTTGCTTTAATACAGCGAACAGTGTAGTCAGCCGCAATCCGTGCCGCCTCGAAAGCGCTGTGGTCATGGAGTAAAGCGCCAACAAAGCTCGCCGAATACACGTCTCCGGTGCCGTGGCTGCCCGGATCCAGATGCTCATGTTCGTAATACTGGTATCCGTTTTCGGTGTCATATACGACCACGCCGGTGCGTCCGGGAGTGTATCCCACGCCGGTCAGGACGATGGTCTGTGGGCGATCAGAAACTTCGGCTCGTTTCGCAACCAGCGCCTCGATAATCCCGTCTATATATTCGCGGTCGTATTCTTCGCGGTATTCTATTCCACCGATCAGGCAGGCCTCGGTCAGATTCGGCAAAATAATGTCGCCGGCAAAAGCCAGCGACGCCATTTCGGCGACAAAATCCATGTCGAAACCGGGGTACAGTTTCCCGTTATCTGCCATAGCCGGATCCACGATAAAGGGCGCTCCAGCACGTAACCTATTTTGGGCGATATGACGCACATGAGCAATCTGTTCAGCACTGCCTAAATACCCGGTATAGAGCGCGGCAAACTCGATGCCTTCAGCTTCCCAGTGTTTTTCAATTTTCGGAATATCTTCGGTTAAATCCCGAAACGTGTATCCGGTGAACCCGGCAGTGTGGGTGGAAAGCACCGCCGACGGTAGAATCGCTGTCTCCTGTCCACAGGCGGAGAGTATAGGAAGCGCCACGGTCAGTGAGCACTGTCCCACACAGGAAATATCTTGAATCGTTAAAACCCGATTGTAGGTCATTTTTCTTTCCTCCATAAGTGCAGGGACGGAACCTGTCTGATTCTCGCCCCCTACAGCTCTCATAGTAGTCTCGCTACCTGAATACGAAAAACGGGCGGGAAGGCTCTCGCCGTTCCCGCCCGTAATCAGGCTATTTGAGACCTGTATATCAGAGCTCGACCTCGGTCACCTTGCCGGAACCTACAGTACGACCACCCTCGCGGATAGCGAAGCCCAAACCAACCTCCATAGCGATCGGCTGAATCAGCTCGACCTCGATTTCGGTGGTGTCGCCGGGCATAACCATCTCGGTGCCAGCCGGCAGCTCGATAACGCCGGTCACATCCGTGGTGCGGAAGTAGAACTGTGGACGGTAGCCGGAGTAGAACGCCTTGTGACGTCCGCCCTCTTCCTTCTTCAAGATGTAGACCTGCCCCTTGAACTTGGTGTGGGTCTTAATCGTTCCGGGAGCGGCAACAACCTGACCGCGCTCAACCTCGTCACGCTTGGTGCCACGCAGCAGCAGACCGGTGTTGTCGCCAGCCTCTGCCTCATCCATCGACTTGTGGAAAGTCTCGATACCGGTGACGGTGGTGTGCTGCGGATCGCGGATACCGAGGATGTCCACCTCGGAGTTTATGGCGAGCTTACCGCGCTCGACACGACCCGTAACGACGGTGCCACGACCGGTGATGGTGAACACATCCTCGATCGGCATCAGGAACGGCTTATCCAAGTCACGAACCGGCTCCGGAATATATTCGTCAACCGCGTCCATGAGCTCCTCGATCTTGGCAACCCACTCGGCGTCACCCTCCAGAGCCTTCAGCGCGGAAACATGAACCACCGGGCAGTCAGAGTCGAAGCCCTGGGAACCCAGCAGGTCGCGGCACTCCTCCTCGACCAGCTCAATCATTTCCTCATCGACATCCGGGGAGTCGCACTTGTTCAGGGCGACCAGGATGCTCGGCACACCCACCTGACGAGCCAGCAACACGTGCTCGTGAGTTTGAGCCATCGGGCCATCGGTGGCGGCAACCACCAGGATCGCGCCGTCCATCTGGGCTGCGCCGGTAATCATGTTCTTCACATAGTCGGCGTGACCGGGGGCATCAACGTGAGCATAGTGACGCTTCTCAGTCTGGTATTCGACGTGAGCAACGTTAATGGTGATACCGCGTTCGCGTTCCTCCGGAGCGTTGTCGATCTCATCGAACGGGGTGGACTCGTTCAGTTCCGGCCATTTGTCGTGCAGCACCTTTGTGATCGCCGCGGTCAAGGTGGTCTTGCCGTGGTCGACGTGACCGATAGTGCCGATGTTTACGTGCGGTTTAGTCCGCTCATACTTGGCTTTTGCCACTTTTTGTCCTCCTGGACTCGGGTAGTTCTCTCGCTTATCTGACAGCAGTCATCTCAGCTGACAACTCTCAGATTAACATATTTCAGCGAATGAGCAGCTACCGGGTTTCTTCTTCTTGTATTTTGGGTTCAACCCAGTTGGGGCTCATTCGCCCCGCTGTTTGGCGATGATTTCCTGGCTCACAGAGCTAGGAACCTCGTCATAGCTGTCGAATTGCATCGTGTAGACCGCGCGACCCTGGGTCTTAGACCGCAGGTCACCGACATACCCGAACATTTCCGACAGCGGAACTGTAGCCTCGACAACCTTGACGCCGTGAACGTCATTCATAGCCGAGATTGCGCCACGCCGGGCGGTCAGGTCGCCGATAACGTCCCCCATGTATTCTTCAGGGGTGCGCACCTCAACGGCCATAATCGGCTCGAGCAGCACAGGTTTCGCCTGTTTGGCGGCTTCACGGAACGCCATGGAGCCGGCAATCTTGAACGCCATCTCCGAGGAGTCAACCTCGTGATAGGCACCATCGACCAGTGTCGCCCGCACCCCGACCATCGGATACCCGGCGAGCACACCGGATTCCATTGCGTCCTGGATACCGGCATCCACCGACGGAATGTACTCGCGCGGGACACGCCCGCCGGTAATCTTGTCGATAAATTCGTAGGTTTGCTCGGCGTTGGCCTCCAGCGGTTCCAAAGTAATCTGAACCTTCGCGAACTGGCCGGAACCACCGGTCTGCTTCTTGTGAGTGTAGGAGTAGTTCTCGACGGTCTTGCGAATCGTCTCGCGGTAGGCAACCATCGGCTGACCGACATTCGCCTCCACATGGAACTCGTCCTTCATGCGCGTGACCAGCACGTCGAGATGTAACTCACCCATACCGCCGATAACGGTCTGACCGGTTTCATCATCAAGCTTCACCGTGAAAGTCGGGTCTTCCTCGGCGAGCTTCTGCAACGCGATACCTAGTTTCTCCTGGTCAGCCTTTGTCTTAGGTTCGATAGCCACGTGGATAACCGGATCGGGGAAGGTCATTGACTCCAGTACGATCGGGGAATCCTGGGCGCACAGGGTATCGCCAGTGGTCACCTCTTTCAGGCCGATAAAAGCATAGATGTGACCGGCGTTAGCCTTCTCGACCGGATTCTCATGGTTGGAGTGCATCTGGAAAAGCTTGCCGACGCGCTCTTTCTTACCTTTCGTGGCGTTGAGAATCGTCGCGCCGTGCTCAACCTTGCCCGAATACACGCGCACATAGGTGAGTTTGCCGTAGAACGGGTGGGCGGCAATCTTGAATGCCAGGGCAGCGAACGGGGCGTTCTCGTCGGGTTCGCGGGTCATCTCCACCGACTCGTCACCCGGCTTGTGACCGGTGATCGAACCGACATCAATCGGGCTGGGCAGATAATCGATAACCGCGTCCAGCATCGGCTGTACGCCCTTGTTCTTGAAAGCTGAACCGGCGAACACCGGATAGATCTCACTGCGCAGCGTCTGGGCACGAATACCGGCCTTAATCTGCTCTTCAGTAAGCTCCCCGTTTTCCAGGTAAGCCTCCATGAGTTCCTCGGAACCCTCGGCGGCAATCTCCATCATCTGCTCGCGCAGATCCTCTGCCTTTGCCACCAGATCTTCAGGAATGTCCTCCTCGACCACAATGGCACCCAGAGTGTCCTCACCGTTAGCATCCTTTTCGGGGAAGCGAATCGCCTTCATCTTGATTAGATCCACAACGCCGGAGAAATCATTCTCGGCACCAATCGGGAAGTTCATGACCACGGGTTTAGCGCCAAGACGCTCCCGAATGGTCCGAACCGAGAAGTCGAAATCGGCTCCCAGCTTGTCCATCTTGTTGATGAAGCAGATACGCGGAACCTCGTAGCGGTCGGCCTGGCGCCATACCGTCTCCGACTGCGGCTCCACGCCTTCCTTGCCGTCGAACACCGCTACCGCGCCATCGAGGACGCGTAGTGACCGCTCCACCTCGATAGTGAAGTCAACGTGCCCTGGGGTGTCGATGATATTAATCTGGTTTTCGTTCCAAAAACAGGTGGTAGCAGCGGAAGTGATCGTGATGCCACGATCCTTTTCCTGCTGCATCCAGTCCATCGTGCCCGCGCCATCGTGTGTCTCACCGATCTTGTAGTTGATGCCGGTGTAGTACAAAATACGCTCGGTCACGGTGGTCTTGCCGGCGTCGATATGCGCCATAATGCCGATATTGCGAACCTTTGTCAGGTCGGTTAATACCTCAAGTGCCACTTCGTTTTCCTTTACTTTCCTATATTCGAAGTCTGTCGCTGAGACCTATATGTTTACAGGTTTCACCAGCGGTAGTGGGCGAAGGCCTTGTTGGACTCGGCCATCTTGTGCATATCCTCGCGCTTCTTTACCGAGGCGCCCAGACCGTTGGCGGCATCCAGAATCTCGTTCATCAGACGCTCAGTCATGGTCTTTTCACGGCGCTTGCGGGAGAAATCCACCAGCCAGCGCAATGCCAGGGTGGTCGCGCGATTCGGTTTCACCTCGACCGGTACCTGATAGGTTGCGCCACCCACACGGCGGGAGCGAACCTCAAGGGCCGGGCGGATATTATCCAGCGCACGTTTAAGCACGGTCACCGGATCTTGATCGGTTTTACCGCGAACACCCTCAAGCGCGCCATAGACGATGCGCTCGGCGAGGGACTTCTTACCGTCCAAGAGGACACGGTTAACCAACTGGGTGACGATGGTGGATTTGTACACCGGATCGACAGCCAGCGGACGCTTTGGAGCTGGGCCTTTACGTGGCATTTTTACTTCTCCTTCTTCGCGCCGTACTTTGAGCGTCCCTGCTTGCGATCTTTGACACCCTGAGTGTCGAGAGCGCCACGGATAATGTGGAAACGAACGCCGGGCAGATCCTTTACACGTCCGCCGCGTACCAACACGATGGAGTGTTCCTGCAGGTTGTGGCCCTCACCTGGAATATAGGCGGTGACCTCGATGCCGCTGGAAAGGCGCACACGGGCTACCTTTCGCAGCGCTGAGTTAGGTTTCCTCGGGGTGGTGGTGTAAACGCGGGTACACACTCCGCGCCGCTGAGGGGAACCCTTCAATGCACGAGTCTTTGATTTCGTGATTTTGGAGGAGCGACCCTTGCGGACCAGCTGTTGAATAGTAGGCACTATTTCTCCGTCTGTATAGAACTTGTATCTTGTGAAGTTCCAGCCCCGAGACGCGCACAGGCATCCATCGGGGCCGACCCGGGACGCTGTGTCACGCTTTCCGTTTCACCGTGACCTGCGGATTCGCGGCTCACGCCGCCTGCAGTAGCGTCTCGTTCGGAGCTCAGACGGAATACCAGAGCCCGGGCCCGCGGCACAGCCGCGGGACTTCTCGGTGCGAGAACACCGCTGATAAGCCTACCGTTCTCCTCTTCGAGCACCAAATTCGGGGTAGTTGAAACCTGGTCAGTGCCCAATGAGGGTGCGGCTGAACATGAATGACAGGCGAGCCTGTGAATCACAGTGAGTTATTGCCGTTCGACCGAACTGGCTGGTGAGATTCGATTAACAGGTGCGGCAACGGCAGGGCTACAATGGCAGCGACGGCGACCAAACTGGCGCCGCGGCTGACGGCACCGAACTGGCGCTGTATCTGAGACATATCTCCTGGCGGGACCTGTACCTCTCATACGCGCGAGCAACGGATCCCGGGAGGAGTAAGCCATAATGAATATTGAAAATAATCATCTCACACGGGCGCAGCGTTTGGAGCGCCTGCCTTTCACAAAGAAACTCGGAAAACTGCTGGGCACATCCGGAATCGGGTGGGCGCTGGACGCCATGGATGTCGGGCTGATTTCCTTTGTTATCGCAGCTCTCGGTCAAGAATGGAACCTGGGTGCCAGCGAGAAATCCTGGATCATTTCGATGGGGTTCGTCGGTATGGCGGTGGGTGCCACACTCGGCGGACTGCTGGCTGACAAGATCGGGCGCCGTTCGGTGTTTGCGCTGACCCTGCTGGTTTACGGGGTGGCTACCGGGGCTTCAGCTCTGGCCGGATCAGTTGCGGTGCTGTTGATTTTCCGTTTCTTTGTCGGTTTAGGTTTAGGCTCGGAGCTGCCGGTGGCTTCCACCCTGGTCACCGAGTTTGCGCCGCGCCGGATTCGCGGACGCATTATCGTTTGGCTGGAGGCATTCTGGGCGCTCGGTTGGATACTATCCGCACTGATAGGCACCTTTGTAGTCGCCGGTAGCGCTAACGGCTGGAAATGGGGGCTGCTCATTGGAGCTGTCCCGGCGCTCTACGCCATCATTATCCGGATTCACGCGCCCGAATCGGTGCGCTATTTGGAGTCGCGCGGGCGCCACGAGCAGGCCGAGGCGATTGTCTGCGAATATGAGGCTTCGGCAGGAATCGATGCGCTCTCCGAACCGCTGGAAACAGCTACGGGTGACGTTAAAAGTGATGCGGAGACACCCGTTGAGAACGATGCGGCCATGTCGGAGCAGACCATATCTATATGGTCGCCGTCAGTTCGCCGACGCACAATAGCGCTGTGGATTATCTGGTTCATGGTGAATTTTTCCTATTACGGGGCTTTCACCTGGATCCCATCGCTACTGGCCGACCAGTTCGGTGACCTGACAAAGTCCTTCCAATTCACGCTGATAATCACCCTGGCACAGATTCCCGGATACGCGGTTTCAGCCTATCTAATCGAAATTATTGGCAGGCGACGCAACCTCGCACTGTTCTTGGCGGGCAGCGCGGTAGCAGCAATCTGCTACGCCAACGCTGGCAGCGAGGCGACAATTATTGCCGCCGGTATGGCGCTCTCGTTCTTTAACTTGGGGGCGTGGGGTGCGCTCTACGCAATCGGGCCGGAACTGTATCCGACCAATGTGCGTGGCACCGGTACCGGGGCGGCAGCTGGTTTCGGCAGGATAGCTTCGATAATCACGCCGCTGCTAACTCCGGTAATGGTCGGTTTCGGTGGGTCACTCTTGGCTTTCGGGGTGTTCGCAGCGGCTTTCGCGATTGCGGCGGCGGCGGCATTCCTGCTCCCAGAACAGACAAATAAGCCGATTCGATAGTCTAACCGGCGGTTGTGCACCAAATCACAACCTTGAAAGTGTCGGGCTTTTTCTGGTGCACCTCGTTTACCGGAACCACATGGATGAGTGATTTTGTTCACTCAGGGCGCTCAGGCGGGTTGTGACCCCACCCTCGATTTGAGATATACAGTGTTTCAGCAGTATATTGAGTAATTGCGTTTGTTTTGTCCGAGGTGCATCGGAAAACGCCCACCAATATGGTATGCGCGCTGGTGGGGTCGGTTCGATAGCAGATAGGGGCACAGGCGCTCTGCGCAAAAGAAGTTCGCGTGAAAGGAACGCTTTTGGCTGCTACAACTCTGACCAGTGCCGCAAACACCCGCCTGACTTTCGGCCAGATCGGCGATGTGTTAGCGCCCCCGAATCTGCTCGACATTCAGCGCAAATCATTTGATTGGCTGATTGGAAACGCCGCCTGGCAGGCGCGTCGTGACGAGGAACAGTCCGCAGGTAAGGTCACTAACCCGCTGTCAGGTCTGGAAGAGATATTTGACGAGATTTCCCCGATCCAGGACTTCGCGGAAACCATGTCGCTGTCTTTTAACACCCCGGAGCTGCTCGACCCGCCCTACAGTATCGAAGAATGCAAGGCAAAGGACTACACATATGCGGCACCAATGTATGTGACCGCAGAGTTCATGAACGAAAACACCGGCGAGATTAAATCCCAGACCGTGTTCATGGGGGATTTCCCGTTGATGACCCCCTCGGGAACCTTTATCGTAAACGGCACCGAACGTGTCGTGGTTTCGCAGCTGGTTCGCAGTCCCGGCGTCTATTTCGAGATAACCCCGGACAAAAACTCCGATAAGGACATTTATAACTGCAAGTTCATTCCGACCCGCGGCGCGTGGCTCGAATTTGAGATCGACAAGAAAGACAACGTCGGTGTGCGCATCGACCGGCGGCGTAAGCAGTCCGCCACCGTGTTCCTGCGGGCTCTCGGCATGACCGAAGCCGATATCCGTAAAGAGTTTAAGGACTATCCGGTGATGCTGGAAACCCTGGAGCACGACTCTGAGGGAATCCAGGATCAAGACAGTGCCCTAACCGATATTTTCCGCAAGATTCGTCCCGGCGACCCGGCATCCCCGGAGGCAGGTCGAACCCTGCTCGATAATTTCTATTTCAACGATAAACGCTATGACCTGGCGAAAGTTGGCCGCTACAAGATCAACAAGAAGCTCGGTCTTGAAACACCGATTACCGATAGTGCTCTCACCCGCGAGGATATCGTCATGGCGTGTAAATACCTGCTCGGGTTGCACGCCGGGGAGGACACTTTCACCGGGAAACGCGGTGGCAAGAGAATCGAGATGCCACTGGAAACCGATGATATTGACCATTTCGGTAACCGCCGCATCCGTGCGGTAGGCGAATTGATTCAGGTGCAGGTTCGTACTGGTCTGAACCGTATGGAGCGGGTCGTTCGTGAGCGCATGACCACCCAGGATGCTGAGGCAATCACCCCGCAAACCCTGATTAACATTCGTCCGGTAGTGGCGGCTATCAAAGAGTTCTTCGGTACTTCGCAGCTGTCGCAGTTTATGGATCAGAACAACCCGCTCGCAGGCTTGACCCACAAGCGGCGGCTCTCCGCGCTCGGTCCGGGCGGTCTGTCACGTGACCGTGCCGGCATGGAGGTTCGTGACGTTCACCCGTCCCACTATGGGCGTATGTGTCCGATTGAGACACCAGAGGGACCCAACATCGGTTTGATTGGTTCCTTGGCTACCTATGCGCGGCTCAACCCCTTCGGGTTCCTCGAAACTCCGTATCGGGTAGTGAAGAAAGGCAAAGTCACCGACCAGATCGAGTACCTGACCGCCGATGAGGAAAACCTGTACCGTATCGCCCAGGCCTCAGCTCCCACGAAAGACGGAAAGTTCGTTGAAGATCTGGTGCTGTGTCGCGTGGGCGGTGCCGACCCGGCATTGGTTCCCGCCGACGAAGTTGAATACATGGATGTGTCCGCCCGCCAGATGGTTTCGGTAGCGACCTCGCTGATTCCGTTCCTGGAACACGATGACGCGAACCGGGCGCTGATGGGTGCCAATATGCAGCGTCAGGCGGTGCCGCTGTTGGTTACGGATTCTCCGCTGGTCGGCACCGGCATGGAGCGGCACGCCGCGATGGACGCTGGCGAGGCGCTATTGGCGGAGAAAAGCGGTGTTGTTACCGAAGTGGATGCCGCACACGTCGAGGTTATGAACGATGACGGCACTCACACGACCTATCCGGTTCAAAAATTTCATCGCTCCAACCCCGGTAACTGCTATAACCAGCGGGTGCGTGTCCAGGTTGGAGACAAGGTAGTTCCCGGTGGTTTGCTGGCCGACGGACCCAGCACCGAGAAAGGCGAGCTGGCTCTGGGTAAGAACGTGCTGGTTGCCTATATGTCTTGGGAAGGTCTGAACTACGAGGACGCGATTATTATTTCTCGGCGTCTCGTCCAGGACGATGTGCTCACCTCAATCCACATTGAGGAGCACGAAATCGATGCCCGCGAAACCAAACTCGGTCTCGAAGAAATCACTCGCGACCTGCCGAATGTTTCCGAGGATGCACTCTCCAACCTCGACGATCGTGGCATCATCCGTATCGGCGCTGAAGTCACCAGCGGCGATATCCTGGTAGGCAAGGTCACGCCTAAAGGCGAAACTGAGCTGACCAGTGAGGAACGTCTGCTGCGCGCCATCTTCGGTGAGAAAGCACGTGAGGTGCGTGACACCTCGCTGCGGGTTCCGCACGGTGAATCCGGTATCGTGATCGGTGTACGCGAGTTCAATGATGAGGATGACGAGCTCTCTGCGGGTGTAAAGCAGATGGTTCGGGTATATGTGGCGCAGCGCCGCAAGATCACGGTCGGCGACAAGCTTTCGGGTCGCCACGGGAATAAGGGTGTTGTGTCAAAGATTTTGCCGGTTGAGGATATGCCGTTTCTCGCTGATGGCACCCCGATTGACATGATCTTGAACCCGATGGGTGTTCCCGGTCGTATGAACGTCGGTCAGGTACTGGAGTTGCATCTCGGCTGGCTCGCACACCAGGGTTGGGATGCTTCCGAGCTGGCAAAAGAGGGTGCTAAATGGATTGACAGGCTCCCCAAGGAGGGCATGAAAGTTGAACCCGGCACCCATGTGGCAACCCCGGTGTTCGATGGCTGCCCGGCAGAGGTGCTTACCGGTCTGCTCGGCTGCACGCTGCCCGACCCCGACGGCTTCCAGCTGGTCGGTTCCGACGGCAAGGCGCAACTCTTCGACGGCCGCTCCGGCGAGCCTTTCCCGTACCCGATTTCGGTCGGCTACAAGTACATGCTGAAACTGCATCACCTCGTCGATGACAAGATCCACGCCCGCTCGACCGGCCCGTACTCGATGATCACCCAGCAGCCACTCGGCGGTAAAGCTCAATTCGGTGGCCAGCGCTTCGGTGAGATGGAGGTGTGGGCGATGGAAGCCTACGGTGCCGCCTATTCGCTACAGGAGCTGCTGACGGTGAAATCCGATGACATCTCCGGGCGCGTAAAAGTCTATGAGGCCATCGTGAAAGGCGAGGATATTCCGGAACCCGGAATCCCGGAGTCTTTCCGGGTGCTCATCCAGGAGATGCGATCCCTCGGTTTGAACGTGCAGGCACTCGACGAAAAGGACGAGGTCGTCAGTCTCAAAGATCAAGACGATGCCGCCCAGCGGGCCTCCGATGAGCTCGGCATAAACATCGGGGCGAGACCGAACCCGAATGTGTCATTGGATTTGGACGAAATCTAGGCAACCAGGACGACAGGAGAACAGAAAATGAGCGCAATCAAATTCGATAAACTGCATATCGGCCTGGCGACCGCCGAGGATATTCAAGAATGGTCCTACGGTGAAGTAAAGAAGCCGGAAACCATCAACTATCGCACCCTGAAGCCGGAGAAAGACGGCCTGTTCTGCGAGCGGATTTTCGGTCCGACCCGCGATTGGGAGTGCTCCTGCGGTAAATACAAGCGGGTGCGTTACAAGGGAATTGTCTGTGAACGCTGCGGCGTGGAGGTCACTCGCTCAAAGGTACGTCGCGAACGCATGGGGCATATCGAACTGGCCGCGCCGGTTACTCACATCTGGTATTTCAAAGGCGTGCCCTCCCGGCTCGGATACCTGCTGGATTTGGCGCCGAAAGACCTAGAAAAGGTTATCTATTTTGCCGCCTATATGATCACCGAGGTTGATGAGCAGGCTCGACACGATGACCTGCCGACTCTGACCGATGAGCTGGAACTGGAACTCAAACAGGTTCAGGATCGTTTCGAAGGTGCGATTACTAAACGCGCCGAGAAAATGGAAAAAGATATGGCACAGCTGGAGAGCGAGGGTGCCGCAAAATCTGCCATCGACAAGGTGCGTAAATCCGCTGACAAGGAAATCGCTCAGCTGCGCCGCAAAATGACGACCCAGCTGGAAGCAGCACGCGAAGTTTTTGATCGTTTCAAGGAACTCAAGGTCGGTGACCTCGAAGGTGATGAAATCCTCTACCAGGAGATGACCGCCCGTTACGGCACCTATTTTAAAGGTGCGAAAGGTGCCGAGGCTGTCAAAACCCGGTTGCAGGATTTCGATCTCGAGGGTGAAGCAGCGAAACTTCGTGAAATCATTGACAGCGGTTCCGGGCAGCGCAAGACCCGTGCCCTGAAACGGTTGAAAGTGATTAATGCGTTCTTGACCACCGGGAACAAACCCGAATCAATGGTTTTGGATCGTGTCCCGGTCATTCCGCCGGATCTGCGCCCGATGGTGCAGCTCGATGGTGGACGTTTCGCGACCTCAGATCTCAACGACCTGTACCGCCGAGTAATCAACCGTAACAATCGTCTCAAACGGCTGTTGGATCTGAACGCCCCGGAAATCATTATCAACAACGAGAAGCGGATGCTGCAGGAATCTGTTGATTCGCTCTTCGATAACGGTCGCCGGGGTCGCCCGGTCACCGGCTCGTCGAATCGTGCCCTGAAGTCGCTGTCTGACATGCTGAAAGGTAAACAGGGACGTTTCCGTCAGAACCTGCTGGGTAAACGTGTGGACTATTCGGGTCGTTCAGTTATCGTTGTCGGTCCCCAGTTGCATCTGCATCAGTGTGGTCTGCCAAAACAGATGGCGCTCGAATTGTTCAAGCCTTTCGTTATGAAACGCCTGGTGGAACGGCAAGAAGCGCCGAATGTAAAGGCCGCGAAACGCAAGGTTGAACGGCAGAGCCCGCAGGTGTGGGATGTACTCGACGAGGTGATCGCCGAGCATCCGGTGCTGCTTAACCGGGCACCTACCCTGCACCGTCTCGGTATCCAGGCTTTCGAGCCGGTACTGGTCGAGGGCAAGGCCATTCAGCTGCATCCGCTGGTTTGTGGCGCTTTCAACGCCGACTTTGACGGTGACCAGATGGCTGTGCATCTGCCTTTGGGTGCTGAGGCGCAGGCGGAGGCGCGGATTCTGATGCTTTCAAGCAACAATATCCTCAAGCCTTCTGATGGTCGCCCGGTAACCATGCCCTCCCAGGACATGATTATTGGAATGTACCACCTGACCGGTAACCCGAACCCGGAGCTGCCGGTGAAACGTGACACCGATGGTAACCCGGTGATGAGTGAGTATTCCTCACTGGCTGAGGCGATAATGGCCTATGACATGAACGAACTCGACATCAACGAGACCGCTAAAATCATTCTGGAGCCCGGCACTGTGCCGCCAGTCGACTGGCAGGCCCCGCAGGGCTGGCAGCCCGGTGACGCAGTAGAACTCGAAACCTCTGTCGGTCGCTGCCTCTTCAACGAGGCACTGCCAGTGGACTTCCCGTTCGTCAACTATCAGGTTGGTAAGAAGCAGCTCGCCAGCATTGTAAATACCCTCGCAGAATCCTACGACAAGGGCAATGTTGCGGCCTCTCTGGATGCCTTGAAATCTACTGGTTTCCACTGGTCTACCTGGTCGGGTATCACAATCGCGTTCTCTGACGTGGTCTCTCCCGACACTAAACAGGAGATTCTCGACCACTACGAGGAGCTGGCCGCGCAGGTGCAGAACCGCTATGACGTGGGTGCGATCACCGAAGATGACCGTTACCGTGAACTTGTCGATATTTGGAACGAGTGCACGGCAAAGGTCGCCGAAGCGATGCGCGTGAACTTCCCGGAACGTAACAACGTCTTCAGGATGGTGAACTCCGGTGCCCGTGGTAACTGGGATCAGATTCGCCAGATTGCGGGTATGCGTGGCCTGGTGGCGGACCCGAAACAGAAACTGATCGAGCGACCCATCAAGTCGAACTATCGTGAGGGTCTGTCGGTTCTCGAATACTTCATCGCGACCCACGGTGCCCGTAAGGGTCTGGCCGACACCGCTCTGCGTACCGCTGAATCCGGGTATCTGACCCGACGTCTCGTCGATGTCTCCCAGGACGTTATCGTGCGTGAAGAGGACTGTGGAACCCGCCGGGGTTTGACCCTGCCGATCGGTGAAGTCGGCGAGGACGGAACCGTGACAAAACTCGATATTGTCGAGACCACCGCCTACGGTCGTACCCTACTGAAGGATGTTGTCGCTGCTGACGGGACGGTGCTCGCCGAGGCGGGCGCGGATGTTGGTGACGAGCTGATTGCCCAATTTGTGGCCGGTGGTGTCACCGATATTCAGGTGCGTTCCGTGCTCACCTGCGAATCCGAGACTGGCACCTGTGCGGCGTGCTATGGGCGTTCGTTGGCGACCGGTAAGCGTGTCGATATTGGCGAGGCGGTCGGTATTATCGCAGCCCAATCCATTGGTGAGCCGGGCACGCAGCTGACGATGCGTACCTTCCACACTGGTGGTGCCGCTGGTTCCTCTGACATCACCCAGGGTTTGCCGCGTGTGCAGGAGCTATTTGAGGCGCGTACCCCCAAGAGCGAGGCGGTTATCACCGAGGCTGCCGGCAAGGTTCATATTGTTGATGAGCCCGGTTCGCAGCGCATGGTTATCATCACCCGTGATGACGGTCAAGAAGATCTCGAGATTCCAGTGTCCCGCAGGATGCAGATGATTGTCTCTGAGGGTGACCACCTTGAGGTGGGCGCAAAAATTACTGAGGGGCGTCTCGACCCGAAGAAGGTGCTGCGTATCCTGGGTATCAACGCCACACAAAAACAGCTGGTAAACGAGGTTCAGGAAGTCTATCGCTCTCAGGGTGTGGATATTCACTCCAAGCATATTGAGGTGATTGTCCGCCAGATGCTGCGGCGGGTCACCGTGTTGAAATCCGGTGACACGAACCTGCTGCCCGGTCAGCTGGTCGACAATATGGTGTTCCGAGCCGAGAACCGCCGGGTCGTGTCTGAGGGCGGGGAGCCCGCAACCGGACGTCCGGAGCTGATGGGTATTACGAAGGCTTCGCTGGCTACAGATTCTTGGTTGTCGGCGGCATCTTTCCAGGAGACCACAAAGGTGCTTACCGATGCGGCGCTTGGTTCAAAGTCCGATCCGCTGATCGGTCTGAAAGAGAACGTCATTATCGGTAAGCTGATCCCAGCCGGCACCGGGCTAAACGTGTACCAGCACGTGAAAGTCGATCCGACTGATGAGGCGTTGGCGGCTATGGGCTGGTCCGCTGCGGACTTCGAGATTCCGCAGCTGGGTGACGATTTCCTCGCAGGATTGGATTTCAGCCAGTCTTTTGAGGACTTCAACCCTGAAGACATTTGAGACCAGCTGGTCTCATAAACCTGTGGTGGGCGTGACCATTGGGTCGCGCCCACCACGCTTTTCAGCTCAGTTCAGGCATATATTTTAGCGATTTCGTTTGCGAAGCGTTTCACCACTTCGGCACGCTTTACCTTTAAGGACGGTGTGAGCAGTCCGTTATCTTCGGTGAAATCGGTGGTAAGAATCGAAAATTTGCGGATAGATTCGGCTCGTGAAACCTGGCGGTTAGCTTTAGCAATAGCCAACTGTATAGAAGAGCGCACTGCCGGATGGTTTGCGGCGGCCAAAACATCCATATTTGGTAGCTTGTGGTTGTTCAACCAGCTGGGCAGCATTTCGGCATCCAGGGTCACCAGTGCAGAAATGAAACGCTGCCTGTCACCTATAACAACAATCTGGGAAATGAGCGGATGGGTGCGCAACGCATCTTCAAGCACCGCGGGCTGCACGTTCTTGCCACCCGCAGTCACAATCAGTTCTTTCTTCCTGCCGGTGATAGTGAGGAATCCCTCCTCGTCGATAGAACCAAGATCGCCGGTATGGAACCAGCCTTCCTCGTCCAGAGCTTGGGCAGTTTGTTCAGGATTATTCAGGTAGCCTGCGAAAATCGTGCCGCCCCGCAACAGTACTTCACCACTATCATCCACCCGGATTGTCGCTCCCGGCAGTGGAATCCCGACAGTCCCGGAACGATAGTATTCGGGAATATTGCAAGCAATCCCGCCCTCAGCTTCGGTGAGTCCGTATCCCTGATACACGTAGAGCCCGGCACCGGTGAAGAACCGTTGAATATCTGCAGATAGCGGCGCTCCACCAGACACCACGTTGCGTATCTGCCCGCCCATCAGGTTCTTTATCTTCCGCAGGACGAGTTTATCGGCGGCGCGTTGCTTCAGGCGCTGACCGAAGTGTGGTTCGACACGTTCCTCGATGAGCCGACCGGTCTCCATCGCGGTATGTGCAGCCAGCCTAAAGATGCGTTTCATGATGCCACTGCCGGCTTTCGCGTCCGCAGCAGAATACAGTTTTTCGAGTACCCGCGGCACCGCACCAATAGTTGTCGGACGAAAAGATGCCAGATCTGCCAACAGATTCCGGGTATTTGGCACATGACCGCACACGCCGTCACCAGCCAGTGTCATATACACCACGATGCGCGCATAGATATGTGCCAGCGGTAGAAACACCAGGGTTCGCACATTCGCCACTCTCACCGCGTCCGGGAAAAACGAGCAGCCTGCCAGGGTGCCGGTCACCAGGTTCCCGTGGGTGAGAATCGCACCGCGGGGACGACCGGTCGTTCCGGAAGTATAGACGATTGTGGCCACATCAGAGTGCGTCAAGTCATGAATCGAGTGTTCAACAGTATCTTCCCCGGCAACTTCGCCGCGTTGCATCAAAATTTCGAGTGGTCCATCAACGAAAGTATAGGTCGGGATATCGGCATCGACTGCCTGTATCAGTGTCTGGTGCGTGCGGTCGTCACAGAAGATTGCACAGATGTTGGCGTCCTCAATCACCCAACGAATCTGTTCGGCAGAATCAGATTCATATATGGGTACCGTGACAATCCCCGCACTTTGGCAGGCGTAATCCAGCAGTGTCCACTCAAAGCTGGTGGTAGCCAGGATACCTATACGTTGCCCCTTCTCCCAGCCGTGTGCGAGCAGGCCGGATGCGAGGCGACGCACCTGAGTGGCGAATTGGCGCGCGGTAATCCGGTTCCAGGTGTCGCCGAGCAGCGCATTCCGCTCAATAACTGTGTCGTTGGGGTGCAGCGCGGCTCGTTGCATGAGCAGACTCGGCAGCGTCATGGTGGGGGAAATGTCTATCGCCAGCGGGTTTGTTACTTCGCGCCCACCGCCGGGTAAATCTCGCACTATCAAGCGCTCGCGGATGTTCTCAGCCATAGCACCCCCTAGAAACCTACACTACAGTAGGTTACGCTATAGCAAATCCGGTGGATACCCAAACACTCACGCGGGCTTGCGCCGTATCTGGGTAATCCTGAAGTTAATTGGAGATATTGCCGGGAAACTGCTAGGTTTATTGATGCATTCCCGCATAGCTCAATGGCAGAGCATTCGACTGTTAATCGAAGGGTTGCTGGTTCGAGCCCAGCTGCGGGAGCCAAATTTTCAGTCGTCTGAACGAGTGTCGGTCATTGAAACATCCAGGCCTGGCAGTGGCTCGATTTGCGCACCGAAATGTGACGTAATCTGCATAATCAATCTGGCGTTAGCGCGCGCCATTTCGACATCCAAGTTCTCGCCCGCATTCTTTCCTGAAGATGGTTTGCTCGCGATTATGCTCACTTCTCCGGCCAGTGCGGCTCGCGCCGAATCCGCCAATTGTTCATTGCCGGTAGCGAGAACATAGCTGTGTTCGCGAGTGTCGCGGGCTCCGGATGCGAGCAGCTGAGCCTCCTGCCGGTGCAGCGCAGTCGCCCAGTTATAGAGGGTCTCGTCCGGCATCGACTTGTCGCGACCGCCAAAGAGCTCCAGGTGATAGCGCAGCCGGTCAATCGCGGTGAGAGACGCTGACAGCCGTTCAGGATCCGGACGGGAGGTGGCCGCTGCGGTGGGGGTAGTATTTACGGTGGAGTTAATCTCTGGGTTGGCGGTGTTATCAGGCACGTACTCGTATTGCCCGGTATCGCCCGAATAAGTGAGCTTCATCGGTGCCAGCGGCAGTGTTTCACCTGCTTGCAGCTGAGAGTTCACGGCTGTTGAAATCTCGGTGGCGGAATACTCCTGGGCGAGTGCGAGCGAGGCCAGCAGCTCTGCCAGATCGCCATCCGAGACTTCCCGTGCTGCCATAAACTCCTGTTTAGCGCACTTTGCCAAGAGATTCGCCAGTTCAGGGGCGTTTGTCGGAACTTCGTAACTGATGGGGTTCTCCGGCACGTCCTCATCTGGATCCATATAAAACCAGGCATTACCGGTTGCCTCCTGCCCAGTGAGCGCAAACTCAACTGCCTGTCGTTCACTGGCCGAGAGGTCTTCACGTATCGGTGCTGCCTGATTACCGCTGCCAACCGTAGGTCCCGTGCCGGGGACAGAACGGGTATAGGAGTCAGCCAACCTGGTTCCGGTACCGTATTCGATTACGGTTTCCGTGCAGGTAGCAGCCTGAATGCGTGCGACCTCGTCGATATTGAGCGCACTCAGACTATCCCCGGTGTCTAGACGCAACTGGGAGCAGCCGGATACGGCCAGCAGCAGTACAAAACATCCAGCCCCGGTCTTGAATAGTCGTTTCATCACTGCAATACTTGCATGAAGTAGGTTATTGAACAAAGAGGCTCCCCGGATAGGGGCAGCCTTAATAATAGGATTGATCCGAGACAACGGAGACAGTGTGGAACTGATCGATTCGCTCACTTTGCATATCGGGCAACTGGCTGACCAGCAGCATCTAATCTTGGATTCTCTGCGCCTGAACCGCGCCGGTAAATACTCAAAACTGCTGATAGTAGTGGATCCTGAAATTGATCAGACTCGACTTGCCGAGATTATTCAGACTCCCGCCGATACTGTTGCGGAGGCCAGCGAAGCTGCGGTGGCTGGGGTGAGCAGCGATCAGATAGCCGATCTCACCCGCCTGATCAGCGCCTATCTCGATGATGCAGACCCGATTCCGGGGCACTACACCCTGGAGGTCAGCAGTGGCGGTATTGGTCGGCAACTAACCGAGGATAGGCATTTTGCGCTCGCCCTCGGACGTACCCTAAATATCGTGACCAGTGCTGATGGAGACATAACCGCCGAGTTGCTAGGCTTTGATGCAGGTAACCTGTACCTCACTCACGGTGGTCAAGCACTCAGCATAAAACGCGTTGACATCGTGAAAGCACAGGAAGTTCCGACTTTCTAGGTGCAGACATTTACCTATAAATAAATAACAATCGAATAGCTGGAGGGGACAAATGGATATTGATATGAATGCGTTACGGATCGTGGAATCCGAGAAGGGCATTTCGGTTGCCGACCTGGTGGTCGGTATCGAAGAAGCGCTGTTGAAGGCCTACCATGACGTCCCAGGTGCCGTCGATTCTGCGCGGGTCGAGATTGACCAGAAAACCGGGCGAGTAAGCGTCATAGCAGATGAGGTTGATGAAAACGGTAACAAAATCGGCGAATTTGATGATACTCCCTCCGGTTTCGGGCGGATCGCCACCGCGAAAGTGAAACAACTTATCGTTCAGCAGCTGCGAAACGCGGAAGACCAGCAGATTCTCGGAGAATTTCGGGATAAGCAGGGACAGATTGTATCCGGTGTTGTCCAGCAGTCCCGCGACCCGAACCTGGTGATGGTTCAGGTAGGCGAACACGAGGCGGTGCTGGCTTTGGAGGAGCAGGTCCCAGGCGAGAAATACCGGCACGGTGATTGGATTCGCGCCTACGTGGTAAAGGTTGCGCGCGGAGAAAAAGGTGCACGTATAGAGCTGAGCCGCCGCCACCCGGAGCTGGTACGTGGACTGTTTGAGCGTGAAGTTCCCGAGATAGCTGACGGTTTAGTTGTAATTGAGGCGATTGCCAGGGAGGCCGGATTCCGCACCAAGATTGCGGTTCGTGCCGCCAGGGAGGGGATAAACGCAAAGGGTGCGTGTATTGGGCCGATGGGGCAGCGCGTGCGAGCGGTTATGAATGAGTTGCGTGGAGAAAAGATTGACATTGTGGATTGGTCGGCGGATCCGGCGCGTTTTATTGCGAATGCGCTCTCGCCGGCGCGCGTTTCTTCGGTGCAGGTAGCGCCGGGGGAGTTCCTGCACGCGAAAGTGATAGTTCCGGATTTCCAGCTTTCCTTAGCTATCGGTAAGGAGGGGCAGAATGCCCGCCTCGCTGCCCGGTTGACAGGCGCAAAGATCGATATTGTTTCGGATGTGGAGGCCACCGGCGCGGAGATGGTGTCGGATACCACCCGCCCCGACTCCGAGGCCACTGCCATCGCCGAGCATTTCTAGTGGCTCCGCCTGTCTGCTCGCTCGCTCGCTCGCTTCCTTTCCTTTCCCTTCCCTTTCCTTTCCTTTCCCTTCCCCGCTGTTTCTGCGCGCCGTGTCGTGGGAACTCCTGTGCACGAGCGGATAAGTCATGTGCACGAATGGATAACCCCACCAGGCACACCAGCAACACTAACGCCGTGAACAGGGGTTATGTGTTACACGGGTGTTGCTGGTGTGGCGTAATGCCAAAATAATCCCCCGCGTTTATCCATTCGTGCCACCCACTTATCCGCTCATACCCGACAACTACACCTGAGCCGGATAACCTGGTATCATGGTTCTCGGTCATGCTGTTCTCTTGCATTGACCAATCCTGAATCCCACCTTTAGGTCGCGGGTTCGAAATGTATGAATCTCGTATTTTTAAGGAATTTTCGTGAGTATAGACTCTGGTGCCGCACTGGCAGATATGCGGCTCGACGAATTGAAAAAGCTGGCTGCCGAAATCGGTATGAAAGGTGTAGGGCGGACAAAGAAAGCTCAGCTGATCGCCGAGATTAAGGAATGGCAGCAGCGTGACGGTTCGGCTCCTGAAGCCGAGTCTGCCCCCGCAAACGACTCCTCCGAGAAAACAGAATCTCGGCAGGCCATCACCGAGGAGATTGCCGCCGATCTTGACCGCATTTGGGAACGCAAGCATCACGAGACTGAAGACGCAGACTATTCCGAGAATGCGAATGGAAACCAGGAGCACGCTCGCGAGTTCCAACGAAACCGTCGTCGTCGCGGTCGGGTGCCGCATGACCAGCCGGGTCGCAACCGCGAGGTAACAACGAATGCTCCGCGGGTGTCTGTCAGTGAAAACACTGGACCCCAGAATCGTCAGCCCGCAGAGGATGAGCCGATGATTCCAATCGCCGGTGTTTTGGATGTGAAAGATAACCATGCTTTCGTGCGTACATCCGGGTACTTGCCCGGTCCGAATGATGTTTATGTGACCCTCGGGCAGGTGCGCCGCTGGCAGCTGCGTTCTGGTGATGCGATAGCCGGTCAGGTTCGTACTCCTCGGGAAGGCTCCCAGAATAAACGGCAAAAATACAATGCTCTGGCACAGTTGGATTCCGTGAACGGCATGAGTGTGGAGGACGCCGCGAAGCGTGTCCAGTTCAAGGATCTCACCCCGCTGTATCCCAATGAGCAATTGCGTTTGGAGACGACCGCGAAAGGGATCACGTCTCGGGTAATCGACCTGGTTGCTCCAATCGGTAAGGGGCAGCGTGGCCTGATCGTTTCTCCGCCGAAAGCCGGCAAAACGATTATTTTACAGCAGATCGCGAATGCTATTTCGGTGAACAATCCCGAATGTCACCTGATGGTGGTGCTCGTCGATGAGCGTCCCGAGGAGGTCACCGATATGCAACGCACGGTAAAGGGCGAGGTTATCGCCTCCACCTTTGATCGTCCGGCATCTGACCACACCACTGTCGCCGAATTGGCGATTGCGCGTGCGAAACGCCTGGTAGAGATGGGGCAGGATGTTGTGGTGTTACTGGATTCGATTACCCGTCTGGGTCGTGCCTATAACCTGGCTGCTCCGGCATCGGGTCGTATCCTCTCCGGTGGCGTGGATGCCTCTGCCCTGTATCCGCCGAAGAAGTTTTTTGGTGCGGCTCGTAATGTCGAAAACGGCGGATCTCTCACGATTTTGGCGACCGCGCTGGTAGAGACCGGGTCGAAGATGGATGAGGTGATTTTCGAAGAATTCAAGGGCACCGGCAACATGGAGTTGAGGCTCTCTCGTCAGCTGGCAGATAAACGTATCTATCCGGCAGTTGATGTAAACGCTTCCGGTACTCGCCGTGAAGAGTGGCTGTTGAATAAAGAAGAGCTGGCTATCACCTGGAAGCTGCGCCGAATGCTCGGCACCCTGGAAACCCAGCAGGCCACCGAATTTGTATTAAATAAACTCAAAGAGACCGGCTCGAACGCTGAGTTCTTGATGACGCTTGCGAAGATGAGTTCGACGAACTAGGGGAGAGGCATCGTGCGCGAATACCTGTTCACATCAGAATCGGTCACCAGCGGACACCCCGACAAGGTTTGTGACGCCATCTCGGATGCGATACTCGATGATGCGTTACGCCAAGACCCGGATTCCCGGGTAGCCGCCGAAGTTATGGCGGCATCCGGAATCATTCATATTGCCGGTGAGATGACCACTACAGCTGACTGGGTTGACGTGAAAAAGATTGCCCGTCAGGTGCTTGTAGATATTGGTTACGACTCTCCGGAATCCGGTATGGATGGGCGCAGTGTCGGTGTTGACCAGGCTATCGACCCGCAATCACCGGATATTGCTGCTGGAGTGAATACCTCTTGGGAGAAACGTGCCGGCATGAGCGAACTCGACAAATTCGACCTGCAGGGGGCCGGCGATCAGGGAATGATGTTCGGTTACGCGGTCGATGAGACCCCTGACCTGATGCCAATGCCGATATGGTTGGCGCATCGTTTTGCTCGTCGCCTGGAGGCTGTGCGGCGTCACCACACTTCTTTCGGTTTACTCCCGGATGGAAAAACGCAGGTGACAGTGCGGTACAGGGATGGTCGCCCGGTTGCTGTGGACACGGTTGTGGTGTCTGCCCAGCATCGCGCCTCAGTGCCGCTCGATGAGGTCCGCGAGTTCGTGCGAGAACAGGTGATTTCACCGCTACTAGCTGAACTTGACCTTCAAACCGATGACGTGGCGGTGCTGGTGAATCCGGCCGGTAGTTTCATCTATGGCGGACCGATTGCTGATACCGGCCTGACCGGCAGGAAAATCATTGTGGATACCTATGGTGGGAGGGCTCCGCACGGTGGAGGAGCTTTCTCCGGAAAGGATCCCAGCAAG
Organism: Varibaculum sp.; assembly: GCA_034090045.1. Taxonomy (GTDB): domain Bacteria; phylum Actinomycetota; class Actinomycetes; order Actinomycetales; family Actinomycetaceae; genus JAXDTI01. Next base: position 198,051 of record JAXDTI010000003.1, on the reverse strand, counting down.
GTCGATCGCAGTGCCTCCTATGCGGCTCGTTGGGCGGCAAAAAACGTTGTGGCTGCTGGTTTAGCTAGTGAGTGCCTGATTCAAGTGGCCTATGCTATTGGTTCAGCGCGTCCGGTCGGTTTGATGGTCGATACTTTTGGGACCGGGGATGATGACCGGGTTCTCGACTCGGTGCGCCGAGTATTCGATTTCCGACCGGCAGCGATTATTGAGCAACTGGATTTGCGACGACCTATATATTCTGCTACCAGCGCTTACGGGCATTTTGGGCGTCCCGAGTTCACGTGGGAGCAGTTGAATATGGTGGATCGGCTGCGCGCTTAACATCAGTTGATTCACAGGTAGGGTAAAGGGCGTTTGTATGCGGGTTGTGACCGGGGTCGGCGGAGCCGGAGACTATCTGGGATGTGTCTGCACTATCGGTATTTTTGACGGTGTGCATCTCGGTCACCAGCAGATACTTCGTACCTTAACCGCGCGTGCCGCCGAGCTTGGACTGGCTTCGGTTGCCATAACTTTTGACCCGCATCCGGCGATGCTGCATCAGCCAGAACGGGACGTGCAACTGATTATGCCGCTGATGGATCGGATCGACGCGATGGCGAATCTCGGTGTGGATGCGACCTGGCTGGTGCCCTATACCTGGGAGTTGGCTGAACTCAGTCCCCGGGATTTCGCTAAACAGTATTTCGCAGATGCGCTCGCTGCCCGCGAAATAGTTGTTGGCGCCGATATGCGTTTTGGCGCAGGAAATTCCGGAAATGTCGAGACGCTGCGCAGCCTCGGCACCGAAATGGGGTTCACCGTCACCGAGGTCACAGATATTTGCTCTGTTTCTGGCAGACGCTGGTCCTCAACCTGGGTGCGTGAATGTCTTGCCGAGGGGGATGTGCGTACCGCCGCACAGGTGCTCGGACGCCCATACCGCTTGCGTGGCCGTGTGGTGCATGGGTTTCAGCGTGGTCGCACCCTCGGGTTTCCAACCGCGAACCTGAATACCGATGACTTAGGTATGGTGCCAGCCGAGGGTGTTTATGCTGGTTGGTTGATGCGAACAACGCCCGGAACCGGCACCACCGAGCACTTGCCGGCAGCGATTTCGGTGGGGCACAATATCCAATTTGATGCTTTGCTGGCGACCGTGGAGGCGCATGTTTTAGGTCGGGGTGACTTGAACCTGTATGGTCAGGTGGTTGCGGTTGATTTTATTGAAAGAATTCGTGGCATGATGCGTTTCGACTCGGTGGAGGAGCTGACTGCTCGGATGGATGTTGATCTGCGGGAGAGCGCACTGCTACTCGGCGTTCCGCCGGCCGGTCGTATAGATCCGGCAATCGTGACCGCACAATAGCGTTTTGTTGTTACCCAGGTCACTCGGATTTCGGGGCTTCCTGCGGTTATGTTAGGCTGATTTATGCCGTCAAAGCCGGCCACGGTCTGTATGCCCGCGGGAAGAGCCCGTCGGCTCCGTGCAGCGAATGTTTAAGGAGATGCGATGTCGCTGAGCAAAGAAGAGAAAACGCAAATCGTTAACGAGTACGCTACTCATCCCGGTGACACCGGATCCCCCGAGGTTCAGGTAGCTATCCTGTCGAAGCGGATTGCGGATTTGACCGAGCATTTCAAGACCCACATTCATGACCATCATTCTCGTCGTGGACTGATGCTCTTGGTTGGACAGCGCCGACGCCTGTTGAATCACCTGCAGGAGACGGACATTGAGCGTTACCGTTCCCTGATTGAGCGGTTGGGCTTGCGCCGATAAAAACTAGAGGCTCGTGGCTGGTGCCGCGAGCCTTCGCTATATCGGCTGCTGATACAAATAAAAATGGTACAGGTCGGAGGTTCGGTCCTCGGTAGGATCCGGCGGATTCCGCGAATCCGAAGAATACTACTGATGACCGCCCTTTCCGACCAGGTTAGATAACGAAATATCGAGGAAAGGGATTCACTATGATGGATTTCCCCGGGATTACTGCTGCGGAAGCGGTAATCGATAACGGAAAATTTGGTAAACGCATCGTGCGTTTCGAGACTGGACTGCTAGCGAAGCAGGCCGCTGGTTCGGCAATGGCCTATCTGGATGACGAGACCGCCATTCTCTCTGCCACCACTGTCGGCAAACACCCTAAAGATCAGTTCGACTTCTTCCCGTTGACGGTTGATGTCGAGGAACGGCAGTACGCTGCCGGCAAGATTCCCGGAAACTTTTTCCGGCGTGAGTCTCGCCCCGGCACCGATGCGATTCTGGCTTGCCGCCTGATTGACCGTCCGCTTCGTCCGGCCTTCGTGAAGGGGCTGCGTAACGAGGTTCAGGTTGTTGAGACGGTGCTCGCCGTGCACCCCGATGATGCCTATGACGTGTTGGCAATCAACGCGGCATCAATGTCTACCCAGCTGGCAGGGCTTCCTTTCTCCGGCCCTATCGGCGGTATCCGTGTCGCCCTGCTCGATGGTCAGTGGGTTGCGTTCCCGCGTTTCTCGGAGATGGAGCAGGCGACCTTTAACATGGTGGTTGCCGGTCGTATCGTAAAGGACAGCAACGGTAACGAAGATGTCGCAATCATGATGGTTGAGGCAGGTGGCGGTGAAAACGCCTGGGATCTGATACAGGCTGGCGGTACCGCCCCCACCGAGAACGTTGTGGCCGATGGTTTAGAGGCGGTGAAGCCCTTCATTAAGGAACTGTGCCGTGCGCAGCTTGAGGTTGCTGCGGCTGCCGCGAAACCGACCGCCGAATTCCCACTGTTCCCCGACTACCAGCCAGAACACTACGAGGCTGTGGATCGGCATGTTCATGCGGCTCTCGCTGAGGCGGTACAGATTGTCGATAAGCTGACCCGCCAGGATCGCATAGATGAGCTGAAAGAGGAGACCCTCGCCGCGCTCGCTGAACAGTTCCCGACCGAGGAGGACGAGAAAGCCCTGAAAGCGGCGTTTAAAGCAGTCGAGAAGTCGATTATCCGCACCCGCACCCTCACCGAGAAGGTGCGCATGGATGGTCGTACCCCGACCGAGATCCGTACCCTTTCGGCTGCCGTTGGCGTGCTGCCGCGGGTGCACGGCTCGGCGCTTTTTCAACGCGGTGAAACCCAGATTCTCGGTGTCACCACACTGAATATGTTGCGTATGGAACAGCAGATTGACTCGCTGACTCCGATTACACACAAGCGTTACATTCACCAGTACAACTTCCCGCCGTTCTCCACCGGCGAGACCGGTCGGGTCGGCTCCCCTAAGCGCCGCGAAATAGGTCACGGTGCATTGGCTGAACGTGCCCTGGTTCCGGTGTTGCCTTCTCGCGAGGAGTTCCCTTACGCGATTCGTCAAGTATCGGAGGCGTTGGGTTCTAACGGATCCACCTCTATGGGGTCGGTGTGCGCCTCGACGCTGTCGCTGCTGCAGGCTGGCGTGCCGTTGAAGGCACCGATTGCCGGTATAGCGATGGGGTTGATGAGTGACACCGATGACAACGGTGAACGCCATTATTTGACTTTGACCGACATTCTGGGGGCGGAGGACGGCTTCGGTGATATGGATTTCAAGGTCGCAGGAACCTCCGAGTTCATTACCGCCCTGCAGCTCGACACGAAACTCGACGGTATCCCCTCCGACGTGCTGAAAGGCGCACTCGCGCAGGCTAAGGATGCCCGCACCGTGCTGTTGGAGCTGATCCATGATGCTATTCCGGAACCCGAGGAGATGAGCGAATACGCTCCGCGGATTATCACCGTGCAGGTTCCTGTGGACAAGATTGGTGAGGTGATCGGTCCGAAGGGCAAGATGATTAACCAGATCCAGGAGGACACCGGAGCTGAACTCACTATCGAGGATGACGGAACCGTCTATATCGCCTCCACTGACGGTGCGAGCGCCAACGCTGCCCGCGACATGGTGAACGCTATTGCGAACCCGCAAATGCCGGAGGTTGGTGAGCGTTTCGTCGGTACCGTGGTAAAGACCACCACCTTTGGTGCCTTTATTTCGCTGACCCCCGGTAAGGACGGCTTGTTGCATATTTCGCAGATTCGTCGCCTGGTTGGCGGTAAGCGTATCGAGCAGGTCGAAGATGTGTTGAACGTTGGCGAGCAGGTTCAGGTTGAGATCGGTGAGATTGATGACCGTGGCAAGCTCAGCCTCTTGGCTGTAGTAGATGACGAGGTTGACCCGAACCCCGATTTCGGTGGTCGCGGGAATGACCGTGGTGGGCACCGCGAGGGTGGTCGCCGGGATCATCGCGAAGGTCGTGACGACAATGGGGATCGGCGGCGCCGCAATCGTAATCGCCGTCACCGCGATCATGATGAGCGTGGGGAGCAGCGCCGTGAAGAGCATGATGACGCTGCCGACTATGGCATCGAGGAATAGGTTCTGCTCAGACCGGTAATGACCGTTCGGCCCCTCCTGAGTTGTTTCCTCAGGAGGGGCTCGTTAATTGTTAAAACAGAGTTTTCTGCCCCCGTGGGGTTTTTTGAATTGTGACTTTGCTTACGCTAATGTGAAGTTGGAAGGTGACTTTCGCGGTGGGAGGTCAGCACAGTTACTGTTGGTGTGCCTGCCGTTTCCTATTTCTCAAGGGAGTTTCAATGGCAGAAGCATATAGGGATCCCGGTCCGGTAATTGTCGAGCCGAAAAAGCCGAAGAAAGATCGTACCCACTGGTTGTACATCATGGTTATTGTCGCTGTGATTGCCGGTATTATTGTCGGTTTCGTATCTCCGGGTGAGGACGGGTTCGCGGTCAGCTTGAAATGGCTCGGAACCACTTTCGTCAGCCTGGTAAAGATGATGATATCCCCAATCATTTTTTGTACTATCGTGCTCGGGATCGGTTCGGTAAAGGCTGCCGCCTCGGTCGGTAAAGCCGGCGGTTTGGCGCTCATATATTTCATTTGTATGTCTACGTTGGCGCTGTTTATTGGCCTGTTGGTCGGTAACCTGATTAAACCCGGTGACGGTTTAGCGATCCCGGAAGGGGGTTATAAGGTAAAGGAAGCTGCCGAGGAGTGCACCGACGGTACCCTGGCTTGCATGATTGAGGAGATAGTACCAGAAACGCTAGTGTCTTCGCTGACTGCCGGGAGTGTGCTCCAGACCCTGTTCGTGGCGCTGCTGGTTGGTTTCGCGGTGCAGCGCATGGGTAAGCAGGGTCAGCCAATCCTGGTTGCTATCGCGGCACTTCAAAAACTCGTTTTTCGTATCTTGATTATGGTGCTGTGGGTCGCCCCGATTGGTGCTTTCGGCGCTATCGCCGCCGTGGTTGGTGCCACCGGTGCGGATGCCCTGATCGGCTTGGGCAAGGTGATGCTCGGTTTCTATATCACCTGCATCCTGTTCATTGTTATCGCGATGGGCGGTATGCTCACTGCGGTGACGCGACTGAATATCTTCAAGTTGCTCAAGTATCTGGGGCGGGAGTACCTGCTGATTGTGGCTACCTCGTCTTCGGAGTCGGCACTGCCGAACCTGATGGCAAAAATGGAACATGCCGGTGTGCATAAAGCCACTGTCGGCATTGTGGTTCCGACAGGTTACTCTTTCAACCTGGACGGTACCGCTATCTATCTGACCATGTCTTCGGTGTTTATAGCTGAGGCAATGCATTCGCCGATGACGATACCGCAGCAGGCCGGGTTGTTGGCGTTCATGATTATCGCCTCGAAAGGTGCTGCGGGTGTCTCCGGCGCGGGTTTGGCTACCCTCGCTGGTGGTTTACAGTCTTTCAAACCTGAACTGTTGGACGGTGTCGCGGTAATCACGGGTATTGACCGTTTCATGTCGGAGGCTCGCGCGCTCACTAACTTCACAGGTAATGCGGTGGCCACATTCATCGTGGGTAAGTGGACCGGTAGTGTCGATATTGATCGGGCTCGCCTGGTGTTGGACGGCAAAGACAAGTTCGACTATGCGACTATGGGTGAGGATAGTCACGATACTCATGTCAAGGTGGGTGCGCCACCGGCTCCGGTTAACCCGGCGGACAAGCTCACCCCGACCCCGCAGCCAATCCTGCCAGGGCAGCATGAATAGGTTATTTTGAGTGTTTACTTGTCGGAGTGTTGGCTCCGGTTTCCACTCGCCGTTTCGTAAATCCGGGTGCCGTGTTTGCAAATGCGGAGGTGTCGAAAAACTGTTAGTATCTAGGGACTGACAGTACAACACTTGTGAGGTGGAAAAATGGGTCAGCTTATTGGAATGATTATTGCCGGTGCGATTATTGGAGCACTGGCTCGGCTGGTGAAACGTGGCGAACAGCCCATCGGAATCCTGTGGACCATTATCCTCGGCGCGCTCGGTGCCGGTATCGGCGGCTGGGTAGTCGGTCTTTTTGGTTACGCTAACGATAACGGCGGAGTCGCCTGGATCCGTTGGATAGTTGCCGTCATTGTGGCGGTCGTCCTTATCGGTATCTATACTGCTGTGACCGGCAAAGGCTCCAAAAAGTAGTCGCTTCGACAGGCAGTAAACATTTTGAGGGCTCCCCAAAGTGGGAGCCCTCAAACCTTTTTATTGACGGCTTCGTTTCGACAAATGCTGGTCGGAATAATACCCTGTAAAGGTACGTGTAAACGCGCCCTCATGCCTATACCCCCGGCGGGCGCCGAGATGAAAGCGGGTTGAAAGCTGATGGGTACCCGATGAGCACCCAGCGATGAGCTGCCCCAAAGCATAGGTCTGCCCCTGCCCGGGTGGACCCGGACAGGAGAGAAGTGGCTAAATTACGTGTACACGAGCTGGCTAAAGAGCTCGGCACAACCTCGAAAGTACTGCTGGTTCTACTGCGCGAATCAGGTGAGTTCGTAAAGACTGCGTCCTCGACAATCGAGCCGCCAGTCGCAAAGAAAATGCGACAAAAATTCGCTGAGCAGGCAGCTGCACAGACGGAAACAACCAAGCAGGTTGAGACCGAGAAGCAAAGCAAAGCTGCCCGCAGCACCGCTAAGGACGCTAAAGGTAGTGAGCCGAGTGGTGACAGTGCCCCACAGGCTCCTGTCGCTAAGACCCCGAAATCAAAGATAATCCACAGTGACGGTCCGAAACCCGGGCCACGACCCGCGCCTAAACCGCAACCCCAGCCTCAACCTCCAGCGGCCGGTCCGCGCCCCCAGGCTCCGGTTCGGCACACTGATGGTCCGAAACCCGGGCCGCGTCCGCGCGGTCCGCGTCCCGGCAATAATCCTTTCGCTTCCAGTCAGGGTATGCCGCGTCCGCAAAAGCCGCGTGGTCCGCGTCCCGGCAATAATCCTTTCGCCTCCAGTCAGGGTATGCCGCGACCTGGAGCTGGCGGTGGTGACCATCGTGACCATCGTGACCAGCGTGGACGTGGTAAACGAGGGGAGCGTTCCGGGGCGGGACGTTCACAGTCAGGTTCTGGCACACAGCAGCCGATCGGCGTGTTCCATGTCGCCAGCGACGCTGCTAAACCCAACAGTGGTAGACGTGGCGGCGGATTCGGTGGCTCAGGTGGACCCGGTGGTCGCGGTCGCGGAGGTCGTGGCGGAACGCAGGGCGCTTTCGGTAAAGGCGCCCACACCGGCAAGAAACGCAAATCAAAGCGCGCGAAACGGCAAGAATTTGAGGAACAGTCGGCACCCGTCATTGGTGGCGTGAAGGTACCGCGCGGCGATGGCGAAACCCCGTTGCGGCTCCGCTCCGGCGCCACTTTGGCCGATATGGCGGAAAAGATCGAGGTGAACCCGGCTGCGCTGGTGACCGTGTTGATGGCGATGGGCGAGATGGCTACCGCCAACCAGTCCCTGGATTCCGACACTCTCGAAGCTTTAGGTGACGAGCTGGGTTACAAGGTCACAATCGTCTCGCCTGAGGACGAAGATCGCGAAATCCTGGAATCTTTCGATATAGATCTGGAGGGCGAAGAAGAAGACGACTTTTCCTCCCTTGAGATTCGCCCGCCGGTGGTCACCGTCATGGGTCACGTCGATCACGGTAAGACGAAACTGCTGGATGCGATCCGGCACACCGATGTGGTCGAACACGAACACGGTGGTATCACCCAGCATATCGGAGCCTATCAGGTCATATATAACCTGGAGGGTGAGGATCGTCCGATTACTTTCATCGACACCCCGGGTCATGAGGCCTTTACCGCGATGCGTGCCCGTGGCGCAGAGGTCACAGATATTGCGATCCTGGTGGTTGCAGCAAATGACGGCGTGATGCCCCAGACCGTGGAGGCTATCAACCACGCTCAGTCAGCTAATGTGCCGATTGTGGTTGCGGTGAACAAGATTGATGTTCCCGGCGCGAATCCACAAAAGGTTCGCAGCCAACTCACCGAATACGGTCTGGTAGCGGAGGAATACGGTGGTGACGTGTTGTTTGTGGACATTTCCGCGAAACAGCGTCAAGGTATCGATGAACTGCTGGAGGCGGTGCTGCTCACCGCAGACGCAAAACTTGAGCTGCTGGCGAACCCGAACCGCAGCGCCCGCGGTGTCGCAATCGAAGCTAACCTGGATAAAGGTCGCGGCGCGGTGGCAACAATGCTGGTTCAGCGCGGTACCCTGCGTGTTGGTGACGCGATAGTGGTTGGTGAGTCTTTCGGCCGGGTCCGTGCCATGTTCGATGAATACGGCAGAACCGTGGACGAAGCGGGACCATCACGACCGATCCAGGTGCTCGGGCTAACCCAGGTGCCACGCGCCGGAGATAACTTCCTGGTTGCCGACGATGACCGCACCGCCCGCCAGATTGGTATGAAACGGCAAAGTGCCGCCCGCCAGGCTGAGCTCGCTAAGCGACGCAAGCGCATAACCCTTGAGGACTTCAACAAGGCGCTTGAGGATGGCAAGGTCGATACCCTGAACCTGATCCTTAAAGGTGATGTTTCTGGTGCTGTCGAAGCCCTGGAAGACTCGCTGCTAAAGATTGACGTTGGAGACGAGGTCGCGTTGCGAGTCATTCACCGTGGTGTCGGCGCTATCACCCAAAACGATGTAAACCTGGCGACTGTAGACAACGCGGTCATAATAGGGTTCAATGTTCGACCAGCCCAGCGTGTCGCAGAATACGCGGAACGCGAGGGTGTCGATATGCACTTCTATTCGGTGATCTATAAGGCCATTGACGATGTTGAACAGTCTATGAGGGGTATGTTGAAGCCGATTTACGAAGAGGTGGCGCAGGGGTCTGCGGAGATCCAGCAGGTGTTCAAGTCCTCGAAGTTCGGCAATATCGCGGGTGTCATCGTACGTGAGGGCATCATCAAGCGGGGTGCGAAAGCCCGCCTGGTGCGTGACGGGGTTGTGGTCGAGACCGAACTGGAGATCCAATCGTTGCGCCGTGAAAAGGACGATGTCACCGAGGTCAAAGAAGGCTTCGAATGCGGTATCGGACTGGGAGTTAAAGATATTCAGGTTGGTGACACCATCGAAACCTGGATCATGGAAGAGAAAGCCCGCGACTGATGGCCGATATTGCGCGTCAACGCCGGGTTGCTGGCCGGATCAAACAGACCGTTGCCGCCTATCTCGGCAATCGGATAAAAGATCCGCGCCTGGGCTTTGTCACTGTCACTGATGTGCGGGTGACCGGCGACTTGCAACATGCCAAAGTGTATTGGACGGCGCTCGGCAGCGAGGGTGAAAACCGGCGAACCGCGGAGGTGTTAGCCGCAGCACGTGGACGTATACGCAGCGAAGTGGGTAGAGCTCTCGGGATCCGTGTCACACCCAGCATAGAGTTCATTCACGACGAGTTGCCGGAAACATCGGCATCTTTCGAAGAAACCCTCGCTGCGGCACGTGCCCGTGATGCCGAGCTGGCGGCTGTGGCCGCGGGAGCCGAATATGCCGGTGAAGCCGACCCATATAAGAAACCACGCGCCACAGATGACGAACTCGCAGACGAAACCGATGAGTGAGGGGGCGTTCGGGTTCCTCATTGTAGACAAGCCCATCGGAATGACCTCCCACCAGGTAGTTGGTCGTTTTCGCAAGGTTTTTGGTACCCGGAGGGTCGGTCACTCCGGTACCCTAGACCCGGATGCCAGTGGCGTGCTGGTCTGCGCAATCGGTTCGGTGACCCGCCTGTTGGTGTACCTGTTGGGTGCCGATAAAACCTATAGAACCACGGTCGTGCTCGGTATCGAAACCGACACTGAAGATGCTGCCGGTGAGGTGCTCAGACGTGCTGAACCGGAGCAGGTTGAAGCCGTCACGGCGCAGCAGGTAACCGAAACGCTAGCGGGGTTTACCGGAAACATCGACCAGGTTCCCTCCGCAGTTTCAGCCATCAAACAGCGAGGAAAACGCTCCTATCAGCGGGTTCGCGCCGGAGAAAAGGTTCACTTAGATGCCCGCCCGGTGCGTATCGAGCGTCTGGAACAGGTTACGCCCCTCACTCATGGTCGTTTCGATATTGAAGTTGATTGTTCCTCGGGAACCTATATTCGGGCGCTTGGACGCGACATCGGTCACGCCTTGAAAGTCGGGGCACACATTACGAATCTGCGTCGCCTGCGACTGGGAGACTTCGGGATCGCGGAGGCAACACCGCTCGACACCATAACGGCTGAAACCCCTTTACTAGATCCAGCAAAAGTGCTTCGTCGAATAATGCCTTGCGTGCCGGTGGACACTGAACAGGCAAAACGTATCAGTAGGGGAGTTCAAATGCCGCTTGGAGACTTCCCGCCGCTCCCGGCTCCGGTAATCAACGGACATATAGGGGGAGTGGATCCGGACGCCTATTACGCTGCCATATCAATACCCGACGAACAGTTAGTTGCGGTAGTTGTGCCTCGCGAATATCGCGGGCCAGGTCCGTTGAATGGTGAACAGGTACTGCAACCCGTTACGGTTCTGCCGCATTCTGAAACCGAATAATGATAGGCAAACCTCCCTATCTTTGCAGTTTGAACTGGGTTAGACTGACCGCATGAACCAGTTGAAAACACAAACCGCTACTTCGGAACTTAACTTGTTGGATTCCTGTGAGGGGTGTGAAAGGTTCCCAGTGCAACCTGAAGACCTGGTTGAAATAGCGCCCGCAGGAACTATGACCAGCAAACTCAACTGGTTGCGCGCCGGCGTGTTGGGCGCCAATGACGGTATTGTCTCCACTGCTGGTCTGGTCGTGGGGGTTGCCGGTGCCACCACCGACACGAAAGCGCTGCTGTTTTCCGGTATCGCCGGTCTGGTCGCTGGCGCGTTGTCAATGGCCGCTGGAGAATATGTTTCTGTCTCCACCCAGCGGGACGCAGAACGCGCCGCAATCGATGGGCAGCGCCGCGAAATCACTGAAGACCCGGACGCGGCACAGCGCCAACTCGCGGGTATTATTGCGGGACGTGGTGTTTCGCGTGCGTTGGCTTACCTGACTGCTCGGGAGCTGTCCCGGGATCCGAAAACCGCTCTGGATGCCCACGTTCACTATGAACTCAACATGGATGCTGACGAACTGACCAGCCCGATCCAGGCCGCGTTCGCTTCCATGCTCTCTTTCGCTTTGGGTGCCATTTTGCCCTTGTTGGCGATACTGCTAACCCCGACGAAATGGGCGGTTATAGTCACCGCCATTGTGGTCACCGTGGCGCTGGCTATTACCGGATCGGTTTCGGCAAAACTCGGTGGCGCACCGATTCTGCGAGCCACCATCAGGGTGGTGCTCTGGGGCAATATCGCCATGATAGTGACCTATTGGATAGGCACCCTGGTTGGTGGTTTCGCCGCCTAGCTGCTTCGGCTGCGATACCGGTTCGCTGGCGGTATAGTTGATATGTACGTGTCCCGGGGTCGGTGAAAGTCCGAACCGGCGGTTAAAGTCCGCGACCCGCATGACCTGTATATAGGTTTCAGCGGTTGATTCGGTGAAATTCCGAAACCGACGGTTAAAGTCCGGAGGGGAGAGACACGAACAACGGTGCCGTACTCGACACCCGCGCTGTGCAGCGCCCAAGCCCCGGGACTTCGGGGCTATTTTTATGCCGATCGGCGGAAAGGGAGCAGATGGACGCGGTTTTGAATGAGACTCAAGCGCTCGCGCGTGCCCTTGAACTCGCCGCTCAAGGCGTACCCTGGGGAGGGAACCCCAGAGTCGGTTGTGTGCTGCTGGATGCCGCGGGTAGAGTACTCGCCGAGGGCTATCATCGCGGACGCGGCACCCCGCACGCCGAGGTCGATGCCCTGCACAAGCTCGCAAAGCTCCCCCCTGAGCGTCGTGAGGCAGTGCATACCGCTGTAGTGACCCTTGAACCTTGCAATCACTATGGTTTGACTCCACCGTGTGCCCTGGCGTTGAGGGAAGCAAACGTGCGGCGGGTAATATATGCAGACAAGGATCCGAACCCGGATGTCACCGGAGGTGCCGAGACCCTACGCGAGGCAGGAATCACGGCAATCACCGCAACCCGGGCCGGTCTGGATATGCGGGTAGTCAGCCAGGTTCGGAACTTTAATGAGCTGTGGTTGCGCGCCGCCCGCCGTAAGCGCCCCTGGGTAATCGCGAAAACTGCGCAAAGCTTGGACGGATACGCCTCCGCTGCCGACGGCACCAGCCAGTGGATAACCGGGAAGATCGCCCGTGAAATCGGACATCGGGTGCGGGCGCTATCCGATGCTGTGATCATTGGAACCGGGACGCTGCTGGCCGACCATCCGAGCCTCAGCGCTCGCCCCGGAGGGATCCTCGCTGAGCATCAACCGCGCAGAGTAATTATTGGTGAGCGGCAAAACCCCTGGCTGCACGATTATGAGGATGCGCTCCACTGGCGAGGACGTGACTTGGGCGCGCTGCTGGAAGCACTTTGGAAAGATCATGCCCGAGTGGTGCTAATCGAGGGAGGGCCGCGCCTGGTTGCTGCCGCGATCAGCGACGGTCTCGTTGACGAACACCTGGTTTTCACGGCACCGATGATTCTCGGCGCTGGCACACCCGCAATTCCCGCCCCGGCAGCTACCCTCGATGAGGCCTATATAGCCGACACTGTCACATACTATCCGCTGGTGGCAGACGAATCCGGGCAGACCGATCTGCTCACCGACCTGTGTTGGGGATCGGGTAGTGGAATTTTGGAGTTCAGCGCTGTTGTAGACGCAATTACAAAGGAGAATGAATGTTCACCGGACTGATTGAAAATCTCGGAACCATAACCGAAACCGAAAACTCAGATGAAGTGCGGAAAATCACCGTGGAATGCGGATACAATCCCGAAACTGGCGAATCGATTGCAGTGAACGGCGTGTGCCTGACCGTAGTGGATGCCCTACCTGGAGCTTTCAGTGCTGAACTGATGCCCGAAACACTGCGGCTCACCACATTGAACGCGTTGAAGGTCGGGGATACAGTGAACTTGGAACGCGCCCTGAGGGTGGGGGATCGTCTGGGAGGACACAATGTTCAGGGGCACGTTGACGCGATTGCCACAGTAGCCGAAGTGGTCGAGCGCGAACGCACCCGGGATGTGCGTTTCCAGGTGATGCCGGCAGTTGCGGCAAATTGCGTGTTGAAAGGTTCGGTGGCGATAGACGGCATTTCGCTGACCATATCCGGGAGAGGAGCGGACTGGGTTTCGGTGGCGCTGATTCCAGAGACCCTGGAACGCACGATTGCTCAGCGCTGGCAGGTTGGGGGGACGGTGAACATCGAAGCCGATATCTTTGTGAAAACTCTGCGGCAAACCCTCGATGAGGTGCTGCCACAACTGTTGGAGAGGGAGCAACGATAATGCCGCTGGATTTCGCTGAATTTGAACGAACCCTCGCTGCGGCAATCTCCGCGCTCAGGGCTGGACGACCGGTGCTGGTGGCAGATAACCGTGATCGTGAAAATGAGGTGGACGCTATCGCTGCGGCTCAAGATATGACCGAGCAGGTTCTGGCATGGATGATCCGGCACACTTCCGGTTACATATGCGCACCAATGACCGCGGCGCGAGCCGATGAACTGAAACTGCCGCATATGGTGGTGAATAACCAGGATCCACGACGCACTAACTATATGGTGACCTGTGATGCTGCCAGTGGTGTCACAACCGGTATTTCGGCTCATGACCGGGCACGTACACTGCGAGTACTGGCAGATCCACAATCCACCGCTACCAGCCTTATTCGTCCCGGACACACCGTGCCACTGGTAGCCCAGCCCGGCGGAGTATTGACTCGTGGCGGACATACCGAAGCCAGTCTTGACCTGTGTCGCCTGGCCGGTTTGACCCAGGTTGCGGCAATCGGTGAGCTGGTAAACGATGACGGCACCATGATGCGCTATGAACAGGCAGAAAAGTTTGCGACCGCCGAGGATCTGGTACTGCTGACCGTTGATGATCTGGTGGCGTGGCGGGAAGTCAATGACCGTGACGGGCTCAGCGAACTGTCTGAAACCGCCACTGCCCAGGTGGCGCAGAGCGCCGAAACCGCCAGCTCGGAGGGAGCCTATAAAACCCGTTTGACTCGGATTGCGGAGGCAAAACTGCCGACCGAATATGGTGGATTCCAGGTTGTTTGTTTCCGTGACGAACGCACCGGATACGACCACCTGGCATTAATCGCAGATAAACCTGCCGAGTCGGAAACCGACCCGCTGGTTAGAGTACATTCTGAATGTTTGACGGGTGAAGCGTTCGGGTCGCTGCGCTGTGATTGCGGACCGCAGCTACACGCCGCGATGCGAGCAGTTACGGAACAGGGGGGCGCAATAATCTATTTGCGTGGCCAGGAGGGGCGCGGTATCGGGTTAGCTGAAAAAATCCGAGCCTACCGGCTGCAAGATGAGGGCATGGATACCGCCGAGGCAAATATCGAATTGGGGTGGCCTGTCGATATGCGCGACTATCGGGTTGCCGCCGAAATCCTGGATGAGTTGGGGATGCGACGGATTCGCTTGCTGACTAATAACCCGGAGAAGCGTCGCCTCGACTCGGATCTGGTGCAAGTCAGCGAAACCCTGCCGCTTGAGGTGGGTATCACCGCGGAAAACGTCGATTACCTGCGCACCAAACAGGCTATGGGGCATACTTTTACAACCCTGCCGCCACTGGATGAGCAGGAATAGAAACGGTTGGAGGAGAAAAAATGTCACTAGAAGGTAAACCTGCCGGGGGGGTTAGCGAAACAATACCGGAGGGAACCAAAATCGCGATTGTGGCTTCCACCTGGTACACCGAGGTGATGAACGGTCTGATAGCTGGCGCTGAACGTGCCTGTGCGGAAGCTGGAGTGGAATGTCTCACGTTTAGAGTGCCGGGGTCTTTTGAATTGTCGTTGGGTTGCCAGTGGGCGCTGCAGGCAGGTTTCGATGCGGCGGTGGCGCTCGGTGTGGTGGTTCGGGGCGGCACCCCGCATTTCGACTATGTTTGTGACGCTGCCACTGAGGGCCTCAATCGTGTGGGGTTGGATGCCGGTAGACCCATCGGTTTTGGGCTGCTCACCTGCGATGATGAGCAGCAGGCCCTGGATCGTGCCGGATTGCTGGGAGCCAAAGAGGATAAGGGTTACGAAGCTGCTCAAGCAGTTTTACAGATGCTTGAGCTGTACCGTCAGCTCAGAATCTGAGTTCAGTCGCTTTCGGGATGCCACTTTCCTGTGGACTGTTCGCGCCTACCCTGTGCACAAATCTTGTGAATTTGTTCTGTTTTGAACAAAAAACGCGTTTTGATTGCAAAAAACCATGAGTTGTGCACGTGATGGCGTTCCACAGCGGATGCGAATCCCGTTTCAAAGTGCGAGTATGGCTGGTATGTGTGGCATTTCTGAACTGAACGGCGAGCACCCGGTTTTGCACACCCCGATGAACGGGCCGTGGCCGGAGCCAAATGAAACAATCTATTTCGCGCTGGGGTGTTTCTGGGGAGCTGAAAGGATTTTTTGGCAGCAAAACGGAGTTATAAATACTGCAGTAGGCTACCTCGGCGGTACCCTAGAAAATCCGACATATCCGCTGGTCTGTACCGGAACCACCGGACACGCTGAAACCGTGCGAGTGGTTTATGACCCCGGCAGAACCTCCGCAGCTGCACTGCTGAAAGTCTTTTGGGAAATGCACGACCCCACCCAGGGAAACCGACAGGGTAACGACATCGGCTCTCAATACCGTTCCTTGATTTGCACTACCACGGATGAACAGGCACAACTGGCGGAATGGACGCGCAACGAATTTGCTAAAACCCTGAACGCTGCCGGTGCCGGAGCAATAACCACTGAAATCTGTGATATTGCCACGGCAGGTCAGTTCTGGCCGGCAGAGGAGTATCACCAAGCGTACCTCTACAAGAATCCAAACGGATACTGTATGCACGGTTGGAATGGCTATACCTGCTCGCTGCCACCAAATATTTGAGGTAACGCCGCAATAATGCCGTCCGCGCCGGACTCCACCACCCGCAGCGTGTCATAGAAACCGGACTGTCCACCGAACCACGGATCCGGAACATCCAGGTCATGATCCGAAGAGTAGTAATCAGAGTAGCCCCCACGTTGAACGTGTGCCGTGCCGCCCTCTGCGAGCACACCGCCGGTACCGAATACCCCATCGGGGTTAAAGGGTGTGCTTCCGTCGAATTCTCGCCACAGATGCAAGCGAGCCAAATCCGCTTCGGCTTTATCCATCCGGGGGCGTAACTGTCTCGCGTGTCCCGTCGTCATCGCCAACACCAAATCGGCGTCTTGCAGCTCGTCGATGCGAACCTTGTGAGCCAGGTTACGTGCATGAGTAGAGTATCCGGCTTCGGCGAGCACCCGCTGCGCCCGAGTATCGACCGACCTGCCTGCTTCCTCGTCAGAGATACCTGCCGAGCCGACCTGTATCCCGGTGAGACCCCGTTCAATCAGGCGGGAGCGTAAAACGATCTCTCCCATGGGGGAGCGGCAGATATTGCCGGTGCACACAACCAGAATCCTGTAACTCACTGTCCCAGCCTACCCGGCAGACTTCCGCTCGGCGATTCCACCATCAACGGGTAATATGACCTATATATAGGTTGTGAAAGTCAGGAGTGCGAATGAGCGATAAACGCCGCGGCGAAGTTCTGCGCGCGATTATCTCCGACTATGTGCATTCCGGGGAGCCGGTCGGCTCGAAAGTGCTGGTGGAACGCTATGATCTTGGGGTGTCTCCGGCTACTATCCGAAACGACATGGCTGAGCTTGAGGAATCCGGTTTGATTTATCAGCCCCACACCTCTGCCGGGCGGGTTCCAACCGATAGGGGTTATCGGGCATTTGTTAACCAGATTGCCACCCTGAAGCCGCTCAGCCAGCCGCAGCGTGACGCGATTCAGCTTTTCCTCACCGGTGCCGCTGATTTGGATGACGTGGTGGATCGTACGGTGCGGCTGCTGGCACAGCTGACGCAGAAACTCGCGGTGGTGCAGTATCCGTCCTATAACCGTGCTTCTTTGAAACATTTGGAGCTGTTGCTCTTGGATCCGCATCGGGTGTTGCTGGTGGTGATAACCGATACCGGGCGGGTTGAACAGCGCCTGATTGAAGTTGCGCAGGCTCCCTCTGAAGAGCAGGTCGCACAGGTTGGGGTGCTACTTAATTCTGGTCTTGATGGTCTTGATTCCACTGCGGTTCGCGCTGTCGCAGAGTCATTGACAGGCACCTCGGCTGGGCTGTCGTCGATGTCGAAATCCTTGATTGAGCAGGTTTCACCGATGCTTGTTGAGATTCTCGATGGTGATACGCAACAGAAGTTTGTGATGGCCGGAACTGCTAACCTGGTGCGTCAGGGCTCGGAGTTTTCCGGCAGTATAGGTCCGGTTTTGGATGCTCTCGAAGAGCAGGTAGCATTATTGCGCCTCTTCCAGACACAGAGCGCTATCGACGGTGTGAATGTCTCGATAGGTTCCGAAAACCGCCACGACGGGTTGGTTGAGGCCTCGGTTGTGACCGGCACCTACGGGGACGTGACTTCGGCACCCTCCCACCTGGGAGTTGTCGGGCCGACCCGAATGGACTATCCGACGACAATGGCGGCGGTTCGTGCTGTCGCCAGCTATCTTTCGCAGTTTTTGGCCAGGTGAGTGAATGAGTGATTACTATGCGGTTCTCGGGGTGTCCCGGGATGCTTCCACAGAAGAAATAAAAAAGGCCTATCGTAAGAAGGCTCGACAGCTGCATCCTGATGTTGCCGGCCCCGGATCGGAGGATGCCTTCAAGGAGGTGTCTGTTGCCTATGAAACACTCTCTGACCCGGAGAAACGGCGCCAATATGACATGGGCGGTAACGACTACTCTTTCGATGGTTCAGGATTCGGTGCTTTCAGTGATATCTTTGAAACTTTTTTTGGTGCCGGTGCTGCCGCCGCTGCCGGTCCAATGCCCCGCGGTCAGCGTGGCTCCGATTCGATGGTGGTGCTCAAAATAGCACTTCAGGATGTTGTTTTTGGGGCTGAGAAGCAGGTTCGGGTTTCCAGTGCACTCACCTGCCCGGTTTGTGAGGGCAGCTGCTGTGAGCCGGGTACCAGCCCGCGCACCTGCACTACCTGTGGTGGACGCGGCACTGTCCAACGCACCACCCGCGGTTTCCTGGGGCAGATAACATCCACTCAACCCTGCCCGACCTGTGCCGGGCACGGAACCGTGATTCCCGACCCCTGTAAAAAGTGTGCCGGTGAGGGGCGTATCCGAACCCAGGTGACAAAAACGGTAAAGGTTCCGGCGGGCGTGGCTGATGGCACTAGAATTCTCTTTGAGGGTGAGGGTGAGGTCGGTCCCGGCGGTGGACCGGCAGGTGACCTGTATGTCGAGGTTCGAGTTAAAAAACACCCCGTTTTCACCCGTCGCGGAAACGACCTGCACACGGTGGTCACGGTGCCGATGACTTCGGCGGCTCTGGGAAATCAGTTTCAGCTCGACACTTTCGATGGTCCTGAAACTGTCGTTATTCCACCCGGTTCCCAGCCCGGAGATGAGATAACACTCCCCGGTCTGGGTGTCGGGGTTCTGCGCCGAAACGCTCGCGGTGACCTGCATATACATATTGATGTGCGGATACCTACCGGGATTGGGGGTGCGGAACGCGACCTGCTGGAGCAGCTGGCAAAACTGCGCGGTGAGGAACGTATCGCACCGGAAGTTGGAAACGGCTCCGGGGGAGTATTTTCCCGTATCCGCGAGAAATTCTCGGGTCGCTGATGACAGACCCGGTTTTTCGTTATCCTACTCTGACCCAGGCAGTGGCCGGTGACGATGTCACCCTCGACGCTGAACAATCCCACCATGCGGTGCGGGTGCGTCGCTTCACCCCTGGACGGAGAATCGACCTCGTGGATGGTAAAGGTTTGCGAGCTGCCGGGATGATAGTTACCGCCGATGCTTCTGAATGTCGAGTTTTGATTGAAAAAATAGTTAGCGAAACCTATAGGGGGCCAGTTATTTCCCTGATACAGGCACGTGCCACAGACCGTAGAGACGAGGCAGGTGTTGAGGCTGCGATCCAGCTTGGTGCAACTAGGGTTATTCCGTGGCTCGCGGAGCGTTCAGTGGCGAAGTGGAAACCTAAAACTCGGGAACGCTGGCAGGCAATAGCGGATGCTGCGGCTCAGGTTGCGAGGACTTCGTTGTGGCCACAGGTGCTTGACCCGGTAGATACCCGGCAGCTTTGCGCCTATATTCAAGCTGGTGGTGGGCAGGAACGGACACTCGTGTGTCATGAAAACGCCAGTGAAACAATCACCGCTGTGCTTACTGGCTGGGCGGCGAGCACAGAACCGCCCGCCCGGGTTAATGTCATTATCGGGCCCGAAGGTGGGATAACCGATGAGGAGCTCACTCAATTCGCGGCAGCCGGAGCCTCCCAGGTGCTGCTCACCCCGACTGTGCTGCGCGTTTCGGTGGCTTCCGCTGCAGCTCTCAGCGTCATAGGATCCTATTTGGGCAGGTGGCAGGCTCCCGCGATTGGTGAGCCGACCGGTCACAAAGTATCGGGGAAGGACACGAAACGCCAGTGAAACACGTTATCGAGATTCCGGACAGACTCGAACCCGTGCAGGTGCTCGGCACGGCAGATGCGCTGGTTAAAACGGTGGAAACCGGAATGCCGAACCTGGATGTTTGGGTACGTGACCGGGAGATACGTCTCACAGGTGAAGCGGCAGATGTTACTCGTGCGACCGCCATATTTACCGAAATAGTGCGGCGTGCCGGTACGGCGAGGGAACTCAATCAGGCGGGTGTTCGCCGCATTTTGGAATCTCTCCCAGCGGGTAGTGAGCGCGTGGTGCTTCATACTCACGGGAAAACAATAGCTGCCCGCTCGCCAGGGCAGCAGGCGTATTCGGATGCAATAGATAATGCAACAGTGGTTTTCGGTATTGGTCCGGCAGGAACCGGCAAAACTTTCCTGGTGATGGCGCATGCGGTTCGGGCGTTACTGGCTGGGGATGTGCGGCGTATCGTGCTCACTCGCCCGGCAGTGGAGGCGGGGGAAAACCTGGGTTTTCTGCCCGGCACTTTAACCGAAAAAATAGATCCCTATCTGCGGCCGCTCTATGATGCGTTGCGCGAACTCATGGACGGTGAGGAACTCAATCGGTTGATGGATTCCGGTGTGATAGAGGTCGCGCCGCTCGCGTATATGCGTGGTCGTACTCTCAACGACTCCTTTATTGTGCTCGATGAGGCACAAAATACTTCGACCCCGCAGATGAAAATGTTCCTCACCCGATTGGGCTTCAACTCTAAAATGGTTGTCACAGGGGATGTGTCTCAAATCGATTTGCCGCGTGGCACCCGCTCCGGGTTGGTGGAGGCTCGACAGATACTCAAGGGAATATCCGGAATCGATATTTGTGAGCTGGGCAGTGTCGATGTGGTACGCCACCGGATCGTTGGAGAAATAATTGATGCATACGAACAGGTGGGAGGGTAATAATGAGTGTGGAAATAGTAAACGAAACCGAATTTGAGATTGACGATACCGAGTTTCTCGATGCGGCTAGCTACTGTATGCGGCAGCTCCAGGTACACCCGGATGCTGAACTCGCTGTTCTTTTCGTTGACGAGGAGGCCATGGCTGAACTGCATAAACGGTGGATGAATCTTGATGGGCCGACAGATGTTATGAGCTTCCCGATGGATGAGTTGCGTCCTGGACATCCTGAAGCGTCAGGAATTCTCGGTGACATCGTAATATGTCCGCAGGTGGCTGAGGCGCAGGCAGCCGAGGCGAAACATACACTTGCTGAAGAAATGCTGTTGCTGATGATTCACGGGCTGTTGCACCTGCTCGGATATGACCATATGCGTGCCGGTGAACGCGCCGAAATGTTTGCTTTGCAGCGGCGACTCTTCCTGACTTTTCTGGCACAAAAATGATATTTTCGCTGTTCATCACATTAGTGTGTCTGGTTCTTACCGGACTGTTTACCGTCGCAGAGACCGCCTATAGTCGGTTGTCTCACGCCCACGCCGAAGATCTGGTCGAGGACGGGCGCCACCGGGCTCGCCAGGTTTACACTCTGGTGGAGAAACGACGAGTCTCGGTGACGCTCTCTAGAATGTTGAAGATTTTTTTCGAGATAGCCACGGTTGTTTTCGGCTTCAAGGTGATTTCTGGGTTTAATGCTCCGGTGTGGCTCACCACGCTGCTGTGCCTGCTGTGTTCCGCGGTCTTTTTGTCACTCGTTGACGTGATTATCGGGTATCGTATCGGACGCTACCACACGGACTCTGCGGCTCTCGCCCTCGCCGGTCCGCTGTCTGTGCTGGTGAAACTGGCTATTCCTTTCACAGGTATCTATCATCGTCTGCTGCCGCCGCCGGCACTCACCGAGCAGGAGGCTCGTGTTGAAATGGCTGACGATTTACGGGAGATGGTTGATGAGATAGGCACCGACGAGGATCTGCGTATCGAGGAGGAGGATCGAGAAATCATGCGCTCGGTCTTCGACATGAATACCACCCTGGTGCGCGAGGTGGTTGTGCCGCGAACCGATATGGTTACGCTCGATATGGACGACACTCTCGCCGATGCTCTCGACTTGTTTATACGTTCCGGCTTGTCGCGTATTCCGGTAGTTGGCGAGACTCGTGATGATGTTCGCGGTGTCCTTTATTTCAAGGATACGGTCGGTCGAACCTATTCGCGTCCTGAATATCTGGATCGACCGGCATACGAGTTTATGCGGGAGGCACTGTTCGTGCCGGAGATGGTGCGAACCGATGACCTGCTGCGACAGATGCAGGAACCCGATTCTCCTCAGATCGCGATGGTGGTGGATGAGTGGGGTGGAACTGTCGGATTGGTGACAATCGAGGATCTGTTGGAGGAGCTGGTTGGTGACCTAGCCGACGAGCATGACCGGGATGAACCGGAACCGGAGGATCTCGGTGATGGGAGTTGGAGGATCCCGGCTGCTACTGCGCTCGATGAGCTGGGGGAGCTTTTTGAACTCGACATTGATGATGATGATGTTGACACCGCTGGTGGCTTGTTGGCAAAGGCGCGCGGTAAGGTTCCGTTGGTGGGGGATGTTGTCGAGGTTCAGGGGTTGCGGCTGACTGTAGAGAGAATGGCGCTCAGGCGGGTTCGGGTCAGCAGTATCATTGCTGAGCGTGCCCCTGACCGCCAGGAGGAGGATGACGATGTTGAGCATTGAGGGGGAGGGTGACAGTTCCAAGACAGTAGGTTTTGCTCAGGTTCCTGAGGGTTTTCGTGCCGGTTTCGTGGCGATCATAGGTCGCCCTAATGTTGGGAAATCCACCTTAACTAATGTGATGGTTGGTTCAAAGGTGGCGATTACTTCCGAGCGTCCGGAAACTACCCGGAGGGCGATACGAGGGGTCGTGCACCTGCCTGCTGCCCAGTTGGTGCTGGTGGACACTCCGGGTATTCATCGTCCGCGTACACTGCTTGGGGAGCGGCTCAATGAGATGGCTGATGAGCCGCTGGCTGAAGTGGATGCGGTGGTGGTTTGTTTCCCGGCGGATCAGGATATCGGCCCGGGAGATCGCTATATTTTGAGCAAACTCGACGGGACTCGTTTCCCGGTAATCGCAGCGGTAACAAAAACTGATTTGGTGTCTCCCGATCGGGTGGTTAGGGCGTTGCAGGAGGTCTCTCAGGTATGGGATTTTCAAGAAATAGTGCCGCTTTCAGCGCGATCCGGTCACCAGGTTGACCTGCTGACTGAACTGCTGGTGGCGCTGATGCCGCCCTCTCCTCCGCTGTACCCCGCAGATCAGGTCAGCGATGAGTCGGTGGAAACTCGGATCGCTGAATTGGTGCGTGAGGCGGCTCTGTCCCGGGCGCGCCAGGAGTTGCCGCATTCGATTGCCGTACAGGTGGAGGAGGTTATCCCCGCTGATGATGGCACGGTTCAGGTGATTGTAAACCTGTTTGTGGAGCGGGATTCACAAAAGGGTATTGTTATTGGGCGTCGGGGTGCGGGAATCAGTCAGATTCGTAGGCGGGTTCAGCGCCCGGTATCACTTCTTTTGGGGCGAAAAGCGCACCTGGATATTCATGTGCGTACCGCTAAGAATTGGCAGCGCGACCCAAAGATGTTGGTGCGTCTCGGATTCTGATATGTACGCTCAGGGGGCGTGTCCGGTTGTTGCTCGCTCACTGTCTGATTCTTTTTGTTTTCGCTGACCAGCCCCAAGCCGCTTTATGTGACACTTAGTTCAATTTGGTCACTATCGTATGATTAGTTGATAATTTCGATGATTTTTCAGCTGAAAAACCTCCGGTAATACCGGAACTATCAGCTAGAATAGCTGTAAATGGTGACCAGAGGAGGACGCCCCCTACAGAGAGGATGGAAATGGCTGTAAATCGTTCTAGTCTCGTTTCGCAAATTGCCCAGCGCGCATCGCTGACGAAAGTTCAGGCTGACGCGGCTCTCTCGGCTTTCCAAGATGTACTCATCGAGTCCATGAAGAACGGAGAATCGGTGAAGGTGACCGGTCTCATGTCTGTTGAACGCGTTCATCGTGCCGCCCGTACTGGACGCAATCCGCATAGCAAACAGATAATCCAGATTCCCGCCAGGGACGGCGTAAAAATCACGCCCGGCTCTACCTTGAAGAAAGCTGTCGCGAAGTAAGCGGTAACAACATATATACTCAACGATGATGGGGTTGAATTTGCGGGATTCGTCCCCATCAGCCGCCTATGGAACTCAACGATAGAATCGTTATATGAGCCAGGAAACACAGTCCGGTACCGGTGTGCTGGAGCGTCCCGAAACGAAACGCACCCCCGGTGACAATGAACGCTATGCCCACTATGTACGGAAATCGAAAATCACTCAGTCCACAGTGACTGGTCAGCCGGTAGTAGCTCTGTGCGGGAAAGTGTGGGTTCCGCTGCGTGACCCCTCTGGGTATCCGGTGTGCCCGAAATGCCGCGAAATACTCTCACAGATGCGTTCACACAGCGCAAACTGGCCTTTTCTGGAACCCTAAAAAAGCTCCTCATTCAGCCCAGTTCAATGACCCGAGTCGGGATTGCCGGCTCCCCCTCGGAGAGCCGCCAAGCAGCATAGGGCAGCTCCTTGCGAGCCTGTTCATGATGCTCTTGGGCTTTGCGTAGCGCGTCAGGGCCGGTGAGACCGGGCATCGGTTCACCGTCGATAACCAACGGAACCTGCAGTTTCCGTGCATTATGTTCAGCGAAATAGCTTTCGGCGTGTTCTTGAGAATTCGTCACTACAAGCAGTTCTTCACTGGCTTGACCGTCGCTATCCAAGCTGCGCCCAGCATATTTCAGCCCACCCACAGTGGACTTCGATGCGGAACGTTTCGCAACCGGCACCATTACACCGTCATTATCGGCACGTTGCACAAGTTTATAGACCAGCGCGGCTGTCGGCACTCCAGAACCGGTAACCAGCTTCGTGCCAACCCCGTAGGAATCGACCGGTGCCGCGCCTAAAGCGGCGATAGCGTACTCATCTAAATCATTGGTCACTGTGATTTTCGTGGATTTTGCCCCCAGAGAATCCAGCTGTTCACGAACCTTGAAAGCCTGGGCAACCAGGTCTCCGGAATCGATACGTACCGCACCCAGTTCGCCGCCGGCATCCCGTGCTGCCTGCACTGCCTTTACTACGGCTTCCCCAATGTCATAGGTGTCAACAAGCAGTGTTGTTGCTGGTCCCAGTGATGCTATCTGGGCGGTAAAGGCCTCGGTTTCGCTGTCGTGCAGCAGGGTAAAGGAGTGAGCTGCCGTGCCAATTGTCGGGATACCGTAACGTTTCCCTGCCTCCAGGCAACTAGTGCCGACAAAACCGCCTATAACAGATGCTCTGGCTGCAGAAACGGCGCTGCGTTCGTGGGTGCGGCGCGCGCCCATATCCATACAGGGTCGCCCGTGGGCAGCAATAGTCATGCGGGAAGCCGCCGAGGCGATAGCACAGTCATGGTTCAGGACCGACAGCAGCAGCGTCTCCAATAGACACGCCTCGGCAAATGTTCCCTCCACGGTGAGTAGCGGAGAACCAGAAAAATAGCATTCGCCCTCCGCATAGCCGTGAATAGTACCTGAAAAACGGTATTCTCGCAGATAGTCGAGTGTCTCGTCGTGGACGATGCCCTCGCGATGCAGATAGTCGATGTCATCGGAGTCAAAGACAAAACGCTCTAGGGCCTCAATGATACGAGCCCCGCCTGCCATCACACCGAAACGCCGGTTCGTGGGCAGTGTTCGACCAAATAGCTCGAATACCGAGCGACGCTGTGCAGTTCCGTGTGCGATGGCTGCATCAACCATTGTGAGTTCATACATATCGGTTAACAGCGATGTTGTGTTAGAAGCGTTCACAGAGCCAATTTTACTGCAAATTTTGGTTAAGCCGGGATGTCGAAACCGCTGATAAATTCCCGCACTCACCCTAGGCTGGGAATATGCATTCACTTTCCGTTCCGGCGAGCGCCACCCGACAGTGGCGGGCGCTGCTGTGGCCGGATTCAGTGAACCGCGACAGATACGTGGCAGGCGTGCTGGTCAGTCACTTTGGTCTTGACCCAGGTGTCGTAACCATGAAAGTCGCACAGATGAATCGCCGAGGCTATATCGAGGTGTCAGCAGGCCCGCGGGAGCGAATCGAGGCTGACGTGCAGGCTCTCCACGAATTCGGGTTGCAGGCAACCATGGAAGAAGCCGCGTTCCCAGTCGAGCAGACGGGAGGCTCTCACCTGCAATGAGCGCGTTGGAGCTGGATGGGCATCGGTTGCACGCAACTACCGATGAACTACAGTTGATATGCCAAGCGATTTCGGAAGTCGTGTATCTGCTTGACGCTCCAGTTATTCCCCCCCAGTTGTTTGCCCCGCCCGGAGACGAGGGAACTGAATCGCGACAAGCACCGGTTAATCTGTCGCTGTCTCGATTGCTACCCGATATGAGCCTTGACCCTAAACTAGCTGGTGAACTGCGTGAACTCACGGAAGATGGGTTACGAACCGCAAAGAGTGAACGTCTGGTTAAGGTGCGAACAATACTCGAACAGGTCGGTGATTACTTCGAGGATGCTGACTCTGCGTGCCTCGTGAATGTCCCTCCCGGAGAGGAATGGCAGTGGTTGGGAGCAATAAATGATGTGCGTTTGGCTATCGCCGCTCCGCGCAGCGACCCGGCTCGGTTGGTCGGAAACATGGAGAACCTCGCAGGCGAACCGACAGTACGGCAGGTCTATGATTTGCTCGGGGCGTGGCAGGATTCACTTCTCGGAGCCTTGGAGGATGTTCCCTCGGGAAAGTAGGCTGGTGTGGTGAGTGACGCGCCGATTGGGATATTCGACTCCGGAGTTGGAGGGCTTACGGTCGCGCGCTCGATTATGGATCTGCTGCCCGGCGAAGAAATACGTTACGTTGGGGACACCGCCCACACGCCCTATGGAGAAAAACCGATAGCGAAAGTGCGTCAATATTCACTAGAGATCCTCGATAGCCTTGTTGATCAGGGCGTAAAAATGCTGGTCATAGCCTGTAACACGGCTTCTTCCGCGATGCTCCATGACGCTCGGGAACGCTACAGTGAACGCGCTGGAATACCGGTAATTGAAGTGATTAGACCTGCTGTTCGGCAGGCAATAGCGACCACCAGGAACCGCATTATTGGTGTTATAGGCACCGAGACAACCATCAATTCTGGTGCATATCAGGATGCCCTCGGTGTGGTAGCTGGTATAGAAGTTCACACAGCTGCCTGCCCGAGATTCGTTGAATTCGCTGAACGCGGTATCACCTCCGGGCAGGAAGTGCTAGATGTGGCACGCGGATACCTCCAGCATCTCGGTGAAACCGGTGTGGACACCCTGGTGCTCGGCTGTACCCACTATCCGCTGCTTGCCGGCCCGATCTCCTATGTTATGGGGCCAAATGTTTCACTCGTAACCTCTAATAACCCGACTGCCAGAGATGTTTATGCCGAACTGACTCGCACCAATAACTTCCGTTCCTCACCGACCCCACCGCAGCATTCCTTTACCGCAACCGGGCCTTCAGTCACGTTCATGCACCTGGCTCGCCAGATTATCGGCCCATCCATGGCAGGTATCGACTGATGCGTCTCGATATTATTGGCTGTACCGGCTCCATGTCCGGCCCGGAATCCCCGGCCTCGTGCTATCTGGTACGTTCCAACACAACCGCGATTTTGCTAGATCTCGGTCCGGGAGCAGCCGGGAGGGTACTGCGATACATGGATCTCGACGATCTCGATGCCGTGTGTTTCTCTCATCTGCACGTGGATCACTGCGGCGACCTCGGGTCGCTACAGGTATATCGGAAATGGGGGCCAAACCGAGATCGCGGTCCACTGCCGCTTTACGGACCGGCGGGTATCCAGCAGCGCCTCTTCGGTATCGACGGGTTCCCTGAAGACGGTGAAACCTATGTCACCGAATTTGATTTCCGAGAGTTCCCAGGAGCGGAATATCCTGAGGTGGCAACACAATTGTGGCAGCCCGATACGGACTGTGAAACGGAAGCGATCCAGGTAGGAGACCTGCAGCTCACCGCGATACCGGTGTGGCACACAATTCCGGCGGTGGCGCTGCGTATCGTGGGGCCAGGAGTTGACGGTGGTGAAGTGACTCTGGCCTATTCCGGGGACGCCGATGACTGTCCGGGGCTGCGTGTCGCGCTCGCGGGAGCTGACTTGGCATTGCTGGAATGTGCTTTCCCGGAAAGCGAAACGGTTCGTGGAATACATTTGGTGCCCCAACGCGCCGCCGAGGTGCTGCGTGATACGTCTCCGACTCGTACCCTGATAACTCATCTGCAACCCTGGCAGGATGGCGATCAGCTAGTGTCGCAGATTCGCGCTGCGACCAATGGGGTTGCAGTGGAGAGAGCAATGCCCGCTCAGAGTGTGGAAATCTGATTTCGATAATCCATCTGAAACGCTTTTAAAGGAGATGTTGATGGCTGATGAGCAGCTTCGGGTTCTCGCGGAAGCATACGGTGTGGCCACCAGGTATTGGGATTATACCGGCGTGGAGCATGAGGTGGCTCCGCACATCCTTGAAGCGGTGTTGCGTTCCCTCGATGTCGATACTGATGACCCGCAAAGCGCGCTTCAAACCAAAGAGGATCTGATTTGGTTGCGCGCCCTGCCGCCCTGCGTGGTGATGCGTCAGGACTACAACTATGTTCTGCCGGTTCATGTAACCGACGGCGAGGCTGTCAGCGTCGAGATAGAACTGGAAAATGGTGGTTCCCGGGTGCTGCGACAAACCGATGACTTTGTTGCTCCTAGGCAGGTTGGAGACAATATCATAGGGCGGGCATTCTTTGAGATTCCTCCGGGACTGCCGCTCGGGTGGCATCGAATAGTTGCCCTGCTAGGAGAGCACGGCGAGACGGCTGAAACAACACTCGCGGTTACTCCAGCTCGGCTCCCGACCCCCCAACTGTATGGTGGTCAAGGCTGGGGGCTGACGGTACAGCTCTATTCCGTTGGGCTAACCTGGGGGATGGGTGACGTGCGTGACCTCAACGACTTGGTAACTTGGAGCGGTCGTGGAGGTGCCGACTTCCTGTTGCTCAACCCACTTCACGCACCGGAACCGGTGGCACCAATAACGCCCTCCCCGTATTTGCCAATGTCACGCAAGTTTTTGAACCCGCAGCTTATTCGCCCGGAACTGATATTGGAGGCCGGTCCGCTAATCAAATACGCGAAATGGCGTCACCTACGTGAGGAAGCTGAAAGCGGCGGCGAATACATCGACCGGAATCGATCATGGAGTGCGAAAATAAAGGCTCTCCGGCAGGTCTACAGGCAGCCCCGAAGCTACTATCGGGAACAGCAATTCAGAACTTTCAAAGAAAGAAATATCGGAGGTGGCCTGGCAGATTTTGCCCTCTGGTCTGCCTTGGTCGAACGCTACGGGCTGCCGCTGCCACAGCAGTTCAGAGATCGAAACTCGGCTGAAAGCGAAGAGTTTGCTCAAACACATAAGCAGCAAATCGATTTCTATATGTATCTTCAGTGGATAGCCTCCCAGCAGTTGAAAGAAGCTCAAGCGATTGCTGTCGGTCAGGGTATGCGCATCGGTATTATGCATGATCTGGCTGTCGGTGTGCATCGATACAGCGCGGACGTGTGGATGAACCCGGAACTTTTTGCCACCGATATTGCGGTGGGCGCACCCCCGGACAGATATAACCAGCTGGGTCAGAACTGGTCCCAGCCGCCTTTCCGTCCCGACCGGCTCGCCGAGGCTGCCTACCGACCTATTCGTGACATTATGGCTGCTGTAGGTAAAAACGGTGGTGGTGTACGTATCGACCATGTGATGGGGCTTTTCCGGTTGTGGTGGATTCCACAATCAGCTGAAAGTGCCGCCGAGGGAACCTATGTCAGTTATGACTATGAGTCGCTGGTCGGAGTGGTGCTGCTGGAAGCATACCGGCACTCTATCGCGCTCATCGGCGAAGATCTCGGCACCGTTGAGCCGTGGGTGCGTGAATACCTAAAGGAACGTGGCGTGATGGGTACCGGCGTGGCATGGTTCGAGGTGGATTCCGACCGGGTGGTTGCACCCGAGGATTACCGTGTCGAGCAGATGGTTAGCGTCGGCACCCACGATATGGTTCCCTCCCGGGGTCTCCTACATGGAGAAAATGTCAAATTAGCACGTGACCTCGGGATTTTGAAACAGCCGTTTGCAGAGGAGATGGCGCGGGAGGAGCACCATCGCGACCTGCTTCTGGAAGAATTGCGTCGCCGGGGGATGCTGGAAGCCTTGCCGCAAGCTCAGGCGGGTGCCCTCCAGGAGGCAGGCAGCGCAGACGATATTGCTGTTGCTGGTCTCTACCGGCTGGTTTGTGCCTCACCATCGCGGTTGGTTGGTTTGTCACTGGCGGATGCGGTCGGGGAGCGGTGTTCCCAAAACCAGCCGGGAACCGACCAGGAATACCCTAACTGGAGGGTGCCGCTGACGGATGTGAATGGGGAGCGGTTAGATACTGCGGATGTAATTGAGCAGCCGCTGGCGAATGCTTTCTTGGAGCTCATGGAAAAACAGATTCACCCGGATCGGTAGAGGTCGTTTTATTTGGTTTCAGAACTCAAATAGTGTGTCCCCGACCGATATTTTGGAACCGGATTCGACCAGCGCATCAACCTGCGGGATGTTGAGGGCGCATACCACTACGGTAGGGTCAATTCCTGACTCTTCGATAGCTGTGAAATCTGCGCTGATAACGGGTTCGCCGAGTCGCACAATATCGCCGTTGTTCACGTGCATTTGAAAAAATTCCGGATGCCCAACAGTGTCTATGCCGATATGAACGAGAATGTTTTTCACATTCGCAATCACGAAGGCGTGCGGCATGATTTTGATTATGTTTCCCGCTAACGGAGCCACTACCGGCAACAAACCTGAATCTGTTTCAGGTAGCACCGCCATGCCGTCCCCCAGCATTTTTTCGGAAAACGGGCGGTCGTCGAGATTGTCCAGGGTGCGCACAACCCCAGGAACCGGGGAGCTGATCAGCATCAGCGCATCTCCTCAATATCCATAGCGAGCGTGTCAGCTACCGGGCCTACAACCACCTGAACAGAGCGTCCCATGCACACTACACCGAATGCGCCGGCAGCTCTCAAAGCGTCCTCGTCAACGCGCTGCGGATCTGCCACTTCCAGGCGCAGCCTGGTGATACAGGACTCCAGGTCATCGATATTGTCGGCTCCTCCTAATCCTGCCAAAAGCTGTGCGGCCTGCGTCATTGTGCCCTCCAAAACAATTGTGACCCAGAACTCAATTTAGCATGAACACGGATTGTTCCCCCACCGTTCAGCAGTTTTCAGCACTCAGTGTCGTTCCGCTAGACTAATATTTGAGTGATATGTGTCACGGTTTCAGTTTTGGGGGTGCGGTGGCGAAACGGCGAGGCTGGAAGCTGCGCGGAACTGTAGCTGCCGAGCGCAGCCGCGAAACCAATCCGGGTCGTGTTTTTGCTTTTGGGCAGCGGCTATCGCGTTCGCTAATGTTTCCGGTATCTGTGATCCCGATTGCGGCTCTGCTGGTGCGTCTCGGTGCTCCGGATATGCTGGGGGCCGAAGGTCTGGGACGTGACCTCCCGGTACTTCGCGATTTTGCAGGTTTTCTCGCTGCCGCCGGTGGTGCAGTCATGGAAAACCTGCCGCTGCTTTTCGCGGTCGGAGTATGTATTGGTTTCGCCCGCAAAGCAACCGGTATGACGGCTCTGGCAGCCGTAGTCGGATATCTGGTTTTCTCCGGTGTAATAACCTATATGGCTCCTGCGATGGAAGCTGCCGTCCCGGGGGATGCCCAGGTTGATTATGGGATTCTCGGCGGCATGATTGTCGGGTGGCTCTGTGCTTGGCTGTGGCGGATAGGACACCGGGTGCGGTTCCCCAGCGGAATCGACTTTTTTTCCGGGCCGCGTTTCGTGCCGGTGGTATCTGCTTTGGCGTCAGCTGCTCTCGGGGCGTTAGCGGTCGCGGTTTTCCCCGTCATCGACCGAATAATTAACGTGTGGTTGGCTGGTTTGCTGCTGCATTCTGGCAACACTGTATTGTCTGGTTTTCTTTTCGGAACTGCTCAGCGATTGTTGGTGCCATTGGGTTTACATCACCTGTTGAACACGGTTCCATGGTTCACTCTTGGCAGTTGCGTTAGCGCCGATGGTGTCCGACTGCAGGGAGATATGCCCTGTTTCTTTTCTGGAGTGGAGGGGTCTTTCGCTCCCGAAGGGTTCGTCCCGGGAACCTATCTGGGGGGTTTATATCCAATCCTGCTCGGGGGTTTACTGGGGGCTGCTCTGGCCATGTATCTGCGCTCTGAGCGACAAAACCGTCGTACTACCGGCACCCTAATGCTTTCCGGGGCTTTGGGTTCGTTCTTTGTTGGGGTCACCGAGCCACTCGAGTTTGCTTTTGCCTATATCTCGCCGCCGCTTTTTGCGGTACACGCGTTCTTGACCGGCAGCGCTTTCGCGGTAGTCAACGGTCTCGGCATCAGGGACGGTTTTGCTTTTTCTGCTGGCCTGATTGACTTCGCGGTGAACTTTACTCGTTCTGCCCAGCTTTCCGTCCGGGGGGCAACCGGACCACTGCTCATATTAGCGCTGGCCGCAGCCTATTTTGTGATCTATTTCCTGGTGTTCTATTGGGGTATCAAGTTCTTTAATGCCGCCACGCCAGGGAGAAAGACACAGGACATCTAGGCTTCAGTGCTGCTGCTGGCGCAGGGCACGCCGGGCACTATCGAGATTCTCGATAACAACTCGACGCAGCGCCTTATCGGCATCCTGGTTCTCAATCAGCCAGGTTTCGGTACGACCTACGACATCCTGATATCCGACCAGCTCGATCGGGTAGAGCCCCACAACAATGTCTTCCGCGATGTGATGCGTCCACTCTTGCCAGATGCGCCGCAGCGCCCCGAAATACTCGCTGAGTATGCCCGCGCCCAGCTGGGGACGACGACGCAGCCCTTCAGATACACCGTCCATCATTGCGACTGCTGTGGCGTTCGGCAGGTTCTTGTCCGATAGTACCGATTGCCAGGCATTCGCCGGGTCGAGCGCGGCACGAGCCTGCGCCGCCTGTTCTGCTCCCCGCATAGTAGCGTCTTCCTGAGCTGCCTGAGCAATCTCGCGTTCTCCGTATTCACCTGCGGCAGCCAAATCCTGAATGATTTCCCAACGTAAATCAGTGTCAATTTCCAAGCCTGCTGGCGGTTGATTTAAGAACCCGGCAACCCAGGTGGTGTCCGCTCCCTCACTGATTGCGCTCAATGTTTTGGCTAGCTGCAACTGCCGATCGCTGCCAGGTTTCGCAGATTCCAGGAGAGATCGAATCGCTGTGGAAGTTTCATTCCGAACCTGGGTACGAATTCCCTCCGGCAGGTAGATAGCCAGGGCTGTACGCAACTGGGCTAGCGTGGCCTGTACCACCGTGGAATGCTCCTCAGTGGTGAGTGCGCGCAACGCCAGCTGAATATAATCCGATGCTGGGAATTGGCCGTCGCGCACCGCATCCCACAGTTGGGACAGCAGCACTGCACGCGGCAGCGAATCGGAGAACTTCTCGATATTTTCGCTAATGAAAGCCAGATCCTCGGAATCAAAGCGCAGTTTTGCGTACGCCAGATCCTCGTCATTAATCAAAATCAGTTCCGGCCAGGGCAGACCCGCAGCCTCACTGACTTCGCTGAGTTCACCGTCAATGTCGGTTTCGAGACGCCAAATCCGCTCCAGATGCGCTCCATCTGTGCTCAGTGAGTAACCGCCCACCGTGAGACGCTGCGGACGCAGCGAAGTCCCCGGCATCGGCAGGCTCTGGTGAATTCGCAATGCCTCAACGACTCGACCATTCAAACCGTCGGTGAATGTAGATTCTGCTTGTAACTGGGTGATACCGGCCTCTTCCAGCCACACTCTGGACCATTCCCGCAGGTTCCTGCCACTGGCTTTCTCTAATTCTTCCAGCAGGTCATCTAAGGTGGCGTTGCTCCACTCGTGGGCGGCGAAATAGCTGTTCAAACCGCGGTCAAAGTTTTCGCGTCCCACCCAGGCAACCAATTGGCGCAGTACCGCCGCCCCCTTGGCATAGGTGATTCCATCAAAATTTACCTCCACATCAGCCAGGTCGGTAATCTCTGCTTTAATCGGGTGGGTGGTCGGTAGCTGATCTGAACGCAAACCCCAGTTCTTGCGCGAGTTAAAACCTGTCCAGGCGTCAGCATACTGGGTGCCTTCCGCCAGACACGAATAGGACATATTTTCCGCAAATGATTCATTTAGCCACAGGTCGTTCCACCATTTCATGGTGACCAAATCGCCGAACCACATGTGCGCCAACTCGTGCAGAATCGTGTTCGCGCGGCTCTCTACACGCGCCGCCACTGGGCGAGAACGGAAAATATATTCGTCACGGAAAGTGATACATCCGGCGTTTTCCATGGCTCCGGCATTGTATTCAGGCACGAAAACCTGATCGTATTTGCTGAATGGATAGGGTCTGGAGTAGCGGTTCTCGTAGTAAGTGAATCCCTTGCGTGTGATGTCGAGGATACTATCGGCATCCAGGTGTTCCGCCAGGGACTGGCGACAGTAGACTCCCAGGGGGATAGTGCGACCATCAGAGCTGGTCAATTGATCATGTACCCCGAAATGGGGGCCGGCAATAATCGCGGTGATATAGGTGGATATTTTTTCACTCTCGCCGAATTGATAGGTTGCGCTGCCGTCAGGATTCCGGCTCGCTTCGGGGGTCGCAGCATTTGACAGCACCGTCCAGTGGCCGGGCACCCGAACCGTGAAAGTAAAACGTGCTTTCAGATCTGGCTGTTCAAAGTTAGCGTAGACGCGTCTGGCATCGGGAACCTCGAATTGGCTGTACACGTAGGCTTCGTCATCTACCGGGTCCACGAAACGATGCAGCCCCTCACCGGTGTGCATATAGCGACAGTTAGCGACTACTCGCAGCTCATTTTCTGCCTGCAACCCGTTAATCTCTATTCGTGAATCCTGATATTGGAAGTCAATTTCAGAGCCGTTAAGCTCTACCGATTCCACCGACTCGGCAATCAGATCCAGAAAGGTCGCGTCTGCTGAGGCGCGAAAACGAATCAGGCTCTCCGAGCGGAAAGTGCTATCCGATCCTGTCAAATCCAGTTTTACGGAGTAGGTTTCGGTGCTGATTGTTTCGGCACGCTGGTGTGCTTCGGCTTGTGTCAGGTTCTGTCCGGGCATGGGTGTCCTTCTTTCGTTTCGACTCTGCTAAAAAAATTGTTACCAGATTTTGATGCGTTCAGATTCTTCCAGGTACAGTGCGTCTCCTGGCTGGGTCCCATAGGTTTCATGGAAGGCGTCGATATTTCGCACCACGCCGTTACAGCGAAACTCTGCCGGTGAATGCGGGTCAATGGCCAAAAGCTGTTCAGCCATCTGAGGTCGCACTTTGGTTCGCCAGGTATAGGCCCAGGATTCAAAGAACTGTCGGGCGTCACCCGGGTTAGGGGTGGCTTTCGCCGCGCAGCGTTTCTGCCAAGCCAGATATGCCACCTCTAGACCGCCCAGGTCACCTATGTTTTCACCGATTGTCAGTTCGCCGTTTACATGCGCATCGGTGCCCTCCGGGGAATAGGCGTTGTACTGTTCAATCAGACCGCGGGTGCGGCGTTCAAACTCGGCACGGTCAGAAGCGCTCCACCATTCATTGAGGTTCCCGTCACCGTCGTAGTGTGAACCCTGGTCATCGAAACCGTGACCGATTTCGTGACCGATAACCGCGCCGATCGCCCCAAAGTTTTCGGCATCACTGCGTTCGGGGTCAAAGAAAGGGGGCTGGAGTATCGCTGCCGGAAACACTATTTCATTTGCTGCCGGGTTATAGTAAGCATTCACGGTTTGCGGGGTCATCAGCCATTCGCTGCGATCTGCTTCGCGCCCCAGTTTTGCTACCGCATCAGCCATCTCGGCACCGATACAGGCTCGGATTTTTTCGATTATTGGCGCTTCCTTAGCGAAATCAATCGGCAGGTTTTTCCAGCGACTTGGATAGCCAATTTTTGGCAGGAACCTGTCTAGTTTTTCCTGTGCGGCGCGGCGGGTCTCAGGTCCCATCCATTCCAGGCTCGCTATTGAGTCACGATAGGCATCCAGAAGCGCATCCACCAGTTCGTTTGCAGCTTCACGGGTGGAGGGTGGGAAATACTTGTCAACATAGGCCTGTCCCAGAAGCTCGCCCAGGTTGTGCTCCACCTGGGCGACACCGCGTTTCCAGCGGGGCTTCATCTCGGTGATTCCAGCCAGCACTGTGGAATAGAAATCGAAATAGATTTGCACGAAACGCTCAGGCAGGACACTCGAAAAGGTCCCTATCAACTGGATTTTTATCCACTCTCGTTGAATCCGAGGAGCGGCAGAAGTAAAGATTTGAGCCTGTGCGGCAATCGTATCCGGCATCGCCACAATAATCTGGTCGAGCAGCTGGGTATCGAAACCGAGAGCAGTGAAATAGCGCAGCCAATCCCAATCTGGAGCTTCAGCTTGAAGCTGTTTGAGGGTGCGCGGATTATTCCGGGCTTGCGCATCCCGGGCACGCACATTGTCCCAGTGTTCAGCGGCAAAAGAAGTCTCCAGTTCCATCACTTCAGCGGCGCTAATATCGAGTTCAGCAGCCTCAATAAGGCGTTCCAGAAACACCAGGTACTGCCGCCGAATCGGGGCGTATTCCTCGGCATGGTAATAGGCTTCATCGGGCAACCCCAGACCGCCCTGCTCTAGCCATAGCCGATAACGCTGGGCATCATTTGGATCCTGATAAACATATAAATCCAGCCATGAACCGCAGCCTTCAGCTTCCAAACTGGCCAGTACTTCAGCTAATTCGCCCTCGTCTACAGCCTTATCAATACGAGCGAAATCGGCAACCAAATCCTGAAGTCCTCGCTCCTCAATCGCCTCCGCGTCCATAAAGGAGCTGTATAGCGAAGCCAGAAGGCCGCGTCCGGGTCCGGCGGGTATGTCGGCTTCGATTATTTCTTTACAGGCTTCCTCAGAGCGGTCACGCAACTCATAAAAGATACCATCGCTTGCCCGGTCTGCTGGAATCTCGTGGGTGGTCAGCCAATCGGCATTCAGGTAGCGGTACAGGTCATCTTGTGGACGATATTTGCTCATGCCTTTAAGACTATCGCCAGCCACCTACCTTTGCCCTATCTGCCCGACACGCAGCCCTATATCGTAGGCTTATAAACAGCAGAAATGGGGGAGTGGGTAATGCCTGAAGGACACTTGACGCACCGGTTAGCTGCAGTAATGCAACACTGGTTTGCCGGTCAAAACCTCACGGTCAGCTCCCCGCAGGGGAGGTTCAGAGCGGGTGCGAAACATCTGAACGGTCGGATACTCGAAGAAGCAATCGCTAACGGCAAGCACTTCTTTCTGCGTTTCGGTTCCGAATATTTGCATGTTCACCTGGGAATATATGGTTCATGGTGTCTCGCTGGGGATGAAAACTATACAGGGCCGCCCTTTATCGGTGCCCCGCGCCCGACCTTTGCCGCCGCCCATCCACAACCTGAATCAGCCCTGGATCTCTTTCAAGCAGCTCCCGGAAAACTGAACGAGCGTGCCCTGAGTAATCAACCCGTTCCTCCAGACACTGCCTATAAACCGGATGAGCCTGCACCAAATGTTCGGTTACGGCTACTCACTGAACATACGGTTGCGGATCTGTCAGGGCCAACCGCCTGTGAGGTACTCGACTCGGAAGCTTATGGAGCCTTAAAGTCACGTTTAGGTGTCGATCCGCTGGCACCGGGAGATGGGACTTCAGCTTTTATCGCTGCCATACGTAAACGTTCCCGTCCGATAGCGGTCCTGCTCATGGAACAGTCTGTGGCATCCGGCATCGGTAACGTGTATCGAGCCGAATGTCTGTTTCGTGCTGGAATTTCACCTATGCGTACTATTGTTTCCGAAGTTCGCCTCACTGCACTGTGGGGCGAAATAACCGTGATGTTGGAGCGCGGATATCGCGAGGGCAATATGCGTACCTCCGAGGGTGAAGTTATCGGAGGTGTGGCACTTAAACACTATGTGTATGGTCGTGCCGGTGAGCTGTGTGTGCGCTGTGGCGGTACTGTCAAAATGCGGATGCTGGCCGGTCGGAAACTCTATTGGTGTCCCGGCTGCCAGCACTGATCCGCTAGTTGTTTTTGGTGTATCCGTCCAACAGCTATGGGCTGGCGGCGTAACGAAGCCATATTGGATAGTCTGAATGTATGAGACGATCAAAAATTGTTTGCACGCTGGGTCCAGCCAGCAGTACTGAGGACCAGATTCGTTCCCTGATTAGAGCCGGTATGAATGTGGTTCGCATCAATCGTTCCCACGGCACCCAAACGGAACACGCCGAGGAAATATCCCGGGTGCGGCGGGTCGCATCCGAGTTTGAACTGCCGGTGGCGATTCTCGTTGACCTTCAAGGCCCCAAAATACGTCTCGGTACTTTTACCGAGGGAGCCGTCTACCTCGATAGCGGTCAGACTTTTATCGTCACAACTCGGGACGTTCCCGGAACTTCAGAGATCGTATCTACAACCTATACCGGTTTACCTGGGGATTGCAGCATAGGCGACACGCTTCTGCTCGATGACGGCAACATCGTGTTGCGAGTAAAGGCAGTAAACGCAACCGATGTGGTTACCGAAGTTGTGGTTGGTGGCGTGGTTTCTGACCATAAAGGACTCAATCTGCCGGGTGCGGCTGTTTCGGTGCCGGCACTCACTGAAAAAGATACCGAGGATCTGCGTTGGGCGCTCACCCAAGAGGTAGATTTCATCGCACTGTCATTTGTTCGAAAACCCGCGGATATTGACGCGGTTCACGCGGTTATGGATGAGGTGGGGCGACGTCTCCCAGTGCTCGCGAAAATAGAAAAACCGCAGGCAGTTGAGCACCTGGAAGAGATAGTCCAGGCATTTGATGGGATAATGGTGGCTCGTGGTGACCTGGGGGTCGAGATGCCATTGGAAGATGTGCCGACCGTGCAAAAGCAGGCTATAGAAATGGCTCGTTCACAGGCGAAACCGGTTATTGTTGCCACGCAGGTGCTGGAATCAATGATTCACAATGCCCGTCCCACCAGAGCAGAGGCCTCCGACTGCGCGAATGCTGTTTGGGACGGAGCTTCTGCGGTTATGCTCTCCGGGGAGACGGCAGTGGGTGAATATCCGGTTCAGACAGTCGAAACCATGGCTCGTATTATCGAGGCTGCTGAGGAACACGGAACGAAGCATTTCGCCAAGATCAAGGACAGTGAGTTGGACTGGGAGTCCATTATTGCTCGCCATGGTCTCCTGATTGGGCAAAAGACCGGTGCGAAATATGTGGCGGCGTTTACCGATTCTGGCGCTACCGCTCGGCAGCTGGCGCGGCTGCGTCCCACAATTCCGCTACTGGCCTTTTGCTATCGCGAAGAGACGAGACGACAGTTAGCGCTAGCCTGGGGGATCAGTGCCTATATGGTGGAACTGACCGGGGATCGGATGTATCCGCTGATTCACTCTGCGGAGGATCAACTCTTGCGCAGAGGTCTTGTCAGCGAAGGTGATGTTGCTGTTTACGTGGGCGGGTTACCGCTGGGGCGCGCCGGTCACACAAACTCCATTCGTGTTCACCACGTAGGCAGCCACGAGGATATTTGACCTTCAACAAACACTACTCTTAAATCATTTGTGTGTTACAACTGTTGTTCCTATAGGTGCCCAGTCGTAAAACCACTTTGCTTCAGCTACCGGAGTGTTTACGCACCCGTGTGAGCCGCCTGCGCCAGCGGCGTACTGTGCATCAGTCCACCACCAGGCGCCGTGAATTGCGTAGCTTCCGTTAAAGTACATTACAGACGGAACACCGGGAGTCTTGTACTTGGTTCCATCAGGGTTAAGACCTTGCATAGTTTGTGAAGGATACTTGAGGTATATTTCGTTTACACCCTCGATGGTTGTAGTGTCGGCGCCCCAGGGGCTGTTTGCAGCGGTGTAACCGGGGATAATGTGGATTGGTCCTCTGACCGCATCTGCGCCAACATAGGCAGTCATAGTCTTTGAGGTTAGATTAACATCAATCCACTTTTCACCTTCTACTGCCGGGTAGGCCAGGTTTTCTGCTCCTTCTGCAACCCGCTTAATCTCCCACTGTTCTTCAGCAGTTTTTGTTTCAAAGGTCTCGTGAGTGTTCACTCCGGAATGAATGTTTTTACATATTGATTGTGTTATCTCATCGGTGTTAATGACCTCTATAGCTGGAACCGCCTCTGTTTTAACGAGCGTTACTGCACCTTTCGAGTTTACGTATTTGACACCGGTAACAGGTTCAACTACTAGCGGTTCGCCAGCCTTTTTGACGTATTCGGTCACTTTCTTGTCATCCAGCTTCGGGGAGTCGCCGCTCAAATCAACCCATGCTGCTTTAGCGGATGCTGGAACCGTGAGGGTATCTTTGCCTACCTGCAGTTTGATTTCCGGTTTTATCAGCTTATTTGCTGTTTCGGCATAATCGGCTAAGTCGCTTTCTGACAGCATTGGCTTCGTGTTTTCAATTACCGCGGTGAGCTTCACGCTTTTTTGAGTGTCCACCAGGTTCTGTGCTGCTGTCTGGAGTTTCTTTGGGGAAACTCCTCTGCCCTCCACTCCCGGCTTGGTGACGAAAACACCGTCTTGGGTGATGATACTCGGTTCAATTGGGGCTTTGGTTTTTGAGCTGTTTCCAGTGAGCATTTGAGTGTATTTATAGAGCTTTTCGTTGTCTGTCTCGACCGGAACCTTGACCTGGTTGCCAACGAACGGGGCGGTAATGTACTTCGTCCAGTCGCTATTGGCTTCGAGAACCTGTTTCGATACTGCTACGGCATCTATCTTCATCCCCATATCCGCCAGTGAAGCCTTGCTTGCCTGTACATCTTTGCCGGAAATATCTACCTTTGAGTTCTTCACGGCTTTTTCCAGCTGGGCTTGTATTTGCGGTCGGGTCATACCGGTTACCTTTACCGCGCCTACTTTACTGCCGGGTAGGGCGTGCTTCCCACCTGCGAAGTAACCTATATAGGCGCCGGCAGCAACGACCAGGGTGACCAGTATAGCTACAATCGAAATAACTGCTTTGCGAGTATTGGACACGTATCTCTCCACTTCGCGAAATGATTACTAAAAATGATTCTAGTGAGAAAACATAAATCTGTCTTATCGAAAACTTTGAGTTGCCTCACATATTGTTCCCAGCAATACCAATAGCCGCTCACGAACACGCTACAGGTAGCTACACAGATGACAAAACAATCTAAACCTGCAATAATCTATATCCGGTTCCGGTTCACCAAAGGTCAGATGCCAGCGGACCCGGCGGCCGAGATGGAGGAAAAAATGAAACAGGGAATTCACCCCGAATATGTACCCACCAAGGTTACATGCACCTGCGGGAACGAGTTTGAAACTCGATCTACGATGACCAGCGGCGTTATGCGCGTTGATGTCTGTTCCGCTTGCCACCCGTTCTATACCGGCAAACAAAAGATTCTGGACAGCGGTGGACGTGTCGCTCGCTTCGAGGCTCGCTACGGCAAGCGTCAAAAAAACAAATAGCTTTACCGCAGAGGCGTCGGCACCCAAGTTTAGGTTGTCGGCGCCTCTTGCTATACATGGGTACCGGAAATAGGGGAGCGTGAAATGGATTTCAATACCGAGTTGCTGGATTCTCTGATGGCGGAGCGGCGCCAGGTGGCCGAGTCCATGGCCAGTGAGGAGGTTTTGACAGACCAGGCAAAGTCGCGTGCCGCCGGGCGGCGTCTAGCGGAGTTGAACCGGGTGGCTGACGCCTATAAGGTTTGGCAGGATGCCGATTCGGACCTTGATGCCGCAACCGAGTTGGCTGCTGATGACCCCGATTTCGCCGCCGAGTTGCCCGCCCTGCGGGAGCGCATCGAGCAGGCTGGAGAGAACCTGAAAAAGGTGTTAGCCCCCCGTGACCCAGATGACGCATCCGATGTGATCATGGAGGTAAAAGCCGGTGCCGGAGGGGAAGAATCCGCGCTTTTTGCCGCTGACCTGATGCACATGTACCAACATTTTTCCGAATCAAAGGGCTGGAAGTTTGAGGTGTTGAGCGCCAATATGTCCGACCTTGGCGGGGTAAAGGACGCCCAGATTTCGATAAAGGCGCGTGGTAATCCGGCTCCCGAGGACGGGGTTTGGGCACAGCTCAAATACGAGGGCGGTGTGCATCGAGTGCAGCGTGTTCCAGTTACCGAATCGCAGGGGCGTATCCACACTTCTGCAGCCGGCGTGCTGGTATTTCCCGAGGTTGAAACCGAAGACGAGATAGAAATTAACCAAAATGACCTGCGTATTGACGTTTTTCGTTCCTCCGGCCCGGGTGGACAGAGCGTTAATACCACCGACTCGGCGGTGCGAATCACCCACCTGCCCACGGGAATCACGGTTTCCATGCAGGATCAGAAATCCCAGATTCAAAACCGTGAGGCCGCGATGCGGGTGCTGCGTGCCCGACTGAAAGCCGACCAGCAAGCCAAACGTGAAGCCGAAGCTGCCGAGGCTCGCCACTCCCAGGTACGTACCGTTGACCGTTCCGAACGTATCCGAACCTATAATTTTCCGGAAAACCGGATTGCTGACCACCGAACCGGATACAAGGCTTACAACCTCGATCAGGTTTTGGGAGGTGACCTGCAGCCGGTCATTGATTCGGCGATTCGAATGGATGAGGAACACAGATTGGCTCAGCTTTGAGCGCTTTTTTCCACTCCAGCGGATATGCTGCACCGGCGCTGCTCGGACGGGTGCGTTGCTGGGCAAAAGACGAGTTAGAGGCAGCCGGCGTGAACTCCCCGAAAGTTGATGCCGAGGAACTGATTTGTGCTCTCTATGGCGCAGACTCTCTCTTTCAAGTTCCGATGCAGATGAGCGCCGAGGAGCTCAGCGAATACGAACAGATGGTGAACCGCCGGATCGGTCGCGAACCGCTGCAGCACATCACCGGCCGAATGTTTTTTCGTGGTCTTCGACTAGATGCGGAGCCCGGCATTTTCATTGTCCGACCGGAAACCGAATGGCTCACTGAGACCGCGACTACTGACCTGAAAAAGGCTGGGATAGCACCGAAATATATCTATGACCTGTGTTCTGGTTCCGGCGCTATCGGACTGTCGCTGGCTCGTGATTTTCCGAATACCCAGGTTATAGGTTTTGATATAGACCATCATGCCGTGAGTTTTGCGCTTAGGCAGGCTGAGCGCCTGAAAATCCCCAATTATGACTGCCGCCTGGCAGATGTTACCGACCCCACTGATCGGCACCTGACCGATTTGGCGGCAGCTCAACTGGTGATAAGTAATCCTCCCTATGTTCCGCCGGGCACAGCAGTTTCCCCCGAGGTCGCAGCAGATCC
The DNA here is from genome assembly GCA_034090045.1 of Varibaculum sp. GTDB lineage: Bacteria > Actinomycetota > Actinomycetes > Actinomycetales > Actinomycetaceae > JAXDTI01. Next base: position 154,694 of record JAXDTI010000003.1, on the reverse strand, counting down.
GACGGTCGCTCTCTGGGGTGGAGATGGCGGCGGCACCGAGATTCCGCTCGCGGTGTTGCAGGTGGCGTCCGGATTACTCGCTGCCGGTGGATACCTCTATATGGAGCACGATGAAACGCAGGCTGAGGCAGTATCGGCTGCCGCAGCGAGACTGGGTTTTCCCGCCTTTGAAACGCTTTCGGATTTGAATGCGAAGCCACGCGCGTTGCGAGCCATTAACTAGGCAGTTTTCAGCGTGTATCATTTGCATTAAGCACACGGGTCAGGAGGGGCATTGAGCACAGCAGCTAAACACGCCGCAGCGATAGAGCTGATTGTGTTGGCTGTGCTTTTCGGTTTAGCTACTGCGCTTTTTACTCTGCCTCTACCTCAGGTAGCAGCCGCAAAATACACCTATACGGAGGCTCCCGCCACCCCCATGCCCACCCCGGTGCCGAATCAGGTTGTAAAACAACCACCAAAATCGGAGAAACCCAGTGCCACGCCTACAGCGAATACGATGAAATCGCAGGAAAAAGCACCGGTTTCGAACCCGATAGCTGACAGCGAAAAAACGAAGGAGTTGGCTGATACCGGCGAGGAGCTCACAGACTCGCTCTATACCCTACTCTTTTCTACTTCGCTGCTCTCGGCTGGTGCTGCACTTCTGACCTTGCGCTCATTGACTCCCAGAGAGGTTACAATCCGATGCTGATAACGGCTGAATCGCTGTCTGCAAACATCGAACAGCTTCGGGAGACACTCGACAATAACGGGTTGCTTGTGCTGCCCACCGACACGGTTTACGGTATTGCTTCAGCCCTGACCCCCGGTGGGGTTGCCTCGCTACTGGGTGCAAAACATAGAGAGTTGCTCCAACCTCCTCCCGTGCTGGTCGCTGACTTGAACAGTGCTGAGGTTAGCTTTGGAAGGCTACCGGAATTTGCGCTCTCACTCGCGGAGTATTTCTGGCCAGGCCCGCTGACCCTGGTTATTGAGACCTCGGCAAAGCTGCCTTGGCCAAGCGGCAAGGATACCCCTACCGGTACTACCGTGGCGCTCCGGCAACCCGACAATGACCTGGCTTTGCAGCTGCTGTCGGCTCTCGGACCGCTGGCGGTGACCTCAGCTAATCTTCACGGTAAAGATCCGGCTACCGACTGTAAACGCGCCATGGACTATTTTGGGGATACGGTGTCGGTCTATATCGACGGTGGCTCTACCCCAGGTCCGGTGCCTTCAACAATCGTCAGCTGTGTCGATCGCTACCCCAAAATTTTGCGTCAGGGCGCCCTTTCTGCTTCACAGGTAGCTCGGGTGGTGCAGTTGGAGGAGAACTCTTGAGAACCTATATGCTCCTTGCGCTTCTGGCGTTGGCGGTCACGGTACTTTTCGTTCCGATTGTGCGCCGAGCCGCCCTGGTATTCGGTGCCTTAACTCCGGTGCGGACTCGTGATGTTCACACCCGGCCGATACCCAGGCTGGGCGGGGTGGCTATGCTTCTAGGTTTCGCAGTTGCGATTGTTTTTGCTTCATCAACGTCCTATCTGAGCAGACTTTTTGTTGACCCCCAGGGTTGGACTATCCTGATTGGTGGAGTAGCGATTTGCCTGCTAGGTGTCATAGATGACCTCTGGGAGTTGGATTGGTGGGCAAAGCTCGCCGGTCAGATGCTGATTGCCGGTTCCGTGACCTGGGGTGGTGTGCAAATGGTGTCTGTTCCAGTTTTCGGCATGACGGTCGGTTCAGTGCGTTTAGGTATTATCTTGACCGTACTGGTAACGGTGGTTGCTATCAACGCCGTAAATTTTGTTGACGGTCTCGACGGTCTGGCGGCCGGAACCGTCGGCATTGGCGGTTTGGCGTTCTTTCTCTATTCCTACCTGCTTATTCGACTGTCGAACTCGCAAAGTTATGCCTCGCTCGCGGCTCTTGAAATGGCGATAATGGTTGGTATCTGTGCGGGCTTTTTGGTTTTCAATTTTCATCCTGCCAGTATCTTCATGGGAGATTCCGGGTCGATGCTGCTGGGCTATCTGACTGCGGTTGCCTTTATCACTGTGACCGGTCAGATTAATCCGGAACTTTTGGGTAGATCACAAATTTTGCCTGCTTTGTTACCTATTTTGCTGCCACTGGCGGTGCTGCTGTTGCCGTTGTTGGATACGATAATGGCGGTGTCGCGTCGTTTGCTTGCCGGGGAGTCCCCGTTCCATCCTGACCGTATGCATCTGCATCACCGTCTCCTGGCTTTGGGGCATTCGCATTCACGAGCTGTGCTGATAATGTATCTGTGGGCAGCGGCTTTTGCGCTCCCGGCGGTCGCCTTGATTGCGCTCCCGGCATTCGAGGTTCTCATTGGTTTTTTGGTGGCTATTGTGGTTTCAGTTCTGATTACCGTGATTGCGCTTCCGGGTTTACGCAGGAGGGGACATGCGCTCGAAAAGCATCAGTGATGCCTGGGGTCACACGGTTCGTGTCATGGTATTGGCCTGGGTGATCATTTCGTTTAGCTCGCTACTTGTCGGCTTTTTTCTGGGGAAAACCTGGCTGGTAGCCGCCGGCCTCGCAACCGGAATAAGCGGCGTGTTGTTACTGGTGACGGCTTTGGCTAATCGTTTTGCCGTGTTCCATAGTGACTATTTGATGGCGATTATGATGGGGTCTTATCTGATTAAGTTACTGGCGCTCATTTTGGCATTGACCCTGGCGAAAGGCAGTCTCGCCGTGGAACCCCGAATGCTGGTGGTTACCCTGTTGGCGCAGATTTTGATCATGGTGGGGGTTGAGACCTGGACTCTTTGGTCTGCCAGGCTCGCCATTGGAGCCCCTATTGTCTCGGATGATGGATTCGAAAAATAGCTCGATATCGTGATATTTTTGTTATATAGGTTTTCGCCCATGCCGATCCGGTATCTGAAGTATCCTGGATTGGTGAGGAAATCTCCCCGTTACCACGATGCGACACGGAGGTAGGCGCCGGTGCTGACTGCTTTGTTGGATACGACTATCGTTACTGCTGCCTCCAAGCAATTCGAGCCTCCAACGATTGACGAGTTCTTCCCACCTTCGTTCCCGTTCCTGGATGGAACAATTCTTGAGGGTCTGAACCGTATCAACATGGTGCAGCTCATTGCTTTGATTGTTCTCGTGTTGCTTCTGGGCTTTTTTGCCGCCCGCTCGAAAGTAGTTCCCAGTAAGGGGCAGCTGGTGGTCGAGTTTATTCTGGGCTTTGCCCAGAAAAATATCGCTGAGGAGGTACTCGGTCCGAAGCTGGGACGCAAGTACGCTCCGCTGATCACCACGATTTTCCTGATGGTTTTGTTCTTCAACCTGACCGGTATAGTTCCGGGGTTGAACATTGCAGGTTCCGCACAGGTAGCGGTACCGATAGTGTTGGCCGCGATTTCCTGGGTGGTGTTTGTGGGTTCCGGTTTCAAGTATCGCGGTATGGCTTTCCTGAAGGACGCACTTTTCCCGCCGGGAGTGCCGAAGCCCGCCTATATCCTGCTCACCCCGCTGGAGTTCATTTCGACCTTTATTCTGCGACCGTTCACACTGGTTATCCGACTTTTAGCAAATATGGTTTCGGGGCATATGCTACTGGCGCTGTGCTTTATCTCAACGAACTTCCTACTGATCTACGCGGATACGGCTTTTAAGGCTTTCGGGGTGCTCACTTTCGCGTCGGCACTGGTGATGATTTGCTTCGAGGTTTTCATTGCCTGCCTGCAGGCCTATATTTTCGCGATTTTGACCACCGTCTATATCAACCTGTCGGTGCATTCACACTGACACCCGAATCTTCTCAAAGGATATTTGGGAACAACTAGAGAAAAGGAAAAAGAAATGATAGGTTCTCTCGCAACCATCGTCCCGGCCGCCGCGGATGCACTTTCAGGCTCGGCTGGAGCTATCGGTTACGGTCTGGCCGCTATCGGCCCCGGTATTGGTATCGGCCTGATTTTCGGTCATACCCAGGAGGCGATGGCTCGTCAGCCGGAAATGCGCGGCACCCTCACCACCAATATGTTCATTGGTGCGGCGCTTACCGAGGCGCTGGCGCTGATCGCTATCGTTACCGGCTTCCTGTTCCAGTAAAGATTTGCGGGTTGTGAATCGATGGGGAACATAGTACTAGCCGCCGCGGAGGAAAAGCAGCACAGCCTGTTGATCCCTGAGGTTTCAGAGATCATCTGGTCGGCTATCTGTGTCGCGATTATCGCCGTTGTAGTGGTGAAGTTCGCGTTGCCGAAGCTGAACCAGATTCTCGATGAGCGCCAATCGCGTATCGAGAGCGGACTGGCAATGGCAGAAGAAGCGAAGACCCAGGTGGCTGATGCTTCTTCGCGTGCGGAACGCGAAATAGCTGAAGCTCAGCAGACCGCAGCGAAAATTCGCGAGGAAGCCTCCGGACAGGCGAAGCAGACCATTGCGGCAGCGAAGGAGAAAGCTCAGGTCGAGGCGGATAGGATTATCGCCAATGCGCAGCGACAAATCGAGGCGGAACGCCAGGCAGCAGAGATTTCGCTGCGTGCCGACGTCGGTATGCTCGCAACCGAATTGGCTGAAAAGATCGTTGGCGAGCAGCTCAAAGACACGGAACTGTCCGCGCGGGTAATAGACCGTTTCTTGGAGAGTGTGGAGCTGTCGGAGGCCGGTGCCGGCGGGAAAGGTGCCAGTGAGAACTGATGCAAGCATCATCTGCAGCAGCACTCTCCGCAGGCAGGTCAGCCTGGGCGGAGCAGGAATCGAAGTTCGCTGACAGGGGTCTGGAGATTGCGAAACGTTTCTTCGCGCTTTCTGATTCTTTGGATGCCACAGCACGGGCGGCTGATCTATTAACCGATCCGGGGCGTTCCATCTCCGATCGCGAGAAACTGGCAGATAGGTTGACCGCAGACCAGCCCTATACCGTGATTTCAGATGTACTTCGAGTTTTTGCCCAGCAGCGTTGGTCGCATCCGGCGGATTTGATTGAGGCTGTCATTATTGTAGGTGTGGATGCGGTTATCTCACAGGCGCGTTTAGCCTCAGAGCTTGACCAGCTGCGTGAAGAGATGTTCGGCGTCCATGAGCTGCTCTCCGAACAGCGCGATTTGCGTATCGCCCTGGAGGATGTCAACGGAGCATCGCAGGCTGTACGGGACTCTCTGGTGGATCGGGTTTTCCAGGGGAAAATTTCCGATTGCGCCATGGTGCTGCTCAAGCGGGCAGTGGCTGATGCTGATGATCGTCCCGTACGTATTCGACTGCGGGAACTGGGAACGCAGATTACCGAAGCCGGTGGGCGGCGTTTAGCTCTGGTGCGTGCCGCTGTCGAACCCAGCGAGCAGCAGTTGGAGCGTTTGAAGCAGGCACTCGAAAACAAATACGGAACCCCGATTGCGGTTTCGGTCGCTATCGATCCGGAACTGGTTGGCGGGATGCGAGTCTCGTTGGGATCCGACAACTTTGATGGCACCATCGCCACCCAAATGGCGCAGGTGAAACAGTATCTGGCCGGATAACCGGCAAGCAGCGGAAATAAAAGAGGAATAGGAAATATGGCTGAATTAGCAATCGCGCCGGATCAGATCCGGGATGCGCTGAGTGGATTCGTAGAGTCCTACGAGCCGACCCGCTCAACCGAGGAGGAAATCGGTTACGTGGTTCAGGCCGCCGATGGTATAGCCCATGTTGAGGGGTTGCCCGGCGTGATGGCCAACGAGCTGGTCAAGTTCGCTGACGGCACTCTCGGACTGGCGATGAACCTGGATACCCGGGAGCTGGGTTGTATCGTGCTCGGGGATTTCTCCGGTATCGAGGAGGGGCAGGAGGTGCGTCGTACCGGTGACGTGCTTTCCGTGCCGGTTGGCGACGGCTATCTCGGTCGTGTTGTTGATCCGATGGGCAAACCCCTTGATGGTCTCGGTGAGATTCAAAACTTGGAGGGGCGCCGCGCCCTGGAGCTCCAAGCTCCCGGCGTGATGATGCGTAAATCTGTGAACGAGCCGCTGATGACCGGCTTGAAAGCTATTGACTCTATGATTCCGATCGGTCGTGGTCAGCGGCAGCTCATTATTGGTGACCGCCAAACCGGAAAGACCGCTATCGCTTTGGATGCGATTATGAACCAGCGCGAGAATTGGGAGTCCGGAGACCCCGCAAAGCAGGTTCGCTGTATCTATGTGGCTGTCGGTCAGAAGGGGTCAACTATTGCCTCGGTTCGTGGTGCTCTGGAGGCTTCCGGAGCGATGGAATACACGACCATCATTGCATCTCCGGCTTCTGACCCCGCCGGTTTCAAGTACCTGGCTCCCTATACCGGTTCCGCTATCGGTCAGCACTGGATGTACCAGGGTAAGCATGTCCTGATTGTTTTCGATGACCTTTCGAAACAGGCGGAGGCATATCGTGCGGTTTCCTTGCTGCTGCGTCGCCCGCCGGGGCGTGAGGCCTATCCCGGTGACGTTTTCTACTTGCATTCCCGGTTGCTGGAGCGCTGCGCGAAACTTTCTGAGGAGCTTGGTGGCGGCTCCATGACCGGTTTGCCGATTATCGAAACGAAAGCTAATGACGTTTCGGCCTATATTCCGACGAACGTAATCTCAATCACCGATGGGCAGATATTCCTGCAGTCTGATCTGTTCAATGCCAACCAGCGTCCGGCAGTTGATGTCGGTATCTCGGTGTCTCGTGTCGGCGGTGACGCCCAGGTAAAGGCAATGAAGAAAGTATCGGGAACGCTGAAGATTACCCTGGCGCAGTACCGTTCGATGGCGGCGTTCGCGATGTTTGCCTCCGATCTGGATGCGACCACGAAACGCCAGCTTAACCGAGGTGAGCGTCTGATGGAGCTGCTGAAGCAACCGCAGTCCACTCCGTATTCAATGCCCGATCAGGTCTGCTCAATCTGGGCTGGCACCAACGGTTATCTCGATGACGTGCCGGTTTCCGATGTGCACCGTTTTGAGAGTGGCTGGTTAGAGTATCTGCACAACAACACCGATATCACCGACCAGCTTGCCGCTGATGGTGAATGGAATGATGAACGGGTTGCCGTACTGGAGAAAGCCATCGGCGAGTTCCGCAACCGTTTCCTCTCGGGTGAGGGTGTGCTCGGAGTCGATGTTGCCGAACCCGAGGCAGAGGTTGAGGCAGACAGAACCGAAGAAGAGATCCACCGGGGTAAGCGAGGCTAGCTAAGTGGGCGGACAGCAACGCGTTTATAAACAGCGAATCAGGTCAACCGAGACACTGGCAAAGGTGTTTCGGGCGATGGAGCTCATCGCGGCTTCGCGTATTGCGAAAGCACGCGAACAGGCTTCTTTCGCAAACCCCTTCGATGTTGCTTTGACAAAGGCGGTCGCCGCAGTGGCGATGCACTCCAATATGGAGCACCCGATGTTAAAGGAACGTAGTGACACGAATCGAGTGGCGGTGTTGGCCGTCACTTCTGATCGCGGCATGGCCGGTGCCTATAGCGCAACGATTCTGCGTGCCACCGACAATCACATCGAGGAACTGCGTGAACGCGGTAAAGAACCGATGCTTTTTACTTCCGGTCGTCGGGCACAAAGCTACTATCATTTCCGTGGTGTTGAGGTGGAAAAAGAATGGATGGGGCATTCTGATTCACCCGATCCGGATACCGCAGATGATATTGCCCAGACCCTGCTGGAGCACTTCTTGGCACCCGCTGATGAGGGTGGTGTGGACGAGCTTCATATCGTGTTTACGCGTTTCCACAATATGGTTCGCCAGACACCCGAGATTCGCAAAATCTTGCCGATGAAAGTGGTGGACGAGACCGAGGCGCAGGAGCTGCACTTCTCCGATAATTTCACGAATACCGATTCCGGGAATGTGCTGCCACTGTATGACTTCGAGCCCTCCGCTGATGAGGTGTTGGCGATGCTGCTGCCCATGTATGTCAAGAGTCGTATTCGCAACGCCCTGCTACAGTCAGCGGCTTCGGAGCTGGCTAACCGGCAGCGGGCTATGCACACCGCCAATGACAATGCCCAGGAATTGATTGGTAAATACACCCGCCTCGCGAACTCCGCTCGGCAGGCCGAAATCACAACCGAAATCACAGAAATCGTGTCCGGCGCTGACGCACTGGCCAGCAATTAGGAATAAAGGAATAGGAAAATGGCAGATAAAGAGAAAGAGTTCTCGAAAGGGCGGGTTGCCCGAGTCACCGGCTCGATTGTGGATGTCGAGTTCCCGGCAGATCGGATGCCCGATATGTATAACGCGCTGGAGACCACGATTGCGGCTACTGCCGATGGCACCGCCGAATCCATCCTTACTCTGGAGGTCGCCCAGTACCTGGGAGATAATTTGGTGCGTTGTACCGCGCTGAAGCCTACTGATGGTCTGGTGCGTGGCCAGGAGGTTCGTGATACCGGCTCGCCGATTTCGGTTCCGGTTGGTGATGTCACAAAGGGGCACGTGTTCAACGTGATTGGTGAGTGCTTGAACCTGAAAAATGGTGAGGAACTCGAAATCAAGGAGCGCTGGCCTATTCACCGTCAGCCCCCGACTTTCGACCAACTGGAGTCCAAGACCCAAATGTTCGAAACCGGTATCAAGGTTATTGACCTTTTGACCCCCTACGTTCAGGGCGGAAAGATCGGTCTCTTCGGTGGTGCCGGGGTGGGAAAGACAGTTCTGATCCAGGAGATGATTCAGCGTGTCGCCCAGGATCATGGTGGCGTGTCGGTGTTTGCCGGTGTTGGTGAACGTACTCGTGAGGGTAACGACCTGATTCATGAGATGGAAGAGGCCGGTGTGTTCGACAAGACCGCACTGGTTTTCGGTCAGATGGATGAACCGCCGGGGACCCGTCTGCGTATCGCGCTGACCGGTCTGACCATGGCGGAGTATTTCCGTGATGTGCAGAATCAGGACGTGCTTTTGTTCATCGACAACATTTTCCGTTTCACCCAGGCCGGTTCTGAGGTTTCCACACTGCTGGGCCGTATGCCTTCAGCGGTGGGTTACCAGCCGAACCTGGCTGACGAGATGGGTATTTTGCAGGAGCGTATCACCTCCGCTGGTGGTCACTCGATCACTTCGCTACAGGCGATTTACGTGCCGGCCGATGACTATACTGACCCGGCACCGGCGACAACGTTCGCCCACCTGGATGCAACTACCGAGCTTTCTCGTGACATTGCTTCCCGGGGTCTGTACCCGGCGGTGGATCCCCTGGCATCTACTTCCCGTATTCTCGCCCCCGAATATGTCGGTGAGGAACACTATCAGGTTGCAACCTGGGTGAAGTCGATTCTGCAAAAGAATAAGGAACTGCAGGATATCATAGCGATTCTGGGTGTAGACGAGCTTTCCGAAGAGGACAAGGTTACTGTCGCTCGGGCTCGCCGTATCGAACAGTTCCTGTCGCAAAACACCTATATGGCCGAGAAGTTCACCGGTGTTCCCGGTTCGACCGTGCCACTGGAGGAGACCGTTGAAGCTTTCAAACGTATCTGTGAAGGAAAGTACGATCACATTCCGGAGCAGGCGTTCTTTAATATCGGTGGCATTGAGGATCTTGAGAGCAACTGGGCTAAGCTGCAGAAGGAATCCTGATAGATCATGGCATCGTTGCAGGTGATGGTGGTCAACCACCGCGAAGTTCTCTGGGAGGGTGAGGCGAGTTACATCTCGGCTCCCTCCATGTCAGGCTCCGTTGGCGTGCTGCCCGGTCGGCAGCCGCTGCTCGCTGCCCTGCAATCCGGAACAGTGGAGATTGCTCCCAGTTCCGGTGACAGGATTAGTTTCGATGTGGAGAACGGTTTTATCTCAGTTGACACCGACCTGGTGAATGTGGTTTTGGACTGACCATGCTGGGGGAGTGCCGTTGATTTTCGCTTCGGTTCTTCCCTGGGTGCTGGCGCTGCTTGCGCTGGTGGTGGCGTTGGTTGTGCTAACCTATTTCATACGGCTGTTATGGGTGCTGCGTTTCACAACCTTTTTTATCTGCTCTGTGCGGATACCGGGGCAGCGCTGGAAACGCGGTTTTGCACGCTATCAGAACACCGAGCTGCTTTGGTATTCCCTGTATTCGTCACGTCTCAGCCCGAATCACCGCTGGCAGCGTTCCCGTATTGAATTTGGGCACGGTCGGGAACGCATAGTCGATAGTGGTGAACGGTGGTTGGCGTTGCCGGTGAGCTATCCTGACGGTGATTTCGAGCTGTTCCTGCCGGAAGCTAATCATTCCGCGCTGGTTGCGTGGGTGGAGGCGCTGCCGCCGCATCCGCTAGCGTAATCGTGCTTTATTCGAGAGGACGCTAAAGAGTAATGCGTGTGGTTTTTGCCCGCTGCGAGGTTGATTATTCCGGCAGGTTAGATGCTCATCTGGCGCCGGCTTGGCGCCTGATTATGGTAAAAGCAGACGGTTCTGTGCTGCTACATTCTGACGGGGGATCCTATAAACCCCTGAACTGGATGATGCCGCCTTGCACACTCACCGAGGATGAACCCGAGGAGTCCCAAGTTGCCGATGGCGTGCAGGCAATTTGGACTGTTCGGTCAGTTAAAAGTACAGATACCCTGGTGATACGCCTTTTTGAGATAGGTCACGATTATGAAATGGAGCTCGGGGTGGATCCGGGGCTGGCAAAGGATGGGGTTGAGTCCCACCTCCAAGAGCTGCTCGCCCAGCAGGTTCCCCAGATTCTAGGTAGCGGATATGAACTGGTGCGCAGAGAGTATCCAACACCGATCGGCCCGGTTGATCTGATGGTGCTTGACCCCGAGCGGCACCACGTGATAATCGAGGTTAAGCGACGCGGCGAGATTGATGGTGTTGAGCAGCTCACCAGGTATTTGGAGCTGCTTGGTAGGGATCCGCTGCTCAGTGATATTCGAGGGATATTCGCGGCTCAAGTAATCAAACCGCAGGCACGTACCCTCGCCGAGGATCGAGGTATCGAATGCCTGGTGCTTGACTATGATGCGATGCGCGGTCTTGACGACCCGGACTCTCGGCTTTTTTGACGAATCACGGAGCCGAATCTGATACGGCGCTAATCCGTGTAAATAACCTGAAATAGCCTACAGCTTAGGAGATAATTGGTGTTATGACTGTGAAAACATTTAGAGGGCGTGTCGTCACCCCGAATACGATTATTGACGATGGAGTTGTGGTTCTCGATGGCGGAGTTATCGCCTGGATAGGGGAGTCTATTGAAGCTGCGGATGCCGGTTACGGCGATGAGGTATTGGCAGCTTCAGCACCCACCGATGACCGCTATATTCTGCCCGGTCTGGTTGATGTTCACTGTCACGGCGGCGGTGGTGAATCTTTCCCGAATGCCGAGACACGTGAGCAGGTATTGACCGCTATCAAGGAGCATCGTCGTCACGGCACGACTGCTATGGTGGCTTCGCTGGTGACCGATTCTCCTATGGTGTTAAGGGAGAGGGCCGAGTTGCTAGCTGAAGTCTGTGTCAGTGGGGAATTGGAAGGTATTCATTTCGAGGGGCCTTTCGTTGCCTATAATCACCGTGGAGCACAAAGTGCCGAACATATTCAAGCACCGAATCCGGCTCTCACTAGGGAATTGATTATTGCTTCTCGCGGATATGCGGTGACTATGACCATCGCCCCTGAAAAACCATACGTGAATGGTTCTGGGGGTGTAGTGGACACGCTGTTGAGCAATGGCGCGCTGCCCAGTTTCGGTCATACCGATACGGATGCTAAACATATGCGTGAGACTCTCCGCGAGACTCGGGAGATGCTGGCTCACACACCTAATCCGCGCTGCCCTCGGGCTACAATAACCCATCTGTTTAACGGGATGGCACCGATGCATCACCGCGACCCCGGTCCGATTATGGAAATTCTCGATGATTCGGTTTCCGGAGGAGTAATGGTAGAGCTAATTGGTGACGGTGTGCATGTTGCCCCGGATATGGTTCGGGGAGTATATGACCTGCTCGGCAGGGAAAATATCGCTCTTGTAACCGATGCTATGGCGGCGGCCGGACTGGCAGATGGCGACTATGTGTTGGGTGTGCAAGCGGTAAAGGTCGCAGATGGGGTAGCTACCCTGGTTGAGGGCGGCAATATAGCGGGGGGCACCTCGCATCTGCTCGATCAAATCAAAATCGTGACCGCAGCCGGTATCCCGATGGTTGATGCGGTTTATTGTGCTTCGGTCAGCGGGGCCCGTATTATCGGTGATGAGAGTCTCGGTGGCTTGGTTGTCGGCAAACGAGGCGATCTGATTGTTACCGACCCCAATTTGAATCCTATTGAGGTGTATCGAAAAGGTGAGCTGGTGAACAGCTGATAAGCTAGTTTCAGTCGAGACGAGGAGGTTATCGGGTGGACATTGCGATCCATACGAAAGATATCACATTGGCTCCCGGTCACCCGGCTGTGGTGCTTTTACCTGCCTATCCTTTTGACCACCGAATGTGGGAAGGCGTAGCACGTCGAATAGAGGGCGTGCCGATTATTTCAATTGATCCCCCGGGTTTCGGTGATTCACCAGCAGTATTGGATTCCCCTTCGCTCGAAGTTTACTCCGACCTGGTTGCCCAGGCAGTTATCTCCCGAGGCGCATCAACGGCGCTGGTGTGTGGCTGTTCTATGGGCGGCTACACCGCTTTGGCCATGCTGCAGCGGCACCCGAAACTGGTTCGTGGAATAGTATTATTAGGGACTTCTGCGCGTGCCGATAGTGCCGAAAAACGTGCTCAACGGGTGGAGCTATCGGTTCAGGCCATGGTTGGGCGCCTCGATCCTGCAGCTGATTTACCGAGTATGGTTTCCGAACAGACCGCCCAGCAGCATCCAGAAATGCTCGAAATGTTGACTGACTGGGTACACCAGCCGAGCGGGGAGGCGCTCGCCTGGGCACAGCGCGCTATGGCTGCTCGACCGGATCGTCTGGACGTTTTAACCGATGCTGATGTTGCGGCTACAGTTATGCGTGGCAGTCAGGATCGGATTATTGATACTCAATCAGCTCAGGAAATGGCTGATGCTTTGGGTGTGGAGGTGGAGAGTGTCGATGAGGGAGGACACCTGCTGCCGATAGAAACTCCCGGCAGAGTTGCCCGCGCAATATTGAGGGTCTACACCCAGCTTTGAGATCGAGTTTTACCTAAAAACGGGGGGCGGAGCCATTAGGCTCCGCCCCCCGTTTGTTTTTGGGGTTCGCGACCTATTCGTCTTCGCTGAACAGGTCGGTAGCTGCAGATTCCTCGCTCGGAACAATCGGTTCGACGGGTGTGGGAGCGGCAGGTGCCGGTGGGATATCCGCGACCGGTGCTGCAGCCGGACTCGGCAGCGCCTTCATCGGGGTGAGCCCCTCCAAAGAAGTCACGGTTTCGGTACCCAACAGTCCACGCATCTCTTCCAGATATGCGGCGATGGATTCGCGTTGCCGCTCCAGCTTCTCAACGGTACGTTGCGCGGCAGCACGTTCGGAAGCTGCCTCCAGGCGAGCTGCTTCGCGGGTCTGCTCCGCTTCGGTTTCGGCTGCCGCAATCGTCGCCTCTGCAGTGCGGCGAGCATCCTCTTGGCGGCGACGAACGACAGCATCGGTGTCGGTGAGCAACCGCTCGGCACGCTGCAGGGTCTCACCGAGGTGCTTCTCGGCATCCGCAACCTGCGCCTTAGCGGCGGCAACCATAGCGGTAGTTTCTGAGCGGGACTGTTCGTGAGCCTGAGCGTCTGCCTCACGGGCGGCGGCGCGAGCGGCAGCAATCTCGGTTTCTGCTTCTTGACGCATCTGTGCGATTTCGTTCTTCACCGCTTCCGCTTCCAAGCGCGCCTCCTTGAGCAGCCTCTCAGATTCAGCGCGGGCATCATTGAGTAGCTGAGCGGCAGTAGCCTGAGCTGTCTCTCGGGTCTTCGTGGCTTCAGCCAGCGAGGATTCCCGGAGTGCCTGGGCTTCAGCGGCAGCGTCGTTACGCAACTGGGCTGTCTCCTGTTCAGCGTTGACGCGCATCTCAACATAGTCTTTTTCAGCCTGGGCGCGCTGCAGCTCGGTCTCCCGGTCAGTGGTGGCGCGCAGATCAGATACCTGAGTGTTTGTTTCTGCGCGCAGGGCGGAAGCCTCACGCTCGGCGGCAGCAACCAACTCGTCGGCACGGTGCTGGGCGTTGGTGAGTACCGTCTCAGCCTCGGTAGAGGCGGTGGAGGTACGCTCTTCAGCCTCCCGGCGAGCCTCCGAAATTAGAGAGGCAGCTTCGGCTTCGGCGCGCTGCGTCATCGACTGAGTGTTTTGCCGAGTTTTCTCCATAAGTGCGTCTGCCTCGGCGGTTGCCTTGTTCAAAACCGCCGTGGACTGTTCCTCTGCTGTACGCAGCAGCTGTTCGATACGCGCACCAATACCGGTGTAGGAGCCGCGCTCAACACTGCGTAGCTGCTTTTGAGAATCAGCGAGCTGTTCGCTGAGGTCAGCGTTGCGCTGATCAACGCTCTTGAGTTTTTGCTGCAACTCACTGAGCTGGTTATTCAACGTTTGGAGTTCCAAATCAACTTGGACGCGGTCATAACCGCGCATAACTATCGGAAAATCAGTCTGCTCTTCCACAGCGATTCCTCTCTTGAGTGGTTTGCTCGTGCGATTGCTCCGCGTACCGCGGCATACTCTTCAACCGTACCTTTTCAGGGACTATTATTCCAAGTTTTGATAACTAATGAACCACTTCAAACACAAAAAGGCACGCCGAGATGGAATCAATCAGTCCACAACCTTTACAATCAAAGGAGAGCTTAATAATGCTGGGGGTAGATTCCGTGTCGAGTTTTATAAAAAAGAACCTGGTTGCCGTGATTCTCGCGGCACTGGCGTTGGTGATGTTGGTGCTGGCTATCGGTGCTGTAACCTGGTGGCACCCCGGAAGCCAGATAGTTGCCTCCCAGGATCAGCAGACCCGCCAACAGGTGAGTATTACTCGCCACGGGGTTCTCGGTCTGTACGATTCCGAGATCACCGCCTCGGCGATTGGCAGCGGAAACGTATCTGTGATGCTGGCTCGTCCCACAGATGCGAGAGCCTGGGCAGCGAGCGGCTCCTATACAGAAATCACTGGTTTGAGCGATATCGAAACCCTAAAGGGCGATGTAAAGACCGCTCCTAAGGTGAAAGAGGGCACCGAGGTTCTGCCCCGTAATCCGCAATCTGATATGTGGCTAATGCAGGAGAGCGGCTCCGGTTCCGCTACCCTGAAGATTCCGGTACAGGACAGTGACTATTCGGTGGTCGCCTATTCCGAATCCGGTTCGGTGTCGCTGACGCTGCGTTGGAGTGTGCCCCGCTCGAACCCTTGGTTCCCGGTACTGTTGGTTTTAGCGATCCTGCTGGCTATCGCGGCTCTCGCGGTTTTCTTCGTGAAACGAGCTGTTGAACGCTCCCGCGAAGAGATGCCCGAAACAATACCTGAAGTCGATCCGAGCCAGGCAGCCCCGATAACTGGAGAGGTGCCATCACGGCGCTCCCTACGGGAGGCCCGTAACCGGGGTGAGAATGTGCTCGTTGTTGACGGTGTAGAGTTCCAAACCGGATTGATGCCGGTTGTGAAACCAGCTGCTGAAGCTCCCGCTGAGGTGGACACAGCTGTTGGCGCGCTCCCGAGCCGAAAGGTGCTGCGGGAGGCCCGTAAGCAGGGGATGGCAACCATTGAAGTAGACGGTGTCGAGTATCCGACCGGTTTGATGCCGACAGTAAAGGAACGACCAAAAACGGCTGTTCCTGATGACGGTGAGGAAGAAAGCTCCGCTAGTTCGACCCCCGATATTCCGACAGCGAAGACAGCGTCGATACCGGATACCGTCTCGGAGACGGAGGCAACCAACGATGCCCATTCCGGAGAGCAGACAGGCAATACCACAGATACCGACTCGCCTGCCGCAACCGATTTCGATGTTCCGCAGCGGCAAGAAACAGAGTCGCCCGGTTTGAGCGACATCGAGAAGCTGCTGCGCGCCGAACTGGATTCCGCAGCTCCGAATCAGAGGTCTGAGGCGCAGCCTGCCCCGCAGGTGACCCCCAGTGTCAACGAAAGTGACGATGGAGAGTTCAAACTTGAAGATTTCACCGGAGAATGGATGCGCAAAGAGGGGCTTTTCAGTAGGGAACGGAATGGTACCTCCGATGAATAATGTGAGAAGAAAAATTGTTCGTGGACTGCTGGTGGGCACGGTTACCGTACTCTCTGTCGGGGGGCTCTCAGCCTGTTCGGGGCAGACAGTTGCCGAGGTTCCGCAGGTTAAAGAAACCCCCTATCCTGCCTTGAATTCAGCGCAGGTTGACCAGGTTTTGACTGAGGTTGCACAAACCTTGGCAAACGCCGATAAATCCCGGAAAGCTGATGCTTTGAAAACGCGAGTTTCCGGGGCGGCTTTAGCGATGCGTACCGGGGAGTATACGCAGGCAGCAAAGGACAGCGGGTTCAAGCTGACGACATTCCCGCAAGAGATGCAATCCGTGACTGTCACCTCCTCTCTGGACTGGCCACGGGCGATTGTCGCCTTTACAAAAACGGAGGGTAATCAGGTTCCCTATCTGCTGGTGGTGCGGCAGTCCGAGGCAGCTGCACCCTATCGTTTGGACTCTTGGGCGGGGGTTTTCCCAGGAGCCAATGTTCCGGCAACCGCTGTAGTCGAAAAGGGTTCCCCGATAGTTGATGTCACCAGGGTCGGCTCCAGGATTCTCGCGCCAAAGGACGCGGTCGTCTCCTGGGGTGGTGTGGTTATGGATTCCAAGCACGCCGATGCCGCCAAGTTCACCGAAGATGAGTTGATGAAACAGATTCGCGATGAGCTGTCGAAACTCCGCACAGATATCGGAGACAACGGTGAGGTTAGCGCAGAGCTAAAACCGCTCGATGACACGATCGCGATTGAGCTGGTAAAAGGCTCGGTTTTGGCTATAGGTTCTTTCAATTACACTGTCACGGTAAAGGCCGCCTCCACGACCCGACCGATCACACTGGCTCAGCTCGCCCCGCTTCTCGGTGACGGCGGCAAATTTAGCGGGTCTGCGACCTGGAAGAGTACCGTGACTGTCGCAATCGTCATCCCCGAGGCGGGTGGGGATTCGAAAGCCCAAGCGGTAGCCGGTGAACGAATAATCACCTCGGCAAGTAAGTCCTGACAGTTTTTTCACAATAGCTGCGAAAGAGAAGTGAGTTTAATGGCTGATGAAACTGGTGCGGTTGATTTGAGTAAGGCTCCTGCTCAAGCCGCTCAAACCGCTGCTGCCGAGCCGGTAGCGTCCCTGGTTATAAACGTTGATGAGGCGGGATTCGAACAGGTCGTCCAGACGTCTAAAACAGTTCCAGTAATAGTCGATTTATGGGCACCCTGGTGTGCTCCCTGTCGGCAGTTAGGGCCGGTACTCGAAAATTTGGTCGGTGAATACGCCGGCAGGATGCTTCTGGCTAAAGTCAATGTGGATGACAACCAAATGTTGGCTCAGGTTTTCAGGGCACAATCCATTCCGACCGTTGCTGCACTCATCGGTGGGGCACCCCTCCAGCTTTTTACAGGAGCGCTGCCGAAAGCACAGGTGAAACAGGTTCTCGACGAGGTGCTGAAGGTCGCGGCTGAACGTGGAGTCACCGGAACGCTCAATAGTGGCGAGCCGATTGCTGAACCGGTTGACGAGGTTGAGCAGCAGGCTGGGGAACAGATCGAATCTGGAAACTATTTCAAGGCAGTCGAGATTGTGGAAAAAGCCGAGCGAAACAATCCTGGAAAATATCGGCAGTTGCTCGCCCAGGTTCGTTTTCAGCAACGCCTGGATATCGAGCAGAAGACACAGGAATGTGGCGTTAATCAAGAAACCTGTTCGGATGCTGACGCGATAGCCAATTTCGCTATGCCACAAACCAATCCGCTGGTAATAGCGGATCAGTTTATGAATAACGGTAATGAGGGTGCGGCTTTTGAGGTGCTACTCGACGCGGTGGCTCGCAATGATGGTGAGCAGGATCGCTATCGCGCCAGGCTGCTTGACTTGTTCCAAATTGCCGCTGATGATGATGCCGTGAAGCGTGCTCGCCGAGCACTGGCCAGTTTGATGTTTTGAACTCTATTGCGCCTGCGCTACAGCGGGTTGACTACAGCCAGACCGTCTCCGCAGGTGAGTGTAGTTACCAGCAGGTTTTCATCCGAGTAGAGTTCAATAATCGCCTGACGCATTGCCACTGTTTCCGGGTCGCGGCGTGCCGGATCTGAAACCTGGTCTGCCAATAGCGCATGAACAACCGCTATCGCACCTCCGGGACGCAGAACTCGCCTTGCCTGTGCCAGATAGGCTGTAGTCTCTGCCGGATCTCCATCACAAACCACCAGGTCATAGGCTCCGGTAGCCATTCTGGGCAGCACGTCGAGTGCCCGATCGTTTATGACACGTGTCCGACCTCCAGTAAGTTTGGCCTCCCGGAAAGCAGTCCGTGCCGCCTGCGCGTATTCCGCTTCAGACTCAATCGTGGTGAGTACCCCATCGGCTGGCATACCGGCTAGCAGCCACAGACCGGAAACCCCTGTGCCGGTGCCTATTTCAAGCACGGCGCGCGCCCCGAGAGAAGCACTCAGCATCCGTAGCGCCGCACCGGTTGCGGGGGAGAGCGGATGGGATCCGAGTTCTTCACCGCGTTCACGAGCCCTACCGGTCACTTCATCTTCGGTAACCATCTGTTCGGCCCAGTTCCAGGAAACAGCTTTATCCATAACGGCTCCTTCACTAATATGAGCCATTTTAACAAGTAGTATCGGCTCTATATGCACCTACGCGCGGCACTCACAGGGGTTGCACGCCGAGTTGGCGCCCCGCTAAACCGCGAGCGCGTTTCGCGAGCTGTTGGGCAATCTCGGTGAGTGTTCTGCCGGACTCGGAATCCCCGCTGGCTGTGGCTGCCGGTTGACCGCTATCGGCTCCCTGTCGAAGCGCAATATCAATCGGCACCATGCCGAGCAGCGGAACCTGATATCCCAGTAGTTCGCTGAGTTCATTGGATACCTGCTCGCCACCACCGGAACCGAAGAGTTCAACACGAGTGCCATCCGGTCCGGGCAGATAGGACATGTTTTCGATAACTCCGAGCACTCGCTGATGCGTTTGTGCGGCGATAGCGCCGGCACGTCCAGCTACCTCCGCCGCTGCCACCTGCGGGGTGGTCACTACTATGATTTCAGAGTCCGGTAGCAGCCCCGCAAGCGAGATTGCGACATCCCCGGTTCCCGGTGGCAGATCGAGCAGCAGAGCATCGAGATCTCCCCAATGAACATCCGTCAGGAACTGCTGTAACGCCCGATGCAGCATCGGGCCACGCCACACGACAGGCTCCCCCTCAGGCACAAACATACCGATGGAGATGACTTTTACTCCGTGAGCCAGTGGCGGAACAATCATCCCGTCAATAATTGTGGGGGCGTTTTCCACACCCAGCATCCTCGGTATTGAAAAACCGTAAATATCGGCATCCAGCACCCCAACCTTGAGTCCCTGGGCAGCCATAGCGGCAGCCAGGTTTGTGGTTATCGAAGACTTGCCCACCCCGCCTTTACCGGAAGTTATCGCATATATGCGGGTCAGTGACCCGGGTTTGGTAAAGGGGTTTTCGCGGGTCGGTCCGGAGAGTTTCTCTCGTAGTTCGCTGCGCTGCTCATCGGTCATCGGGGTCATTGTCAGTACCAGTTCTCGCTCACCCTTTACCTCGTTCAATGCTCGACGTGCCTGGGCTTCTATATCGCCGCGCATTGGACAGCCGGCAATGGTGAGCAGGATCTGGACACGCAATTCAGTGTCGGTGATCTCGATTTCACCAATCATGTTGAGCTCGCTGATTGGCCGACCGATTTCCGGGTCAATAACTTTTTCGAGGGCTTCCGTAACCTGTTCTTTTGTCAATTCAGTCATGGCTACCATTCTAGCGGGGTGTCTGGGGGTCGCCAGTGAGAGCTGAGAGGAGGGCGGGACTGTGACACAATAGGAATATGCGTGAAAACCATTACGATGTTGAGATCCCACGTGGCAGAACCCTCGGCAGTTTTAACAGCTACGCGGCTGCGGAAGCCGCAGTGAACAAGCTGATTGCCGGGAAGTATCCGGCTCATCAACTGGCTATTGTGGGCGATGATTTAACGCTGGTCGAGCAGGTGACCGGGGCGCTATCCGTGTGGCGTGTAATCGGATCTGCACTGCTTTCCGGTGTGTGGTTCGGGCTGCTGATTGGACTCATCTCCACTTTTATTTTCACGAATATTCCCTCCGTGCTCTTGCTGGTGATTTCGGTCGCGTTCTTCAGCCTGCTAATGATTATTTTCAGGTTACTGGTTTTCGTCACCTCTTCTTCACGCAGCGGATATGTCAGTATTCGGAATGTTGCGGCGCGCACCTATCGGGTCGTTACTATCGGGGACTACAGTGAAGCTGAGCGGATTCTCGCCGGTTCGGATCCGCGACAACAGCGCG
This sequence comes from Varibaculum sp., assembly GCA_034090045.1. Classification (GTDB taxonomy): domain Bacteria; phylum Actinomycetota; class Actinomycetes; order Actinomycetales; family Actinomycetaceae; genus JAXDTI01. The sequence goes on along the minus strand of JAXDTI010000003.1, from coordinate 134,274 downwards.
GTAAAGGTGGTAAGGAGGCACCCGACATTCCGGCTGCTCCCCAAATTGTTGGACCCGAGGGGGTGGCTCCCGCTGACGGGAAAGCCAGCGAGTTTGGTTCGCGACCCGATGAGCAGCCGCGTTTCGGGGTTCGTCTCTCGCCCGAAGAAAAGGCGGCCCGTGTCGCTGCCCAAACTGATGCTCAAATCATTCACCGACCGGTTTCGCCTATTGAGCTCGCTGAACCGAGTGTCGCATTAGCTCCAGTTGAACAGCCTGAACCCCCGCAGCCGGTCAAATTATTGCCCGAAGTGCAACTTGAACACCGGGCTGAGCAGACAGCAGACGATACAGCGGCTTTCAACGCTCCGATATTTGAGTATCAGGAGGAACCTCAGGAGGCTTTATCGCAACCCGAACGGGGGTCTTTCTACTCGATTGAAGATACCACCCAGGAGACCCCGGATGAAACAGCTGAGCCGATTGTCTCAGCTGAACAGTCCGCAGAGCCGATTTCAGAAACGACGGTGCAACAAGAATCTGAAAGCGCTCTGGAGCCTGAGCACTCAGAAACGGCAGAACAACAAGACGAACCGCAGGCCGATACCTATCCAATGCGTACCAGCATTTTTTCGCACCTGTCGAATCCGGTTTCTCAGCCCCAACCAGCTGAGGAACATTTCCAGGCACCAGGGTCGGAAGACGAGTTGAGCACCGGTGAGATACCCCCGGTAGAGTTCCCGGCGGAAAACGCCCCTGACCCCGAATTGGATGATCTCACCGCTGACGATACCGGGCAGCAGCCGGTAGTGGATTCCGACCCAAGTGAGCTGCAGAAGTCGGACTACGTTGAACCTCAGCAGGCCACCCAGCCTGAAAATCCGGTGACCGAAACTGATATGGATACTCTTAATGCTTTCTTTTCAGGGGCAAAGAAAAGACACTAAAACGGATTGGCCCGAGACGGCCTTGAAACAAAAGGAGAAATGATGGCATACATTATTGCGATGCCCTGTGTGGATACCAAAGACCGCGCCTGTGTGGACGAATGTCCGGTGGATTGTATCTATGAGGGAGAACGTACCCTCTATATCCACCCCGATGAGTGTGTGGACTGTGGTGCTTGCGAGCCGGTCTGCCCAGTTGAGGCGATTTTCTATGAGGATGACCTGCCTGAACAATGGTCTGATTTTGCTCGCGCTAATCGTGATTTCTTCTCTCAGATAGGTTCACCGGGTGGCGCATCTGGCCTAGGTCCCCAGGACTATGATGATGAAATGGTGGCGGCACTTCCAAAGGGCTGAGTTTGACCTGCGCGTCGCTTTATCTTTAGCATTTTTTTGCATTTCTAGGCTAGAATGTTACCTAGGTCACTTTTTAGTGCGTCCGATTTAACTACTTCGATTTTTAAGTGAGGGAATATGGCTGCTAAAACTGCATCTGCAACAAAGAAAACCGCAGCGAGGAAAGCTGCCCCGAAAGTTGAGGTTAACGAGGGTGACGGCATCCTGAAGGTTGACGGTCAGGAACTCGTCCTCAAACGGGTGAAGTCATCCGTTGGTGATGAGGGTCTAGATATTACGAAACTGCGTTCCAGCACCGGTTTGGATGCTGTCGATCCCGGGTTCACCACCACGGCATCCTGTACCTCGAATATCACCTTTATTGACGGTGAGAAAGGCATCCTGCGCTACCGTGGATACCCGATCGAGCAGCTCGCAGAAAAGGCATCTTTCCTGGAGGTCGCCTATCTGCTGATATGGGGTGAACTGCCCACAGCCGGTGAACTGGAACGTTTCGTGCGCGAAGTCAAAGATAACCGACTGCTGCACGAAAACTTCAAGGCGTTCTTTACCGCTTTCCCCGCTGACGGTCACCCGATGGCGATTCTTCAGGGCGGTATCGCCGGTATGGCAACCTATTACGAGGATACCGTAAAGAATGTTACCGACCCCGAGCAGATGCGCGCGCAGGCGATCAACCTGCTGGGCAAGATGCCCACCATGATTTCCTATATCGCAAAGCGTGCCGCCGGTCTGCCGCTGCTCTACCCGGATAACCGGCGCAGCTATGTGGAGGACTTCCTGCGCATGACTTTCTCGATGCCCTACGAGTCCTATGATATCGACCCGGCGATTGTGCGAGCTTTGGAGACGCTGCTGATTCTGCACGCCGACCATGAACAGAACTGCTCCACCTCGACGGTGCGCCTGGTCGGCTCCAGCCAGGCAACCATGTACGCCTCGGTTTCCTCCGGTCTGGGGGCGCTCTCCGGTCCGCTCCACGGCGGCGCCAACGAGGCCTCGCTGCGGATGCTCGGCGAGATTCGTGATTCCGGAATGAGCGTTGCCGAGTTTGTCAATAAGGTGAAGAACAAGACCGCTGGTATCCGGTTGATGGGCTTTGGTCACCGTGTCTACAAGTCCTATGACCCGCGCGCCGCAGTTGTCCGTTCCATAGCTCACGATGTGCTCGATCGGCTCGGTAAATCCGATGAGCGGCTTGAGATTGCAATGGAGCTGGAGCACTACGCGCTCAACGACGAGTACTTTATCGAACGTAAACTCTACCCGAACGTGGATTTCTATACCGGTCTGATTTACTCGGCGATGGGTTTCCCGACGAAGATGTTCACACCGCTGTTCGCGCTGGGACGGCTGCCGGGATACATTTCGCAATACATCGAGATGGTGCAGGATCCGACTACCAGGATTGGTCGTCCGCGCCAGATTTATCAGGGAGTGGCGCTCCGCGATTTCAAACCTCTGCGTATGCGTGGTTGAATGCAGCGGCAAGCAGGCAAAAGCTAGGATGGGGCAAAGGAGTTCTGCCCCCATCTGCTTTTATACAGGTCGATGATAGTTCTTCCGGACGATTATGTGACCATCGAGCAGTTGCCGATAGAATCCCATCAGTGAATCCGTTGCCAACAATGGGGGTAAATAATGAGTGAAGTCGCCAGTATCGCAGAAAAACCCAGTGGGGAGTTGCAGCGTAAACTTCGTGCCCGACACCTGAACATGATCGCCATCGGCGGCGCAATCGGCACCGGGCTGTTCGTCGCCTCCGGTGCAACAATCAGTGAAGCCGGTCCGGGTGGAGCCCTATTTGCCTACGTGGTAATCGGCGCAATGGTTTTTTTCTTGATGCAGTCACTCGGCGAAATGGCTGCCTACATTCCGGTTTCCGGTTCTTTCGGTGAATATGGACGCCGTTTTGTGTCTCCCTCGTTCGGTTTTGCGATGGGTTGGAACTACTGGTTCAACTGGTCTATTACTGTAGCTGCAGAACTCGTTGCGGCGGCTCTGGTGATGAAATACTGGTTGCCTGATGTGCCCGCCTGGATTTGGTCAGCCCTGTTTCTGGCAGTATTGTTCCTGCTAAACGCGCTTTCAGTGCGTGGCTATGGTGAAGGTGAATTCTGGTTCGCGCTCATCAAAGTCGTTACCGTAATCATCTTCCTGGCGGTGGGTTTGTTGATGATTCTGGGTGTCATGGGCGGACCGAGCCCCGGTTTCAAGAACTGGACGGTCGGTGAGGCTCCATTCGTAAACGGTGGTCTGGGTATCCTAGCAGTGTTTATGGTTGCCGGGTTTTCCTTTCAAGGCACCGAAATGGTCGGTATTGCCGCCGGTGAATCGGAAGACCCGGAGAAGAATGTTCCGCGTGCTATCCGCTCGGTGTTCTGGCGTATTCTGCTGTTCTACATCCTCGCGATCGCGGTAATCGCCTTCCTGATCCCCTATACTGATGAGCGGCTGCTGAACCCGGATTCAACAATCGCTCTGGCGCCTTTCACGCTGGTATTCGAGCGGGCCGGTATAGGTTTTGCTGCCGCAATAATGAACGCGGTTATCCTGACCTCGGTACTTTCTGCCGGTAACTCGGGGCTCTATGTTTCTACCCGTATGCTCTATTCACTGGCTGAGAGCGGGCAGGCACCAAAGATTTTCGCGCGCGTCAACTCCCGTGGCGTGCCGATGCTGGCGCTGCTGGCAACCACCGCTGTCGGCTTCTTTGCTTTCCTGACTTCACTGTTGGGAGAGGGGCAGGCATACACCTGGCTGATAAACGCATCCGGGCTGGCTGGTTTCATAACCTGGGTCGGTATTGCATGGTCACATTTCAAATTCCGGAAAGCCTATCTGGCGCAGGGTCATTCCTTGGATGAGCTGCCTTTCAAGGCATCTTTCTACCCTGCAGGTCCGCTGATTGCCCTGGCGATGTGTGTTTTCGTGATTCTCGGGCAAAACTTCGAGGCGCTCCTGGGGCGCTCCGGTTTCATCTCGCTGCTGTCCTCCTATATCGGATTGCCGCTGTTCTTGATTCTGTGGTTCGGGTATTGGGTTTTCACGCGATCCCCGAAGGTTGACCCGCTACAAGCCGATATGTCTCGCCCGTAACGGGATTATTCTTGTCGTTGAACCCGGGCAATCCAGGATTCAACTTCAGCGATAGTGCGCGGAATATCCTCCGAGAGGCGCCGGCATGACCCGTCCGGGTCAATCACGACATCATCCTCGATACGTACACCGATACCTCGATATTCCGGGGGAATCAACAGGTCATCAGCCTTAAAGTACAGTCCGGGTTCAATGGTGAAACACATCCCCGGCGTCAGCTTTCCATCGCGATAAAGCTCCCGTTTCGCTCGCGCACAATCATGCACATCCAAACCCAAGTGATGTGAAGTGCCATGCGGCATCCAACGCATATAATGGCCACCCAGCTGCGGATCCAGTGCCTCCTCGACACTGACCGGTAGCAGTCCCCAGGTGTGTAAGTTTTCGACCAGCACTCTCACCGCTGCTTCATGAACATCCCGAAACAGCGCGCCCGGCTGATTCGCCGCCGCTAAGCCCGCTTCGCAGGCATCCAGCACTGCCTGATAAACCCGTGCCTGCATCTCGCTGAAATGCCCGTTCACCGGCAGGGTACGGGTGATGTCGGCGGTGTAAAGCGATTCTGCCTCCATCCCGGCATCCACCAATATCAGGTCGCCGCTGCGCACCGGCCCGTCATTATCGATCCAATGCAGCGTGTTAGCGTGATTCCCGCTCGCCGCAATAGTGTCGTAGCCCAGACCGTTACCGGACTCCCGAGCCTGTGTAAAAAAAGCCCCCTCAACAATGCGTTCACCTCGGGTTTCAGCGGCTGCTGCACGCGGCAGCTCAGCAATGATGCGCTCAAAACCCAGCCGGGTCGCATCCACTGCGGTCTGTAACTGGTCAATCTCAAAGGCATCTTTGGTCATACGCATCACCGAAGTCGCCCGATCCAGGTCGTTGTCGGGAATGTTAATACCGAGTTCAACACAGGTTTCATCGACCAGCTCATCGATTGCGGAGTCAATGCCGCGAATCAGCTGAAAAGCCTCTGGGGCGGTATCGGTGCCAGTGAGTGGTGCGTGCAGGGCATCGCTTAGTGTCGCAATATCGGCGCTATTGATTCCGGTCAATAATTGCATATCAGCCAGTGTCGGGCGCGGCCCCACCCAAAACTCACCATAGCGGGCATCCTCATAGTATTCGCTGGTTTCATGTCCGGCGCGGGGAGTGAAAAAAAGGGTGGCGGAACCGCTTGACCCCTCGCGGTCGGTGTCGATAACCACAACCGCATCCGGTTCCCGTTCGCCACCCAGTCCGGTAAGATGTGCGAACGCCGAGTGCGCACGGAAACGATAGTCGCAGTCGTTATTCCGGGTCTTGAGGTTTCCTGCCGGGATTACCAGTCGCTGACCGGGGTATTGAGAGGCCAGTCGAGCATAGCGAGCAGGCAACCAGTCAGCGGCACCACTGCGGGTGATGCCGGGAACCGGGGTGTCTGCCCAGCCCTTGGTCATAAAAGTTTTGAAGACTACTGAACGCTCCCGAGGGGTGCGATCATCCTCGTTACGTTGCTGTTTTCCAGGGGTTCGAGATCTGGTCTGCATACCCTCATTGTCGCACCTAGAATTGAATTATGGCACTTCGAATCGACACTCACACCCACTCTTTGTGTTCTGATGGAACAGACACTCCAGGTGAGCTGGTGGCAAAGGCTCGGGTGGTCGGCTTAGACGGTATTGCGATTACCGACCACGACACTTTTGATGGTTGGCAGGAGGCTGCCCAGGCTGCAACACGGGTGGGATTGCTGCTGATTCGCGGGGTTGAAATTTCTTGCAGGGTGGAGTGTATCTCCGTACATCTGCTCGGATACCTGCCGGATCGGGAAGCGGGTCAGTTGCAGCAAACCTTTGCTGCGGTGCATGAGGCGCGTCAAGAACGGATGTGCGAAATGGTTCGACGGGTAGGAGAGGACTATGCCGTCAGTTACGCTGACGTGTTGGAGCAGGTAACCGAGGGGGCGGCGATTGGGCGTCCCCACCTGGCAGATGCTTTGGTAGCAAAGGGTTACTTCGCTAATCGCAGTGAAGTTTTCGACCGTATTTTAGGGCGTGACAGCAAATACTATGTCCCCTGGGTGCCGCCAACCCCGTTAGAGATGGTTCAACAGGTTGTGAACGCCGGTGGAGTTCCGGTTCTGGCCCACCCTCGTTCGGCAGGCAGAAACCGGCGTTTTCTCAGTGAGGAGCAGCTGGCTGAGTTAGCGGATTCCGGACTGTTTGGTCTGGAAATCAGCCACCGTGAGCATGGTGCGCAGACCAGAGCCGAACTATCGGAGGTGGCTGCTCGTCTGGGGCTGCGACCATTCGGCGGCTCTGATTATCACGGTCTGGGGAAACCGAATCTGCTGGGTGAGAATACCACCGATGAGCGGGTTATAGATGAGCTAGCTGAACGCGGAGCAATAGCGATCCTGAACCGACACTAAATTGACAATGATAATCGTTCTCAATAAAGTCGAGTGTATGAAGAAACAAATCACAGCATTCATGGCGCTCATCGGCGCCACCGCCCTGTCCCTGTCCGCCTGCGGTAATGTCGAAAACGGTACCGCTTCTGATAGCGCTGCCGCCGACAATACCATTGTCGCCAGCTTCTATCCGCTGGCCTATCTCGCCGAACAAATTAGTGGTGAAACCGCCGAGGTTATTAACCTCACCCCCAGCGGGGAGGCTCACGATACGGAACTCTCTGCTGCAGATATTGACACCATGGCAAACGCTGATGCGGTTATTTATCTGAGCGGTTTTCAGCCCGCCATCGACGAAGCTGTAGAAACCACAAAACCCGCGCAGCTGCTGGATGTGGCTGATTCCGTAGCTTTGGTGGCCAGCAGCGAACACGAATCCGAGCTCAGCCACGAGCATGAACACGACCACGAGGCAGAGCACGATCACGAGCATGAACATGACCATGCGGGGGAACACGACCATGACCACGGTGCCTTTGACCCGCACTTTTGGTTGGATCCGCAGCGTATGCGCGGCGCTATCGCCCCGACTGTGGAGCTGCTCACCAGGGTTTTCCCGCAGCACGCTGACACCTATAAAGCAAATGGTCAGCGCCTGGATGAGAAACTGGTAAAGCTGGATGAAAACTACGATAAAAAGCTCACATCCTGTTCCACTCCCACCGTAGTTGTCGCCCACGAGGCTTACGGCTACCTGGCCGAACGCTTCGGTTTTACACAGATTGGAGTAAGCGGTATCGACCCGGAACAGGAGACCTCTGCCCAGCGCCTAGAACAGGTCGCGAAAGTTGCCAAAGAGGCACAGGTAAAGGTGCTCTTTAGCGAGTCGGCGCTGAGCGCAAAAGACACCAAGACGCTGGCAGAAACACTGGGAATTAAAACCGAGGTGCTCGACCCGCTAGAAATCCAGGCAGACCCGGAACAGGACTATATTGCGGTAATGCAGTCTAACCTTGAAAAACTAACTTCCGCTATGTCGTGTCCGCAGTGACTGTAGCAGCTACCCGGTCGATGCTCCGCCGCATCGACCGGGTCTGTTAAATTTGGTGCCTAACCGGCAAAAAACCGCAAAGTAGGGCGCGTTTTATGCGATAAACTGTAACCACAGAAATCGACCCAGTTCTCAAGGGAGAAGAACGTGGCCTATGACATCAAACCCTGGCAGGCTGGAACGCTTGCCGAAAACCTGGCGAACGCGGGTGTGAGCCGACGTGATTTCGTAAAATACTGTGCCGGTCTCGCCGCGATTTTCGCGGTGGGTACCCCGCAGCTCTCCTCGGCTGCCAGCCTGCAACCCAAAGCAGTAGAACTCGCCGATAAACTCGGCGCGGTGAAAAAACCCAATGTGGTGTGGCTGCAATTGCAGGAGTGTACCGGATGTATGGAATCGGTGTTGCGCAGCGGAGGAACCACCGTTGAGGAAGTGGTGCTGAACCTGGTCAGTATGAACTACAACGAGTTGGTGATGGCAGCAGCCGGCGAGGCAGCCGAAAAGGCGCTTGCCGACACCAACGCCAGCGAGCATATCCTGGTGGTGAACGGATCCATCCCGAAAAAGGACGATGGTGTCTACTGCACCATCGGTGGAAAGAGTGCTGAACAGGTGCTGCGCGAGTCAGCGGAGAACGCCACCGTGATTCTGGCTGTCGGTGCCTGCGCGGTGTTTGGGTCAGTCCAGGCAGCAAAACCCAATCCAACCGGAGCTGTCGGGGTTGACGAAATCATTACTGACAAGCCGGTTATTAACGTGCCAGGGTGCCCCCCGATCGGCGAGGTGATTACCGCGACACTTGCATACTACCTGCTGCACGGCAAAGCCCCAGATCTGGATGCCGAGGGTCGCCCGATGTTCGCTTACGGTCAGCGTATCCACGACTCTTGCCCGCGGCGTCCCCATTTTGATGCCGGCCAGTATGTGCGCACTTTCGATGATGCTGGAGCCCGCGAGGGCTGGTGCCTTTACCATGTCGGTTGTAAAGGGCCAAGCACCTTTAGCCCCTGCCCGATTGTGCAGTGGAACCTGAAGAGCGGATGGCCAATCGGGGCAGGTCACCCCTGTATCGGCTGTACTGAACGCGACTTCTTTGATCGCTTCACGCCGTTCTATACCCGACTGCCATCCGTGCCCGGTTTCGGCGTGGAAGGTACCGCCGAGAAAATCGGTCTGGGTCTGGTCGGCATAGTGGGTGCCGGTGTTGCGGCACATGCCGGTCTAACCGCGGCTCGCGCCGCAGCAGATAGGAGAGCCACCGAGAACTCCCCGATGGCGGTCTTTGGTGATGAACCGGAGCGAACCGGTACCTTAACCGAAACCACCGCAACCCAGAAAGATGAGGCGTGAACGATATGGCAACCGAAAAAGTAGTAATCGACCCCTTGACCCGTATCGAGGGGCACCTGCGCATCGAGATAGAGGCTGACGGCGGAACAATCCAGAAAGCCTGGTCAGAAACCACCCAGTTCCGCGGCATTGAGACCATCGTAAAAGGGCGTGACCCCCGTGACGTGTGGGCTTTTACTCAGCGCACCTGCGGCGTATGTACCTCGGTGCACGCAATCGCCTCGGTGGTTGCCGTGGAGAACGCAATCGGCTCGAACCCGCCGGAAGCGGCACAGTTGATTCGTTCCCTGGTGCTCGGCTCCCAGGAAGTCCAGGACCATGTGATTCACTTCTATCACCTGCACGCCCTGGATTTCGTGAACGTACCGAACGCCGCGAAAGCCGACCCGCAAAAAGCCGTTGAGTTCGCCAAGTCGATTGGGTCAAGCTGGCGCGGCAACAGTCTGAAACGATTCACCGAAGTGCGCGACACCGTTCAGGGAATCCTGGATTCCGGGCAGCTCTCCGTGTTTACCGGCGGGTATTGGGATCACCCGGATTATCGCCTTCCACCGGAAGCTGACCTGATGTGTGTGGCACACTACCTTGACGCTCTGGAGTTCCAGCGTTCCATGATTCGCGTAAACACCGTTTTCGGCGGCAAAAACCCGCACCCGAACTTCCTGGTCGGCGGAATGGCCTGTTCCATCGATCCGGAGTCCAGCGAATCCATCAACCAGGTGCAACTCGATCAGGTAAAGGACTGGGTTGCCGAGACTGTAGAGTTCGTGAAGGAATGCTACTATCCGGACGTAATAGCGCTGGCCGGTGTCTATAAGGATTACTTCGATATTGGCGCGACCCACCCGAACTATCTGGCTGTCGGTCTGGCCGGCGCAACCTACGCTGGAGACCCGGAAAAGGCGCGTTCGACTAGTAATCACACCGGTATCAAACCGGGTGTGATCTATGACGGTAACCTGGCAAAAGTTGAGCCTTTCGATCCGGAAATGATTAAGGAATACATCAAGTCGGCGTGGTACAGTTACCCGGGCGGGGATGATGAGGGACTACAACCCGGCAAAGGCGAAACCCAGCCGAAATACACCGGCCCGAAACCGCCCTATAAGTGGCTGGGGGATCAGGATAAATACACCTGGTGTAAGGCTCCGCGATACAACGACAAGCCGATGCAGGTTGGTCCGATAGCACGGATCATGCTGGCCTACGCGCAGGGGTTTGAGCCGGTAAAGAAACTGGTTGATGAGGCTGCCGGGAAACTCGGTATCACCGCTCAACAGCTGAACTCGACGATGGGGCGCACCTTTGCTCGCGCCGCCGAAGCGATGGTCTCCGCCGACAACCTCCAGGCCGACTATGATGACCTGGTTGCCCTGATAAAGGCCGGAAAGATTGACGTGTTCGACCCCAGCAAGTGGGAGCCGAAAACCTGGCCGGCTGAATGTTCCGGTTTCTCGCTGGTCGAGGTGGCACGTGGGAACCTGTCCCACTGGGTCACCATCAAGGACGGAAAGGTGGATCGTTACCAGCAGGTAGTACCGACCACCTGGCTGGCGGGCGGTCGTGACGCCTCCGGAGTTACCGGTCCCTATGAGGAATCATTGATGGGAAGCGGGGATCATCCACTGGTAAACAACGCCGAGCCGCTGGAGCCGCTGCGCACCATCCACTCCTATGACCCGTGTATGTCCTGTGCAGTACACGTACTGGATCCCGAAGGGGGCGACGGTTTTCGGGTGGTGACTCCGTGAGTAGCGATAACATTCAACGATCAGAAGGTATTGTGGCTGATGAGGTTCCCGAACCCCTGACCCATATTGCTGACCCTAGCGATCTGGGTGCAGAACAGGTCGAGTTCAGTGCCTTCCATGGAGAGAGCGACACCATCGAAATCGGGGGAGGCTATAACATCGGCAGCGTCTCGAAACGCCGAATGCTGACCATGGCGGCGGTTGCACCAACCGGCTCAGATGACCCGGTGGATCGCGCGCTACGGGACACCGTGCACCAGATTTTCCCCACCCAAGAGGTCCGCAGTGTTCCCCCCGAGGATTTTGATGGACCTAAAACACGAAAATACTCACTGGCGCGTATCCACGATTTCGAGACCACCGAGGGAGAGTTCCATGACCTGGTGATTGCCCGCGGGAATCTGGACGCGGTGATGAATATCGCCCACGCCACCCGCGAGCAGCGTGCAATCCTGCAGCGCAACGCCCAAATGGCCGGTAACCGAGGGTACCGCTGCCTGGCGGTTGCTTTCGCAAGAGTCGATGACAATGGCGAGACCGGGCCCTTTGAGATACAGGGATTTATTAACGTCCGACCGCTGGGTACCGGAAAACAGGGGGAAAGTGACCACGATTCCAGTCGTGACGAATGGGTGCGCCTGGAACTGTGGTCACCGATGCTAAGGCTCTTGCACTGGTCAAATGTTGCGATTATTTTCCTGCTCTGCCTGACCGGGTACTACATTATGGATCCGTTCTTTGGGGACAGTTTCTTCCGAGGTATTGACCCCGGGTTCCTGATGGGCATTTTCCGTTTCATTCACTTCGCCTCTGCGGCGATCTGGATTGCGATCGGCCTGGTGCGTCTGGTGTTGGCGTTTATAGCGAAAGACCGCTATATGCGCTGGTCCACGTTCTGGCCTTTCAAAAAGAGAGAGGACGTGAAAAACCTGGGGCGGGTGCTTGGCCACTACCTGTTCCTGAGGAAAGAAGCGCCCACATACCTGGCGCACAATCCGTTGCAGCAACTGGCCTATACCGGTATCTATGTGCTCGGCGCAATACAGATGCTCACCGGTCTGTCCCTGTATGCGCTCGCACACAATGAAAATGCGGTTTGGAAGTTCCTGCAACTGCCGACCGTGTGGTTCGGGATTCCGAATATACGGCTTTTCCACGCCCTGGTGATGTACCTGTTTATCGCGTTTGTTATCGGGCATATCTATCTGGCTTTCCGTGCCGACACCCTGGAACGCCACGGTGGTATCTCCGCGATGGTCGGCGGCAGCGTGTGGCTCAAGCGCGGATCTAAACCGGTTGACGCTCCGGAAGTGTGACACTGCGGCGTGGGCAAAAACACTACGGTGCTCGCCGTTGGCAACCCGATTATGGGCGATGATGGTGTCGGACTAGAGATACTTGCCGGTCTCGAAAAACGCTGGCCGGAAACTGTGGGCTCGGAACAGCTGCAATTCGTTGATGGCGGTACCGGCGGGATGCAACTCATTCCGGTGGTACAGGATTCTGAGCGACTGCTGATACTGGATGCCCTGCAGCCGGGGGAATCGACCGGCGGCATAGAACCCGGCACGGCGCTGCACATCGGCGGGGATCAGGTGCCGCGACTGCTCTCCATGAAAATGTCGCCCCACCAGGTTGGGCTGCTTGATGTATTGACTTCCTGTCGTCTCCTCGGCACCGAGCCTGACAAAGTTGAGGTCGTCGGGGTTACGGTAGCAGATGTGGATCTGCGTGTTGGACTATCAGATCCGGTCTCAGCGGCGGTTCCTGCCGCAATAGACCTGGCAGAATCACTGCTTCGCGAGTGGCTCGGTTAGCTACTCGGTGTTCCACTCACTCGGTGTCCCATTCAACATATTTCAGGGTGAACTCTCGCCCCCGGGTCAGGTTAGCTGTCGGTGTCCCGCATTCGGGGCAGGTCAGTGCATAAAACTCCTCAATCTCTACATCACGAGCGCAATGTGGACACCAAACCGCCGCTGTCACTTCGCTCAGCTTCAAATCGGCATCCTGGGCAATAGTTCCGGATACTGCTAGTGGCCACGCCGCTACCAGGGCATCCGGTATCGCTCCCGACATGGTGCCCACCTCAAGTGCCACCTCTCGCACCCGAGTGACGTGTTTGCCAACTCCGGCGCGCGTAATCGCCTCCACCACGCCAGTAAGCAAGCTCAGTTCATGCACAGTATTATTTATACAGGTAAAGGCAGTATTTTTCGTTGGAGAAAACACGTGAAAATCAATATGAACGAAATCGTGAACCCCGCGCAGGGGCGGGTGCTGCTGCAACGAGACTCCAGAGGGGAGCCCCAGGCGCGCTTCGACCTGGTCGGTCTGCCTCGTGTCGATACCCTGCTCGCCGGTAAAAGTGCAGGTGAAGCCCTGTATATGACGGAACATTTGTGTGGGATATGTCCGGCGGCACACCACCTGGCGGGTACTCGTTGTCTCGACCAACTGGCAGTTATTGACGGAGAGGGAATCTCGACACTGGCTGAAAGTGTACGGAGACTATTGCACTGCGGTTCACATATCGAGGCTCATTCGCTGCGTTTCGCATCCCTCGATCGGGAAGCCGCTGTAACCTTGAAAAAGTATTCTCGCCGGGTCATGGATGCCGCCGGTGCGGGCGGACATTTCCCGCAGACCGCCCTGCCCGGTGGTATTTCTCAACTGCCGGAGACCGAAGCGTTGCGGTCCCTCAGTGAGGATCTGTCTCCAGTGCTTGACGCTGCTGAAAAGCTCTGCGAATGGGCGTTTCGCTCAGATGTAGAGTTCGGTGACACATTTGTTGGCGCTTCGGTGGCTCTCGCTGATAGCTCCGGAAAACCCGACCTCCTCGGAGAATACGTAAAGGCGGTACGCGGCACAGAAGTGCTATTCCTGGAGCCAAATGCGCGTTTCAGCGAGTTGATTACCGAGTCTCGTCCGGGGGAGAACGTCCCCAGACCCTATATAGTTGCCCTTGGCATCCCTGAGGGATACTACCGTGTAGGGCCGATAGCCCAGCTCAGTATCGGTCCGTTGAGCACGCCGCGTGCCCGAGCCGCACAGAACAGATGGTTGGGTGGCGCAGAATCTGGCGGGGGATTGGCTGCCCGCGCAATCATCACGCTGCACTGCCTGGAAATGGTCGAGCAACTGGCTGAGAGGATTCTCGAACTGCTGTGTGTCGAGGAGGAACGGGCAGGAACAACTTTTGATGAGCCGAAGCCGCTGCATGCCGGAACGGCAACCGGTCTGGTCGATTCTCCGCGCGGTATCCTGCAACACACCTATAGCATCGGTGAAGATGGGCTGGTGTCCTCCGCCACGATACTCACTCCAACCGTACAAAACGAGCCGTGGCTGGCCTATCTGCTGACCGACGCGGTGCGTCTGGAGGGGAATGCGCGGGAGGCAGCGATGGAGGATGCGCTGCGCACTGCTGACCCCTGCCTGCCGATTTCTGCCGCCCCACCCGGAACGATGAACCTCGTAATCGAAGCTGGCAACGGCTGATAGTGTGGTCAGAAGAAAAAGGAGAGAGAAATGTGCCTGGGAGTGCCCTGCCAAATAAAGTTCATTCAAGATGGTGCACTGCCGATGGCGCGAATTGATGTCGCCGGAGCTGAACAGGATATCTGCCTTGCCTACCTGCCCGAAGCGAAAGTAGGCGACTACGTGCTTATTCAATCCGGTTTTGCCATGACACTGCTCACTGATATCGAGGCACAGGAATCTTTAGAGACTTGGCGGGAACTGGGCATATTGGATGAAAACAACCAGCAGATTGACACTTCCGCACCGCTGGTTGCGCAACCATCTTTCGGTAACTGAATCACAAATCCTGTTTTTCGCGAGCAGGGCAACTCAAGACTGTGATGGTGCGCACAACGGTTCCTCTCGCACTGCAGCCCCCGCTCACCGCTGATAGTTTTGGGGTCATAAAGCTGCGCAAACCCTGCGCAAACTGGCGAGATAGTTTTTCAACTCGGTGAAAGGAATTGGAAATGGCACGCATAGCAGCAGCCGACGCGATGATGAAAGTGCTGGTCAGTTGGGGTGTGAAACGTATCTACGGGCTGCCCGGCGGGTCGCTGGATTCCACCATGAACGCGATACACAACTATCGCAACCAAATCGACTATATAGGGGTGCGACACGAGGAAGCTGGCGCGCTGGCCGCAGTCGCCGAAGCGAAACTAACCGGCCGTATCGGAGTGATGCTCGGTTCTGCCGGTCCCGGTGCGGTGCACCTGCTCAACGGGTTGTATGACGCCAAAACCGATCACATACCGGTGCTTGCGATTATCGGACAGGTACCCAGCTCCCGCATGAACACCGACTTTTTTCAGGAGTTCGATGAGAACCCGATCTTCCAAGATGTTTCGGTGTATGACCGTACCGTCATGACTGCCGAACAGTTACCACTGGTTATCGACAGTGCCATCCGGACAGCCTATGAACAGCGCGGCGTGGCGGCAGTAATCATCCCGAAAGACTTCGGTTGGACCGAAATTGAGGATAACTATCCGTCCTCAGCGGAGGCCTATAGTGAACCTCGCTGGGAGCGCTGCGCACCGGATGCCGATATTGAGCGCACCCTGGAAATGCTGATAAATGCTAAACGTCCGTTAATATATTTCGGGCAGGGAGCCCACGGCAGCGGCGATCAACTGCGCGAACTGGCTGAGACGCTACATATTCCGCTCGGTTCTAGTTACTTGGGAAAGCCGGTTCTGGAGGGTGACGAACCATATTGGATGCTCTCCACCGGACGGGTTTCGACTAAACCGGGTGTGGATGTGGCGCGGGCAGCAGACACGGTACTGTTCCTGGGAACCAACTTTGAATTCCCAGCATTCAATCCGCAGGCAAAGTTCATTGACGTGAACCTGCGCAGCGGCGTTATCGGGGCTCGCCACCGTACTGAACTGGGGATACTTGCTGATGCGCGGGTGGTGCTTCGCCAGTTACTCGACCGGGTACGCGCCGGTGGCGAGACCTTGAAGCAGCGCGCGATCTCCGCCCACGAAGGCTGGTATCAGGCAGCAATCGAGGATCGAGCCCAATGGGATGGCTATATTACCCGTCTCGCTGAACAGGGTGAACGTACCCCGGCACGTTTCGAGCCTATCTATAAGACTATCAACGAAGTCGCGGAACCTGATGCGGTCTTTGGTATCGACGTTGGCAACGTAAATATCGCTACCGGTCGGCTGCTCAATATGGATCACGACAAGACCTTTACCGTATCTCCACTGTACGCGACCATGGGTTATGGTCTGCCGGCGGGTATCGCGGCGGCTCTGGAATATCCTGGTCGTGAAGTCTGGACGCTTTCCGGTGACGGCGGTTTCGCGATGATGAGCCAAGACCTGGTGACGCAGCGCGACCACAAACTGCCGATAATCAACGTGGTTTTCACTAATCAATCACTGGGGTTCATCGAGGCGGAACAGGACGACACCGAGCAACCGCATTCTGGTATCGAATTATCGGATGTGGATTTTGCAACGGTTGCTGCTGGCTTCGGGGTGCGAGGCTATACCGTACGTTCCGGCAAGGAGTTCGCTGAAGTGATTCGGCAGGTGAAAGGCAGCAAAGAGCCGGTCGTAATCGATGTGAAAATCACGAACGATCGTCTCTTGCCGGTGGAGTCGTTCCCGCATGAACGTTCCGGACGTGAGGATTATGAGCGGTTCGTGGCGAAATATGACGCAGCCGAGCTGGAGCCTTTCTCGGAGATCCTTACCCGCCACGATGCAGCGTAGATTCTCGACAGCGGGGTGATTCGTGCTGTCTGCGGCTTCGGGCGAATGAGTCAGTTGGTGCGAGCCACCAGGGTGTTTGATGCCTGTGCTCGCGGACGAACCACCACCGAGTCAATGTTTATATGCTCTGGTAGCATTATGCTCCAGCGCACCACCTCGGCAATATCCTCGGCGGTCAGCGGATTCGCTACACCGGCGTAAACCCTGTCGGCAGCCTCTCGGTCACCGTGGTACCTGACCAGAGAAAACTCCTCGGTGTGAACCATGCCGGGAGAAATGTCGATGATTCGTACCGGTTCGCCGAGCAGTTCCAGGCGCAGCGTGTTCGGGATTTGGCGTTCAGCGTGTTTTGCCGCAACGTAACCGGCTCCACCCGGATAGGTGTCGTGCCCGGCGGTGGAGGAAATAAACACCAGGTCGCCGCCGCGTTCACGCATGGTTGGCAGAAAAGCCTGGGTCAGACGCAGCGTAGAAATCACGTTGATTTCATACATCCTGCGCCACTCCTCGACTTTGCCCTCCGCTACCGAATCGGTGCCGAGTGCCCCGCCAGCATTGTTTACCAACACGTCAATCGGGGCGCCCTTTGCCGCGTAGTCAACAACCGTCTGGATGCCCTCATCGGTGGTCAAATCGGCCGCCACATAATCCATGCCGGTTTCAGCGGCCAGGGATGCCAGCCGATCTTCACGACGAGCGGTGCCTAAAACCTTGAAACCTGCCGCTGTCAGGGACTTGACCGTAGCTGCTCCAATGCCGCTGGATGCTCCGGTAACCAGTGCTCTGCGTGCCATATTAGATCCTCTCTGCCTTTAATCTTTGCTTCTTACTATAGTCGGCAAAACATATCGAGAACTGTTATCATTATCAAGGTTGGTTATTGGGGGTTTCATGGGGACAAAGACAGCGGAGACTGGCACTGTCGTATCGCTGCGCGGACTCACTGTAACGCTGAGCGGTAACGAAATCCTGCACGGCATTGACGCAGACTTTCACACCGGCGAAGTCACCGCAATCATGGGGCCAAATGGTTCAGGCAAATCAACTCTGGTAAAAGCACTGGTTGGTATTAACCCTATTAGCGGCGGCAGCGTACGCATTTTTGGTGAAAACCCCGCCACTAACCCGCGGTTACGAGCCCGCATCGGCTATGTGCCCCAACAGCCCGAATACGCCTCAGGTGTGCCTGCAACCGCCCTCGAAGTTGTGTGTTCCGGACTGCTCTCTGTCGCTGGTAGCAGGGGTTTTGCACGCTTGCTGCCCGGACGTGGAGCCACCGAGAGAGCCCGCGCCGCATTGGACAGTGTCGGAATGTTGGCGTTCGCTAACCGGCGGGTAGATGTGCTTTCCGGGGGGCAGCATCAGCGAGTGCAGATAGCCCGCGCCCTGGTGCGTAATCCGGAACTGTTAATAATGGATGAGCCGCTCACCGGAATCGATGCTGCGTCTCGTGAACAACTCGCAAAAATTGTTGCTCAGCTGCATGAACGTGGAGTGTCGGTGCTGGTGGTGCTGCATGAGACTGCGGAACTCGGTGAGCTGATAGACACCGCTCTCAGCTTCGATATGGGTCACGTGGTCAGCCATGGGGAACCGCTACCGCCAGAACCCGGCCATGAACATGCTAACCATGACCACCAGCATCCACACGCCGACCCGAACAGCCGCCCGATACTCAGTCCCGAGATTGGTTGCGGACCGGGTGTCGGACAGGTCGATGGGCGCCGCGCTGTTGGGGGAGGGAGACTCTCATGACCGACCCGGAAACCTGGATGCGTCTGCTAACCAGCCCCTTTATGTTGAGGTCACTGATAGTGGCGCTGCTGGTGGGTTTTTCGGCTCCGATAGTCGGTACCTATCTGGTACAGCGTCGTCTCTCCCTGCTCGGTGACGGTATCGGGCACGTGTCGCTGGTTGGTGTGGCGATGGGGTGGCTGGTTGGGAATCTCGCCGAGTTCAGTGACCGCGATATGCTGGCTCTCCCCGGCGCGGCGATAGCGGCGGTTGCCGGAGCCCTGATCCTGGAGCTGCTGCGCAGGCGCGGAGCAACCTCCGGAGACGTGGCTATGGCACTGCTCTTCTATGGGGGCATCGCAGGTGGTGTGCTGATTATTGGCTTGGCCGGTGGAGACACCGCCCATCTGAACTCCTATCTTTTTGGTTCGATTGCCTCTGTTGGCGACAGTGACGTGGTGATGACCGTCATTATGGCTCTGGTGATACTCCTGGTTGGTATCGGTTTACGTCCCGCACTATTTGCGGTGTGTCACGATGAGGCTTTCGCGCGTGCCTGTGGTTTGCCGGTGGGGGCTATCACTGCGCTGCTCGCGGTGCTTTCAGCGCTAACAGTTGCCGCGGCAATGCGAGTGGTAGGGGTGCTGCTGGTTTCGGCGCTGATGATTGTTCCGGTGGCTATCGCGCAACTGCTCACTTCGTCTTTTGCTGCCACAATGCGTGCCGCGATAGCTGTCTCGGTGATGATGTGTGTGCTCGGCCTGGTGTTCAGTTATTTCTATCCGGTCAGTTCCGGAGCCACCATAGTTGTCGGCCTGATTGTGATGTATGCCGTGGTTGCGACGCTCCGTCCGGTGTTGTTGCGAGGTAGTACCGCCCGCGAAGTCCGGGGAGGCCAAAACTAATGGGTGCGCAACGTAACACTCGGCAACGCGAGTTGATCACCGAGGAACTACGTCGCCATCCGGAGTTTGCTTCCGCCCAGCAGCTCCATACCCGCCTGGCTGCCCGCGAAAAGATTGGTCTGGCTACCGTATATCGCAACCTAACCGCACTGGTAGCAGATGGAACAATCGACACCATCCGCTCTGAGGACGGTCAGCAACTGTACCGTTGGTGCGGGGAGCCGCAACACCATCACCACCTGGTGTGTCGTAGCTGTGGGAAAACTGTGGATGTTGCCGCTCCGCCGCTGGAAGAATGGATAGGTCAGGTAGCGCAAGCTAATGGTTTCACCGCGATCGAGCACACAGCCGACCTCTTTGGGTTGTGCGAGACCTGCTCCAGAGCCTGAGAGCAGTGGGGCTGGTAACCTATTACCTGAAACCTTTACAAAAAACGCAGGAGGAAACGTGGCAGAATCACGGCTAGATGCGGTAATTTCCCTGGCGAAACGACGCGGATTTGTCTATCCCTGCGGCGAAATCTATGGTGGAACCCGTTCCGCCTGGGATTATGGTCCGCTCGGCGTGGAACTGAAAGAAAATATTAAACGTCAATGGTGGAACTATACGGTACGTTCTCGTTCCGATGTGGTCGGTCTCGACTCCTCGGTGATTCTGCCGCGTCAGGTCTGGGAAGCCTCCGGTCACGTGCAGGCATTCACTGACCCGCTGATTGAATGTACCGCCTGTCATAAGCGGCTGCGTCAAGACGAATTGATTGAGCAGTATTCCGAGAAACACGGCGTACCTGAAGACGGGGTTTCAATGTCCCACGTACCCTGCCCTAACTGCGGAAACAAGGGGCAGTGGACCGAACCGAAAGCTTTCAGCGGGCTTCTGAAAACCTATCTGGGGCCGGTAGATGACGAAAAGGGTCTTCACTATCTGCGTCCAGAAACCGCGCAGGGGATTTTCGTCAACTTCCTCAACGTTATGACCTCGGCGCGGATGAAACCACCCTTTGGTATCGGACAGATTGGCAAGTCCTTCCGTAACGAAATCACGCCGGGTAACTTCATTTTCCGTACCCGCGAGTTTGAGCAGATGGAACTGGAGTTCTTTGTCGAGCCCGGCACCGATGAGGAATGGCACCAGTACTGGATCGACCGCCGTCGCGACTGGTATATCGACCTCGGTATCAACCCCGATAACCTGCGTTTGTATGAGCACCCGAAAGAGAAACTTTCGCACTATTCAAAACGTACCGTAGATATTGAATATCGCTTCGGTTTTGTGGGGTCAGAATTCGGTGAGCTGGAGGGTATCGCAAACCGCACAGATTATGATCTGGGGGTACACGCGAAAGCCAGCGGCACGAAACTCGACTACTATGACACCGCAGGGGATAGGCGCTACACTCCGTACGTGATCGAGCCTTCCGCTGGGCTCACTCGTTCGTTGATGGCTTTCATGGTGGAGGCCTATAGCATTGATGAAGCTCCGAACACCAAAGGAGGCGTGGATCAGCGCACCGTGCTGCGTTTGGATCCGCGCCTGTCTCCGGTGAAGGTCGCGGTGCTGCCGCTGTCAAAAAAAGCAGAACTCGCCGAGCCAGCCAATAAAGTTGCTGACGAACTGCGTAAATACTGGAATGTTGATTATGACCAGACCGGCGCAGTCGGGCGACGTTATCGGCGGCAGGATGAAATCGGCACCCCGTATTGTGTCACCTTTGATTTCGATTCGCTTCAGGATCAGGCTGTCACGGTGCGTGACCGAGACACCATGAGCCAGGAACGTGTCAGCCTCGACAAACTAACTGAATACCTCTCCGGAAAACTTATCGGGTGCTGAGGGTGCCACTTTCTGTAGGGTCACTGCGGCTCGGAACACCGATGGTTTTGGCTCCGATGGCCGGTGTCACGAACGCAGCCATGCGGCATATCTGTATCGAGATGGCGCTCGCGGGGCTTCAGGATGCTCACGTGTCGGCTCCGGAGCGCCAATACGCTTCAGATTTCGCGCCTGCCGGTCTGTTCGTCAACGAGATGGTGATAGCTCGCGCCCTGGTCGAAGGCAACCGGCATTCCTTTGAACTGCTGAAACCGGCAGATAATGAGCCGCTGCGTTCGATACAACTACACGGAACTGACCCGGAAACAATGGCGCGTGCCACCGAAATAGTTATTCGAGAAGGTGCAGCCCACATTGACCTAAATTTTGGTTGTCCAGTACCGAAAGTAACACGCAGGGGTGGGGGAGCGGCACTGCCCTGGAAAACCGGGCATTTTGCACGCATCGTGGCTGCTGTGGTCACTGCCGCACGGGCTGCCGACCCTGCCTATCCGGTACCGGTGACAGTGAAATTGCGGGTCGGAATTGACGCGAACCACCTCACGTTTATTGACGCTGCACGGGCTGCTATCGACTCCGGAGCTGCAGCAATATGTCTTCATGCTCGTAGCGCAAACCAGTATTATTCCGGGCAGGCGGATTGGGCACGGATAGCAGAATTAGTTGCTGAACTTGCGGAAACCGGTGTGCCGGTGTTCGGCAATGGTGATATTTGGACGGCAGGTGATGCTATCCAGATGCTACGTGACAGTGGCTGCGCGGGTGTGGAAATCGGGCGCGGTGTGCAGGGAAACCCGTGGTTACTTCGCGACACGGCAGCGGCATTGAGAGGCATGGAACCCGTGCCCCACACCCTGCCGACCCTGCGGGAAGTGCTTGACGTGTTGAACCGTCATGCTGAACTGCATGTGCGCTACACCGGTTATGAGCCTCACGCCCTGGAAGATATGCGCAAACATATTGGCTGGTATCTGCGTGGCTTCCCGGTTGGTGGTGCGGCGCGCTCCACCCTGAACCGTGTCAGATCGCTCGCCGAATTGCGCGCCGAATCCGATCGGCTGTTGCAGCAGGTTGACCCGGAAACCCGGATGCCTGTCGAAACGCCGGGGCATCGCGGTCGCGGCGGAAATACCCGGCGCACGAAACTGCCGGAACACTGGTTGGACAGTCGTGATATCAGTGATGCCGATGTGATTCGGCACGCCGAGTTGGACGCTTCCGGCACGGTTTATTAATAGGCTATAGCTATGGATTCCGGCAGCTACAGTGACCACGACCGGCAGCGATACCTCACCGAGCCGCCAAAAAACCCGCACCGCAGCGACTTTGAACGCGACCGGGCTCGCATAATGTATTCCTGGGCGATGCGGCGAGCCGCCGGGAAAACCCAGGTGCTCGGCCCGCTAGCCGACGATTTCGTTCGCACCCGACTGACTCATTCTCTGGAAGTCGCGCAGGTGGGACGCTCACTCGCCCGCCAGGTTGGAGCCGACCCCGACCTGGTTGAGGCAGCGTGTCTCGCCCACGACCTGGGACATCCGCCTTTCGGACACAACGGAGAGCAGGCTCTCGACGAGATGGCAGCCGACATTGGTGGATTCGAGGGCAACGCTCAAACTTTCCGGTTACTCACTTATCTGGAACCCAAAGTCCAGGATCCGGATGGCAGACCAGTCGGATTGAACCTGACCCGAGCCACCCTTGACGCGGTATGTAAATATCCTTGGCCGCTCGGTGCCGGCCCCGACCCGAACAGCCGCAAACACAGTGTATATGCGCCTGACCGAACAGTGTTTGACTGGGTTCGCAGCCCTCACACCGGCGCGGCACACCCCGGACAGGAACGCTGTGTTGAGGCTCAAATAATGGATGTCTCCGATGATATTGCCTATTCTGTTCACGATGTCGAAGACGCAATTCAGATAGGTTGGTTTGACCCACGCAAACTCGACTGTGCCCGGGACGTTGACGCAATAATTGCTGATACTCGTGAATGGTATGGCAACAAGTTCTCTCCCTCAGAGCTGGGTGCGGCTCTGGAACGGCTGCGTGCTGACGGATCATGGTTGGCGGATTTCGATGGCGGATACGCAGATATGGCGGCCTTAAAAAATATGACATCTGACCTGATAGGTCGCTTCATTGTTGCTGTTGAGTATGCCACGCTAGCCGCTAACCCAATCGCTGGTGTGCGCCGCTACACTGGAACCCTGGTGGTTCCAGAAGAAACGGAAGCGGAAATCCTGGTTTGTAAAGGTATCGCGGTTCACTACGTGATGGCTCCCCGTCAGAAAGACACCGATTTTATGCTGCAACGCTCCACGGTTGCCGAACTCGTTGACGTGCTTCGTGAACGCCCTGGCCAGCTGGAAGAACCCTATCTCAGCAATTTTCGGGACGCTTCCGGGGAGCCGGAGCGGCTGCGTAGCATCGTGGATCAGGTTGCTTCACTCACCGATGTTTCCGCTAACCGTATGCATGCGCGCCTGGTAGGCATGATTACCAGCTGAACTGCCGGCATTTCCGTAACCGTGTCGATGTAGGTTCTTACCGATAGAATCGAGGACATGGCGGGGATCATTAAACGCGAAGATATTGAGAGGGTGCGTGAGCTTGCTCGTATCGACGATGTGGTCTCCGAATTTGTGGCCTTGAAAACTGCTGGTCTCGGTTCCAAAAAGGGGCTTTGTCCGTTCCATGACGAGAAAACCCCGTCGTTCAACGTGAATGTGAATAGCGGGTATTTTCACTGTTTTGGGTGCGGTGAAGGTGGCGATGTTTTCGCGTTCATCGAAAAAATCAACCATGTTGACTTCGTTGGATCCGTAGAATACTTGGCCGCTAAATACGGTGTTGAACTGCACTATGACACGTCCCGTGAAGGTCAAGAACGAGCGCAGCAAAGCTCAATACGTTCCCGTATCACGGAGGCCAACCGGATTGCCGAACAGTTCTTTATTGATTCCCTCCAGCAGCCATTCGCGCAGCCAGGACGCAATTTCTTGGCTGAACGGGGCTTCGATGAAGAAGCGATAAGACATTTTGGTATCGGCTATTCGCCTCCGGGCTGGGACAACCTGCTGAGACTGCTACGTGGACGTGGATTTGATGAGCGGGAACTCGCCGTATCTGGGCTGCTAACTCAGGGTAAACGCGGTCTCTATGATCGTTTCCGTAACCGCCTGATTTGGCCGATCCGTGATTTGGCGGGAACGGTTATCGGTTTCGGTGCCCGACAGATGGGGGGCGAGGAAGGGGCAAAGTACCTGAACACCCCGGAAACCCCCCTATACAAGAAGTCAAAGGCGCTATACGGTATTGACCTGGCAAAGAAAGCTATTGTTGCAAAACGTCAGGTCGTGATTGTCGAGGGATACACCGATGTTATGGCCGCCCATCTGGCCGGGATAGAGACCGCAGTTGCGACCTGTGGTACGGCTTTTGGTGAGGGCCATGTCGGTATTATCCGCAGGTTACTGGGGGACAACCCGGATATTGCGGCCGGCGTGCAACTGTCGAGCGGAACCTCGATAGGCGGTTCCATTATTTTCACTTTCGATGGGGACGCCGCCGGGCAGAAAGCTGCGCTCCGTGCTTTCAAAACGGATCAGTCTTTTGCGGCACAAACTTTCGTTGCTGTCGATCGGGGCGGGGAGGACCCCTGCGAGATTCGGATGCACCGCGGAGACGAGGCGGTAAAGGCACTTATTGACTCGCGTATCCCGCTTTTCAAGTTCGTTATCGAGAACGCCTTGACCAATGTGGATATATCCACTGCGGAAGGTCGGATTGCGGGGTTGCGGGCGGCCGCACCCGTGATTCGACAGATTCGTGACCTGGCGTTACGGCGAGAATATACCCGTGAGCTTGCCGGGAGGCTGGGTTTGCCGGAAGATGACGTGTATCGGGAGGTCGGTGTCGACCGGGCGATGATTCGAGTGCCTGTGGACACTCGTGGCGGCTCCAACAGTGGGCGTTATCAGCGACCTGATTCTCGACCGGGAGAATATCGGCGTGGAGGCAGCCAGGCTCGGAGGTCAGCTTCGCTGAGTTCCCCCGCCACGGGGGCTGCTTCCGGCAGCCAGGCATCACGTTCAAGGGTGCAGGCAGCTGAACGGCAGCTGCTCGCCGTGTTACTCCAATTTCCATCCGAACTGGTGGGCACTGCTTTTGACGAGTTGGGTGCTGACAGTTTCCAGGATCCGGATATGCGGGCAGTCCACGATGTGGTGCGATCTCTCGGCGGTGTGGCGCATTACGGGCAGCTGTGGCAACAGGCTCGTATCCTCGGTGGTGGCACGCCTTCCGAACAGGCAGCTTTAGATAACTGGCTCGCTGAGATTCGTGAGGCTGGTGGCGACTTGCTAGACCCGGTTGTGACGGCTCTGGCAGCAATGCCTCTGCCACTCGATTCGCCCGAAAAGCGTACCAGCTATGCTAACGGACTTCTGAATTCGCTTCTGCAACTTGATCTGACCCGCCAGATAGCTGATTTGGAGAGCCGCTCACGCGCTATGGATCACGAGTCGCAGGAGTATCTGGATACAACACAGCAGCTGATGGCGCTACAGGCGCGCCGCCGCTCGCTGCGCCGCTGAAACACTCTACCAATTGGTGCCCCGGCTGGGACTTGAACCCAGGACCGGCGAATTATGAGTTCGCTGCTCTAACCGACTGAGCTACCAGGGCGACTTTTATAGGATACCCGAGGTGGCGCCCATAGTCGAAAACCTGACACCTGTGGGCTTTACTTGCCGGGAAATGCCTAAAGGAGAGCGAAAGCCACTAGCATTTGAGTATGCGAGAAACCTCCCGCCCCTCAGTGTCGAGGCTGCGCTGTCTGTTTACAGCAGTTATGGCGCTGCTCATGGTTGCGACCTTGAGCTTGGTTTTTTTGCCTACATCCGCAGCTAAAAATGTTTCGCCAGATTTTGACTCTGAGCGACTGCCACTGGTGCTGCTTCTCGGAGCGCAGTGGCGTTGGGACGATGCCAGCCTTGCCAGCTCGGATCTGGGGATATGTATCTCTGTGTCCGCGAAAGCCAACATGGTGGTGCGTACTCGCGGAACCACAACCAGTATGGATGAGGCACTTGAAGCATTACAGACCGGTACTCGTGACGGGGAGGGGGGCTGGCACCTGAACACTGCCCTTTCAACTGTTCAACAGCGCAATATAGTCGTAAAACCCTCAGATAGTGGGTTTTTTGTGGCGGAGATGATTACCGCTGCCACAAAATCCAGCGACCTGGTGGTGGTGAATCTCTCTGAGCAGCCACTACAGCAGCAATATGCCGTAATCTCAAATGTTTTTGCTGGTGCTCAGGCACGAAATTGGAATGTGATTGCTGCCTCCATCTCCGATGAATCACCACTACCGTCTGCCGATGCCTCCACGATAGGTGCTCGACTTCAAGCCGTTTTCGCTGCCGGCCCCGATTACCCCGCCGGGGTTTTGACTTCTGGTTCGACACATCGGCCGGGTCTAATTCAAACCAGTGATCTCACTGCGACAGTGGCTGACTATTTCGGTGTGGCTGTTCCGTCTCAGGTTCTAGGCAAACCAGTATCGGTTAATTCCGGGGCAGCCGCTTCTCCCGCCGCCAACTCTGATACTGTTCAAGCTCGTCTCGCCTCCGATGCCCGCCGCGCGGCAATAATTATCCCTACCCAACAAGTGTTTCTGGTTGTCTATGGGGTTTTGCTTGCCGCCACGCTACTCGGTGGGGTTTGGAGCTTGAACCGCAGGACGCATCGGCTGGGTGAATCGTGGTCAATGCCGCGGCCGCTACTGAATCTGTGGAGAGTTGTGGGAAGTGGCATGGCACTGGTTCCGGCAATGGCGTTTTGGATGAATCTGGCGCCCTGGTGGAACGTTGGACCTGCGGAAACCGATACTGCTGTCGCGGTATTCGCCTGGTTTGGCGCGGTGCTGCCGCTGCTGCTCGCCGCCGCTGTGACCGCCATCTGGGAATACAGCGGTATGGCGCGGAGAGTCGGTTCGGTGTTACTGGTCGGTGGGGTTTCGCTCGCTGTCGGGCTGGTTAATCCGCTCACCGGTTCCCGCCTGATGCTCGATGCCGTGATAGGGCACCAGTCCACGATCGGTGCCCGCTTTTACGGCATGGACAATATGATGTTTGCGGTCTTTATCACCGGCGCTTTCCTGGTTGCCGCTGCTACCTATACCCGTTTTGACTCGGGTGCTCTGCGAGTTCCAGTGCTGGGGATTTTGCTGGCATTTTCACTGGTCGTTATTTTTTTTGATGCTTCCCCGCTGCTGGGTGCTGACTTTGGTGGAATCTTGGTTACGGTACCGAGTTTCGCTGTGCTGTTTTTGAAGTTGCGTTCTCGAAAGCTCAAACCATTCTCGCTGCTTGCTGTGGTGTTCGCCGGTGTCGTATTGGCTACGCTTTTCGCGTGGTGGGATTGGTCTCGTCCGGCTCAGCAGCGCACCCACCTGGGCGGTTTTGTGGATTCGGTGCTTTCGGGCCAGTTACTTACCGTGATTGCCGAGAAAGCTACCTCAATGTGGCGTAACGCGGAGTGGTCTGCCTGGGGTATAGGTCTCGGTTTTATGCTCGGTGCCGTGATGCTGGCAGCAGTTTTGGTGCCACTGTTAGTTTCTCATCGCCGTGGCCGGAGAGGAGATTACCGCTGGCTATTGGGCAGTGAGGCGCAGCGGCGGGGCGTTCGTGTTCGGTGGTTCGCGGGCGAGCGGGCATTCGTGTGGGCGTGGGGCTGTGCAATGATTCTAGCCGCGCTGTTTAATGATTCTTCAGTGCTGATTCCACTGGCCGGAACCGCCGTTGCTGGCCCCGTAATGCTATCCCACGCTACCCGTCGTGTGCTCTGCAGAGCCGCCGTACCCAAACAGTGACGATTCTGCCTGGCACGCCAAAAAAAGGGGCATCCGGTAGCATAGGCGGGGTGAGTGAAACCAGCATCTCTTTGGATAACTGTGACCCGATTGAACTAATCGAGGATGGAACAGTGATTCGGCGCAGCGTCGTCGGTGGCGTGCGCTTCATCACCCAGTCGGTACCCACCACACGATCTGTTGCGATAGGTTTTTGGGTGCCAGCCGGAAGTCGCGACGAGGAATACGGAGGAGCCACCCACTATCTCGAACACCTGCTGTTCAAGGGAACAAAGAGTGGTCGCAGCGCAACCGACATTGCAAATAGTTTCGACGCCGTCGGAGGTGAATCTAACGCCGTCACCGCGAAAGAATCCACTCACTATTACGCGAATGTGTTGGCCACTGACCTGCCGATGGCCATCGAGGTGCTGATGGATATGGTGACGGCTCCGGCACTTCAGGAAGCGGACTTCCAAATGGAACGCTCCGTCATAGTCGAGGAACTCACAATGGCTCTCGACGACCCCCAAGACGTGCTGCACCAGGCATTCGCTGCGGAAGTGTTCCCCAACCATCCGCTTGGCCTGCCGGTTGGGGGCACTATCGAATCGGTACAGGCCACGCCGCTACATCAGGTTCGAGCCCACCATGAACGGTGGTATGGTCCCGACACGCTGGTGGTAGCTGCAGCTGGAAAAGTCGATCATGAACAGTTAATAGACATGGTGTTGAAAGCTCTCGGCCCCTGGCGTCTGGACGATTCCACCACCCCTCGTTTTCCTGAACGCCAGGCACCGGTACTGCCTGAATCAGCGGCTGAACCTCTCACGCTGTATCGACCCTTCGAGCAGGCACATGTGCTGCTCGGGTGCGATTCTATTCCAGCCGGAGCCCCGAATCGCCACGTGCTTTCGCTGCTCAGCGTGCTTCTCGGTGGCGGAATGTCATCACGTCTCTTCCAGGAGATTCGCGAAAAACGCGGCTTGGCCTATTCTACTTACGCATTCCAAAGCGCCTATAGTGACAGCGGAACTTTCGCTCTCTATGCCGGTTGCGCCCCCGATAATGTAACCGAATGCGCGCACCTGATGGAGCAACAGTGGAGCGAACTGGCCGCTGGGAACTTCAGTGAACACGAATTACAGCGGGTGAAAGGACAGCTCACAGGTGGTTTGCTGCTCGGTTTAGAGGACAACGTCTCTCGTATGAGCCGTCTCGGTACCGCCGAAATAGTGTCTCGTCAACTCCTGCCCATTAATGTGCTATCCGAGAAAATCAGCGGAACTGAAGTCCCAGAAATTGCTCAACTCGCAGCCGACCTGTATCAGCGCCGGCGTGTTCAGGTTGAGCTGCTGCCGCAACGAAACTGACTGTCACCCAGAGATATAGTTGAAGCATGAGGAAAGTAGCAGTAATAGGTGTTAAAGGCCGCATGGGTAAGGCCGTCAGTAAGCTCGTCACCGACACCTCGGATTTGGAGCTGGTTGCCGGTTTGGATATTGATGATGAAATTAACGCCGAAAGCTTGAAAGGCGCCGAGGTTGCTGTTGACTTCACCGCACCGGAACGGGTTGAGGACAACGTGTTGCGGGTCTTGGATGCCGGAACCGACGTTGTGGTCGGCACCTCCGGTTGGGATGACACCGCCTATAGGCACGTGACTGAACGCGCCGAAGCCACAGGTCGCAGCGCCCTAATCGTACCGAATTTCTCGCTCTCGGCGGTGTTCACCATGTGGGTGACGGCAAAGGCCGCACCGTACTTCACCTCTATCGAGGTAATAGAGAAACACCATCCCCGGAAAGCCGATGCGCCATCAGGAACCGCTGCCGCCACCGCTCGCGGTATCGCGGCTGCTCGTGCAGCAGCTGCCAGCCCAGCCATGCCGGATGCGACCCGTATCGACCCCGATCATGCTCGTGGCGCGGTTATCGAGGGGGTCCATGTTCATGCGGTACGTGCCGCGGGTCTGTATGCCCACCAGGACGTGATGCTCAGCAATGACGGTGAAGTGCTAACTGTCTCCACCGACACTTTCGGGACTGACGCCTATATGCCCGGTATCCTCTTGGCAATCAGGACGGTTGCCGACACTCCCGGACTCACCATCGGTCTGGAGAAAGCACTGAATCTTGGTTGAAAAAACAGGCGCGAACGCCACTGTTCGTCCGGCCCACGTGACCGATGCGGCAGCTATCGGCACCCTCCAGGCCACGGTAACCGCCCGGCTGCTCACAGCACTCACCGGTGTCCCAGTGGAGCGGATTATCACCCAGCTCACACCCGATAAATTTACTTCCGGGTGGCGGGCGACCCTGGCCGATATGCCGAGCCGTAAACACTGGATTCTGGTTGCCGAAAACGCCGGAAATATAGTTGCCTTTGCAGCTGTCGCTCCCGGTCCTGGCATGGGTCGCCCGCTGAGCGAGGACGAACTCGAAACCGTAAACAGTGATAGTGGCAATCCAGGTGAAAAGCATTTTTTTATACCGATCGCCAACATGGTTGCCTTTGAAGCATCCCCGTCAGCCTACGGTGCCGGGGATGCTGACCGGCTGTTGCACGCTGCAGCCGATATTCTGCGTGGGGTGGGGGCGCGCCGCCTTGAGGTGCCCGCTATCGCCGGTGATGAGGAAAAAACTCGCCTGCTATCCGAGTCGGGGTTTGCCGCGACCGGAATACGACGTTCCTATGAGATTGCCGGGCAGCGAATAACGGAGCATCTGTGGGCGACGAGCCTGTAAAATCGAGGTATGGGAACTACAGGTAGTAAACCGCTATTCGGCACGGTCGGCGTGGCTATGGTCACTCCCTTTACCCCCACCGGCGAGATCGATTTGGATTCTGCGGCAGCTATGGCTCGGTGCCTCGTCGATGATGGCTGCGACATGGTGCTATGTTCCGGGACAACCGGCGAGTCGCCCACTACTCACCGTGACGAAAAAATCGCTTTGATACGAGCGGTTCGCGAAGAAGTCGGCAACGGCATTTTCATTCTCGCGGGATGCGGTTCAAATGACACCGTTCATTCGGTGGCGATGGCACGTGACGCAGAGGAAGCTGGCGCTGATGGTTTACTGCTGGTCTCCCCATACTATTCACGTCCCTCCCAAGAGGGGCTCTATCAACACTGCATCCAAGTCGCTCAGGCGAGTGCGTTACCGATTATGCTCTATGACATTCCCGGACGCACCGGTTTGGCGTTTGCTGATGAAACTCTCAAACGACTCGCCGAATTCGAGAATATTAAGGCAGTAAAGGATGCTACCGGGAAAGTCGATCAGGGTATGGCGCGGATGCGCGAGACCGGTCTGCAGTACTATTCCGGAGACGACGGTCTCAATTTTGCGTGGCTGGTTTCCGGTGCAGCGGGCGTTATCTCGGTTGTTGGTCATGTGGATTCTCACAGCTACCGGGAACTTTGGGAGGCTGTAGACCGGGGAGACCTGGCTACCGCTCGGGATATCAGCCACCGGATGCAGCCTATTGTTCACGCGATTATGGGTGCCGGTCAGGGCGCGGTCTATGCGAAAGAGGCCGCCGCGATGATGGGTGTGATATCCAGCCCAACCGTTCGACTACCTTTCGTTAATCTGAACGAGGAGGAGCGTGCCGGACTGCGAGCGGCGCTCGCGGCTCACGGGGCTCTGTAACTGATATTCGGGATATTCCGGGAGATAACTTGCCTAATCTGAAACTGCCTATACAACCGCTGGCTGAACCGGCACCACTGGTCGATCACTCGTTACGTATCACCCCGCTTGGGGGGCTCGGCGAGGTGGGTCGAAATATGTCGGTTATTGAGTACCGCGACCAGATACTGATTATTGACTGTGGGGTGCTTTTTCCTGAGGAGCTGCAGCCTGGTGTCGATTTGATTCTGCCGGATTTCAGCTATATCTCTGCCCGTATGGATTCTGTTGTCGGGTTGGTACTCACCCACGGACATGAGGATCATATTGGTGCGGTGCCTTACCTGTTGCGGCTCAGACCCGATATCGAGATTTATGGTTCAGAGTTGACGCTGTCGTTCCTGGAGGCAAAGCTTGACGAACACCGACTCGGCAAGAATCATCTGCATCGGGTTTCCGCGAACGACACAGTTGAGATTGGTGATTTCACCTGCGAGTTCGCTGCCGTTACCCACTCTATCCCGGATGCGCTCGCGGTTTTTGTGCAAACCGATGACGGCAATATCCTGGTCACCGGGGATTTTAAAATGGATCAGCTGCCCCTCGATGGTCGCATAACAGATCTCAGGGCATTCGCTCGTTTCGGGGAACGCGGCGTGGATTTGTTCATGGTGGATTCCACGAATGCCGAGGT
Source organism: Varibaculum sp. (assembly GCA_034090045.1). GTDB lineage: Bacteria > Actinomycetota > Actinomycetes > Actinomycetales > Actinomycetaceae > JAXDTI01. The sequence goes on along the minus strand of JAXDTI010000003.1, from coordinate 101,929 downwards.
TCCGGGTTTTATCGCTCCGGAACGCGAGATTGGGCCGGTGTTGTCCTCGGTGTTTGCAAAGGCACCCGGTCAGATTATTGTTGCTTCTTTTGCTTCTCATGTGCATCGTGTCCAGCAGGTTCTGAATGCTGCTGCCGAGACTGGCAGGCAGGTTGCTTTTGTTGGGCGTTCCATGGAACGCAATATGCGGATCGCTTCTGAGAAAGGGTACTTGAATGTTCCAGATGGTGTGTTAGTGAGCACTTCTCAACTAGACGCGCTACCCGATAATTGCCGTATCTGGATGGCGACCGGTTCCCAGGGTGAACCGATGGCGGCTCTGTCTCGCATAGCTGACGGCAACCATCGGCAGGTTGAGCTGCATGAGGACGACTGCGTGGTGTTCGCATCCTCGTTGATTCCCGGCAACGAAAATTCGGTTTACAGGTTAATTAACCGCCTGATGCGCGCGGGCGCAACAGTGGTACATCAAGGCAATTCTCGGGTTCACGTTTCCGGTCATGCGGCTGCCGGTGAGCTGCTCTATGCCTATAACGTGGTTCGTCCCGGCAATGCGATGCCGATTCACGGTGAGATTCGACACCTGATTGCCAATGGTACACACGCGTTAAACACCGGGGTTCCCGAGGAGCGGGTGATTTTGGCTGAGGACGGGGTGAGCGTCGATTTGGTTGACGGGGTTGCACGTATTTCTGGGAGAGTGCCTTGCGAATATGTCTATGTTGACGGTTCTTCAATAGGTGAAATTGATGAGGATCAGTTGCGTGACCGAATGGTGCTCTCAGAGGAGGGTTTCGTTTCGGTGTTTGCGACTGTGGATATGGAGACTCGGATTCTGGTTGCAGGGCCGCGTATCACGGCTCGCGGGGTAGCCGAAGACGAGAAAGTTTTCAAGGAAGTGCTGCCCGATGTCACCGAGGCACTTGAGCAATCTTTGAAAGCGGGGGATGACACTTACACGATGCAGCAGGTGATGCGGCGAGTGCTGGGGCGTTGGGTTTCACGTAAGTTGCGTCGCCGCCCGATGCTGCTGCCGGTTGTGGTAGAGATTTGAAACATTACCCCCATCATGAAGGAACTGTTCAACACCGAGGCAGATACCTCTGGAGATGTTATAAATGAGCGTCCCGAAGCTGATCCGCGGTTGTATTCGCTGGCATCAACGGTTATATCGATGCCGCTCAGGGTTCCTTATCTGCCTGACCGTGGCGGCGCTGTGTGGGCTTCGGAGGTTTATACCGGTATAGGTGGCGGCTACAACGTGATGCGTGCTGCCGCTCGCCAGGGTGCCCGGGTGATTTGTGCCGCTCCACTGGGCACCGGCCCGAATTCGATGGCGGTTCGCCAGGCACTCGCCCGTGAGGGTATTGAATCCGTGACCTATGAAATGGTCGGGGATATTGGGATGACGATCGTCCTGATTGAAAACACCGGACATAACACCTCGATTCTTTCTCCCGGTGTGGAGGCTGAACTTACTTTGGAGAGTCTGCAGCTGCTGCGCCCACAGGCGAGAGATTGGGTATATCTTTCGGCATCTGACCTGGTGTTCCCAAGTTACCGGGACGCTATCGGTCAATGGTTACCGAGCCTGACACCTGGGGTGCGGGTCGCTATGGCTGCTTCTCCGATGGTTACAGATGTCGGTTATTCTCCGATTCGGGAGTTGTTGGGGCATATCAATCTGTTCACCGCCAATGAGCGCGAGGCGCAGCGTATCCGGGCGATAGCAAATCGCGATGAGAGCCTGTGGCAGATTATCGGTGAACAGATGCCTACTGGCTCGGTGGTGTTACATCGCCTGGCTGACCAGGGCTGTTTGCTGTGTAGCTCCGAACATCCTGAAGGGGAATCCGTGCCCACTATGAAACGCGCGACAGTAGACACTGTCGGTGTCGGTGACACGCACACCGGAGTGGTGTTAGCGTCGCTGCTGGCGGGAATGAATATCAGGCTCGCGGTTCGGCGCGCTAATATCGCCGGTGCTCTCACGGTGGCTTCTGAGGGGCTGACTGGGGTTCCGAGCGCCTCAGAAATCGACGCAAACCTGTGAATTTTGGTGCTGCTTGGCGTGTGAACAGGCTTTTTCGCTACCGTGCCGGTAGCGTTAGAAACTGTTATGGCAACAAAAAAACGTTCCTCAGCTGCGCAACGCACTTCCGGCTCTGCCCGTTCTGCCCGGCGTGACACTCCGGCATCCTCGAATAATACTGCCGCTCGGGACGTGCTGACCCTGGCGTTGTTGGCGTTGGCGATTCTCATTGGTCTGCGCGAATGGGCGAACCTGTCCGGGGCGCTTGGCGACGCGCTGCATCATTTCGCTGCTGGTCTCTTTGGTATATATGCGGTGATTCTCCCGGTGCTACTCCTGGGAGCGGCGATTATTTCGCTGCGTTGGAGGCGCATCCCGGCGTTGAAGCTCTCTCGGGGTATAGGCATTGTTTTGCTTTTGCTGGCGGTTACCGGTATCACTCACGTGGCTGCCGGGGCACCGGGGCCGAGCAGAGATTTTGTTGCAATAGAGGCTGCCGGCGGGATGCTGGGCTGGCTGTTGGGGCATCCCCTGTTTTTACTGCTTGCCTCCCCCGGCGCGATAGCAGTTCTGGTGCTGCTGGGGCTCTACTCGCTATTGTTGATTGCGAACATCTCTTTCGATCAGATATCTGATTGGGTTACAGCCAGGCGTACTTTGGATCCGGATACGGATACGGATAGTGCCGGTGAGTATGGTGACGACCAGGAGCATCGGACGCCGCGTTGGAAACGCCCTGGTCGAGACGCTAAAACCCCTGACGAGCAGCTAACCGATGTGATTTCCCAGTCGGATGCCACAAGCGTTGCGACTACCCGAATTGCTGGAGAGGTTGAAGCCGCGGATTCCGATACTGGTGTCGAAGTCGCTGAGTCGGAAAAGACCACCTCGAAACGTAAAACTCAGAAACCTCGGGATCTGCCACAGTCAACGAATACGCCGGTGGAGACGGAATCCGGAACCTACACCCTGCCGGATGTGGGGCTGCTCAAGCACGGTGCCGAACACAAGACCCGAAGTGCCGCTAACGACCGGGTGATTTCCGCTCTTGAACAGTTCCTCGCGGAGTTCAAGATCGATGCCCAGGTTTCAGGTTTCTCACGCGGTCCGACAGTGACCCGCTACGAGTTGACTCTCGGTCCGGGGGTAAAGGTATCGACTATCACGAATGCCAGTAAAGACATAGCCTACGCGGTTGCCAGCCAGGATGTGCGTATTATTTCGCCTATTCCTGGGAAGTCTGCGATTGGCGTTGAGGTGCCCAATAGTGACCGTGAGGTGGTGCTACTCGGTGACGTGTTGCGTTCCTCGGAGGCCGCGCAATTGTCTCATCCGCTCACTGTCGGTGTCGGCAAGGACGTTGAGGGCGGCTATGTGCTTTCGAATCTCGCAAAGACCCCGCACATGCTGGTGGCGGGTGCCACCGGTTCCGGTAAATCCTCTTTCGTGAACTCCATGATTGTTTCGATTATGACGCGCGCTACTCCTGACCAGGTGCGGCTCATCCTGGTCGATCCGAAGCGTGTGGAGTTGCAGGTGTATGAGGGGATTCCGCACCTTATCACCCCGATCATCACGAACCCGAAGAAGGCTGCTGACGCTCTTGAGTGGGTTGTCGAAGAAATGGATACCCGCTATGACGACATGGCATTTTTCGGGTTTAAACATATTGATGATTTCAATGCCGCGGTTCGTGCCGGGCGAGTCGAGGTTCCGGCGGGTTCGGAACGCAAGCTCGCGCCCTACCCGTATCTGCTGGTGGTGGTGGATGAGCTCGCGGATTTGATGCTGGTCGCACCGAGGGACGTGGAGGCTTCTATCCAACGCATCACCCAGTTGGCACGCGCTGCCGGTATTCATTTGGTGCTTGCCACCCAACGACCGTCGGTCGATGTTGTAACCGGTTTGATTAAGTCGAACATCCCCTCGCGTCTGGCTTTTGCGACTTCTTCAGCGGTGGACTCAAAAGTGATTCTCGACCAGGGGGGTGCCGAGAAACTCATTGGGCAGGGTGACGCGCTCTATGCTCCCAGCGGCGCCAAACCGATGCGCGTCCAGGGGGCGTGGGTGTCTGAAGAGGAAATACAGCGGGTAGTGGAACACGTGAAAGCACAGATGAAACCGGTTTATCGGGAGGATGTTGTCGCCGAGAAGGAAACAAAGCCGAAGGTCGCTGAGGACATCGGTGACGATCTTGAGGATTTGTTAGCTGCCGCTGAGCTGGTGGTGAACACCCAGCTTGGTTCTACTTCAATGTTGCAGCGTAAGCTGCGTGTCGGTTTTGCTCGTGCGGGGCGACTCATGGATCTGTTGGAGTCTCGTGAGATTGTCGGTCCTTCCCAGGGTTCGAAGGCTCGTGAGGTGCTGGTAAGCGCCGATGAACTGCCCACAGTTTTGGCGATGCTCCGTGGCGAAACGAATGCGAAAACCGCAGCTGATTTAGCTTCGACAATTGGGGAAGCTGCTGACGATGATGCAGGTTTTGGAGATGTCGCTGACACTGTAGCGAAAGAGTCAGACAAGGCGGTGAACTCATCAGCTGGTTCTGCCCGATATGAGCAAGAAATTGACACCGCTACCGGTCTGCCCGTTGTGCGGGTTTCCGAAGATGCTTGGGGTTTGACGGGACGCTAATATGCCCGCTCGCTTCCCTGTAGAATCGAGCTATGGGCGCAGCCGACAATTTGAGCGATAATCCAATAATCCGTGTGAGTCGGGTTGAGGAACGCCGTGCCCGACAGGCTCGTGAAGCTGCCGGTGCCACTGCTAAGGTTACCGCCAAGGTTCAGGCAGTAGCTGAAGACAATCTCGCTCCCGCTGAACCCGAACCGGCAACTACCGGGCAGGTGCGCTCAGAGAGTGCCGCCGAGCGTTTGGAGCGTCTCGGCAGTCGCACTGAGACAGAATCCCATAAAAAAACGGGTCAGCAGGAAACCGCTGAATCTATCGGTATCCGGTGGCTGCCCAATTTTTTGACGGTACTGCGTCTGATTATGGTGCCGGTTGTGCTGGCAGCGATAGTGCTCAACTACTGGTGGTTCGCGCTGATTGTTTTCTGTGTCGCCGCAGTCACTGATTTCTTTGACGGTTACTATGCTCGTAAACATAACGTGGTCAGTAATTTCGGCAAGATTGCCGATCCGATTGCCGATAAGGCGCTCACCCTCGGTGTCTTCCTGGTTTTTTCGTTTCTCGGTCTACTGTACTGGTGGTTCACGAGTGTGTTGGTGCTCCGGGAGGTGTCGGTAACACTGTTGCGTATGGTACTGCTGCGTCGCGGTGTGGTTGTCCCAGCCTCCAAGGGCGGAAAAATGAAAACCGTTTTGCAGATGCTTCTGATCGTGTTGATACTGCTCAGCGGAGTTATTCCGGTACCGGCTTCCGCAACCACCGCCTTTAGCGCTCTCCTTGTTATAGTGCTAGTTTTGGCGTTTGCGGTTACAATCGTGAGTGGAATCCAGTATTTCATCGACGCTTTTGTCAGCGCCGGGGGCACCCGGGTGAACGGGGTGCCGGATTCTGAAGATGAAGAGGTGAGTGAGAGCGATGACGAGCAGCAATAGCATCGGTCGAGTGCCGCTGATGCGCACCGAAATTGGGGAGGTGCTGCGCGGGGTTCGCAGCGCTCAGCATCGAACTCTGCGTGATGTCGCAAAACAGGCCAATGTTTCCCTGGGGTATCTCTCTGAGGTTGAGCGCGGTCAGAAAGAGCCGTCTTCAGAGCTGCTGGAGGCGATTTGTCAGGCTCTCGGCTTACCGCTGTGGGCACTGCTACGTGAGGTGTCTAACCGGATGGTACTGCGGGCGCAGTTTTATGTTCCAGATACCGTACCGGATGATTTGCTCGATTCGCGCACGATCCGTATCGTGCCGGATGCCCGAACCGAGTCGCGTGTCGCCTTGAAAGCCTGATGAAGCGCTCGGAATTTTTCGATTCGCTAAACCGGGTCTATGGGTCTGCCTACGGCGACTCGATTATTCACGACCTGGTGCTCACCGAATTTGGTTCATCCGCATGGGATGCCCTGGAAGCAGGTGCCGATCCCCAGACAGTCTGGGCGGCTTTAATAACGGAAACCGATCGGGATCCGGCGTTGATCTGGGTGCATCGTGCTAACCGAAATTCACGTCGTAAACCCGCGCACTCGCCGGGTCTGGGTTTTTAGGTTCCCGGCGCGCCTTTTGCTATCGAACACCTGTTCGCTTTAAACTGTTGACAGCTCCCGGATAAAACCGACAATTGCCGATATTGTCGGTGCGGATTCTAGATGTCGGAGGTCGCCGATATCGTGAGGAGTGCAGGCACAGCCGGAGAGACTGAGCCCGGAAATGACCGAATAGTTACAACGCGGAGAGTGCAACAGAAAGGGAACAAAATGGCCGTTAAAACCGACATTCGCGCGAATATGCAGAATCGAGATAAGGCTTTGCAGATTGCGCTAACTCAAATAGATAAGCAGTATGGTAAAGGCTCCGTCATGCGTCTCGGAGATCAGCCGCACCGCAGCGTCCAGGTGATACCAACCGGTTCGATTGCCCTTGATGTGGCACTCGGGGTCGGCGGTCTGCCACGGGGGCGGGTTGTTGAGATTTACGGACCGGAATCTTCCGGCAAAACTACTTTAGCGCTGCACGCGGTGGCGTCCGCACAGGCAGCCGGGGGGACAGCTGCCTTTATTGATGCTGAGCACGCCCTGGATCCGGAGTATGCGAAACGTCTAGGGGTTGATACTGATGCCCTGCTGGTTGCGCAACCGGATACCGGAGAGCAGGCACTGGAAATAGCGGATATGTTGATTCGTTCCGGTGGGCTCGACATTGTGGTTATTGACTCGGTTGCGGCGCTGGTGCCAAAGGCTGAGATTGAGGGTGAAATGGGGGACTCTCATGTCGGTTTGCAGGCTCGTTTAATGAGCCAGGCGCTACGAAAAATAACCGGTGCGCTATCCGCCACCGGAACAACCGCTATTTTCATTAACCAGTTACGGGAAAAGATCGGAGTGTTTTTCGGTAATCCGGAGACCACCACCGGAGGCAAGGCTTTGAAGTTTTATGCTTCGGTGCGTATCGATGTGCGGCGTATCGAAACTTTGAAGAACGGCACTGAGCCGATTGGTAACCGGACGCGGGCAAAGATCGTGAAGAACAAGATTGCTCCACCATTTAAACAGGCAGAATTCGACATTATGTACGGTGAGGGCATTTCCCGTGAGGGATCCATAATTGATATGGGTGTGGATTGTGGAGTTATTGACAAGTCCGGCTCCTGGTACACCTACGGTAAGGATCAGCTCGGGCAGGGTAAAGAGAATGTTCGCTCTTTCCTCAGGGACAACCCGGAGTTATCTGAGGAACTCGAACACAAGATTTTGGCTCAAATGGGCATTATTGAGGATGATTCTGAACCTGCAGTTACCGAGACAGAAAACGAATCCCGCGATTCTGCAACCACTAATGACGGTGCCCCTAAGGGCGCGAAACTGCGAGCGGTAGGACAATAGGGTGATCCTGTTGGGGACCCGTTCGCGGGTTCCCAACAGTGCCTCCAGGCTGAGTCTCTTATGGTTAAATACATCGACCCCCAATTTGAGGACACCTCGATAGTGAGGAAACGTCGCCCCCCGGATCCGAAACGTCGGGAAGTTCGACGCGAACGCATGGCAAATCTGGGTTTCCCTGAAGCGGTGGAAAGAGCCCACGAGGATGCCCTGAACCGTCTCGATCGGGCAGACATGAGCACTGCCACGCTGCGACGAAAACTTCAGGGTGTGGGTTATCGTGACGAGGTTATTTCGGAGGTTCTCCAGCGTTTGACGCGCGTTGGCCTCATAGATGACGAGGCCTACGGGCAGCGTTTCTTGCGTTCGCGTTTTAACGAGCGGGGTCTGGTAGGTGTAGCGCTTCAGCAGCAGGCTCGTCTCAAGGGGATTCCCGATGAGGTAGTTGCACACTTTTTAGCTGAACTTGATTCCGGCGAGGTAGAACAGCGGGCTCGCCGACTGGTTTCTGGTTGGTTGCGGGGTAGTCGCCCCCTGAACGACCCCGCCCCGGATGACTTTGAGTGCGACCCTGAAAAACCACCCCCCGATGGTGACTATGAGCGGCGTTACCGCAAACTTACGAATATGCTGTATCGGCGCGGGTATCCCAGCTCGCTTGCCGCTACCTTGGTGAGAGAATATCTGGGTGAACACTGATGACCTCTATGGGCTTGCCGAGCGGGTTATCGCCGCTGCTCGGGAAGCGAAAGTAACCATTGTGTCAGCCGAGTCCTTAACCGGGGGAGCTATCTGTGCGACCCTGTGCGATGTGCCTGGCGCTTCCCAGGTGATTCGCGGGGCCGCTGTCACCTATAGCGCTGAAATGAAACACCGGGTGTTGGAGGTTTCTGCCGAACGGCTTGCACAGTTCGGGCCGGTAGACCAGGTTGTAGCCGAGCAGATGGCTCTCGGTGCGCGCGAACTCTTCAACGCCGATATTGCCGTTGCCGTAACCGGTGTGGCCGGTCCCGGATCAGCTGATGGCAAGCCGGCAGGAACCGTTTATATAGCTGTTTCCACTGCCGGGGGAGCTGTCGTGCGCCGCTGTTGTCTCCCTGGGCAGCGAGCACAGGTACGTCACGCAACGGTCGCTACCGCCCTGGAAATGCTACTCGACACTATCGGTGATGATTTACGTGACAAATGACTGTGATCCTGTGCGCATACACAGGACCACAGCCTATAAATAAAAACAACTGGTTGTTCAGCCGAGATCTTTGAGGAACAGTCCGGAATCAATCTTCGGTTCAAACCAGGTTGATTTTGGCGGCATGATTTCATCAACATCTGCTACCGCAATCATCTCGGCCACCGAGGTCGGGTAGAGCCCGAAAGCCACCGAGTCGTTATCGGTGCGTTCCTCCATAATGTTGATGGATCGGGTACCGCCAACGAACTCGATACGCGGATCGGTGCGCAGATCCTCAATACCCAGCAGCGGCTTCAAAACCCTGTCGGAGAGAATTTGGGAATCCAAATCTCCGATGACGTTTCCGGTGTCCTCGCCGTGATAGACGATGCGATACCACTGTCCTCCCAGTCGCATTCCAAAAGTGTGGCGGGATCGCGGTTTCGCGTCTCGGGCATCGATTGCACGGTAAACACCGAAATCGTTGGCCAGCTGCACCTGAAGCTGTGCCGGGGTTAAGCCGTTGAGACCGTGGACGATACGGTTATATGCCAACACGTTTAGCTGATTATCTGGGAAGATAACTGCCATTATGGAGTTGTTCGGGTCATCGCCATCCAGACCGAGGTCTTCGGCAACCCGTGCCGCCGAGGCGGTGCGATGGTGACCGTCAGCGATATAGAGCGCCCCGATTTGAGAAAAAGACTGCACCAGCGGCGAATAATCTGGCACCGGCCACAGTTGCTGTACGGAACCGTGAGCATCAGTGAAGTTAATTAGCGGTTCATGCAGCATCACTTTCTGTACCAGATAGTCAATCTGCTGGTCATGCTCATAGGTCAAGAACACCGGTTCGGTTTGCGACTTCGTCGCTTTGAAATGGTCCACCCGGTTTTGTTCTTTCTGGACGATGGTGCGTTCGTGGCGTTTTATGATGCCGTTGCGGTAATCGGCAGTACGAACGCAGGCGACCACGCCGGTCTGTTCATGCCCGAATTTCACTTCCCGATATATATACAGCTGTGGTTCTTCATCGTGTATCAGGGTTCCGTCATCTTTGAAGTCCTGAAGTCGAGTACGCGCCAGCTCGTGTGCCTGCGGGTCATCTTCGCTGATACCTGCGGGCAGCCCGATTTCGGGGCGAATGACTTCCAGGAATCGGTGTTTAGGGGCAAGCTTTTTTGCGCCTTCTCGATCCACCACGTCATAGGGTGGGCAGGCAAAACTGGGGGCCGTTTCGGCTGTCGGATGCCATGCTGCGAAAGGAATAATCTGAACCATTTCGTTATCTCCCTCAAACTAATAGGTACCTCACCATCTTATCGGTTTGGTCGGTCTCGGCGACCCGGTATCTGCCACAAACCGGTCGGCACCGGGCTGGGAGAGCTATTAAAATGGACGTCATGCCTCGTACCTATACTGTCCAGACTCTCGGCTGCCAGATGAACGTGCATGATTCTGAACGCATGGCCGGGCTGCTCGATGCGGCCGGACTTGTTCCGGTCCGCGAAGTTCCGGAATCTGCTCGCCGAGCCACCGATGCCGGTGATGACGGTGCCGATGTGGTTGTTCTCAACACCTGTTCGGTACGTGAAGCTGCAGCCACCAGGCTTTTTGGTCATCTCGGTCAGCTCGCTGCCGTAAAGCGTGAACGCCCGGGGATGCAGATCGCGGTTGGTGGGTGTCTCGCCCAGCAGCTGCGCGGCGAAATTGTTGAGCGCGCCCCCTGGGTGGATGTGGTTTTCGGAACCCACAATATCGATGTGTTACCGGCGCTGCTGCAGCGCTCAGCCCATATAGAGCGAGCCGCTGTAGAGATCGAGGAGTCCCTCAAAACTTTTCCATCGACCCTGCCCAGTCATCGGGAATCGGTTTATGCCGCCTGGGTTTCTATTTCGGTTGGCTGCAACAACACCTGCACTTTTTGTATCGTCCCGCAGCTGCGTGGTCGGGAGCGCGACCGGCGTCCCGGCGATATTGTTTCAGAGGTGCAAGCTGTCGTTGACCAGGGAGCTATCGAGGTGACACTGCTCGGTCAGAACGTGAATTCCTACGGTGCTGGTTTCGGGGATCGCGCTGCTTTTGCCCAGTTGTTGCGTACCGTGGGTAACGTCGCGGGGCTAGAGCGTTTGCGTTTCACTTCCCCGCATCCGGCGGCTTTCCGTGATGATGTGATTGCCGCGATGGTCGAGACTCCGACAGTAATGCCTTCGCTACACATGCCGTTGCAGTCCGGATCGGATGAGATACTGCGTCAGATGCGCAGGTCGTATCGTTGCGACAGGTTTCTAGATATTCTTTCCCGGGTGCGTTCGGCTATTCCTGATGCCGCGATCACCACCGATATTATCGTCGGTTTCCCCGGGGAGACGGAGGATGATTTTCAACGTACTTTGGATGTTGTCGAGCAGGCGCGTTTCGCTTCTGCCTTCACATTCTTGTATTCGCCACGCCCAAACACTCCAGCTGCTGACCGCCCAGACCAGGTGCCTGCTGAGGTAAAGCAGGATCGCTATAACCGACTGGTGGCTTTGCAGGAGCGTATTTCAACTGAGCTTAACGAAAACCTGGTTGGCTCCACCCAGGAAGTTTTGATTATGGCCGGCGAGGGTCGAAAGGACGGCCAGTGGCATCGAATTTCGGGGCGCACGCGCGACAACCGGCTCGTCCACTTGGCGGTGCCTGAGAGTTTTACAGGGTCCCGCGAACCCCGTCCCGGCGATCTGGTTCGCGTTCAGGTCACTCACGGTGCCCCTCATCACCTGATTGCTGATTCCGGTGTTAGCGGCGGGCTCTTTGAGGTTGAGCGCACCCGTGCCGGGGATGCCTGGGAGGCAACCCATGCGGCAGCTGCGGCCGAGGACGCGCCGGTGTCTCTGGGGCTTCCCACGCTTCGCCCCGGTGCTTGAAAAGACTGGTTTAACAGTGATTGTCGCGATAGTCGGCGCTACCGGCTCGGGAAAGAGCGAGCTGGCTCTACAGCTGGCTGAACGCATTGTGGCTACCGGTGCTGGCTCCCAAATTGTGAACGCTGATTCTTTCAGCCTGTATCGCGGGCTCGATATCGGGACTGCGAAGACTCTCGACACCCGCGGTGTTCCGCACAGTCAAATTGATGTTTTGGATATCGAGCAGCCGGCTTCGGTTGCGGCATATCAGCGTCATGCTCGCCTGGATGTCGAAATGATCAGCGCGGTCGGGGATACTCCGATTGTGGTGGGCGGTTCCGGCCTGTATGTGCGGGCGCTACTCGATGAAATCGATTTTCCAGGAACCGACCCTCAGGTGCGTGCCCGTCTGGAACGCGAGCTTTCGGAGGTTGGTGCGTTCACGCTCCATCAGCGGCTCGCCGACGCCGATCCGCTAAGCGCTGAACGAATTCCGGTTGAGAACACCAGACGGGTTGTGCGTGCTCTGGAGGTTATCGAGATTTCTGGGCGACCCTTTTCTGCCCAGCTGCCTGAATATCGCTATCACTGGCCAGATACTGTACAGGTTGGGTTACGTATCCCACCGGATGAGCTGGCTTCTCGTATCGAGTTGCGCACGGTAAAAATGTGGGAAGCTGGTTGGGCCGATGAGGTGTCGGCGCTGTTATCTCGCGGTTTCCCGAACACTCCAACCGCCAGTAAAGCTACCGGATATGCCGAAGTGGCAGCCTATTTGCGTGGTGAAATGAGCGAGGGCGAGGCGATCGCGGAGATTTCTCGATTGACTATAAAGTTAGCGAAGAAACAAGTGAAATGGTTTAGCAGGGATCGGCGTATCATCTGGGTGAATGACTATCCGACAGCTTTTGCCGAACTATCAAAACGCGGACTGTTCCCCCTTTAAGGTCGCTGTTGCCCCAGGCGGCTTCACGCCGTGGCTTTCGAAAGGGCTGCCTTTGCGTGAGCGAGCGCAGCGAGCGTGACGCAACCTGCAGCCCGTGAAAGCTCAAGCGAAGCCGCGCCTTAAGTAATAACAGTTTTGGAACCGCTAAAACCTATATCAGCAGCCCGAAAGGCTTGAGCAGCATTTCGGTGGCTTGGGACAGCAGCGGACGCTTCCGCCACTGCGTAAGCGTCATCTGCCGCGAATTAGTCAGGTCGGTGAGGAACATCTGCTGCATCCGCTGAGCCATATCCTCATCAGTTATCTCAAGGTTAATCTCGAAGTTCCCGGTCATGGAGAGCCGGTCGATATTGGCGGTGCCTATCGTGGCCCATTTACCGTCGATAACGGCAGTTTTTGAGTGAATCATGACGTCTTGATACAGCCACAGTTCGATGCCGGCTTCCAACAATTCGGTGAGATAGGCTCTCGAAATCCAGTCCGCTACGATATGGTTCGATTTTTCCGGAACCAGCACTTTCACATCTGCTCCGCGGCGGGCAGCGGCTATCAGCGCGGCCTCGATGTTGCGGTCGGGGATGAAATATGCGGAGGTGATATACACCGATTCGCTGGCGCGGTTCAACGCGTCAAGATACATTCCGCGCACCGGGAAGAGCAGCCGTTTCGGGTCGTTGAGTCTCGCGGCGATACGGGCATCCCAGTTGGCGGCTCCGGGGTCGGGGAGGTTTGGTTGCCGCCGGTGTTTAGCGTTGTTCCAAAAGTCCACGAAAGCGTTATGCAGTTCCCAGGCTTTTGTGCCGCGCAGACGTACATGGGTGTCGCGCCAGGTTCGGGAACGATATGTGTCTCCGATGTTGAATCCGCCAACGAACGCTAAATCATCATCGACAGCGAGTATTTTGCGGTGGTCGCGTCCGGTGTGCCACAGCGAGTATTTCAGCACGTGCAGGTTACGCAATTTCGGGAATTTAAAGAACCTCGGGTTCACGACCATGTTGCCGAAACGATCCCAGATTATATAGACCTCGACGCCACGCTGCGCGGCTCGAATCAACGCGTTTTTGAAGCGTCTGCCAACTTCGTCGCCTTTCCATATAAAGGTTTCAAAGTAGACGGTTTCACGCGCGTTTTCGATGGCGGCAATCATGTCCGGATAGACTTGTTTTCCGCTCATATACAGGGTGAATTCGCTGCCTGCCGCTTTGAAGGGGTGCGGTCGGATTTCCGGGTAGTTACTGGTGACGGGGGCGGTACGTAACTTTCGGAATTCGTCGATTCCAACGACACCGAGAATCGCACTAGCCTGCAGTGTCAACAGGGTTTGGGCAGCGATTTTCGTGGTTTTATACAGCGCCGGCCAGGCGTATTCGAAAGAGTTTATCGCTCCTTCTGCCCTGCTTCGTGCCGCCTTAAAAATGTTCACCATGAAATCTTCTCTCAAATGTAGAGAGTCGGGTCAATAATCAGGTCAGCGTCATCCCCGCTGTGGGAAGCGGAGAGCAGTTTAGCGGGAACACCGATGGCTATCTCACCCTCAGGAACGTCTCTCACCACCACGGCGTTAGCGCCGATTTTCACTCCATCAGCTATTGTTATTGGCCCCAGGACTTTCGCGCCGGCACCGATCATCACCCGATTTCCGACTGTCGGGTGGCGTTTGCCTTTGTTCATTGAAACGCCGCCCAGTGTCACCTGGTGAAATATTACACAGTCGTTTCCTACTTCACAGGTTTCGCCGATTACGACGCCATCGGCGTGGTCGATGAAGACTCTGCGTCCAATTTGCGCGCCCGGATGTATATCAACGCCGGTTCCGGAGCGAACAGCACTGGAAACCAGTCTGGCCAGCAGTTTCGCGTTGTTGTGCCACAGGAAGCTGGCTAGCCGATGTGCCCACAGTGCGTGAACACCCGGATAGCTGAGTGCCACTTCGAGGCGGGTGCGGGCTGCTGGGTCGCGCCGGCGTGCGGTGTCCAGATCCTCGATCATAATGTCGATGAGCCGGTCTCCGGGTTGTTTGCGCATAGGATGATTATATGGGAGTTGCCGCCCGAGTTACCCGGGCGGAAGCGTTTTTACTTGTTCAGTTGATGTATTCTGCGAATAACGGGGTGCTCAGGTAGCGTTCCCCGGTGTCGGGTAGCACCACGACAATGTTCTTGCCTTCCATCTCGGGGCGTTCGGCTACCTGCAGCGCGGCCGCTAGTGCCGCACCGGAGGAGATTCCGACTAGCAGCCCCTCTTCTGCGGCGGCTCGCCTGGCAGTTTCTATAGCGGTGTCGGAGGGGATTGTTAATATCTCATCGACAATCTCGGCGTTATAGTTATCGGGAACGAAGTTTGCGCCGATCCCCTGGATTTTGTGAGGACCGGCCTGTCCGGCGCTCAACAGTGGGGATTCTGCTGGTTCCACGGCAATCAGGCGAACATTCGGGTTCAGTTCTTTCAGTCGCCGCCCCGCACCGGAGAGAGTACCGCCGGTGCCTACACCTGCCACCAGGGCTGCCACGTTCCCTTCGGTGTCTTTCCAGATTTCTTCACCGGTGTTTTCGTAGTGGGCTTGCGGGTTTGCGGGGTTAGCGAACTGGGATGCCAGTATCGCGCCGGGACGGTTTTTGAGAATCTTGTTGGCGGCATCCACGGTACCTTTCATGCCTTCAGCGCCCGGAGTGAGCACCAGTTCTGCTCCGAAAGCACGCATCAGGGCGCGGCGTTCCTTGCTCATGGTCTCCGGCATGGTTATGACTACCTGGTATCCGCGTGCGGCACCCACCATCGCTAAACCCACCCCGGTGTTACCGCTGGTGGCCTCAACTATTGTGCCGCCCGGTTTCAGCGCACCGGCGGCTTCCGCAGCATCTACGATTGCGACCGCGATTCGATCTTTAACCGAGGATGCCGGATTATAGGCTTCGATTTTGGCAATAATGTTGGCGCCTTTTCCGGTGCTCAGCCGGTTGATGAGCACCAGGGGAGTGTTGCCGACCAGTTCGGTCACGTTCTGTGCGATTTTCATTGTTTTTCTCTTTTTCTATATGCATTTAACGGCTGCTGCGGAAACCGCTAACAGCCGTTGTTACCCTGTATATTAAACACCCAGACGCAACAGAAAACCAATTTAAGAAACAAATTGCTTTCATAAATACCGGTATCCCTATTTTGTGTCGGCGACCTGTGAAAAAAAGGTGCAGGTTGTTTCGGTTTCTTCGATACCGGCATGACGGCCGGTTAGTTCCGACACCTGTTCATCGAGACGCTCTTCCTCACCCGGTTTGACCGCAACCTGCAGTTTCGTTTCTGAACCCCACTTGGTTTCCAAGATTTGAAACCCGGAGGAGCGGATATGGGATTCGACGCGCCCCGCCTCGAAGGCTGGCAGTGTCACCGTCCAGATAGGCCAGCGCACCTGTCTGCCAATAGGGGCGTTTTGCAGCATGACCATTGTGACATCTTGATAGGCGCGCACCAGCCCGCCGGTACCGAGTTTCACTCCGCCGAAGTACCGAACCACCGCGATTACAATGTTTTCTAGCTTTTCTCCGGTCAGTACCTGAAGTATCGGACGCCCTGCGGTTCCAGATGGTTCACCGTCATCGCTGCTGTGCTCTAAAAGCATTCCTGACTCTGTTCGCACCCTGAAAGCCGTGCACACGTGACGGGATTGCGGATGACGAGAACGCACTTCAGCGATAAAGTCTCGTGCCTGGGATTCTGACTGCACGTGGGCACCGAAGCTGAGGAATCTTGAACGATGCACGGTGATTTCCGCCATAGTCTCACTATCGGGCTTCAGGGTGCGCATAGCTTTGATGCTAAACTTGAGCCGTTGCATGATTCCACTTTTCACGGGTTTTTATTTCCGACAGTATCGCTGAATTGGCGTTCAGATGCCCTTTCGTGGCAAAGTGGTATCCGGTATTCGTATAGATAGTGAAGGAGCGGGCGATGGCGGTTCCAAAGCGGAAAATGTCGCGAGCCAACACTCGGACTCGTCGTTCGGCCTGGAAGGCCGACCTGACTGCTCTGCAGACCGTGTCTGCGGGTGGACGTAAGATGACGATTCCCAGGCGGTTGACGAAGGCGGCGAAACTTGGGCTCTACCAGCCGGATGACGAATTCCAGGCATAGGGCAAACAGTAGCAACCGAGGGGCGGGGCATGTGCTTCGTCCCTCTTTTTATTATTGCAACTCGATTTAGGGTGCTGTCGTAGCGGGCGGTAAAATCAGTTCTATGTCGACTATTGATGAAACAGAGGTGCGGCGGGTTGCACAGCTGTCTCGCCTGCACTTGAGCGAGGCAGAAATCACTCGTATTGCCGGTCAGCTCGGTCAGATTGCCGATGCGGTCGCGAAGGTTAGCGAGGTTGCCACTCCAGATGTGGCGGCGACTTCACATCCGGTAGAGATCGTCAATGTGTTGCGTCCGGATACGCCTACCGAGACGCTGGATCGTGACGAGCTATTGGCTGCGGCTCCGGACGCCCAAGATGGCCAGTTCCGGGTGCCACAAATTCTAGGGGAGGAGTGAGATATGCGGGATTTTCTGAAACTTTCCGCCACTGACCTCGCTGCTGCGTTGGCTGCTGGAACCTATACTTCAGAACAGGTCACGCAGGGTTTTCTGGATCGTATCGCGACTTTTGACGAACGGGTGAATGCCTTCGTCACCGTCGATGCCGAGGGGGCGTTGAGCGTGGCTCGCGCTGTTGATGCTGATCGGGCAAAGGGTGTTGAGCTGCCGCGATTTGCGGGCGTACCAATCGCGATTAAAGACAACATCGTGATTCGCGGTATGGAGACCACCTGTTCTTCTCGTATTTTGAAAGGTTGGCGTCCGCCCTATGACGCGACCGTGATTGAGAAGATCAAAGCCGAGCGGATGCCGATTTTGGGGCACACAAATATGGATGAGTTCGCGATGGGTTCTTCCACCGAGCATTCCTGTTATGGCCCGACCCGCAACCCGTGGGATCTAGACCGGATTCCGGGCGGTTCTTCCGGCGGTTCGGCGGCTGCGGTTGCGGCTTTTTTTACACCCTGGGCTTTGGGTACCGATACCGGAGGCTCGATTCGTCAGCCTGCCAGTGTAAACGGTATCGTTGGCGCGAAACCGACCTACGGCTATGTGTCTCGTTATGGCGCAGTCGCTATGGCTTCTTCGCTAGATCAGATTGGGCCTTTTGCCCGCACCGTTGCTGACGCGGCTGCCCTAGAGGCATTAATAGGTGGTAAAGATCCCCTGGATTCGACCTCATTGCCTGACCCGATTCCTGACTATGCTGTTGAACTGGGTAAAGGTATCGAGAATATGAAGATCGGGAACCTGTTGCCTACCTTTGATGAGGCGGCTTTCGAGCCCGGTGTCTTGGATGCCTATAAATCCACGCTGGAGCAGTTGAGTGCGGCGGGTGCTGAAGTTATCGACATCAAAATGAGGTATTTCGACTATGCCCTGCCGGCGTATTACCTGATTATGCCGGCCGAGGTGTCCTCGAACCTGGCACGTTTCGACGGTATCCGCTACGGTATCCGGGTGGTACCCGAATCAGGTCCGGTAACTTCCGAAACGGTGATGGCTTCGACTCGCGGTGCCGGTTTTGGTGACGAGGTGAAACGCCGCATTATTCTGGGTACTCACGTGCTATCAGCCGGATATTTTGATGCCTACTATGGCTCTGCCCAAAAGGTTCGCACCCTGGTGCTACAGGACTATTCCGAAGCGTTCGCTAAAGTGGATGCGTTGGTGAGCCCGACTTCCCCGACTGTGGCTTTCCCGCTCGGGGCACGCCTGGAGGACCCGATGTCGATGTATGCCGCCGATATTGCCACAATCCCGCCTAATCTCGCGGGCCTGCCGGCGGTGTCGATACCGATTGGTCTATCACAGAACCTGCCGGTCGGTTTCCAGATAACCACGCCGCAACGCGCCGATGCCCTCATGTATCGGGTTGCTGCTGCTGTTGAAAACCAGATCGGGGTGAATATCGCCGAGAACTGCCCGGCTGTGGAGTGGGAGGAGAAGTGATATGGCACACGTTTCAGACCAACTCGTAAGCTATGAGAAAGCTGTCGAAAACTTCGACCCGGTGTTGGGTATGGAGGTGCACGTGGAGCTGTCCACCGTGACCAAAATGTTTGATTCCGCGCCGAACGCCAGCGGTGGGGAGCCAAATACTCGTATCACGCCGGTGTCGGTGGGGCTGCCCGGTTCCCTTCCGGTCGCCAATGAACGAGCCGTCGAATACGCAATCAAACTCGGTCTCGCTTTGAACTGTAGTATCGCCGAATACTGTCGTTTTGCCCGCAAAAACTATTTCTATCCGGATCTGGCAAAGGCCTATCAGATAAGCCAATACGATGAACCGATCGCCTATGACGGGTACGTGGATGTTGAACTAGTTGACGGAACCATGTTCCGGGTCGATATCGAGCGTGCTCACATGGAGGAGGATGCCGGCAAGAACACCCATATCGGTGGTGAGGATGGTCGCATCCAGGGTGCGGCATATTCGCTGGTGGACTATAACCGTGGGGGAGTGCCGCTGGTTGAGATCGTGACGAAACCGATTTATGGTGCGGGTGAGCGCGCTCCGGAGGTCGCTGCCGCCTATGTACGTGCGATCAGAGATATTGCGGCATCGCTGGAGATTTCGCAGGCACGCATGGAGCGCGGTAATGTGCGCGCCGATGTGAACGTGTCGCTACGTCCCACGCCGGAGTCTCCCCTGGGGACCCGCACCGAGACAAAGAACGTGAACTCTTTCCGCGCGATTGAACGCACCATCAAATACGAGATGCGCCGACAGGCCGCTATTTTGTTGGACGGTGGAACTATCGTTCAGGAGACTCGCCACTGGCATGAGGACACCGCCTCGACTTCTTCCGGACGGGAGAAGTCTGATGCCGAGGATTACCGCTATTTCCCGGAGCCAGATTTGGCTCCAATTCGTCCCGACCGAACCTGGGTGGATGAACTTCGTCAAAACTTGCCGGAGTTGCCGATTGCGCACCGGCGGCGCATCCGTGAGGAATACGGATACTCCGAAATGGAGATGCGGGATGTCGTGAACGCCGATGTGTTGGACTTGATTGAGGCTTCGGTTGCCGCGGGTGCCTCACCGGCGGCTGCCCGCAAATGGTGGATGGGTGAGCTGGCTCGCCAGGCCAAGGAAATGGAACTGGATCCTCACGAGCTGACCGCCACCCCACAGCACGTAGCTGAACTGGATAAGCTGATCTGTGCTGGACGGCTCAATGACAAGCTCGCCCGTCAAGTGGTGGAGGGGCTTGTGGCTGGCGAGGGCAGCCCGACAGAGGTTATGGCTGCTCGCGGTCTGGAACTGGTGCAGGACGACTCGGAACTGGAGGCGATCATCGACCAGGTTCTCGCCGATAACCCGGATGTGGTCGAGAAGATTAAAGGCGGAAAGGTGCAGGCGATTGGTGCCCTTATCGGTCCGATCATGAAAGCGACCCGCGGCTCTGCCGATGCCGCGCACGCCCGCGAACTGATTTTGACCAAAATTAACGCCTAAGCTTTTCAATCTGATAACCGGGTCGAGCCGGGCGGGAAGCTTCGCGTATTCTCACGGAGTTCAACAGGTCACAAACCGATAGTTTGGGGATAGTTTATGTGCTGTCTCCATTAACCGGTTTCGCTTCATCTTTTTTGGTAGCCTTTAGCTGTACTCTTTGAGAAGTTTTTACCCATTCTTGAGGAAGCGTGAGGAATCCATGTTTTTTATCCCCACCGAGGCTGAACAGAGCCTCTTTGACAAAATCAACAGCGGTATCGCCGACACCCTGGATTGGGTCTATGGTCATTCCATCGTATTTGTGCTGATTATCCTGCTGGTAGGGTTCGGCATCTATTCAACTATCAAGACCCGCGCCATCCAGTTCCGCCTCTTTGGTCACATGTGGCACGTTGCCTTGAATTCTCGCGATGGAGCCCACGGCGGCATCTCCTCTTTCCAGGCTTTTACTGTGGGTTTGGCTGACCGTATCGGCACCGGAAATATCGCAGGTGTCGCTATCGCCCTGGTGGTTGGCGGCCCGGGCGCGGTGTTCTGGATGTGGATAATAGCGCTACTCGGAATGGCAACCGGTTTCATAGAATCCACGCTCGGCCAAATGTTTAAAGTGCGCAACCCCGACGGTACTTTCCGTGGCGGCCCGGCATTTTATATTGAACGTGGTCTCGGTAAACGCGGCTGGGGTGTGCTCTTCTCGGTGCTGCTGGTTTTCACTTTCGCTTTTGCATACGAGATGATCCAGGCCAATACGCTCTCGGCGATTGCGGCGGAAAACTTTGGTTGGCCGACCTGGGTTTCGGCAATTGTTTTGGTGCTGATTTCCGCGCCGTTCTTTATCGGCGGTTTGCGTCCGGTGGCGCGTTTCACCGAGATACTCGCCCCGCTGATGGCAGTGCTCTACATTCTTTTAGCGCTCATTACTTTCATCACCAACTGGCACATGATAATCCCGGTTTTCCAAACCATATTCGCCAGCGCTTTCGGTCTGAATCAGGCTGCCGGTGGGGTACTGGGCGGCATCTATGCGGCGTTTATGAACGGTGCGAAGCGCGGCCTGTTTTCGAATGAAGCAGGTGAAGGTTCGGTTCCGAACGCCGCCTCGACCGCGACCGTGAATCACCCGGTGAAGCAGGGGCTGATACAATCTCTCGGCGTTTTCGTGGATACTATTTTGGTTTGTACCGCCACTGCCTTTATCGTCCTGGTGGGCGGGGTGTTCGATATTAACGCCACCGAACAGTCTCAGTTGGTGCAGGACCTGTCGGGCGCTAACTTGACGATTGAGTCTCTCGGTGTGCTGGGGGCGTGGACGAAACCGGTCATGATCATTATCATCTTCATGTTCATCTATTCCACGCTGCTGGGCAACTATGCCTATGCGGAGGGCAATGAAAAGTTCCTGCGTGGCATTGACTCTAAGGGATGGTTCTCAAAGATTATCTGTATTGTCGCGGTCGTCTTCGGCGCGGTGATGTCGTTAAATGCGGTGTGGGTGATTGGCGATTGGGCGGCGGCACTGCTGGTGCTCGTGAATCTGACGGCGTGCCTGTTCCTGTACAAGTGGGCGATCGGGGCGTTGAAGGATTACGAGCATCAGCGTAAAACCAAGCCGGAGGAGGAGATTCTCTTCTGCAGTACCGATAACGAGTTCCTGCCCGGAGAGTTACCGACCGATATTTGGAGCGCGGAAGGAATCGCGGCTGGCCGCCACATAGGAAAAGCCGCCGAGTAACCCGCATCATCCCGGTAGTCTCCACCAGTATCCGAGAAAGACGCGGCAGTGCGATAGGCTGGATAGCGCTATGACTAATACAGATATTCGAGTACGTTTTTGCCCTTCACCGACCGGAACCCCGCACGTCGGAATGGTTCGCACATGCCTGTTTAACTGGGCTTATGCCCGCCACACCGGCGGGACTTTCGTGTTCCGTATTGAGGACACCGATGCTGCCCGCGACTCTGAAGAATCCTTTAACCAAATCATTGAATCGCTGAATTGGTTGGGTTTGAACTGGGATGAGGGGGTTGGTGTCGGCGGCCCCTACGGCCCCTATCGGCAATCCGAACGGATGGATATTTACCGCGAGGTTGCCCAAAAGCTGCTGGATAGCGGCTACGCTTACGAGTCCTTCTCCACTCCGGAGGAGGTCGAGGCACGTCACGCGGCAAGGGGAGAGAATCCGAAGCTCGGCTATGACGGTTATGACCGCAGCCTCACCGAGGAACAAAAGACCGCCTACCGTGCCGAGGGTCGGGAGCCGGTGCTCAGGATGCGGATGCCTGATGAGGATATCACTTTCACTGACCTGGTTCGTGGCGAAATCACTTTCAAGGACGGTTCGGTACCGGACTATGTGATCGTGCGAGCTAACGGCGACCCGCTATATACCCTGGTTAATCCGGTCGATGATGCGATGATGCGTATTTCTCACGTGCTTCGTGGTGAAGATCTGCTCTCCTCCACGCCGCGCCAGATTGTGCTCTATCGCGCGCTAATTGAGTTGGGTATCGCCGAGCGTATCCCCGAGTTTGGGCACCTGCCCTACGTGATGGGGGAGGGTAACAAGAAACTCTCGAAACGAGATCCGGAATCGAACCTGCTGCTTCATCGTGAAAACGGCATGATTGCGGAGGGTCTAGTGAACTACCTGGCGCTGCTGGGTTGGTCAATCGCTCCCGATCGTGACATCTTTTCTCTCGATGAGATGGCTGAACATTTCGACATTCAGGACGTGAATCCAAATCCGGCACGTTTTGACTTAAAGAAATGTTTGGCGATTAACGCCGACCATTTACGAATGCTTGATCCTGGAGACTTTACGGAGCGGCTGTTGCCGTATATGTGTGCCGCGGAGATTTTCGCTGCCGACTCGCTCGCGGATCTCAGCGAACGCGATCGGCGAGTGTTTATCGCTGCAGCGCCGCTGGCTCAAACTCGGGTTCAGGTGCTCTCGGAGGCCGCCCGGATGTTACGTTTCCTTTTTGTTGATGACGCTGCCCTCGAGTATGCCGAAAGACCACTGGCGAAATTGAAAGATTCCGCCGCCGATGTGCTCACCGCCGCCCAGGATGTGGTGCGAACCACCGATTTTGCCTCTGCCACTCCGGATTCTTTTAAGGACGTGATGATGCAGCGCATGGTCACCGAGATGGGTTTGAAGCCGCGTGAGGCTTTCGCCCCGCTGTTCGTGGCGATTACCGGCTCAAATGTTTCAATCCCGGTGTTTGATTCGATGCTGCTGTTGGGGTCGGAGTCTTGCGTGGCGCGGCTTGAGCGGCTGCGCGAGCATTTGTAAGGGTGTGGCGACTGAAACAAATTGCCACTGACGGTGTTTTCGACTACGCTTTAACAGGTAACTCGGTGAGCCGTTGCTTCACCGGGGAACAGCCCTTGGGGTATGGTGTAATGGCAACACTACGGTTTCTGGTACCGTCATTCTAGGTTCGAGTCCTGGTACCCCAGCGAAGAATGAAATGCGGGTTTGCTTTCCTGCAGGGTCTTCAAATAAAGTAGGTTCTCGGTTAATCGAAACCAAAGCCCCTATCGTCTAGTGGCCTAGGACATCGCCCTCTCACGGCGGTAACACCGGTTCAAATCCGGTTGGGGGTACGAATAAACCGGTGGCTGACTACCCAGTCGCCGGTTTTCTTCTTGGTTTTATCACTCCTGGTTCATAAACTCCGAGAGTTTCTTTCCGGCAGCGATGACCGCCGGCCCGAACACTCTGCCGGGTTGGCGACCTATTCGCTCTATCGGTCCCGATATTGATATTGCTCCAACCACGTCCCCGTGTTTGTCGCGAATCGGTGCAGATACTGACGCGACTCCGGGTTCTCGTTCGGCTATTGATTGTGCCCATCCGCGTCGGCGTACTCCCGCGAGTTGCGATGCGCTAAAGGATGCGCCTATCAACCCTAGGTGCAGGCGATCTGGTTCCTCCCAGGCGAGTAGTATCTGGGCTGCGGAGCCGGCTTTCATAGAGAGCACTGCTCCCACCGGTATTGAGGAGATCAGTCCCTGTGACAGGTCGGCATTGGCGACACACAGGCGATGTTCACCCTGGCGGCGATACAGTTGCGCGGATTCGTGGGTGTGATCGCGTAACGCCCGCAGTACCGGCCCGGCTCCCTGCATCATACGGTCTTCGCCGATTGCGTGTGCGAGCTCTGCTATCCTGGGGCCAAGCACGAAACGTCCTTGGGGGTCACGGGCTACGAATCGGTGGTATTCGAGTGCGACAGCGTGGCGGTGTACGGTGGGGCGGGCGAGACCTGTCAGGTCAACGAGTTCGCTGAGTGTGGCGGCTCCGGCTTCCAGTGCTGACAGCAGGGTGGCGGCTTTGTCCAGTACGCCTACTCCGGAACCTTCCTCATTATTGTCCATACTTTGATATTCCCATCTCATTCTCCGGTATTCAACTCTAGAGTTGATTTGAACCGAAAAAAGTCGCTTCGGCGACCGAATAAGTCAATTTCGAGGTGTTGCAATGGCAAAAACAATGGCGCAGAAAATATGGGATGCCCACGTGGTTGTCCCGGGTGAAAACGGGGAACCCGATTTGCTCTACATAGACTTGCAGCTAATTCACGAGGTGACCTCTCCACAGGCTTTTGACGGCTTACGTCAGGCTGGGCGGCAGGTTCGCAAACCGGATCAGACGATTGCGACCGAGGACCATAACACTCCGACCTGCGATATTGATTTACCGATCGCGGATTTGACCTCGCGGCTACAGATCGACACGCTCCGCAAGAACGCCGAGGAATTTGGGGTGCGTCTACATTCTCTCGGTGATTCCGACCAGGGTATTGTCCATGTGGTAGGTCCGCAACTGGGGCTTACTCAGCCGGGTATGACGATTGTGTGTGGTGATTCGCATACTTCGACACACGGTGCGTTTGGTGCCTTGGCTTTCGGTATAGGTACTTCTCAGGTTGGGCACGTGTTGGCGACACAGACTTTGCCGATGGCTCCTTTTAAAACCATGGCGGTGAATGTGGAGGGCGAGTTACCTGCCGGATCCACCGCGAAAGATATTATTTTGGCGATTATTGCCAAGATCGGCACCGGTGGCGGTCAGGGTTACGTGATTGAGTATCGCGGCTCGGCTATTCGGGCACTGTCGATGGAGGGGCGCATGACAATCTGTAATATGTCGATTGAGGCGGGGGCTCGAGCCGGAATGGTCGCCCCTGACGAGACTACTTTCGAGTATTTGAAAGGTCGTCCGCACGCACCGGAGGGAGCCGAATGGGATGCCGCTGTTGAGTATTGGCGTCAGCTTCCAACCGATGAGGGCGCGGTTTTCGACAAGGTTGTAGATCTCAACGCCGCAGATATTGAACCCTTTGTTACCTGGGGTACGAATCCCGGGCAGGGGGTGCCGCTGTCTGGTAGCGTGCCCGATCCGGCTGATTTTTCCGATCCGGATGAACGGACTGCTGCTGAACGCGCCTTGAAATATGTGGATTTGCAGCCCGGCACCCCGATGCGGGATGTTGCTGTAAACACAGTGTTCATAGGGTCATGCACGAATGGGCGAATCGAGGATTTGCGGCTCGCTGCCAGCATCATTCGGGGCAAACATAAGGCTGATGGGGTGCGTGTCCTGGTGGTTCCAGGGTCGGCTCGGGTTCGTCTGCAGGCTGAACGCGAGGGGCTCGACCAGGTTTTCAAAGATTTTGGTGCCGAGTGGCGTAACGCCGGATGCTCAATGTGTCTGGGCATGAACCCCGACACTATGAATCCGGGAGACCGGGCGGCATCTACTTCTAACCGAAATTTTGAGGGCCGCCAGGGTAAGGGATCCCGCACCCATCTGGTGTCTCCCGCGGTTGCTGCTGCCACTGCTATACGGGGCACTCTCAGCTCGCCGGATGACCTGTGAGCAGTGGAAACGACAGAAAGGTACAGGTATTATGGAAAAGTTCACTACCCACACTGGCATCGGGGTTCCGCTGCAGCGTTCAAATGTAGACACCGATCAGATAATCCCGGCGGTGTATCTTAAGCGCATCACAAAAACCGGCTTTGATGACGGTCTGTTTGCTGCTTGGCGTAAAGACCCGGATTTTGTTCTCAACCAGTCCGCATACGCGCAGGGCACAGTGCTGGTTGCCGGACCGGATTTCGGTACTGGTTCAAGCCGTGAACACGCGGTATGGGCGCTGCGTGACTACGGTTTCCGAGCGGTTCTCTCCAGCAAGTTTGCAGATATTTTTCGCGGTAACTCCGGTAAACAGGGATTGTTGACCGGTGTTGTCGAGCAGGACAATATCGATACTCTCCAGCAGTTACTGCTCGACAATCCGGGAATCGAGGTGACGGTTGACCTGGTGAATCGTACCGTAACCTGCGGAGATTTCAGCTGTGATTTCGAGATTGATGATTACACTCGGCATCGTCTTCTGGAGGGGTTGGATGACATTTCGGCAACCCTGCAGCATCTCGACGAGATCGAGGCCTATGAGGAGCGCCGTCCCTCCTTTATGCCCCGGACGCTCCCGGCGAAACATCTGCCCTCGGAGCACGTGGAGTCTGCTCGTCCGCTGTCGTGACCTGAACCGGGACTGTTACCTGCCCCTTGCGGTATTCTGGTCTGGTAGGGTTTCCCGGCGAAAGGTCATTTATGGGTTCGGTACTGCGGGTAGTCGGTGGCAAGCCGCTGGTAGGACGAATCTCGGTACGTGGAGCCAAAAATTTTGTTCCGAAAGCGATGGTGGCCACACTGCTCGGCGACGGTGGTTCGCGCCTGTACAACGTGCCGAAGATCGCGGATGTCCATATTGTTTCGCAGCTTCTGGAACTCCACGGTCTGGAGATAGCTTTCGATGCCGAAGATGGCGAACTGACTTTCACTCCGGCTCGCATTCATCTGCCCGAGATAGGTGAACTGGCGATGCTGGCCGGATCTTCGCGCATCCCGATCCTGTTCTGCGGACCGCTGCTGCACAAACTCGGTGAAGTTTTCATACCTGACTTGGGTGGATGCAATATTGGCGACCGCCCGATTGATTTTCACCTCAGCATTTTGCGTTCTTTCGGTGCCGGAGTTGAAAAGATCGATGGTGGTATTAGACTCACGGCTGAGCAGCGACTGAGAGGCGCGGTTATCGAGCTGCCTTACCCCTCAGTTGGCGCTACCGAACAAACCCTGCTGACGGCGGTAAAAGCCACCGGTATCACCGAGCTAAAGAATGCCGCTATCGAACCGGAAATCATGGAGCTGATCAACGTCTTGCAAAAGATGGGCGCGATTATTTCGGTTGATACTGACCGAACTATCCGCATCGAGGGTGTAGATCACATGACCGGTTTCAATCACACTGCTTTACCTGACCGTATTGAGGCGGCTTCGTGGGCGTCGGCGGCTCTCGCCACCGGTGGTGACATCACTGTGGTTGGCACCCGCCAATCCGATATGACGACTTTCCTGAACGTGTTTCGTAAAGTGGGCGGAGCTTTCGATATTGGTAATGGCGAGACGCGTTTCTACCATCCGGGTGGCGAATTGAAATCGATCGTGTTGGAAACGAATGTTCACCCCGGTTTCATGACTGACTGGCAGCAGCCGCTGGTGGTTGCTTTGACACAGGCCAGGGGACTGTCGATTGTGCATGAAACCGTATACGAGAACCGTCTTGGTTTCACCCGGGCTCTCAACAAGATGGGGGCACAGATTCAGCTGTATCGGGAGTGCCTGGGCGGCTTGCCGTGTCGTTTCGGGCAGCGCAATTTTTATCATTCCGCGGTAGTTTCGGGGCCGACCCCGCTGCGAGGAGCAGACATCCACATCCCGGATTTGCGTGGCGGCTTCTCTCATCTGATTGCGGCACTAACTGCCGAGGGCGAGTCGCGCGTCTCGGGTATAGACATTATTAATCGTGGTTATGAGCATTTCTTACCGAAACTTCGTCGTCTCGGTGCCGACGTGGAGCTGCTGGAGGCCTGAATGTTTCCGCGTTTCAATGAGTTTCCGCGCGCTCATTTCTATTCTGGAACCTATCGCTGGATAATCAATCTGCTACATTTTCCGCTGTGGTTGTCTTCCACCCCGGATTGGCATGGTTTGGACAGACTCCCTGAAAGTGGCGGTTTTTTGATTGCAACGAATCACATATCTGAATTTGATCCCTTAGCGATGGTTCACCCACTCGTTGACAGGGGTTTCCCGATAAAGGTTTTGGCAAAACAGGAACTGTTTCGTATCCCCGTTGTGGGGTGGCTCATAGCGCGGGCCGGACATATCCCGGTTGATCGCAGTGCCGGGCACGGCGGGAACTTAGTGGAACGCTCGGTTCAGGCGCTTCAAGCCGGGGAGTGCATAGCGGTTTTCCCGGAAGGAACTCTCACTCGTGACCCCTACTATTGGCCGATGCGTGGGCGCACCGGTATTGCACGCATGGCGTTGGCCGCTCGCGTTCCGGTCTACCCGATGGCCTGCTGGGGCGCGCACCTGATTATCCCGCGTTACACGGTTGGTTTTCATTTTTTCCCGCGCAAACGCCTGAGCTGTCGTATTGGAGAGCCCGTGGATCTGTCGGATCTGTACGATCGTGCTGACGATCCGGTGGCTTGGCGGGAAGCTACCGACAGGATTATGGCTGCCATCACCGAGGAGTTGCAGCAGATCCGCGGTGGCGCTCCTCGAAATGCCCCGGTGGATGTGAAAGTTGATGCGATGAGTGTCTCTGAATTGCGGGCTTGGGATCGTCTGCAACGTAAACAACACCGGAGGCGCTGATGGTTGCGACGGCTGCCGTTTTGGGTGCCGGCGCCTGGGGCACGGTGTTTGCCCAGGTTTTGGCGGATGCCGGGAACCGGGTTTTTCTGTGGGCGCGGCGTCCCGAACAGGTTGAATCTATTAACCGTGGCGAAAACCCGCAATATGTTCCGGGTGTGGGTCTCAACGGTATCGAGGCTACCGGTGATGCACCAGCCGCTCTCGCTGATTCTTCATTGGTGGTTGTTGCGGTTCCCTCTTTTGCGGTTCGTCAGGTGCTTACTGAGTTTCGTGACCATATCCGCCCAGACGCTACTGTGGTGTCGCTAGTGAAGGGCGTGGAGCCGGGGTCTTTGCTCTTCATGTCGGATGTTATCGCTGATGCTACTGAGGTCGCTCCGGATCGTATAGTTGCGGTTTCCGGTCCGAACCTCTCGGCAGAGATTGCTCGCCACGAACCGACAGGCACTGTGGTCGCCGGTATCGATCTGGAGCGTGCCGGTTTGGTCGCTTCTCGGATTCACACGGACTATTTCCGCCCCTATGTTTCTGGCGACATTATCGGTGCCGAGATTGGCGGTGTCGTAAAAAATGTCATCGCTATGGTTGTTGGTGCCGCAGTCGGTCTCGAAAAGGGTATTAACACCCGGTCGTCGTTGATTACGCGAGGTCTCAACGAGATGGCGCGTCTGGGTGTGGCGTTGGGGGGTGAGGCAGAAACTTTCTTGGGCTTGGCTGGGCTAGGTGACCTAGTGGCGACCTGTTCTACCCCGCTGTCCCGTAATTTTGCTTTTGGTCAGCGGATCGGCCGCGGCATGGCTATCGAGGAGGCGCTCGCGGAATCTGCCGGTGTTGTTGAGGGTGCTCGTTCGTGTCCTCTGATTTTGCAGATTGCGGATAGTCGCGGTGTCGATATGCCGATTACGGGTTGTGCAGGAAAGGTTCTGTCTGGGCAAATGTCGCCCGATGAGGTGGCTGCATGGTTGTTGCGCAGACCGCGTTCTACTGATGGCGTGGATCCTCGCCAGGTATGATTCGATTCGGGGTTACAAGTAAAGGAGCCGGTGGTGGCAAAAAAAACTGTGATGCTGATTTTTGGTGGTGTTTCGGGGGAGCACGGTATTTCGTGTGCTACGGCTGCGGGGGTGCTGGATGCGATTGATCGGGACCGTTACCGTGTGGTGCCGGTGGGTATTACTCGTCAGGGTGAGTGGGTTTTATCTGACGACGACCCGGAACAGTATCGGCTTCGCCCGGATGGTACCGCCGAGATTTCCGCGATCGGCGTGAATGTTTTTCTCACTCCTGGTTCCGGGGTGCTCGGCACCGATGACGGCACTGAACTGGGTCATGTGGATGTTGCATTTCCACTGTTGCACGGGCCTTTCGGTGAGGACGGCACGATTCAGGGGCTGCTGGAAATGGCGGGGGTGCGCTACGTGGGGTGTGGTGTTGCTGCTTCCGCTGCCGCTATGGACAAGCATCTGACGAAACAGCTGCTCTCTGATGCCGGCCTCGAAGTGGGGTCGTGGCGTTATCTACCGGCGTTTCGTGCTTTACAGCTCCTCGACAACCAGAATCTTTTGGCTGATTTTGTTTCTGGTCTGCGGTATCCGCTTTTTGTGAAACCCACCCGTGCCGGTTCTTCGCTGGGTATCAGCATGGTTGAAGACCTTTCGCAGTTACCCGATGCGATTCTTCAGGCTCAACGCCATGACCCGAATGTGATCATCGAGGGCGCGTTATCGGGTGTGGAGGTTGAGTGCGCGGTTTTGGGACCGGCGATCGATGGGGTTTCTGGTCGGCCGCTGGGTGACGGCAAGGTTCGCACTACCGATCCGGGTTGTATCGAAATATCTGGGGCGAAAGATTTCTATGACTTCGACACGAAATACCTGGATCCGGATGCGATTAATCTCCAGATTCCGGCGCGTATTTCTGATTCGGCTAGGATTCGGGTTCGCGAAATGGCGGCAGCAGCCTTCACCGCTTTAGGATGTGAGGGGCTCTCACGGGTGGATTTCTTTGTTGATGGTGAGAATGTCGCCATCAACGAGGTGAACACTATGCCTGGTTTCACACCGTATTCGATGTTCCCGGCTCTGTGGGCGAATATGGGGATCAGCTATCCGGATCTGGTTACGGAACTGATTGAGATGGCGTATTCCCGTCCGTTGGGTTTGCGCTGATAGACTGACCAATATTTCTGTATCAGAGTTGGAGGAGATCGCTATGGCTGATCCGTTAGTGACTTTGGTTACCTGCGAGGACTATCCGAATCTTGAAGAGGATGAGGCGGGTCTGCCTGATGCTTTGCGTGCCGTCCACGTTGAGCCGCAGGTTCGTTCGTGGACGGATCCCGATATGGACTGGTCGCAGGCGGGGTTGTGTGTGGTGCGTTCGGTACGTGACTATGCGGAGCGTCGCGGCGAGTTTCTACAGTGGGCGCATTCGGTTCCGAAACTGCTGAATTCGGCGAAGTCTTTGGAATGGTCAACAGATAAACACTATCTTCGCGACCTGGGGGAAATGGGCATCTCTATTATTGACACTACCTGGTTGGAGCCCGATATTGGGTTGACAAAGATGCGCGTAAATTCGCGTATTCCGGCTCTGGCTGATTTCGTTGTCAAGCCGGCTGTTTCTTCAGGCGGACGAGATATGGGGCGCTACACGGCGATTGATGGGGATTCCCGTAAAAACGGTATTTTGCACGCGATGGAGCTGCTCGATGAGGGTCGTTCGGTGATGGTCCAGAAATATTTGGACGCTGTCGATAAGCACGGCGAAATCTCGCTGATTTACATTAACGGGATTTTGTCGCATTCGGTGAAGAAGAACGCTATGCTTTCGCCCTTGGAGGAGACCGGTGAGGAACCCCAGGAGGAGGTGGTTGAGGCGGCTTTCGCGGATCAGGAGGCTTGGCGCGCCGGTGAAAAGATTCGCCGGGTTTTGCATCAGTATATTCATGAGAAGCAGGGTTTGGATGAGCAGCTACTTTTTGGGCGTTTCGATTTGATCGTTGGGGACGGTAACTATCATTTGATGGAGATCTCGCTGGTGGACGCGAACCTGTATCTGTCTTCGGTGGAGGGTGCTACCGAGAAGTTCGCGGAGGCTATCGCGATTCGTGCTCATTGGTGATTCGCTTGGGGGCTTTTTGCTTTCAAGGTTCCCGATGGTGCGGTAATTGTGCTTGCGTGGGGCTTTCGGCTAAAGTTGTATTTCGTTGCGTCTGCTCTTTTCGCGGGGCTGGTGCACGGTGGTGGCTGTAGCTCAATAGGTAGAGCACCTGGTTGTGGTCCAGGAGGTCGCGGGTTCGATCCCCGTCAGCCACCCAGAGTAGTGCCTGAACGGCGAGCCGAACGCTCGCGTTCAGGCTCGTTAGTGAAGGCAATGCTCTGGGTATTTTTTGCGAGGAACTGAGCGTTCTCAACTTTATGAACTGAGCCGCCAAAGATATGAATCCCTGGAAATCGTGGTCGCCTACCCTCTCGCTTCTTGTACTACCGGGGTGCGAATCTCCGATGTTCGCCTCGCAAGTCTGTATCTCGCGAGGGTGTATGGACGACCGGTGTGTCTTCATTGTGTGCAGGCGCAGTCGCTACAACCTGCGAGGATAGTATCTACAGTCGTTATCGCGACAGAGAGCAGAACCCTATTTTATTTCGAGGGACGCGGCCAGCGCCTTTAAATTGTCGATATCGAACTCGCCTGCGGGCGCGAGTGCCTGCCGATAGTATTGCAGTTCGTTTACAGATTCCCGAATGTCTGCCAGGGCGCGATGTCCACCGTGTTTGGCGGGGGCGTTCCTGTAGACGATGGGGTACCAGCGTTTCGCGAGTTCTTTCACGGTGGAGACATCAATAATGCGATAGTGCAGGTGTTCGATGACACGTGGCATATCTTTGTGTAGGAATGTTTTGTCGGTGCCTACGGAGTTTCCAGCGAGCAGTGCCTGCCCTGCTTTGGGGATACGTTTACGGATATAGTCGAGGATTTGTTTTTCGGCGGTTTCCATGTCGAGACCGTGAGGGATTTCGTCTATGAGCCCGGAGTTGGTGTGCATTTCGCGCACGAAGTTTCCCATGTGTTCCAGGGGTGCTTCTCCGGGGTTGATAATCAGGTCGATGCCTTCGTCGATGGGGTTCAGGTCGTCATCAGTAATGATGACGGCCACTTCGACTAGCGCGTCGGCTTCCAGGTCGAGTCCGGTCATTTCGCAGTCAATCCATACGAGCGGGTTCTTTATTGCCATAGTGTCATTCTAGTAGCCTCGCGCTGTGGTTAATATAGAGAGCGAGCCCCCGTAGCTCAGGGGATAGAGCATCGGACTTCTAATCCGTTGGTCGCAGGTTCGATTCCTGTCGGGGGCGCTCAATCCAGGAGCATATGTGCCCAGGCGGCGTGCAGTGATTCCTGGTCGGAGGGTTGGAATATTCCCGCCAACACGTCCCGATAGAGCCGCGCCAATTCGTTTGTGTTGTAGTAACTCGACCCGCCTGCGGAGCGTATAGCCTCGTCTACCGCAATTCTTGCAGCCTCGGTGGCGTGGTTTTTCAGTGCCGAGAGTTGCGGCATCCACTTTGCGCCACGATTCACGCCCGCCTCCAGGTCCCCGGCAACGTCGCGCAGTTCAGCAAGCACACTATTCATTACGATTGCGCCATTGGCTATTCGCCAACGAATATCCGGGTCGGTCGCATACGCTGAGTTGTTTTTCACAGAGTTGCGACGTTTAACAGTGTCAACCGCCACCTCGATGGCGCGCAACCCGATTCCGCTATAGGTCGCGGCGAGCAGCAGCTCAAAGTAAGCAAAAATACCGAACACTACCGGGTCTCCGCTCGGCCCGCTGGGCACGTGTCCGAGTATCTGGTCGGGGCGAGCGTATGCTTCGTTGAGCACGGTGGTAAATGACTGGGTTGCTCGCATCCCGAGGGTATCCCAGTCTTCCTTAATTTCGATATGTTCAGGATCCCGATCGATGATTGCAAAAACATTGTGGATATTGTCTCGATTACTGCTGTCTCTACCAAAGGTGAGCAGTTTTGTCCACGCCGGCCCCATGGAGGTAAAAATTTTGGTTCCGCTGAACCGATATCCGCCCTTGTCAGCAGGCTTGGCATCGGTGATGGATCCGAATAGCACCAGGTCGTTGCCGGGTTCGGAGATTCCGAATCCGTATATTTCACCCGCTACTGCACCACGCAGGATTTGTTCGCCTTCGTTTCGTCCCGAACGCACCAGGTGTCGGCCCAACGCCACGATTATCTGGTGCATATTGATGGCTAGTGCAGTTGCGGGTGCCGCCATCGCGAGTTCGGTTTGTGCCCGCGCTACTTCACTGATGGTGGCGCCTTGACCACCGAATTCCAGGGGCACTAGTGCTTTGAAATAGCCGTTTTCACTCAGCAGTTCGAAGTCGTCATGGGGAAAGGTGTTTTCGTTATCGTGTCTAACCGCGTGGGAAGCGATTTTTTCCAGTACTGTTTCCGAGATAAGAGTGTTTTCGCGTTCATACATTTCTTCTGTCCTTCCTTCTGCCTCAATTGTGCTCCAATCCGTGCTTACATGCACCTGCGGCTAGATTCGAAGCGACCGGTGTGGTTTTCCAGGCGAGGAGGTTTATGTGGCAACACTGGCTTTGACGCTTTCCCTGGAACGCGTTTCACAAACTCGATGCGAGTAGTTATTCGGCAGCGTTTCATATCTGTGCGCGAGGAGTCAAGTGTTGAAGTTTCCCAGGTGCTACGCCTGGAGTTCGGTCTGGGGTCTTCGGGAGAAACTTGGGAGAGCTGGAATGAACAGTGGAATCGGGGGTTATGGTCGCTGTGTTCCGGTTCTAATTCCGGTTCGGCTTTAGGGTCTGATGTTTCCGGTGATGGCGTCAGCTTCCGCGGCGGCAGGTTTCTACATGAGTGCTGCCGGTTCGCTAACTCGCTTTTGGTTGCCTGCCGCGCACCTGCTATCCTAGAGAGCGAACCGACCGGGAAACCGGTACGCAAGCGGAGATTTTGTCTCCCACCTGGACGCCTACGGGTGTCGGGTTCCGAGGTGAGCCTCCGCGCGCGTGCGATTCGATTGAATCTCCGCAGCGGGGGTTTTTCGTTTCGTGGCTCGCCCCTGAAACCCTACGTGAGGAGCCATAATCACTACTGAAGTGCGCGTCAATGAACGCATCCGTGTTCCGGAGGTCCGTTTGGTGGGACCCTCCGGTGAGCAGGTCGGAGTTATCGCCGTCGAGAAGGCGCTGCTGCTCGCGCAGGAGTCCGGTCTGGACTTGGTGGAGGTCGCCCCGAATGCGAATCCGCCGGTCGCGAAGCTGATGGATTACGGCAAGTTCAAATACGAGGCTGCGCAGAAAGCCCGTAACGCCCGCCGTAACCAGGCAAATTCGCAGCTCAAGGAGATTCGTTTCCGTCTCAAGATTGATGACCACGACTATCGGACGAAGCTCGGTCATGTTCTGCGTTTCCTCGATGGTGGAGACAAGGTTAAGGTCATGATAATGTTTCGCGGGCGGGAGCAGTCTCGCCCGGAGGCTGGTGTAAAGCTGCTGGAGCGTGTCGCTACCGATGTTGCTGAGGCCGCGATTGTCGAATCGATGCCGAAGCAGGATGGCCGAAATATGACTATGGTGTTAGCTCCCACGAAGAAGAAGCAGCACACGAAGTCGGAGCAGCGCCGCCAACGTGAGGGGGAGCGTCCCGCGAAGCAGAACCGCCAGCAGCTGAAGGATGCCCGAAAAGCTCAACGTGCAGCTGAAGCCGAAAAGACCGAAAAGTAAGGTTTGACCCCCGGATCTAAAGGTTCGTGGGGAGGATGAAGGAAAAGGATAAAGTACAATGCCGAAGATGAAAACTCATTCCGGTACGAAGAAGCGTTTCCGCAAGACCGGCAGCGGAAAGATTATGCGGGAGCAGGCTGGCAAACGCCACCTGCTGGAACACAAGTCCTCACGGTTGACCCGTCGTTTGGGTCGCGACCAGGTGGTGGCGAAGGCCGATGCTAAACGTGTCGAGAAGCTGCTCGGAAAGTAAAGGAGTTTAACAAATGGCCAGGGTAAAGCGTTCTGTAAATGCCAAGAAGAAGCGTCGCGCTATTCTTGAGCAGGCTTCCGGTTATCGCGGGCAGCGTTCGCGCCTGTATCGCAAGGCAAAGGAGCAGGTGCTCCATTCGGGTGTCTATTCCTTCAACGACCGCCGCAAACGCAAGAATGACTTCCGTAAACTGTGGATTCAGCGCATCAACGCAGCAGCTCGTGCCGAGGGCATGACCTATAACCGTTTCATGCAGGGTTTGAAGCTCGCCGAGGTCGAGATTGACCGGCGGATGCTCGCTGAACTGGCGGTCAACGACAATGCCGCTTTCGTGAAGCTCGTCGAGGTTGCGCGTAAGGCTCTCCCGGAGGATGTTAACGCTCCGGTTGCCTGAGGTTTCCTTTGACGAATGCCCCCACAGCGGGTTTGTTAACTGTGTGTTAGCTTTCCACTGTGGGGGCTTCTTTCACATACAATAGGATTTCAAGCAATCCCGATGAGGGGATAGGAGAGCAACCGTGTCAAAGAATGATGTTCTCGCTGACCGGAACGCTAAACGGGTTCGCAGGGCAACCCGGCTGGCAGGCAGACAGTATCGGAAAAAGGTCGGGTTGACTCGCGCTGAAGGGCCCCAGGC
This sequence comes from Varibaculum sp., assembly GCA_034090045.1. Taxonomy (GTDB): domain Bacteria; phylum Actinomycetota; class Actinomycetes; order Actinomycetales; family Actinomycetaceae; genus JAXDTI01. Next base: position 65,453 of record JAXDTI010000003.1, on the reverse strand, counting down.
GGTGCTGGAGTTACTGCGGAACCGCCCAGAGTTGGTTCGTGAGGTATTCATAGAGGATTCGGTACGTTCTAAACATCCAGAGATTGTCCAATTGGCGACAGCGAACCATGACACCTATCTGATGACTTCAAAGGTAAGTGAGTCGATTACGGTCTCCGCCCAGGGGGTGCTCGCAGTTTTAGAGGTAACCCCGGCCAGCAAGCTACCGGGTGCCGCCGCGCTCGCGGTCATCTTGCCGCGCACCCAGGACCCGGGGAATCTCGGCACCCTGATTCGCTTGGCTGATGCTTTCGGTGCCGAGGCGGTTTTAGTTGGTCCTAACGGTGCTGATCCTTTTGGGCCGAAAGTGATTCGTGCTTCCGCTGGTTCGGTGTTTCATCTGCCGATTATTTCCGATATCGAGTTCGATGATGCGGTCGCCCAGGCTCATGCTCGCCAGATGCGGGTTGTGGGAACTGGTTTATCTGCGTCTTCGCGACCGCTGTCGCAAACTGTTTTGGCCGGCCCGATGGCCTGGGTTTTTGGTAATGAGGCGCGAGGCTTAACCGATGCTGAGTTGCAGGCGTGTGACGAGGTGGTTCGTATCGAGATGAACGGTCGCGCCGAGTCCTTAAATGTTGCTGCTGCCGCTGCTATCTGTCTCTATGAGGGTGCTGCCGCCCGTGGCGGCGCCTAGGGCTGGATAGCGACCGAGATACAGTGAAGGCCGACAGTTGTTGCTGCCGGCCTTCACCTTGAAGTTTTTTTCAGCGGGGCACCCGATTGCTCTTGATGCAGGTGGTGCAAACATTGAGGCGTTTCGGGGTGCCATTCACCACGGCGCGGACGCGCTGGATGTTCGGATTCCAACGCCGGTTGGTGCGCCGGTGCGAGTGGGACACGCTCTTGCCGAATCCGGGGCCTTTACCGCAAATATCACAGGTGGCAGCCATAATAGCTCCTTTTGCAAACCGATTCTCAGTAAACTTGCAACCTGTCCAGATTAACCGAATTTCGGTTCGGGTGGCAACTCAGCGCATAGAGCCGACAATGATAGTGATGACGTTTACACTTGAGGTACCGGCTATTTGAGGAGGGTTCGGGTGCGCGCTGAGACGGTACGTGAGTGGATGCGTTCCACGCTCGCTTCGCTCTCGTCACTCTCGACGGTTCTGGATCAGCTGGATGAGCGTTCCGGCCTGGATCACTACAGTGGTACGAATGCCGTGTTGGTGTTGGAAAACATTAACGATGCTTTGGGGCATCTGCCTCGGGATGCTGACGTGGTGTGGTGTCTGGATACGGTTGCGGATTCCGCGACTGACCGAACGTATTCTTTTGTTTCGCTTTTTATCGCCCAGGTGTTCAGCGATATGCATTCGGAGTTGTCTTCGGATGTGGTGCGGCCGGTAGATCTGGCTCGAATGTTGGAGGCTTTACGGAATTCGAATATCGAGACGCAGGCGACCTATTTGCGTCAGCCTCCGATGGTGATGCCGCTGTTAGAAGCGGCGGCTGCGGCGGCTGCGGAAAAGGTCGAGAAACTGGATTACGCCGATATTGCGACTCGTGTCTGGATTGCCGCGCAACAGGCGCTCGTGGATGCGGCGGATGCGAACGAGGGGCGCTGTGACGCGCGTGCCGGGGTGTTACTCATCATTTTTGCGGCGCTGGCGGATACTTATAACCCTGACAATAATGCGACCCGTATTTCTGGGGAAATGCTCACGGATTTGGTGTCTCAATATCCTCCGCGGGCTCGCCGGATTGGTGAACGTTACCAGGTTTGTTTCAGCTACCAGGCTTCTCGGGCACAGGTCGCGCAGTTGCGTGCCGAATATGAGTCTCAAAGGTTGCAGGCAGCGATTATGGGTCGCGAAGATATGTTTGGTTACGCGAACTATACGGTGGTTGCTCGCACTTCTGCGCCGCTGGCCACCATCCCGGAATATGCAGAGTATGTTCTGGTGCGGTTGGATTCGTTGCCGGAGCTAACGCCGGCGCAGGAGCCTGGCGGCGTGGTGGTGCGTCTCGATAACTTTGTGCGTCGTTCTTCCGGTCCAATACATCCGCTGGTTTTGGCGGTTACTGACGCTCCGGGTCTGGTGGAGGAAATTGCTGGTTTTGGTGCCGCGGTTTTGTTACTCCGTAACCGTAAAATGCCGGATTTGTTGGATTTGGTGCGGTCTTTTGGTGCCGAATGTGTCGTGCTTGCGCCTTCTTCGCCGGTGGTTGCGGCACGTGCCCATGACTGTGCCCGCCTGGCTGAGCAGTTCGGTGTGAGTGTGGTTGTGGCCGCGACTTCAACGAATATGCAGGTGCGGGCGGTAGCTAGGGAGTGCTGCCAGGTTGTTTCCAGCGGTATGGATGCTTCGGAGTTGGCACAGTTGCAGCGGATGCGTGGTTTGGGCGCTATCGAGGGTTTGCGTGTGGTTACGGTGGATTCTGCTGCCCAGGCCGCGCAGCTGGTAGAGGGGGTCGTGACCGGTTCGGATGCTTCGGTTCAGGTTTTGGTTTCCCGGGACTTTGACCCTGCTGCTGCCGCACTCTTGTCTCAACAGATCATGACTCATGCTCCCCATATTCGCTTGGAGATGATTCAGGGTCAGCAGCCCGCTGGTACCGAGATTGCAGTCGAGGGCTGAAACCATGGGTTTTCTCGACCGGGCGTTGTCGGCTGTGGTGGGGACAAAAACCGCTGCGGCTCTGTCGCGTATGGGTGCCGAAACAGTGTGGGATTTACTCTATTTGTTGCCGCGTCGCTACCAGGAGTGGGGCGAGCTGACCGGCGTTGCGGAGCTGGTTGAGGGGCAGGTTCAGTCGGTTGTGATGCGGGTTTTAGATGTTCAGAAACGTCAGACTCGGTCGCGTATGTGGATTCTCCAGGTTCGTTTTTCTGATGGTTCGATGAACGCTAGCGCTACTTTTTTTGCTAAGAACCCCTATATGCTTATTTCTCACCAGGAGAAGCTAGTGCCCGGCAGGCTCGTCTGGGTTTCTGGAAAGGTTGAGCGTTTTCGCGGTAAATGGCAGTTTGCGCACCCGAATTACGAGGTGATTTCTGAGGATCCGCAGGAGGTTTCCGCTTCAGTTACTGACGTGTCTGCGCGAGGGGGGCATCCGCCTTTGCGTGTCTATCCGGCTTCAAAGGCACTGCCCAGTTGGCGTACCCAGCGTGCGGTTGATACGGTCTTGGACACCCTCTCTGATGCTGATTTACCGGAGTCTCTGCCGCCGCAGCTGGCTGCCGGTTTACCGAGTCGTCTGCAGGCTTTCCGAGATGCTCATGCTCCGGCACGTGCCGAAGATGGTTGGGTGGCGCGTCGGCGTTTCCAGGTGGAGGAGGCGTTTTATCTGCAGTGCGCACTCGCTCAAGTGAGGTTGCGTTCTCGTCTGCGTCCGTCACCGGCTCTGTTCGACACGGTTTTTGCCTCTCAGCTGCGTTCTCAACTGCCTTTTGAGCTCACAGACTCCCAGCGGGAGGCTCTGGGAACTATCAGCGATGCGCTCGCTTCTGACGTTCCGGCTTCCTTACTGTTGATGGGGGACGTGGGTTCCGGAAAGACTGTTGTTGCGCTTTTGGCTGCGGCCCAGACCCTCGGGTCGGGATACAGTGCCGCCTTGCTCGCCCCAACAGAGGTTTTAGCCCAACAGCATTTCGCGACTATCTCGCGTTTAATGCCGGATCTGCCTGCGGAATTGCTGACTGCTTCGACTCCGCGTCAACAGCGCCGCGAAATCGAGGACGGAATCCGGCAGTCGCGTCCCTGGCTGCTAGTTGGCACCCACGCGCTCCTGGGGGAGCAGGTTGGAAACCTGGGGCTCGTGATTGTTGACGAGCAGCATCGTTTCGGTGTTGATCAACGCGAAAAGTTGCGTGAATCTGCACTGCTAAATCCGCATTTGTTAGTGATGAGTGCAACTCCTATTCCGCGTACTGTGGCGATGACCGCTTTCGGTGATTTGGATACTGTCGTGATTTCTGCGCGCCCGTCTGGTCGTGGAACAACGGAGTCGTTCCTGGTGCCGCAGTCGAATCCGGTATGGTTTCAGCGGGTGTGGCAGCGCTGCTTGGAAGAGGTGCGTTCCGGCGGTCGAGTTTTCGTGGTGTGCCCAAAAATTGAGGCTGCCGATGAGGGGGCGACCGTTGACGATACCGTGCGTCTGATTGCCTCACAGCCCGGCTGGTCAGACACGGATGTCGGAGTTTTGCATGGACGTATGAGCGCTTCAGACAAGACCGCAGCCATGTCTGCTTTTGTTGATGGTGTCACACCGCTTTTGGTTTCAACGACGGTTATAGAAGTCGGTGTGGATGTGCCTCAGGCAACGGTGATGGTCATTATGGACGCGGATCGTTTCGGTCTTGCCCAGTTGCATCAGTTACGTGGCCGGGTCGGGCGTGGGGAACGTCCCGCGGTTTGTTTGGCGGTTACCGCTGTCGGACCCGATTCTGCCGCGTGGCAGCGTCTTGATGCTTTCGTTTCCACTGACGATGGTTTTGAACTGGCGCAGCTTGATTTGGAGTATCGCAAGGAAGGCAATGTTTTGGGCACTCAACAGTCAGGTTCCCGTTCTGCCTTGCGTTTTTTACGGGTGGTCGATGATGAAGATATTTTGATTGCGACTCGCGGCCCGGCGATTGCGGCTGTGGAGGCTGGTCTCCCCGTGCAAATGGAGGCGGAACTGCGCCGGTGGTTGGCTGGCTTAGAACGCGAGTATTTGGAACGTGGCTAGGGGGATGCTTTGGGCAGAATAATCGCAGGGGATTTCAAGGCTCTGGATTTGCAGGTTCCAGATTCTGGTACCCGCCCGACTTCCGGTAAAGTCCGGGAAGCCATCTTCTCGTTTTTAGAGTCGGTGAATGCGATTTCTGATGCGTGTGTGATTGATTTATTCGCGGGTTCGGGGGCGCTGGGTTTGGAGGCGCTATCTCGTGGTGCTGCTGAAGCTGTGTTTGTCGATAATGCTGCCCCAGCGGTGCGGGCAATTTCTGCGAACGTGGCTGCGGCTGCTGCTCGCGCGGGGGTGACACCGACAGATTTTCCGGCTGAAGTGGTTCGATCCGATGCTTGTGTCTGGGCGCAGTCCGGCTATCGTCACGCTGATTTAGTTTTTTTGGATCCGCCCTACGCCGCTGCCCCGGAGTATATTCCGCAGATTATGCTGGCGGCTTCGCGTTGGATTGACGAGGCGGGGCTGGTAGTTGTGGAACATCCGGTTTCTTTAACGGTGTTCAGTGGTGGCACGGGTTTGCGTCGTTATCGGTATCGTGACTATGGGGACACGGCGGTCAGCTATTTCGAGCTAGATCTTGCCTCTGGTTCGATTGCTTGACTGGGGTAATCCTTCGGCTCGCGGCATCCTTTGACAGTTATGCTGCCTGTTGCCGGTACATTTGAGGTATGGTAAGGGTTCTCGCTCCGGGGTCTTTCGACCCGGTGACGCTGGGGCACGTCGATGTGTTTGAGCGTGCTTCTCGACTATTCGATGTGGTTGTTTGTGTCGCACACAATTCTGGGAAGGCTCCGTTATTCGATGTCACAACCCGGGTGCGTTTGGTTCAGGAGGCGACCGCGCACATTCCGAATCTGCAGGTAATTTCGGCTTCCGCCCTGAGTGTTGATGTTGCTATTGAGAATGGCTGTTCCGCGATTTTAAAGGGTGTTCGGGGTGTTTTAGATCTTGAATGGGAGCAAACCCAGGCGTGGTTGAACGCCGATTTGGCCGGGGTCGAGACGGTTTGGTTACCGGCCAGCCGTGATTTTTTACCGGTTTCTTCTTCAATCGTGAAGCAGTTGGCGGCTGCGGATGGAGATTTGACTGCTTTTGTTCCGGATGGTGTTGCGTGCGCGTTGCGTGCTGAAAGAAAGGATAGTTGATGGCTGAAAATGATGAGGCACTCTATGCCCCCTCCGATGTGATTTCGGTGTTGGATCGGCTCTCAGACATGATAGATCAGGGGCGGTCGATTCCCTTGACCGCCTCGGTGGTGATTAACCGTGAGGAGGCGTTGAATCTGCTGGAGAACGCCCGTTTGGCTTTGCCGCAGGATCTGGTGAACGCCGACCGGGTAGTTCGGGATGCGACCGCAGTTTTAGATCAGGCTGATTTCGAGGCTTCAGAGATTTTACGGGATGCTCGTGCTGAGGCGGAGCGCACCACTTCGGACGCTGCTGCTCGCGCGGAGCAATTGGATTCGGAATCGAGTCAGCGTGCTGAACGCCTAGTGGCTGATGCTCGTGCCCAGGCTGAGGATATTGTGGCGCGTTCAAAAGAGGAGGGCACAAGGCTGTATCGGGAAGCGACAGTACGTGCGGAAAGCACGGTGGCTGAAGCTGAGGCTCGTGCCGATGAGCTGGTTTCGGAGTCGAATGTGTTCCAGGAGGCCACGCAGCGTGGTAACCAGCTGGTTGCGGATGCTCACGCCCAGGCAGATCGTCTCGAAAAAGAGGCGCGTTCCTATTCGGATGCTCAGCTGGAACAGTTGGAGCGTATCGCTACTGATTTGTTGCAGCAGGCGCGTGCCGGCAGGGAACAGCTGTCTCGCTGATTATCCGCTGCTGCGCTCCCCGCTCGGGTAGGTAGGATAGTCTCATGAGCGCTGATGATGTGCAGCGTTTCCCGGTACCGGTTTTTTCTCATGACCTAGCTGGTGGCGGTAGCGCTGTTTTCGATTTTGTTTTGGACGAGGCTGTGGGTACTCCGGTAGCCGAGGTTCCTTCGGGTACGGTTTTGCGTGTCGAGTTGCGGTCTCTGCACGCTGATGGCGGTGCTTTAGTGCACCTGTCGGTAGCCGCCGAGGCGCAGGCTCAGTGTGTTCGCTGTCTCGACGATATGTTGATTCCGGTGTCTGTGGACACGGATTTGCTTGCCTGCTATGGGGATGCTCGCCGTGATTTGATTGCTGAGGGTAACGAAGAAGCTGAGGATTTTCCGGTCTTGTCGGATGCCGGTGAACTGGATTTATTCCCTATTCTGCGGGATCTGTTTACCGAGCAATTGCCTTTCAAGCCGCTGTGCTCCCCGGATTGTGCCGGTCTGTGCCCGGACTGTGGTGTGCGTTTAGCTGATGTAGAGCCGAACCATCACCATGATCATTTTGATCCGCGTTTCGCCGAGTTGGCGGATTTTTTTGATACCGATGTTTCTGGTGATACCCATGAATGAAGATGCCGCACTCGCTGAAGGTGTAGCAGATGCCGATGAACTGCTGAAACGTTGGGGTGTACCACTTTCTGAAGATTTTTTGATTTTGGCTTTGACTCATAGGTCTTTCGCAAATGAGGCCGGTGGTATTCCGACTAATGAGCGTCTCGAGTTTTTTGGCGACGCGGTTCTTGAGCTGATTGTCAGCGAACGCCTGTATCGGGACTATCCGGATTCTCCTGAGGGGGATTTAACGAAGATGCGCACCGCGACGGTTTCGGAACCGGCGTTAGCGCACGTGGCTCGGAATATCGGTCTCGGCGAGTTTATTCTTTTAGGTCATGGTGAGGATCTTAGCGGGGGTCGCGATAAAGATTCGATTCTGTCTGACACCGTGGAGGCGCTGATTGGCGCTACCTATCTCAGCTATGGTTTGGAACGTACCCGCGAGGTGGTAGAGACGCTCTTTAAAGAGCTTTTTGAAAACGTGGTGGCACGTGGTGCCGCCATGGATTGGAAAACTAATCTCGCAGAGCTGGCACGGGATTTATCTATGGGCGAGCCGACCTATACCGTAACCGGTTCCGGACCTGACCATCAGCGCGTGTTTCATGCTGTAGCGGTTATTGACGGTGTCGAGTTCGGTGGCGGTGACGGCAAGTCAAAGAAAGTGGCCGAGCATCGTGCCGCACAGGCTGCCGCGGAACGCCTGGCTCGGGACAACGCTGTAGCGGTGCCTTTCGGTTTTAATATCGGCGTGTTCTGACTATGCCCGAATTGCCGGAGGTTGAGTCGATCCGTGTCGGTGTAGCAGCAGCTGTCACCGATAAAACTATTTTTGAAGTGCAGGTTTTTCATCCGCGCGTGGTGCGTAGGGTTCCGGGTGGTGCCGATGCTTTGGTGGAAGCGCTCTCGGGGCAGCGCGTGTCAGCGACACGTCGCCGAGGAAAGTTCATCTGGTTTGAGTTTGCGGATGCTGCCCTTCCGTGGCTGGTGGTGCATCTGGGGATGTCGGGTCAACTGCTGGTAGATGATGTGGCTTTCGATAATGCGACCCGCAGCTACCCGGCTGGGCGCGGGCATGAGCGAGCACGTTTCGATTTTCTTGCCGATGACGGTTCTCGCACTCGGCTACGTTTCATCGACCAGCGTACTTTTGGTTTTTTGGCGCTCTCCGTTCCGGCCCGTGCCGCGGATTCTCGACTGGTTCCGCAACTGCTAGCTCATATTGCCCCGGATGCTCTGGAGCTTTCGCTTGAAAACTTGGCGTCTCGTTTGAGCGGTTCTGCCCGTGAGGTAAAGCGCCTGCTTCTGGATCAGGGTGTTGTCTCCGGTATCGGAAACATTTATGCAGATGAAGCTCTCTATGCGGCACGCATCAATCCGAGTGCTCGACATCTGGGTGTGGGGCGTGCTAACCGGCTGGCAGTGGCGGTGCGCGATGTGTTGTCGTCAGCTTTGGCTGCGGGCGGCACATCTTTTGATGCGCTGTATCGGAATGCTTCGGGGGAGGCGGGGTATTTCGATCGTTCTTTGGTTGTTTATGGTCGTGAGGGTCAGCCCTGTCCGACCTGTGGCACCGTAATCGTTTCGGTTCCTTTTGCGGGACGGCACTCGCACTTTTGCCCGCGTTGTCAGGCTCGTTAATATCGGAGTTTACCTCACCTTTACCTTTTTCTTTGCCGGGGGTTGCGTCCCCAAAAAAATATAGTTAAAATTTTTACTATCAGTTTTGACGAGAGTATTTAGGAGTAAACAATGCAATTTGGCATATTCACTATCGGGGATATGACCACCGATCCCCTTACCGGTCACACCCCCGACGAACACGAGAAAATCAAAAACACTATCGAGATTGCGAAAGCCGCTGAACAGGCTGGTTTTGACGTGTTTGCCACCGGCGAGCACCACAATCGTCCTTTCGCTGCTCCGGCGAATCCTCCGATTTTGGAGGCGTATCTGACTGCGGCGGCACCGAATCTTATCTATTCCACTGCGACCAGCCAGATTACCACAAACGACCCGGTGCGAATGGCGGAGGATTATGCCTATCTGCAGCATCTGACCAATGGGCGTATGGATCTCACTCTGGGGCGAGGAAACACCGGCCCGGTCTATCCGTGGTTTGGTCGCGATATTCGCCAGGGCATCCCCCTGATGGTGGAGAACTATGACCTGCTTTATCGACTTTGGCGTGAGGATACCGTCAATTGGCAGGGCAAGTTCCGCACCCCGCTACAGCGATTCACCGCTATGCCCAGACCCCTGGACGGGGTGGCACCCTTCGTTTGGCACGGCTCCATTCGTTCCGCCGAAACACCGGAACAGGCAGCATATTACGGTGACGGTTTCATCCACAACAACATTTTTTGGAATAAAGAGCACGTCGCTCAAATGGTGAATTTATATCGGCAACGCTATGAATACTATGGTCACGGTAGTGCCGACCAGGCGATTGTGGGTCTCGGAGGCCAGGCATTCATGCGAAAGAACAGCCAGGACGCGGTCAATGAGTTCCGTCCTTATTTCGACAACGCTCCGGTATATGGGCACGGACCCTCCCTGGAGGATTTCTCGGAGTTGACGCCACTGACCGTTGGTTCTCCACAGCAGGTCATTGAGCGCACCCTCTCTTTCCGCGACTGGGTGGGGGACTACCAGCGTCAAATGTTCCTCATCGATCATGCCGGTTTGCCGTTAAAGGTGATTTTGGAACAAATTGAGATTTTTGGTGAACAGGTGCTTCCCGTGCTGCGCACAGAGTTCGAGTCGCTGCGCCCTGAGGACGTACCGTCCAACCCGCCAACACACGCCGATTTGGTGGCGCGTCACGCTGGTGGAGCAGACCCGATTCCCGGTGGCGGCCCGAACTCGCAAGCTTGGGCCGATCGCGAGGCGGAGGGCAAACCCCATCCGGCTAATCAGGAAACCGGCTCGGGTGAGAGCCTAGAAGATATTTGATTTTGAGTTGAGGAGAAAATAATGACTGAACAAATCGAGCATGAGGATTTTACCGGAACCGACCCGTTTACACCGGTGGCACGACACCTCGCGGTGGTGACGGCGGGTATGTCAGAATCCTCACAGGCCACAGCGTTGGCGCGTGAGTTGGCGGAGGCGACCGCTGAGGGTCTCTCGGAGCGGGGAGTGGTGACCGAGATTCACCTAATAGAGTTACGTAACCTGGCGCGTGCAATCACGGACGGGGTGCTAACCCAGGTTCTCACCTCGGAATTGGAGGCGGCACTGACCGAAGTTGCTGCCGCTGACGGTGTTGTCGCGGTCACTCCAACCTATCAGGCGTCTTACTCTGGTCTGTTCAAAATGTTTTGGGATCTAATCGATGTGGAGAACAATCCGCTCGATGGTATCCCGGTGTTGATGGGTGCCACTGGCGGCAGCGCCCGGCATCAGTTGGTCACCGAATACGCTATGCGTCCCCTCTTTGCCTATCTGCATATGGAGCCGACTCGGCGCGCGGTTTTTGCCGCTACTGAGGACTGGGGTGAGGCAACCGCCGATTCGGTGCGCGACGTTCCGCTTCAGCATCGTATTGCTGTGGCAGGTGCGGATTTTGCTGGTGTTTTACTATCCCGTCCGGCTCGTACTCGCAACGCCACCGGTGCTGATGACCAGGTGAGCGTGGTGCCTTTCGCCGAGTTGCTGCACAGTCTGTGATTGTGTTTCGTGATGGATACCCTCACTATTGCTTCGCGGGCTGAGGCGCTCCGGGAGTCTGAGGCGCAGTTGGCTTGGCGCATCTACATCCAGGTCAGTTCGGAGTTGCAGGAGTTTTTGAACACGCATTTAAAGGACGACTTCAATCTGGGTTTGGCGGACTACCAGCTGCTTTTGATATTGGCGGAGGCTCCTGGTTTTCGGATGCGCCTGGGTGAGTTAGCTGATCGGATGGTGTTTTCACGAGCCAGGCTGTCCTATCAGGTGCGGCAGTTGGTTGCGCGAGGTTTGATTATTCGACAGTTGATTGCCAGTGATGGTCGTGGTGCTTGCGCGGTGCTGACTGCTTCCGGTCTTGAACTGTTCCGCGAGGTTTCCCGCACTCATATGCGTCTGGTTCGTCAGCATTTTCTGCGTTTTGTGGAGCCTGGCGACGCGGCAGTTTTATCGCGACTGTTTAAGAACGTAGCCGCGTCCTTGGATGCTGGTGCTGGTGAAACTGATTCAGAGAGTAAACTGTTGTCATAATAATTCTGTCGTTACCGCTTTTTATTTTCGTGTTTCGTTTTCTTCGTCTTGTTTTTGAGGATGGGGTCATGGGTTCCTCACGATGAACCTCAAAGAGCAAAAGGAGTAACAATGGTTGCGCGAAATTTGGATATGGTTTTCAGCGGTTGGGTAGGCACTGACCCGGATGTGAAGAAGATTCGTGATGACTTGCAGGTGACGAGTTTTCGACTCTCTCATACGCCGCGTATGCGGGTAGACGGTGACTGGATCGATGGCGAGTCGCTGTGGGTGACGGTGAAGTGCTGGGGTCGTCTTGGTGAAAATGTTGCTGAGTCGGTACGTAAGGGGCAGCCGATTATTGCTCGGGGGCGTCTCGAATCGAATTCTTGGGAGGGCTCAGATGGAAAGCGCCGTTCCTCACTGGTTTTGACTGCGAGCGAGCTGGGACATGACTTGAACCACGGCATCGCGGTTTTTGATAGACCGGCTGCTCCTGCTGCTGCCTCGGTTCCGGTTGAAACCGTCTCGACTGTCGCACCCGCACCAGACCCCTGGGTTCATTAACCCCGCTGCCGAGCGGGTTTCGACCATTCTCGCCTCCCGCACCCGTCACCGCCATCTTCCGATAGGCTTGTTTCGGTACTGACCTAAAGGAGCAACATGGCTGAATATATTTACCAGATGATTAACGCCCGCAAGGTTCTGGGCGACAAGGTGATTCTCGATGATGTGACGATGGCGTTTTATCCGGGCGCCAAGATCGGTATGGTCGGCCCCAATGGTGCCGGAAAGTCCTCGATACTGAAAATAATGGCCGGATTGGATCAGCCGAGTAATGGCGAGGCAACACTCACCCCCGGCTATTCAGTGGGTATCATGATGCAGGAACCGCAGCTGGACGAAACTAAAACCGTCCGCGAGAATGTGGAACTCGGCATGGGAGAAATCAAGGCGAAACTGGATCGTTATAACGAAATTTCGGCCTTGATGGCCGATCCGGATGCTGATTTTGATGCTCTGCTTGCCGAGATGGGGGAGTTACAAACCGAGATAGATAACGCGGATGCCTGGGATCTAGATAACCAGTTGGAGCAGGCCATGGATGCTTTGCGTCTGCCGGAACCGGATTCGCCGGTGAATGTGCTCTCCGGTGGTGAGCGACGACGGGTGGCGCTGTGCCAATTGCTGCTGCGTCAACCTGACCTGCTGCTGCTCGACGAGCCGACTAACCATTTGGATGCGGAGTCGATTCAGTGGTTGGAGAATCATCTGAAAGATTATCCGGGGGCGATTATCGCGGTTACCCACGACCGGTATTTCTTGGAACACGTGGCGGGCTGGATCGCGGAGGTTGATCGCGGTCGCCTGTATCCCTATGAGGGCAATTACACGACCTATCTGGAGAAGAAGAAAGAGCGCCTGGAGGTTCAGGGACGTAGGGATGCGAAACTTGCTAAGCGCTTGAAGGAAGAACTGGAATGGGTGCGCACGAATCCGAAAGGCAGACAGGCCAAGTCGAAGGCACGTCTGGCCAACTATGAGGCGATGGCTGCGGAGGCGGAGCGCACGAAGAAGCTGGATTTCGAGGAGATCCAGATTCCGCCGGGGCCGCGCCTGGGCACCGTGGTGCTGGAAGCTGAACATTTGAAAAAGGGGTTTGGTGATCGGGTACTAATCGATGATCTATCTTTCACGTTGCCGCCCAACGGCATCATCGGGATTATTGGCCCCAACGGTGTCGGTAAAACCACCCTTTTCAAGACGATAGTTGGTCTAGAGGAGTTAGATGGCGGCAGCTTGAAGCTTGGCGAAACGGTGCAACTGTCCTATGTGGACCAGAATCGTGCCGGCATTGACCCGGATAAGACCCTGTGGGAGGTCGTTTCGGACGGTCTGGACTTTATCGAGGTTGGTAAGGTCGAGGTTTCTTCGCGTGCCTATGTGGCGGCGTTTGGTTTTAAAGGACCCGATCAGCAGAAACCTGCCGGGGTGCTCTCCGGTGGGGAACGCAACCGGCTCAACTTGGCTTTGACTCTGAAACAGGGCGGGAACGTGTTGTTGCTCGATGAGCCAACGAATGACCTGGATGTTGAGACTTTAGCTTCGTTAGAAAACGCGCTCGATAAGTTCCCCGGCTGTGCGGTTGTTATCACCCACGACCGTTGGTTCCTGGATCGCGTCGCAACCCATATTTTGGCATGGGAGGGAACGGAGGAGAACCCGGCGCAGTGGTTCTGGTTTGAGGGGAACTACGCCGATTACGAGAAGAACAAGGTTGAACGTCTTGGGGTGGAGGCTGCTCGTCCCCACCGCGTCACTCACCGCCGCCTCACCCGTGGCTAACCGCAAGGCTCGCAGTGGGAGCCTCGCCTTTGATGGGCTTGCGTATGCTCTCCACCACATGATTTGCCAAGGGTTACAGCCCCCTACAGAATTGAGTGTGGTATCAACGAAAACAAGCGGGGGGAGAGACTTAAACAATGTCGTCCAACAGCCTGACTAACGAACTGTCCGACTATGTGCGCACCGCCTCCGGGCGTTCCCCACAGGGAGCCAACCTCCACGAGTTTTGGCAGGGGCTCTCCAGCGCGGTGATGGCGCGCCTAGCCGATAATTGGGAGGCCAGCCGTACCCGCTATCAGGCTGGTCGCCAGGAACACTATTTCTCTGCCGAGTTCCTGATGGGACGGGCACTGTTGAACAACCTGAACAATCTGGGCATGATCTCCCAGGCCAGAGAAGCGCTTTCACAATACGGGTTGAGCCTCACTGACGTGCTGGAGCAGGAACCCGATGCGGCTCTCGGTAACGGTGGGCTCGGCCGTCTGGCTGCCTGTTTCCTGGATTCGACCGCGACCATGAACCTGCCGGTTACTGGCTATGGCATCCTGTACCGCTACGGTCTGTTCAAGCAGACTTTCGATAACGGTTTCCAGGTTGAACATCCGGATGCCTGGATGGAGGAGGGCACTCCCTTCACGATTCGACGTGAGGAAGAACAGCGCCGCGTGAAGTTCGCCGACATGGAGGTACGCGCGATTCCCTATGACATGCCGATCACCGGTTACGGCACCAAAAATGTAGGTACCCTGCGTCTTTGGAAGTCTGAGCCGATTGAGGAGTTCGACTATGATGCGTTTAACTCCCAGCGTTTCACTGACGCGATTGTGGAGCGTGAACACGTCATGGATCTGTGCAGAGTACTGTATCCCAACGACACGACTTTCGACGGCAAAGTGCTGCGAGTTCGCCAACAGTATTTCTTCACCTCAGCTTCGCTGCAGGAAATGGTTGAGAACTATATCGTTGAACACGGCGATGACCTCACCGGATTCGCGAAATACAACTGTATCCAGCTCAACGACACGCACCCGGTTTTGGCTATTCCGGAGCTGCTGCGGCTGCTGCTCGATGAGCACGGCTTGGAATGGGATGAGGCGTGGCAGGTCGTGACCGAGACTTTTGCCTACACAAATCACACGGTGTTGGCTGAGGCACTCGAAACCTGGCCGATCTCGATTTTCGAGAAACTTTTCCCGCGAATCCTCGAAATCGTTAGCGAAATTGACCGGCGTTTCCGTGAAGAACTCGCAAAAAAAGGTTTTGACCAGGGAAAAATAGACTATATGGCACCGATTTCGAACGGTGCCGTCCACATGGCATGGATTGCGTGCTATACCGCGTTCTCCATCAACGGTGTCGCCGCCTTGCACACCGAGATTCTCAAACGCGAAACACTGCATGACTGGTATGAAATCTGGCCGGAACGTTTCAACAACAAGACGAATGGCGTTACCCCGCGCAGGTGGCTGAGCCAATGCAACCCGGGTTTGGCGGCGCTGCTGACTGACCTGTGCGGCTCGGATGAGTGGGTACGGAACATGGATTTGTTGGCCGGTGTGGAGGACGCGGGCTTCAGCGATGACAATATCGCGCATTTGATTGCGATAAAGGGCGAGAACAAGGCGCGTTTCGCCGAATGGATTAAAGCGAAACAGGGCATAGAGATCAATACTTCCGCGGTTTTTGATGTGCAGATCAAACGCCTCCATGAGTACAAACGCCAGCTGCTGAATGCCCTGTATATCCTGGATTTGTACTATCGGGTAAAGGCCGACCCGGACGCTGATTGGACACCGAGAGTGTTTATTTTCGGAGCGAAATCGGCTCCCGGCTATCAGCGCGCGAAAGCCATTATCAAGCTGATCAACGAGATAGGTCGCCTGGTCAACAGTGACCCGGATGTTTCCGGTATCCTGCAGGTGGTTTTTGTCGAGAACTATAACGTCAGCCCTGCCGAGTATATTATCCCGGCAGCCGATATTCACGAACAGATTTCGACCGCAGGCAAGGAGGCTTCCGGCACCTCGAATATGAAGTTCATGATGAACGGTGCTGTATGCCTCGGAACGATGGATGGCGCAAATGTCGAGATGCATGAGGCCGTGGGAGACGATAACATCTACATTTTCGGCGCTACCGAAGATGAACTTCCCGAGTTGCGCCGCGACTATCACCCGCGGAATGCCTATGAGACAGTGCCGGGTCTGAAACGGGTTCTAGATGCTTTCGTGGACGGCACTTTAGATGATGACGGAACCGGAATGTTCTATGACCTTCAGGCATCGCTGCTGGATGGATCGAGTTGGGAAACGCCCGACGTGTACTATGTGCTCGGTGATTTCGCTGACTATCGACAGGTTCGTGACCAAATGTATGTAGATTGTCGAGACATGAACGAGTGGGCGCGTAAATGCTGGGTCAATATCGTGCGTTCCGGTCGTTTCAGCTCGGATAGAACCATCGGGGATTACGCCAAGGAGGTCTGGAAAATCCAGCCCGAAACCATATAGGTTTCAGCCGCGCCGATACCGGCGAACCCGCCAGCGTCCGTCTCCGGATCGCTGCCGCCAGCCATAGTCGCTGCGCGCTGAATCCAGAATCCACACTGCCGGGTCTATCTCGGGCGCATACACGAGTTTATCTGCCGCGATGTTACCTGTATTAGCTGTGAAGTCCAATTCGGTTACGACCAGTTCATCGGCTATCGGCATTGCGAGGTCAAAAATTTGTCTGCCGCCTATCACCCAAACATCCTGTGTTTGAGTTGCGGCTCCGAGCGCTGAATCAAAGGAGCCGTAGACTTCCGCGTCCGGCAGTTCCAGGTCTGCTTCCCGAGAAATAACGATATTGCGTCGCCCCGGCAAGCCTCCTCCCATAGCGTCATATGATTTCCTACCCATAATAATCGGGTGCCCAATAGTTACTGCCCGAAAATGCCGAAAGTCTGCAGGAACGTGCCAGAGCATCCGCTCTCCGTCCCCCATGACACCTCCACGATCCTCAGCCCAAATCATTCCAATCATTTCTGGCTCCCGGCTTCGACTAACCGTTGAATGTCCTATACCGCAATTGGGGCTTTGATGGTGGCGTGATGCTGATAGCCTACGACCTCAAAATCCTCGGGGGTGTAGCTGAACAAGTCAGCAGCCTTATGCAGTTTTAGCTTCGGGAAGGGGTAGGGTTCGCGTTTGAGCTGTTCTTGCACCTGGGTGACGTGATTATCGTAAATATGGCAGTCCCCGCCGGTCCACACCAGTTCTCCCGGTTCGTATCCGGTCTGCTGGGCGAGCATCATGGCGAGTGCCGAATACGACGCGATATTAAAGGGCACGCCCAGAAACATATCGCAGGAACGCTGATAGACCTGTAGCGAGAGCCGAGAGTCGGCAATATATACCTGAAACAGCAGGTGGCACGGCATCAGCGCCATCTGATCCAGCTGCGCAACGTTCCATGCTGAGACCAGGAGACGACGCGAATCCGGGGTTTCACGGATGTGGTCGAGCAGCTGAGCCAACTGGTCGATATGTTTCCCGTCCGGGGTCGGCCAGGATCGCCACTGCACCCCGTAAACCGGCCCGAGATCGCCGTGTTCATCCACCCAATCGTCCCAAATATGCACATTCTGATCCCGCAGTGCTCGGATATTTGAGTCACCGGAAATGAACCACAGCAACTCGGCAAACACGCCGCGCAAAAACACTCGTTTCGTCGTGATAGCGGGAAAAGATTTAGACAGGTCATAGCGCAATTGGGCACCGAATACGGAGCGGGTGCCGGTGCCGGTGCGATCCCCGCGGTGGGCACCAGTCGCCATGATACGCCGCAGCAAATCTTCATATTGGGCGTCGATGGTTGTCCCTGTCGGCACTGTCGCGGTGTCATCTGCCATCGGTTATCCTTATCCTCTCGTGTTCACTTAGCTGGGTTCCGTACCCGCAATAACCCATTTCTCCGTCCAGTTCGGCCAGTACTTGGGTTGCTGATGCGTCCCGTGGTGCCCCTATGGCTGCCCGAATCCCCTCGACCGTGGTTTTTGCGATTGACCTGCCAGATAGGTATCCGATGGCTGCCCCGATACCAAAGGGCACGAGTTTGCCGACCGCATTTTGTCCGATCTTTTGGGCAAGTTTCTTGTTCGCATAGTTGGCTAGCCGGGTGTTTACGGATTTCAAAGTTGGGGTGGCCATGCTGGTTATCTGGGTTTTTGCCCAGTTGATTACACCGAGTCCGAGCTGGTCGGCGACGAGTTGGGCACCGTCTTCACCGAGCACAGCGGATATGACCAGGGTTTTGCGCAACTGCAGGTTACTGGTGTCTATCCCCTGTAGTCGAGCAACCGTCAGCACATACAGCACGGTGTTCACCGCGAAAGTCGCTAACTCTCCGCCAGTGAGCGCCACCCCGACGGCTGTCCCGGTTCCCGGTATTGCCGCTCCGGCACCGACCCCTGCCGAAAACAGTGCGGACTTCTTAATATAAGCATCGGTTGCTATGTCTATCAGCTCTGTGATGGACGCGTCAGGGTGTTTTTGCGCGAGTTTGCCTACCGCCCCATCGACGTGGTGGTTGGGAAGCGTGAGTGCCACATCCAAAAGGTCATCGAGGCTGCGAACCTTCGGGATTTGTTGCAGGGATTTCCGGGTTTCCGGGGCAATTAATTCTAGACGTCTGGGCACTGTGGGGCGTTTCATAACTCTTCTCCGTCTCCGCGGTTACCTTTACCTGCAAAATACTGTTCAGCAGCTGCTTCTTCGAGTGCAATGCCTTTGCCGATATGGTCAATGACGCTTTGCTCAATGATGTTTCCAAAAATAGGGATATTGACGCGCAACTGACCGCTGATCACTCGTTTACTGCCGGTGGCGGTAGCGCGGATTGGGGCGTCAGCGGTCATCGTTATCGGCACTCCCGCAATGCTGATAGATATTGTTGGCGCGTCTCCTAAGGTCTCGATGAGTAACGCGTTCACGGTGCCGGGCAGGGCACGTGCCAGACGCGGATCCAGTTCGCTAACCTGCAAGGCAGCTCTGGTTTCGATTACTTCGGTTCCCTCGGAAGTGAAGATCTGGAATTCGGTGGCGACTTTAGGGAAACGCCAACGGTGAAAGGTTTCATCCAACAGCATCTGCGCTACCTGCTCCGGTTCGGCAGGATAATTCGCAGAAACACTGAAACGCATACCGTTATCCTAGCCGACAGCGGCTGTTTCGGCGCGGCGGGTAGTATGGTTTTTGATGGCTCGACATACAACAACGCACACGAGCGGGGACGATGTGCGTCTCAATACCGGACAGGTCAAAACCGCTGATGTTCTGCATCGTCTCCTTGAGGATTGGCAGATTATCTCTGATGCTGCCAGCACGGACCTGGTTTTGTGGATGCGGGAATCGAATAACCGTTTCCGGGCGGTCTATCAGGCGCGCCCTGCCGGTGGCGGAACCGTCCATGTCGATGACGCAATCGGACTGTATGCCAGTACACAACGGTCAAAGAACCTGTCTCGGGCGTTAACGGAACGCCAAATCATCCAGCCGAAAACCGTGCGTTGGCTCGGTGGTGTCCCAATCGCTGAAAGGTTTGTTCCGCTGGTGGTTGCGGACAAAGCGATGGCAGTTGTCACTCTCGAATACCAGAGTTTTGTCGATACCGGGTGGCTCGCACGGGTCGGGAAGCAGCTGGCAGACATGATGTCTTGGGGAGCTTTCCCATATCAATCCGCGCCGAACTCGATTCATCACGGTGTACCGCGTGTTTCTGATGGTGCCGTCTTGATTGACCCCGATGGTGTGGTTCGCAATTTCACCCCGAACGCGCGGTCGTGTTTCCGTCGTCTGGGGCTGGGAGATAACCTCCAGGGGCAAATTCTGATCGAGAAAATTACCGATGTGATAGCTGAACAGCTCTATGTGGACGAGATGTTGCCGCTGGTGGTCATGGGGCGTGCCGCCTGGATTGTCGAGGTGCAATCCGCTTCTGCGGTAGTCTCCATCCGTTCGTTGCCGCTCACCGACCCTAACGGGGAGCGTGACGGGGCGCTACTGCTGGTGAGGGATGTTTCCGAGATTCGGAGGCGAGAGCAGGAACTAATCACGAAAGACGCAACGATCCGTGAAATACACCATCGGGTTAAAAACAACCTGCAAACTGTTTCAGCGCTGCTGCGTATCCAGGCACGTCGCTCTGATTCAGATGAGGTTCGTGGCGCGTTGCACGAGGCGGAGGGGCGTATCGCCGTTATCGCAAAGGTTCATGAGGAACTCTCACACACGGTGGATGAGACGGTAGATTTCGACTCCATGATTGAGCGGCTCGTAAAAATGTCGGCATCTATGGCTGCAACAGACGGGGGAGTTCGCACCTCGTTCACCGGTTCTATAGGTCACTTGGATGCTGATGCTGCTTCTGCGCTCGCGGTGATTCTCTCAGAGCTGGTGTCGAACGCGGTTGAGCATGGTTTCTCCGGCAGTGGCGGTGAAGTTTCGGTGCAGGCCAGTCGAGAAGGTAACAAACTGCGGGTCTTGGTCAGCGATAACGGTTCAGGGCTGCCCGGTGGTGAGGTTGGTTCGGGACTCGGCACCCAAATTGTGCAGACTTTGGTGGCTTCACAGCTGAGCGGTTCTATTTCTTGGCGTAACGGTGTTACAGGCGGTACTGTTGTGGAGATTTCTGGTGTTTTGAAGCCAAAAAAATGACCCCGGAGGGTCATTTTTTCTGCTGCTTGCTGCCGGGACTGAGCCCGGGCAGGTTCAACCGCGAGCGTGGCGGGCACGTGCCTTGCGGCGTTTCAGTGCCCGTCTTTCATCCTCGCTGGTGCCTCCCCAAACTCCGGCGTCCTGGTTGTTGTCGAGAGCCCAGGTCAGGCAGGTCTCGATAACGTCGCAAGTAGCACATACCGCTTTTGCGCGCTCGGTTTGTGCAATCGCCGGACCGGTGTTCCCAATCGGGAAGAACAGTTCCGGGTCGACACTCAGGCACGCGGCTTTACTACGCCAATCCATGTTCGTCTCCTTGATTATGCCAACACAAACGGCCCTAAGGAAACCCGGTTAGGTAACCTATAGGGCCGCAAAGCATCAGCGCATGTGCTATCTTTCCAAACAATCCTCACTGATTTTCTTGCCAACATCAAGAGTGTTTTTCAACTAAAACGAGTTTTATTTTGTGAATCTGGTCACAATTCCTGTGTTTTTTGTTAAATATCGTTCAGATCGGCGATTTGGAGGCGCAAATATCGGTTCCGATAGCCCAGAATTCCGCGTCCCGGAATCAGTTCAGGGTTCGGTGGTGCCGGAACCTGTTTAGGTAGCAGTGGCGAAATATCACTTGAATCGCCGAGCAGTATTGTTGCCCCATTCGCACGGATATTTGCCAGGCCGCGATGGTAACTGCGCTGCAGAGTGTCGGTTCTGATGCCGACTATGACATGTTCGGGTAGTTCCAGGTTCGTGCCCATCGGCCCGGCGTGTTCGCTGCTTTCCCAATCCGGTATTACTGCTGCGTTGGGGAGGTTTCTCGCCAGCCGGGCGATTGCGGTGCTTTTTCCGGATCCTGCCGGTCCTGCCACCAGCCACGAGTGGGCGGGCGGCATCTCGATTTCGCAGGCATCGTCTCCGCCCCAGCCGAGCAGCTTCACTCGGTTATCGACGTGTGGTTCAGGCAGATTACGCACCCTGTAACGCTCGGACATCTCCTCGATAAAACCCCATTGGACCAGCAGGTTCCCGGGGGTTATCAGGCCGCGCCCGGCAGTGGTCAGCATCTCGATGGCTCTTTTGGGCAGGTTCAGGCTCGGCCCTGCTAATAGGCTGTTGTTTTGCAGCAGACAGCGTGTTCGAATTCCTCTGCTCCATGCGGCGTTCAGGTTTTCAGCATCGACACTGACAGCTACCTCTCCGGTGCGTATCAGCCGTTCCATCCATGTTGCTGCCGTGCCGTAACCGTATTCGCTGTCGATAATGTCGATGAGGCGTTCGGCTCCGTCAATGACGGTTAGCCCGGGTTCGGGTATCGCCAACTGTAGTGACCGTATTGCCCTGTAGGCGTCATCCACCGGAATGTCTGTTACGTCTCTTCGTCCGGATTTTACTCTGCGCAGTACACTGCTGCGCCCACTTCCGGGACCGCCCGCTACCATCAGGGATACTGTCTCGGGGGCGGGCAGCCTCCATAGCTGTCTGTTCTCGGTGTCATCAACCAGTGCCCAGTGGGTGCCGGTGTTGCAGCGTTCCGGCAGTGGCTCGCTCCACAGTGGCACCGCTGGAGCCTGACCAGACTGCCTGGTTAGTTCCAATAGCTTTTCCGGGTCTGCCTGCGCAAATTGCATCAGCGTGGAGCCAATATAGGCTCTGCCTGGATGCTTTTCAAGATTTGCCGCTGCCGGGGAGTCCAATACGTCCATTGAGTCGGCGGTGTCTAGCATTCGCAGACCGATACGTCCAGCAACATTTGCTTTTATGTCTGGGCTTACCACCCCGGCGGGACGCTGGGTAGCTAAAATCAGGTTCAGACCCAGTGAGCGACCCAACACCGCAGTCGCAACCAGGTCTTCGAGAACTTCTGGATATTGGGTGGCGAGCTGCCGAAACTCGTCTATTACAACCACTATTCGCGGGGTGTGTTCGCCGCTGGCTTGTCGCTGTTCCAGCTCCCGACCGATACCGGATATAGCGCGCCTTGCCTGATAGGCATCCAGATTCGTGAGCACCCCGCACACGTGAGGCAGTTGTGCCAATTTGCCAAAAGCTTCGCCGCCCTTGAAATCTATGAGAACAAAATTCAGTTCTGCTGGTGGAAAGCATTGCGCGAGCGCACAAACCATCGTGGTAAGTGCCACCGATTTGCCGGAGCCGGTAGTGCCTCCCACCAGGTAATGCGGTGTGTCGAGATCCAGGGCTATCGGAGAAGACGGACCCATACCTATATATGCTTTGTGAGGGTGCTCTGAGTTGGCGGAAGCGTCCCAATGTAATTCGTTGCCCAGCAGCTCGTCCAATCTTAAGGTTTCCGGCAGGCCGTTGGAAGAGGTGAGTTTCACCAGTTCTCGCCACCACTGCTCGCCGGGGTGTGCTCCGCGGCTTCGCGCAACAATCGAGGAATCTGCCGGTAGTGGCTCGGAAGTGGCGCGCCAACTGATTCGCAGATTCCCGACAGTGATTTGACGCTGCTCATCCGATTCTGTCCCCAAATCGAGATGGTGGATGGTGAGTAGCTGACCGGCGACCCAGCGTGCCGAGGCCTGAGACTTCGCGCCGGTAACACACAGGTGATCCCCTGGGTTGAGGGTTATGTGTCTGCCTCCCAGGCTCACCACCCACGGCCCGTTAGCGGTGTCACTGTCAGGGGTCGCCTGGGTGGAGGCGGCAGCAAAAATCAGTTCGGCGGGTCGATATGTTTTTTTGTGCAGCACCCAGGTGAGCGCCACAATCCCAGGGAGCAGCCACAACAGTGGTGGAAAAACCCGCCACGCCAGCAATGTCGCCATCCCCACCAGCGGCAGTAGGAACAGTGCCGAACGGTTACGGCGCACCGAAATCGGGGTGATTCGAGTATCTCGTGGTCGGCGCCTGATTCTCAGTACGGTGTTTCCGCAGCTGATTCGATATCCGGGCAGCAGTGCCGCTATAGCATCTCCCAGTGGCCCTCCCAGGCGGGTGAGCGACAGCGGCATCGGTGGCTCCAGGCGGGTTCCGTTGCGTGAACCCAGGTCGGTGATGCTCAAATCGGCACCGACCCGCAGGTGTTTGCGGGAGACGCACGGGTCGTTCAGCTCCGTGCTCCCAGCGGTTACCGGGAGCGTGAAACACCTGCCGGTTTCAGGACCGGCAACCACTTCCAGATAGTGCCGCCCGCTGCCTATCTCGCGCCCCCAATTGCTCATATTTCCAGGCTAATAGAAAAAAGCTATGGCAAAATTGACCTGTGGATAACTATTCCGACGACAGCCTTGAAACCTATGTTGAACTGCGTGAACGTATAAATGAGGCGCGGGAGCGATACTACGGTGAGGACGCCCCAACGCTCTCGGATGCCGAATATGACCTAATGTTCGCGCGGCTGCAATTTTTGGCTGAACAGCATCCCGATTGGGCAGGACCGGGCGACCCGACCCTAACTGTTGGGGGAGCTGCCGGCACTGCTTTCGCTCCGATCACTCACCCCACCCAGATGACCAGTTTGGAGGACGTGTTTTCGCTTACCGAATTGCGTGCCTGGTTTGAACGCACCAAGCTGCTCGCCCCCGGTGCCGACCGGCTCGCCTCACCGGTAACTGTGGAACCCAAAATCGACGGTTTAGCGGTCAACCTGTTCTACCGTGACGGTGTGCTGCAGTGGGCTGCCACCCGTGGTGACGGTCGGGTCGGGGAGGATGTTAGCGCAAATGTTCGCACTATTTCCGGTATTCCGGGGAAGCTACACGGCGAAGCGATACCCGCCGAAATGGAGGTGCGTGGGGAGGTTTATTTTCCGCTAGCTGATTTCGAGGCTCTCAACGCTCAGCGAGCAGCAGCGAATGAGGCGAAACGTCGTGAACACAACGAGCGGGTCGCCTCCGGGTTGAGCAAGGCCGCTCCGCTGCCGCCATCCTGGGTGTCGAATCAGCTGAAACCATTCGTTAATCCCCGTAACGCTGCCGCCGGTTCGCTACGTCAAAAGGATCCGGCAATCACTGCCGCACGTCCTTTGGCGCTCACTGTTCACGGTGTCGGTCAGGTTGTTAACGGACCAGAAATCACTTCGCTTTCCGGATGGTTCGCTCAGCTTCGTTCCTGGGGGTTGCCGGTATCTGAGCGGGTGATACGGGCTGAAACCTACAGTGCCGTCATCGAACGTATCACCGAGTTAGGTCAGATGCGTCCCGATTTTTCTCACGGCATCGACGGGGTGGTAATCAAAATCGACGATATTGATCGGCAGCGTGACTTGGGGTTTACTTCTCGGGTACCGCGCTGGGCGGTGGCCTATAAGTTTGCCCCCGTTGAGGTGAATACGAAACTGCTCGATATTCGGGTTCAGGTCGGTCGTACCGGGCGGGTCACCCCTTTCGGTGTGATGGAGAAAGTGCTTTTGGACGGGTCTTATGTGCATCGTGCGACCCTGCACAATGCCTCGGAGGTGGCGCGCAAGGGGGTGCTCATCGGCGATACGGTGGTGCTGCGCAAAGCCGGCGACATTATCCCCGAGATTGTTGCCCCGGTAGTTGATTTGCGTGACGGCTCCGAACGTGAGTTTGTGATGCCGACACACTGCCCTTCCTGCGGTGCGCAGCTGCGCCCCGAGAAGAAAGGTGATGTCGATCTGCGCTGCCCTAACACCGATGGTTGTCCCGCGCAGCTCACCGAGAAGCTGGCGCATATCGGTTCCCGTGGGGCACTCGACATCGAGGGGCTGGGGGATGAGTCTGCGCTTGCCCTCACCCAGCCTGAGAACGACCGTGACCAGGTAGTTGCGGCGTTGCTGGACGGGGAGCCGGTATGGGGGGCTGATGGAGAACTGATTCTCAACACCACCGGTGTGGATGATGATGGCGAGGCGGTAGAGATGCTGCTGCCAGTGTCGCAAACCCCGGTGATTAACTCTCTCGCCGAGGTTTTTGAACTGCCCGACATTGACCTGTCGGATGTGCGGGTTTGGCGGCGACGAAATCTCACGAAAACGCAGGCAGCTGAGGTCGAGAAACGCATGCCGGGATGGGTCTTACGCTCTGAACAGGATCCGGAGAATGAGGGGTCGGCACGGGCCTGGATGCAGCAGCGTTACTTTTGGAATTGTGATGCCCGCTCTGGTGGTCCGAACGCTGATTTGGTAAAGCTGATTGAACAATTGGAGACCGCGAAAACCCGGTCTCTCTATCGTTTTTTGGTGGCGCTCTCCATTCGCCATGTCGGCCCGAGCGCCGCGCGGGCTCTGGCTGCTCGATATCGCTCACTCGATGCGATAGTTGCCGCTGATGTCGAGGAGCTATCGCAGGTGGCCGGGGTTGGCGAGGTGATCGCTGGCTCAGTTTCGGACTATCTGGCTGACCCGGAGCATAGGCGCATTATCGCCGCTTGGCAGGCACGCGGTGTAGGTTTTGCTGACGAAGCAGAAAACGACCAGTTGGAGCAGACTCTCGCCGGGAAAACCATCGTGGTTTCCGGTGCCATGCCCGGTTATGACCGGGAGGGGGCAAAGGCTGCGATTATTGCGCGCGGAGGGCGGGCTGCCGGTTCGGTATCGCGGAAAACTGACCTGGTGATTGCCGGTCCCGGTGCCGGTTCAAAGGTGGCAAAAGCAGCAGCGCTCGGGGTGCCAGTACTGGACGAGACGCACTTTGGAGAGGTTTTGGAAAAAGGTATCTGAAACCGAGGGCGGGCAGGGCGAAACAGTCGAGGAACCATCGGTGGCATATTATTTCCGCCCGGCTACCGCCGAGTGAGCTCTATAACGGTCGCTACCACCGGGGCGAGTGCCCGCATGGCCTTGCCGCGATGCGATATCCGATTCTTCTCGGCTGGTTGCAATTCGGCGTTGGACACCGTATAGCCCTCGGGTTGAAAAATCGGGTCATAGCCGAAGCCGTTTTCCCCCCTGGGTGCCTTCAGTAACCGCCCGCGCATCTCCTCGACAACATGACGCTCTGTCCCATCTGGGGTGACGATTACTGCGGCGCACACAAAGGCAGCGCCGCGATGCGGATCCTCGATATCCGCCAGCTGGTTGAGCAGCAGCTCCAGGTTCGCCTGGTCGTCTCCGTGGCGGCCTGCCCAGCGCGCCGAAAGAATACCGGGTGCTCCACCCATAACATCCACGCACAGCCCAGAGTCATCTGCAAGTGCGGGCAGACCGGTTGCTGCACATACCGCGCGTGCCTTCAACAGGGCATTCTCGGTGAAAGTCACACCGGTTTCACGAACATCAGGAATATTGTAATCTCCCATGACAGCCACCATTTCGGGGCTGAAACCGGGCACAATCGGGTTTAGCAGCTCAACTAGTTCCCGCAGTTTTTCGCGATTGGAGGTGGCGAGCACCAGGCGATGTTTCTCGCTGGAGTTCATAAGCTGACCGCCCGAGCCTGAATCTCGTGAAGTTCACCTATACCCTTTTCCGCTAAATCCAAAAGTTGCTGCAGTTCGGGGCGAGAAAACTCGCTGTGCTCTGCGGTGCCCTGAACCTCCACAAACTTTCCGGCACCGGTCATTACCACATTCATGTCGGTTCCGGCTCGCACGTCTTCGGTATAGGGCAAATCCAGGCACGGAACCCCGTCTATTATGCCCACCGAAATCGCAGCAACCTGCCCGGTCAAGGCGTTTTCCGGCAACATATCGTGTTCCGCTCCGTATCTGATTGCCTGCTGAAGTGCCACCCACGCGCCGGTAATTGCCGCGGTTCGGGTACCGCCATCGGCCTGAAGCACATCACAGTCCAAAACGATGGTGTTTTCGCCGAGTTTTCCCATGTCAACTACCGCGCGCAGCGAACGCCCCAGCAGCCGCGAGATTTCATGGGTGCGGCCGCCGATCTTTCCTTTCACGGATTCACGTTGGTTTCGGCTGGAGGTGGCACGTGGCAGCATCGCGTATTCGCCGGTGACCCAGCCCATCCCGGAGTCTTTGCGCCAACGCGGCACCCCGGCGGTCAGCGATGCCGCGCACAGCACTCGGGTGTTTCCGAAACAGATCAGTGCCGACCCCTCAGCGGAGTCCAACCATCCCGGTTGAATATCTATTTTGCGTAGCTCATCGGGGGCGCGCCCATCGTCGCGAACCCCGGCAGTGTAATCAACTTGATAATCGTCCATGTCTCCAGGGTATCGCGATACGGGAGTTATCCACAGACCCGCCCCAAAAAATGTAGGTGCCCCATGCGAGAATGAAGGCATGGAGAGCGCAGATGAACTATTGCAGCATTTAGATCCGCAGCAGCGGGAGGTTGCTACCACCCTGACCGGACCGATTTGTGTGCGCGCCGGCGCCGGAACTGGCAAGACTCGCGCGATAACCTACCGCATCGCCTATGCCGCAGTCTCTGGTCAATGGAACCCGCGTGAGGTTTTGGCGCTGACTTTCACAAAGAAAGCTGCCGGGGAGCTGCGTTCCCGACTGGCTGTGCTCGGCGTTGAGGGGGTGAGTGCCCGCACTTTTCATTCCCAGGCTCTCCGGCAGCTGCGCTATTTCTGGCCCTACGCGGTCGGCGGCGATACCCCGACCGTACAGGAGCATAAAGCTACGCTGGTGGCTGCGGCCTGTGCCCGCATGAACCTGATTCCCAACCGGGAACGAATCCGGGACATTTCCGCCGAAATCGAATGGGTTGCGGTCTCGATGGTTCCACCCGAGGAATATCCGCAACGGGTTCGACAGCTGGGACGTCCGACCCCGGCAGCGATGCCCGCAGAACAGTTCGTCAAGGTTATGGAGGCATATCAGGACGCTAAGTCGGAACGCGGTGTCATTGATTTCGAGGATGTTTTGGTTTTGATGCTCGGTATCATGCAGGATCGTCCAGATATTGCTGCCCGCATCAACGGCTCCTACCGCCATTTCATAGTAGACGAATACCAGGATGTTTCTCCGCTACAACAGGAACTACTTGAGGCGTGGATGGGGCGTTCCCGCAGCCTGTGTGTGGTCGGTGACGCCGCCCAGACTATCTATTCTTTTACCGGCGCGACCTCGCGTTTCCTCACCGGCTTTAAGGAACACTATCCGGATGCGAAAGTCATTACCCTGAATCGGGATTATCGTTCGACCCCGCAGATTGTTCAGCTCGCCAACGGTGTCATGGCTTCGCAGCCGGGAGCGGTTAGGTTGATTGCTCAGCAACCCGATGGGGTGAAGGTTCAATACCGTAAATACGACAGTGATGTTGAGGAGGCCGCTGATGTCGCAACACAGATAAAAAGCCTCATCGATGCGGGCACGAGCCCGAATGATTTGGCGTTGCTCTATCGCGTGAATTCGCAATCTGCGCTGCTGGAACGGGAGCTATCTGACAGGCACATCCCATTCACTACCCGCGGAGAACGACGCTTCTTTCAGCGAACCGAAATCTTGCAGGCAATCAGTTCGTTGCGTTCTCGTTCAATGGTGAATCCGGATGAGCCACTCGCGGCGGTACTTATCGATGTGGTTTCTGCTCTTGGCTGGACCTCTCAACCGCCTGAGGTTCGGGGGGCGAGCAGGGAACGCTGGGAGAATCTGCAGGCGCTCTTGGAGCTGGGGCAATCCGTGCCTGCCGCTACGCTCAGCGAGTTCGTTGCCGAGCTGGAGCAGCGCCGAGGAGAGGACTATGAACCGACTCTGGCGGCGGTCACGCTCGGAACCATTCATTCGGCTAAGGGACTCGAATGGCAGCGAGTATTTGTTATAGGCTGCCATGACGGTTTGATTCCGATCTCCCAGGCTCGCAGTGAAGCTGAACTAGCCGAGGAACGCCGATTGCTGTATGTTGCTATCACCAGGGCACAGACTGACCTGCAGCTATCATTTGCGGCGAGCCGTGGCGGTAGCGGCTCGGGTGGTAGAAAACTGAGCCGTTTCCTATCGGACTTTTGGCCGATCTTTGCCCCCACCCGAGCTTCCTCTCAACGTCTGTCTCGGCGCAAACAGACTCGTCAGCGGATACAGGAACTTGACGACGAATCCGCAGAGCTTTTTGAGCGCCTGCGGCAGTGGCGCATGGAACGAGCCGCCGTGGCCGACGCGCCCGCCTACACCGTGTTCTCGGATGCGACCCTACTCGAAATAGCGAAAGTTCGTCCCCGTAGTGCTATTCAACTACTGCGAGTTCGCGGTGTCGGGCAGACCAAACTCGATGCTTTCGGTGCTGAGATTATTCGACTGGTGGAGGGACGCTGATTTATCACAGTCGGCAGCGGCAGTCGCGATATGGATACTGTTTTTCCCAGGTTGCCACCGCTTCCAAAGGATTGATTCGCCACAGCGACGAAACGGTTTCTGGCAGGTATCCTTGCAGATAATTGATTGTTTGGCTGGCTGCGAATGCTGCTGCCCGGTTAGCGACAATAATATCTGGAGTTATTTCTGGGGCGCCCCCCAGTTGCGCTGCCACCGCTGTCGCATCAGGGTCGTATTCTGCTCGCTGACGCATGACGCACTCCAGGCAGGGGCTAACCCCAACGACCACGAACGGCCCGATGTCGATACTGGACTCGTGTATCACTATTGGCAGGTGAGCAACCCGGTCGTTTACACATTCGCGCGCCCACGCCAGGTCGAAGGTGTGTGATGTTACCCGGATTGCGACACTCGGTGTCAGATACGGTTGCGCCGTGACAGCACTGGGCGAATCGGCGAGTTCAGCAGCAACCATGCTCGCTTCGGTTCCGGAGAGCTGGATTTTCCCAATCCCGGAGTGCGCGAATAGTCGAGCGGCTGCTTCCCCTACCCGACCAAGCCCGCTTATAGCGATTGTTGCTGACGCGCGGGTCGCCTCCGGTGAGGGTACCCGCATACGCTCTGCCCAGCGTATTTCCGGGTAGTCATGGAAACGCTGAACCCCGTATCCGGCTGCAACGAGCATTTTTTCCAATTCGGTCACCTGCGGATAGTTGGAACGCAGTCTCCTCATATCTGCCGGTGATTTCACTGAACATATTTTCCGTATCAAGGTTGCGTCTCGGGCAGACACCTGAGACAGTATCGTCGAGGTGTTCGGGTCGGAACCGAGCTGGAGTTGATTGTCGGGGCGCTCTATGACGGATATTGGTGTGTCAATCCACATATTTCCAGGGTCGCATAGTGAATCTGTTTTGCAACCGCCTGTGGATAACTCACTGTTTGTGCAGTTCCGCGAAGTTCTGCCGGTTCAGTTTTCGCTACCTTTACCGGCATCTCCCTCGGAATCAATTTCGGGGCTCAATCCTTCTGCCCATCCGAGTGTGCCATCCAGCATCGAGTTAAGTTCATCATCGAGTGCGGCATTTTCGGCACTCATTCCGACCCGGTGTTCCAGGAAATGTTCGGGGTCTTCGAGTTCTTCGAGAGTCGGTATCACGTCCGGGTGGGTAAAGTATCGGTCGCGTCCTTCGATACCGACCTCATCGGTGAGCTTGCTCCACAGTTTTTGGGCGTTGCGGCTACGGGCGGGGGAGACCTCCAAGCCGATCAGGATTTTAAGCATCTGTTCGACCGGTGTTCCCATAGCCTTGCGTCGCCGCATCATCTCGGTCAGGGGCAGGACAGTCGGTATATAGGGGGTGCCTGCGCGCAGGGTCACCTCGTCAACCCACCCTTCGGATACTGCGAGTAGCTGTTCCAGACGCTCAGCTGCCCGGGTCTGTGCCGGGGTCGGTTTGGTCGAGAATATGTCGAGGGTCGATGCGTCTCCCAGGCTCTGCTGCAACCCATCCATAGAAATCATGCCTTCTTGCAGGTTGGAGACCATTCGTTCGATTGCGTCCTCGTCGATTTGTATTTCGGTAGCATAGGTCAGCACCGCATTTTCGAGTTCCATTGCCAGCCACGGAACCGAGCCGAGCAGGCGAGCTTGCGCTGATTGCCGTAACGCCAGGAAAGTCAACGCATCCTCAGCCCCGATATCCAAATCGGAGGCGAACTCGTTCACATTCGCCCAAATCAGGGCAGACAGGGATCCGTCTGTAATGGGCAAGCCAATGTCGCAGGAACCGAAGGCGTTTGATGCGAGCGTGCCGATTGCCTCTCCCAGGCGAATCCCATAGAGCAACCCGGAGAGTGAACGGAACACGTTGTCCATGCTGATTGGCCCGAGGTTTTCTGTCAGCCCCGGCATCCCGGGGACAGCGGCAATGGCTTTCAGGTCAGACAGTTGCGACCCCATCTGTTTTTCGATTGCCCCGGCCAATGCGTGCGTGGTGTTCACAGCTATTGGTTCGCACAGGTTTTTCCACGCCGGAATGGAGTTCTCTACCCACTGTTTGCGGCTCCATGCCGCCGCCTGCCCACTGTTGGGGGAGATACTTGTTGCCGGATCCAGCCACAGTTGTGCCGCCCGGAGTGCGTCTCGCACCCGTGCCGCATCACCGGCACTCATTTGTGGTTCACCAGCTATTTTACGCATCGCCGTTTCGGTTGCGGTCTCCCAGTTGACGGGTTGGGCGCTGCCGTTGAACAGTTGCTGTATCTGTTTCATCAAGTCGATTGGGTTAAAACTACCGGGCAGCTGGAATCCGCCACCGCCGTTTATGAACGAGCGAAAGAAGTCGTCGAAGTTGTCGTTCATGTCTCCTCCATTTGCTGCCTTTCTTCCAGCCTAAGGCTCTGAGCATCTCCACGGAGCCTTAGGCATACCGATATTCGCCACTAGCGGAATGTTGTTACTTCCCGGTCATTGGGCAATCGAGTGGTGCCCGAACTAAACTGGGGGAATGGCTCGCAACAGTCCGTCCAGTAAACGGCGCTCAGCGCCCTACCGTATTCTGGGTTTGCTGCTGATAGCTATTTCTGTTGTCGGGCTGATGTCGATAGCTTTCGTTATTCCAATGCCCTATGTGATTGAGAGCCCCGGCCCGACCTTTAATGTTCTCGGAAAGGTCGATAACCACCAGGTAATCACGATTAAAAAAGCAAAAACCTATCCGGCTGAGGGCAGTCTACGGATGGTTACTGTTTCGCTGCGTGGCGGTCCGGAATCACATATTTCCGGTATAGAACTGCTCGTTGCGGCACTCGATAAACGTAACGAGGTGCTGCCCGAGGAGCAGGTCTATCCGAAAGGGATCACTCGCGAAGAAGTAACTGAACGCTCTAACTCCCAGATGACTTCTGCTCAACAAAACGCCGAGGTGGCGGCACTCGCTGAACAGGGCATCGAGGTTCCGGGAACCCAAACGATTTCCGGTTTCGTTGATGACAGCCCGAATATTGATGCCCTGCAGGTCGGTGATCAGCTGGTCAGTATTAAACACGGTGATGAGACGATCCAGCTGGACACAGCTACCGCAATTTTTCAGGTGCTGCGTCAAATTCCTGCCGGTTCCACTTTGGAGCTTACGGTGTTGCGTTCCGGAACTGAAAAGACGGTAAAGGTTACTACGGTAGCGAATCAGGAGGGGGCGGGGTCGCTGCTCGGGATCTATTTGAACATGCGGCTTCAGATGCCGGTGGATATCAACATTTCTTTAGAGGATGTCGGCGGCCCCTCCGCCGGCATGATGTTTGCGCTGGGTATCCTGGATTTGATGACGCCTGGTGATCTGACCGGGGGAGCCGATATCGCCGGCACCGGCACCATTTCGGTAACCGGCGAGGTTGGGGCAATTTCCGGTGTTGTTCAAAAGATTCACGGCGCGGCTGGCGACGGTGCTGATTTCTTTCTCATCCCGCAGGATAACTGTAGACAGATGCGGGGAGCGAAGCTGCCGGATATTCGGGTAGTCCCGGTACGTGATTTGCGCCAGGCCCGCGATATCGTCACCAAAATTTCGAATGGTAAAACGGGCGGTATGCCCAGTTGTCCGGCACGGTGATTGGCGTGCTCCCTGGTTCTTCCCAGGTTCACATGATTAGCTAGTATGGTTATTGTCAGGCTCGACACGATCTATGTTTTAAGGAGAATGCGTGAGCGGAAATTTCTTCAACGGTCAAAATCCGAGCGATGAATGGTTGGCGGCACTTTTTGGTGGTCGTCAGGCTGGACGCAGTGACGGTAACGGTAACGGGGGTGCTCGCCCTCCGCGGCATCCCTCATTGCCGGAGTTCAAGATTGGTCGTCCCGGACCGCTCGCAATAACCCTTATAGTGCTGGTGGCGCTGGTAGCAGTACTGCTTTTTGCTTCCCGCTACTGGACTGAGATCCTGTGGTTCAACCAGACCGGATATCAGCGGGTCATCTGGACAGAGTGGGGTTCAAAGGCTGCCCTCTTTGTTTTTGGTTTAGTGGTTGTGACGCTGCTGCTCATGTTGAATATGCGCATCGCCTATCACAATCGCATGAAAATCGATGCGTCTTCGGTCAGTGCGGCACGGTACCGGGAGTCGGTGGAACGCTGGGGAAAGGTTCTCGGTATCGGCTTACCTATCGTGCTGGGTATTATCTCGGGATTGAATCTGCTTCCCTACTGGCGAACCGTGTTGATGGCGCTATTCGGAAAGAGTTTCGGCGAGAATGACGCGCTTTTCGGTATCGATATTTCGTTCTTTACTTTCCGGTTACCGCTGATTGACCTGCTGTTGTCTTTCGTGGTTGGCGTGATGTTTTTGGCAACACTTGTGGCGCTGGTCATGTACTACGTTTTCGGTGCGATTCAGATTTCGCCGAGGCTTCGGGTGCTTCGTCCCGCGCGGATCCATCTGGGCATCCTGCTCGCCGTGTTGTCGCTGCTGGTGGGGTTCCGCTATTTCCTGGATCGTTTCACCCTGGTCTATGCCACTAACACTCCGACCGATGGTGCCATGTACACGGATGTTCACGCGGTGATGAACTCGAAACTTATTTTGGCGGTAATTGCGCTGCTGATTGCGGCGCTTTTTATTTTCGCGGCTTTCCGGGGCGCGTGGTATCTGCCGGTTGCCGGTATCGGCGTGATGCTTATTTCGGCGTTGATTATCGGTGTCGGGTATCCCTATGTGATTCAGCGTTTCCAGGTTGACCCTAATGAGCGTGCCCTCGAATCGCCCTATATTCAACGCAATATCGACGCGACTCTCACTGCCTACGGTCTGGATGATTTGGAATACCAAAACTATACTGCAGAAACAAAGGCGAGTGCCGGTCAGCTGCGCAATGACTCGGAATCGACCTCGCAGATTCGCCTGCTCGACCCGGAGATTGTTTCTCCAACGGTGAAGCAGATGCAGCAGTCGCGCCCCTACTATACTTTCCCGGATCAGCTCGCTGTGGATCGCTACACCCTCGAGGACACTGATGGTCGAGAGGAGAAACGAGACACGGTTATTGCGGTTCGCGAAATCAACCTTGCAGGTCTTTCTGCCGGTCAGCAAAATTGGGTGAACCGGCATACGGTCTATACCCACGGTTTCGGTGTGGTTGCCGCATACGGTAACAAGCAGACTTCGAATGGTTTACCTGCCTATTGGGAGCAGTCGATTCCCTCTACCGGCGAGATGGGTGAATATGAGCCGCGAGTGTATTTCTCCCAAAATTCTCCGAGCTATTCGATTGTTGGTGGCGACGCGAAATCTGGTGGCAACGAGTTGGACTATCCGGATGACACCAAGGCTTCCGGTCAGGTGAACTACACTTTCCAGGGTGATGGTGGACCGAATGTTGGTAACGTTTGGAACAAGCTGCTCTATGCGATAAAGTTCCAGTCCACCGACCTGTTTTTCTCTAACCAGATAAACCCGAAGTCTCAGATTCTCTATGATCGGGATCCGAAACTCAGGGTGGCGAAGGTTGCTCCCTATTTGACTCTCGACAACAAGGTCTATCCGGCTGTTGTGGACAGTGACGGTAACCCTAAGACCCCGAAGCGACTGGTGTGGATTGTTGATGCCTACACCACTTCGGATGCTTACCCGTATTCGCAACACGTTGATTTGACCACGGCAACCGCGGATTCCCGTACCACCGGCGGATATAATTTCTTCACGGCTCAGAACGTTAACTATATGCGCAATTCGGTAAAGGCTGTTGTGGATGCCTATGACGGTTCGGTGACGCTCTATGAGTGGGACACGAAAGATCCGGTGTTAAAGACCTGGCAGTCGGTTTATCCGGGACAGGTGAAGCCGCTCAGCGAGATTTCTGGTGACCTGATGGGGCATCTGCGCTATCCGGAGGATCTGTTCAAGGTGCAGCGCTCCCTGTTGGCGAACTATCACGTCACCGATGCCGCACAGTTCTATACCGGTGGTGACCAGTGGAAACTCTCTGAAGATCCGACTGCTGCTGGGGACGTAACCGGGCAGACTACTGCTTTGCAGCCGCCGTATTACCTGACAATGCAGATGCCGGATCAGGAAAGCGCCGAGTTCTCGCTTACCTCGGTTTTTATTCCGGGTGGCGAGTCGAAGCGGGCAGCGATGGCGGGTTTCTTGGCGGTGGATTCCGAAACTGGGAACGAACCTGGGAAAGTGCGTGCTGATTACGGCAAGCTGCGTTTGATTGCGTTGCCGTCTTCGACGACTGTGCCGGGGCCGGGTCAGGTACAGAACTCTTTCAATTCAAATGCGACGGTGAACAAGGAGCTGAACCTGCAAGACCAGCAGGGGTCAAAGGTGTTGCGCGGTAATCTTTTGACACTGCCGGTGGGTGGGGGTCTGCTGTATGTGCAGCCGGTCTATGTGCAGTCGACTGGTACCACTTCGTATCCGCAATTGCGTTCGGTTCTGGTGGCTTTCGGTGACCAGGTTGGTTTCGCCCCGACTTTGGAGGAGGCACTGAACCAGGTGTTTGGCGGCGATTCGGCAGCCCAAACCGATGAGATGGCTGATTCTGGCCAGAAGTCTGGGGCTTCGGGGCTTTCAAAGAGTGCTTCCAAGGCTGCCGCGAAGTCTGGTTCTTCTGCTGCTGCGGCGAATGCTGCGCTGACTGACGCGCTGGCGCGTGCTCAAAAGGCGATAGCGGATTCTGATTCGGCTATGAAAGCGGGGGATTGGGCCGCATACGGTGAGGCGCAAAAAGCCCTGGATAAGGCCATCGCTGATGCCTTAGCGGCTCAGTAGTTGGGTGAGTAGTCGCTGCGCGAGATCGAGCTAGAAACGAGTCGTTTCGCCCAGGGGCGGCGGCACCGTGATTTGCGAAAGTCGCTCAAACCTTTTAAGGTTTTAGGTACTGACGCGGGGTGGAGCAGTTCGGTAGCTCGCCGGGCTCATAACCCGGAGGTCGTAGGTTCAAATCCTGCCCCCGCTACCGGTCTAAAGGCCGCCTGACTTGGAAAAACACCCAGGTTAGGCGGTCTTTTTTCTAGCATCCCAGAATCTGCGT
Source organism: Varibaculum sp. (assembly GCA_034090045.1). GTDB lineage: Bacteria > Actinomycetota > Actinomycetes > Actinomycetales > Actinomycetaceae > JAXDTI01. Next base: position 28,916 of record JAXDTI010000003.1, on the reverse strand, counting down.
ACCGGCAGTTACAATCCCCCTGTTTTTTCTTCGCTCGGCGTTTCTTCACCAAAAACCTTAAACCTATACTTTAGAGTTCAGGTATGGCTACAAAACAGGATGTGCGCAGCAAGAAAACCGAGTCCGTTCCCGGTGTCTCCGACAACATCACTTTCTCCGACCTGGAAATCGATTTGATTGGTCGGTATGCCGCCGGGGAACTGACTGCCGCCGAGGTCGTCCAGATGGCTCTCGCCGGCACTCACTACCGCAGTTGAGCGCCCACGGTAACTGACCCTCTCAGTGTTTAACCGCGACCCTTCTATCTGCGGGTCGCGGAGTGCAAATGTGACGGTAACTGTCGTGCCGATAGGATATAGGCAGTCACGTTTCAATCAGGAGGGCAACAGCTATGGGCGAACAGGTACTGGTTTATGATGTCACGCTCCGCGATGGCGCACAGCAGGAGGGGATAAACCTCTCGGTAGCCGACAAGGTAGCTTTGTTGCCCTACCTGGAGGCGATGGGTGCCCACTATATTGAGGGCGGCTGGCCGGGTGCTATCCCGCGCGATACTGAGTTTTTCGCCCGTATGCGCGAAAACAACCCGTTGACCAGCGCGAAACTTACCGCTTTCGGCGCTACCCGCAAAGCCGGAGCCTCCGCAGACACTGACCCGCAGTTGCAGGCGCTGATTGAATCTGGCGCGCAGGTGCTCTGTCTGGTCGCGAAATCCGATATTCGGCACGTGGAAAACGCGCTACACACCACAGCTGAGGAAAATCTAGCTATGGTGCGTGACTCTGTGGAACACATACAGTCCCGTGGCCTGGAGGCGATGATTGATGCCGAGCATTTTTTTGACGGTTACCTATACGACCCGGACTATACGACTTCGGTTGTTATTGAAGCCTTCAAGGCCGGTGCAAGCTGGGTGATTCTGTGTGACACTAACGGCGGTTCGTTACCCGGCCAAATCAGCCAGACTGTTCTGGAACTGAGACAGCGCCTCGCAGCGGCAGGTATTAGTGACCCGAATCTGGGAATTCACACTCACGACGATACCGGATGTGCGGTGGCGAATGCTATTGCTGCTGTTGAGGCTGGATGCCGTCAGGTCCAGGGGTGTGTCAATGGCTACGGTGAGCGCACCGGCAACGCCAACCTTTTGACGATTATCGCAAACCTGGAGCTCAAAACCGATTTTGATGTGGTGACCTCCACCCAGCTGAAGGGGCTCTCCGCAGTGGCATACGCGATCGCTGAGATTACAAACATCTCGCCTTCGCCCAGGCAGCCCTATGTTGGGGCCAGTGCTTTCGCCCACAAGGCCGGTTTGCATGCCTCTGCTATCCGGGTTGACCCGGATATGTACCAGCACATCGACCCGGACGCGGTCGGCAACGGTATGCGGATGCTGGTATCCGACATGGCGGGTCGGGCATCCATTGAACTGAAGGCCCGTGAGTTCGGTATTGACCTGTCCGATAACCCCGAGTTGTTGGCTCAGATCACTAACAGGGTGAAAGAACTTGAGGCCGCCGGATACACCTACGACGCTGCGGATGCTTCTTTCGAGCTGCTCACCCGGGAAATGCTGATCGGTCAGCCGGTGAAATATTTCGAGGTGGAGGCATGGAACACCGCCACCAGTACCGACCGCAGCAATCCGGATGTGACCTATGCGGAAGCGAACGTGAAGATTCACGCTGGTGGGCGGCGCCTGATGCGTATCGGTGAGGGTGTCGGCCCGGTTGATGCGCTGGATGATGCCCTGCGTACCGCCCTAAAAAACGTTTATCCGATGTTGAGTGGTTTCCGTCTGGTCGACTACAAGGTGCGTATCTTGGATTCCCATATGGGCACCGATGCCACCACCCGCGTCATGATTACGGTAAAGGATAACTCCGGCACCTGGACTACCGTGGGTGTAGGGGTGGACATTATCGAGGCATCCTGGGAGGCGCTCACCGAGGGCTATGTTTACGGTCTGTTGAAGAACAACGTCCAGCCGCAGCTTTGAACCTGGCTTGCTTTCACCGGGTTGCTTCGCTGTGGTGCTGTTAGTGTTATCAGACTGAAACTTCCGATTCCCAGCGTTCCTGCTGCAGCGCCCAGCGGTAGCCCTCATTATTCTCTGACAGCTCCGCGTGGGTGCCATCGGCGATAATCTCAGCGAGGTTCGGATCTGAGGCAGATTCGCCGAGCTGTAGCACCCTGGTGTCTTTCGGGATGCCGGAGAGCCGGTGAGTCACAATCAACACCCCGCGTTCCGGGTATTGAGCCAATAGATCATGTGTCAAGGAATCCGCCATTGCGGCATCAATATGTTCACCCGGCTCATCCAAGAGCAGTAGCGGAGCTTCACCACCGAGCGCTCTCGCCAACAGCAGTCTGCGTCGCTCACCACCTGAAATGTTTGCCCCCCCGGTGCCCAGCATCGTGTCGAGACCATCGGGCAGTGACGCCAACCACGCTGACATTCCACAGCGTTCCAAAGCGTCTTGAGCCTGCTGGGCACTCAGGGCAGGGTTACCGACTCGCAGATTCTCCAGTACTGTTGTCTCGAAAACATGCGCGTCCTCTGGCACCACATTCACGAAGCGTGAAACTTCATCACGCGGACAGTCTACCAGCGGTACCCCTCCGATAGTGACGCTGCCGGCTTTCGGTGGAATAAGTCCAGCCAGCGTTAACAGTAGCGTGGTTTTACCGATACCGGAACGGCCGATAATCGCCAGCTGTCCGCCCGCAGCGAGCTCCAGGTTCAGTCCCCGCGCCAATACCGGTCCGTCCGGCCAGCCGATAGCTAAATCTTCAGCTACCAGCCGCACATCCGTGTTCTGGTCACCATTGGTGGTAGTGGCATCGGCTAGTGTGCGACTTGGGTGTTCGTCAGCACCAGAGAGCAAATCCATGATTTGTTCAGATGCGATAGCAGAACGGGTCAGCTGCATAGCTGCCGTCCCCAGCTGTGCGGTTCCCTCGAAACACGCTAGCGGTGTAATCGCCAACACGGCGAGCAGAATATTTGCTATCGAACCATCAACTACACCCTGCGAACCGAAATAGATTGCACCCAGCACAGCCAGTCCCATAGCCAAAATATCGATGGTTGATGCCCAGGCAGCCGGGATGGCCGATATGTTCTTTGTGCGCTGCAATTCGGCTTCGTAATCGGCGAGCTCATCGAAAATCTTCTCGCTGGTTCCAAAAACCTGAATCTCGGCTCCACCATCGGTGATATTCATGGTTCTGGTCGAAATACCGATGCGGGCACCCCGGTTCGCGTGTTCTGCTAATCGCGCCGCCCGTGCAGCCAGCAACGGTGCCACGTACCCGGCGATAATCAGCGATATCATCAATACGATCGCGCTGAAAACATCGACAAATGCGATGCCGATAACACTGAAGATTCCGACTATGGCTGTGGTAACAATAGGCAGCAGTGATTTCACGACAACGTCTCCGAGTGCGTCAACATCGGCTCCGGTGCGCTCCAGCAGGTCGCCGCGCCGTAACCCGGCAATCTTCGCGGTGTCTTTTTCCGCCAACAGCCTGTATATTCCGTAGCGCAATGTAGACAGGCCGTTCAATGCAACCCGGTGGGAGGCGAGGCGTTCCAGATAGCGCATCACCGCCTTTGAAATACCGAAAAGCCGCACACAAACCACAGCCACTTCAAGGAAAAGGAATGGCGGACGCTCTGAAGCTCTCGCAATCAGCCACGCAGAAGTTGCTGTCAGTGCGATAGCCGCCCCGAGTCCGAGCACCCCAAGCAGCACAGCCAACGCAAACTGTCCTGGTTTGATACGCAGCAGCCTGATAGTTGAACGCAACGCTCGAATCTCTGATTTAGTCAGGAAGAAACGCATCGGCCACCAAAACAGATCCAAAAGCAGCTTCATCGGTAAATCACCTCTCCCTCCACGGGGCCTAAAAGCACCGGTAGTTCGGCGAGCTGCGCCCGCGCCCCCTCAACCTCGGTGTGGGTGTCTGCCTGTTGCGGGTCAATCTCGGCGCGAACCTCGATAATCTGGTCTGCAATTTTCGTCAAACCCGCTCGGTGAGCAATCGCAATAACCGTGCGCCCGGATTCCTTGATTGTTTGGACAGCCGCATTTACCTGTGCCTCTAGAGCCGCATCGAGGTGCGCGGTTGGTTCATCTAAAATAATCACCTGCCGGTCAGTGAGCATCGCTTTCGTCAGTGCCAGGCGCTGCCGCTGCCCGAGTGAGAGGCCGGCACCGCCCTGACCTATCAGTGAATCCCAACCCGCAGGCAGGGATGCCACCACCCGGTCAAAACCGGTGGCTGCCGCGGCCGCCAACACGCGTTCATCTGCCTGTTCTACATCGAGGTTTTCCAACACCGAACCGGGCAGGATCAGGGGAGACTGGGGCACCCAAGAAACCTGTCGCCACCAGGAAGATGCCCGTACCTGAGAAATGTCCAGCCCAGAGATCTCGATGCTGCCGGAATCGGGAGTCAAGAACTTGAGTAGCGTGAGCACCGTAGTAGTTTTTCCGGAACCGCTGGGGCCGATCAGCACATTGAGAGTACCCGGTTCGATATTGGCGCTCAGTGAACTGGGAGTCAGTCCGGAACGTGAACGTATCGACAAATCCCGAATTTTCACGCCGGTAAAGGTCTTTGGTACCTCCTGGTTTCCATCTGGCAGCGGCTCGGCCTCGATTATTTTCAAGGCCGCGTTGAAGGCCGCGATACCATTCGATGAGGCGTGGAAGTGTTTTCCGACTTCCCGGACTGGGGCAAACACCTCCGGAGCTAACATGATTGCTGTCAGCCCGGTGAAGAGATCGATGTTGCCGTACACCAGGCGGGTGCCTACCTCCACTGCCACCATCGCGACCGCCAGGATAGAAATGAACTCTAGGACCGCGCCGGACAGGAAAGCCAGTTTTAAGGTCGCCATAGTGCTTTTTGCCCAGGTGCTGCCGATACGCTTCACCTGTTTCTCGGGGGCGCGTTGCCGACCGAGCGCCTTCAGGGTTGGCAGGCCGCCAATCAGATCCAGGAGCTGTCTGCCCAGCGCCTGCATTGTGGAAAAACGCCGACCAGCTACCTCCTCGGTTATGCGCCCAATCAGTACCATGAATACCGGTATCAGCGGCAGTGCAATCAAAGCCACCAGTGCTGACCAAAAATCCAAAACGACCATGGTGATCAAAGCTGCGGGCGTAACCGTCACAGCCAGTAGCAGTTGCGGCAGGTAATCCCGGAAATAGGGGTCAAGATCGGTTAAACCCCGAGTGGTGAGAGTTGCAACATCTGTGCCTTTGCGAGACAGGTAGCGCGGACCGAGCGCGAGAGCTTTTCGCAGTATCAGTTCTCGCAGCTCCTGAATAGTTTTTTGTGCCGACTTGTGGGACTGTGCGGCACTGACCCACATTACTGCTCCACGAGCCAGGAACACCCCGAGGAGAGCCAAAAACAGTGGTAGCACGTCGTTAAAGGTGTGGTTTTCGGCGATGATGGGAGAAATGGTGCCGGCAATCAGGAAACTTTGTGTGATGGTGAGTGCTGCCTGGAGTATACCCAGAACAGCCACCAAGATGATGAAAAACTTTGCTGAACGGGCATAGTGCATCAGCTTTGGGTTGAGAACCTTCATAAAGTGATTGTCTCATTATCGAGAGAAATCTCGAAAACGGGGGAAAACAATGGGGGACGGAGTTTTAACTCCGTCCCCCAAAGGGTTCTCAGTAATAACTGAATACTAGGCTGAGAGGAAAGACGCGCCAGCGCGAATCTTGTCCCACGGCAGACCGGCATTGCTTTCGACATCGTCGATACCAATGCGTAGCGGCATACGGCTGTAAGCCCAGTAGGTGTATCCAAGTACGGTTGGTACCAGGATGATTGCCACAACCAGCATGACCGTCAGGGTCGCCTGTGAGGCGGCCGCATCCGCAATCTGCAGGGAGTAGCTTTGGTTCCAGCCTTTACCGCCGAAGTCCGACTTCATCACGTTCGGGAACATCGCCAGGAATACCCAGACGACTGCGCCCAGAATCGCGACACAGTGCAGCAGGAATGCTCCGAGCGACTTACCTAGCTGTGCCTGTGCGGCGGCAGCGATAATAGCTAGCGCCGCTATGACCAACGGAATCCAGGACAGGACGGAGGTCGCGTAAGCGAACTGCCCCCAGACCGCGAACACCGCGACCAACAGGGTGTCGATGATGGTCAGTTGCTTTGCCAGCGCCACCGAGCGGGTGTGAACCTCGCCGGTGGTGCGAATTGACAGGAACAGCGCGCCCTGAGCCAAGAACACCGCGCAGATGGCCAGGCCACCGAGAATCGTGAACGGGGTCAGCAGCGAGAGGAACACGTTGTTCAACGGTGCGCCCTCTCCCACGAAGTTGTGGATGTACTGCGACAGATCCGGGGTAGTGCCCTCGGTGACCGGAATCGGGGTTCCGGGTTCGCGCGGGTCAACAACCGCTATATTCATGCCTTTCACCAGGTTCGCGAAAGCGACACCCAGCAGAATCGGCACCAGCCAAGCCGCGATGGTCTGACCGATATCCCAGCGGTCACGCCAAACCGGCGAAGCAACCTTGGAGCGCCACTCGATTGCGCAGATACGCACAATCAGGCACAGCAGCACCAGGAACAGTGCCAGATACATGCCGGAGAACATTGTCGCGTACCATTCCGGGAACGCGGCGAAAGTAGCGCCACCGGCGGTGAGCAACCACACCTCGTTACCGTCCCAAACCGGACCGTAGGTTTTTTGAACCTGGGTGCGCTCTTTGTCATTTTTGGCCACCATGCGCATAATCATGCCTGCGCCAATGCCGAAGCCCTCCAGAATCAGGTAACCGATCCAGAGTACCGCGACCAGTACGAACCAAATAATCTGCAGAACAGTCATTATTTATTCACCAGCCTTTCCTAGTAGCCAAACGAGAGGGCGACATCCGGGCTGGTCTCTTTCTCAGGATCAGTACCGGCAATGTAAATGCCCTCTTTGGCGTAGCGCTTCATGAGCAGGAACCACACGACACCCAAAGCCAGGTAAATCAGCGTGAAGAGAATCAGTGTGATCAGCACGTTCCAGGCAGGTACTGCACCGGAAATCGCATCTGCTGTGAGCATCCATACGCCGTCTGCGCTCATTGTCTTATAGTCGACACCAATCGGGTAGACGATGAACGGTTGACGACCCCACTCGGTGAACATCCAGCCGAAAGACGATGCGATAAACGGCATCGGCAGCGACAGGATGGCCCACTTCGCGAGAGCCGGGGACTTCGCGATCCGATCGCCTCGGGTGGCGATCAGCCCCCAGAGCGCGAGAACCGCGGAGAAAATACCGAAGAACATCATCAGGCGGAAGCTCCAGAACGACAGCATCACATTCGGGGCAATCGAGTCAACACCGAATGCCTGTGCGTAGTTAGCGTTCAGGTCATTGATGCCAGCAACTTCAGCTGAGAAATCATTTGTCGCCATAAAGGAGAACACCTTCGGGATGTTACCGACGTGGGTGATGTTGCCATCGGCGCAGGTTGCGTTGAGCGGACCGAATGCCGCGATGGTGAACGGCGCGCCGGTGGTGGTGTCACACAGCGCCTCAGCGGCAGCCATCTTCGCGGGCTGCTTCTGGACGAGGTGCTGACCTTGGAAGTGACCGGAAACCGCAGCCAGGACACCGCCGATGAGCAGCACCGTCAGACCGAAGCGGGCGATCGGATGCCACACATTCTTCGCTTCGTTTTCAGCTCCGGCGTTAGCGGAGCGAACCATCCACCAGATTGCCAGACCGGCGATGAAGGTGCCGGCAAGTACCCAGGAGATGGTGATCACGTGGAAGACTGCCAGCCACATTGTCGGATTCAGGATGACTTTAAAGAAGCCGCCCACGCCATCGAGGGCAGCACGACCGAGGTTCGGATCGTAGACAGCGCCAACGGGCTGCTGCATCCAGGAGTTGGCGCCAATAATCCACAGCATTGAGGTATTGACACCGATCGCACCCAGCCAGATGCACACGGTGTGTGCCTTGGCGGAGATGCGACCCCAGCCGAAAATCCACAGGCCGAAGAAGGTGGACTCCATGAAGAAGGAGAGCAACGCCTCACAGGCCAGCGGAGCGCCGAAGATGTCGCCGACGTAACGTGCGTACTCGGACCAGTTCATGCCGAACTGGAATTCCTGCACGATACCGGTAGCCACACCCAGAGCGAAGTTAATCAAGAATAGTTTTCCAAAGAACCGTGTTGCCTTCAGCCAGTGGTCTTTCTTGGTCTTGTACCACATTGTCTGCAGTATTGCGACACACAGAGACATGCCGATGGTAAACGGAACGAGGATGAAGTGGTAGATGGTAGTGATACCGAACTGCCACCGTGCCAAAAAGGTCGCATCAAGCGCCGCTTGGACTACGGTCATATTCTCGCCTTTCCGTTTTCTAGAATGGGTATTACAAAGATTGTTTGGAATTGCCTAGAGTTTCCGCACAACCATGTCATTAACTCTACCTGGAATTATCAGTAAACACCTAAAAAACGCGCTTTTTAATGCTTATCTGACGTGTTTTTTCAGACGTTTTTCAGTTTTGTGCGATAATAGTGAGCAGGCGACCTCGACGGCGTGCCCGTCGCAGGAACCTTTCCCGGGTTTCCAGGCCGATTTTCACACTTCGTCGGTCTTTCTCGGGCGACCGGGCAGCGCAGCCGCCTGTAACGGTGGCACCCCGCTACTCCGCGTTGGGTCTTGAGGCCAAAGTGACGCGGGAACATCCCGGTTGAAGACAGGAGCTTCCGCCCCTAAGCGGGCGATGAACCGGATATCCGGCGCAGGCACGCGGCGCGCGGATGTCATTGGAGTGCGCACAGTGGCTGAAAATACACTGGCTGGTTACAACAACGCCATCGCGGCAGGTATGCCGCTTTTTCAAGCACCCGACCTTTCCCAGGTGCTGCCCCCCATACCGGAGCAGCCCCATGAGAAAACTCAGTCGGAAAAGAAACCTAAAACTTCCCAGCGAAAGAAAAAAACCGGGAAAACAGATAAACCTGCCCGGAGTAAAGGATCTGGCGAGTCCCGCGAAGACCCGGCAACGGAAAACGGGAATGAGGTAGTCGAGAAACCCGGTAGAGCTAAACAGACAAAACCTGAGACCGTGGTGGAAGAAACCGCGACCCTAACAGATGATTCTGCTGCAGTCGGTGACTCCTCTCGCAGGAGGCGTCGCTCCCGCACCCACGCAAACGAAGATGTCATGGATGAAGTTGCATCGGTGAAAGGCTCGACCCGCCTGGAGGCAAAGAAACAGCGACGCCGCGAGGGGCGCAAAGAGGGTAAACGCCGTCACCTGGTTACCGAAGCCGAATATCTGGCGCGCCGCGACAGTGTCAAACGCGAGATGCTGATTCGGGAACAGGATGGTCTCAACCAGATTGCGGTACTCGAAGACGGACTGCTGGTGGAGCATTACGTTGCGCGACACACCCAGACAACTATGGTCGGTTCGGTTTATCTCGGGCGTGTCCAAAACGTGTTGCCCTCGATGGAGGCGGCCTTTGTTGATTTGGGTCGGGGACGTAACGCGGTTCTCTATGCCGGTGAGGTCAACTGGGATGCTGCCGGACTGCAGGGACGTCCACGCCGCATCGAATCTGCTCTCAGTCCCGGTGATGCCGTCATGGTGCAGGTAACTAAGGACCCTATCGGTCATAAGGGTGCCCGACTTACCGCCCAAATAACATTGGCTGGACGCTACCTGGTGCTGGTTCCCGAGGGGGCAATGACCGGAATCTCACGTAAGCTCCCTGAAGAGGAACGCCGCCGGTTAAAGAAACTGTTGAAAGAGATTGTTCCCGCTGAACACGGCGTTATTATTCGAACCGCCGCGGAGGGAGCCAGCAAAGAGCAGCTCGCAGCCGATATTGACCGGCTCGTTGCCCAGTGGCAGGACATCACAGCAAAGTCGAAGAACACGAAGTCGGCACCGGTGCTGTTGCACGCTGACCCGGAATTGGCGCTGCGTGTGGTTCGTGACGTGTTCAACGAGGATTTCACCTCCCTGCAGATCGCGGGGAAAGGAACCTATAAAAAGGTCAATGACTACGTGCGGGAGTTCGCCCCCGACCTGCTCGACAGGGTCAGTAAATGGACTGAAAACGAAGACATTTTCGCGGCTCACCGTATAGATGAACAGCTCGCTAAAGGTATGGATCGGAAAGTGTGGCTGCCCTCCGGAGGGTACCTGATTATCGATCGTACCGAAGCCATGACCGTGGTTGATGTTAACACCGGTAAATACACCGGTACCGGTTCGGCCACTCTCGAAGAAACCGTCACGAAGAACAATCTGGAAGCCGCTGAAGAAATAGTTCGCCAGCTTCGGTTACGAGACATCGGCGGGATTATCGTTATCGACTTTGTGGATATGGTGTTGGAATCCAATCGCGAGCTGGTTTTACGCCGGCTCGTGGAGTGTCTCGGACGGGATCGTACCCGCCACCAGGTTACTGAGGTGACCAGTCTCGGGCTGGTGCAAATGACCCGCAAACGGGTCGGTGAAGGACTTGTGGAGGCGTTCTCCACACCCTGTGAGGCGTGTGAGGGGCGCGGCTTTATTGTGCATCACACCCCGGTGGAGCTTTCCGGGGGTGAGGTCGAGTCGAAACCGAAACAGAAGTCGAAGCGGGTACGTAAAACCGATAAGGAGACCCGCTCCTCAATGGCAAAAGTTGCTCAGGCTGCCCACGATGCTGCCCACGATGCCCCGCAGGAAACCGATCAGCGAGATGAACAGTCAGTTGATGATAAAACCGAGCAACCTGATTCGACGGTGCCGCTTCAGACCCACTATCAGGTGCCGCAGGGCAGTGACGCATCGGATTTGGAACCGGAGGTGAGCAAACCCAAACGGGCTCGCCGGATGATGGTGACAGCCGGCAGGGTGGACACTGCAGAGACCAAAACCGTGGTGGTGCTTCCCCAGGAAGGCTGAGATCCGGGGTTTCGGTTTGTAACCGGGGATAGAAATAACATAGGCTAGCTAGTCGGTGCGTTATTTCCCGGCGGTGTTCGCACGGTCGGAATCAAATAGCAAAGCAGGAGCGAGAAAAGTGGTATATGCAATCGTCAAGGCGGGAGGCCGCCAAGAGAAGGTAGCGGTTGGTGACACTATCAAGGTCAACAGCCTGTCAGCCGAGGTGGGAGACAAAGTTCAATTCGACCCGGTGATGATTGTGGACGGCGATAAGGTCACTAGCGACCCGAAAGCAGTCGCGAAAGTAAAGGTAACCGGAGAGCTTATTGGCGATGCCTTGGGACCGAAGATCCGGATTCTGAAATTCAAGAACAAGACCGGCTATAAGAAGCGGCAGGGGCATCGCCAGCCGCTCAGCGTCGTTAAAATCACCGAGATTGCTTGAGGAGGTTTGAGAAATGGCACATAAGAAAGGTCAGGGAAGCTCCACCAATGGTCGCAGCTCCAACCCGCAGTACCTCGGCGTGAAACGTTTCGGAGGTGAAGCTGTTCAGGCAGGCGACATTATTGTCCGTCAGCGTGGCACCCACTTCCACCCCGGCAAGAATGTCGGACGCGGCAAGGACGACACCCTGTTCGCGCTGGCTGCCGGTTCAGTAGAGTTCGGTTCTCGTCGCGACCGTCGTGTCGTGAACGTGGTCGCAGCCTGAGGTTGCCGAGAACATAAACAGCGACAGCGGGGACGGAGCAGCAGCTCCGTCCCCCTTTTTTTCTAGGAGACGATATGGCGCAATTTCTTGACCGGGTGCAGGTCTCGGCAAAAGCCGGTGACGGTGGGCGCGGTTGCGTCTCCATAAAAAGAGAAAAATATAAGCCGCTAGCCGGTCCTGACGGCGGTGACGGCGGGCACGGCGGAGACATTGTGCTCAAGGTAGACACCCAGGTGAGTACGCTATTGCCGCTGCACCACACCCCGCATTTGTCTGCTGCTAACGGCGAGCCGGGGCGCGGCGGAAATCAGCGGGGAGCCAACGGTGCAGACACCGTTATTGCCGTTCCAGACGGCACTGTTGTCAGGGATGCCGACACTCACGAGGTGTTGGCAGACCTGCACGGGGACGGACAGAGTTTCGTGCTGGCTCGTGGGGGAACAGGCGGGCGCGGTAATGCGTCACTGGCCTGTCGGAAACGCAAGGCTCCTGGATTTGCGCTCCTGGGAGAACCCGGCGAGGAACTCGATGCGGTAATGGAACTGAAATCCGTGGCAGACGTGGCACTGGTAGGCTACCCCTCAGCGGGTAAATCTTCACTTATCTCTGCGATGAGCTCGGCAAAACCAAAGATCGCTGACTATCCCTTTACCACACTCATCCCGCACCTGGGCGTAGTTGAAGCCGGTGATGAACGCTATACGATAGCTGATGTTCCCGGATTGATACCGGGAGCAGCTCAGGGGCGAGGACTGGGGCTGGAGTTCCTGCGTCACATTGAACGCTGCTCCGTGATTGCGCACGTGGTAGACACTGCAGTTTTTGCCGCTGATCGTGACCCGGTATCCGATATTCGCAGTCTCGAAAACGAATTGGAGGCATATACCGAACGCGGATTGGAATTGGCTGGTGCGGTTCCGCTCATGGAACGTCCCCGCGTAATCATTCTCAACAAAATCGATATTCCAGACGGCGCCGAACTCGCCGATATGGAAGACGAACAGCTGCGTTCTTTCAGCTGGCCTGTTTATCGGGTTTCTGCCCTAACTCACGCCGGATTGAACGAGCTGCGTTACGCGCTGGCTGAAATGGTGAAACGCTATCGGTCAGCAATGATTACCGAACAACCAGAAATAGTGATCCACCCGCCCAGTCGTAAACGCCGACCGGCAGCGGAATACACCGTGACCCAGGTGCACACCCCGGCGGGCAGGGCATTCCAGGTTCGAGGTGACAAACCCGAAAGGTGGGTACTGCAAACCGACTTCGACAATGACGAAGCAATCGGCTATCTCGCCGACAGGCTTGCTCGGCTCGGTGTGGAAGACAGCCTATTTACGGCCGGCGCACACCCCGGAGCCACCGTCATAATCGGTGACCTAGACGGTGGCATGGTGTTCGACTGGCAGCCCACTATCACCGCGGGGGCAGAGCGTCTTGCCGGGCCACGCGGCACCGATGCCCGCCTCGAAGAAAACAGGCGGGTCACCCGCGCAGAACGCCGAGCAGCATACCATGAGAGCATGGATGCCAAAGAGGCTGCCCGCCAACAGCTGCTTCGTGAACGCGAGGAGGGGATATGGGTAGACCCGAGCGAGTGAGCGCCGACACTCGACCAACCTCACGAACCCAAATATCGGCAGCCCGTCGAATAGTGGTCAAAATCGGTTCCTCCTCCGTCACCAGGGACGACGGTGGGCTTGACTTGAACCGTCTCGACATGGTGGCACGAACAGTCAGCAGAATGCTAGATTCGGGCACCTCGGTGGCGATTGTGTCCTCCGGCGCGGTAGCGGCAGGTGCCGGAACTGTCGGGCTGCGTGGCCGACCAAAGAACCTGCAGGAAGCCCAGGCGGCCGCAGCTGCCGGTCAGGGACTGTTGATGGCACAGTGGTCAGCGGCCTTTCAAATGAACCGGCACCGGGTCGCCCAGGTGCTGCTCACAGTCGGCGACCTGCTGCGGCGCCGACACTATCAAAACGCTCAAGAAACCCTCGGATACCTGCTGGATCGGGGATTGGTGCCGATCGTGAACGAAAACGATGTGGTGGTAACCGACGAAATCCGATTCGGCGACAATGACCGTCTCGCAGCACTGGTAGCTCAGGCAATACACGCCGACCTGCTCGTGATACTCACGGATGTGGATGCGCTCTATGACCGACCTCCCTCCGAACCGGGCGCTCGCCGCCTAGAAACAATTTCTGGGGCTAAACAATTCGAGGCTGTGACAGTGACCGGTCGGGGATCCCAGTTTGGAACCGGCGGGATGATGACCAAATTGGCTGCTGCCCGCAGTGCGGTGGCCGCGGGAGTCCCGGTGCTGCTCGCCGGAGCCGACAACTTCGATGGCGCAATAGCCGGAGCAGACACCGGAACCTGGTTTTCGGCGACCGGGGCGCGGCGCGCCACCCGAATGTCATGGTTGGCTTCAGCGGCGCTGCCTACCGGCACAGTACAGGTAGATAGCGGTGCCGCCCGAGCGCTCACCGAGGACGGGTCGTCCCTGCTGGCAGCGGGGGTCACAGGAGTGTCAGGAACCTTTGAGGCAGGCAGCGTGGTCGAAATAGTGGGATACGATGCGGTAATCGCTCGCGGAATCAGCGGATACTCCGCAGCAGAAATACTCCAGATGGCAGGTAAACAGTCCGTCCAGTTGCGTTCCGAAAGTGGTGAACGTATCCGACCAGTCGTGCATCGAGACGATCTCGTGGTATTGAAGTATCCGCAGCCCAGCAACAACCTATAAAATATTTTTCATGAAAGGCACACAGCTAGATTTCGGGGCGATAGCTAGAAGGTCACGCACGGCGGCCCGGAAGTTGGCGCGCTCTAGCAGCTCAACTAAAAACGAGATTCTGGCGGAAGTTGCTGATGCACTCGCAGCGGCGAGCGATACAGTGATCGCAGCGAACCGTGCTGACCTGGAAAAAGGTGCGAAAAATGGTCTGTCTCAAGCGCTCCTGGATCGGCTTGCCCTCAACGAGGGGCGCCTCGCCGATATTGCTGATGCGGTTCGTAAGGTCGCGGCATTGCCCGATCCTGTAGGTGAAGTCCTTGAGGGACGTACCCTCGAAAACGGCATCAGACTGTTGCGCTATCGGGTTCCTTTCGGGGTGTTAGGAATGATTTACGAGGCGCGCCCGAACGTTACTGTCGATGCGGCAACTCTGGCGTTGAAATCCGGTAATTCAGTTATTCTCCGTGGCGGTTCGGCAGCCCTGGAATCTGATCGTGCCTTGGTGGCGGTGATTCGTGAGACGCTCTCAGGATACGGTCTCGCTGATGCGGTGGCTACAATCGATGATTTTGGGCGGGAGGGCGTGAAAATGCTGTTGCACGCCCGCGGGCTAGTGGATCTGGTGATACCGCGGGGCGGTGCGGGACTGATAAACCTGGTGGTTACCGAATCTCAAGTGCCGGTTATCGAGACCGGTGTCGGAAACTGTCACGTGTTTGTTGAACGCAGCGCCAACCTTGAGCAGGCAGTTGAAGTGGTCGTGAACTCGAAAGCACAGCGGGTGAGTGTATGTAACGCCGCTGAAACCCTGCTGCTTGATGAGCGGCTACCGCAGGCGGCGAAACTGAAAATCGCCGCTGCGTTGCTCGACGCGGGAGTTCGACTGCATGTTGATGAGCCGACTACCCGACTGCTCGCCGGACGCGACAATGTCACTGCCGCCACCGAAGCCGATTGGGGCACCGAATATTTAGCGATGGATATGGCGGTTCGTCAAGTCTCGGATACCGCCGCCGCGATTGAACATATTTCCAGGTGGGGCAGTGGTCATACTGAAGCGATACTCACAACTGATATGGCTGCCGCCCAAGAATTTGAAGACGCGGTGGATGCCGCGGTTATCGCCGTTAACGTATCGACGCGGTTCACCGATGGTGCGGAGTTCGGGCTGGGTGCCGAAATAGGTATCTCCACCCAAAAAATGCATTCACGCGGTCCGATGGGACTTTCCGCGCTCACCACAAGCAAATGGCGAATGTCAGGGGACGGTCAGGTTCGCGGCAAAGTGGCTGCTGTTCAGGGGCGGGGATTGTAAAATCGTGCTTAGTGAGGATAGGAGTTCCTATATGACCCAGGTGAAGCAGCCCCGCCGTATCGGTGTCATGGGCGGTACCTTTGACCCTATCCATCATGGTCACCTGGTTGCGGCATCTGAGGTTCAGGATGTTTTTCACCTTGACGAGGTTATATTCGTTCCGACCGCAACTCAGCCTTTCAAAAAGGGTCGTCCGGTTACCGACCCGGAAATGCGTTATCTGATGACCGTGATAGCGACAGCACCGAACCCGCGTTTCACTGTTTCCCGGGTTGATATTGACCGCGGCAAACTGACCTATACTATAGATACCTTGCGTGACTTGCATGAACAGATTCCGGGCGCGGATTTCTATTTCATCACCGGTGCTGATGCGTTGGCTCGGATCATGGAGTGGAAAGACATTGATGAGCTGTTTTCGCTGGCGCATTTCGTGGGAGTTACTCGTCCTGGACACGATTCGGTGCTGCCGGAGGAACTACGCGAAAGGGTTTCGGTAATCGAGATTCCGGCGCTCGCCATTTCTTCAACTGACGTGCGGGAACGTACCCGACGTGGCGCCCCGGTGTGGTATTTGGTTCCGGATGGAATAGTGCAGTACATAAACAAGTTCGGGCTGTATCGGGGAGTGTGAGATGGGTGCAAACGAGACCGGCTCTGAATATCGGGTGGACACTTCCAAGGCTGAGCGGCATCTCGCTCAGATAAGTGGCTTGGATTTACCGTGGCATAAAACCGGAGATGAGCCTGACCGGTGGGCAAAAATTGAGGAGCGTTTCCAACGTGCCCAGGATTCCCTCGACCAGCAGCTAAGCAGGTTCACCTCCTCCTATTTGAGTGAGATTCAACCGGATTTACAGGAGCGAACCTCGGAACTTACAACATCAGTGGCTGCGGACGAAAACACTGATGGAAGCGAAGTTGAAGTGTCGCGGGCGCCAAGGTGGCAGCCCGGTGATTCAATGGAGCTGATAGCCGCCGATGCGCGTGCCAGGGCAGAAGCAGATCTGCAAGCAATGAAAGCCGCTCGGCAACGAAAAGACACTGAAAGTTTGATGCGCCAAGCCGAGCAGGAACGTCAAGCTCGCGAGCAGGAGGCGGCTGCCGAAGAGGAACTGCGGCAGATCCGGATGCGGGTCGGAGCCGATGCCCTGCAGCTTCTTCAGCTTCATAATGCTGAGCGAGAGGAAGCTCGACGAAAAGCACAGGAAGCTGCGGCCAGAGAGGCAGCCAGGCGGGCGGCAGAATTGATGGGCGGTGAGCCGGAGGTCGCTATCGAACCTGAACCGGCTGTTGAAGCACCGGAACCTGTTGAGCCTGAACTGAAATCGGGTTTTGAGCCTGTCGGTACGGTTGAGCCTGAAGAATCCATACAGCCGGATCGTGAGTTTGATTCTGCGGCGTTTGCTGACGCGATACGCGCCTATGTGAATCACCAAATTGCCCAGCCGGAACCAAAAACTCAGCCAGAATTTGAGCTTGTTGAAGCACAATCAGAGTTGGAACCGATTTCGGAGCTTGAGCCGGAGTCTGTACCGGAGTCGGTGCCGGAACCTGAGCTAGTGCCGGAGCCCGCGCCAGCGCCCCCGGAAGAGTCGGTTGTGGAGCCGGAACCCGAGCCGGTGTTCCAGCGAGAAGCCGAGCCGGAACCGGAACAGCCGGAACATGAGCTTGTGTCACAGTCCGAGCCGGAACCAGAACATGAGCCGGAACCGACCCCTGCTACGCGCTCGCTTTCCCCTGTAAATCCGATAATTCCGGTGCCGGAGGAGGAACCGGTAACGGGAGTAGTCGAATACTCTTCGGTGCAGCTCGCTGACGCTCTGGCTATGGCAGCAGCCATGCCCCCGGCAAAACCCTTGAATATCCCCGAGCCGGAGCTGGAACACAAACGCTTGATAGCTGACCGGATGGCGGAACGGGATGCCGCTAAAGCCCAACGCGACAGCCAAACTGTCGATCGGGGTTCAGATACTCAAATTATTGACCCGATTAGGCAGGCAGCGATAGCTGAGCCTTTGGAAGAGCCAGCGGCGGGAACTGGCGTCACGCGCTTTGCCGAATACCAGGCGGCACACCGAAGTGAGGGTTTCTTCGAGGAACCCCAGGAACCCCAGAAATCCCAGAAGAAACAAAAGAAACAGGGTTTTATCCCGGCACGCAGTCGCCTGGCATATATTCGACTCGACAGGAGAGACCCGGATAACCCTCCCGGATTCTTAAAGCTTTTTGCTGTTTGGATGCTGCGTCTGGCGTTACTGCTGGTAATCGCGCTCGCTGTTGTTTTGGTGCTCGACCATCCGGTGCAGATGCAAAGCAGTTTAGGTGAGGGGTTTACTGGGGTGGTGCTGGACTCGGCTACGTTTGTCGAATACTCGGGGGGAGTGGTTTCCTAGGTGCATATTCAACAGATTGTTCAGGTGGTTTCCCAGGCTGCAACAGATAAGCTCGCACATAACCCGGTCGCTTTTGATGTGTCACAGCGTCTGCCTTTTGCTGATGCCTTTGTGATAACTTCCGGGGACAATCCTCGCCAGGTTGCCTCAATAGCCGACGAGGTGTCTGAGAGGCTTCGCGAATCGGGGGTGAACCTGGTTCGTAGTGAGGGGCGCGAAGAAATGCGTTGGGTCGTGTTAGATTTCGGATCCGTAATTGTCCATGTTTTCAACGATGATGACCGTGAATACTATGATTTGGAACGGCTGTGGCGGGAATGTCCGCGTATAGATATCGCCCTCCCTGATGTTTCTACAGGTAGCTCGCTTGCGGAGGCATAATGAATGAACCTCGAAAAGTGCTGCTGTGGCGGCACGGTCAAACAAGCTATAACTTGCAGGGACGTGCTCAAGGTCAGGTTGATATTCAGTTGAACGAATCCGGTATCGCCCAGGCCAGGGCGACCGCGCAGATGATAGCTCAATACCGTCCGGACGCTATCTACTGTTCCGATTTGGGGAGGGCGCGTCGAACTGCTGAGGCGCTAGCTTCACTCGTTGGGATACCGGTGAGAGTCGATACGCGTTTCCGGGAGCGTTCTTTCGGGAATTTCGAGGGGCTGAATGCTAAAGAAATGCAGCAACAGTTCCCTGAGGAGTATGAGGCTTGGCGGCGAACCGGGGAGTCCGAGGAAGCAGGTATCGAGTCACGTTTAGAGGTTGGGGAGCGCTTCGCTGCCGGGGTTCGTGACTGTTTTGAACGGCTCGACACAGGTCAGACCATGGTTGTGGTGTCTCATGGGTCCGCTATTACCCAGGGGGCGGTGACGCTGCTCGGTCTTGATCCGGTTCAGTGGCAGGGGTTGCGGGGTCTAGACAATGCGCATTTCATGGTGTTGGTTGAGGCGGCTCGGGTTCCCGGTTGGCGACTCGCGGCACATAACTTGGCTCCGGCAGATTTCCCGGGAATCGCTGTTCCGTCTCGTTCCTAGGCTCGCAGCGGACCTGTATGTTGGTTCTCGACAGCGGGTCTATATGTTTTCGTTTAATTCGTCGAGGGTTGCTTGTGCTTTTGCCCGTTCCATCTCGGCGGCTTCTCGTACCTGTTCTGCTCGGCTCCTAGTGTCGATTGTGGGTTTTTCTTCGGTGGTGTCTTCTGTTTCTTTAAGTTTGCGTGTTGTTTCGATGGTGTTTGGTTCGTCTGAGGGACGGAAAAACACGTCTATCCAGGCTGTTGCCGGGTCGGAGTCGATGAATATCGCCTTGAAAAACAGTGTTAGGGGGACGGCGAGGATGGCTCCCATTGGTCCCATAACTGTAGACCAAACCATTAGTGACAGGAACGATATGGTGGCGTTCAGGCCGACTGCGTTACCGGCAATGCGGGGCTGCAAAATGTTCAGTAGTAGCAGCGAAACCACCATGTATCCGATGAATACTCCGAGCGCAGGCCACGGTCCTCCCAGTGCCAGGGCTAAGAGGATTGGCGGAATCATTGACAGGATGAAGCCGACTGCTGGAATATAGTTCGCCACGAATGCGAGGATTCCCCAGGTCCAGGGGGTAGGCACCCCAAAAATATAGAGTATCACTACGTCGAGTAGTGCGACTATTGCTCCAAAGATTGTTGTCACCAGGAAGTATTTGCGTACGCGCACCGAGAAGTTACGCAGGGCGATTGCGAAACCGGGAGCGTAGGAGGCCAGTTCGGCGGCGCGGCGACGAATCATCACCAAGTCCCCGACAACAAAGATTGCGACCATAACGATAAAGAACAGGGTGGTTCCGGCTCCGCCGATCTGGTTTGCGAAGCCGCTCAGATAGGTGAATACCTTGCCGAGATCCACGTTACGTGCCGAGTCCAGAACCGATGAGGTGTCCAGGCCGTGACGTGCCAGCTCCGCGATTGCCTGTTCATAGAGTGCCTGAAATTTGGGGGCATACTGCGGCAGGATTGTGATCATTGCGGTTATTGCGGCGGCTATCAGACCGATCATTGCGAATAGGATGGCAAACAGTATGGCTATGGCTACCGCGGCTGCGAGTCCTATGGGGGCGCCGTGGCGTATGAGCCAGTCTGAGACTGGGCGCACTGTGAGCGCGAGAGCGAACGCCAGGAAAGTTGGCATGAAAACCGGGGCTATCTGGGTGAGCACCAACATGATAAACAGGGTGGTGGCAATTGCCAGGGAGAAACGCATACCTGTTGGCCAAGCCGCCAAGCCACGAAGCTTTTGAGGTGTTTCAGCAGCTACAGCACCGTTTTCGGAATAGTTGCTTTCCGTGGTGTTTCCATGGTCTTGAGGGGCGGGTATTCGGGTTTCGGTTCCGGTCAGGGCGTTGATTCCGGCGCGTAGCCGACTTGCTATCTTCATTACTGCTCCGTTCTGGTTACTGCTTTCAGCCTATCTCAATACGGTGGGGGCCGGCTCGCCAAGGGTAACAATTCGCGTTAATCAGCGCTTTTGCATAATATCCGGCTCCTGGCTTAAACTCGAATAGCTGACGGGGCATTGGCGCAGTTGGTAGCGCGCTTCCATGGCATGGAAGAGGTCACGGGTTCGAATCCCGTATGCTCCACTAACTGCCTGTTGGTGTTGATACAATTTCGCGCCAGCAGGTTTTGTTTTGCCGTTTTGCTCCAAAAATCGCTCGCGTGCTCCAAAATCGGGGTTACGCGAAATTGTTGGGTTTGATCTGGGCAAATAGAAAGCCAGCAACCGAAATAATCAGTGCTGGCTTCTTTTGTTTGGTGCTTCGTGGCTATTGCGCTAGGGTGCTGGGTGGTTTGTGGCGCATTCCCAAACGTCCACGCGATTCGGGGTGCGGGCGTGCCAGGTTTTGTGCCCATATTTACAGCCCTTGTGGGACTTTGTATTAGACACTCAAGTCAAATGATCCGAAAAACCCGGAGCACTCCATAAGGCCACTCCAGTACTGTGAAGGAAACTGACAGATCCCTCTGGCAAGGATTGCAAATCCTTGGTGGTCCTAGTTGACATAAATAGGTAAGCCTAGCGGGCTTAGTACGCTCATGCTGGAAGTCCTCAATTTTATGCAGTAAAAATGGGTATAGCATTCATATGACAGGCGAACGTTCGTCTGGATAGTACAGGAAAGGGGGGAATCAAAGATGCTTAAGACTGAGAAGATCGAAAGCCCGTTAAAGCGAGATATCGTAGCTGCACTTGGAGATGGCTGGTGCTGCTGGTGCTGGTGTGCATAGCATAAAGTTTGTTATGCATTAATCATGAAATAAGTTAATAGCCGGCGCAGGTGGACTTTAAAATTATTCGATAATTTATATTTTGCTTGCGCCGGCATCTAACTGTGTAGATCTTATGCATACATAAAATGGCTCTTCATATAGACGCGAAACCATTATGTCTATAGTGAGGGGGTATTTTAGTGAAAATAAGGTCCTTGCCAGAGTAAGTAAGTCGTATTAAAAATGTTGGAATCGAGTTAACTCTAGGGTCGTAATGAGGATTAGGGGCAAAGGGAGAAAATAAATTGGAAAGATACTTGTTAAGTTAATTTGTGAGGCTGATTTGTGTAGGCAGCAACAAGTACTATATAAAGCATGGTATTTTGAGCAATATCTCTTTCATCCTCGAATTTGACGAGAGCAACAAGAAACGGATGGAACTTCTGGACTATCTGGCTGTGAATGGCTCTGTGGGAATAGATAGATTGATGGATGAGGCTGACGATGATCTCAACGAGTTCGTTGAGTTTCTCTTGAATGAGCACATCCTAACGCCTGAAAATGAAGAAATTCCCGAGATGTACTATGGTTTGCTGGATGGAATAGGAAATGCGGGCAATTCGGATGAGAGAAACAATAATGAGGATAAAATATTGATTCTGACTTCCTCTGAAAAGATGAAGGACAATATTCTTTACAGCATGGACGGAATGGACTGCGTTTCAGAAGTTAAGATCTACCATGGTGAAGATATTGAGCTTGATTCCTTTTCGTATGTATGCGCGATTTATGAATATTACGCCCCTGACATCTTCCATAAACTTAACTATCTTACGCTCAAGGCGGATTGTCCATTACAAATTTCCTATTTGGACGGCAGTGCAGCATATATTTCGCCTATCTTTATTCGCAATGTTACTGTTTGTTACAACGAGATGGAGATACAGCTTGAGGCAGCGATTACTCATGATTCCGAGTACAGGGCATACAAAAATTATTTAAGAGAAAAAGATCGGGAAATAATGCCTTATCCCAATTTTATCGTTTCGATGCTGAGCTTCAATTCGCTTCATCTGTATTTTGACTTCAAGATTTCCAGAAAACTTAAGACGAAAAACAGAGTGCTGATTTTTGATATGGAGAGCATGAGATATGATTTGGCGGATCTTTTCCCGATGCCTAATTGCCCAGCATGCAAATCTGAGAACAAGATGGTACACGACTATTTATAATAAGACCTGGAGAAAACATATATGGATTCCTTATCAGGAGAAAGAACATGTGCGAACAGGAGAGAAGAGGAAAGTTTCCTCGAACTTGAAGAAACACTGATTCCTTATCCGGATTCAATAGACATTGTTTGTAATAATGAGACACAGTATTTGTTAAGACTGGAGAGACCTTTTCAGTTTGAAAAACAGATTCTTATGAGTCGTCTGACTCCTTATGATAATGAAGATTACACTTCGATTCTTTCCAGGTTCAAGGATGTAGTGGACTGGTATCATGCCACCGTTTACAATTATGAGAACTCTGTTTTAAACGAAAATGGAAATTTGATTTGTTCGGTGGAAACTTTCTGCTTCGGAAAGATCTTCAGCCAAATGTCATCAAACATTAAGGCGGTTGAAGAAATCCTCTTTTACAACGATATAATGCTTGTTTCGGGACAGAAATATTACAGATACATACTCAGCCGGAATCAGCTTTTGTTCAGAGGAACATTGGACAAAGATAAACTTATCGATACGGTCATAGATCATGATGAATTATCTGGAGCAGCAGATGAAATGATCATTATTCTGACGCACCCGAAAAGAGGAGCGAATGTCTGGGGTGAACAGTCGTATCAGAAAGCGTTGGTTAGTGCCGGAGAACTTGTCCATCTAATCCAGTTGCTGTTTTCACATGAGAAGGACGCCGGCCTAAGGATGCATAAGTGCTTTTATGACTATAAGTTGATCGGACAGTTCGGACTGGAGGACGATGGATCGATCCCAATTGCGCTTTTTGAATATCACCGGAGGGGTGAAACAGCATAAACATGGAAACATATCAGAAAATTATTGATCTTCACACTGAACTTGAAAAAGTAGATTACGAGAAGATCAAGAATGCTAAGCAGCTTATTGCTCCTGAAACAGAACGGGACTTTAAGGGTAAACATCCTGAAATTCCACTACATCATGACCATGCCGATATGGGTGGACGAGTTCTTAAGGAGGTTCTTGAACTACGCCACTCGACTCGGACATACAGTGGTCGGAAAATCACAGTGAACGAGTTCGGGAATATCCTCTACTATTCTGATGGCATAAAGAGTCATCGTTCAAATGCTTATAACAAGGAT
Source organism: Varibaculum sp. (assembly GCA_034090045.1). GTDB lineage: Bacteria > Actinomycetota > Actinomycetes > Actinomycetales > Actinomycetaceae > JAXDTI01. The sequence continues at coordinate 5,207 of JAXDTI010000003.1, read as the reverse complement.
AAATATCCTGTATTATTTTCTCCTTCTGCGGGAGGGCTCATGCCCATAAACATATACGTTGCTATTTCTGAGATGGAGGATGTAGATTCTGGATTTTACTATTATTCTCCGTCCAGAGAAGCACTTGTACAACTTTTCAAGGGACGACCTGAATTGGAGTTGTCCAAAATCTACGTCTCAGGATTCCCGCAATTCGCTCCGGTGAACATTATCATGACAGGTGATGTACGTCGTTTTTACTGGAAGTACGATAACAGAGGGTACCGACTTCTGAATGTTGATTGCGGAATAATGGCAGAGAACATGTGCCTTTTAGCGGAGGAACAGAGAATAGGAAGTTGCATGATCGCAGCTTTCGACAATACGGCTGTAGGAAAAGTCCTTCGACTGGATTCGGAGGAACTTCCGCTGCTTTGTCTGTCACTAGGGGGAGAACTATGAGCGTGAGTGAAATTTTTTTTCACGATGTGACGAAGCGATTCCGCGACAAAGAGATTCTTTCGGACGCGAATTTCGAACTCAAAAACGGTCTGACGTTCATGGTCGGGAAAAACGGCGCCGGAAAAACGACGTTCATCAGCCTTGCGGTGGGACTCGAATCCGTCGACTCCGGAACCGTGGAACTTTTCGGGAAAAATCCCCAAAAGCTTGACAAAAATACGAAGAAAAAGCTCGGACTCCAGATGCAGAACGACTCGTTTCTGCGCAATGTGAAAGTACGCGAATATATAAAACTTTACGAGGCTCTTTATACGAGCGAAACCGCCAAAAGCGGCAAGGAAACCGGGAAAACCGCAGATGTTACCAACAAAGTCGACGCTGCGAAGGTCCGCGAAATCCTCGAGCTCGACAGCCTGCTCAACCGGTACGCTTACACCCTTTCGGGCGGGGAGAAAAAGAAGATTTCGCTCTATCTTTCGATTCTCGGAAACCGGAAATTGATTATCCTCGACGAGCCGACCGCCGGGATAGACGTGCAGGTCAAGGACAAAATCGTCTACGTCATCAAGTACCTGCGCGACTGCGGGATTAACCTCCTGGTGTCCTCCCATGATCTCGAGGAGTTTTACTCGATTGCCGACAATATTTTGATGCTCGACTGCGGGATTGTTTACGACGGTTCGAAGGCCGTTTTCGAGGAGAAATACGGCTACGGTTATCGGATTTGTGCCGATAAAGAGATCGCGGACGACAACATTCTCGTCGGCAGGCTCTTCGAAAACCGCTATCTTTATGGCCGCGATAAGGAAACCCTCGCGAAGTATTTCCCGCTGGAGGAAGTCGAGAAAACCACAGCCAAGGATCTCTACCAAATCGCGCTACTTAGCGGTAAAACAAACCCCACCCCCAGCGGGAAGGAAAATCGATGAAGACTTTTTCTATCTGGCTCAAGATTGAGACTTTTCGCTTTCTGCGCGAACCGGTAACGCTGTTCTTTACGCTGATCTTCCCAGTCATACTAATTTTTATTTTCGGCGACAGTTTCGGCTCGGAGGTTTCCCCGGAAGGCTTCAGTTACAACAATTCCTTGGTCGCGATTGACCTCGCCTTCCTGGTCGCGAATTTCACGCTGATGGGAGTCGGGAACGACCTCGCGAATCAGAAGGAAAATGGCATCGAAGCGAGTATGGAACTCCTCCCGATGTCCGCGTTTTTCCGGACGGTCGTCCAGTCTATCGCGTACCTGATGCTCCTGTTCACCTCGCTCGTGATTCTCTGCGTTTACGTTTTCTCGCGCTTTGATGACGTGCATTTCCGCGGCAGTGCCCTGCTTTTCGGGCTGTTCATGGTGATTGGCTATTTCTTCTTCGTGAACCTCACAAAACTCATCACCTCATTTCACCTGACCGCGCGGGCCTTGCAACTCATCGGATCCACGATTTTCTTCGTGATGCTTTTCAGCTCCGGAATCGTCATCCAGAAAGATTCCATGCCGGCAATTCTGCAGCTCTGGGTGGATTGGTCTCCCATGTATGTGCTGTACAAAGTCCTCGAAAGCGTCTGGAATAACACGATTGAACCCCAAGAATACCTCCAAGCCAGCGGTTACATGATCCTTTTGACCGCGGTCTGTTACGGCCTCGCGGCAGCCATCAGAAGTTACCGGAAATAACTGAGAAGAATCCAATGTTAATAGTTGTGGTGTATGTCGGCTGCATGCAAAATGACATCCACGAAAATTAACAGAATTAAGATAGGAAGCGGGCCGGCGCTTAAACTCGGGGTCTTTTCCATATGCCCGATTCCTGTAGGAGGCGGTGTATTTTTCAACCCAGATGGACTTGGAAACATAGCAAAAAAACTTATCTTTCTGAGCGGACCGCTTGTCTCAGTTGTGCTTGCTGTCATAAGCGCGCTTTGGAACTATCCAGGACACAGAATAGTTGAAATTCATGCATTCATAATGATTGCGCTTTCAACCATCGGGAGCGATTCCGACTTAAATAACGCTTTTCGTTTATAACATTTGCCATTGAAGGAAAGAAGCAAATGCAACAGGAGATAGACAATATGCAACAAGATGAAGTTTATCAAAAGAAGAAGAAAAGTGCGATAAAGAATTTGAAATATTTTATTATTTTTAATGTTCTATTCGCGATTTTTAATATCGTAGTTATTTACTTGGTGGATGGATACTCCTTTCCCAAGAATTTCTTCGCGATCTGGTCGATTCTTGGCTGGGGGATTCCTACTCTAGCGAAATTCATACAGCTGACGCATTACAAACATGCGTGATTTGGTAAGAGAAAATCATAGAGGCAATATGAAATACTGTCAAAGCTGCTGCAAGATTCTTAAAGAGGAAAATACTGCTCTGGAAGAGGACGGTTCTCTGTCTGAATACTGCACCGTGTGTTATGAGAATGGGCATTTTATAAGGGATTTGACATGCAGTGAGATGCAGGATCTCGTCAACGAGTCATTGCAGACAAAGAAGATTCCACAATTTGTAAAGAATCGTATTGTACTGACGATACCTAATTTGAGGAGATGGCAAAATGATCGTACATGTGATTAATCATTTAAGTGTACGCTACCAGTACTATGGTAATTACTCAACTTACAAGGCTTATACCGAACTTGAACGTTATTACGGTCCCTATGAGATGTTTGAAAAGGTCACTACATTTTATAGGTCATGCTATGAACTCCCCAGCTATATCGGCAAAGGAGTCTACAACAACATCGATTATATGATTCAGAAAATGAACCAGGATATGGGAAATGACCCCGCCCTTTCACAGAGTTTATTTGGAGGTGGCAAAGGGTATAGCTACTCGAAATTGTATATTTCAACCCTTGGAGAGATGTTTGAGAGAATTATTGGTGCCTTCAGTTATTTTGTTTTCAAAGACAAATTCTTATTTGGAAGCTACAAGGAACTGAGTGACGAACATAATCTTATGTCTCCAAAGGAGATACAGATTTTCGCAAAAGAGCAGTTCACGCCGGAATTCCATTACAGAGACTTTACCGAGGATACGAAGATTCGCTGGGTTGAGGGGACAAAACTACTTGGAGATGAAAAAATATATGTGCCGGCACAGTTGGTATTCATCTATTATCCGCTTGAAGTCCACGGGGAACGCAAGATAGGATATGCTACTAGTGGCGGTCTATCTTTGCATGATAACCGCAAGCTCGCATTATATCATGGAATAACAGAGTGTATCGAGCGAGACCAGATTAATCTGCGTTGGTACAATCACATTTCACCCGAAAAAATCAACTATGAAGATCTTAATGATTTTTCCAAGTATGGCAAGAGCATTATCGCACATGAGAAGAAAATAAATAAAGAAGTTGTCTCATACTACCATAATATGGACATACATGAAGTTCCGGTTGTAACATCAATTTCATTTGACGAGGAACTCGATAAGTTCTCTTTCTGTGCAGGTGGAGGTTCAGGAGACACTGTTGAAGAAGCCGTAGAAAGCGCTTTTAGAGAGTATGGTCAGAGTGAATTGAACCTGAGAAATCTGTTCTACTGTCCGAAATGGTATTCCTCTAAGGCAATGCTTGATCTTTTTGGCTTTGAAGACTTCAAACTCCAGAATATGACACTTTTTTACGAGATCGTCCCCTACTACGGCTTGAAGAAGAACCGTCATCTATTGGATTGGTACCTTCAAGAAAATAATGAAGACTTCCATGAGCGCGAGAGAGATTTTGACTACGAGAAGGACTACTATCAGAGAATGATCAAGATACTGGAAAAGTATGATATAAACCCAGTAATATTTGATTTAACTCCCAATGATTTTCATTTCATCAGACTGATGAAAAGTTTCATCCCCGAGCTGACATTCGCATTCTTGCCAAATGCGCCGTGCCTGGGAAATCACAGATTCTACGATACTGCATACATCAACGGATATTCAGATCATATTTTCACATTTGAAGAACTCAATACCGAAGCTCTCCCATTTCCATAAAGCTTCAAGCTTCGGTTAAAATCCGTCATGTATAACGTTGCTGTTAGGGTCGGGTGAAATAAGTCAGAATTCTTTGAAGCAACTGAAAGAAAAAGAATACGAAGAGTTTCAGCAATACCTCTATAACAAGGCACATGGGTACATTTGGACACCGGATACGATGGAACTAATATGTAGCAGCAATGACAACGAGCCGGAGCAGATCGACAGACAGGTACTTGAGATGCTTGGCAGGGTGCGTAACGAGCGTCACAAGTTATAGTGTCTTCTGGGAGGCTTTTAGTTGTTCGTCTTGTGAGACTCGCGTCTCTTGTAACCTCACTGGAGTGCCAAATAGTTTGTCTCACGTTTAGTGATTGCTGTTATGGGACTGAGAACCACTGGCTTGCTTCGGGATCGCATCGGTGGTGGTGTTGTGTGTACACTGCATCTGTCGTTTCTTCATGGGCACGCCCCAGTCAACGGATGACGGTCGTTGAAAAGATGACGTCGTTGTACCAGTTCAACAGGAACTTTTGAAAAGTCCCAGGCTCAATATGCTGAGCCTGGGGCTACATCGTAAGAGAATTTCGCTTTATTCGCCGTCGCGCTCCTTGCGGTAAGCCTGGTATTCCGCTAGACGTTCCTGGTATTTGCCGATATCCTCCGGCTGGATTGGCCCGGGGTAGTCGTTGGCGCGGAACCACGCATCGGTACCGCCGTCAAGGAAGATAACCGAGCCACAGAGGAAGTTAGCGGCAGGGGAGAGCATGAAGATCACCCATTGTG
>JAXDTI010000009.1:0-77228 GCA_034090045.1 Varibaculum sp. | reverse complement strand
CCCCGTCAATATAATCGGTGAGGAACCGGGTGCCGCACTCAAAAGTCATCATTTGCGCCCCAACCGGCAACAACTCGATTTCCAGGTCGGTGAGCCTGCCTGCCACCCCGGTCATGAAACCGCGGGTAAACGCCTCGAAATACTCCATAGAACACGAGACTTTATCAAGATCCGGTTCGTCCTCCGCACCGGTTGACGCTCCAAAACGAATCGAATCCCCAAAGTCGTTCATTGCGAGCCCCGGCATCACGGTGTCAAGGTCGATAACCGCGAGCGCCTGTCCGGTCGCCTCATCGAGCAGCACATTATTGAGTTTCGTATCGTTGTGGGTCACTCGTAACGGTAGTTCTCCCTGTGCTTGTAAGTCCACGAAACGGTGTGCGAACTCTTCGCGGGCACGAACAAAATCGATTTCAGCGGTGATCTCGTTTACGTGTCCTGCCGTGTCCCGCTCGACTGCCTCCTCGAAGAGCCGCAGCCGGTCAACAGTATCGTGGAAACGAGGTATTGTCTCGTGGAGCGTTTCGGCCGGATAGTCGGCTAGTCTACGTTGAAAGTTACCGAAACCAAGCCCGGATTGATAAAACGACTCCGGGTTTTCAATCTGGTCGAGGGTGTAGGCGTGGTCTATATAGCTATACATTCGCCAGCAGCTACCCGCAGAGTCCAGATAGTAAGGCAATCCTTCATGGCTTCTGATGATTCGCAGTGTTTCACGTTCCGGGTTTCCACCCTCAGCAGTGATTATTTCGCGTAGGAAATCCGTGACACCGGCGATATTATCCATAAGCGCCGCCGGATCAGTAAAGATATCAGTATTGATACGCTGCAGGGTATACAGACGTTCAACACCTCCAGCGAGCCGCAAACACACCCGCAGCGTGTCATTAATGTGACCACTACCATAGGGTTTCGCTTCCACCACCTCCCCATCAATCTGGAAGTTGGCTATCGCCTCGAACACCCGCGCCGTTGTTGTCGGTTCCATCTGCACCCCTCGATTGTTGCTCGTTTCGCGCCACTTGGCGCCATGATTCTTCACCAATCAAGGCTATCAGCGTCATCCCTCCTAGGAGTGTCGCTCGATTGACTTGGAACCGTGATTTCGGCGATACTTAGAGATTGTTGGCTGTACCGTGTATTAGCGGCACAGGCAACGTGGAGATGTCGCATAGTGGCCTAGTGCGCTCCCCTGCTAAGGGAGTTGGGGTTAATACCCCTCGCGGGTTCAAATCCCGCCATCTCCGCTAACTGCCTGCTGGTGTTGATACAATTTCGCGCCAGCAGGTTTTTGTATGCTCGGTTCGCCAAAAATACACGAAATGCGCCAAAATAGGGGTTACGCGAAATTGTTGCATTGAACAGGGAAAACAGAAAGCCAGCAACCGAAATAATCGGTTGCTATAGCCGCTATGCGTAAGCGCCTTATCCTCGAGCGCGCATTTCTTGAAAAGGTTAATAGTGCCCATGATGAGATCCGCTTTCATGTAAATAAAGTCATGCCGTCACGAGTTACTTCGTTACGGCATGACTTTTGATTATTGAATGCAGTTATTGGTTAAAACACGTGCCATGACGTTAATATCAATGCGGCGAGCACACCGACGAATACAGAAATCACAATGAGCACCAGTGTCGCGTTCAGATTCTTGCGTGACTTATCTGTGTTCTCATAGAACCTTGGCAATCCATGATAGTGCGAGGAATAGAACTCCGCCCGAGAACACCACGAAATTGGAAACACTCGCGATCATTGAGGTTACCCTCGAAACTGCTATCAGGGTTGACTAGGGGTAATGGTCGGGATGACAGGATTTGAACCTGCGACCCCCCGCTCCCAAAGCGGGTGCGCTACCAAACTGCGCCACATCCCGAATAGTCCCCAGCACGCTATTGTGCGGGCACGACCCTTAATACGGTACACTTATTTGCGTTCGCTTTTCCAGCCCGCAGGTGGCTGTAGCGGAACACGCGAGTGTAGCTCAATGGTAGAGCCTCTGCCTTCCAAGCAGATGGTGCGGGTTCGATTCCCGTCACTCGCTCTGCAGCGTGGAGGAAACGACAAGTGTCCTGCAGTTTAGCGATTTCCCTCTCAACCTGCTAGTATTTTTCTTCGGAATATGCATATCGACAGAACTATAAAAGAGGTTTGACGTGGCAAATATCAAGTCGCAGAAGAAGCGGATCCGCACTAACGAGAAGCGCCGGCTGCGTAACCGGGCAGTGAAATCTGAGCTGCACACCTATGTTCGCAAGACCCGCGAGGCGATTGAGGCTGGTAACAAGGAAGAAGCCGACAGCTGGCTGCGTGTCGCATCTCGGAAACTCGACAAGGCGGTTTCCAAAGGGGTCATCCACAAGAACCAAGCAGCCAACCGCAAATCAAAACTGGCGAAGCAAGTCAACGCGCTGTAAACACCAGGATCAAGAAACTATTAAACATAATGACCGGGCTGAACCCCGGTCATTTGTTATTTCATGTCGCACAATATGCGAAGTTCTACGATATTCGTTTTAAACTCAAAACATATTGCTCAACTGCAGTGACACTCCCATTAACAGCCGGGTTCCTGCTGTCGGTCTGTTCCACAAACGAAAACATTGAGACATCACAGACCACTTCGGCAAAAACGGTTAAACCCGAGGCCGCGAAAACTCAACCGAGGCTGGGATCGGAATACCCAACAGATCACTGAGTTAGCGTAATGACCGCAGGTGAACTGCTCATACACTTCGGCTTGTGGACCCCCTACGCAACCGACGATGCAAATGGGAAACACGACCAGGACCCCGAAGGGTTCGTTCGGTTATTGGACAAACTCGATGAAGTAGGGTTCGCGCACCCCGGAACATACAGGAGTGAAAAGAGTCCAAACAGGTTCTCACTGTCGAAGCAAACGGAGTAAAAACGGGATCTTCCAGGCAGTCTATGATCTAAATGGGGTGCGCCCGGAATACATTTGGCAAGTTGAATCGCCTACAGACTTAAACAGGATGATTGCGAAAACGAAGCAGGCGCGCCAACAAGGAGCCGTTATTGCACTGGACGCCGTTCATACCGGCAACGAATACTGGAATGCACCAAGCGAAAGACAGGTAAAACAAGGTCACACACTGCTAGATAGCGCTCAATTCGACATGGTTTATGTCTACCATGCACACGCCATCCAACCGATCGAGATGTATAACGGGAAATGGATACCATACGGACTCGGCAATCCCATAAGCGAGACTTCTCCCTGATACAAGGAAAAACGAGTTCCTGCTGCCCGGTACCCAATTTACGAAAGCCAAAGACGGATCCTGGCGAGTTAATGACATCACTTAGACACCCGGGGTGAATCAGCACTCCGGTGTGAACACCTATAGGTGATTCTCGGTCCCCAGTGACTATCCTCAGGAAGTAGGCCGTTCAGAACCCGAAGACGCTAAAGTCAATTCAAATGTGAAAACAATCCCGGAGTCGATGTGAGCAGCCGAGAACGGGTTACACGAACGGCTTGTCAGAAAGGAACCCGACACAGCCAAATAAACAAACAGGTCATTTTTTGTGAGCTATTATGTCGATAATCGCCTTTTCTAGGGGGTAATCCTTTGCGACCGCACCACCCTTTACCTGCGCATCCGCGCGGGCTAATGCGGTAAAGGCAAAAGCAATATCCTCCGACCCCCAGCGTCGTAAATCTGGAGATATCTTTTTCATCAGCCACGGCGAAATATTCAACTGGTCGGCTAGCACACCCCGAGGATCCATAGCTGCCACGAATTGTCGGAACCGATACACCAGGGCACCAATCGTCGCACTGTCATCATTGCCGGCCTGTCGGGAATAGCGCAGCAGCTGCAAAGCCCCGGCAGTGTCCCGACCGACCAGCGCATCCGCCACGGCGAAACCTCCCGCAACATAGCGATCCGAATAGTATTCGAGAACGTCTTCTCGATCTATTTCCCCCTCAACATCGGCAGCGAGTTGCTGGGCAGCAGCTAGCAATTCACCAACACTGTCACCGAGTGCCTCAATCAGTGTTACCGCCCCCTCCCGGGAGATGCGGCCACCCTGGTCATGAACCTCCTGTGTGAGGATTCGCAACTTATCCTCGGGTTTCTTAACGGCAGGGACATCAATAACCTCGACACCGTTCATCTTTAACAGACCGGCACCTTTATTTCCGCCATTACGGCGAACCAGAATCCACACATCCGGTTGCGGGGTTGTGATTGTTGCCTTTAAATCAATCATCAGCGCATCATTGGCGTTCTCGAAGTCCGGAAATTCCAATAGTTTTGCTTCACCAAACAGTGAGGGTGAGGACTCCACACCGAGCCTGCCCTCCTCGTATTCATCCGAAAAAACCCGGATTATCTCACAATTCGGGTCGATTTCTCGGGCGCGGGCACGGAAGCGTGTGACTACTCGGTCAGCGAGCGCCTGCTCACCAGCCTTCAAAAAAGTCACCGGCGGTAGCCTATCCGCTGCAGCCACTTGGAAACCACCCCGTCCTGTTTGATCTGTCTCACCTGAGTTTCCAGCTTATCGTGGAGCACCATCATTTTTCCGAACACCGGGATGCGCTGCGCCGGTGACCTCCCAAAGGCAGCTATCATCCCAGCTGCAACAATCAAACACAACAGAACCACCGCTACCAGAAGGACAACACCAAACACTCCGTCAGGCCACGGCAGTGGCGCCAAGGGACCGTGAGCTGCCGTGTGGGCGACAAGAATAACCCAATTGGTCAGTGGTGAAGAAGCCCACGCCAGTACCTGTACCGGCCAAATCGCGAACGGTACTAGCATCAAATTGAGCAGCCCAACGGAAACTATCGTAGCGACAACTGGCGCTACCAACACATTTGCCGGTATCGCCCAAGTAGGCAACCCCGGACGCAAAAGCAGCACAACAGGCATGACGAATAGTTGCGCGGAGCAGGTGAGTGACACCTGTTCAGCCAAAACACTCGGCAGTACCCGCCCTATTATCAGGCTTAATGGTTTTGTGAACATCACGATACCGGCAGTGGCTGCAACCGACAATGTGAAACCGTATTCGAGAGCGGCTAGCGGATTGATGAGCAGCATCAACAGCACAGTCAACGACAGCGCCGACAGGGCCTGCCCAAGCCGTGACATCAAGGCCCCAGAAATACCGATAGTCCCCATAATCACCGCACGAAGCAGTGACGGTGCCGGGCCAATCACCACCAGCAGCCCACCGAGCAGCATCAGCGAACCGAACAGGCGAGGCAGCCTTCGTCTCGTGCACTGCCGCCACAGGGCGAGCAGCACCGAAATATGCAGCCCAGAGATAGCTGTAACATGGCTCAACGATGCCATATTCAGGTCGTCTCGCTGTTCCAGGCTCAGAAGCGTCCTGTCCCCCAGCCCCATCCCGAGCAACATACCGGCACCCGGAATGGGTCGATAGACGGATTTCAGGGTTTCGATACTTCTATTAACTATTCGCTGGCTGACATGCAGGTTCCCCTGGACGCAAACTCCTGGCGTGTCAGATTTGTGAAGCGTGACGGTTCCTCGGATGAGGTCACGATAATTGACTGGCTCATCCAGATAGACCAACACTTTGACACTGCGAGTTACACCGTCTATCTGTTCGGCACGTAGCATCACCCGATATCTCGGGGTATTATCACCGGAAACGAGAGCAGGCTGGTTTACAACTCGGGCAGTGAGCTGTATTCGTTGACCGGTAGGGACAGGTATGCAGCTGCCGTGCAGTACCTGAACCCGAACCTGGGCTGCTACCGCGCAGGTTGCCGCAATAGCGATTGCGAGAAACAGTGCCAGCAGGTAGTTAGCTCCCCTGCGTCTGCCATGCCACCTGCTCAAAAGCAGATTTACAATCCCGGTACCGACAGCTGCAGCAGTGAGCGGCACCCACACGTTTTTCTCGGGGAACGCTATCGTGAGAGCAACTGACAGCCACGCTAAAACAGCTGCCGGCAGCAACCGAATATCGACGATGCGAGGCCACGTCCTCCTCAAAGCGTAATCCCGCTGCTGAACCGGGCCAGTATCTTCTGGCCGATACCGGGAACCTCAGTGAGGGACTCGATGCTACTGAACGGTCCGTTGCTTTCTCGATAAGCTACGATTCTCTCAGCCAGTGACGGGCCGATACCGTCTAGTTCTTCCAGTTCAGAAGCGCTAGCTAAGTTGATACTTACCTTTCCATCGGCTCCGATTCCGCTGCCGGTCGCGGTGGCTTTAGCTGCCGCAGCGTTGGCGGCAGTTTGAGAATCTGGAACAACGATCTGTTGACCGTCACTGATTTGTGCAGCCAAGTTAATGAGCTCCAGATGCGCATTCTCGGTTGCGCCTCCGGCCATGTCGATGGCTTCATGCACACGCGAACCGCCGGGAAGCTGATACACCCCAGGTTTCGCTATCTCCCCGACAACATGGACGGTGACTTCACTAGTCGAACCGGTTTTTGTGTTTTGTGGTTCAACCTGTGGCGCCGCTACATCGGTTACCGGTTGGGAGGAAGCAGCGGATGCCAGTGTCGAGTCCTTGGTCTCATTGTTTTCTGCATCTCCGATAGCAACCCGACCCACACCAACGGCCAAGAGCACTACGGCTGCCAGCAACAGTGCAGCAGCTTTCGGGCTTGGCAACCACCGCAACCATAGTTTACCCTCACTGTCGGTGTCCATCTGTAGCGTTTCGTCGAACTCTTCGCCCGGTAAAAACCTGTCGATACTTCTCATACATCCAGTTTCTGTCCCCTCCGTTGCGTGACGAAACGGTCAAAACAAAACCGGTATAAACGCTATAACTTTTGGAGTTGTTGACACTCTAAAATTGCTAAAGCTGCACTTTTACCATTTCCGGCCCAGGGCGTAAACCATTTCTCGGATCCGGTTTACCCTCGGATAAGAACACCAGATAGGCTCCGGCTGGTGTTATGCGGGTAACTTCCTGGAAAATACGCGCATAGAGACGCAACTGACGCTGATAGCGATCCAGGTGCGCCTGATGGTTACTGTCGCTCTTCCAGTCAAGGAGCCAAATCTTCCCGGTGGTTCGTTCCCGCATCACCGCATCTATTTTGGCGCTCACCTTGATTAAAGTGTCCGCGTCCCGATAGTGACTATCGATGCTCGCTAATTTGAATGGGACTCTGGCAGAAAACTCGGTTTCCAGGGAAACCGGCTCGAAGCTTTCTAACACGTGCAAAACATCGATGTTTTGCAGCATCGCTTTCAGTTGGGTAGCGTCTGGACCATCCGGCTCGACATCATGTCCACGCATACGCTGTTCAATCAGGGAATGCAGGCGAGTTCCAAAATCTCCGCCACCACCGCCGGGCTGCCGCGGAATCGGGCGACGCAAATCTAGCCATAGTTTCCGCATCCCCTCGGAATTGGTGTCGTAACCTACATATCGCGTGACAGCTAACGACTGCGGGAGACGAACAGGCTGGACACCTTGTTTGTGAGCCTCAATATAGCCCTGCACCAGTTCCCGATAGGGATTATCCGACGTGAGCTCATCAACATCTCCGGAACGCACCTCATCAGCCAGCTTATTCAGTTTCCGCTGATAGGCAGACACTTTCTGCGGCCAGGGCTCATCTGTGGGCTCATCGTCTGAATCGTCCGCCCCTGTGTTAGGCAAATATAGGCTCGTGTCGGCTGTCGGTAAATCTTCCATCAGTTCCGTGAACACACCCACAGGTGCAGCATCGCTGTCTGCCTGTGGGTTAGCCTCCCAGTTCTTCGCATCTGCTACACCGGCAGCTTCGAGATACTCTGCGGTAGAGGCAATGAATGAAGAAATCATTTTCCCGTGAGAAGCGGATGCGCTGTCACGATAGTAGCCGCCTACAATCAAAATCTTTTTTGCTCTCGTCAATGCAACATAGGCGAGCCGTAACTCCTCTAAGAGATGCTTGTCAGACAACTTTTCCCGGAAAAACGTTATGCGTTCGCTTAGTTTAGTAACCTTTAAATCTCCGTCAAAATCGAATTGTTCCGTATAGTCATCCCGTAACTTCGGCAGCAGCCGGCTCGCTTTTGTTAAATAATCTGCGCCGTCCAGGTATTTCCCTGGGAACACTCCCTCGGCCATGCCGGCAACCACGACCGTATCCCACTCCAAGCCTTTCGCGGCATGGACGGTCATGAGCTGTACCACTCCCGGCATTTCTTCAGCCTGTTCCGGAATAGCCAGACCCCTGCCTTCCTGATCAGCAGCATCCAACCAGCCGAGCAGACCGGGTAGCGAGGGATGAGCGACACCAGACAAGTATTCACGTACAGCTTCGACAAATGCCCGGATATTATGTACTTCCAGGTCGTTACCGAAGAACACCGATCTGGTAAAAGCATCGGTTTCAAGCTGGAATACCCGCAGGATTCTGCCCACTAGAGACACAAGTTCACCGCTCGCGTAGGGGCGAACCGTTCTTATTCGTTTCGCGAAACAGGAAACCACCTGGTAACCGGGGTCGCTCAATACTTCGCGCAGCTCTGCTGGCGAATCCAACACGTCCATCAAATAGGCATCTGCGTGATTATTCTCCACCTCAGCTAGCTCTACCCCGAGACGCTCAGCGAGATTTGTGCGCGCACGGTTTTTCGCAGCCAACCAAAGCTGCGAAATATCCCGAGCGCCCAGCCCCTGCCGGATCAGCAATTGCAGAACCGAGCGTGAATCACCAGCATCATTGAGTACTTGCAGCACCGCCCAAATATCAGATACCACCGGTGTGGAGAGCAGCCCCGAGAGCCCCACCATGATTGATGGAATACCGGCTCTGTCGAAATAGGCTTTCAAGTATTGCAGGTCGCTGCGTCTGCGACACAGCACCGCCAGAGTTCCCTCCCGGTGGGCAGGAACAGAAAAATACTCAACCAGTTTTTCAGCTTCGGTATCCCGCCCGGAGGTGCAGTAGCGATAGACAACACCCTCATCTGCGTCTTTTCTGGGTTGTAGTTCAGGTAATTTTCCTTTCCACTCACCACGCAACGGAGCAGAAACCAGATTCGCAACCCTCAAAATCCGTTTACTGTTTCTCCAGGAAGTCGAAAGGTTTAGTACTGCCCGTTCTTCATCCCGCAAATCACTACCTATGAACTCTGCTTTGAACTTTATCAATGCCTGCTGGCTGGCACCACGCCAAGCGTAAATCGACTGGTTTGGATCCCCCACAGCAGTTACGCTCTTGCCCGCAAATAGCGCTTTTATCAGCTTCAATTGCGCACTTGAAGTGTCTTGAAACTCATCGAGAACCACCATGTCGTACCGGTCGGAAATGCTTTTTCGTATTCCAGGATCAGCAACAACCCGCAGAGCTAAGCGGTTCTGATCTGAATAGTCAATCAATCCGCGTTTGCTCTTCTCATTACGGTAACGGCGCACACATTCCGAATAGAAATCTCGTAACCGCGCGGTTGCCCCTATTTTTACGGCTTCGGCGAGCTGACTACCAGCAAACAATTTCGGTATTTGCTGTTCGAGTAGGCGTTTGTTTTCCCTGTCGAGCTGTTCCATATCCACGTCATAGTTTGCGATATTCTCGTTGAGTTCGAGAGCTCCCGATATGACGGTAGCGAGACTTAACTTGGCCAGCGCCGAGCTCTCTTTCAATTCGCCTGTCTTTTCTGTGTAGCCGTATCCGTACTGCGCTATTTCCTGTGCAGTAAAACCTTGAACTATGTCCCGCATCAGCAGGTACGCTGCCGGCTCTGTAATCAGCTGCACATCTGCGTTTAATCCCATGAGGAACCCAAACTCTCGCACTATTTGCTCCCCGAACGCAGAATAGGTTGACACGTTTACTTGTGATTCCTCATCGACGTTGCGTAGTTTCAAAGTCTCCTGTATCTCTCTACCTTTTTTGCTTTTGGATTTCAGCAGCAGCTTCAGATCTTCGCATATCGTATTACTGATTTGACCTGCAGCTTTATTGGTGAAGGTGAGGGCCAGAACTCTCTCAGGTGCCACATTTTGGTTCACCATATAGTACATAATTCTTTGTGAAATAGTGGTTGTTTTGCCTGCCCCGGCACCAGCCACCACGAGCAGTGCTGGCTCTGTGCTGCTGATAACTGCGGTCTGCTCCGGATTGGGAACTACTCGTTTCTCTTTCGGCTTCGACTCATTAATTACCGCCGCCAACTCTGCGGGGGTGCATACTGTAGTTGAGTCACTCATCGGAGTCCCCCTTCCCATAGCGCGCCTCTTGGGGACAGATCGCTTTCATATCACAGTTACGACACTGATCCCCCACCCTGGCAGGGAAAAGTGCTCCCCGATTCATCTCTACCACCTGTTGTAACTGCTCGGTGACTGTCTCGACGTCCTCCTCAGTGAGCGGAAGTTGTGACCGAATTACGATATTGACTTTGGCGGGATCTGCTGGATACGCCAGCTCTGCCCCCAGTATGGTGTCTCCTCGATTAATCTCTTCGTCGTTCTTTGCCGCCAACTGATAGAGTCGCAACTGCGGGTTCTGCCTAGCGTCCGCGACCGATATCGCGCTTTTCCCGGTTTTATAGTCAATAATGAACATTCCCTCGTCAGTACGCACAATCCGGTCGATTTTTCCACTAACCACGGCATTATTACCACCCGGAATATCCATCTGGAATGAACATTCGAGATCCCTATCATCGACAACAGGAACCACCGGAGCTATCTCGTCTTTTGCTGCTCTACCACTCAACTGACCTCGCAAAAAAGGCTCCAACTTTTCGACAGCCTTACGAAAACGCTGATATTCCTGCTCTTCAACCCATGTTTCGCGAGGTAACGGGCAGGTCTCCAAGAAAGCTGAATACATGCCTGTACCATCGGGATGAGTCTCCAACAGCTGATGCATGTAACTGCCCATCTGCATATTTACGCTGTCGCGGGATGCACCGTTGTTATTCAAAAACCACCTGAGTGGGCAGTTCAACGCGCTTTCAAACATTGACGGCGAGATCCTAACCCTCCGATTGTCTCCAACCACAGGATCATCGCTGGTGGCAAAACTCTCGCCGGCACGTGCCCACACGCCTGACCAGTTATCCGGGTCAGCTGCCGCGATCCCGGAATCAGCGAGCACCCGCAAAGCCGTAACCGCCTCCCTGCGTTCCTGTTCACTAGCCGATTCATGTATGGCTCTCGCCCGCAACGCTCCCACGAACTCGGTGAGCGATACCGGGGCTAGAGGCAAATGCTCCCCCACCTGATATTGCAGATAGTGTCTAGTTTTGTTAGTGAACAGCAGCGACGGGGAAGCCCCATCCTTTTCATCTACAGCGCTCACCAACAGCGCGCTTCGAGCCCGAGTGGTTGCCGCATTAAACAGTCTCTCCTCCACATCTGTGTGTGTCAGCTGTTTGGTAGCAGAATCATTCGATTTGCTCTCTACGATAGCGGCAAGCCGATTTGGTCGGAAATACTGATCTTCACCGGCCCGTGTCGGCCACTGTCCGGTATTTACCCCAATCACCGCGACAGAGTCGAACTCCAACCCGACTAGTTGAGTGGGTGTACCAACTGTTATCCCCTCACCCTCCTGACCGTGTTGGGCTATAGTGTCAGTTACTACCGTGCGGGCACTCAACTGTTTGAGATACTCACTTAGATTCGGTTTATCTGCACGCTGCATATAAAAATCTAGGTCACGGAATAATTTGAGCATCACATCCAGGTATTCATCGGCGAGAACATATCCGTGTAACGCCTGTTCACGCCAATAATCAGCCCTGTCAGCAGCCTGCCATAGCCGCCAGAAACTGATTGCCGGATCCGCAAGAACCAGGTGCTCTCTCGCACTTAACAACGCAGCTGCACGCCGCACAGCATCAACAACCTGTTGCCCCAAGGCTTCTTCCAAGTCATCAAGGAACCCCACCTGGTCCGTGAACTCCGCAACAGTCACTTCCCTATCGGAAATATCGTCCTCAAGTGCAGTTCTTTTGCGAACAACGATTTCTGTTTCGCTCGGTTCAACCCCCAGCGAGGCACAAATTGCAGCTAAAACCGCCGGGTCTGAACCGTTAAAGAAACGGCGTATTCGCTCCACTATCAGTGAATCTGCCCCTACCAGTGGTGATGAAATCAGCCGGTAGAAATCTGCCAACGTATAGGCTCCACCCGATGCCAGCCGAGTTAATTCCATAATCAACGGGTGCCGCCCCAAGGGTGCTCGTTGCCGCACCCCAACACACGGTAAACCGAAACCCTCTAGAGCGTCACTGATGCCGGAAACAACCGTATTAGATCTCGCTATCACGGCCATATCTGCATACTCGACACCGTTAAGAAAATGCCTGTCTCGCAGCCAAGAGGCCACAGCGCGATACTCGCCAGCTTCGTTCCCGGAAATCAGTTGGCTGCGCTGCAACCCCATCTCACGATAGTCGCTGCCTAAAACCAGTTCGGGAAGCACCTGAAAACATTTTGGAATTTCTGGCTGACCGCCCCGATAGACCTGAGTGGCGACCCTCGGGTTAGACAAAAGCACTAACTGTCCACCACAGTGCCACAGTTCCCTATATAAGTCCACGGCAGCTCGGGTTTGGTCTTGCATATCATCGACGACTATCAGCCGTGGTAGTTCCTTCAAAAAGACTTGGTCATCGTTCTCACGTGCCTGTCGGAGCATCTCACTCGCTGCTCTGAGCATCCTGGCGGAAGAATACTGGCGGGTACGCTGCTGCTCCTCATCGAAACGAATAAACAACGGGCTCACTTTCACCCAGTTGTCCTCGTGATACGCCTCACCAGTACGCCCCAGATCTGCCGGTGCTACACAAAGCTCGTAGCATCTGGCAAACAAATCGCGAAGTTCCTGTCGGTATTTGTCACCTTCAGCTGCATTATCCGGCAATCCCGGAAACTTCTCCCGAGTTAGCAGACGACGAAGTAGTGCATCTTCATCAGCCCCGGTCAGCAGGGTCACCTCTGGGTCGCCCCGAAGCTGCTGATGCAGCTGCAAAATCGCGAAAGCCAAGGAAATTGCGCTACGCGCTGGTCGAGAAATTTCCAGAGCCCCAAATTCGCAGGAACGGTTACACATATCGGCACTCCTACGCGAAGCTGTAACCAGTAAGGCACTCGGCATTGCCGAGCACAAGTTTTCGTAATCAACTCCAGATACTGAAGCGTTAGCGCGCTCATACCACTGTGACACGCAACAGATCGCCACCGAAGTTTTACCTGATCCGGCAACCCCGGTGCCCCGGAGCGACTCCCCTGCCGCAACCCGCGTCAGCACCTCACGCTGCACCTCATCGAACTCAACCTTTGCTGTCCAATGCCGAGGCGGAATAAACTGTGGTTCGTAATCCATGTAACTATGAAAACATCTACCACTTACATTTTTGAGGAGCATCGCAGATAATGGATATCACAATCGGAATTAAAGGCGGCGGAAGCAGTATTGACGCCGAGGTTGACATCACCGAAGCGCAGTTGCGTGAACAGCTGGAATCCGCAATCGCAGACCCGAATACGCTGCTGTCTTTCACTGACACTCGCGAGCGCGTAATTTTGGTGCCGGGCAGCTCAGTATCCTACATAACGGTTAACACCAATCAACCGCGCCGGGTCGGATTCAACATTTAAGCTTGTTCAGGCCGCTAACCCCGCCCGTTGCATCCGAAGTGTATGCCCTTCGCGAAGCTCGTGGTACAGCTCCGTTTCCGTCTCTACATTCAGGGTCTCAGGATAATCATGTACAACGGTGCGAACAGCAGACACCGCATCGCCGTTCACACGCCGACCCCATAACGACAAACGGGCAGACAAACGGTCATCGGCAGCACAGCCAGCCTCGATGAGCCTAGCAGCCCACTCCTGGTGACCGAAATCAAATTCCACATCTGGATAGCGCTCACTCGCGAGCGTCTGCAGCGCATCCGACCACATACCGATGGTCACATAGGTTTTCACCACGCGCTCCCACCAGTCTCCGGGTCGTAGCCGGGACTCCAACTCGTCTGTCACTCCAGCCGATTTTTGGAGGGCATCAATCAAACCGGTTCCGGCATGTAAAGTTATGAGCCGATACAGGTAGAAAGCTCGCGCCGACATCTCTGCCAGTGCCACCTGTTGAACCACCATCGGAGCCAGCGCCTGATCCTTAGCGAGCCGCCCCTGCGCATAGAGGGCATAATATCCGGCTACCGCATCGATATCGTCCATGCCTCAACACTACCCGCACCGGTATCCGCACCACGTCACTTTGGTTCAATAGCTATCGAAGTAGCGCCGCCACCGCATCAACCACTTGGGTGGCCGCCTGGAACGACCCGGCCTGTACCGCGATAGCCACCGGAACTTGCTGACCGGCCCTGTCAAACCAGCCGAACTGTCGGGCGGTGTAACCTCCCCAGGCAGTAGGCCCCCAACCACCTTTCACAGCACAGTTAGCGAATGTCCCGATCCCCCATCTCTGGTTCGCATAGGCTCCATACATGTACTGTTTCACCTGAGCCGCTCCCGGCAATGAATCAAAGTTCAACAGGAAGTTTACTTGGGCGGAAGTGCTCCACTGTGTTTGACCGAAAATAGTGTAGGTTCCGAAAGTTCGCGTGCTCGGCACGGTTGTCGTCTCGTCTCCTGCCTGTCGTAGTATGGCAGTGACAGCTGCGGCTCGTTCAGTATCTGTAGCGGCAAGTGAAGCCCACAGTGCTTCCGCTGCAGCATTATCCGAAGCCTGTATAGCCGCACTTATGTTCCCTGCCTGGGCATCGCCTTGACCGCCTGCGTAGACTGCCATCGCGAGTGGGACTTTCGATGTTGACCAGGCCGGCAAATCAGTCAGAGAACCTGCCGTGCGAACCTGTCCATTATCCACCCACGACACCTGGATAGTGGCGCCGTAGCGCTGTTCGAGCGCAGCGATTTGAGTCGTATAGGCGCGGCTGCTGTTTTGCGAATCAGCCGCATCATCGGTTTGTTCTGATATTGCTTTTTTTGTTTCAGGGGCTGCAGTAATCTCGGGGTTTTCCGATGTTTCCGTTTTGGTTGTCACAGTTTTCGTTGCTGTTTCGTCATCGATGCCGGGACGCAGGAACATGAAATAGAGCACACTGAGACCTACAAGCCCTACTGAAACAACTATCAGTGAAGTCAGTAAACCGTTTCGGAAGCTACTTTCCGGGCGACCGAGCGGTTTTGCGTGTTTCCCCCGCATCAGCGTATATAAACCGCAGCGTTTTTCCCGCCGGTGCAAACCGCCGCATCAGACCCGTAAGATTTGCAGGTAATGTCATACCACAAGCCTGTCACGGGAGAATAAACGTTATAGGTTCCAACACCGCCACTGTTGTACTTATCCACGACATTATAGGCAAACTCGCAGGTAGTAACCTCATTTACCGCAACTGATGAGGTACAGGATTCGGTTCCGCTGGGTGGCCATTGCATCTGAGGCTTCTCACGTACCGTCTGAGTAACGGTGGGAACCGGTTGGGAGGTTTCAGTGTCTGTAACGGTTGCTGTCGCGGTGTCATCGGCGGCCTGATTGCGACCAGTATCACTTGCATTCAGGTTACGAAAAACCAAGAAACCTATAACGATAAGCGCAATTATCAGAACTCCGATGAGCGCGCCGATGATTAGCGGTGTCGATTGGTTTTGCTTGTTTTGTGCAGGTGGTGTCGTGTATGCCGCCACGCCATATCCAGGAATTGGGGTAATGTAGGGAGGCACCTGGGGTTGATACCCCTGCTGGGGAGCATACTGTGTATCCTGATAGGAGACAATCGTTGGGTCGTTTCCTCCCGGATAGGCGCCGTTCCCGCTCATCACTTAACTCCCTCGCGTAGGTTTATAGCTTTAATGATACTGCGGAATATGGACCACGAGGATAATCTTGGATGATTTTGGACTATCATTGACAGAGGTCTCCGCCTCTGGGATTAAATACAGCGTCTGCACTTGAGGGAACAGGCGGAGAGCAGCATCGTTTTCAGGCGCGTGATGCTCACAGGTGGCTCAGTGGCTGCCGAAGACGATAACAAGGCGCCAGGTGGCGCAGGTGGAGAAGTTAATAATGGTCGATGCCCAGCAAACTAAAACCGATCAGACTTTCACGGATTTTGGCGTATCAGAACCGATTACTCGGGCGCTCGCCGAGAAAGGCGTGGTAAATCCTTTCCCGATCCAGGCGCTAACACTGCCGGTTTCGATGAAACGCGGAGACATTATCGGTCAAGCAAAAACCGGGACCGGTAAAACCTACGGCTTCGCGTTGCCGATTATTGAACGGGCAAAAGCTCCCTCAAACCCGAATTATTCCGACCTCCCGTTCCCTGGTTTACCGCAGGCGCTGATTATCTTACCTACACGTGAACTGGCTAAACAGGTCGCGCAGGATGTGATTCAGGCAGCGAAATACACGGGGTTGCGGATAGTGGAGATTTATGGCGGCACCGATTTTGACCCGCAGCTTAAAGCCTTACAGGAGGGTGTCGATATTGTGGTGGGCACCCCGGGACGCCTGATCGACTTGCTGAAACGTCGTGAGCTGAAGCTCAACCAGGTTGATGCGGTGGTGCTCGATGAGGCTGATGAGCTGTTGGATTTGGGGTTCTTGCCGGATGTGGAGACGCTGCTTTCTCGGGTGCCGGCGACCCGCCACACGATGCTGTTTTCGGCGACCATGCCTGCCGCGGTTGTCGCTTTGGCCAGGCGTTTCATGGAGCATCCCACGCATATTCGGGTTCAGGACCCCACCGATGATTCAAAAACGGTTTCCTCGGTTCGCCAACTTATTTACCGCATCCATCCGATGAATAAGGAAGAGGTGTTGATCCGGATTTTGCAGGCGCGTGACCGGGGTCGGGTAATCATTTTTTCGCGTACCAAGCGCAGCGCTCAACACGTTTGTGAGGTGCTCCAAGACCGCGGTTTTCGGGCGGCTCCGCTGCATGGCGACCTGAATCAGGGGGCGCGGGAGCGGGCGCTGCGGCGTTTCCGTGACGGGGAGATTGATGTGTTGGTGGCGACCGATGTGGCGGCGCGCGGTATCGATGTGGATGACATCACGCACGTGGTGAACTATGAGTGCCCGGATGATTCCACCGAGTATCTGCATCGGATTGGGCGTACCGGTCGGGCGGGAGCGGAAGGCACCGCGATTACTTTTGTTGATTGGGAAGACACCACGAAGTGGCGGGTTATTAACCGCGAGTTGAATCTGGATCGCCCGGATCCGGTTGAGACCTATCACACCAGCGAACATCTATACACTGACCTGGATATTGACCCGAATGTGACGAACCGGATTGGGCCTTCGACCCGGAAACGTTCGGATCGTGAAGACCAGTTGCAGCATGGCTCGCGGGGCGGCTCCCGAAACGCTTATCGCTCTCGCAGCTCAAAGGGCGCCAAAGGCGGCAGGGAACACGGCGAAAACAGTTCGGAACAACACGGTAAACGCAATAATCGTAGGTCCCGCCAGCGCCGCAATAACTCTCGCGCTCGTCGTTCTCCCGAGTAGCGCCCCCCCAAAAAAAACGGGTGAGTGACGAAACCGGATCCGCCCCCGCGATATAGGACACGTTAGGACAATATAGAGCTATTTCTAGGCAGATAGGACTGTCGGAAGCGTGACCGTCTGCACCTTTGAAACAAGACTGGGCGTAGCCAGCAGCCCTACACCTACCCTCCCCAATAATCTCCAGCATCAAAATTCTGAATCAGAACAATAATCTCTATTGCTCTTCGAAATTGAACTGCTAGTCTCATCCATTGAGGGAAATGACGCTCAGATACAATGCGCTATCCGATATTCAGAAGTTTGTCTGCGTTGCTGCAGCCTCATGAGTGGGATAGTCGTTTAGGGGAAAGATTTATTAACGGATACTATTATCTGGAGCTTACTGCTAGTAGAGCGCGGTTTAGTTGTGCAGCATGATTCAGAAAACTACACAGGCTCCGCAGTTTCCATTGTTTCGTCTATCGTTATTTCGCCAAGTGACGCTAATGCACATCTACCTACGTGATAGCCAAGATTGACGGGTACTGCATTGCCGATTTGCTTGTATTGGGCCGCTAACGAGCCATCAAATACCCAATCGTCAGGGAAGGTTTGAATCCGGGCATATTCACGTACTTTGAAAGGGCGGGTCTCGGTCGGGTGGCAACGTTCTGTCTGTTTTTGTGCCGGGTTGCAAGTGAGCGTCAGCGCTGGCTCATTCCAGCTCATGCGCCTCGCCATACCGGTTTTACCTCCACCGAGATAATACGAAGCACCCATATAATCATGTTGCACACTTTCGGGTAAATCTCGCCAGTTTCCACCCTCAGGCACCATCTCCATCACTCGCGCTTTTCGCTCTGTGTATTTTTGCCCAGGAGAATCTGGAACTCCCTCCAGAGCCTCCGCTAGCGTCACCACGTAGTCTCGTTCTTTCGGAAACAAAATCGGCAAATCCAGGTCTTTCCGGGTAGCAAACAAGAAAACACGTTCGCGTTTTTGTGGCACATCAAGATACTGTGCGCGCAGCACCCGGTAATTGATGCGATACCCAAGCTCATTGAACGTGTTGAGCATGGTTTCTAAGGTACGTCCGCCATCATGTTTCACAAGGCCACGCACATTCTCGCCAATAGCAATAGCCGGGCGAATATCGTGAACCGCGCGAGCAAACTCGAAGAATAGGGTTCCGCGAGTATCTTCAAATCCTCGACTCTTGCCGGCGTAAGAGAATGCTTGACAGGGGAAACCTGCCTGAATAATCTGAGCATTCATGCCGGAAAAATCCACATTATGTACATCGTCTTCGCAGATATCCCAACCCAGGGAGTGAGTTTCACTATTAGCGCGCAACGTAGCCACGGCATTCTTATCAAACTCATTGAGAAACACGTGCGATATGCCGGCATTGTGGAAGCCAAGAGCTGTACCGCCCGCTCCCGCAAACAGGTCAATACAGGTGGCATTGGCGAAAGTTCGACGAGAAGTCAGCACACGAAAGGGGTGATCGTCGCTCGCGCCAGAGAGCTTGCGCCGCAAGCGTTCAATCTCGGCAATGTTAAAAAGCCGGTTGCCGTGCCCATCACGGCTTGCCTTAATCAGCCCCTGTTTTGCCCAACGACGGATAGTGTCGACAGAAACATCTAGGGCTTGCGCTGCCTCACCAATCGCCAGCTGTGCGTTGTGATCCTCGCGAGAATCCCACATTTGTCTATCCTCTGCACGTGTACTAGTAACCTTTACCTATGCACAGGTTACCATGAAGGCCGCCGAAGTTTAGGATCAGACTGTGGGTGGCATACTCGTTCGGAATAGTTCTTCCATCTCGGTCACGTCAATAGCGGGAACGCGCCCAATAATATCCGCGAAAATATGCGGTAAAGCCATATATAACTCGTACAGTGCTTCTTGCCTCTCAAACACCAGCGAATAAGCTGAAACCCCATCGCATACTCGCACTATCTGTTTTTCATTTCGCCCTGAGGGACTCCATGGGCGATCATAACGCTCAGGACTCTTTGGCACGATTTGAAATACGTACGCCACAGCGCCACTCGCTCTAGCCAAGTTGTCCAACCGATCCCACACGTTCTTTTCATCCGAGGCCTTAATTGTATTAAAACGATTCTTCACCTCTGCTAACACAGGTTTGTGCAACAATGGATGAACGTATCCAAGCTTCGTGCGCAAATCAATCGAACCGCCCGACGCGCCGGTTTCTTCCCAATGTGGAGCCAAACCCAAAACTCGCTGATGCCAGTAGCCCACGTTGTCAGAAAGTGTTTTGTTTATCGCGCGCTCGCGCTCAAATGCACGAGCCTCGCTCAGACCCTCATTCGCTAGTACTGCGTGTGCTAAGAGCGTAAACGGGTCTGGCGGAAGCGGCTTACGGCGTGAGGGCTGCAACACCTTGGCGAACGAAACACGAGTGACCTCGAATAACGCGTCTTCGTCAATCCAATCGAGCCCATACGAGTGCCCAATACTCATTTCCGACCCCCAGACGTAAGCCCAGTACGGAACTCGACTACGTCGCCATCTTGCATTATGTAGTCTTTGCCTTCCATGCGTAGGCGGCCGTGTTCGCGGGCCTGATGCAGTCCCCCCAGCTCAACCAGATCCTCAAAACTCACCACCTCGGCCTTAATAAAACCACGTTCGAAATCGGTGTGGATCACCCCGGCAGCTTGCGGAGCCGTCCAACCCTTACGAATCGTCCAGGCACGTGACTCCTTCTCTCCTGCAGTCAAGAACGTCTGGAGACCGAGGGTGTCGAAACCAACACGCGCGAGTTTATCCAGACCGGACTCGGTTTGACCGGCATCCTCCAACATCTCGCGAGCATCTGCTTCATCCAACTCGACCAGTTCCGCCTCGAAACCGGCATCCAAGAAAACCGCCTCCGCCGGCGCAACCAGTTCCCGCAACTCGACCTGTCGCGCCCCGTCCTCCATGCCATCAGCATCCATATTGAACACATAGATAAAGGGTTTCGCGGTGAGCAACTGAAACTGCTTCAACTCCTCCAAGTCCAGGTCAGAGGCCGAAAGCAGCCGCCCATCCTCCAACACCGCCTGCGCATCTTTTGCCAATTGCAGCACCGAAGCGTCAATCTTGCGGCCCCGCAGCTCCTTCTCCAGGCGCGGAATCTGGTTCTCCAGGGACTGAATATCGGCAAGAATCAACTCGGTCGCAATCGTCTCAATGTCGCTCGCCGGGTCAATCCGCCCCTCCACGTGCACCACATCCGGGTCAGCAAAAACCCGAGTGACCTGGCAAATCGCGTCAGCTTCACGGATATTCGCGAGGAACTGGTTACCCAGACCCTCCCCTTTAGAGGCACCCTTCACAATACCGGCAATATCAACAAAGGACACCGTAGCCGGCACGACCCGCTCGGAATGAAACATATCGGCGAGCACCCCCAGCCTGGGATCAGGCAGCGGCACCACCCCGATATTTGGTTCAATAGTCGCGAAAGGGTAGTTCGCGGCGAGCACGGTCGCGCGAGTAAGCGCATTGAACAGGGTGGATTTACCGACGTTAGGCAAGCCGGCGATACCGATAGTTAAAGCCATAGGGCTATTCTACCCGTGCAGGAAAGACATACGGACGGAGCTGCTCGTGGACGGAGCCGTCTGCCTGCGGCCTCCTGAACCCCGTCCATAAAGGTCAGCAACAGCAAGCCCTGGGATGCTTCCCGGCATCATCCCACTGGCGGCGCCAAAACTCCGCCTCGTTCATCACGTCACACTCAGGGTGATGTACCCGCTGATAACCCAGGTACCGGCGATAACTGTCCATTCCGGTGATGCCACGCCACAAACCCATGAACGAACGCAGCGCTGCTACTGGAAAACCAATCGAAGTGTCGATGACAGCACCGCAGTGCTCACCCGAAACAGTCACAGTGTCGGAGGGCGCGCTACCCCCCGGCTCCACGGCTATTGCAAAAGCGTGTTGGCTGCTCATAGGCGCTCCGTATGTTCAGTGTCTTTGATTGTTTGCCCACTCGAATGCATGTATCCACCGTCAGGTTCCAGTCCGGCGGCTCGCCACTGGGCGAGCACTTCCTTTTCCAAAGCGGTAGGGACCGGTCCGGCGGGCGCAAATATCTGAGACGGCACCCCCTCAGCCTCGGCGGTAGATAGACCACCCCTACGGAAGGCGAGCACCGAATAGTAGATGCCAACAATAAACACGCCCAGCACCAACGCCGCATAAAGAATCGAAAGTGACCCCTGAATCGCGGTGTTACGCACCACTGTGGCGACCGCCTCTGGAGTGGTGGCGGTAGAGTAGGCTTCCCCGGCAGCGAGTGCTTTCTTCGCGGCCGCGTGCGATGCCCAGTAGCCTATCTTCGGGTCGGTACTGAAAATTTTCTCGTAGGAAGCCCACATGGTGATAATAAGATCCCACACGAGGGCAATACCCGGAATCCATGCCCATTTGAAAAGACCTTTCTTCATCACCACGGTGAACACGAGCGTGAGCGCAATCGCAGCGAGCAGCTGGTTCGCAATACCAAAAAGCGGGTAGAGAACATAGATTCCGCCGAGCGGATCGGTGACACCCATGATGGTGATTGATCCCCAACCGGCGATAACCAGGATTGTGCACAGCCACGCGCCCGGACGCCACGACGGATCGGAGAACTTCTTGCATCCCGGGAAGTTCGAGATAGTGTCAGAAAGCATGAAACGTGCAACTCGGGTACCGGCATCAACAGTGGTGAGAATAAACAGCGCCTCGAACATTACGGCAAAGTGATACCAGAATGCTTTCAGACCGTTGATGAGTGGAATCTGATCCAATATATGTGCCATACCCATTGCCAGGGTGGGCGCACCACCGGTACGCGAAATCAGGGTTGCTTCACCAACCGAGGCAGCTTGATCCTCAAAATATTTAGCATCCACATCAGGAATCGGGGCACCGGCACCATCAACCAGACCGAGCCCGTTAACATACTCGGCAGCCGAGGCGGCTTCTGAGCCGGTCAGCCCAGCAGCCGCATTCATACCGAAATACAGGTGCTGATCCAAAATAGAGGCCGCAATCAGCGCCATAATCGCCACGAAAGATTCGGTCAACATACCGCCGTAACCGATAACACGCGCCTGGGATTCTTTCTGGATCATTTTTGGTGTGGTGCCCGAAGAAATCAGCGAATGGAACCCGGAGAGCGCCCCACAAGCAATCGTGATGAACAGGAACGGGAACAGGTCACCAGCGAACGCCGGGCCGTCGCCGGTCTTAGCCATTTCTGTGATGGCGGGAGCCTGCATAACCGGCAGCACCACCAGAATCGAAATCGCGAGCAGCACAATTGTGCCGACCTTCATGAAAGTGGATAGGTAGTCACGCGGGGCTAACAGCAGCCACACCGGCAGAATCGCGGCAAAGAAACCGTAGATAATAATAGCTATGGCGAGCTGCATCGGGGTCAGGGTAAAAATGTCAGCAGCTGTCGGGTTCGCGGCCACCAGACCACCGCCGGCAATAGCCAGCACCAGCAGCACCACACCAACAACCGAGGCTTCACCAACTTTACCGGGGCGAATAAAACGCATATACAGACCCATAAAGAACGCTATCGGAATGGTCATCGCAATCGAAAACACCGCCCACGGGCTAGACGCCATAGCACCGATAATAACGATCACCAGCACCGCAATCAGCATCACCATAATCGTCATGACACCGATAATCGCCAACCAGCCACCGATTGGACCGAGCTCATCACGCGCCATCTGACCGAGAGAGCGCCCGCGGCGACGAATCGACAGGTGCAAAACCATAAAGTCCTGGACGGCACCAGCCAAAACCACACCGAAAATAATCCACAGCGTGCCCGGCAGATAACCCATTTGGATCGACAACACCGGGCCAACAAGCGGCCCTGCACCAGCAATCGCAGCGAAGTGGTGTCCGAAAACGACCGTACGATGGGTTGGGAGGAAATCTTGACCATTGACGAACTCCTCGGCTGGGGTTGCCCGAGTGTCATCAGGCTGATGAATCTTAACCTCGATAAGCTTCGCATAGAAACGCAACGCAATAATGTAGGTTCCCACAGCTGCCAGAACAAACCATCCAGCACTCACTGTCTCGCCGCGAGCTATACCTATAACAGCCCAAGCCACAGCAGCAATAACAGCGATTACCGCGTAAATGATTTTGGTGCGGGTTTTCATAGCCGGGGGTTCAACCACCGCAACCGGCGGCAGATCTTCGACAGTTTTCAGCTTTTTACCTGCAGAAACATCAGCAGACATACCGACTCCTGGTTCTCGAATGGATGCGGATGCACCCGTGTTGAAATGAGGTACAGTCTCAAATACTAGCCAGCCATACCTGCTTATTGTCTTCACAGTCCAATAGGCGAATTATGGCTGTTAAAAAAACCGAGAATTATCCGGGTTCCAGCCGCGCATATCAGCGCGTGTGATCCGCGAGCGGGCGGCGCTCCCGTGGTTTCAACATACCGGCTGCCAACAGATCAGCACGCAGGTTTTTCGGCAGCGAAAAATTCACTGTCTCAGTCTCGGTGCGAACCTGTTCAACCTCTTCGAATCCATATTGTCGGAGCTTGTGTATTAACTCTGCTACCAGCACTTCCGGCACTGAGGCGCCGGAGGTGACCCCGATGGTTTCCACGCCTTCAAGCCAGGACTCATCCAATTGGGTGGCACTATCGACACGTTGGGCATCCGGGGCTCCGGCTTCGCGGGCGACCTCGACCAGACGAACCGAGTTTGAGGAGTTCGCCGAGCCGACTACTATCACCAGGTCACAGCGTTCCCCTATCGCCTTTACCGCGCCCTGGCGGTTTTGGGTTGCATAGCAGATATCGTCGCTGGGCGGATCAACCAGTTTCGGGAAACGTTTGCGTAAGTGTTCAACGGTTTCACGAGTCTCGTCCACGGAGAGCGTGGTTTGGGAGATCCACACTACTTTCGTTGGGTCTCGTACTGTAACAACGTCGGCTTCGGCAGGGGTGCCCACAACCTTGATACTCTCAGGTGCCTCCCCTAGCGTGCCCTCAACTTCTTCGTGTCCGGAGTGACCTACAAGAATAATGTCGTACCCGGCATCCGCATAGCGGATTGCCTCTCGGTGAACCTTTGTTACCAGCGGGCAGGTCGCATCGATTGGTTGCAGTTCGCGTTTGGCGGCGGCAGCACGCACCTCGGGGGAGATACCGTGGGCAGAGAACACTACCCGCGCTCCCCGAGGCACCTGTTCCAGTTCAGAAACGAATATGGCACCTTTTTCGGCGAGCCTGGCAACCACGTATTTGTTGTGTACAATCTCACCGCGCACATACACGGGTGCGCCATAGAGCGCCAGGGCTTTTTCGACAGCATCGACAGCGCGATCGACACCGGCGCAGTATCCGCGCGGAGAAGCCAGCAATATCCGTTTACTCATGTGCCCATTGTACTTTTCTGTGACGCGTGGCTCTCAGCTGGGACATAAAAATGTGGGTGGTCTTCGATAGCCTATGCATATGAATGAAGTGTCGGAACCCAAGCGGGCCGTGGATACCACTGCGGAGGCGCCCTGGTCGGTGGCAACCCTAAATAGTAACCTAAAGGCGCTGGTAGGCGGATTGCCAACGCTGTGGGTCATCGGGCAGGTAGTGGAGTACAAACCGCGCCCCGGAACCCGTATCGCGTTTTTCACGATTCGCGACCTCAACGCGAGTGCGTCTATTACCGTAAAAGCTTGGCCAAACATACTCGATTCTGCGGGTTCCGCCTTCGGTGAGGGTGCGCGGGTACTGCTTGAGGTACAACCGGACTTCTATGAGGGCAACGGGTCAATCTCGCTGATGGCGCGAAGCATCCGTCTGGAGGGTATAGGTTCCCTGTTGGAACAGGTTGAGCAACTGCGGCGACGCCTATCCGCAGAGGGATTATTTGCTCCGGAACGAAAGAAACGTTTGCCGTTTCTGCCCCGCAGGATCGGCTTGATTTGCGGACGCAACGCAAAAGCCAAACACGATGTGTTGGTGAATGCGCTGTCCAGGTGGCCTGCCGCTGTTTTTGAGGTACGCGAGGTTGCGGTACAGGGACCGCATACGGTTACGGAGGTGTTGGCGGCGCTGGCGGAGTTAGATTCGATGCCCGATGTGGACGTGATCGTGATTGCCCGTGGCGGTGGCGCAGTAGAAGATCTGCTGCCATTTTCAGATGAGACACTGGTGCGAACAGCAGCCGAGACGGTTACACCATTCGTGTCTGCTATCGGACACGAAGAAGACGCTCCACTGTTGGATTACGTGGCTGACTATCGGGCATCCACACCGACTGATGCGGCACGCCGAATAGTTCCTGACCTGCAGAGTGAACTGGAAGGTTTGGTTCGGGCACGGGAGCGGATTCGTGTTGGAATAGCTGCTCGGGTTCACACACTACAGTCGCAACTTGACGATTTGACAGCCCGCCCGGTTATGCGTTCTCCGGAGGCAACCTTGACCCCGCATATCGAACAACTGAGTGCGTTGCGTACCCGATTACGCAGTGCGGTTCGCGGAGGACTGGTCACTAATATGACCATGCTGTCGGGAACCCGCCAAACCCTGCGAGCACTCTCCCCAGTCGGGGTTTTGAGCCGCGGATATGCGCTGGTAAGAACAGATACGGGCACGGTTGCAACGAGAGTACGGGACATGGATCTCGGTCAGCGGGTTGTTTTGCAAATGACCGATGGGCTGGCGGAAGCGGAAGTATTGAGGGTGGAGACCACCGATGATACGGCTGAGGAGACTCGAAGGGAGAAGAAAAAATGATTGAAGAACAATACGAGCCGGAGGATACCAGCGGTATCGCCCCTGAAAAGCTCAGCTATGAGCAGGCTCGCGACGAGCTGGTGATGACGGTGCGCGACCTGGAATCTGGTCAAATCCCTTTGGATGAGGCTATGCAGAAGTGGGAACGCGGCGAGGCTTTAGCTGAGCGTTGCCAGACGATCTTAGATGCTGCACGCACAAAAATTGATGAACGAACCGGTGAAACTGGTTCCAGTAGCTAACGTCCCATGCGGCGTTCCCGCTGTGCATAGGAACGCAGTGCCCGCAGAAAGTCGACGCGCCTAAAATCCGGCCAATACACGTCGGTGAAATAGTATTCGCTGTGGGCGCTCTGCCACAGCAGGAATCCGGAGAGACGCTGCTCCCCTGAAGTGCGTATCACCAGATCCGGGTCGGGCTGACCACGGGTGTAGAGGTGCTCGGTTATATCGGAGATCTTCAGGGAGTCTGCGACCTCAACCAGGCTGCGACCTTCGGTGTTCGCACTGTATAGCAGCTCCTTTACCGCATCAACTATTTCTTGGCGTCCCCCGTATCCGACAGCGATATTGACTTTCGGCGTTACACCTCCCCCGTCGTGGCGGGCGGCGGCTCGTTCGGCTGTGAGCAGACGTTCTTTAACTGCTTCGGGCAGCATACCCATATTGCCTACCATCCGGATTGGCCAACACTGGGCGAGAT
The DNA here is from genome assembly GCA_034090045.1 of Varibaculum sp. Lineage (GTDB taxonomy): Bacteria > Actinomycetota > Actinomycetes > Actinomycetales > Actinomycetaceae > JAXDTI01. The sequence continues at coordinate 50,283 of JAXDTI010000009.1, read as the reverse complement.
GCTCGATAGTGTCGCAGATGATATTCAACAGCCGATCCAGCTCTGAAGCTTCCCGTTGCAGGTTATCCGTTGAGAGCATCCACAGGGTAACTAGTTCAATACCGTAGGCGGCAGCCCAGTTAAGAAACTCGTCCACTTTATTTGCACCTCGCTGGTGCCCGGTCTCCGGTAACGCACCAATCGATGCTGCCCAGCGGCGATTCCCGTCGAGGATCACTCCGATGTGACGGGGGCGCGGCTGACCGTCGAGCTGTCGCAGCAGTCTTTGTTCATACAGCTGATAGAGCAAACTGTATCCGGACATGAGTTCTCCTTCCCCTACGGGACGATTACCCCTGGAAAACAATTTACCGGAGCTAAGGCAACATTTACGGTTTTTAACTGGACACACCCCACAACCTACGCTACCGTAGGTTTTGTAGGACGATTGCATCTCTCCAGGAGAAGGTGAATATCTTGACAGGAAAACCCTCTAGGGCAGCGGCATCCGCAACGCAAACACAAATCCGGCAGGTGAAACGCCCTCGTCTAGATGCAAACGGGGAAGTAAAGCCCCTAATGCGCGGCTGGATACACACCGGAACCGTGCCTTTAGCGCTGGCTGCCGCTATCGTATTAACGGCGCTCGCCCCAAGTGTTGAAACCAAGTGGGCATCAGCGATTTTTATGGCCTGTTCGCTGCTGCTCTTTGGCGTTTCTGCGATGTATCATCGTTTCAGCTGGCGGGAGCGCGCTTTCCGTTTCATGCGCCGCTGGGACCACTCGAATATCTATCTACTGATTGCCGGAACCTACACCCCGATTTCGGTTGGGCTACTTGACGGCAAAGAACGCACCACGATCCTATGGATCGTGTGGAGTGGCGCAATCTTGGGGGTACTGATCACCCACCTGTGGATAAAGGCGCCGCGCTGGCTGACTTCGCTGATATACATTATCTTGGGGTGGACAGCGGCATGGTATTTGCCGGCGCTCTATCACGGCGGCGGGGCAGTACCCCTGGTGATGATGATCTGTGGCGGCGCAGCCTATACCGTAGGGGGCGTGATTTATGCCTTGAAAAAACCTAACCCCTCACCTAAATATTTTGGTTTTCACGAGATTTTTCACTCCTGCACGGTGGTCGGTTGGACCTGCCTGTGTATCGCCGCATATTTCGCGGTGCTGGGATGACCGGCTACCCGAACGCACCCGAAACTGCATTTTCGCACGCCGCGCGATATACTGACAGGAGACGAGCGGTTCGCCGAGTGCGGACCGTGATTTTTTTCTAGGATTTTCAGGAGGCCAAAATGAGCACCAATTGGTTGACCCAGGACGCATACAACCGTCTAGTAGCAGAACTGAAACAGCTAACTGAGGTGGAACGCCCGGCGATTGCGAAACGAATTGACGAGGCCCGTCAAGAGGGCGACTTGAAAGAAAACGGCGGCTACCATGCCGCCCGAGAACAGCAGTCATGGAACGAGACTCGAATCGCACAGCTGGAGGATCTCATCAAGAATGCTGAGATTGGTGAAACTCCCGAAGATGATGGTGTCGTAACTGTCGGCAAGGTTATCACTGCGAAGGTAGCGGGCATGCAGATGGAGTTTCTGCTCGGCAGCCGTGAAATCGCCGAAGCAGACGATAACGTTGAAGTTTATTCCCCGGACGCGCCGCTCGGCGCGGCGATTATGGGGCACAAAAACGGTGAAAAGGTGTCCTATAAAGCTCCCAACGGGAAGAAAATCACTGTCGAGATTGTAGCCTCGAAGCCATACCGGGTCTGAACCGGTTTTTATTCTTCGTCGAGGGGAGCAATCTCACCGGATTCGGCTGTTTTAGCGTCGGCACTTGCCACGGTCTCCCCCGCAGGCGCATCCGAATCGGTAACTGTCGGTGTTTCTTCATCAAACTCAGCGAGCTTATCGGCATTGTCTTTCCGAATTTCTTCGGCGGTTTCTCTCGACTGAGCGAGCGTACGGTAACGTCCCTCGGCAATGGCTTTCTGTTTTGTGCGCCGCGCCGAATCCAGGTTCTTCTTTGTGGGTTCTAGTGACGCCTCCATCTCTGCATCCAGCGTTCCCGGTGCTCCGCCAGCCCGATCGGGGTCATATTTGAGACGCAGGAACTTATCGTGCCCGTTCAAGTAGAGCACCACCGTGTTGATAAAAGCAATTACTGGCACCGCGAAAATCGCGCCCAAAATGCCGGCCACATACGCCCCACCGGCGACACCGAGCAGCACCGCCATCGGGTGAATATCGACTGCTGAGGACATCAACAGTGGTTGCAACAGATGTGACTCTATCTGCTGGACTGCGATAATAATGATCAGCATTACGATTGCCGCCATATAGGGACGATCCGCAAAATGACCTGGATCTACCAGCGCAACCAACGACGCTAAACCTCCGGTGACAACTGCGCCAACAATCGGGATAAAGGCCCCCAGGAAAACCAGCACACCAATCGGTACTGCCAGTTTCACGCCTATCAGGAACGCGCCAAGACCGATAAAGATTGCGTCGATAGCGGCCACAATCATTTGGGTACGGGCGTATGAACCAATGGATACCCATCCACGAATCACTGCCTCGTTGAGAGGATTACGAGCCGGCTGCGGAACGAGTCGCAGCACCCACTGCCAGATTTTTCGACCGTCTTTAAGGAAAAAGAAGAGGCAGAACAGCGATGCCAGGATTACCGCGAACACCTCCGGCGCGGAGGCAGCGAAACCGGTGAGAGAGCTGGTTATCACCTTTCCGGAGCCACCCCCGTCTACCAGCCCACTCGATGTTTTCGTTAACCAATTTGTTGCCCAATCCGGCAGGTCATTCCAGAAACGCTGGATTGTCTGAAAGTTGTGCTGCCACTCGGAGTTCTCGATTGCTTCCTGGATTTTCAGGAAACCGGCGCGCCCCGAACGCGCCAAATCGCCAAATTGCAAAATGATTCGCCTGGTGGCGAGGGTCAGCAGGCCAATCACGGCTACCAGCCCGAAAAGCAGTGAAAGCACCGCAGCGAGTGTTCTCGGCAGTCGCAGACGCCGGTGCAGCAGCACCAATACCGGTTCCAGCAGCGCCGTGAAAAGTAGCGCTAGCAGCACCGGAATCACCACAATCTTTATTTGAATGAGCAGCAAAACCAGCCCAAAACCGGCGAGCGCAATCAGTATCATCCGCCACGCCCAACCGGCAGCAACCTGTAACGGCAACGGAATAAAGACCGATGTGGAGCCTTTAGAGTAGCCTCCGGAATCCCCCGAACTGACCTCCAATGCGATTGGTTCATCACTTTGCGGCAGGATTGCCCGCCAATCCAGTAATCGATTTAATACCTGTATTTTCGTCATACATCAACCTAACTCGTTCAGCGAACCATTCGGGAAATCTCCAGCCCGGTTGCCTCATCTATGGCGCTTAGCCCGTCAAGCCCAAAACCGCGGGTACGCAGGAACCGTCGCAGCGACATATTGATCCGGTAAACCCAGCATTGTGCCGGCACCGGGTCAGGTAGCACATAGTCATAGAGCCTGCTAAGCGCGGTATCGATGGTGAGCCCAGAAAGCACCCCGATGGCACGTAACTCCACATTACGTGCCGGCTGACCGTATCCATGGTCGTCACCGGGCGCGGGTTCGAGCAGCGCCAAACCAACGATCCGGTGCGACTGGGTTGCCACAGCTATGCGGCGACCACCCCTGTCAGCGAGTCGTTTATGCCAAAACTCGATACTGTCTTCTTCGGTAAAAGACTCCCAGTATGCCTCATCGACTGCACCGGAAAGCTGCTCACGCAGTATAGCGCGCCAAGCCAATCCTAGACCGACCGCGTCGGCTGGCCCTGGCGGCCTGATAGTGAGCAGTTTCTCATTCATTGGGTTTTCGGCGTGCCCGATGAATCAGTCCGAGAAAGCACGGATAATCTGCAGCAGCCGTAAAATCTCGGTATAGAGCCACACGAGCGTCACCATAATTCCGAAAGCGACCCGCCAGGCATATTTCTCTGGCACACCGGCAGAAACGGCCTGTTTCGCAACCTCGAAGTCAGAAATTAGGGCGACCGCACCTAGAAATACCGCGATGACGCCGACGATTGCACCCAATGGAACACCCAGGATGGTGATACCGTCAAGACCGAACGGGTTCGAAATCACACCGGTAAACACCAGCAGCATGGATACCACCGAGTAAATAATGAGTCCGACCAACCCAATCAACACGGTTTTCATCATCCACGACGAATAGGTGACTTTGCCTGTCGCATAGAGAGCTAGCGTGGTCGCAAACACCGCGAAAGTACCGATTACTGCCTGAATCACGATACCCGGATAAATATATTCGAGCATCATGGACAGTGCACCGAGGAACATGCCCTCAGCCAAGGAGTATCCGATGGTCAGCGGCGCGGAGGGCTCCCGCTTAAAGGAGTTAATCAGCGCTAACACCAGTCCGACGATAGCTCCGATACCCACCATTGCGGAGGCGAGACCGAAACTCTGGGCACCCATTATCCAGGCGATACCCGCCGCGACGAGCAGCGCGACAAACATGATGCCGGTCTTTGTGATGACATCCTCCATCGTTATGCGGTTGGCTGCCGGCATCGGCTGTGCGGGTTGAATAGGCTGTGCGGGTTCAGCGACTGACTGATAGTACTGCTGACCGGCAGGTGTCTGCGTATAGGGATTTTGTGTATAGGTTCCCTGACCGGGGACGGGTGCCTGGTTCGAGGGAGCCTGATAGTAGTTGGGGGCAGCTGGAGTGTACTTATCTATTTCTCCTGCCACCTGGGTCATTACCGGGTTGGACATTTATCCTCCTATAACGTATGTCGGTGCCGTGCCCCCGCTCCGCGCTGCGGGCAGTACCCCCAGTCGGATTCGAACCGACACTGGACTGATTTTAAGTCAGCTGCCTCTACCGTTGGGCTATGGGGGCGCAGGCGCCTCGATTCCTGTAACAAGGATACCAAGCCACCTTGAAAATTACCTGAACAACACCATCGGGTAAACTTGGAGTATGGAAAAGGCAGAAAAAGGCAAAGACAACGCAAAGACAATCGATCCACGCAAGTACGATCCGCTGGACGTCCTGCCCCCCTACGACGATGACTACACCGACCTGGCAGGTTCATCCCCCGAGGAACCGGAGTATAAGAAACCGGGATTACTGGGCAAAATACCAGAATTGCTCGCAAATGACATTATCGCCGGTCTGATCTTAATCGCCGCCGCAATACTGGCGTTGATATGCGCAAATGCTCCTTTCCGGGAACTGTATGAGACACTTGCCACCGCCGAGTTTGGTCCCGAAGCACTCCACCTGCACCTATCTACTGCCGACTGGGCACGTGACGGCATATTGACAATTTTTTTCTTCACGGTAGGTCTGGAGTTGAAGCAGGAGTTCGCTATCGGTTCGCTTCGTGACCCGAGAACCGCCGCCCTGCCGATTCTCGCCGCGCTCTTTGGCATGATCGGGCCGGCAGCAGTATATACTGCGGTGACAGCGATAACCGGAGACAACGCCTGGCACGGCTGGGCCATTCCGACCGCTACCGATATTGCTTTCGCGGTGGCGATCTTGCAGATTTTTGGGCGACATTTTCCACCCGGGGCACGGATATTCCTACTCACTTTGGCGGTAGCCGACGATTTAGGCGGCATTCTGGTTATCGCGATTTTCTTCGCGACCGACATGAATTTCCTGTTCCTGGCGGCTGCGATTGTACTGGCAGTGTTTTTCGGATTGCTGTGTTCACGTCGGATCACCAACTGGTGGCTGTTGATTCCGATTGGGGTGTTGTGCTGGTATTTCATGCACGCCTCCGGTATTCACGCGACAATTTCGGGGGTGCTGCTCGGCATGATGGTGCCGGCAACCATAAAAGGAAAAGAAACAACGCCGCTCACCAAGCATTTCACGGCGCTGGTCAACCCGCTCTCCTCCGGCCTGGCGGTTCCAGTTTTCGCCTTTTTTGCAGCCGGCGTGAACATTGTGGACACACCGGGTGGTGCTCTGCAGATGCTGGCTCACCCCGTCGTGTTGTCAGTGGCGCTCGCCCTGCCCCTGGGTAAAATGATCGGCATTTTCGGTTCGGTAGCGGTGATGACAAAGTTCTTTGGGCTGCGTCTCGGTGACGGGGTACGCCTGGGCGATATTCTGCCGATTTCGCTGGTTGCAGGGATAGGGTTCACGGTGGCGCTGCTGGTTTCGCACCTGGCTTTCCGTAACGGCCCGGACGCGGAAGTGCTCACCCAGGCGGGCGCACTCGGGGTTGTGTGCGGCACCGCACTATCGGTGTTTTTTGGCGCGATTGCACTCACGATTCGCACCCGTCAGCTACACCGGCAAGGTCGCGACTACTGATAATTCTGTCGGGTTATCGAATGTCAATCTCCGAGAGTCGCGACCATCACTGCCTTAATGGTGTGCATCCGGTTTTCAGCCTGGTCGAATACAACCGAACGTGACCCGTTGAACACCTCGTCGGTGACCTCGAGACCATCCATACCGTAGGTTTGGTATATCTGCTCCCCAATCGTGGTGTGACGGTCGTGGAATGCTGGCAGACAGTGCATAAACTGTGTTTCCGGGTTCCCGGTGGCTGCCATGAGAGCGGCATTAACCTGGTAGTCACGCAGCAGTTTTATACGCTGTGCCCAAACTTCTTTCGGCTCCCCCATCGACACCCAAATATCGGTATAGATAAAATCAACGCCTCGCACCCCAACTATCGGGTCTTCGGTGTGGGTTATGTGCGCACCGGTTTGCCGCGCGATTCGTTGCGCCTGAGCGATAACCCCCGGAGCGTTCCACAGTTCCTTCGGGGCAACAATACGCACATCCATCCCCAGCATAGCCCCGGTCACCAGCAGCGAATTTGCCATGTTGAACCGAGAGTCGCCAACGTAGGCGAACGAAATATCATTAAAGGAACGTTGCGGCTGACCTGCAGGAGCGGAGTGTTCACGCATGGTCAACATATCGCATAGCATCTGGGTGGGATGCCATTCATCGGTGAGTCCGTTCCACACCGGCACACCGGAAAGCTCGGCGAGTGTTTCGACTTTGCGCTGGTCATCACCACGATATTCGATTCCGTCATAGAACCTGCCGAGCACTCGCGCAGTATCTTCAATTGATTCTTTGTGACCGATTTGGGAGCCGCTCGGGTCGAGATAGGTAACGTTTGCTCCCTGGTCGTATGCGGCAACCTCAAAAGAGCAGCGGGTACGAGTGGAGGTTTTCTCAAATATCAGCGCGATGTTTTTGCCGCGCAACTGTTGAGTTTCACGACCTTCATGTTTCGCGGCTTTCAATTCGGCGGCAAGGTCAATAAGTTCGAGCCATTCTTCCGGGGTGTAGTCCAGTTCCTTAAGAAAACTGCGACCGTGAAAATCTGCCATCTGTGCGGTCCTTTCTCGTTCCTTTCTCTCCGAGATGGTGCCCTTCTAACCTATAGAATCTGGCTCACTGTCGGGTAATCACGCAGGATTGGGCATTTCATGCGGCAGGCGTGAGCGCCGTAAAGGTTTCTGTTGGACACGGCAAAAAATGATGTCGCTCGACACAGAAAGTGCGTATTCACACAACTGATAATAGGGGTGTTCCGGGGCAAGGCTTGTTGAGCAGTGAGGAAATAATGCCGTCAAGGATGTCGCGCTCTGAGGTGACCACCTCGGTAACCCCTGAAACATCCGCAACCCGACGTAAAACCCGATCCCAAACTAGGGCTCCGGCACCTATAACGTCTTCACGGCCAGCCGGCATATAGCCGAGGCGCGCCAAAACCTGTGGTGGATTCTGCATCATAAAGCGACATGCCTCCAGCGCAGCAGCAATATCGAACACTGCGCCGTCAATCATTACGGGTCGATACTCCCCCAGACCCAGCGCCCAAGCCGTAATCGTCGTGACCGTACCTGCGACACCTATAAAATGCCTGATATGCGCCAAATCAACAACTTTGTGCGCCTGTTCAATCAGACCGTCAACATACTTGACGGCAGCAAACAATTGCGGATCCTCGACGGCAAGTAACGCCGGATCCAAATCATCGGTCGCTGCGTGTCCAGGCACAAATTGTCCTGGCAAAACCTGTGGTCGGTCAGCAAAAAACCGCTCCTGCAGTCGCACCGAACCCATGTCAGTCGATATCGCGGCATCCATACTGGTTCCGGTGCCCGCAACGAACTCGGTTGACCCGCCACCGATATCGACAACCAGGGTCGGCTCGATGAAACTGTGCCCTGAAGTTGCCCCCACAAATGACAGCTGCGCCTCTTCCGTGCCGGGGATAACCTCCGGAAAGATCCCCAGAATCTCGTAAATCCCGGTGCGAAACACCTCGGCATTCTCTGCGTCTCGACTCGCCGAAGTCGCCACAAAACGCAGCTTCTCAACCCCGTTAGCAGCACAAATATCAGCATATTCGCGGGTAACCGAAAAAGTGCGCTCCAGTGCAGCCTCCGAGAACCGATGCGTCTCATCCACCCCTTCACCCAGGCGCACTATCCGCATCAGGCGGGTGAGTTCGTGACGTTTACCAGTCTCCGGGTTGGCGGAAACAATCAACAAACGAATCGAATTTGTGCCACAATCCACGGCGGCAACAGTACTATCGGAGTTCACCACTCGATTCTAGCTCGCACCATGTCGCCAATCGGGTTCACGCCCTCTCCCGCCGCTAAGCTGTGTGCCAACAGGGCATGAAGGCATTTCACGCGAGAGGGCATACCGCCGGCACTGACATCGGCGATTGCATCCGGGACCGAGATTTGATTTCCGATTGCTGCGCGCTCACGTTGAGCCAAATAGGTGCGGTGTGCTTCACGATAGGCGGCAGCCAGCGCCTCATCCGCGACAAGCATTTCGTTGTAGCGCTGCATATCGTGGGCTGCCTCCATGCGGGAAGCTTGCAAAACCAGATCCGGGTGCGTCAAATACAGGAAAGTCGGAAAAGGCTCACCGTCGGGCAGCTGCGGGGCGGTCGCCACAACCGCCGGGGCACCATCGGGGTGGCGAGCCGCGATACCGAGCACCCCGCGAGGCTGACGTCCAAGCTGTTCAGCTAGGGTTTGAAGGTCTGCTGGTAGCGGAGTTTCGATAGTGATTTCGGCGGGATTGTTTGCGGCAGAGTCGGTCATTGGGCACTGTCCGTTTCATCGGATTGAACCGGTTCCGCTCCCGGCGCTGGGGTGCCATTCTTTGTCACCACAGTCGTATCCTGCTCGTCGGCTAGCTCCAGAGTGCGTTGCAACTCGATAAACCACGGTCTGGTCGGACCGGAGTCCGCCCGTTGAGATTTCTGTTCATTCTCGCCCGAATCCACTACTCGGTACCGCACCTCACCGGGCTTCACATAGCCGAGCCGCTCTCGCGCCTGTGCCGAGATGTAGTCCGGATCCTGCCAGGTCTGCAATTGACGATGCAAATCTGCGTTCTCATCCTTTGCCTGCTGCAGCTCGGCGACCACCTGGTTACGTTCACGGATCGAATTCACAAGGTCATATACCGGTTGAGCGATCAAAATCAAGGCCAGGCAGGCAGCGATAACTACCGCGCCGAGGCTGAAAGAAATTCGATTCGACCCGGCAGAAAACTCTAGGCGTTTCTGCGAGTTTTGTAACCACCGTGAACGCCCCTTTGTCGCGTTCCGTACTGCGGCAGTATCGCCGCGAGCGAAACGCGAATCCGCATGGTCAGTGGCACCTCCGGACTCCAAGCCGGTAAAAAAACCCGAGAACCAGCCGAAATGTCTGCGCTTCGGGGCAGCATCAGTGTTGGCGCGTTCACTGACCCGGAAGCGAGATACTCGGGCAGGCTGTTCACCGGACTTTTCGGAAGTATCCGGAGTGCGGGGTAGGGAAACCCGAGGACGACCCGCAAACCGGGCTTTCCCGGAGGTGGGACGATGAGGTTTCCGACGATTAGCCATACGGTTATTCTCTCGTATGAGCACCGCTTAATGCCGAACGACAGGCGGGGATGTCTCAAATCGAGGTTATAGCGGAGAACATGAAACAGGGGGCAGCCCGAATGGGCTGCCCCCTGCGGCTCAAAAAGAAGCTTGAAATTATTTCTGGAAACGCGGGAAAGCATCGGCACCGGCATAAACCGCGGCCTCACCCAGATCTTCTTCGATACGTAGCAGCTGGTTGTACTTTGCGACACGTTCGCTGCGTGCCGGGGCTCCGGTCTTGATTTGACCGGCATTGGTTGCCACCGACAGGTCGGCGATAGTGGTGTCCTCGGTCTCGCCGGAACGATGAGAGGTCATCGAGTGATACTGCGCGCGATGCGCCTCCTCGATGGCATCCAGCGTCTCGGTTAGCGAACCAATCTGGTTTACCTTCACCAGCAGCGCATTCGCCACGTGTTCCCGGATACCTCGAGCCAGGCGCTCCGGATTGGTAACGAAAAGATCATCGCCTACCAGTTGCACCTTCTCCCCCAGGGTCGCAGTCAGGTGTGCCCAATCTTCCCAGGCTTCCTCGTTCAGCGGATCCTCGATGGAAACAATCGGGTATTTTTCGACGAGATCGGCATAGTAGTTGGCCATCCACTTGCCGTCACGTGCCTCGCCTTCAAAACTATAGGTGTCAGAGTCGGCATCATAGAACTCTGAAGATGCCACATCCATAGCCAATGCTACGTCTGCTCCCGGTTTATATCCGGCTTTCTCGATAGCCTCAATAATCAGGTCCAGAGCTTCAGCGTTCGAATCCAGGTTCGGGGCGAAACCGCCCTCATCCCCCAGACCGGTGGAGAGACCACGAGCCTTGATTACGGCTTTCAACGAGTGGTAGACCTCCGCTCCCATTCGCAGTGCCTCCCGAAAAGTCGGGGCACCGATTGGGGCGATCATGAACTCCTGGATGTCCACGTTCGTGTCGGCGTGCGATCCGCCGTTTAAAATGTTCATCATCGGAACCGGCAACACGTGTGCGTTCGGTCCACCCAGGTACTTATACAGCGGCAAGTCGGCATCAGCGGCAGCGGCCTTTGCGACCGCCAGCGACACACCCAGAATCGCGTTCGCACCCAGTTTGCCTTTGTTCTCGGTGCCATCCAGCTCCAACATGACAGCATCCACGCCACGCTGATCGCTCGGGTCGAGACCGATAACGCGCTCAGCAATCGTGTCATTGACTGCAGCGACAGCGTCCTCAACGCCTTTACCTAAATAACGGTCGCCACCGTCACGGCGCTCAACCGCCTCGAACGCGCCGGTAGATGCACCCGAGGGCACGGACGCGCGCGCCATAACATCGGTGTCTAACCCTACCTCGACCTCGACAGTCGGGTTGCCGCGCGAATCCAGAATCTCGCGGGCGTGAACATATTCGATAAATGCCACTGCTATCTCCTTAAATTGTTGTGGTTTTAACTGTGGGTTTATGGGCAGCCGTCACTGCTGCAACAATTGTGCCGCCGAATCATCAATCACAAAATTGACTCCCGTTGGCACGTTGTAGTGGTTCATACCGTTCTCATCCAGCTCATACCGTTTCGCCACCTGGTAGGGGTTAGCCTGCAAAGCTTCCCTGTAGACCATGGAAAGTTGCTGCTGGCGATCACCCAATGATGCGAACTGGTTACTGAGCATCATTGCATATGCGGCTTGTCGGGCAGCTGGCGACAACTCGCCGGTATATTCTTTCAAACCCAATTGCGTGCGAAACTTCGCTAACAGAGTGTCCAAAGTCTGTTTAGACACATCAATACCGAGTTCACGAGCGGTCTCAACCATAGCCGGCTCCTGAGCCAACATGGTAACTACCTGCAATCTCGGCATCTGAGCGCTACCGAAACTCTGCCGCAGCACGTCCTGTCCAAAATAGTCACTCAATTCGTGGCTTGCCTGCTCAATTTGGCTGTTGTACCAGGTATTATCGCCGGTTTTCACCGCGACCTGGTCGGCGCTCGCACAGCCGGTGAGGGTCAACCCCACCAGAGAAATCAGCGCGGCGGCTCGCAAAAACTTGTTCCGCATAGGGTTCCTCTCCAATCGGATTACTCGCCTCAAGTCTACACGGCACGGCTGGGAATCAGGTGGGAGACGGAGACGTTTTCAAAGCCGCGAGCAGGTTGAGAACCCAAGCGACCATCTGTTCATCGGTCAGCTCCTCCGCACCCAAACCAGACCGCGGCAGAGCTACCAAAACCTGACGTAAAGCCGGTTTAATCACTGTACCCGGATAGAGCCTGTTGAGCCGCGCGACCTGCGAATCCCGGGGGGCGAAAGGATATAGCCGAACGAAACGTCCCTGTCGAACCAGCTCGCGAATCCCCATCTCGTCAGCCTGTATCTGCATTTCAGCGATGGCTAGCAGCAGCTTAACCGGATACGGTAACTGCCCGTAGCGGTCCTCGAATTCGGAACGCACGTCCTCCAGTTCTTCCATGCTCGTCGCCGCCGAAACCTTATGGTACATTTCCAGGCGCAGCGACGGAGAAGAAATATATTCCGGTGGGATGTGCCCGTTCACAGGCAACTCGATTTTGTGTGGCTGGGGTTCGGGATGGTGCTGACCATTAAATTCGGCAACAGCATCCGCCATCATGCGAATATACAGGTCAAAGCCGACCCCCGCTATTTGACCAGACTGTTCGGCACCCAGCAGGTTCCCAGCACCGCGAATCTCCAGGTCTTTCATGGCTACCTGTGCGCCCGCCCCCAGGTCGGTATTCGCCGCGATTGTCGCTAAGCGCTCATGGGCTGTCTGGGTGAGTGGCCGATTCGCGTCATACAGGAAATAAGCGTATCCGCGCTGGTGAGAACGACCCACGCGGCCACGCAACTGATGTAGCTGGCTGAGACCCATACGTTCGGCGTTATCAACAATGAGCGTGTTTGCGTTCGCGATATCCAGACCGGTTTCGATAATCGTGGTACAGACCAACACGTCATATTCGCGGTTCCAAAAATCCACCATCACCCGCTCCAACTGGGCCTCCGGGAGCTGGCCGTGAGCGACAGTGACGCGCGCCTGCGGCACCAACTCCGCGATTTCAGCGGCAACCCGCCCGATGTCCTGTACCCGATTGTGTACAAAAAACACCTGACCCTCACGCAAGAGTTCCCTGGTTATAGCGGATTTTATCTGTTCGGGGGTGCGTGCTCCAACATAGGTTAATATCGGATAGCGATCCTCAGGCGGGGTCGCCAGGTTGGAGAGTTGTCGAATCCCGGTAACCGCCATTTCGAGGGTGCGCGGAATCGGGGTCGCCGACATCGCCAACACGTCCACGTCGGTGCGCAAAGCTTTCAGGGTTTCTTTGTGCTCCACCCCGAAACGTTGCTCCTCATCAATAATGACCAGCCCCAGATTCTTGAATTTTATGCGTCCGGACAGCAGGGTATGTGTCCCAACAACCAGGTCGATGCTGCCATCAGCAATACCTGCCTTGACCGCATCTGATTCTTTCTTAGTCGAAAACCTTGAAAGCTGGGCGATATTCACCGGGAACGGCGCGTAGCGATCCGAGAAAGTCTCGAAATGCTGCCTGGCGAGCAGTGTCGTTGGAACCAGCAGCGCGACCTGTCTGCCATCCTGGATGGCTTTAAAGGCGGCGCGCACCGCCACCTCTGTTTTGCCATACCCCACATCTCCGGTGAGCAACCGATCCATCGGGATCGGCAACTCCATATCGGCTTTCACCTCAGATGTCGCCGTCAACTGGTCAGGAGTTTCACGATAGGCGAAAGAATCTTCGAGTTCACGCTGCCATGGGGTGTCGGGCGGATAAGCGTGACCCTTCGTGGCCTGCCGGGCGGCATATATTCGAATCAACTCGGCAGCAATCTCCTTGGTGGCTTTTCGAGCTCTACGCTTCGTCGCTGCCCAATCCGAACCACCCATTCTGCTGAGCGCCGGATTATCGGAACCGGCGTACCGGGAAAGCATATCGAGCTGGTCAGAGGGTACCCACAGCAGGTCGGAGGGACGTCCACGTTTATTCGGCGCATACTCGATAAGCAGGTATTCACGGGTGACGGTATTCCTCCCCTTTCCGGTGGTGCGGGTGCGTAGTTCGAGGAAACGCCCAACCCCATGCAATTCGTGAACCACATAATCGCCGGCTTTCAAACTGAGCGGGTCGGCAATGCGGTTCTTTTTAGCGACACGTGCGTGGCTGCCCTGCCCGACAGCGCGTGCAGCTCGTCCGGTAACATCGGTTTCGGTATAGCACGCAAGTTTCTGTTGAGGAATTTCAAAACCGACCTGAACCTGGGCTGTTACTGTTGTGAGCCGTCCGGCAGGAAAGGGGTCAGCGTTTTCGCTATAGGTTTGAGCCGGTGTTCCATCGTTTTGAAAGTTTTCGGCCAGGCGGGTCGCCATCGCTGCAGAGCCGGCTGCCAACACCACTCGCCAACCGGCTTTAACCAGTTCCTTTAGCCGGGTAACTGTGTTGCCGCTTCGACCAAAGTGGGTTTCGGCACTCGACACTGCCAGTGGCTGACCGGAAATCAACGAAAAATCTAGCCAGCGCAAGCGCTGTTTGGCGATGGTTGCGTGACGTATTTCGTCTAGATCCAGGAACGCCGAGGCAGGAATCTGTATCGGAGCTCGGGCACCAGCCATCGCCCCCTCCCAGGCAGCGTCAGCAAATTGGGACACAGTTTCGGTGAGCTGCTCAGCACGTTCTCTAGCCTGCTCGACACTGCCGGTGATCATCAGTGTCCCTTCCGGCAGGTAATCGGTCAACGGCACGGTTTCGGTCAGTACCGGTAGCAGTGACTCCATACCCGCCACCCGGATACCCTGAGCGATTTGCTCCAACATTTCCGCTACCCCAGGGAGCGAACCAACGAGTTCACCGGCACGCTGACGAACTTCAGCAGTCAGAGGCAGTTCGGCGCAGGGCGGTATCTGGACTTCTGGCAGGGATTCGATGCCGCGTTGATCCGATAGTGAGAAACTACGAATTTCATCGACGGTGTCTCCAAAAAACTCGATACGTATCGGACGTTGAGCGGTTGGCACAAACACATCCAACAGGTCGCCTCGCCGCGAAATCTCACCGCGAGCCATAACCATTTCGGTGAGCCTATAGCCCTGTTCAGTCAATGTTTCAGCCAGCTCCAACGGGTCGCACTCATCCCCAGGATGTAACACAATCGGCTCCGTGTCACCCAGCCTGGCGTTTACTGGTTGCAGCAGTGCGCGCACCGGCACCACCAGATGCGTCATCCCGCTAACATCTGCGGTGTTTTTCGGTTCAGATACTCGCTTCCCGCCATGTTTCGGTGTCAGGGTTTTCAGGGCGTGCAGTGTCGCGACACGGCGAGCCTGGGTATCCACTCCGGGAGATAACCGTTCATGCGGCAGGGTCTCCCAAGATGGAAACTCCAGCACTTTTTTGCTATAGGCACGCAGTTCAGCGACCATTTTTTCGGCTTGGCGACCAGAAGTGGCGAGATATACAGTAAGCGATCCGCCCTCCTGGGTGTTATCTCGGGCGGCCGCACTGGTTGCTGCTGCCTGCAGACCGGCAGGTACCAGGATCGGGGTATCGGCTCCAGTGCCATGCGACAGACTATGGGGAGTTGTAATGCTTTCCGGAAAGAGCAGGTCGCGGAGCGCGACTAAAGGCGGGGCAGACACTGTTCACCCCCGCTTTTGAGCGCTATGCAAATGCCCCTGAGCAGCAAGAAAACCGTTCTCAACACAGTCGGTTACAGCATCCGCTGCGAGCGAATAGGTCACGTCCCATTCGAGATTGTCTCGGGCACGCCCAAGCACCCATGAGACCACTTCCTGACGCTTATCTCCGTATCCTGGTGGGCGACCGATTCCGATACGAAGCCTTGCATAATCCCTGGTTCCAAGGTGTTGTGTTATGGATTTCAGTCCGTTGTGACCGGCTTCCGAACGGTTACGAGCCAACCGTAATGTGTGCTCCGGCAGATCTAAATCGTCATGGATGACCAGCAGATCAGAACTCGGATCCAGTCGATAGTATCGGGCGAGGGCACCGAGGGGGCGTCCCGAGTCGTTCATGTAACCCGCCGAATACCCGAGCATCACTTTTTCAGCACCCATGCGTATAGTCGCTGTATAGGCACCGAACCTAGCTTCTTGACCAAAACTCTCACCGGTCTGTTCAGCCAGCAACTCCACCGTGATTCGACCCACATTATGCCTGGTACCGGCATACTTTTCCCCGGGATTTCCGAGACCGAATACCAGAAACATAGTGCACCTATTTTCGTGTAGGAAAGGGGGGGCGGAGCAATCGGTGCTCCGCCCCCGCCTTGAAAATTATTCAGCGTCAGCAGCCGGTTCTTCCGCTGCCTGAGCTTCAGCTTCACCCTCGATGACCTGCTCGGTTTCCGGCTCTTCAGCCGCAGCCATAACCGAGACGACGATTTCTTCCGGGTCTGCTTTGGGCGTGACACCATCGGGGAAAGCAACGTCGCTGACGTGGATCGCGTCTCCCTCGCCGAGCCCCTGTATGGAAACCGTGATTTCCTCTGGGATTGCCAGGGCCGGAGCCTCCACCTCGATAGCGAACAAATCCTGGGCGTGCACCAGACCGCCAGCCAGTTCTCCGGTGACGGTAACCGGAACCTCCACTTCGACTTTCTCATCGCGGGAAATAGCCATCAAATCCACGTGAAGAATGTCGCGGCGTACCGGGTGGCGCTGCACATCCTTTACCAGAGTCAGGTGCTCCTGACCGTCCAAAGATAATTCGATAAGGGCGTTTGCAGAGTCTTTGACCGCGAGGAAGACCTCGTGGGCAGGCAGATTCACCGAGGTATTGTCGATACCGTGACCGTAAACGACACCCGGGATATTGCCGGAGCGGCGAGCCCGACGGGCAGCGCCTTTACCGGTCTCGGTGCGAACAGAACCGGTGATTATATTTGCAACTGTTGTCATATCGGCATCCTTTCTCAACGGGGCTGGGGTTTTACCAGCCATGCTGGCCCCGGAAGGACGCAAGAAATAAGCGGCTTTCGCCGCAACTGAACTCGCGGCCGCGTCGATAACGGGCTCCAGCAGTTGCCGAGCCCCTCGCCGAGGCACCAGTTAATCTTAACTGTCTCGACCACACACCGGCAATTCGCGCCGATCGCTCTTTGGCGTACTTTCCTTGATTCTCTTCTGTAGTGAAATCTGTACCTGTTTGAAATCAGTCGAAAAGCGCAGTCACCGAGCCGTCATCGAATACGGCTTTGATTGCGCGAGCTAACAGCGGAGCAATCGGTAGGATTGTGAGCTGCGGGAACCGCTTTTCCGGAGCTATCGGCAGGGTGTCGCAAACCACCACTTCGCGGGCACCACACTCGCTCAATCGCTTTGCCGCTGGCGGGGAGAACACCCCGTGAGTGGCTGCCACAATAACATCCTTAGCTCCCTGCGCCAAGAGCACCTTTACCGCTTTCGCTATCGTTCCGCCGGTGTCAATCAGATCATCAACCAAGATGCAAGTGCGACCCTCAACGATACCCACAACCCGTCCCGAGACGCTAACATTCGGGCGGGTAGTGTCACGGGTTTTATGAATGAAAGCTAACTCGGTGCCGCCGAGCTTATTCGCCCACTTTTCGGCGACCCGGATACGCCCGGCATCCGGGGAGACGACAGTGACTTCTTCCGCCGGGCCCACCCTGGTTTTCATGTAGTCAATCAGTACCGGCTGGGCGACCAGGTGATCCCATGGACCGTCGAAAAAGCCCTGTTCCTGGGCGGCGTGTAGGTCTACCGACATTATGCGGTCGGCACCGGCGGTCTTGAAAAGGTCTGCTACGAGCCGCGCCGATATCGGTTCTCGCCCCTGATGTTTCTTGTCTTGACGGGCATAGGGGAAAAATGGCGCAACAACGGTGATGCGTTTGGCGGAAGCCCGTTTCAACGCATCAACCATGATGAGCTGCTCCATTATCCATTTATTGAGCGGATCGGTGTGGGACTGGATAACGAAAGCGTCCGCTCCACGAACGGATTCGTTGAAGCGGACGTATATCTCACCATTTGCGAAGTCATAAGACGTGGTGGAGAGCAACTCGGTGCCGAGCGCATCAGCGATCCCCTCCGCGAGTTCCGGATATCCCCGCCCCGGAATCAGTACCAGCCGTTTTTCCCCGGTTTCGGTGATCTGTGTCATTGCCGCCTCTTTCCTGACCAGCCCGGACTTGGGTGCCGGAGCTGTATGTCCGGCAGTTCCGCCGCCAGGACTCGAACCTAGAATGTCGGTACCAAAAACCGAAGTGTTGCCATTACACCACGGCGGATCCCTTCCAGTTTCGCATATTTCACGCCACCTTTACAAAGAATCGGGATGAGCTTATGCGATGCTCCGGTATGCTGGATTCACAGGTTTCTTCGGGGAGTAAAATGTCGAAACGGGTGCGGATGAGCGGCGTGCAGCGACGTGAACAGCTGCTCGATGTAGCTCGCCATGTTTTTGCCGAAAAGGGTTTCGATGCGGCATCTATGGAGGAAATCGCGACACGCGCGAAAGTATCAAAACCCGTTGTGTATGAGCATTTCGGATCTAAGGACGGTATCTACGCGGTGTTGATTGACCGCGAGATTCAGGGGCTGTCGCGAGCTCTCGCGGAGGCTTTGGAGAGCGAGGAAAATCCCCGAGCAATGCTGGAGTCTGCAACACTGGCGCTACTGGATTTCATAGAGTCGAATACTGAGGGGTTTCGCCTGTTGGTTCGGGATTCGCCGGTCGCCCAGTCGACAGGATCCTATTCGTCTGTGATCGGTGATGTGGCAGAACGAGTCGGTTATATCCTGGCTCGAAATTTCAAGGCCAGCGGCTACGACCAGCATTGGTCTTCTCTTTATGCCCAGATGCTCGTCGGTGTGGTCTCTCAGATTGGCCAGTGGTGGCTGGAGGTTCGTTCGCCAGCAAAAGAGCAGGTGGCAGCGCACGTTGTAAATCTGGTTTGGTACGGTATGCGCGGTTTACGTCAGGAGCCGAGACTGGTCACAGTAGTCGAGCAGAAGAACAAAACCGCAAAGCCTCTCGATACAGAGTAATTTTTTCTCGATATCGAGTATTTTAGAGGTATGAGCGACAGCGCCGTATCCCGCGACGAAGTGGATAGAATCATCGAGTCCTGGCGTGAGCAGCGCCCGGATTTGGATGTGTCACCCATGCAGATTTTTTCCAGGATCTCCCGGTTGTCTCGGCATTTCGACCTGGCTCGGCGGGCGGCTTTTTCTGCCCACGACCTGGAACCCTGGGCTTTCGATGTGCTGTCGTCACTGCGACGTACCGGGGATCCTTACTGTTTAACTCCCGGTGCCCTGATGAGCGAGTTGCTGGTATCTTCCGGAACCATGACTAACCGCATTGATCGTCTAGAACAGCAAAAACTCGTCCAGCGGGTACCGTCTGTGGACGATCGGAGAACAGTTCAGGTGCGGCTCACAGAGTTAGGGATTCAGCGTGTCGATGAGACATTGGTGGAGCTGGTACGCAGTGAACGACGGCTCGCAGAGTCACTGTCCGAGGATGAGCGCCAGCAGCTAGCCGGTATGTTGCGGCGCTTGAATCTGGCTTTCGAAAACCACTGATTCTCTCGCAAAACCATAGGCTAGTCGGACAGCTCTAGCCACTCGGTTTCCAGGTCGTCGATTTCAGCAGTCAAGACGGCGCGCTCCTCGGCGGCATCAACCAGGCGTTGCAGATTCTGTGCTGTCGGATCCGCTGACAGTTTCGCCATCTGCTCATCCAGCTTATCCAGCTCGACACGGCGCCTATCGATTTTACGCTGCAAAGCAGCCAATTGTTTTTGCTGTTTATACCGGCTCTGTCCCCTTGGAGCTATCGGGTTGTCATCTGCCTGGTGACCGCGCCCCGTGCCGGTTGTCTTCTCCACTTTCGGGGCATATTCAGCGAGGTACTGTTCGATACCGCCGGGCAGGTTCCGCACTTCACCGGCGGCGGTAACCACACACATATCGTCGGTGGTTCGCTCCAGCAAATACCTGTCGTGCGAAACAATCACCAGGGTAGCGGGATAGGAATCAAGCAGGTCTTCTAGCGCCGCCAAAGTATCGGTATCAAGGTCGTTTGTTGGCTCATCCAAAATCAGCAGGTTTGGCCGACTCATCAGCACCCGAATCAGATGCAGTCGCCGACGTTCCCCGCCGGAGAGGTTCGTAACCGGTGTCCAGGCGCGCTCCCCGGTGAAACCGAGCATTCTGGCTACCTGGTTGGCGCTCAACTGCCCATCGGCTGTCTCAATATAGTCCGCAACTTCTCGGATTGCCTCCATCACCCGAAGGTGCTCTACCGGTTTCAGGTTCACAGACCCCTGATCCAGGTGCCCAATAATCACGGTTTTACCCTGCAGCCGGTATCCCGCACTCGGCTGCAGCGTTCCCGCCAGCAGTCGCACCAGTGTCGATTTACCGGCTCCGTTGCCGCCAACGATACCGAGACGCTGACCTGGGGAGAGCCGCAAAGTCACGTCATGCAGCACCGCTTCACCGCCGTAACCTGCGGAAACATTGACGAGTTCAACGACACGTTTGCCCTGACGAGCGGTAACAATTTTTGCCAGCGCCACCGAATCACGCGGCGGTGGAACATCAGCTATCAAGGTTTCAGCGGCATCAATACGAAACCTGGGTTTCGAGGTGCGTGCCGGTGCGCCTCGTCGAAGCCACGCCAGTTCCTTGCGCAACATATTTTCGCGTTTCTCTGCTCGCAGCTCCGCCACCCGGGCGCGCTCTGCCCTGGCCAGTACATAAGCGGAATATGAGCCGGGATAACTCTCAACATGTCCAGGTGTTTGGGCTTGACCTTTACCGGGGTCAACGGCAGGCAGCACCTCCCATATTTCTTCACAAACCGCATCTAAAAACCATCGGTCGTGGGTGACAACCACCAGTGCACCGCGACCCGAAAACCGGTTGTTAAGGTATTTTGCCAGCCAGTTTACTCCCGCAATATCGAGGTGGTTGGTTGGCTCATCCAGGAACAGTATTTCGGCGGGTTTACTGAGCTGAGCTGCGAGATGGGCACGGCGACGCTGCCCACCAGAGAGTTCCCCCAGTCGCGAAGATAGCTCAATTTCAGGAAGCAGCCCGGATCGGATAGCCCGCAAACCGGCATCGGACTTCCACTCGTATTCGGGCCGATTACCATAGACGAGTTGGCGAACAGTCGTCTCCGAATCAGTTAAGTCGCGTTGGTCAAGCAGGGCTATTCGCACACCGGCTGTACGTCGAACACTCCCGGTGCTCAATTCCTGGGTCTTTGCGAGCGCCCTTATGAGAGTAGTTTTCCCGGCACCATTCGATCCGAGAACACCTATGCGTTGACCATCCTCGATACCGATAGTGACACCGGCAAGTACCTCTCGCGGCCCGAGCGTCACAGCTCCGTCCTGGATACCCGTCAGGAAACTCATGCGGAAATCACCCGGTACCCTTGCTGCCGCAACACTTCCGCGACCTTCACGGCCTGTTCTTCATCCCGACACAGCCCCGCAACTGTAGGTCCAGAACCGGATACTATGGCTCGCAAAGCACCGGCAGCCTCCACAGCCGAGAGAGTATCAGCCAGTTCCGGACGTAACGATACGGCAGCCGCCTGCAGATCATTGTGGAGAAGGGGCGCCAGCCTCTCCGGATTACCATCGGTGAGTGCGGCAATCAGTTCCGTGGGCTCTCCGTCCCAGCCAAACCCGGGGTTTGACACCTCCCCAGCGGTGCGCATCCGATCGAGTTCAGAGAATACTGCTGGAGTGGACAGTCCCCTTTCGGTTACCACAAATACCCAATGGTACGGTGAAGAATCACGCAGTTTGCGTAGTTTATCGCCGTATCCGGCACCTATAGCTATTCCGCCGAGCAACCCGAAAGGCACGTCTGCGCCGAGACCGCGAGCCAGGTTGTGGAGAGTATCCGCATCCTCGGGCAGGGACATGAGTTTACTGCCGG
Organism: Varibaculum sp.; assembly: GCA_034090045.1. Lineage (GTDB taxonomy): Bacteria > Actinomycetota > Actinomycetes > Actinomycetales > Actinomycetaceae > JAXDTI01. Next base: position 28,371 of record JAXDTI010000009.1, on the reverse strand, counting down.
CTAGCAGTGTCGCAGCCGCATCTGCAGAGCCGCCAGCCATACCGCCAGCAACCGGAACCTGCTTCGTTATCTCAATGTTGGCACCGGATATTCCGAGCGTACGTAACGCCCGTACTGCCAGGTTTTTTTCCACTGGCAGCCGTGATAGCTCCTCGGGAACCTCGATTCTGTCAGCGGTTATTTGAACCGTGAACCCGGTCGTTTCGCCGAGCCGAACCCGCACTGTTTCACGCAGATTAACTTCGGCAAAAACCGTGGTGAGCGGATGGTATCCCCGCTCGTCGGGCAGACCGGAACGCAAGTAAAGGTTCACTTTTCCGGGTGCTGTAGCTATGGCGGTACGGGGCTCGGCGGGGACAGTGCCGCCGACCAGCTGCACAAACTGAGCAATGTTGAGGGTTTCACCGCGCCGTGACAGGTCGATGCCGCTGGCTGTTGCAGCGGCATCCCCACGAAACAGTGCACGCAGGGTTTTTCGCCGCGCCGAAAAGGCCCTGTCAATTGCGGCGAAAACCGATTCTCGGAGGGATTCCGGGAAACATTTCTCAACCTGCAGTGACACTAGCTCAGAATCAACTCCAGGGACCGGCCAAAACACACTTCGCGAGACAGCTCCGGCGATTCGTGCCTGACCATACCAGGCGAGTTTTGCCGATGGCACGCCATAGACCCTGCTACCGGGGAGAGCGCAAAGTCGCTTCGCGACCTCTGATTGCACCATTACCAGTACCGATTCCAGGTTCGGGAAAGTCGCGAGCAAATGCAACAAAATGGGAACCGCCACGTTATAGGGCAGGTTCGCCACCAAAGCAGTCGGAGCTTTCTTGAACGGTGCCGGGTTTTGAACTGCGGGCGCGTTCACTGCCTCGGATAGTCGGGTTGGTGAATCTATGAGCAACGCGTCAGCATTTAACACTCGAAAAGGACGACCAGGGGCATGAGAAGTGACAGTTGCGGGCAGTTGTTGTGCCAGCAGCGGGTCAATTTCGATTGCGGTGACGGCAGCGCCGGCCTCCAGCAGCGCCAACGTTAATGAACCTAAACCGGGGCCTACTTCGAGAACGTGCTGCTCGGGATACAGATTAGCGAGTTTCGCGATACGCCGTACTGTTGCGGGGTCATGGACAAAGTTTTGACCTAGTTTTTTTGTGGGACGCAAATCCAGCCGGGCAGCGATTTCTCTGAGCTCGCGGGCACCCAACAACCTGACATCACTCACTTAAAAACCTATAGCGCCTACCACCAGTTTTGGGCGCGCCACGCATTATAGGCACTCGCCCAGGAGCCGTAACGTCCAACCGCATACCCGTTTGCCCACTTCAATGCGGTAACCGGGTTGTTCCAGTCCGAACCGATTTTTGAGCAAGGCAAAGCCTGCGGCAAACCACAGGCACCGGAAGATGAATTAATCGCGTTGGCGTTCCACCCGGACTCCCGGTTGATGATGTAATCCACATAGCCGTAGTCTCCCTCACTGATTCCCGCCTGTGCCATCAGCTCGGTTTTATCCTGGGTGACATTATTGGAATCCAGCCGTTCACTTGAGGTAACTTCGCTGGATTCTTTGGTACCGACCTCAACCACCTCGGTGACGGGTTTCTCAATCTCCTGCGAAACCGGCTCGGAGCTGTGTACAACCTCACCATCAATCTTTTCCACAAAGGTTGACACCCGCTTCTTACCGTCTCTACCGGGGGTCTTTACTCTAGTCTTTCCTTTGACAAGCTCGTCGTTTTCGATTGTTTTCACCTCGTGAGCGACGGTTTTTTCCTCCACCTGCGCGACACGCTCAACCCGCTCCACAGTGATTGTGGTGCCATCAACATCCTCAACGACCTTTACCTGGTCTAACGGCTCCAATTCGATCCCGGCTGTGTTGATCAGCTCATCGGCGCTTTGCACAGTCTCCGGTACTCCAAGGTTTGTGCTAGTACCATCATGTTTAACGGTAATAAGCTTGGATGCCGGAATCGCGGTGTCTGCCACTGATGTGCCCCGGGAAACTCCAAGGGCAATAGCCGTATCAGCGGCAGGGACTTTGCCGGCTTCGGTACGAGACACCCATCGTTGGGTGAGGCGTCCGTTTTCGATTACGGCAACCGGTTCAGCACGCGAAATCCGAATCTCACTAATTGCGGCAGGTGATACATTCTGTGCTGGTTCCACCAGGTCATTTGGCCCGATTTTAATTTGGTTGGCAGCAAGTAACTGACCAACATTTCGTTCAAAACCGGATATCTGCCTGGTAGCACCATCAATCGAGACGGTAACCGTGTTATATGATACGGCGGTTGCGGTTCCGGCTGTCAGTACCAGCAATCCGGCAGCCGCGACAGCACCCACCAGAACCTGACGACCAGTGAGTTCGTGTTCTCCGCGCAGCCACGCTGCAAAGGTGCTGTTTTTTACGGCATTGATAGCGTTCATCTAACGACCTCTCAGCATTACCACATTCAACTGCACACAATCTTAACCGAATCGTTATATTAACACTACTTTTTTGTTGTAAATCACTTTTTTATACCACCGGGGCAAAAACAACCACCATACCCTAAAGAATGTTCAAACCGTAAAGAGAAACGGTGTTTAACTGCAGCATTTCGCAGGTTTCTCGCTCCGGCATTTCCAGGGTCTCGGCGATTGAACGCACGGTATAGGCGATGAGATAACTCGCATTCGGGAAACCCCGCCAAGTTTGAGCGCTCAAGTATGGGGCATCGGTCTCCACCAACACCAGTTCCGGTGGCATTGCACGCAACGCTTCCCGCAACACAGTGTTCGCCGGATAGGATACCGGACCGGCAAAGGACGCATACCAGCCATGTTCGGCAAGCACCTCAGCCAGCTCGACATCTCCGGAGAAACAGTGAAACACTGTGCGCTGTGGTGCTCCCACTTCCAGCAGTGTCGCCACCGTGTCGGAGTGCGCATCCCGGTCATGAATCTGAAGCGGCAAATCAAGTTGTTTAGCCAACTCAATATGCATTTTAAAGGATTCGATTTGGGCGAGACGTCCAATATCAGCAGTACGGTAGTAATCCAGGCCGCTCTCCCCTATCGCCACCACAACCCCGGGGTTTTCGAGAGCCAATCGCCCCACCTCGGCTACCGCGTCCTCCAGTGAAGTCCGATGGCGCGGCTCCAGCTCCGGTGTCAACCCGTCAGGACTGGGATCAGATATGCCCCGATGAAGCGCCGCCTCGTTCGGGTGAATCGCGAGCGCCGCATAAACTTGCGGTAACTCAATCTGTGAGCCTTTAATATCGAGAGCGAGACTCACGGTTCCAGCCAACTCGTCGAACTGGCAGCCGCTGGAAATCACCGCCCGAACACCCACCTGTACGGCGCGAGCGAGCTGTTCAGTTACCGACAGCCGCTCCCCCTGAGGTGAGGGAATCTGCTCGGGTCGCAGTGCCAGGTGGGTGTGGTTATCAACGACCGGAGCGGTCAAAGGCTCGGGAACCGGCGGCCAATACTTTGGTTTACGCTTCGACATGGGTGAGCCTCTCAGGCTATTCCCACTCAATGGTTCCCGGCGGCTTCGAAGTGCAGTCCAGAACCACTCGGTTAATCTCCTCAACCGAGTTGGTGATGCGATTAGAAATCCGCGATAGCACGTCGTAGGGCAGCCTTGACCAGTCCGCGGTCATGGCATCCTCGCTGCTCACTGGACGCAGCACAATCGGATGTCCATAGGTTCGCCCATCGCCTTGCACCCCGACGGAGCGAACATCTGCCAATAGCACTACCGGGCACTGCCAAATGTCGCGATCCAAACCGGCAGCGGTCAGTTCCTCGCGCACAATCGCATCCGCTGCCCGCAGGATACTCAGCCGCTCCTTATTCACTTCACCAATAATCCGGATCGCCAAGCCGGGGCCGGGGAAAGGCTGACGCCAAACAATCTGTTGCGGCACACCGAGAGCCAAACCAATCTCGCGAACCTCATCTTTGAACAGGGTGCGTAGCGGCTCAATCAACTCGAAATCCAGATCCTCAGGAAGTCCACCAACATTGTGGTGGCTCTTGATATTCGCTGCGCCATCTCCACCACCGGACTCCACCACGTCCGGATATAAAGTCCCCTGCACCAGGAACTTTATCGGCTCTGCTTTGTCTGCGGTATCTGCGATCAATCTGCGTTGGGCAGCCTCAAAGGATCGGATAAACTCTCTGCCGATAATCTTGCGTTTAGTTTCCGGCTCGGAAACTCCCGCGAGCGCGGTGAGAAACCGCTCAGATTCGTCAACCGTGACGATCCGGATGCCGGTGGAGGTCGCGTAGTCGCGCTCCACCTGTTCCCGCTCTCCGGCACGCAACAGCCCGTGATCAACGAAAATACAGGTGAGCTGATCGCCGATTGCCCGATGAACCAGAGCTGCAGCCACCGAAGAATCCACCCCGCCGCTCAAGCCACAGATCACGCGTGCCGAACCGACCTGTTCACGAATCGCTGCAACCTGCGAATCAATAATCGAATCAGCGTTCCAGGTGGGAGCGAGACCGGCACCTGTATACAGAAAGTTTTCAAGTTCCCGCTGTCCGTGTTGGCTGTGGCGAACCTCCGGATGCCACTGTAAGCCATAGAGGCTACGCTGGGAGTTCTCGAAAGCCGCAACCGGGGTCTGTTCGGTACTGGCGGTAACCGTGAACCCCTCCGGTGCTCGCCGTACACAATCCCCGTGTGACATCCATACGACCTGTTCATCAGGTGTATCTGCGAGCAGAGTTCCGGGGTTAGATCCGGCGAAGCGGACGTTGGTGTGCCCGTATTCACGGGTGCCGGTGTGTCCAACCTCGCCGCCCAGTTTCTGGGCCATTAACTGGAATCCGTAACAGATGCCGAGCACCGGCACACCGGCATCAAAAATTGCCGGGTCGATACTGGGCGCACCCTCAGCATACACGGAAGCCGGACCGCCGGAAATGATGATGGCGGCCGGCTTTTTAGCCAAAATTTCGGCTACCGGCATTGAATGCGGGACGATTTCGGAATAAATATGGGCTTCACGGACGCGACGGGCAATCAACTGTGCATACTGGGCACCCATGTCGATAACTAGAACAGGTTTTTCACTCACCCCTATATTTTATAGGTAACCTGACACACGAAACGGGGACGGGCACGAATGCCCATCCCCGTTCCTTAAAAAGGGGTTGTATTAGCGAATCAGAGAATGCCGAGCGACTTCACGGTCTCGATCTCTTCCCAGGCTTTCTCAGCGTTGCGGAGGATCTGCTGTTGAGTCTTTTCGGAAACCTCCAGACCTTCAACACGAGTGTACTCACCATTCGCGCAGGTCACCGGAACACCGTAAATCAGACCCTCCCGGATGCCGTACTCGCCACGGCTGGGAACAGCCATGGTAGTCCAGTCATCGGCAGGGGTTCCCAACGCCCAGGAACGCATGTGGTCGATGGCAGCATTCGCGGCAGAAGCGGCCGAGGAGGCACCACGAGCCTCGATAATGGCGGCACCACGCTGGGCGACCTTCGGTACGAAATGCCCATCCAACCATTCCTCGTCAACCAGTTCGGTTGCGGCCTGACCCTTTACGGTGGCATAGGAAATATCCGGGTACTGATCAGCGGAGTGGTTGCCCCAGACAACCATGTGCAGGATGTCAGAGACAGTCGCGCCGGTCTTTTGCGCCAGCGATGAAATCGCGCGGTTATGATCCAGGCGCATCATCGCGGTGAAGCGGTCAGCCGGAACGTCCGGAGCGGATTGTTGACAGATGTATGCGTTGGTATTAGCCGGGTTACCAACCACCACCACGCGCACATCATCGGCTGCTTTGTCGTTGATCGCTTTACCCTGCGGACCGAAGATACCGCCGTTAGCAGAAATCAGGTCGGCACGCTCCATACCTTTGCCGCGCGGTCGCGCACCCACCAGCAGACCGTAGTTACAACCGTCGAAAGCCACATTCGGGTCGTCAGTGATGTTGACGCCGGCTAGCAGCGGGAACGCGCAGTCATCGAGTTCCATAGCGGTGCCCTCAGCGGCACCAAGAGCCGGAGTGATCTCCAGCATATTCAGGATAACCGGCTGGTCAGGGCCGAGCATCGCCCCCTCGGCGATGCGGAACAGCAGCGCGTAGCCGATATTGCCGGCAGCGCCGGTGACGGTCACAGTTACTGGTGTTTTAGTCATTTTCTCTCCTCTGTTAGGAACTGGTCGGCCACGCAGCCGACCGGGGGTTAACCTCCACTCCCAGCATAGTTCCAAACCGGGAGGTTTATAGGGGTTTGCCGGAAGATTTCTCGAAATCGAGAGTTTTTGTTTTAGCGGCGATGGTCCCGATAGTAGTAGATCATTCCCCGAGTGGAAGAATCCTGCTCGGCAATCACCGTCTCATCACCTGCTATCGCCGGGATGAGCTGTAGCGCCAAAACCTTGCCCAGCTCCACACCCCACTGGTCAAAAGAGTTGATACCCCACAGCGCACCCTCCACAAAGGTGACGTGCTCATAGAGCGCAATCAACTCGCCGAGTACTTTCGGGGAAAGTTCCGGCCCCATAATCGAGGTTGAAGGCCGGTTACCGGTGAACACTCGCGCCGGCACTATTGCCTCAGGTGTCCCCTCAGCACGTACCTCATCAGCGGTTTTACCGAACGCTAAGGCGCGGGATTGTGCCATGAAGTTTGCTAGCAGCAGCTCGTGCTGGTCAGTGTCACCGTCTTTTATCGGCCAAACCGGGTTCGCAAAAGCGATGAAATCGGTCGGGATTGGGCTGGTTCCCTGGTGAATTAGTTGGAAGAAGGCATGCTGTCCGTTCGTGCCCGGTTCACCAAAAAACACCTCGCCGGTCGGGTAATCAACTTCGGAACCGTCGGCGCGCACCCGTTTACCATTGGATTCCATGGTGAGCTGCTGCAAAAAAGCGGGTAGGCGATGCAGATACTGGTCATAGGGCACCACGGCGTGTGTCGCATAACCGAGAAAGTTCCGGTACCACACATTAATCATGCCCATCCAGGTGACGGCGTTTTCGGCATCGTGGGTGTTGCGGAAATAATCATCGATTGCGTGATATCCGGACAAGAACTCGGTGAAACGCTCCTGACCGATCGCTATAGCCAGCGAGGTGCCGATAGCGGAATCCAGGGAATAGCGTCCCCCAACCCAGTTCCAAAAACCGACGACATTATCGGTGTTTATGCCAAATTCGGCGACCTTTTCCAGGTTGGTGGACACCGCCATAAAGTGTTTCGCCACAGCTGCTGCACGCCCCTGATCGGTGTCGGCTATCGCACCGGCAGACACCAGTTCCCTCAGCAACCAGGATCGCGCCCCACGTGCGTTAGTTATCGTCTCCAAGGTGGTAAAGGTCTTTGATGAAACGATAAACAGGGTGGTCTCCGGATCCAGGTCAGCGGTTTTTTCCCTCAGATCGCTGGGGTCAACGTTGCTGATGAAACGACATTCCAGCCCTTCTTGACGATAGGGCTTCAGGGCTTCATAGGCCATAACCGGGCCGAGGTCGGAGCCGCCTATACCGATGTTCACCACCGTTTCAATACGCTGACCGGTGACACCCACCCACTCGCCGGAACGCACCTGCTCGACCAGCCGATACATTTTCGCAAGTTCCGTATGCACGTCGGCGACCACGTCCTGACCGTCAACCACCAGTTCCGAACCCACGGGTAGGCGTAGTGCGGTATGGAGCACCGCGCGATCCTCGCTGGTGTTTATGTGAGCGCCGTTAAACATCTGCTCCCGTAACTCGGCGAGACCTGTCTGTTCAACCAGCTGCAGCAGCCAGTTCACAATCTCTTCGTCAACCAGGTTCTTTGACAGGTCAATACGCAGGTCAGCTGCCTCAAAAGTATAGTGCTCGGCGCGTCCCGGATCAGTGTCAAAAGCTGCCCGCATATCGGGTTTATAGGTTTTAGCCAGCTCAGCTAGTTTCCGCCAGGCGACGGTTTCGGTGGGGTTCATCTGCTCTCCTCGCGACAATACCTGTACCACACAACCATATCAACCGCCGGAAACTAAATGTGTGTGGGCTCAGCCTTTCACCGAACCCGACATCATCCCGGAAACAAAGTATTTGCCGAGGAAAATATAAACCAGCAGGGTCGGGAAAGACGCGATTAGAGCGCCAGCCATTGAGCCGCCGTAGTCTGCCATAACCGATCCGTGAGCCAGCTCGTTCAAGGCCAGCGTAACCGGCCCGGTCTGGGAAGAACCGCCGAAGAACAAGGCGAACAGGAAGTCGTTCCATGCCTGGGTGAACTGCCAGATGATAACCACCACGAAAGAGGTAACCGAGATTGGAATCACCACCGAGAAATAGGTGCGAATCATTCCGGCACCATCAACTTTCGCCGCCTCAATCAAATCCATCGGAACAGACTCATAATAGTTGCGGAAAATCAGCGTACAAATCGGGATGCCGTAGACCACGTGCATCACAATCAGTGTCGGGATACCGAAAGGCGTGACCCCCAGTGCCGCACCGGCTCCCACCACGATCTTCATCATCGGGATCATGACTACCTGGTAGGGGATAAACATACCGAAGAGAATCAGGGTGAACACAACGTTTGCGCCTGGGAAACGCCAACGCGATAGCACGAAACCGTTCGCTGAACCGAGCATCGCCGAAATAATCGAGGAGGGAATCACCAGGGAGAGCGAACGAACCAGACCGCCGGATAGCGAGTTCCAGGCGTTTACCCAGTTTGTTGCATCCCAGTTTTTCGGCAGCGCCCACGCGGTCTGTGGGGAAACCTCAGCACCGTTTTTAAAGGAGGTGACAATCAGGACGTAGACCGGCAACAGAATAATAGTGAGAATCAACAGCATAATCAGGTATCGAGCACCTTTCGTAACCGGTCGCTCATCATTCAGACCGCGGCGTCTCGGGTTCTGTGCTTTCATCTCTTTGGCGAGCGCTATCGCCTTTGCTTTTCTTTCGCGTTCTTCGGCACGCAGGGCGGCTTTGCTGGATGCCATAATCAACGTCCCCTCTGTTTGCGCGCATCAAATATCAGATACGGGACCACCAAGATTGCCACGATTAAGAGCAGCACTGTGCCGATTGCGGCGGCAGTTGAATAGTCAGACACCGTCATAGAGTTGTACATTTCGATTGCCGGAACCATAGTTTGATACCAGTTTTGTGAAGTGATAGCCATAATCAGGTCGAAAGACTTCAGCGACATATGACCGACAATAATCACTGCGGAGAGCGCTACCGGCGCAAGCTGAGGGAATATGATGTGCCGGTACATCTTCCACTCGGTTGCCCCATCCACCCGCGCAGCCTCACGTAAGTCATCGGGAATACCTCGGAAACCTGCCAGGAACAGTGCCATTATATAGCCGCTGAGCTGCCAGATTGCTGGCACCGCAATCGCCAGGATGCCCCATTTCATCGACCCAATCCACTCGTTTTCTAAAAACCCGAGATGCATACTCTGGAATAGTCGGTTAAGACCGGAAGCGTTATCGCCGGTACCGGAGTTGAGCATCCAGCGCCACACCACACCGGAGGCGATAAAAGAAACAGCCATCGGGAACATATACACGGCTCGGAAAAAGCCGTCACCCCTGATAGGTTTCTCCATTAGCCAAGCCAGTAGGAACCCAAAGAACATGGTGCCAGCCAAAAAAACAACCGTGAAGATAATGAGGTTGCGCAGCGACCAGATGAAGTCCGGATCCTGGAAGAGCTTCACGAAGTTATCCAGGCCGACAAAATGCACCGGCTCTATCCCGCTGACCTGTGCTGGCGTGTGGTTATTCAACAGCGAGGTATAGATATTTGTGCCGATCAGGCCGTAAACAAAAAAGGCAACCAGAACCAGGGAGGGAGAAATGAGCAGCAGCGGGGGACCCCAGTCCTTAATAGTTTTTTTGCGGCGGTGCCGCTTCGCTACTGTCGGCTGCGTTGCCGTATCACTCACGATTAATCCTTAGTAAGAGAAAAGGGAAAATGTGTGCGGCAGGCAACCGAGGCCGCCTGCCGCACAGCTCTATTTACTTAGTCGCTGCGGCAGCAAAATCTTTCTGCAGCCCAGCAACATCCGTTGTGCCGGAGGTGTACTTACCCAGGGCATCATTCATCGCGGAGGTCACGGTCGCAGGAAGCGCCGCGCCATGGGCGATAGAAGAAACGATAGTGTCCTCCTTGAAGGACTTCATCGCGTCTTTCTGATACTCGGAGAACTTCTCCAGATCCGCATCCGTCAGGTCGGAACGAGCCGGAATCGAACCCTTAATAGAGTTGAAAGCAATCTGACCGTCCTTCGAGGAGATGGTTTGCAACCAGGCCTTTGTGCCGTCAGCATGCTTGGCGCCAACCGGTAGCGTGAAAGAGTCAGCGAGGAAATCATATACACCCTCGTTACCCGGAACCGGCCAGGCATAGTAGTCCTTCTTGTAAACCTTGCCTGCGCCATCGAATGCCGGCGGCGTCCAGTCGCCCATCACCGAGTATGCCTGGGTACCGTCATTATTGATGACACCTTTCATAGCCGGTTCCCAGTCCTCGGTAAAGAGAGACTTGTCAGCGAACTTCATCAGTTTGTCGAAGTGCTCGAACGCGGGCGTAACCTTCGCGTCATCCCACTTAATCTCGCCATTCATCAGCTTCGTGTAGTCCTCGGCACCCAGGTCAGCGATCAGCACGGATTCCAAGAGTTCCAGCTGGGTCCAGGCCATACCAACACCGAGCGGATACTCCACACCAGAGTCCTTCAACTTCTGGAGGTCAGCGAGCCAGGCATCAATATCTGCGGGAGCTTTCGAGGGATCAATACCGGCTTTTTCCAGCGGAGCAGCCGCAACCCACACCACATTGGCTCGGTGGATATTGGACGGCACCGAGTAGATCTTTCCGTCAACCGTCAAACGATCGATCAGGTCTTTCGGGAAAGCATCACGCAGCTTGAACTCATCATAGAGTCCAGAGACATCTTCGAGGTACCCTGCCTCGATGTCAGCCGACAGCTCGGCACCGGCATGAGACTGGTAGGTGTCCGGCGGGTTCTTGGCAGCGAGGTCAGCAGCGAGCTTCTGTTTCGCCTGCGAACCGGCACCACCAGAAACCGCAGCGTTAACAAACTTGATATCCGGATTCTGCTCTTCAAAGACCTTCTGTAACGCCGCCAGGCCTTCTTTTTCGGAACCAGCGGACCACCAGGTAACGACATCGACTTCGCTGCCACCAGCAGCCTTGTCATCACCACCGGTCGCACCACACGCACCAAGCGTCAACGCCAGGGATGCAGCAGCAATACCTGCGAATACTTTGCGCATTTGTACTCCTATCTATTTTCTTTATCGCACCGTGTGCGAGCCGCCCGCGAGGAACACCTCCAGACGCGCACTCGTCAACCTCGACGAGATAGCTCAATTTTAAATAATTTCCAGTGATTTTTGCGATATTTTGGAGGCAGCATTTTCGATGCGTTGAAACTACCAGCCGCCCGAAAGCAGCATGAACAGGAATGAGAGATAAAGGAGGATATCAGGAAATGGTTGATTATTCTCCCTTTAGCGCAAACGACTCCAAGTGGGCACGTGCAGAATTTGCGGCACTGTGCGATTTTGGTGCCAGAGCTAAAACATCGGTGGGGTTTGGTAGTCTCGATGCCGACGGAGAGGTCGATGAAGCCGCAGGGCGGCAACTGTGGATCAACTGTCGAATGACTCACGTTTTTGCTCTCGCCGCTGAGCTAGGAAGCACACGAGGCAAAGAACTTGCCGAGTACGGCATCCAGGCGTTGAATCAGTTATTTTACGACCCTGATTTCGGCGGGTTCTACTCCGCGCTAGACGGCTTCGGCACCCCGATTCCAGAAAGTGGCGAACGCAAAGAAGGATACGCTCACGCGTTCGTGCTGTTAGCGGCATGTTCGGGACGACTGGCTGGGATTGCGGGGGCAGAGCAACTGTATCGGCGAGCGATTGCGGCTCACGAGGAACACTTTTGGGATACTACTGTTGGCTTGACCAGGGAATCCTGGAACCGAGAGTTTACCGAAACCGAGGACTACCGGGGCGCGAATGCGAATATGCACACCGTGGAGGCGATGCTGGCAGCCTGGGATGTGAGTGCCGAAACTCGGTGGCTCTCCCGCAGCCTCGGTGTCATACGGTTCATATTTACGCAGTCAGAAAAGCTGTCGTGGCGAATCGGTGAGCATTTCACGAGGGACTGGGAATTCCTGCCCGACTATAACCGCGAGCGCCCCGCCGACCCCTTCCGCCCTTTCGGGGCGACACCGGGACATGGTTTGGAATGGTCCCGTTTGGCACTGCAAACGTGGGCGGCGATAGCTGCCCTGCCGTCTCAGACCCGAACCGGGATACTGTCTGAAGCACAATACCCGGTGCAGTCTTGGACCCACCTGCCCGAGATAGCCTATAAAGTGTTTAGTCGCGCCGTGAGTGACGGGTGGAGCAGCGGAGCTAACGGGCAGGCTCCCGGCATTGTCTATACAACCGATTTTTCCGGGAAACCGGTGGTGCGGCAACGGATGCATTGGACGATCTGTGAGGGGATTGACGCTGCTGCCGTTTTTGCCCGCTACTTCCAGCAAATCGGCGATACGTCACGCACAAACGAATGTGAACGACTGCTCGTTGAACTGTGTGAATACGCGCGTCACTTCCTGATTGAGCAGCCTGGTCACTGGCGACATGAACTTGACGAAAACAACCTGCCGAATGCCGCAACCTGGCCGGGGAAACCCGACATCTATCATGCTGCACAGGCGATGTTAATGCCGATAATGCCGCTCACCCCGTGTTTCACAAAGGCGCTCTCACTTCGTCAAGATAGGGCGGATTTGCTCCGGAACGCGAAACCGTAACCGCCGCCACCCGGGTGCAAAAATCTCCGAGAGCACACAGATCGGCACCGGTAATCGAGGCCAGGCGCACACGATTCGCAATCCCCAAATAGTCATGCTTGAACAGCCATGCTAACAGTGCGGACATGAAGCTGTCGCCCGCACCCACAGTGTCTGACACCGCCACCTCTCGCACCGGAACAGTCACGGTCTCGGCTCGCCCAGCCAGCAGGGCCCCGGAACCTCCCATGGTGATTACCACCAGTGCCGCTCCGTCATCTAGCCAGCACTGGGCAGCCTGTTCAGCAGATAAACCGGGGGCGATATACTCCAGGTCCTCATCGGAACATTTCACGATATCAGCCAGAGCAATCAGCTTCGCGATGCGTCGCCGCACCGCGTCACCATCGACAATAAGCGAGGGACGCACATTCGGGTCATAGCTGATTGTGGCAGTTTTGCGGGAGGTGCTCAGCAAATCGGCGACCACCCGGGCTCCCGGCTCCATAACCGAGGCGATTGAGCCGGTATGCAGATGCGCAGCCTCGGAAATATCTGCAGGCAGCCCGGAGGTGAGCGACCAAGTGACCTTGAAATCGTAGTGCGCTGAGCCGGTGACTGGGTCGATAACAGCGGCGGCGCTGGCAGTCGTACCAATCTCGGCAACGCTCAAATGGACACCGTTACCGCGCAGGTGATCACAGATTTGGCGACCGTAATCATCTGTGCCTAGCTCGGTGAGGAAACACACTGGAACCCGCAGGCGTCCCAACCCGAGAGCAACATTCGCCGGTGACCCGCCGGGGTGGGCAGCACTCTGGTCACCGGAGACAACCAAATCCATAACTGATTCGCCGATGACCACAATCGGTTCAGAGGCAGGGGTCAGCTCTGTCAAATCAGTTATGCCTCTCAATCGATAATATCGAGAGCCGTCACGTCAGTGGTGTCCTCAGCCAGTGAAACAACCGGGATCAGTGGCTGCAACTCCATCCACCATTGATCGCGAGGGCGGCGAACCTGCCAATCCATTTGGGCATCCATTGCCGAAACGTCCTGACATTCGATACCGTTGCTGGTCAAACCGATAAATTTGGCATCCGCGCTGCCGGTAGCAACCTGCCTGGCGAGCTCTTCAATTCCGTCAAAAACCAGGCGAGTCGCCAAAATCCGGTCATAGGGACTTGGTGCACCACCCTGCTGCAAATGCCCGAGCGCAGAATGCCGCACATCATAGACATCCTCGCCTTCCTGTTCGAAAACGCGCGCCATGAACTCGCGGTCGTATAGCCCGCCGGCGTTTTCGTTACGAACCACTAAGAACAGGCGTCTGCCCTTCTCGAAAGCGGCACGCATCTGTTTCGCATCCTGGTAAATAACCTCAAGGCGGTTATCGTCCTCATCCAGGTACACGCGCTCCGCTCCCGCAGCCAAACCCGACATGAACGCCAGGTAGCCACAGTTACGTCCCATCGCGTCCGCAACGAAACAGCGCTGCGAAGCCGCAGCCGACTCCTTTATACGGTCGAGTGCCCACACCGCATTATTCAAAGCCGAATCTGCGCCGATAGAGAGCTCCGCGCCCGGCATATTGTTGTCTATCGAGGCCGGCACACACAGTATCGGGATATTAAAGGCCGGATAGCGGTCCCGTGAAGCCACCATCTCTTTCATGGCGATATATCCGTTGATGCCGCCAATAATCATGAGCGCATCGATGCGGCTGTTCTCGATCGCCCTGCCGATTGCGTAATAGTCTTTGACGTCGGGGATTTCACGGCGAGTACCCAGTTCAGCGCCACCGGAAAAACCCCAACCTTCGACGTCTTCCCAACCGAGTTCACGAACCTCACCGTCAATCAGCCCATCGAAAGAATCCCCGATTCCCAGCATCGTGAACCCCATCGAAATGCCGGCACGCACCGCCGCCCGGGCAGCCACATTCATTCCGGGAGCCAAACCCCCGATATGGATAATGCCGACCCTGCGACCCGCAAGCTGCTCCGGGTCGCAGGAGGGCAGCCGATCCAGATCCCCGCCGGTCAGTTCCGGCACCCCAAAACGGGTGTTTTGGGTGTCACCCGGCGGAGTGGAAAGTACTTCGTTTATACGAATCATGCGGGCGAATGAATCTCCTCGGGAGAGCACCGCCTCCTTATATTTGCCCTCGGCAATCAGTTCCCCCGCTTTTCGGGTGTTAGCGATTGTGGGAACCAGCGGCAACCGGGTTAAGCGGTTATGATGCACACCGAGAATCACCGGGTCATCGTTTTGGCTGAGCACCTCATTTACAGCCGCAAAACCGAGCACGGTCGGCATCCAGCGGTCATAGGCGCTCGGGGTACCGCCACGTTGAACGTGTCCCAGTATTGTTACTTTCGGATCCTCTTCGGTGAGACCTTTTAAGGCTTCGGCGACTCGCATGGCATCGATCTTCTCGCCGTGCCGATCCACTGCACCCTCCGCGACCAGCACAATCGACTCACGTCTCCCCGCTTCGCGACCGATACGCAAGGTCTCAGCCAAATCGGCCTCCCAACCGTCAGCGGGCGGCAACTCCGGGATGAAAACATAGTCACATCCGCCCGCGACTGCCGCCATCAACGGCAGGTATCCACAGTGACGACCCATAACCTCGACAACAAATGTCCGCTGGTGAGACGCAGCGGTGGAGCTGAGCTCGTCAATGGCTGTCAGGATACGGTGCAACGCCGAGTCAGTTCCGACAGTCATATCTGAGCCGACCAGGTCGTTATCGATAGAGCCGACAATCCCAGCGATCGCCAATTCGCCATGCTGTTGGGCAACCTCGGCAGATATTTTTCCTTCCGCCTGTAGCTCCTGAACAAACTGGGGCCACAGAGCCCGGAACTCATCGGCACCGGAGAGCGAACCATCCCCACCAATGATTATCATTTTGTCGATGCCGGCTTCAAGCAGGTGCAGTGCAGCAATCTTCATGCCGGAGCGTTCCCGAAAGTCTCGGCTGCGTGCGGTGCCAATCACGGTACCGCCCTTGTTCAGGATTGAGGAAACATCCCCCCAGCTCATCTCCTTAATGGCGGTGCCACCGTCGATCGCGCCCTGCCAGCCCTCCATAATCGCATACGGTACGGCTCCGGCTTTTAAGGCAGACCGCACCACCGACCGGACCGCCGCGTTCATGCCCTGCGCGTCACCGCCGGAAGTAAGTACACCGATTTTTTCTGTCATTACCGCTCCTCAACTTTTCGCCCTACCAACTAATTTAGTTGGCGGTGCAAGTCGTGTCGCCGGTATCAAGACGAAAAAAGGTGTTATCGCCCACCCTCGAATCGATTCACGAAATCGGTTCAAGGGCGAAGTAAACGACTGCTACTTCAGTCGAGCCTGCAGGTTCTCATCCAACGCTGCCATGAAATCTTCGGAGGACAGCCACTGAGCGTTCCCTCCTACCAGCAGCGCCAGGTCTTTCGTCATCTGGCCGCCCTCGACAGTCTTGATTATGACATCTTCGAGTGTCTCAGCGAACTCGATAACCTCCGGGGTGTTGTCTAGCTTGCCGCGATGCGCCAGTCCGCGAGTCCAGGCGTATATCGAGGCAATCGGATTGGTGGAGGTTTTTTCTCCGCGCTGCCAAGCTCGATAGTGGCGGGTCACGGTGCCGTGGGCAGCCTCCGCCTCGACGGTGCGACCATCGGGGGTCATCAGTACCGAGGTCATCAGACCCAGCGAACCGAAGCCCTGTGCCACGGTGTCGGACTGTACGTCACCGTCATAGTTCTTGCACGCCCAGATGTAGCCACCTTCCCACTTCAGCGAGCTGGCTACCATATCATCAATCAGGCGGTGCTCATAAAGCAGCCCTGCTGCCTCAAACTTGGCGCGGTATTCGTCCTCGTAAACTTCAGCGAAGATGTCCTTGAACTGACCATCGTAAGCTTTCAAAATCGTGTTCTTGGTGGACAGGTACACGGGGTATTTACGATCCAGCGCATAGTTGAAACACGCGTGCGCGAAGTCACGAATCGAATCGTTGAAGTTATACATTCCCATGGTGACACCGCCGGCTTCCGGCATCCGAATAATCTCGTGACGAATCGGCTCTCCGCCGTTCTCCGGGACCCAGGTTATGGTCACGGTGCCGGCACCAGGAACCTTGAAATCAGTGGCCTTGTACTGGTCCCCGAAAGCGTGACGGGCAACTACAATCGGTTTTGTCCAACCGGGCACCAGGCGCGGAACATTGCTCATGATTATTGGTTCGCGGAAAATCACGCCACCCAGGATGTTACGGATGGTGCCGTTGGGCGACTTCCACATCTTCTTCAATCCGAACTCCTCGACACGCGCCTCATCGGGAGTGATAGTCGCGCATTTCACACCTACGCCGTGTTCCTTAATGGCATTCGCCGCGTCGATGGTCACCTGGTCATCGGTCGCATCTCGATGTTGGATTCCCAGGTCGTAGTAGCGTAAATCAACATCGAGATAGGGTTTGATGAGTTTCTCACGGATATCCTGCCAGATGATTCGAGTCATCTCATCGCCGTCAAGTTCAACTACCGGACCGTGTACCTTGATTTTCGCCATTGCTTTCGCCTTTCTCCAAAGGTCACGGTGAGGTCGAAATCCACAGCGACCATGACCTAGTAAATGCTTTCAAAACCAGATTACTCGATATCGAGACATTTTGGAACAATTTGCCGTCCCCGTACCTGCGGTGGACGCTTAGACTAGGCTGGATATGTAGGTTTTTCCACTCGACGAGGAGTTAACGATGGGTGAAGTGAAATATCGGGACATGTTGCCGCTGGGACCGGACCAGACCGAGTATCGGCTGTTGAGCACCGACGGGGTTGAGGTTGTGGCAGGCCCCGATGGGATGCAGTTCCTGAAAGTTTCGGATGAGGCGCTAACCCTGCTATCGGAGGCAGCTTTCCATGACATAAACCACTATTTGCGCACTTCGCACCTGGAACAGGTGGCGAAAATAATTGACGACCCGGAGGCTTCACCAAATGACCGTTTCGTGGCGAAAACCCTGCTGCGAAACGCCAATATCGCAGCCGAAGGCGTGCTGCCGATGTGTCAGGACACCGGAACCGCAATTATTAAGGGGGAACGCGGCCAACACGTTTTGACACCCGGAACCGATGAGCGGGCGCTGTCTCAGGGGGTACAGAACGCCTACGAGAAATACAATCTACGCTATTCGCAGAACGCGCCGTTGAGCATGTATGAGGAGAGAAACACCGGAACGAACCTGCCGGCACAAATCGAGTTGTATGCGGAGACGAAACCCGGTGAGGAGCTGGAATACCACTTCCTATTTATGTCCAAGGGCGGCGGCTCAGCGAATAAGTCGTACCTGTATCAGATGACGAAAGCGATTTTGAACCCCGACTCGATGATGCCCTTTATCGAGGAAAAGGTGCGTTCCCTGGGTACCGCGGCGTGTCCCCCCTACCATTTGGCGATTGTTATTGGCGGAACCTCAGCGGAGTATGCGTTGAAGACCGCGAAGTATGCCTCCGCTCATTACCTCGATGAACTGCCAGATCATGGCGGTGAGGAAGGCTACGGTTTCCGTGACCACCAGATGGAGGACGAGGTGTTGGAGATGACACGACAAATCGGTATCGGCGCGCAGTTCGGTGGCAAGTATTTCTGTCACGACGTGCGGGTGGTGCGTCTGCCGCGGCACGGCGCCTCGTTGCCGGTAGCGATCGCGGTTTCCTGTTCTGCCGACCGCCAGGCGAAAGCAAAAATCACTCCGGAAGGTATTTTCCTGGAACAGTTGGAGTTCAATCCAGGACGTTTCGTTCCCGAAACCACCGAGGCGGAGATCGGGCACAACCCCGGTGACGAGGTAGTGGAGATTGACCTGAACCTGCCGATGGATGAGATTCGTGCGATTCTCTCCAGGTATCCGATCAAAACCAGGCTGAGCCTGACCGGCACGATTATTGTTGCTCGCGACATCGCCCACGCGAAGATTAAGGAACGTATTGACCGGGGCGAGGGGATGCCGCAGTACATGAAAGACCACCCGGTATACTATGCGGGACCTGCAAAAACGCCGGAGGGTATGCCTTCGGGGTCTTTTGGACCAACCACGGCGGCACGCATGGATCCGTATGTGGACGAGTTCCAGTCCCTCGGCGGCTCGATGGTGATGCTAGCGAAAGGCAACCGCTCTAAACAGGTAACGGATGCCTGCCAAAAATACGGTGGGTTCTATCTCGGTTCGATTGGCGGCCCTGCCGCACAGCTCGCCGAGGACTGCATCAAACACATCGAGGTTTTGGAGTACCCGGAGCTCGGCATGGAGGCGATTTGGAAAGTCGAAGTCGAGAACTTCCCGGCATTCATCGTAGTTGACGATAAAGGTAATGACTTCTTTGCGCACTCCGGTGAGGTTTCGGTTACTATCGGGAAACGCCCGGGGCTATGAGCAGAAAAACCCAAATACCTTTTACTCAAGCTGCATAGCTGCGGGTCGCTATTTACACAGATAGCGGTTGCTGACCGCAATTAAAACAGCGGGGCGGTTTTTTGACCGCCCCGCTGTTTTGCTTTGTTTCTTAATCAGCCAATCAGTGCCTGAATCGGACCCAGGGTGAAGTAAATCAGGAACAGTACCGACACCACCCACATCAGCGGATGAATATCCTTGATTTTTCCACGAGCCAACTTCACCAGCACGAACGCTATGCAACCGAAACCGATGCCTGCGGTAATCGAATAGGCAAACGGCATCATCGCAATAGCCAGGAACGCCGGGATGCCGTTTTCCGGATCGGTCCAGTCAATGTCGGCAACCTGAGTCATCATCAAGAACCCGACGAACACCAGCGCCGTAGATGCGGCCTCGGCAGGCACCAGTTCCACCAGCGGTGCCAGGAACATCGAGAGCAGGAAGCACACCCCCACCACCACGGAGGACAGGCCGGTACGTGCACCCGCACCAACACCCGAGGTAGATTCAACGTATGAGGTGTTAGAGGATACGCCGCCCAAACCGCCGGCCAACGCCGAAAGCGAGTCAATCAGCAAGATTTCGCGAGTGCGTTCGATATTGCCCTGTTCGTCAATCAAGTCACCGGCGGAGGCGACACCAACCATAGTGCCCATGGTGTCAAAGAAGTCCGCCAACATGAGTGAGAAGATCAGTAGCAGCACCGAAATCAGGTTGTGACCATTAGTGAAAGGACCGAGAATATCGACCTGACCGAAAGTCGCGAAATCGGGCAGCTGGATCGGGGATCCGTTGAGCATCGGCACGTTCTTTGTCCAGCCGGTCTCATTCACAACGGCACCGGTCTCATCGGTCATCAACGGAATCTTGACTACAGCCTGGATAATAACGGCCAGTATCGAAGAAGAAATGATGCCAATCAGGATAGCAGCCTGAACGTGACGCATATAAAGCACAATCGTGATTAGTAAGCCCACCACGAATACCAGCATCGGCCAGCCTGAGAAGGACCCGCCGATACCGAGCTGCACCGGGGTGCCACCTGCGCGAATCACGCCGGCGTTAATCAGACCGACCAGGGTAATGAACAGACCGATACCAACCGAAATAGCGACCTTTAGCTGGGGCGGAACCGCACGAAAGACTGCCTCACGGAAACCTGTCACTACCAGTAACGTGATAACAACACCCTCCCAGAAAATCAGCCCCATCGCCTCGCCATAGGTGAAGCCGAAAGGCCCGAGCACCAGGGTAAAGGAGACCATGGCGTTGAGACCCATGCCGGCTGCGAGCGCCATCGGGAACCGGGCAACCACACCCATCAGGATGGTCATAACACCACCGACCAGGGCGGTACCGGCTGCAATAGCGGCGGGGGTGATAGTCTCAGCCCCGCCCGCGCCAGCAGCCGCAATCAAAATCGAGGGGTTGACGACCAAAATATAGGCCATCGCAAAAAATGTGACCAGACCACCGCGAATCTCGCTGGAGACCGTGGAGCCCCGTTTCGTTATCTCAAAAAAATTATCCAGACCGGATAGTTTGCCGGCATTGGGGGTTTCAGTTTTAGCATTCACTGCGACCGCTGCTTCCTATCTGCCCTTTCGGGCGCCAGGGGGAACATCCCGCATTTTTCACGAGACACCCTAATTATCCCACACCTCAGCGGTCATGAATAATAACCGGAATCAAAATTATGGTTCGATGCTGAAACTACAGTTCGACCTGTTCCAGGTCGTTCTCATCCAGACGCGGCGCCTCCGGCTGCCACTGGCGTGGACGATGCTCGATGTCGGTCTCTGAATGGGCACCGCAGCTGTGATCCAGGGACACCACATGACCGTCGTCCGGGGACCACTCATTGCTGCAAACCCCGAAGCGAGCGCGAAAAGACCCCGCCATTTTCAACATGAACCCACAGGTGGAGCAAGTTTCAGCCGGTATCTTTCCGCGTTTACCTCCGCGCCGGCGAACCGGACCGGCAGCCGAGTTGTACCAGCGTTCAGCAGCTTCAGAACGCCCCGCACGGTTCAACACTCGGGCACGCCCAAGCCCCAGCTCCTCAACGGTACGCCGATCCATATCATCTTCGGAAACATCTTCAAAAGACTGGTCGAGCCGCTCATCATCGGCGCGATAGGGCAACACGTCATCGCGACCTACATCTCCGGGTTCCAGGCGCTCATCCCAGGGCACCCAAGGCGGCGCAAGCAGCGAGTCCTCGCCCGGTAACAGGTCAATCTCACAGATTGTGGCGCTTCGCGAGCGCGGCACCCGCGTCAGGGTGACCACCCAACGCCAACCCCTATATCCCTCTTTCAGGCAGTCGAAAGCGTGGGTGGCGAGCCGCTGACCATCAGCGCTCACACCCAGGTACTCCCCTATCTCGTCTGGGTGAGCTATCGGTGCGAGAGCCTCCCGCGCCTGGTCAACAGCATCAGCCAGAACCCGGTCGGCGTTACGCGATGTGGATCGAGACTCTGGACGTTCAGGCATCGAAATCCTCCGCGACCGCACGCAGGAGTGTCGCAATCTTGCGACCATTGTCCGGGTAGTGTCCCCGACGCAACGAGTTAGAAGAGCTGTCGAGCAGCTTTATCAAATCCTCCACCAGCGGCACCATCTCCTGGGCTTTACGGCGCCTATTTTTCGCAACCGAGGGAGACTTTGACACAATTTGTACCGCCATTGCCTGCGGCCCCTTGCGACCGTCGGCAACCGAAAACTCAACTTTCATTCCAGCTTTGGGGGTGAGGGACGTGTCGGCGAGCTGATTGGCGTGCAGGAACACCTCGGTTCCATCGTCCGCGCCGATAAAACCGAAACCGCGTTCGACGTCAAACCATTTGATTTTCCCGGTAGGCACAGTCACTCTCCTTAACACATCTTTCTCTACATACTCTACCTGTTCGTTTATGATAATAGTAAAGATATTTTTGGGTCAGCCACACCAGGCAGTTACGAGGCGATTATGTATTTTCAACAGATTACCCCGGCGCGCGGCGGTATGCGCGCATCAATCATGGCTCTCACAGTTTCGCTGGCGGTGCTGCTCACCTGGGTGGTAGCTCCGATCGCGGGTGCCGCAAATAGCTCGGGATTGTTTAACGCAGAAACACCGCAGGTCATCAAAAACCAGATTTATGACCCCAAAGGGCAGCTCGGCAAAGATCGCGGAAAAGTCGAGAAAACTCTAAAGGATCTGCAAGGGCGCGGTGTAGAGCTGTATGTGGCACTACCCGCCGATTTCGGTACCTTGTCAGCACCCGACTGGAACACGAAAGCTCTCGAAATGTCGGGAGCCGGGAACGAGGCCTATATGTTGTCGTTGCTGACCGGACCGACACAGTATGCCTATATGGCTTCGCCCGGACCGGCAGCGACTTTGAACCAGGACACCGTATCGGCGCTTGCACGGGACTACCTGCTGGCGCATCTCAACGAGGGCGATATTCCGACCGCTATCACATCATTTGCTGAACAGCTGGGGAACAGTGCCACAAAGGCCGGGGTGCGCGGAGGATCAAATTGGCCGGTAGTGCTGCTGATTGTCGCGAATGTTCTGGTGCTCGGAATCCTGATTTTTGCAGTGTGGATGTACGTTAAACGTGGTCGCGCAAATACCGCTGCCCGCAAGAGCAGTTCCGACTCTAGCGACGCTGAAGACATTTCGACTAAAAAACCTGTTACTCACGCTAAAACTGCTGCTCACGAAGCTAAAGAACGAAAGACTGAGGAGAAACGCCGCAAAGCAGAAGCAAAAGCCGCGGCGAAAGCCGCGAAAGCGAAGGCAAAGAAAGAGCTGGCAGCTGAGAAGGCAGCAAAGGAAGCAGAAGCGAAAGCTGCAGCGAAGGCCGCGAGACAACAACAGCGAGCTGAAGAAGAGGCTCGCCGGAACGCTGCTGAGCAGGCGCGGATTGCTGCCGAGACTGCTGAACGTGAAGCGACAGAAAAGGCTGCGGCAGAAAAGCCAGCTAAAATCGCAGCTGCCGAGACTGCTGAAGCTGCTGCTGAACGAGAACCCGACGACCTTCCGCATGTTCCAGCTCTCCCGGCAGTTCCGGTGCTCCGCACTGAACAGGACGAGCCCCAATTCGGGAAGGCAGCGCTGTCAGACACGGTAATGGAATTCACTTCCGTAACTGAACCGGCGCCAACTCCTGAACCCGAACTCGCCTCAGCTCCACAGCCGGAACCGGAACCTACACCGGAACCCGCTCCCGCACCGGAACCCGAACCTGCACCGGAACCCGCTCCCGCTGTGGAATCGGTACCGGCCGCTCCCGCACCGGAACCCGAACCCGCTCCCGCTGTGGAATCGGTACCGGCCGCTCCCCCATTCCCGGTACCGGCCGCTCCCGACTTTCTCTCCGAGATGCTCACCGCAGATAATCTCTCTCGTAGCGCCGGCGAAGACCTCGCAACCAGCAACCAGGTTTTTGGTCGCAGTGCCGCGATGGAGCTCACAGCGGCACTGTCTCAGCTCCACAATGCGGTCAATGATGCCTATAGAGAACTCGCGAACGCGCAGCTGCAATCCCGCGACATCCGCGCCGACCAAATCCGTGAACAGCTCGCCGTCACCGAACCGGCAGTACGCGAAGAGGTGAAGCGCTATGTGCAACAGCGCCACATCCAGTACAACTTCAATAGGCTCGCTCAAGACCTGAAAACCCATTCCGATCAGGCCCGACTCGATCTCGGTAAAGCAGACACAATTCTCGATAAACTACCGGCAAATCTCGCCGACTTTACCGGAGCATTTAACCGAGTAGTAGTCAGCGCCCTCGAACAACTCGACAAGGTGCCCAGTGATCTCGCCGATGCCCAGGCAGCCGCGAACAGCGGTAAGGAAACAGAGAGTGCAGTTGCATCGCGGAGCGCTGAAGAACGACTGCAACAAGCTGAAAGCACCGTGAGAATGGTGCAGGGACTCGCAACGCACATCGAGGCGCAGCAGCACGCAGAAAGCATCGATACTCTCGACAACCAGCTTGAAGCACTGGTGTCTATGATGGCGGCACTCGACGAAATGATTACCGCTCAACTACGGACAGTCATGATACCGGCGCGAACTATGCTGCAGCTAGCAAACCGCACGCTCAACAAATGCGACCAGTATTACGGCAGCGACGATGCCCGCGCGCTGCACTATCTGAAACAGGCACGGCAACAGGCACTACAGGCAGCGCGGCTGGCGGCAGCCGACATCGACTGGCGAAAGGAACAGTAATGAGCAGCATCACCCACAGCATTCTTGGGGCGATAGCGGGGGTCATGCTCATTGCCCTCACGCCGCTGGTCGCACACGCCGAAGAACCGCCTGGTAACATTAACGGGCGAGTGTACGACTCCTCCGGTGTGCTCAACAATACCGAAGCAGCCGGTAGCCAACTTGACGAGGCATCCGACCTTGACGGCGAGCTCTACGCGTTCTTTGTTCCCGATTTTTCTGGTATCGGCGAGACCAAGTGGTGTGTGGGTGCCCTCACAAATATCGGGGTGGGGCAAAACGCGATGGCGCTGGTGGTAGCAACCGAGCAGCGTCGCATGGGGTTTTGTAAAGGCTCCGAAGTGGCGCTCGACAACTCCCAGGCCGAAAACCTGCAAAACGCCGTTAAAAGCGAGTTGAGCAGTGATAACTGGAATGGGGCTGTCGAGGCTTACGCAAGGTCCTATACCGAGCGTTCCTCCACTGGGAGTTCCAGTTCCGGCGGCTCTTTCATGCCGCTGCTCTTTATCGGGTTCGTAGTGATAGTTGTGTTGATTGTTTTAGCTGCGCTTTCACGCAAGAAGAAACAGACTGATGGTGACGCTACCGGCACTGCTGAGCCACCAGCCACCCCGGAAGAACTGATTCAACAGGCCTCGCTGGCAGCGGCCGAACTCGACACACTGGTGCGAGAAGCACAGGAAGAAGCCGAGTTCACGAGACTGTCGCTGGGCGCTAACACCGCGGGGGAATACCAGCAGGTGCTTGACGATGCTCGCACAAAGCGCGACCGCGTTTTCGAGATGTTGAAGCAAATGGGTTCCTTGTCTGAGACGCATGAAAAAGCACAGGTCGCGGGAAACATAGTCAAGTTGTCGGGGCAGACCCGGGAGAGTCTGCGCGACATACACGAACGGGTTGCCGCCGCTCAAAACCAGCAGGCTAACGCTCAGGCAAATCTGCAAGACATATCCGCGAAACTGGACGACACTGAGCAGCAGATCCCGCTGATGGAGGCGGAGTTAAAGGCCTTGAAAGCCGAATTTCCTGCCACTGCAACCCCGTCAATCGAGGACAACCCGCAGCAGGCTCGGGATCTGATTGAGGCTGGTCGCGAAGCCGTCCGTTCCGGTAATCAATCCTGGTCAGAAGGTAATCTGACCGCTGCGGCGCACTATGCACAACTGGCTTCTCGAATGTTGACACAGAGCATAATTCAACTCGATCAGATTCAACAGGCTCGTGAGACACTAGCCGATTCCAGAGGTCGACTTACCGCAGCTGTCGCCTCCATAAGCTCCGATTTGTCTGATGCAGCCCGAGCCACCGAGCTGCAGGCCGCGTTGGCGCCACTGGTGGCTGACGCACAAGCCGCAATCGCCGAGGGTCAGGACGCTCAGGGCGGGGGCGGAGATCCGCTGGCAGCCCTCGAACATTTAGCGACCGCTGAGGATGCTCTTGATGCCGCGCTCGCTGAGCAGCGTGAGACATGGCAGGTCGAAGAAAAGCTACAGGCGCGCTATAGCGCCTTGCTGGCAGATGTTGACGCGGTTATCACTCAAGCGGATAACTATATAAGCACTCGTCGCGGCATAGTTGATGAGAATGCTCGAGCCCTGATTGCTGAGGCGCGTTCACTGCGGGCACAAGCGGTGGCAGCCACCGAAACGTCTGCCGGAATCTCTCTGCTCGGGCAAGCTAAAGCAAGCGCAAATAAGGCGATTTCGACGGCGAGGGTATCCGAGGTGTCTTTCCGCTCCGGTGACAATATCGCGCCCCGTATCTCCAACTCCGATTCCAGTTTCGTAGGTGCCGTCATCGGGGGTGTGATGGGCAGTATGCTCTCTGGCGGCGGCAACAACCACAGCGGCGGCGGTTTTGGTGGATTCTCCGGGGGTGGATTCTTCGGCGGCGGCGGTTTCAGCGGTTTCGGCGGATCATCTTTTTGAAGCACAGATTAAATCATCAACCTTTGAACTTACATACACATAATTATCTGGTTAAACACAGGCACTGTTCAGGTTTGGCTTGATAAAATCGATTTGTTAGGCAGGTTGCCTATAATATCAGAAAGGCAGATGATGACCGAAAAGAAGACTATCCTGGGCCGTATCACGCAGCTCGCGAAAGCCAATATCAATGCATTACTCGACCGTGCGGAAGACCCCGAAAAGATGCTGGATCAATTGATTCGTGACTACACGAACTCGATTGCCGAAGCCGAATCTGCGGTCGCCCAAACCATCGGGAACCTGCGTCTGGCTGAGAAGGATTGCGAAGAGGATCGCGCCGCCGCTAAATCTTGGGGCGAGAAGGCTAAACTCGCGTCCGCGGAAGCTGAGAAAGCTCGTATAGCCGGCTCCACGGAACAGGCAGAGAAATTCGATAATCTGGCTCGCGTGGCGCTGTCCAAGCAGATTGAAGCCGAGAACGAGGTCAAGGCTCAAGAACCGATGATTGCTTCGCAGCAGCAGGTGGTTGACAAACTCAAGACCGGGCTCGACACCATGAAGACGAAGCTTGAGGATCTCAAGGGCAAGCGTGACTCGCTGGTGGCGCGGGCTAAGACCGCGGAGGCTCAAAATCAGGTGCAGGATGCGATGGCTTCCATCAACATCCTGGATCCGAGCTCCGAGATTGGGCGTTTCGAGGAGCGGGTACGCCGCGAAGAAGCGATGGCTCAGGGCAAGGCGGAGATCGCTGCCGACAGCCTCGATGAGCAGTTCGCGCAACTCGGTAACGCCGGGGCGGACGCCGAGGTGGAAGCTCGTCTCGCTGCCCTCAAAAACAGCTGAACTGAATAAACCGAATTGTTTTGGGGACGGAGCAAAAAGCTCCGTCCCCAAATTATTTGCGGAGGGTGAGGGATTCGAACCCTCGGTGGGTTACCCCACAACGGTTTTCAAGACCGTCTCCTTCGGCCGCTCGGTCAACCCTCCGAAGATACCGCCTATCTCCAATATCTTATACCGTTAAATACATTTACCGGAGCCGGTATTGAAACTGATATGCACATGATCGTAATGGTTTTGAGTTACCGATCCACGATCCTCCATGGGTTGCCACCCGCCACCCATATAGATACGCTGTTTCCAAATAACGTATTTGATGTTCAAGGTATCCATATTGGAGATAGCCCATTGAGCTACAGAATCTCCGAGCGCACTGGAGACAGGCACCATCACATCCAACGCCAAACCCTGTCCATGATCCAGCGGATCTCCGGCGCGATAACCCCCAATATTCGTGATACTGAAGTTATCGCTAATCATGGTTCGAACCTGTCGTACCCACGGTTGCAAACTCGATTCTCCGCTCGGAACCGCGCATTGTTGAACTTGCGATAAAGCACCCTCAACACCAGGTATATCTGATGTTTTTTCAGAAGCATTCGGCGAGTCTGCCGTCACGGAAGGGTCAGAAGTTTTTGCACTGATAATCTCAATATCAAGTTTGCTATTTACGCTCGATACCACAACCGGATTATTGACCTGGTCAGTAATTAAATCCCGTGTGATTTGGGAAACTTCTATGGTAGCCGGTGATTGCGGCTGCGGAATAGCAGTGCCATTGGCCAGAAGCAACGCCGACAACAGTAAAACGCCAGGCGCAACAATCAAAGAACGAAGCATCTCGCCTCCGTGAAAAACGAATCACTCTGTAACCAATTCCTAACTATCTTATAACGATAAGGTAACGGGAGTCTAGTTTCGGTGCGCCGATTTGTGACTGAGGCTATTTCTCGGCATATTTTGATATTATCTGATGCATTTGAGAGATTTTTTTCTCCATGTCGGTAACCAGTTTGAATTGGGTGCGGGCGCGATCGAGGTTATGCCCGGGACGGTGAACCTTAAAATATTTGTCCCCGTCAATATAATCGG
>JAXDTI010000008.1:0-121496 GCA_034090045.1 Varibaculum sp. | reverse complement strand
CCGATTATATTGACGGGGACAAATATTTTAAGGTTCACCGTCCCGGGCATAACCTCGATCGCGCCCGCACCCAATTCAAACTGGTTACCGACATGGAGAAAAAAATCTCTCAAATGCATCAGATAATATCAAAATATGCCGTCTGATCGGATTTGAAGCGTCCTGGGTTTTGTTCCTGGTTTTTTGACAGGCTTGGTGACGTGCCCGCCAGATAGATTGAGGGCTGGGCTGCCCGCTCCTCGATGATAACTGAGACCCCCGTTGGAAGCCTTAGAGCAGTCGATTGCGCTTGCCACAGGAGATCTCGATGGACTGGATTCATCACGGTGATCACGTATCTCAATACGTGTCTATTACGTATAACTAGAAGCTTGCTGATTACGGGATCAAGCCCTCCACTGGGATTGGGGCGATTTTTACGATAACGCGCTAGCAGAAACCATGAACGGACTCTACAAAGGCCGAGCTGCTCTACAGCGAACCCTGGTCTTCATTAATGGATGTCGAGTTTGCCACAGTGAACTGGGTGCACTGGTACAACACGCTACCGCCACAAACAAGCAAGTAGCAACATCATAAGAAACGAACAAAACCCAGTACGTTCAACTCCGTTTTTTGGTCGCTGAGTTGGTTTTGCCTAATGTTATTTCTGTCGAGTTGGTGGCCTATCGAAAGCAACAGAATGTGGCAGTGGCGGGTCGGTCACTGACTTCCATTTCAAGGTATTCGGTCTGAATCGTGGGTGGTTCGCAGGATACGGAAACCGCGTTTCGAAGCGATCCTTTCAGTGGGGAAGCCGTTCTCGGTGAGCCACTTGGCGAGCGAATCGGCCCCCAGGTTTTTTCCGACAACCATATATGCGCTCCCGGTGGGGGATAGCCGTTCGAACCACTGCGTCAGCAACTCGTGAAGCGCCCCCTTACCTATCCGAATCGGCGGGTTAGACCAAATCACATCGATGTCGCGCAAGTTCGCGAGCTCCTCCGGTGACCCCACTTTAATGAGTAACCCGGCACGTTTAGCATTAGCGGCCGACAGGTAGCGTGCCCGCTCGTTGATATCGACAGCGTAAACCTCGGCGTTATCGCCGCCTCTAATCTTCATGGCTAAAGCTAAAGGTCCCCAGCCGCATCCCAGATCCAGGCAGGTTCCCGCAGGTGCCGGTTCTTTTTCCAGCGCCCGTAACAGCACCCCGGTTGCCGCATCTAATCGGTCAGCAGAAAACACGCCCGGTGCCGTCACCATCTTCAGCTCCCGCCCCGCCAAAGTAGCAGTTAAATCTTTCAGTTCACCGGGCTCGGGAGCCGGTGAAGAACTAAAATAATGCTGAACCATATTTCAACCCTAGATGAAATGAGATTGTGAAAGAAACTGGTTTTGAGCAGGAAGTAAATCGAGAACGTGAAACAATAGCGCGTATCTTGCAGCGCGAGGATGCTCACACTAAACGTCAGGTCGGATACCGGGATCTCGACACCGGAAGTGAAGAATGGCGGCAGCGTTCGGAGCTGACTCGCATATCCGGTCTGCAATCGGACCTTGAGGCTGTCGCCGATGTCGAATACCGTCGAGTTGCATTGGAAAAAGTGCTGCTCGTGGGACTTTTTGGGGATGTCACTCGGGAAGACGCCGAACGGTCGCTCTTTGAGCTTGCCGCACTCGCTGAAACCGCAGGATCCACAGTTGTAGGCGGGGCACTGCAACGACGTGACACCCCGGATAAAGCAACCTATATAGGTTCCGGGAAAGCCCGCAGTCTCGCCCAAATCGCTGTAGAAACCAGGGCGGACACCATAATCGTCGATGATGAGTTGTCTGCTTCGCAACGCCGAGGTCTCGAAGACGTAGTAAAAATCAAGGTTGTTGACCGAACTGTACTCATACTCGATATTTTCGCCCAGCACGCGAAATCTCGTGAAGGTAAAGCACAGGTCGAGTTGGCGCAGCTACAGTACCTGCTACCGCGGCTGCGCGGGTGGGGTGAATCCATGTCGCGACAGGCCGGTGGGCGTGTCGCCGGTGGTGCAGGTATAGGTTCTCGCGGCCCTGGGGAAACCAAAATTGAGCTAGATAGGCGTCGTATCGGACAGCGAATATCGAAACTGCGCCGGCAAATTAAATCCATGCGTACCGCCCGGGTGGTTTCCCGTCATGACCGTCGCCGTAAAAACGTGCCGTCAGTGGCGATAGTTGGCTACACGAACGCTGGAAAATCCACGTTGATGAACCGGATGGTAGATGCGGGGGTGCTGGTACACGATGCACTCTTTGCCACCCTAGATCCGACTGTTCGGAAAGCTCGCACCGCTGATGGACGAGAGTTCACGCTCACCGACACTGTCGGTTTTGTCTCCCGGCTCCCGCACGAACTCGTTGATGCTTTTCGCTCCACCCTCGAAGAAATCGCAGAAGCAGATCTGGTGCTACATGTTGTAGACGGATCTCACCCAGATCCGCTCGACCAGGTTCGAGCGGTGCACGATGTGCTAGCCGATATTCCGGGAGCGCTCGACATCCCGGAGCTGATAGTCATCAATAAGGTCGATATTGCCACACCGGAAGTGGTTGCCAGGATCCGTGCTCAGGTGCCGCGAGCAGTCGTTGTTTCGGCGCGTACCGGCGAAGGTGTTGAAGACCTGTGGGATGCTATCGCAGATATGTTGCCAGCCCCGAAAGTGCCGATAGATACGGTCGTTCCCTATGAGCATGGAGAACTCGTCTCCCGTATGTACGCAGATGGCGAAGTCGAAAAAATAGATTATCTAGATGAGGGAACCAGAATTGTTGGTAGAGCCTACCCAGACTTAGCTGGGCAAATCGCAAAAGTGGCCGGCGTTTCAGAGGGGAACTAGAGGCTTCGCAATACTGTCACAACCCGCCCCATGATGGTCGCATAGTCACCGAGAATCGGCTCGTAGGCAGGGTTTTGTGGCAGCAGCCACTGGTGGCCGTCCGAATAGGAGAGTGTCTTTACGGTCGCCTCGTCATCAAGCAGGGCGGCTACAATGTCGCCGCCCTGGCAGGAAGGTTGCGAACGAACCACAACATAGTCTCCGTCACAGATTGCGGCATCTATCATAGAATCTCCGCGAACCTGCAGCATGAAAAGTTCACCACTGCCGGTGAGCTGTCGGGGCAGGGCATAGCTGTCCTCGATATGTTGTTCCGCAGTTATGGGCGCGCCCGCCGCAATCTGCCCGACGAGAGGTACAGAAACCGAATCGCCGGATTCGGGATTCTCGCACACCGGAACCAGATGTATGTGCGGTGAGGAACCCTCGGTCTGCTGTGATTCCATGTCTACCAGTTCGATAGCTCTGGAACGTCCGGCACCGCGATGTATATACCCGAGATTTTCCAAAATGTCGAGATGATGTTTCACGGTCGCCGGAGATGACAGTCCAACCGTTTCGGCCAATTCCCGAACCGACGGAGGATAACCCAACGTGCGGATAGCCTCGGTCAAAGCGTCATAGACCGCGCGGGTGCGCGGACGCAATTCGGCGGGATTCATTGTTCCGGAATCACGCTTGTCGCTGTTCATCATGACGCTCTCCTCAAAAATGTAGGTGGTTCCTGTTTCACTGGAATCAGGACTTGCGGAAGTTGCCGACAAACACTAGAGTATCATACAGATGTTCAACGAACAAATGTTCGAAACCTCTCGGTGGAGGCTTCGTAACATGGCTCTCAGAAGGAGGAACAGGTGAGCGCAATCAGGGCATACCCGGTACAGAGTATCGATTCTGTAGATGGGGGGCAGTCGTTATCGGCAGTCCCGCATCTGCGGATTGTGGATGATGAGTACCTGCGCGAACGGGAGATAACAAACCGAGTTCTACGACAGCGTGAAGACATAGGTCAAATGAACACGCAGGTGCGACACAGGGACCCTGTCCAGCCGTTAACGGAACCTGCTCATTCGAGAACCGGTTATCGAATGCTAGTAGTGACGGCATTACGCAAAGCGGTAAAAGTTATTGCGATAATGGCGTTCGCAATAGCTGCCGGAGTCGGAATCGGCATGCTGGTCTATGATCCCGGATATACCGGGTATACCACCGAGATTATCGTGCAACCGGGAGAGACGCTCATCGAGCTGGCGAGTGGATTCAACTCAGGTATGCCATTGCCCGAAGCGCTTCAAACCATACGAGAGATGAATGGTCTCACAACCGATCAGGTTGTTGCCGGGCAGCGGTTAATGGTGCCCGCGGGTCATTGACGTGCTCGATCTCAGTTTGAAGGCAGCACCTGATTTGCGAAGCGCCTCTGCCCGGTTTATGTTGTGAGCAGAACTAAAACCAGGCATAGGAGAGAGAATGCGTTGCCCATTTTGCCGCTATCCCGACTCGCGAGTGGTCGATTCCCGTACCAGCGATGAGGGAGCGGTGATTCGCCGGAGACGTGAATGCGGACAGTGCGGCAGACGCTTCACCACCCAGGAGACCGCGGCGCTTGCTGTTAAGAAACGTGCTGGAGTTATTGAACAGTTTTCCCGAGAAAAAGTTATTTCCGGAGTGCGCAAAGCCTGCCAGGGGCGACCGGTAAGTGAGGACGACCTGCAACTACTGGCTCAAAAAGTCGAAGACGGTCTCCGAGAGGACGGGAAAAATCCGATACCTGCTAAACTCATCGGCCAGGCGATTCTGGCACCTTTGAAAGAGCTTGACGAAGTTGCCTACCTGCGTTTCGCATCCGTCTATCTTGACTTTGACTCGCTGGCAGATTTCGAGAAAGCCATCGCAGAGTTTCGTTCCTGAAACTCACAGAGTTGAATCAACACAACGAGGGGGCAACCCAGGCGGGTAGTCCCCTCGTTTGTAGCTGCACAGATATCAGGCTTGTGGAGCCTCCATAACGCGTAAACGAATAGTTTCTTCCCTGTCGCGAATCGCTGCAATGACCTCAATCGGAAGTTCGGAAGCAATATCAGCGAGCACGTAACCATACTCACCCTGGGTGCCTAGAAGCTGACCGTTAATGTTGACATTCTGCTCGGCAAAAAGCGCATTCAAACGTGCCAACACGCCCGGAACATTCCGGTGGAACAGGGCGATACGGTAGCGGGCATCCTGGTGAGCTTCCATAGTCATATTCGGGAAGTTAATGCTCATATCCGTGGCTCCGTTGCGCAGATAGTCCACAATCTTTCCGGAAACAAAATGCCCGATACTCTCTTGAGCCTCCAGGGTGGAGCCACCAATATGCGGGGTCAAAATAGTGTTCGGGTACTTCAACAGCGGAGATTCAAAGGGGTCACCATTTTTCTTCGGTTCTGTCGGATAGGTGTCCACGGCGGCACCAGAAATTTTGCCCGATTCCAGGGCGGCAGCTAGAGCGTCAATATCCACAACCTGACCACGTGCCAGGTTGATAAAGACCGCGCCGTCTCTCATCATGGCGAACTCTTTTTCGCCGATGAGGTTATTGTTGGAGGGGCGTCCGTCGATATGCAGCGAAATGTAATCAGAGTTGCGCAGCACGTCCTCCATACTGTTCAACTTTGTTGCATTACCGATGGCCAAGCGTTCCTGTAGGTCATAAAAGATGACATTCATGCCCAAAGCTTCGGCAACAACCGAGAGTTGAGTGCCGATTGAGCCATAACCGATAATGCCCAGGGTCTTACCTCGCACCTCGTGGGAGCCGGTAGCGCTCTTTTCCCACTCGCCGCGGTGAACCTGGGCGTTCTTTTCCGGCATCCGACGCTGAAGTGCCACAATATCGGAAATAACCAGCTCCACAACCGAACGAGTATTCGAATACGGCGCATTGAAAATCGCTATGCCGCGTTTCGTACACGCCGGAATGTCAATCTGGTTGGTGCCGATGCTGAAAGTCGCAACCACCTGCAGCTGTGGGCAGGCATCCAGAACTTGCTCGGTGATATTCGTCTTCGAGCGGATACCGACAATATCTTTGCCTTGCAGACGTTCTATAAGTTCAGGGGCATCAAGCGAACCCTCGATACGCTCCACGTTAATATCGAGATCCTGTGCGTCAGCGAAATGTTCATCAGCGACTTGATGCGGGTTTTCCAGTAACAGTATTTTCGTCATGCAGTCATTCTACGACCTGTCGGAAGTGAAAAACCTCATCGTCTCCCCATCGGGATCCCCAGTTATGGCTATCAATCGTTGAGTTGCCCTGGTCATTGCGACATACAGATCCCCAAGATCCCCGATTTCTTCCGGTTTTACAAGAATTACACAGTCGTATTCCAGTCCCTTTACCTGCGAGGGAATCAGGGAAGGAACCGGCAGCTCAATGCCGGAGCCGTTCACAACCCCAACGCTACCGTGAATTTCATTGGCATCCTTTGAATCTTTGGTGCCAGCACCGAGTAAAACGAGTTCGGAAGTATAGGCTGCGCGAACCTGCTCGCCGAGCCTACCCGCGTCCGCTTTAATCACCTCGATTGCTTCCGGTCGTTCCCGAATTGCACGTACCGGATAGGGGCTGACCCGGCCGCTGGCTCTCAAAACGCGCTCCGCTGCCCGCATAATAGCTCCTGGCGTGCGATAGCAGACACTCAATTCGGTTATTTCGCTTAATGCTCGCCGTGCCGGCCCCAACAGTTCCATCCACGGCAGCATTTCACCGCGCCGCTGTGCAATGTCCCCAACAACCGTCATGGAACGTGACGGACAGCGACGCAACAGCATTCGCCATGACATGGGGGTGAGCTCCTGAGCCTCATCGACAATCACGTGCCCGAAAACGTGGGAACGATCCGTTAACGCTGCTGTCCCGTATCGTTCATCCCGCTGTGTACCGTCGAGGGCATGAGCTGCTATCATCTCGGCGCTCACAATACCCCCGCCCAAATCCATTTCGTCGATGGCCTCCTGGGCGCGTATCAGTTCCGCCTCTCGCCGTCGAGCATCAGCGTTTTCATCACGCGCTTTTTCGTTGCTATAAAGGTCGCCGAGAAGCTCGGAAAGCTCATCTATCAAAGGCACGTCGGCATCGGAGAGTTCCGCGTCAGCTAAAGCATGTAAGCTTTCCAAATCGGTGTCACTAAAGTCATTCGTCAAATCCGCAAGGTAGCGCGGGTAACGCAGCATCCTGCGCAGCAGCCGCTCTGGAGTGACAGGTAACCAAATCAGGTTTAACGCTCGCCTAACCTCGATATTTTCGCGGATATCCTCGCTAATCCAGGAAGTCTCGGAGGGGGTTGATTCCTCATCGGTATACGCCTCACCGAGATACTCGCGAACCAGTAAAGAAAGAATCTGCGAAACAAACACGCCGCGACGTTCGTTGTGGCTGCCTCCCCGTGCCTGAGCATAATCAATAGCGGAACACGCCTGTTCGACACTAATTCGAAGCTGTACCCGGTTAACCGTAAACACCAAATCCGATTGCGGTGGCCTAACCAGAGACTCAACTGCTCGGGAACAGATATGCGCCCAGGAGGCGCGACCTTTCAGATCTCTCTCATCGGTGTCTGCAATACGGTTGAAACGGTAGCCGGGAATCAGGCCGGGCAGGGTTGTCGAAGTCACACCCGTCTCACCGAGAGCCGGTAAAACCTGTTCGATGTAGCGCAAGAAATCCCGTGATGGTCCCACAACCAGCACCCCGGACTTTGCCAGTGCCTCCGCGCGTGAATACAGCAGATAGGCTCCGCGGTGCAGAGCAACCGCGGTTTTCCCAGTACCCGGGCCACCCTGGACAATCAGCAGCTGTCGGGCATCAGAACGAATAATACGGTCCTGCTCTCCCTGGATAGTTGCCACAATATCTGCCATGTGAGAGCTGCGTCCTCTATTCAGAGCCGCCAACAGTGCCCCCGACCCCTGAATGTCCAGGTCATCATTGCCGCTAGCGTCCAAGAGCTCATCATCGACTGAACGGACACGACGACCTGCTAACAAAATATGTCGGCGCCGCCGCACATTCATCGGGTGGCTGGCTGTGGCCTGATAAAACGGCACAGCCGAAGGTGCTCGCCAATCTATCAACAACTGTTCGCCAGCTGCGTCTGTCAGACCGGTGCGACCTATGTATCTGACCTCTCCGTCATTCATGTCGAGACGTCCAAAAACCAGGCGCTGCTCGATCGCTGCCAGCCGCTGCAACTGCGAGTTGTAATATTCGGCGAGCACGTCACGCTCCAGCCGGTTCTGTGGTGTCCCGCCGCCGCCACGAGCCTCAACCTCATGAAGCAGTCCGCGGTAGCGTTCAACCTGGGCATCGAAAGTCGAATAAATGCGGTCGATGTCGCGCTGATGCACTCATCACCTCCGCACACTTTAGGAAAAGGGAAACAACAATTATGACATAGCGGGATTCACCCAGTCGAGAGTGCGCGAAACTGCCCGTGACCATGAGGTCATTTTTTCGGCGCGCCAATCATCGTCCATTTCTGGGTGCCAACGCTGACGTAGCCGCCAATTATCTGCTACTTCTGCCAGGTCAGACCAGAATCCTACAGCTAAACCGGCGGCGTAGGCAGCTCCCAGCGCGGTAGTTTCAGCCACTTGAGGAACCACCACGTCACAACCCAAAACGTCGGCTTGGAACTGCATGAGCAAATTGTTTGCGGTCATCCCACCATCGACGCGTAACTCGTTTAGAGGCGATCCGGAATCTGCAACCATGGCGTCAAAAACCTCCCGCACCTGCATCGCGGTTGCCTCCAAGGCTGCCCGCACGATATGGGCGCGAGTATGGTAGCCGGTTAGACCGATAATAAGGGCTCGCGCGTCGGGGCGCCAATGCGGCGCAAACAGTCCCGAAAAAGCCGGTACAAAACACACCCCGTCACTGCTGGGTACTGAAGCAGCCAATTGTTCCGTCTGTGCAGCATCCGAGATGATACCAAGATTGTCACGCAGCCACTGAATAACCGATCCGGAATGTGCCACCGACCCCTCTAGAGCATAGACGGGTTCGGCATCGGCGAGCCGGTAGGCCAGGGTCGTAATCATTCCGTGACCGGAGGGACGCGGTTCGCCACCGGTGTTTAGCAGCATGAAACAGCCGGTACCGTAGGTGTTCTTTGCGCTTCCGGGAGTAAAACACGCCTGCCCGAAAGCAGCAGCCTGCTGGTCGCCTAGGTCACCGGCTATCGGCACCCCAGCCAGTGGAGAGCCGGCGGCGCACACACCATAGATTTCGGCAGAAGAACAGATTTCTGGCAGCAGCACCTCCGGTATTTTTGCTGCTTCGCAAATATCGGGGCGCCAGTTGAGAGTGCGTAAATCCATCAGCATTGTGCGGGAGGCGTTAGTAGCGTCAGTGACATGGCGACCACCCCTGGGGCCTCCAGTGAGATTCCAAATAACCCAGCTGTCCGGATTTCCGAAAGCCAGCTCTCCTGCCTCGGCTCTTTGCCTAACCCCTGGAACGTTCTCTAAGACCCAGGCTATTTTGCTGATGGAAGCGTATGTAGACAGCGATTCTCCCACGTCGGCTCGGAAACGGTCAAGACCTCCGATTTTCGCCAGCTCATCAACCTGGGTCTGGGATCGGGTGTCTTGCCAAACCAGGGCGTTATACACGGGTTCGCCGGTGGCGCGGTCCCAAATAATTGTTGTCTCTCGCTGGTTTGTGACACCGACAGCGGCAATATCTGTCACGCTGGCTCCGGCATCCGCAACAGCCAGCTCTATGACTGTGCGGACGTTATTCCAGATTTCCATGGGGTCATGTTCAACCCAGCCCGGGTGCGGGAAAATTTGGTGATGCTCAAGTTGCCCACTTCCTCGTGGAGCGCCGGAATGGTCGAAAAGAATTGCCCGTGACGATGTTGTACCCTGGTCTATAGCTAGCACATACTTGGCTTCGCAGCCCGAGAGTTTATTTACTGGTGTGGGAACCTCTGCGGTGTTGGTAATCATTGAACCCCCTTGGAAACACGCTAACATGGTGAGACACCGCGATGTTCTAGCTGTGGCTGATGTAGGTGGTCGGCGGTAAAATAGTAACAAATAGTGAACCACGAGCAGGAGAGGGGGATAATATGCTGTACGAACCGGGTATAGGCAGGAATCGCAAAGCTGTCGTTATGGTGCACCATCTGCGCGGTGCAATGGATGCCGGTGATGCCGGGCAGATGGCTGTGGATCAAATTCTCTCCTCGTTGCCGACCCAGACAGTCGCAACCTTTGACTCTGACGCGCTCGTGGACTATCGCTCTCGTCGCCCGATAGTGAGTATCGAAAACTGGGTGGTGTCCGATATTGAAGAGCCTCGTATTACGCTCAGTGCAGTAACCGACTATTCCGGGCAGGACTTTCTGCTACTACACGGGGTTGAACCAGATTTTAAGTGGCGAGAGTTTTCTTCCGAGGTTTTGAAGCTCGCCGAATATGCTGGAGTTGAAAAAACTGTTGACATTATGGGAGTGCCGGCAGCCGTGCCGCATACCCGCACACCCATCGTTAACCACACTGCCTCCCGTAGAGAACTCGTCTCTGCTGAGGACGCTCCTGCCGGTCAGATGCGCGTCGTCGCATCCGTGGGAGCGTATTTGCAGATGGTTTTGGCAGAAGCGGGTTTTGAAACCCACGGGCTGCTCGCAACCGTGCCGTACTACCTGTCGGATAATCTCTATCCGGCGACCGCGTCCAAGCTGCTGCAGCGCCTCGGCACGCTAGCCGGGCTGGAACTTCCGCTGGGGGATCTCGAAGAAATGGCATCGGCAATTTCCGACCATCTTGAAGGTGAAATAGAGGATTCTCCACAGCTCGCTCAGCTAGTTTCGGCTCTCGAAGAACAGTACGACAAGATATTCGAAGATTTCTCCCGGCAGGTCGGGGCCGGTACCGCCGGCATAGTCACCGAGGGTGACATAGCGGACGAACTCGCCCGTAAGTTTGAAGAGTTCCTTGCCTTTGAAGATCGCGATGCGGATGGATATGAGATTCCGAAACATCGTCTGGGTGATGGTTTTGATGACCAGGGTTCAAACCAGATAGGTCGCTGAGGCGCACATAGGATATGAGTGTCGCCCCGCGAGAAAGAGCCGCCAAAAAAGATTGGGGATCTGACGATTCCGAAACCCCCATACTCCATGTCGATATGGATGCCTTTTTCGTTCTGGTCGAGTTGTTACGCCGTCCAGAATTGAGTGGACGTGAAGTGATTGTGGGAGGCCGTTCAGAATCGGGTATCAGGGGAGTAGTGTCATCGGCATCCTACGAGGCTCGTTCCCGAGGAGTGCGCGCCGGAATGCCGCTGATTCAGGCGAAATCCCTGTGTCACGATCCGGTAGTCCTGCCTACGAATCATGAAAGCTACTCACAATATTCCCGTCGTGTCATGGAAATTTTGAACGAGGAAACACCTCAGGTTGAGCAACTCAGCATAGATGAGGCGTTTCTCGACGTATCCGGGGTGCGACGTATCCACGGTCGCCCTGAAGAAATAGCCCACCGAATCCGCTCTCGCATATCCTCAGAGCTAGGTCTCGTCGCCTCAATCGGAATAGCCAAAAACAAGCTACTCGCGAAACTGGCCTCCGCCCAGGCAAAACCAGATGGGATGCTGCTTGTGCCTGCTGAACGTTCACAGGACTTTCTCGACATTCTTCCCGTTGGGGCGCTGTGGGGTGTCGGAGAAGTCACCCGCCGTAAGCTCACCGCCGATGGGGTCCGTACCGTTCAGGATCTCGCCGCACTGCCGCGCCAGTATTTGCTAACCTTGGTTGGGGGACGCCCCGGGGAGGAACTATATTTACTGGCGCGAGGTATAGACAATCGGGTAG
Source organism: Varibaculum sp. (assembly GCA_034090045.1). GTDB lineage: Bacteria > Actinomycetota > Actinomycetes > Actinomycetales > Actinomycetaceae > JAXDTI01. The sequence continues at coordinate 109,777 of JAXDTI010000008.1, read as the reverse complement.
TGACACCCCGGAGAGTTGAAAAATCTATCGGGGCTGAACAAACGTTTCCCACAGATGTTGCGGATCGAGACACGCTTCAGGCAGCTCTACTCGACCAGAGTTTCGCCTGCGGAGCTCGACTGCGTTCCAGAACGCTGCTCGCTGCAACCGTGTCAATCAAGTGCCGCAGAACTGATATGAGTATTTTTACCCGTTCACGTACGCTTCCCACCCCGACCGACACCTCCGTCGATATATATGCTTGCGCGAGGGAACTCTTCGCACAGGTAGTAATACCGCCTGAAGGGTTTCGGCTCGTAGGGATACGTTGCGAGAACCTGGTTTCGGTCAGCAGCGGAATACAAGAAACACTGGGATGTGATCCTCGTCGTAGGCTCCTTGAGGGCGCTATGGACAGGGTAAATGCCCGCTTTGGAAACGGCAGTCTCAGCAGTGCAACAGGTATCGGCTCCTGAGTGCAGTATGAACGCTAGGAGGGTGAACACGATTGGCAAGTACACCAGCCTATGCCATAGGCTGTAGGCAGAGAAGGGGGTCTAATGGGACTGTCAGAATATGAGCGTCAGGTGCTCGCTGACCTTGAGCGTGACCTTGGCGGGTCAGCCGATGCTACCGAGACCCTTTTTGTTGATTCCGCTCGCCCCCAAAATATAGTCACTCCACGTGCCTGGGCGCTCGCAGTAGTCCTGGTGCTTTGCGGACTTGTTGCGCTCCTTGCCGCAGTCAGTATCGGACATCTCTATGGGGTTATTCTCGGGGTCATAGGTTTTACTCTCGCGCTTGCCGGGGTGATGGTTCCATTCAATGCCAGGGTTCGCCTTTCCGGGGCTCGGAAGTCTGCAAACCAGGCACCCAAACCTGATTTCTGGACTCGCCAAGAGCGAGTCTGGGACAGCCACCACCAGTAATTTTCCCTCCACTAATCACCACTTTTTCCCTGTTTCATTTAAGCTGCCAATCATTTGTGCAGGTCTAAAGCAATTGCTTGCCTGTATGTCAGTACAGTTACGACCTGTAAACCCCTTTTATATGGCATCTCAGGTTTCAATGTTTCTCCTAGTCAGGAAAGTATTAAAAAAATGTTCTAAAAAAACACCAATACAATTACCACAAAGTGGTGGAAAGTGGGGTAAAGTGGTGAGACAGGTTGACTGAGAGGAGCGGCGGTGTTCACCGGAACCTATGAACCCCGTATGGACGCCAAAGGGCGGGTGATACTGCCTGCCAAATTCCGCAGTCAACTCGAAGCGGGTGTTGTGCTAACCCGCGGGCAAGAGCACTGCATCTACGTGTTTCCGTCAGTCGAATTCGATCGAATGTACACGGAACTGCAGAAGGCTTCACTGAATCGCCCGCAGGCGCGCAACTATATCCGAGTCATGATGTCCGGGGCTGACACGCTAGTGCCGGATCGACAGGGTCGGGTAACGCTTCCCCCAGAACTGCGCAGATACGCCGGGCTTGGAGACGAGCTCACTGTTATCGGTGCCGGGGCGAGAGCGGAGATTTGGAACCGCAAGGCATGGCAGGAATACCTAGCCCAGCAGGAAGAAGTCTTCGCAAATATGGCCGAGGAGATCATACCGGGCCTGCTCTGACCGAGGCTGCGACCTCCCCCCGACCCCTGTAGTCATCCTTCCCCGATTACAGGGATCCGGTGGGGCTCGGGGCCTCGGAAGAGTCGGGACCGCAGTAGATGAGGGAGATACAGGTGGTGAAGTGGCCGCACACGCCGGTGAGCGCACCCACTGTGGTAGCACTGCTCGCGCCGGCACTCGCTGAACCTGGATCTGTCATGGTGGATGCAACTCTAGGGGCCGGAGGTCACAGTGAAGCAATCCTGGCGACCTGCCCGAACACCCGTGTTATCGGCATCGACCGTGATGAACAAGCCCTTGAAATCGCCAAGCGGCGTCTCGGAACTCAAAGGGTTGAGTATCATCATGCAAACTATGACGAACTCGACCGGTTTTCCGGGGACAGCGTTGATGCCGTACTCATGGATTTGGGAATGTCGTCCATGCAGATAGACCAGGCAGAACGGGGTTTTTCGTATATGGTCGACGGGCCGCTCGATATGCGCATGGACACCTCAGGCGGGGAAACCGCAGCAGAGCTGCTGGCTCGGATACCGGTGCAAGAACTCGAAAAGATTCTACGGGACGGAGGTGAGACTCGGGCGCCACGACAGGTTGCCCGCGCCATTGTGGAGCGCCGAGAGCTTCGCGCCATAGAAACCTCCGCTGACCTCGCTGAAATAGTTGCCGAAGCGATGCCAGCTCCCGCGCGCCGCCGCGGTGGAAATCCAGCTAAACGAACCTTTCAGGCGTTGCGAATCGCGGTGAATGACGAGCTACGAATTCTGCGTAACGCATTGCCAAAAGCAACCGGAATGCTCCGTCGGGGGGGACGAATCGTCGTTGAAGCCTATCAATCCGGAGAAGACAGGCTAGTGAAACAGCATTTCAGACGGCTGGTAGAACCTGATTTACCTGCGGATGTGCCGGTGCGAGCCGAGCAGGTCACAAGCGGATATAGATACCTGACCCGAGGAGCACAACGGGCATCAGCCTCCGAGATTGCGCTCAATTCCAGAGCGGCATCAGTGAGAATCAGGGCACTAGAAAGGCGAGTGGCATGAACACGAATCTGGCGCGAAAAACCGCGTTCCGTCGTCCCGCGGTAAAGGACGCCGGACGTAAAGTTTCACTCAGGGTGGTCCCGGAACAGACCAGCTCTGCCAGCCTACTTTTGGCGATGATCTCCGTCGTGGTTGTTATCGCAATAGTGGTGATAGTGCCACTGTTGATAAATACCTCTATGGCTATGACCTCCTATAGTGTCCACGATTATGAAGTGGAGCTAGCCAGGGTGGAGCAAGACAACGAAATGTTGCGTACTGAAGTAAACGAGGCAGCCTCGCCCCAACACCTGCGGAAAGCAGCCGCCGCGGCGGGTCTCGTACCCGCCGGAGAAACCGGCAATATAGAGTTGCACAAGCAGAAGGTAACCGGGGGAACCCCGGCGAGATAAGCATCAAACGGCTCGGCAGGTGTGATGGATTTTGGCGACGCGTGAACCACGGGAAACAGCCTCTCTGCGGACTAGTTCCAGGTCAGCTTCAGAGCGCTCACACCTTGCCTCGAAACGGTTGCGAGGAGTATCGGTCTTTGTAGTCGTATTATTCGCCATCTGTGGGATACGGCTCATAGATCTCCAAGTTGTGCAAGCCGATAGCCTCAAAACCCAGGCAGAAGCGGAACGCTCGCGCAGTCAGCTTGTTGTGCCTAAACGCGGCGACATACTTGATCGTAACGGAACCGTGCTGGCGACATCCGTGGAACGCTATAACCTCTTCGTCGATCAGGCAATTGTCAAGGGGTATATCCACTACGGTTACCTGGATCGGGACGGGCGTGAAGTCGCTGAGAAAACAGCTGTGAAAGCTGGGCTCCCCGAACAGGTGCTCGGCACCGGAGCTGCCCAGGCTGCGCGGCGGCTAGCGCCGCTGCTGGAAACCAGTGCCGCCGAACTTGGCGGTCAGATGGTAGGAGACCAGCGTTTTGTTTATCTTCGGAAAAAAATTACCCCGCAACTGTGGAACAAAATCAAGGCTATGGACATCGATGGTATCGGTGCCGAGCGAGTGTATGTGCGCGAATATCCAAACGATGCAACCGCAGCCAGTGTTATCGGATTCGTTGACAACGATATGGAGGGTCAATCCGGGATAGAGGCAACCCAAAACAAGGTTCTTTCCGGTAGTGCCGGAGAGGTTAGGAGCGAAATATCACCAACAGGTCAAGTAATACCGGGCAGTCAAAAAATCGTTAAAGAAGCTCGAGATGGCAATGATGTGCAGTTGACCCTCGATGCCGACCTGCAAAGTATTGCTGAGGACGCTCTGAATGACGGTGTGAAAAGAAGCGGTGGTGAATGGGGAGCTGTTGTTGTCGAAAACGTAAGTACTGGAGAATTGCTGGTACTGGCTGACTCGGGAAATCAAAACCCCGACAAAATGCGTAACGCTTCGGGAGGTACCAGCGGTTCACGGGCTGTGCAGTACAGTTTTGAGCCCGGTTCAGTTGGAAAACTCGTGACATTTGCGACTGCTCTCGATAAGGGAACGATAACCCCGTTAAGCACCTATAGGCTGCCGACTCGCTATACGACTGGCAATGGTGAGTCCTTTAAGGACTTCCATGATCACGGCAATGCCCTCATGACAGCAACCGGTGTGCTGATGGTTTCTTCCAATATCGGAACAATCCAGATTGGCGATACCGTGAAGGATCAAGATCGCTGGCTTATGATGCGAAAGCTGGGGCTGGGGCAGGTCACCGGAATTGAGATGCCGGGAGAAACTGCCGGTCAGATCTTTAAAGCTGATCAATGGGATGCCCGTCAGCGCTACACCACTATGTTCGGTCAAGGTATTTCAGTCTCAGTTCTGCAACTCGGTTCTCTGGCGGCAGCGCTCGGCAACTCAGGGGTACGGATGCCGTTGAAACTGGTGGGGGGAATCGAGAACAAGGGTAGTATTGTTACCGTTAAAGATAAACGCTCGCCGGTGACTGCTGTAGACAGTGACACCGCAGCAACAATGGTTCGGATGATGCAATCGGTAACCGCTCAGGAATGGTTTGAGCCGCATATCAAACTTGATGGCTACCATTTTGCGAACAAAACTGGAACCGCGGAAATAATTGCTAAGAATGGTCAGTTGGTGGGAACAATATCTACTCTGGTTGGTTTAGTGCCGGCTGAAGACCCGGTTCTCAGCATGGCGGTGGTTATTTACAAGCCGAATACTGGTGACGTGGTAGCCCCGGAGATTCTACGTGCAATAGCTAAACCCGCGATGTCGATACTTCAGGTTCCTCCCATCACGGAGCCGCCACAGCTCTACCCCAACGAACCTTAGTGAAGGAGACCATCACAGCTTAGATATATTTGTGATGAACAACCCGAGGTGATGAATCGAAATCAGGAAGGTGCTGGAATGTCTTGGACGAGCACATGGATAGCCAAAGCGGTACATGGCACCCTGCGTGGTGAGAATACTGTAATCAGCGGGTCAGTCAGTACCGATTCCCGGCAGATAGGTCCAGGTGACCTGTATGTGGCTCGTACCGGTCAGAACAGCGATGGTCACCAGTATCTGGCTCAGGCACAGGCAGCTGGAGCGACAGCTGCGCTGGTCAGTGAGGCTTCCGCAGTGCCCGAGGGTTTCTCTGCCGTAGTGGTTGATGACACTACTCGCGCTCTCGGAGTCTTTGCGCACGCCCATCTCAAAACACTGTCGGCAAAAGTGTTAGGCATCACCGGATCTGTAGGTAAAACCACCACAAAAGACCAATTGGCGGCAATCTGTGCAGCTCAGGGTGAAACCGTGGCTCCTGAGAAATCCTATAACAATGAAGTGGGTGTGCCTCTGACTGTGCTGCGTGCAGGTAGTGATACCAGGTACCTGGTGCTGGAAATGGGAACCTCCGGGATGGGTGAGCTCGCCTACCTCACTTCGATAGCGCCCCTCGATATCGGCATCGAATTGAAGGTCGGAACCGCTCATCTCGGCGGATTCGGCTCGATAACGAATCTCGCGTCCGCAAAAGCGGAGCTACTCGCGGGTATAAAAAAGGGTGGCGTCGCGATCTTGAATCACGATGATCCGTATATTCGGGAGATGAAGTACGAGGGTGAGCGGCTCTATTTTGGTGCCGGCACCGACTATCGGGTTCTCCGAAGTGGAAGTGATTCTCAAGGTCATCTTGAACTGTTGCTCTCCCTCGCAGGTGAGGAGTATGAACTGCATTCCGGTCTGGTGGGGGAGCATAACGCTGTGAATCTGCTCGCTGCTATCACCGCGGCGGCGGCTGCCGGAATAGATACGCAATCCGCCGTGGATGCCCTACAGGGTCGTGGACCTGTCAGCGATCACCGTATGAAAGTGCAGTTAGTTGGGGATATTAAGGTTATCGACGATTCCTATAACGCAAACCCGGACTCTATGCGTTCCGGATTGGATGCGCTAGCTGTGCTCGCGAAACACCGAAAGGTTGCGGTGCTCGGTTCGATGCTGGAACTCGGTGAACAGGAGGTGCAGCTGCATCGTGAAATCGGCACCTATATTGATCGGCTCGGCATCGACCTGCTCATTACTGTAGGACATCCCGCCGATGAAATCGCTGCCGGTGCTGTCAAAACGCCGAGCGTGAGCGCTGAAAGCGCAGATGAAGCAATTACAATCATTAGAGACAGTATAGGTCCGTCCGATACCGTGCTCTTAAAAGGCTCCAATGCCTCCGGTGTCTATCGGATCGCCGACACGTTTCTGACTGAGGTTGCTTAATGGTAGCGCTGGCACTGGCTATAGCAGTATCGCTGGTGGTGTCCCTCGTGGGTACGCCGCTGCTGATCAAGTTCCTTCATGCTCGTCAATATGGTCAATTCATTCGCCAGGATGGTCCGACCGCGCACTATCTAAAACGTGGCACCCCGACTATGGGGGGCTTGATGATTATGCTCGCAACTGTGCTGGGCTGGTTATGTGCCCATCTTTTTTTGCGTTCCGCGCCGACACTCTCCGGCTCGCTACTGATGCTGCTCTTCCTCGGTTTGGGGGCTATAGGTTTTCTCGATGACTTTATTAAGATAACAAAGCATCGTTCTCTCGGATTGAATGCCGCAGCAAAAATCGTGTTGCAACTGCTGGTGGGTGTGGTTTTTGCTGTTCTCGCACTGCTCTTGGTTGACGAAAATGGAATGCACCCGGCATCGCTGGCGATTTCGGTGGTTCGAGATATCTCTCCGGCACAGTTCACCGGTGGGATGGTTGGTTTGCTGGTTGTGGTGACTGCGATTATTTGGATAAATTTTTTGATAACCGCCTGGTCAAATGGCGTAAATCTCACCGATGGGCTCGATGGTTTAGCAACCGGATCCAGCCTATTTGCTTTCGCCGCATACGGTGTTGTCGGTCTGTGGCAGTTCTATCAGTCCTGCACGAGCAATCTGGATGGTTCAGTTATGCAGGCGTGTTATTCGGTGTCCTCTCCGCTGGATTTAGCCATCATCTCGTTTGCGATTGTCGGTGCCTGTTTCGGTTTCCTATGGTGGAATACCTCACCTGCCCAGATTTTCATGGGAGATACCGGATCGCTCGCTTTGGGTGGAGCCTTTGCCGGTCTCACGATTCTCACTCATACCGAGTTCCTGGGGCTGGTCATCGGGGGATTGTTCTTCATTATTGTGGTCTCTGATGTCATCCAGATCGGGGTGTTCAAGATGACACATAAACGGGTTTTCAAAATGGCTCCGCTGCATCACCATTTCGAGTTGCTTGGCTGGCCGGAAGTCACCATCGTGGTGCGTTTTTGGATTATCGCCGGGCTTTTCGCAATAATCGGCATCGGTATTTTCTATGCGGAATGGGTGGTGCAGGTAGTGTGATTCGCGACGGCGCCTTTACGATTTTCGGGCTCGGTAAATCCGGGCTCGCTGCTCTCGACGTGCTTACCACTACGGGTGCCGATGTGATTGCTGTTGATTCCAACGAAGCAGCGGTTGAACAGGCGCTTCGTGACTTTCCCGGTGTAACTATTCGCTGTTTAACGGATGCGCATCAGGCAGCCGATTTCATAGGTTCCGATCCGCAACGCATCATTGTTATCTCTCCTGGTGTTCCTCCTTCACATCCGGTGTATTCTCTGCCCATGCAGATTTGGGGGGAAGTCGAGCTGGCTTGGCGGGTGCAAACGGAAATCGTCTCAGCTGACGTTCCCTGGGTCGGTGTCACCGGCACTAACGGTAAGACAACTACCGCGGCGATGGCTCAATCTATAGGTCGCGCAGCCGGGTTAGAGGTTATGGCAGTAGGTAATATTGGTGAGCCGCTGGTGATAGCGGCAGCACGAGGTGGCTGGGATTTCCTGGTGGTTGAGCTTTCCAGTTTCCAGCTGCATTCGGCACCGTCACTGTCGCTGAGCGCGGCAGCCTGTCTGAATGTTTCTCCTGACCATATTGATTGGCACGGCAGTTTTGAGAGCTATCGAGCAGACAAAGCCCGTATATATGAGCATTCTCGTATCGCCGCTATATATAACGTTGCAGCTCCTGAGACTTTTGATATGGTGATGAATGCCGATGTGGTGCAGGGGTGTCGTGCTATCGGAATCAGCACAGCGGCTCCGGCTATATCGCAGCTCGGCGTGGTCGATGATCTGATAGTCGATCGTGCTTTCACTGAGAAACGCCGTGATGAGGCGATAGAGTTGGCGACTTTCGCTGATTTAAAACATCTTGGTGGTTTCGTTGCGGGAACCCCGATTCTCACTGATGCCCTGGCAGCAGCTGCATTGACACGGGCGGTAAATGTGCCGGCGGCCGCTGTCGCTGAGGGGTTGCGTGGCTATCAGCCGAAACCGCATCGCCGCGCGGTTATTGGTGAACAGGCAGGTATCACCTGGATTGATGACTCGAAGGCGACTAACGCTCACGCCGCTGAGGCTTCGCTGGCTGGGTTACCTCCACACTCGGTGGTGTGGATTGTTGGCGGTGACGCTAAAGGTCAAAAATTCGATGAGTTGGTCGCCCAGGTTCGCCCGGTACTGCGGGGAGCAGTTTTGATAGGCGCTGACCAGAGTGCTTTCCTCTCGGCTTTTGCCCGTGAAGCTCCAGATTTGCCGGTGGTTGCTGTCACGGAACAGGATCCGGAAGCCATAATGTCCACGGTAGTTCACGAGGCGATTGCGCTCTCCGGCGCGGGCAGCAGCGTGATTTTGGCTCCTGCAACAGCGTCCTGGGATCAATTCGACAACTATGGGCAGCGCGGTGATCTCTTTGCCGCAGCAGTAGCGGCTTTGGAGGAATGATGCCGAGACTGCCGAAGCTGACCGTGGAGCGGGAGGATTCTGAGGCAAAGGTCGCGCTGCGCTCCTATATCGACCGGGTCTCCGGGGATCCCTCCCACAGCTATCGGGTTATTCTAATAGCAACTCTGATCCTGACCCTTTTCGGTTTGGTTATGGTGTTTTCGGCTTCCACAATTATGGATTTATCTGCCGATAAAAACCCGTATCTGAGCTTTCTGAAACCGGCAGCAATAGTGGTTTTCGCGGTTATCCTGATGTTTATGCTTTCTCGTCTTCGGATACGTGCGCTTTTTATTTTCGGATGGGTGCTCTATGCGTTGGCGCTGTTAATGCAATTGGTGGTGCTGTTCACCCCCTTAGGGACTGAGGTGAATGGTAACCGCAACTGGCTGGATATTGGCATTGGATTCCAGATTCAGCCTTCCGAACCTTTGAAGCTGGGGCTCGCGTTGGTGTTGGCGTATTTGATTTCACGCCCGGGATTCGACATTACTTCTTTGAAGCAGGTGATGCTCTATATAGCTTTGCCTTCAGCTGCGGCAATAGCGACCGTCGGTGGTGGCGGTGACCTGGGTACGGTTTTGATATTCATTGCTATGGTTGCCACTGTCCTCTTCGTTTTCGGTGCTCCGAAAAAATGGTTTTTCTTTGGTTCTGCAGCGTTAATAATGGTTTTGACTGCCGCCATTGTTTCTTCGCCTTCCAGACGTCGGCGGGTGGCATCGTTCCTGCCCGGCGGGGAGGTGGATCCGCTGGGCGCTGACCTTCAGTCAATCAGAGCCCAGTACGGTTTGGGGACCGGCGGGCTAACCGGTATCGGTCCGGGTGCATCCCGACAGAAATGGAACTACTTGCCGGAAGCCCACACCGATTTCATTCTCGCCATTCTCGGAGAAGAGTTTGGTTTGGTCGGTACGCTGCTGGTCATCGGATTGTTTGTTCTGCTCGGATACGGTTTAGTGACTTTGATTAAGCGTTCTCGATCGCTGGCTGCCCAGATTGCGGTAACCGGCATTTCCGCCTGGATAATCGTGCAGGCGCTGGTTAATATCGCTGTGGTTATCGGGCTGATACCGGTTCTGGGGATTCCACTGCCGTTGCTTTCTTCTGGCGGTTCAGCAATGATTTCGACACTTATGGCTCTGGGGGTGGCGCTGGCTTTCGCCCGTGCGGTTCCGGGGGCGCAACTATCCTTGAGACGCGGGAGCCTGTTTTCTAAATCTGTGGCGGCAACAGTGAGTGGTGAGAACAAATGAGCGGGCAATTGAACAGGGTGCTACTCGCTGGCGGCGGTACCGCTGGCCATGTGATGCCACTGCTGTCGGTGGCGCACTTACTGCGTGACAGTGGGGCAGGAGTCTCGATTGTCGGAACAGCTGAGGGTTTGGAATCAGATTTGATTCCTCGATACGGTTTCGAACTGCTCACTTTGCCCAGGGTTCCTTTTCCGCGCCGTCCGGGGATGGCTGCACTGCGTTTCCCGGCGCGAATAACGGCTGCTTTACGGCGCGCTAAGGAGCTGATTGAGCAAACCCGTCCGGAGGCGATAATCGGGTTCGGGGGCTATGTATCCGCACCTGTCTATATTGCTGCTCGCAGGTTGGGTGTTCCGGTGTTGATTCATGAACAGAACGCGAAACCCGGAATGGCGAACAGGCTCGGGGCGCGTTCCGCAGCTGCGGTAGCCTTGACTTTTCCCGGAACTAAACTTTCGGCTCGCCATGGAATAACCGAGGTTACCGGGTTGCCTTTGAAACCTGAGATAAAGGCGTTAGCTGAGGCTTGTGTTCAGCAGCGTCAGCAGGCTCGCACTGCCGCCTGCCGGCATTTCGGACTCGATGACCAGTTGCCGGTGCTACTGATTACCGGCGGGTCGTTGGGAGCCGCACATCTAAACGAGGTGGTGTGTGCTGCAGCTGGCGCTATTCCTCAGACACTAAATGTGATTCACATTTGTGGTCGTGGTAAAGCAGCCGATGTTCAGCAGGTTTTCGCGGGCAGAGACAACTATTTGGTTTTGGAGTATCTCAACGAGATGGAGCTGGCTCTCGCGGCTGCCGATACGATGGTTTGCCGAGCGGGTGCGGCTACCGTCTCCGAGAACTGTGCCCTCGCCTTGCCGGCACTGTATGTTCCGCTAGCTATCGGTAACGGAGAGCAGGCATTGAATGCGGCGGCAGCAGTGTCTGCCGGTGGTGCCCTCCTGGTGAGTAACGCGGATTTTGGTCCCGAAAATGTTCGTGACGTGGTTGAGATGCTTCTTGACGGTGAGCGGATAGCTAATATGTCCCGGGCTTTGGAGCCGCTGCGTCGGGCTGACGCGGATGAACAGATTGTTTCGCTGCTGGGGCGTCTCGTGAATGGAGCTGATGCTAAATGAGTCAATATCATTTCATAGGCGCAGGTGGAGCAGGAATGAGTGTTGTGGCCGAACTTCTGGCGGCAGCTGGGAATGAAATCACCGGCTCGGATAGAACAGAATCCGAGGCTTTGCGGCGAATAGCTGCACAGGGGATAACCATCTGGGTAGGGCACGATCCAGATCGAGTGCCGCCGCTTGCCACGATCGTTGTCTCGACCGCTATTCGGGATTCTGACCCGGAGCTTGCTGCTGCTCGAAAACGTGGTCAGCGGGTGATTCATCGTTCCCAGGCGCTCGCTATTGCCGCTGAAGGTCGAGACTTTATCGCTATTGCCGGTGCCCACGGGAAAACAACAACCTCAGCTATGCTTGCCACCATGCTGGTGGAAGCCAATACTGACCCCTCCTATGCGATAGGTGGCACCATCCGAAACTTTCATGATGGCGGGCATCTTGGTTCCGGCAGATTTCTGATTGCGGAAGCAGACGAATCTGACAGATCGTTCCTGAATTATTCTCCGCTGGTTGCAGTGGTGACGAACATCGAGGCTGATCATCTCGATAACTACCGTGATGAGCAGGATCTGCGTGAAACCTTTGCTGCTTTTCTCGGCCGGGTTCGACAGCGGGGTGCCATAATCTGCTGCACTGATGATTCCGGGGTGCGAGAGACCTTGAAACTGGGTTTCCAGCGTCAGCCGGATGTCCAGGTTATTGGCTACGGTTTTGCTGCCCCAGGCTCCGAACCGGCGGCCGTAGACGAGTATGTGCAGTTGAAACTGGACAGCTCCGATTCCTCGGGGGTCTCGGGCACGCTTCAGCAACCGGGTTCAGCTCCGGTGACATTGCGTGTGAACCTGCCCGGCCAACACAATCTGGCTGATGGGGCGGCAGCTTTCTTGGCTGGGGATTTCCTCGGCGTCAATCCTGATTTATTGCTAGCCGGTCTGGCGGAATTCAGGGGTGCCGAGAGGCGTTTTGAAAAACGTGGCGAGGTTGCCAGGATCCGCGTTTTCGATGACTACGCCCACCATCCGACCGAGGTGGAGGAGCTTCTCAAACAGGCTCGAACAGTTGCAGGTAATGCCAGGGTTCTGACTCTCTTTCAACCGCACCTGTATTCGCGTACTCGCGATTTTGCTCAGCGTTTCGCGGCTGTTTTCACTCAAGCTGACCTGGCGGTGTTCACCGATATTTACGCGGCTCGTGAGGATCCGATTCCGGGTGTGGATGCTGCCCTCATAGCTGAGGGTGTTCCCGGTTCGGTCTTGATCCCAAATTTGGAAGAGGCGGCTATATATCTGGCTGACCAGGCAGAACCTGGTGATCTGTTGCTCACAGTGGGAGCCGGTTCGGTGACGCAAGCGGGATCCGTGATTGTTGAGCGACTGCGCGAGAGGTTCCCAGCTAATGCGTAAACCGAAACGGCCTGTTCAGCGTCGCAACTACACCGTCGAGGCACAGCGTCACCGCCCGCGCCCTTGGGTAGGCGCCAACCTCACAGAGTTGCCTCCAAAGACAGATGAGCAGGTCGATGATTCACTGCAACAGCGTCTGCGAAAGATGCGTGGTGCGTCGGCAAAGTTACGGTGGCGCCGTCGTTTCGTGTTTTTGGCTATTCTCTTGGCGATGGCTGCCCTGTCCTATCTCCTGTTCTTTTCCCCGGTTTTTCAGCTGCGTATGTCTGCGGTAGCGGTCTCGGGTGCTGACTCGCATATCAGTCAAAATGCGGTCATGGAGAAGCTCTCTCGTTTCAAGGGACAGTCAATAATGCGCATTTCGCATAACCGGGTTTCCGCTGCGGTCTCCGAGATTACCTGGGTCGATACTGTTGAGGTGCGACGCGCCCTCCCGAACGGTTTTCGTATTTCAGTAACATCGCGTATTCCACTGCTCCGCGCCCAGCTCAAGGGGCAGGAGTGGATTGTTGATCCCTCAGGGATGCTTATGGTTCCGGATGCCGCGACCGATCCTGAACTGCCGAAAGCCATGTTAGATTCCCGCGCTGGAGGGAAAACTGCCGCTTCGGTGATGGCGGTGTTGCCAAAGGAGGTGCGCAGCGAAGTGTTGGCGATTGATGCGACGAACCCGCAGCTGGTAAAGATTACGCTCGCCGATTCTCGACAGATTATTTGGGGGGATACGTCTCGCGGTGATTTGAAGGCAAAGGTTATTGGTCTGCTTTTGGATCAGCCCGGCAAAGTGTTTGATGTCACCGACCCGATTCATCCTTCAGCGCGTATCTGATACTAGTGCCGCGGGTCAGTTTCGGGAAGCTTTTGCCCGACACGCCAGCATTTCACTCGTCCACGCGCATTCCAGCCGATACCATTTGCGCGGCTAGAGGACGGAATAACCGTAACTCTCAAGTGGAACTTCAGCCTTTGGAGAGGGAATAATGGCGGTACCTGAAGATACCTATATCGCAAATATAAAGGTCGTTGGAATCGGCGGTGGCGGCGTTAATGCTGTAAACCGGATGGTCGAGGTCAACTTGGAGGGTGTTGAGTTCGTCGCCATAAACACCGATGCGCAAGCGCTAATGATTTCGGATGCCGATGTGAAGCTCGACATCGGGAGAGAGGAGACTCGCGGCCTGGGGGCCGGAGCTGATCCCGAGGTCGGTAAGCGTTCTGCCAGCGACAACGAGGAGGCTATCGCCGAGATTCTGGCCGGAGCCGACATGGTGTTTGTTACTGCCGGCGAGGGTGGTGGAACCGGAACCGGCGGTGCCCCGGTAGTTGCCCGTTTAGCGCGGGAGTCTGGCGCACTAACAATCGGTGTCGTTACGAAACCCTTCGAGTATGAGGGTGCGCGCCGTATGCGACAGGCCGAAGCCGGTATTGAGGAGCTACGCGACCAGGTTGATGCCCTCATAGTAATCCCGAATGAGCGGCTACTTGAGATTTCCGACCCAGACATCTCAGTGGAGGACGCTTTCCGTGCCGCTGATGAGGTGCTACGCTCGGGTGTTCAGGGCATCACCGATTTGATTACCTCCCCGGCCGTGGTAAACGTTGACTTCGCGGATGTGCGTTCGGTACTGAAAGATGCCGGCACCGCTCTCATGGGTATCGGTGCAGCTACCGGCGAGGATCGGGCACTGCGTGCAGCAGAGATGGCTATTGCCTCCCCGCTATTGGAGGCTTCAATAGATGGGGCACATGCCGCGCTGCTCTTTATTCAGGGCGGCTCGAATATGGGTCTCAAAGAGGTAGTACAGGCAGCGACCCTGGTTCGAGAGGCTGTCCATAGTGAAGCCAATATCATTGTCGGTCAGGACATTGACGATTCCTTCGGTGACGAGATGCGAGTTACCGTGATTGCTGCCGGATTCGATTCCAAGGCTCCGGCAAAGCCACAGGTAAAAGCCGCGACACCGACCTCCGGGCAGTCACCGATTTTCCATACCGATTCCACCCGTAGCGCCCCGGCACATCGCGCCGAGAAGCCGGTCGGCGCTCCCGTTTCTTCTCGTCCGCTCGGTGGGGTGTCGGTGGATTACACCGCTGCCGTTAAAACTGAGCCACCAGCTGAAAAGCCGGAGGAAACCGAGCCCGATGACGGCGTGTTGCCGATTGCGAAAGCTCCACAACCCGTCGCAGAAAAACCAAATAAAGCGGTTAAACCGACCAGCTACTACGGCAACAGGTTGGAAATGCCCAGGATTTTCGATGATGACGGAGCTGACGACGACCTGGATGTTCCTGATTTTCTCAGGTGAGCGAAACCGATGTTTAATCTCGGCAGAGCCCGCGCGGTATTCACGAACCGCACCGGTGGGGTTTCGAGTGAGCCCTATAACACCCTGAACCTGTCGGTAGACGTGGGTGATGACGAGCGGGCGGTCGCTGCGAATCGTGCCCGGGTAAATCGGGCTGTAGGAGCCGATGTGCTGTGGCTTCACCAGGTTCATTCGCACCGGGTGTTGCGGCTACGCCCTGGATACACCGCAAACCTGCCGGATGCGGACGGCGTAATTTTGGACAGCTCGGAGTTCCGCAGCCTCGGTTTGCGGGTTCCCGGTCTCGGAGTGCAGGTCGCTGACTGCGTTCCGGTGCTTTTTGGCTCCGATGACGGTCAGATAATCGGGGTGGTTCATGCCGGAAGAGCCGGAGTTGCCACCGGAATCGTTAAAGAAGCTGCCTATCAATTTCGGGTTATGGGTGTACCCGCAAACCGCATATATGCTGCGGTGGGGCCGTGTATTTGCGGGCAATGCTATGAGGTTCCCTACGACTTGCAGCAGCATGTTGCACGTTTGGAGCCCGCTACTTGGTCATTGACTCGTGAATCCACTCCGGCACTGGATTTACGTTCCGGGGTGGTGCAACAACTGCGCACCGCTGGCTTCAAAATAACCTTTGTTTCACGGCGTTGCACCTATGAGGAGCCGCGATTGTTCTCGTATCGCAGAGATGGTGTCACCGGACGCTTCTCCGGTGTGGTGGTGTCTCACGACCCGGACTTGCCGGAGCGTCCCGAACAGCCATGAAAAAGCGCTTCAGCTGTGAAACACGCCGGTATATTACCAGCTGTGTCGCGGTTTTTACAGATAATCTGTTATCAACACCGACATGTTTATCCGAGGAGGAACGATGGCTGGAGCAGTAGCCAAAATGCTTGATTTTTTTGATCTGCGTCCCGGCAAGGATGACGAATTAGCTCAGACCGTGGCGGACACTGAGTTCGATGCCGAGTACGCCTCGGTTACCGAACTGCCGCGACCTCGGGTGACACAGCAACACGCTGATGGGCATATTGGCAGGATTGCCACTGTACGTCCAGCTGATTTCAACGGTGCACCAGCTATCGGTGAGGCTTTCCGTGCCGGAACTCCGGTGATTATGAATCTGAGTGATATTTCGGAGGCCGAAGCTCGCCGGCTTATCGATTTCGCTTCCGGACTGGTCTTGGGTCTCGATGGTGATATCGAGAAAGTGACCAATAGGGTTTTCCTGCTATCTCCGGCGAGTGTGAAAGTTGACACCTCGCTAGTTGAGAGGCAGCGTCACGGTATTTTCGGTCGCTGATCGGTAATCACCAATTATGTTCATCGCTGGCAGTATTGTTGCTTCACTGCTGTTTCTGCTTGCCCAGTTGCTGTCCCTTTACGGGATGATTCTGCTTGTCAGAGTGCTCATAGAGTGGATAGTTTTTTTCTCTCACAACAGTCGCCCGCCCCGGGCTTTAATGCTGGTGGCAAACATTATTTATAAGGTTACAGATCCGCCTGTGAATTTGGCTGATCGTTTAATACCGCCGGTGCGTGTCGGAAACGTGGGGCTACGCCTGGGAATCCTGGTGCTTTTCTTTGTTCTGTATTTCTTGATTCGCATAATCAATTCGATTGCGCTCACTGTGCTTTAGTCCCTGGTATAGGCGTTAATTTAACCGTTTCGTTATATATCTGTGCAGTTGGCGGCGCTATAGTTCTTGTTATTTATGATACTTATGTGAAAATTGCTAAGGATGCGCTATGATTGACGAAGTTGTCGGTTTTAGTTGCCTTAAATCCGAGTAACATGAAATATCTGAAGGAGACAGCAGATGGCAGAGAACAGTCAGCGTCTGACCGCTGAGGACGTGCACTACAAGCGCTTCACCCCGACGAAGTTCCGTGAGGGTTATGACCAGGACGAGGTAGATGTGTTCCTCGACCAGGTTGTAAAGACCATAGTCGAGTTGGAGACCGAGCTGCAGGATGCCCAGAGCGGCGCTCCCGTATCGGGCGGAGATGATGCACAGCTCGGCAAGCTGCGCCAGGAACTCGCTGGAGCTCAATCCCGTATCGCACAGCTGGAGGCACAACTGGCTGAAGCGCAGAGCAACCTCGCCGCCCAGGAAGGCGAATTGGCGAAGCGCGACAGTGAAATCAGCCAGCTTAAAGCGCAGGCTAATGCCGCTCCGGCTGCTGCCGTGTCGCAGCCGGAAACTCAGCCCACAGCTGCACCTCAGCAGGATGCAACCTCCATGCTGGCTCTCGCTCAGCGGGTTCATGACGAATATGTGCGTAACGGTGAGGAAGAAGGTCAACGTATCATCGCTGAAGCTCGTGCCCAGGGCGACCAGATCGTCCAGGAGGCGCGCGATGAGAACCGTCGCGTACGGGATCAGCTGGAAACCGAGCGCGCCGCGCTGCAGGAAAAGGTCGATGGTCTCAAACGCTTCGAATCCGACTATCGCGGTCAGCTGCGCCAGCACCTTGAACAGCTGTTGCAGCAGGTCGAGAAGGCTTCCTGAACGGAATATAAACAATAGCATTAACCGGCGGTGGCGCTCGATTGAGCTCCACCGCCGGTTTTGTGTGAAAATGGGGTTATGCGTGGCAAAGTTACAGGGGCAGCGGTCTTTGTCGTGGTTGTTTTCTTAGATCAGCTGACCAAATTCTTGGCCATGAGCTATCTGCAGCCCGGACACGTGAAACCGCTGATCGGTGACTTCGTGTCTCTCCAACTCATCAGTAATCCCGGTGCTGCGTTTTCCCTAGGTATCGGTGCCGCGCCACTTTTTACCGTGATTGCCCTCGTGGTGTTGGTCGTAATCGCCCTCTATATTCGTCGGGTGACCTCACTGTGGTGGATAGTCGCACTGATGCTGCTGGCTGCCGGTGCTTTCGGAAACCTGATTGACCGACTCGTTCAATCACCGGGCTGGGGACGTGGTCACGTGGTTGATTTTATAAACTACAAGGGCTTTTTTGTCGGAAATGTCGCAGATATTGCGATCGTGATTGCGGTTGTAATAATACTTTCACTCACTTTCATGGGGAGCGATCCCCAAGTAAAGGTCACGGAAAGCCACGGTGGCGATGCCGATGCGGCTTGACACCTATATATCTCTAAACTGGCCGGTATCTCGCTCACAAGCGGCTCGAATAATCGCATCCGGTGCAGTAACCGTAAACTCACTGCCGGCAACAAAATCGACCGACGTTGATAACGGCGACAATGTGGAGCTTGCCTCCTCGGCACTCAGCGAAATAGCAGCCGCTGACACCCGGGGGGCTCCCGAACCAACACCGGCAGACTTCCAGGTGCTATTCGAAGACGAACACCTGATTGTGGTCAATAAACCGGTTGGTATGGCGGCCCACAGCGGACCGGGCTGGGAGGGGCCGACCGTTATAGGTGCGCTACTCGCTTCCGGTCGTAGGGTTTCGACTTCCGGCCCGGTGGAACGCACCGGAATTGTGCATCGTCTGGATGCCGGAACCAGCGGCGCAATGGTGGTAGCTAAAGATGAGATGGCCTACGGAAAGTTGAAAAATGAGTTCCGATACCGGCGGGTAAATAAAACCTACCACGCGCTCGCGCAGGGATATCCGGATCCGTGGCGAGGCACCATAGATGCGCCGATTGGGCGCGCACCTGGACGAGATTTCCGTATGTGTGTGGACTATGACGGAAAACCCGCAATCACCAGGTATGAAACCCTGGAGGTTTTTGCTGGAGCAACCCTGCTTGAAGTGCGTCTAGAAACTGGTCGAACCCACCAGATCAGGGTGCATTTCTCCGCACTCAAACATCCCCTCCTGGGAGATGCGCTCTACGGTGCTGACCCGGTGCTCGCCCGGCGTGCCGGAGTGCAGCGACAGTGGCTTCACGCTTTTGAACTCGGTTTTCACCATCCGCTCACCGGAGAGTATCTCAACTTTCAGGCACCCTATCCTGATGACCTGTGCCGCAGCTTGGAGGTGTTACGTTCGGGCAGCCATCTGGGTGGAAGCGGGCTAGACTAGACCCGTGCCCACAGCCGATTTTGTTCACCTCCACTGTCACACAGAATACTCGATGCTAGACGGTGCAGCCCAGATAAAAAGACTTGTGGACAGGGCAAAAGCCCAGAATCAATCCGCTATAGCTATCACTGACCACGGTTATCTTTTTGGAGCATACGAGTTTTGGTCGGCAGCCCGCAAAGCCGGAATTAAACCGATTATCGGTCTGGAGGCATACGTCACCCCCGGAACTTCAAGGAAGAACCACGACCGGGTGACCTGGGGCACTCCCGAACAGTCTAAGGATGACGTTTCGGCTCGTGGTGCCTACACCCACATGACGCTTTTGGCGCGAAACAACGCTGGAATGCATGACCTGTTTAGGCTCGGTTCGCTGGCTTCTCTCGAAGGACAGATGAGCAAATGGCCGCGGGTCGATCGGGAATTACTGGAACACTACGGCAAAAATTTGATAGGAACAACCGGATGCCCATCTGGAGAGATACAGACGCGTCTGCGTCTCGGGCAATACGATGAGGCATTCAGGGCGGCCGGTGAGCTACAGGAAATCTTCGGAAAAGACTATTTCTATGCCGAGTTGATGGATCACGGACTCGACATTGAGCGGCGTGTTCAAAATGACCTGCTGGATATTGCAAAGAAACTGAATATCCCGTTAATCGCCACCAACGACTCCCACTATGTTGACCCGGACGACCAGCCAATACAGGATGCGCTGTTGTGTATCAACTCCGGTTCACGACTCAATGACCAAGATCGTTTTACCTTTGACGGAACCGGGTACTATCTGCGTTCCACCGAGGAAATGCGCGATATTTTCCGGGATTTCCCCGAAGCTTGCGACAACACCCTGCTGGTTGCCCAACAGTGTGATGTCGCCTTTAAAACCGCAGCTGAAGGCGCGGACTTTATGCCGCGTTTCCCGGTGCCTGCAGGGGAAGACGAACATTCCTGGTTCATCAAGGAAGTTGAGCGGGGGCTGCAGCGACGTTTCCCGAACGGCATCCCCGATGCGGAGCGTAAACAGGCTGACTACGAATGCGGAATCATTGCCCAAATGGGGTTCCCAGGTTACTTCCTGGTGGTAGCAGACTTTATCAACTGGGCGAAAGACCACGGGATCAGGGTCGGACCGGGACGCGGTTCAGGTGCCGGCTCGATTGTGGCATATGCGATGGGTATTACCGAGCTGAATCCGTTGGAACACGGGTTGATGTTCGAACGTTTCTTGAATCCGGAACGGGTTTCTATGCCCGATATTGATGTTGATTTTGATGAGCGTCGCCGCCAGGAGGTCATCGACTATGTGTCGGACAAATACGGTTCCGACAAGGTTTCGCAGGTTGTAACATACGGCAGAATCAAAGCAAAGCAGGCTCTGAAAGACGCGGCACGTATCCTCGATAAGCCATACTCACTGGGTGAGATGATGACGAAAGCGATGCCTCCAGCAATCATGGGTAAGGATATATCGCTCAGCGGCATCTACGATTCCTCCGATCCCCGCTACCCTGAAGCCGCCGAATTTCGAGATTTTGTGGAGAAAAATCCACAGGAAACAGAATCGGTTCTCGAATTGGCAAAGGGACTTGAGGGGCTCACCAGGCAGTGGGGTGTGCACGCCTGCGCAGTAATCATGTCGTCGGAGCCGCTCACCGATATCATCCCGATTATGAAGCGACCCGCAGACGGCGCAATCATAACCCAATTTGACTATCCAACCTGTGAAAACCTTGGACTGTTGAAGATGGATTTCCTCGGCTTGAGGAATCTCACGGTGCTGTCTGACGCGCTGGACAACATTGTTGCAAATAACAAGGCTTCCGTAGATCTCAGTGAGTTGCCCCTCGACGATGCTGAAACCTATAAGCTGCTTTCCCGGGGTGACACTCTCGGTGTTTTTCAGCTCGACTCCTCGGGGATGCGCTCACTGCTAAAACAGTTGAAACCCACAAACTTTGCCGACATTTCGGCGCTTGGTGCCCTCTACCGCCCCGGCCCGATGGGGGCGAACTCGCACGTTAAATATGCGCTGCGCAAAAACGGTCAACAGCATATAGAACCGATCCATCCGGAGTTGGCAGACCCGCTGGCAGATATTCTCGATGAAACCTATGGTCTGATCGTCTATCAGGAACAGGTCATGGCTATCGCCCGGAAAGTTGCCGGATACAGCCTCGGAGAGGCAGATATTTTGCGCCGAGCGATGGGTAAAAAACACAAAGACGAGATGGATCAACAGTTCGAAAAGTTCTCGACCGGCATGGCTGATAACGGCTATTCCCGAGAGGCAATCCAGACCCTGTGGGACATTCTGGTGCCGTTTTCCTCCTATGCTTTTAACAAGTCACATTCGGCAGCCTACGGTCTGGTATCCTACTGGACGGCCTATCTCAAAACACACTATCCGGTCGAATACATGGCGGCGCTGCTGACATCAACAAAGGACGATAAAACTAAGTCTGGACTCTACCTGCGGGAATGTCGCCATCTCGGGATTACCGTTCTGCCTCCCGACATGAACGCCTCATCCGTAAACTTCTCTGCCGATGGCGACAATATCCGCTTCGGGCTCTCGGCGGTACGTAACGTGGGAGAAAAAGTCGTTGAGGAAATTATCGCTGCTCGGGAAAACAAAGGAGACTATGTTTCCTTCCAGGATTTTATCGACAAGGTGCCGCTCGCGGTGTTGAACAGGCGAGTGATTGAATCGTTGATCCTTGCCGGTGCTTTCGACTCCACCGGAGTGAATCGTCGTTCTTTGTTTGCCGTACACCAGCAGGCGGTCGATGAAGCCACCGAGTTAAAAAAGAACGAGGCTCTCGGACAGTTTGACCTGTTCGCTGCGGTATCCGGTGGGGAGGTCGGGCAGGGCTCCGACCCGGGATACAGCTGGGAGATTCCCGATATGGAGGAGTGGCCGAAGAAAGAGAAGCTCAATAAGGAACGCGAAATGCTGGGTCTGTATGTCTCCGCGCATCCGCTGGACGGTTTGGACTATGTGCTTGCTGAAAACTCCGATATGGACATCGCGACTATCACAGCCGAGGATTCGATAGGGGAAAACGCTCGGGTTCAACTCTGCGGATTGGTCAGCGATATTCAACGAAAGACGAATAAAAAAACCGGTAAACTCTGGGCGATAGTCACCCTAGAGGATATGACCGGGTCGATTGACCTGATGTTTTGGGCTAACACCTATGAAAAGTATTCGCTGCAATTGGCAACCGATGAAGTTATATCGGTGAGCGGGTTGGTGAGCTACCGTGACGGTATTCCGCAGGTTTCGGTGCGGGAAATGACGATTCCAGAGATTGTGGACTCGGATCGTTCGCCGGTGGCAATACGACTCCCGGTACGTCGCTGCACCCCGGAGAACCTTGAGGAGATAAAGCGTATCTGCCAGGGGCATCGGGGGATCCAAGAGGTTCATCTGCACCTGGTCGGGGATGATGCGACCCGGGTTGTGAAAGTCAGCGAAGAGTACGGGGTTAATGCTGACGGTTCTTTTGCTGCCGATATGAAAGTGCTGCTCGGTGCGGATTGCTTCGTCAAGCGACAGGCTTCTTGATGGCTGTCGCCTATTTCACTGACCAGAATCGGTTATTCTATAGGTCTGTTCGTTGCTGTCACCGCCTCCTGGGGCTGTAAGCGTCACGGTATCACCGGAGTTCAATTGCCGACCGGGGCGATATTCCGCTTCCCCGTTTACCTCGATAAAACCGCTGGCGATGAGTTCCCCGGCCATGCCCCCGGTTTCGCTGATATTCGCCAGTTTCACGAATTGTTTCAGCCTTATCGGGCATTTTAGCGATACAATCTGTTCATACACGTTAAGGATGATATCTGATTTATCGTAGTGTCCGCGATGATTCAGCAGCCCTAAGGAGCGGAATGGAAAACACAGACCTGGAACCGGTTTCCAATAATCACGGTTCGGACTCTGGAGCGAACAGACCTTTTGCGCGCACCCCGGCATGGGTGGATCTACTGGCGGCGGTTAGCGTAGCCGGTGTGTTGGTTTTCAACGGATTGGGGATGTCAATCTGGCTGCGCGGTGTAGCTCTCGGATTGGTGTTCATAGCCGTTATTCTCCAAACCCGCTATCTCGGAGGAGATGATGGCACTCCATTGAGTTATGTGCTGTTTCCGCTGGCGGGTATCGTGGTTGGTTTCCTCGTCGGAATGATTGTGGTGTTACTCGTGAAAATGCAGTTCACCACGGTTCCTGTCTGGCTGGAGTGGCTACTATTTGTGATTATGGCGGCTATCGGATATTTCGGTACCCGTCTTTTCCGTGTGATACTCGCCAAGCGGGTCGCTGAACACAGTTGAATCACTGCTGCCCAGTCTTTCACGGTAAAATGGGAAGGTGCTGAAGCTAATAGACCTGAGAGGTCAACAACCAGATAAGGCGACCTTGGCTGCGGCTGTTCCGCGCGCCGAGATTGATATTGATACCGCCACTGATACCGTGGCTCCGCTGATAGCAGATATTCGGGTACGCGGAACCGAGGCGCTATTGGAGTATGCTGAGCGTTTTGACGGTGTGCGCCCTCCCGCTTTACGTATCCCCGAATCCGAGATTTCTGCAGCTCTGCAAGGACTTGACCCGCAGGTTCGTGCCGCCTTGGAGACCGCTATTTCCCATGTTCGTGCCGGACATGAGGGGCAGTTGCCCCACGAATCTGTCACCGAGATAATCCCGGGTGGCACTGTCACCCAACGGTGGATTCCGGTACGTCGGGTAGGTCTATATGTGCCTGGCGGACTGGTGCCCTATCCCTCATCTGTGATTATGAACGTGGTTGCCGCGCAGGTTGCCGGAGTCCCCGAAATAGCCTTAGCCTCCCCACCGCAAAAAGATTTCGGTGGTGGCGTGCATCCCACGATTTTGGCTGCCTGTGCTCTGCTCGGAGTTACAGAAGTCTATGCGGTTGGTGGCGCCCAGGCGATAGCTTTGTTTGCCTACGGGGTTCACGAGGGTGAAACCGATCGGTGGCTGTGCGAACCTGTCGATACTGTGACCGGTCCTGGAAACATCTATGTGGCAGCGGCTAAACGCCTGGTGCGAGGTGTTTGCGGGATTGATGCGGAAGCCGGAACCACCGAAATAGGTATTGTTGCTGATGCTTCAGCTAACCCGCTATTTGTGGCTACGGATCTGATTTCACAAGCTGAACATGACCCTGCCGCTGCCGCTGTACTGTTCACGGATTCGGATAAATTGGCAGCCGAAGTTGATGCCGAACTGGAGCGTCTGGTGTTTGAGCAGCGCCACAGTGAACGTATTCGACAGTCACTGAGCGGCCAACAGTCCGGTGTGGTAGTGCTCGATACTCACGAACAGGTGTTGGCTGCCGCTAATGCCTATGGTGCTGAACATCTCGAAATACACACTGCTGAAGCGCTATCTGATGCCGCACAGATACATAATGCCGGGGCGATATTTATCGGCCCCTACACGCCGGTGCCGCTGGGTGACTATATAGGCGGCTCAAACCATGTTTTGCCTACCGGCGGCACGGCACGATACAACTCCGGTCTGGGAGTGATGAGTTTCTTGAAGTCGGTGCAGCAACTAGAGTATTCGAATTCGGCTTTGGAGGCGGTGACCGACCAGTTAGTGACGCTGGCTGAGAGCGAGAACCTCCCGGCGCATGGACGTTCGGCTCTGGCACGCCGCAGTGTGGAATGAATAGGGGAAATAACTTCCCAACAGCTAAAGTGGATATGTAAACCCGTCAACGAGAGAGTATGAGACATGGCAGAAAACGGATTGAAGAACAATAAAATCGTGCGCAGCCTACTGTTTTGGGTATTGCTGGCGATTCTTTTCGGCATCTTACTTGGGGGCGTGATGCCTAACGGCGTCATCAAGGTATTTGCCACTTTCAACGACATTTTTTCACAGTTCCTGCAATTCTGTGTGCCCCTGATCATTGTCGGACTGGTAGCTCCGGCGCTTTCTGATTTGGGACGTGGAGCTGGCAAATGGCTGTTGGTGACCGTCGGTATTGCCTACGGTTCCACACTTTTCGCCGGGTACGGAACGCTCGCCGTGGATAAGGCGATTCTGCCGGGACTGCTCGCTAACGAAGCCCTAAAAAAGGTTGGGTCTCCGGAAAACGCAGTCGGTTCTGCCCTGGATTCGATTGATGCGGAAGGCAACGCTATCAAGCTTTTCGAGCTGGTTCCGATTCTGGGAGTGATGCCGGCGCTGGTGTTGGCGTTCATCGTCGGCATCGGGGTGTCGCTGCTGCGTTCCAATATGCTGCATAGCGTACTTGGAGAGTTCCGAGAAATCATCATGGGATTGATTAAGTACGCGATTGTTCCGTTGCTGCCGGTCTATATTTTCGGCACCTTTATGAATATGGCGAAGTCCGGCCAGATCGCCTCAGTTATTTCGGCGATGGTAAAGGTGATTCTGGTTTCCGTACTGCTCACCGTGGTGCTGCTGCTCATCCAATATCTGATTGCCGGCGCTATCGCGAAAGTTAATCCGTTCAAGGCGCTGGCACATATGATGAGTGCCTATGTTACCGCACTGGGCACCTCGTCTTCGGCGGCAACCATCCCGGTCACCTATAAATGCGCGCTCTCTAACGGGGTATCGTCTGATATTGCCGGATTTGTGATTCCACTGTGTGCGACGATCCACCTGGCTGGTTCAACCGTGAAAATAACCACTTTTGCTTTCGCCATCATCATCATGACCGGTATGGATGCCCCGCTCGGTTCGCTGCTCGCTTTCGTGGCGCTGCTCGGTGTTATTATGGTTGCCGCTCCCGGCGTGCCCGGTGGTGCTATAGCTGCCGCGCAGGGCGTGCTGGTCGGTCTATTGGGCTTCAACGCTGACCAGTATGCGCTGATGGTTGCGCTCTATGTCGCAATCGACTCGATTGGTACCGCCACCAACGTAACCGGAGACGGCGCTATAGCTCTGGTCATTAACAAGCTCGCCGGTGGTTCGCTTGGCAAGGAGAAGGCTCTCGCCACCGCCACCGCTGACGAGATGGTTGATGCCACCGACTGATACGCTCAGGCACAGAAATAGGGGGTGTGCGGTATGAGGCTTCCACTGCGCCCGGATTTGGAGCCGGTCGAAGCCTATGGCGCGCCCCAATTAGATGTGTCGGTCAGGCTGAATGTAAACGAGAATCCCTACCAGCCGAGCGCGGGGCTGATAGCCGACATTACAGGTGCCGTTGCTGAGGCTGTTCGGGGAGCAAACCGCTATCCGGATCGGGACTTCACCAAGCTATCTGCGGCGCTCGCGCACTATCTGGAGCGCGAATCAGGAGTGCGTCCACCAGCGGTTTGGGCAGGTAATGGCTCAAATGAGGTGATGCTGCAGCTGCTGCAAGCCTACGGTGGAGTAGCTGATGGGATTGCGCGGGTGGTAGTATCTGCAACCCCGACCTATTCCATGTATCCGGAATACGCTCGTGACACTCAGTGTGAATACGTGACGGTGCCGCGCCGAACAGATTTCAGTGTGGATATCGCAGCTTTGCTGGAAACGGTGCGGGACAGGCAAGCCAGTGTTGTGATACTGGCCAGCCCAAATAACCCGACCGGCACAATGCTTCCTCAGGATGATTTACGGCAGTTGTTAGCTGCTAGTACCGACAGTGCCCCGAATGGTGCTGCGACGCTGGTGGTTGTCGATGAGGCATACGGAGAGTTCCGGCGTACCGGCGTGCCCTCGGCGCTGGAACTGCTCGCCGATAATCCGCACCTGGTGGTTTGCCGTACAATGTCAAAGGCATTCGGTATGGCCGGTTTGCGTCTAGGATATGCGGCTTTGCACCCCGAGGTGCGCCGTGACCTTGAGCGGGTACGTCTGCCTTACCACCTGTCTGCTTTAACCCAGGCAGCCGCGTTGGCGGCACTGCGACACGCCGATGAGCAGCTGGCGCAAATCAGCCAGTTGCGACACCGTCGAAACGATTTGGTGGTTTGGCTACGTGCCCAGGGGCTCACCGCGGTTGATTCAGATGCGAACTTTGTGCTCTTCGGTGTCTTTGCTGATAGGCGGCGGATATTTTCCGAATTGCTGGAACATGGAGTGCTGATTCGCCAGGTCGGACCGGCGGGCTACCTGCGGGTCAGTGTAGGCTCAGAGACTGAAGACGCGGCATTCCGCAAAGCTTTGCGAGAGGTTATGGAGAACTGAGATGAGTGTGAAACTACAGCGCGAAACCAAAGAATCAAAGGTGCTTGTGGAGCTGGAACCCTACGGCAGCGGTCAGGCAAATATTAATACGACCGTGCCGTTTTATGATCACATGCTCACCGCGCTCGCCAAACATTCACTAATGGATCTCACCGTACAAGCCAGTGGCGACACCGGTATTGATGTGCATCACACCGTGGAGGACACCGCTATCGTGCTCGGTCAGGCACTGCGAGAAGCTCTCGGGGATAAATCCGGTATCACTCGTTTCGGGGACGCGACAGTGCCCCTGGATGAGGCGCTTGCCCGTGCCGTAGTTGACCTGGCTGGCAGAGCGTATTTTGTGCATTCTGGCGAGCCTGAGGGACAGCAGTATCACCTGATAGGCGGATACTTCACCGGTTCAATGACCCGGCACGTTTTAGAATCATTTGCCCATAATGCGGGCATATGTCTCCATGTGGATCTGATTCGCGGTCGCGACCCACACCACATTGTTGAAGCCCAGTTCAAGGCGTTAGCGGTGGCGCTGCGTCGTGCCCTGGCTAAAGACCCACGAGTGGTCGGTGTCCCCTCCACGAAAGGCATGTTGTGAACGATTCCAAGCTGCCGGGAGAGGGGTTCGGGAACTCCCAAGATTTCGATGATGAGCTGCGAGAACTCCTGGAAGGGGCAGAGTCGGCGCATACGGGACAGCTAGCTGTAATCGCCACCCAGGCTCTCACAGCCGAGGTTCTGACCTCGCTTGCGGCTCTCGGCGGGGTTCAGGTCGAAGCTATAGGTACCCGTACCGGCGCAGTCGCCTGGTTGCGGCTGCCCGAGACGGAGGCTGACGAGTTTGATGCGCTACTCGGGGAGGAGCGCCCTATACCGCCCGAGGCGGATAAACTCGCTCGCGAATTGTCGAAAGTTTTCCCATTCGGTGTGGTTTTGATCCTTTCGTGGCTCACTGAGGGATACGAGGATCAGGGCATCAGCGGTCAGGTTCTGGCGCAGCGATACGTGAAGGGGAAACCCGATGCTGCGGTTCCGGGAGGACTGCTACTCAACCAGCTTGACCCGGTGGTTGAAGGATTGGTAACCGGCGCTATCGAGCCTAACGAATGTGCAGACTATATTCCGCCGCAGCGAATATCACCGGTCGATGCAATAAAACATCTCGGAAAGTACCTGCACAAATGACCGCGAAGAAGCACGTTGTGGTTCTCGACTTCGGTTCGGGAAATGTTCGTTCCGCCCTCCGCGCAATTGGACGTGTCGGAGCTGAAGCGGAACTGACCGGAGATCTGCATACAGCAGCTGAGGCAGATGGACTGGTAGTTCCCGGTGTGGGAGCTTTCGACACGGTTATGGGGCTGCTTCGGCAATCCCGTGCCGATACGGTAATTGAACGGCGTATCGCCGGTTCCCGCCCGGTGCTGGGGATCTGTGTTGGACTGCAGATAATGTTCGATAGGGGTCTGGAGGGGCATGAGGACGATGAGGGATCTCCCGGTCTCGCCCAGTGGCCCGGTGCAGTTCGCCGCCTACAAGCCTCAATACTGCCTCACATGGGTTGGTCGCAGGTATCTGCGGCTCCCGGTTCCAGGCTGCTGGCGGGGCTGGATGGTGAGCGTTTTTATTTTGTTCATTCCTTTGCTGCAACTGCCGACCCTGCCCGACTTATGGACGGTCATGCCCAAATGGTTCCTCCGCTGGTGTCCTGGGCTAAATACGGCGAACGCTTTGTCGCAGCCATCGAAGACGGGGCTCTCAGCGCCACCCAATTTCATCCCGAAAAATCCGGCGATGTGGGTGCCGAGTTATTGCGAAACTGGATTAGGTCGGTCTGAGGGGAGGGCAGATGATTGTTTTCCCGGCAATAGATATCGTCTCCGGTCAAGCCGTTCGTCTCACACGCGGTGAGGCCGGTTCAGAAACGGTATATGGTGAACCCCTCGAAATGGCGCGCACCTTCCTGAGCCAAGGTGCATCCTGGCTGCATATAGTGGACTTGGATGCGGCATTCGGTCGTGGATCGAATGCTGAGCTGTGTCGCGCGATAGCATCTGCCGTTGACATACAGGTAGAAGTGACTGGCGGAATTCGAGACGATGCCTCACTAAAGGAGGTACTGGATGCCGGTGCCGCGCGAGCCGGAATCGGCACCGCGGCGCTAGAGAAACCTGACTGGACTGAAAGGGTACTCGCCGAGCACGGCGAAAAAATCTCTGTAGGTCTGGACATTCGCGATGGTCGCGTTGCAGGTCGCGGCTGGACCAGTGACGGGGGAGACACCGCCGAGGTTCTGTATCGCCTGGAGAATCAGGGCGCACAGCGCTATGTGGTGACTGACATTAGCCGCGACGGGATGTTGAGCGGTCCGAATATAGAACTGTATCAGCAGCTGCGAGAACTCACCGATAAACCCATAGTTGCCAGCGGCGGTATCGGCTCTCTGGATGATGTGTACGCACTTGCCGAAAACACTGATGTCGAGGGGGTCATTATCGGAAAGGCGCTCTATTCATCAGCCTTTACACTGCCAGAGGCGTTGGCGGCAGCAAATGCCTGAGAACGGAGTTCCAAATCCGGCAGCCCTTGCCGCTCGACTGCGACCGAACCGTTTTGCCGGAGACACCGGGGTCGCTGATTCCATGCTGGCTGCGGCACTCAGATCCCCAGCCGCTCAAAGGCTGGCAGCGGTGGTTAGCGCTCTACCGCATTCTCGGCTCTTGGTTCCGGTTATGCCGCATAGCCAGCCCGTCCCGCCGACACAGGATAAGTCAGCAGGGTGTGGCATATCTGATATTCAGGAGTTGCGACTGCCTGACGGGAGACGTGCAGCTAGAGCCTATACCGATATTGATTCTTTTAATGTCGCTGAGCCACTCGCCCGTCCCGCCCCGGTAACAGGTCGAGATTTGGCTCTGCTGGTTATCCCCGGTGCCGCCAGGGTGATGTTAAACGGCGAATTGGTGATTCCGAGACCGGCGTTGGCGTCAATCGCGCAGGGAGACGAATGGTTGCCGGCCTGGGAGGATGCTGAGCTCGTCGAGATGCTGGCTGAGCGTTTCACCGAGGTTGTGGGAACCAAACTTGTCGGTATCGCAGCAGGGGAGAATGGGAGCGAAAACATCTATGTCACGCTCGCTCCAGATCTGCCCGACCCGAAACAGGCGGTATCCCAGCTCATGCGGATTCTTGCCGGTTTGCCCCGTGCAATACTAGCCATGGATACCCCCACTCTGGTGCCGTTACCAGCAGATCTTCAGGTAGACTCAGATGGCAAAGAAAAGTAAAAGCGGCAGAGCAGCGACAGCCGCCCTTGAGATATTGAACACCACTGGAACAAACTATCGACTTATCGAATATGAACACAGCGATGAAATGAAACACGGTTTCGCGCTCGACACCGTAGCCGTGTTGGGGCTCGACCCGGACACCGTTTTCAAGACCCTCATGGTTGAGGCAGACGGTTCACCGGTAGTAGCGATTGTTCCGGCATCCCACAAACTCAATCTGAAATCACTGGCGAAAGCTGTTGGTGCTAAACACGCTGAGATGATGGTTCCGGCACGCGCCCAACGCATATCAGGGTACATAAAGGGCGGGATCTCTCCACTTGGACAACGCAGCAGCTTTCCAACTGTCATCGACTACTCTGCTGTAATGCTGCCGGAAATGCTGGTCTCCGGCGGTAAACGCTCACTGTCGGTGGCGCTCGCCCCGGCGGATTTGGCTGAGCTCACCGGCGCCAGTTTCGCTGAAATCGCGACCCGTTGAGATGCTGCGTTACAGTAGCATTATTGAAATAATCGACCAGGGAGCCCAGTGGTGAAACTACGACGGATGATGAGTGGAAAAATTCACCGTGCCACGGTGACCGCCGCCGATTTGAACTATGTCGGTTCGGTTACGGTAGATCTCGAGCTGTTGAACGCCGCCGGGATGCTCCCCAACGAGGCCGTAGACGTTGTCGATGTCACTAATGGCGCGCGGCTGACCACCTATATTATCCCGGCTGCTCCCGGTTCCGGAACCCTACAGATTAACGGTGCTGCCGCTCACCTCGTCAGTCCCGGCGACACGGTTATTCTTATCTCCTATGTTGAAATAAGTGAAGACGAGCTGGGTGAACACCGCCCTAACGTGGTGTTTGTGGATGCCGATAACCACATTACCGGTACCGGAAATGATCCGTGTGCCAACTGTGGGGAGAAACCGCAATAATGCCCCTAGCAAAAATGCAGGATTCACAATCGGAACCGTTGCTTCGCACGGTGTTGCGTGACACCTGGCCGATTTGTGCGGGCTATATTCCCCTGGGAATGGCTTACGGTATGTATGCGGTATCCCAGGGGATGCCACTGTGGTGGATTATGTTGGCATCGGTTTTCATGTACACCGGTGCCATGCAATTTGCGGCTGCAGGACTGGTTGCTGCCGGAACCGGGCTGGTGTCAATCGGTATTACGACGCTGTTTGTGAATGTCCGGCACGTGTTTTATGGTCTGTCTTTTCCGCTGCGCAACATAGAGTCCCCGCTTGGGCGAGCATACGGAATACATGCAATCACCGATGAAACCTATGCGCTGGTGGCCACCAGGGATCCGGCAGCTCTGAGTGGCAGAAGAGTGCTGTTTACTGAAGCTTTTGACCACTGCTATTGGATATTGGGCACACTCCTCGGCGTGCTGGTTATGCACTGGGTGACTTTTGATGCGACCTTTATGTCATTTGCGCTCACGGCGCTTTTTATAGTGCTGTTTATCGACAGTTATCGACAACACCCGATAGTCGAAATTGTTATCGTCGCGCTGGCCTGTTCCGTGGTGGGTCTCCTAGCCGGAAAAAACCTGATGCTCCTGGTTTCACTCACGCTCTTCACCGGTTATGTTGCGTTACGCTCAATCATTCGTCAGCGTGCCCGGGTAGCCCGAGATGATGACATGACCAGCGGGGAACATGGAGGCCGAAGATGACTGTACCGTATCTGTTCGCGGTACTGGTGTTAGTTTCGATTATCACCTATGCTCTGCGTGCCGCTCCCTTCGCGCTGCTACGTCACGATGCAGACCACCCGGTTATGCGAGATGTGGGACGGATGATGCCGCTGGGTGTGATGGTGATTTTGATTGTCTACTCGCTGATGGAAGTCAATTTTTCGCAACTCTCGGGGTGGGTTCCAGCGCTGGTTTCGGCGGCTGTAGCTTTCACTTTGCATCTGACATTGAAGAACACAATGGTGACGATTGTTGCCGCCACCGCCAGCTACGGCCTGTTGGGGTGGCTGCTGTGAGACCCAGCATTTTCGCTCCGCCTGGCCGATGAAGTAGGCTGTATAGGTTGATATTTGCCCGATATATCCGCAGGAGAGATAAGTGAAAACCGACCTGGAGCAACTGAGCGAAACAAAGGTGAAGCTGACCGTCGAGGTTCCCTATGAGGAGATGAAGCCGAGGTTGGAGACAGCCTATAAGGAAATCGGCGAGCAGGTGAAAATCCCCGGTTTCCGTCCTGGACATGTACCGGCGCGCATCATAGATCAGCGTATCGGCAGGGGCTATGTGATTGAACAGGCCATTAATGCCGGGCTTTCTGAATGGTATTCTGCAGCTATCGCCGAAAAGGAACTCTCACCGATGGCTCCTCCCGAGGTTGATGTTACCGAAACCCCCAATATCGAGGGTGAGAATGGCGGTCAGCTGGTTTTCACAGCAGAAACAGAGGTGATGCCGTCTTTCGACTTGCCGAAGCCCGAAGATATCGAGATTCAGGTAGACAATATCGAAGTCACTGATGACGATGTGGAAACTGAACTGGATCAGCTACGAGAGCGTTTTGCCTCGCTGCACAGTGTCGATCGGGCTGCCGCTGAGGGTGATTACACATCGATTGATATGTCGGCGAGCATCGACGGCGAAGAAATCGACTCGGTTTCGGGCGTATCCTATGAGGTCGGTTCGAACTCCATGCTGGAGGGGATGGATGAGGCACTCACCGGGATGAAAGCTGATGAGGAAAAGGACTTCACCTCAACACTTAAAGGTGGGGAACACGCCGGAGAGACCGCGGATGTACACATCAAGCTGCGTTCCGTGAAAGAACGGGAACTGCCCGAAGCGGATGATGATTTCGCCCAGCTGGTCAGCGAGTTTGATAGCATCGGGGAGCTGCGCTCAGATTTGCGAGAGCAGGCTGGCAAGTCCAAACGCTCCCAGCAGGCAGTTCAGGCACGCGACCGGCTTGTTGAATACTATATCGAGCACACCGACTTCCCGGTTCCCGAGGGAGTGTTGGAAAAGGAGTTGCAGGCTCGCGAGGAAGCCGGTTTGGAACGCAGCGATGAACTCGCCGAGTCGGTAACGAAGTCACTTCGTGAAACCATGCTGATGAACCGGATCGCCGATGAGGTAAAGCCCGAGGTTGGTCAGCAGGAACTCCTTGAATACGTATTCCAAATGTCCCAGGCCTACGGTATAGATGCCGGTCAGATACTCTCTGATCGTGACCAAATCTCCATGATTGTTGCGGATATGACCCGCAATAAGGCCGTGGTGGCGCTGCTGCGTCAGATTCGGGTTGTGGATGCTGACGGTGCTGAAGTGGATTTGAGCGAGTTCACTAAAGATCCAGCTGAGGCTGCCGCTGAAGCTGCCGCCGCAGCAACCGATGAAGAACACGCTGAGGGTGAATGAAACCCGGTTGCGTAACCTGTGACACTATTGAGGGCGACCCGCGGCTTTTTCCGGCTGCGGGTCGCCCAGTATCAAGGTTGCTTTGCGCCGAGAGTGAAATGGCGGCTGCTGACGCGCCGGAGCATACCCCACTGATATAGGTTTAAAAAGAGTGAAAGTGCCCCGCTCAGGGGCGCATCCAAAGTGAGAGGAACGAATGTGAGTGAACAACGCGCTGCCGAGCGTGAAGATCCAAAGCCCTTGGGACTTGGGGACATGGTCTTTAACCGGCTGATGAAGAACCGGATAATCTGGTTGGGTTCCGAGGTGCGTGACGATAACGCAAACGCTATTTGCGCGCAGTTGCTGCTGCTCGCCGCAGAGGATCCGAAATCAGATATTTACCTGTATATTAACTCCCCTGGAGGATCGATCACCGCGGGGATGGCGATCTATGACACTATGCAATATATTCAGCCCGATGTGGTGACCGTTGGTGTGGGAATGGCGGCTTCGATGGCGCAACTGCTGCTCACCGCAGGTGCCCCAGGTAAACGATACGCGACCCCGCACACCCGGGTGCTGATGCATCAGCCGCTCGGAGGTGTTGGAGGTACCGCATCCGAGATTCGCATTAATGCGGATCTGATTTTGCAGATGAAGCGGGAACTCGCCGGTATAATCGCGGCGCGCACCGGTAAGAGCGAAGAACAGATCCGTGAAGACTCAGAACGGGACAACTGGTTCACTGCTGAGGAGGCACTCGAATACGGATTCATCGACCATATAGTTGAAAACGCCCAGGTTATGCTGAGCAGCGCCGGACAGAAAGAGGAGTGAGCATGGATATGATGCCACAGGGTATTATGTCGGCACCCATGATGCCGAATGCCCGCTACGTGCTACCGACCTTCGAAGAACGCACCGCCTACGGGTATAAACGTCAAGACCCGTACGCGAAACTCTTCGAAGATCGAATTGTTTTCCTCGGGGTGCAGGTTGATGACGCTTCAGCCGATGATGTCATGGCTCAGTTGCTGGTACTTGAGTCCATGGATCCGGATTCGCCAATCACCATGTATATAAATTCCCCGGGTGGTTCCCTAACCGCGCTCACCGCAATATATGACACCATGCAGTACATAAAACCCCAGATCCAAACGGTCTGTCTGGGTCAGGCCGCATCTGCGGCAGCGGTGCTTTTGGCTGCCGGGGCTCCGGGACGGCGGCTGATGTTGCCGAATGCGCGCGTACTGATTCACCAGCCCGCTATGCAGGGTATGCAGGGACAGGCTACCGATATTGAGATTGTGGCTACCGAGATTGAACGAATGCGCATCTGGTTGGAAGAAACCCTGGCTAAACACACTGGCAAAGATGTGGCGCAGGTTCGTCAAGACATCGATCGTGACAAGATTCTTACCGCCACGGAGGCTCTAGACTACGGCATAGTCGATCAGGTGCTTGATTCTCGTAAAACCAAGAACTGACCACGCCGTGACACAAACCTGCTTGCTGCTAGTTCCCGAGTGGGTGCGTGTTGCGGATGCACGAAAACTCCTTTCAGCTTAGGGTTTTTAACAGGAGTTCTTTCGGAAGGAGTTGCGAAGTGGTCGGTGCGGATGGTCGCGAACTGCTCAAGTGTTCTTTTTGCTCCAAGAGTCAAAAGCAGGTGCGAAAGCTCGTTGCCGGGCCTGGCGTGTATATATGCAATGAGTGTATAGATTTATGTACCGAAATCATTGAGGAGGAAATCAGCTCCCAAAACGAATCTAGCCTCACTAAACTTCCCGTACCGAAAGAGATCTACGAGTTCCTGAATCAGTATGTTGTGGGTCAGGATGATGCGAAACGGGCGCTTTCGGTTGCGGTCTATAACCACTACAAGCGGGTGCGCGCAAAAGAACGTGGCGCAAAAATAGACATGTCGTTGACGAAGTCAAATATCCTGCTGGTTGGTCCCACGGGAACCGGGAAAACTCATTTGGCGCGTACCCTAGCGAAGATGCTGGATGTGCCTTTCGCTATTGTGGATGCGACCGCGCTCACTGAGGCGGGTTATGTAGGTGAGGATGTTGAAAATATATTGCTACGCCTGATTCAGGCAGCAGATAATGACGTGAAAAAGGCCGAGCGCGGCATCATCTATATTGACGAGATTGACAAGATTGCCCGCAAAGCCGAAGGTGCCTCTATCACCAGGGATGTTTCCGGTGAGGGTGTGCAACAGGCACTATTGAAGATAATAGAGGGCACTATTGCTTCGGTTCCGCCACAGGGAGGTCGCAAACATCCTCACCAGGAGTTCATAGAAATCGACACCGGCGGTATTCTGTTTATCGCTGCCGGGGCATTTGCCGGAATCGAACAGGTTGTAAAGACCCGTCTCGGGAAACGGTCAACCGGTTTCGGGTCAGAGCTGAAATCCAGCGAGGAAATTGGCGACCTATACCGGCAGATAACACCAGAAGACCTACATGAGTACGGTATGATTCCGGAGTTTATTGGTCGTTTACCGGTGATGACTCATGTCTCTGCCCTGGAGGAAAAAGACCTCGTTAGGGTCTTGCAGGAACCCAAAAATTCCCTGGTTAAACAATATGAGATGCTTTTCGATCTCGATGGCGTTGATTTGACTTTCACCGATGAAGCCTTGCAGGCTATCGCACGTATTGCCACCGATCGGGGCACCGGAGCCCGGGCACTGTCCTCACTGATGGAAGAGGTGCTCAGCGAAATAATGTTCGAGGTGCCTTCACGCCCGAATGTGCGCGCGGTAACAATCACTCAAGACGTGGTACTGCGCCGGGCAGCCCCGCAGTTCATCGAAAGCATCGAGGGTGAGGACGACTCGGTTCGAGATGTCTCTGGAAAGATGAGCGCATGAGTGTCGAAGCTTCACCCGAAGACACCGCCATGCGGGTGCCCGCGGAGCTGGCTGCTGCCCGCGCAACTATAGATAACATCGATGCAGCGTTGGTTCACCTGTTAGCGGAGCGTTTCAAGTGCACTAAACACGTGGGGGAGATAAAGGCAGAGCACGACCTGCCCCCGGAGGATCCGGCTCGCGAGGCACGCCAGGTCGCACGGTTGCGGGCACTCGCTGAAGAATCCGGGCTGGATCCGGTGTTCGCCGAGAAGTTTTTGAAGTTCATCGTTGAGGAAGTCATTCGTCATCACGAGGTTATTCGCGAATCAATGCACCATTGAGCAGCAAGTTTCGGTGTCGCTGCCTGATGAGACTGATTCAAGTACTGCACCGCGCTCTGTTAAACTTGAGCTTGTCTTTACCCCTTAGTGAGAAAGTTGTGAACATGAAGCTGCAGAAAACCCTGGCCGCTGTCGCCGGTTTCTTTATGGCTCTTACTCTCGGTGCCTGTGGTGGTGCGAATCAGGCTGACGGTGGCTCCACGAAAGCCGCCGGAGATACCTTTACTGTAGGTTTCGATGCCGAGTTTCCGCCCTACGGTTTCAAGGATGATAGCGGGGAATACACCGGTTTTGATCTGGATTTGGCTGCAGAGGTTGCGAAACGTAACGAGTGGACGATGGTTCCCCAGCCAATCGACTGGGATGCGAAAGATATGGAGCTGAAATCTGGAACCATTGACTGTATCTGGAATGGCTTCACTATGGACGGTCGTGAAGATGATTACACCTGGTCTCGCGCATACGTGAATAACGAGATTGTTTTCGCGGTAAAGAAAGACAGTGCTATTAAGTCCACAGCCGACCTGGCTGGAAAGAATGTGCTGGTACAAGCTGATTCTTCCGGTCTGGCTGCTCTTGAGAACGAAGAGAATAAGGCAATCACGGAGTCTTTCAAGGATCTCACCCAGGTAGCGAACTATAACGATGCTTTCCTCACCATCGATTCCGGGGGCGCCCAGGCAGTCGCTATTGACTCGGGTGTGGCACGCTATCAACTGATGAACCGTGCCAATGGCGATGAGTACACCATCGTGCAATTCGATTCCGGTTATTCCGAAAAGTACGGTATCGGCTTCAAGAAAGGCAACACAGCACTGCGTGATCAGGTTCAAAAAACCATCGATGAGATGATCGATGATGGCACTTTCGCGCAGATCGCTGAAAAATGGGGCATCCAAGACAGCATCATCACTGAGAAGTAATTACCGCCGGGGGACGCACAAATTATGGATTTGGTTGACCTGCAACAACTCACTGGCGGGATGCTGCAAACCATGCTGATATTCGTGCTCACCCTGGTGCTCTCAATGCCTTTGGGGCTGATAGTTTACGGCGGGCGGGTGAGTCGTTTTCGACCACTGGCTTGGCTGGTGCAGCTTTATATTTCGATAATGCGTGGTACCCCGCTCATGCTCCAGCTACTGGTGGTGTATTTCGGGCCGTTCTTCATTTTCGGTATCCAAATCACGCCACAGTATCGCTTTTGGGCGGTGATTATTGCTTTCGCCATCAACTATGCTGCCTACTTCGCGGAGATCTATCGTGGCGGATTCCAGGCAATCCCGGTTGGACAGTCCGAGGCGGCTTTCGTGCTCGGCTATTCACCGGCACGCACCTTTATGACAATAAAGTTGCCGCAAATGTTTAGGACTGTGATGCCATCCATAACCAACGAGGTTATTACCCTGGTAAAGGACACTTCACTGGCCTTTGCTATCGCCTATGCGGAAATGTTTACGATCGCGAAACAGATCGCAGCTTCTTCTACCTCTATGATGCCTTTCGTGGCGGCCGGGCTGTTCTATTGGGTATTCAATCTGCTGGTGGCTTTCGTGATGGAGCGCATCGAGCGACGCATGGGTGTCTACGCGATTCGTTGAGAACAGGGGAGCACACATGGAAGCGTTAACGGTCACCGGCATTGAGAAAAGCTTCGGGAATAATCGGGTTCTCGACGGGGTTTCACTCTCAGTTGAAGCCGGTGAAGTGTTGGCGGTACTAGGTCCCTCCGGCTCCGGCAAATCTACTCTGCTGCGCTGCTGCACGTTCCTGGAGGAAATGGATTCTGGTGAGATTCACTACCACGGAGAGTTGGCGCTGGCTAAACGAGACGGCGTGAAGGTTTCAAAGGGAGACGAGAAGCGTTTCCGACATGACTTTGGTTTGGTGTTTCAGGACTTCAATCTGTTCCCGCACTGGACGGTGCTGCGTAACCTCACCGATGCTCCAATAAAGGTGCAGAAACGCAACCCTGAAGAGGTGCGCGGGGAGGCGCTGGCACTGCTGAAGCGCATGAACCTGGCAGATAAGGGGGATGCTCACCCATCCGAGCTTTCCGGCGGTCAGCAACAGCGAGTAGCGATCGCTCGCGCCCTGGCGTTAAAACCACGGATGCTTTTTTTTGACGAGCCGACCAGTGCTCTCGACCCGGAACTGACCGGTGAAATCCTGCAGATTATCCGTTCGCTAGCCGCTGAGAATATGACGATGGTGATTGTCACCCACGAAATGGATTTTGCAGCTGAGGTTGCTGATCGCGCCGTGTTCATGGATGGCGGCACGGTACTGGAGGAGGGATCCGCCTACGAGTTGATTCACAACCCGACAGCGCCCCGCACCCGCCAGTTCCTGAATAAACTCCGCGGGGAACAGTAACTAAACCCCGCGCACAGTGTTAAAACCGTGCCCGGAAGCCTGTCTGCAAGGTGCTAACCCAACTGTTCTTCCTGAATAGGCCCGCCGTAAATCTCATCGATTTCAGAAGCGAACTTTTTGTTCACGACCCCTCGTTTTATCTTTAGTGAGGGGGTGAGAAGCCCATTTTCTTCAGTAAAATCGGTGTTTAATATCCGAATCTTGCGAATAGACTCGGCGCGTGAAACAGCACGATTTGCTCGCTCCACACCCTTTTGGATACTCGCAACAACTTTCGGGTTGCTGGCGGCCTCTACCACGTCCATGGGCGGCAACCCGTGGTTGGTGAGCCATCCGGGCAGCATCTCGGCATCCAGCGTGATTAGCGCCGATATGAAGGGGCGGCGGTCACCTACCACGACGACTTGGGACACCAGCGGGTGTCCGCGCAACCGATCTTCCAAAATCTCGGGCGCAACATTCTTGCCACCGGCGGTGACGATAATGTCTTTCATGCGTCCGGTGATATAGAGGAACCCCTGCTCGTCCATGCGACCTTTATCTCCGGTTTTGAACCATCCGTCTTCGGTAAAGGCCGCGGCGTTGGCTTCATCATTGTTGTAGTAGCCGGGGGTTACGGTATCGCCGTAGACCTGGATTTCACCGTCATCGGCGATCCGGATGCTAGCTCCGGGTATTGCGCGTCCCACGGAACCGACTTTTAACAGGTCAGGCAGGTTCACGGTGATAGGGCCGATAGTTTCGGTGAGTCCGTATCCCTCCATCACAATAATGCCGATACCGCGGAAAAAGTGGTTTAGGCGCAACCCCAGCGGCCCGCCGCCGGAGATAATATGGCGCACCCGTCCACCCAGCAGATCCGCGATTTTCTTTGTCACCAGCGTGTAGTAGAACCGGTGACGGAATTTTTGGATTACGCTGGGACCGGTCTCGGTGTCGAGAGCCTTTGACCAAGAGATCGCACTGGCCGCTGACCACCGGAAGAGACGCAGTTTTAAGCCTCTGCCGGCTTTCGCGTCTGCGGCGTTATAGACCTTTTCCAAAACTCTGGGCACCGCTATCAGATAGGTCGGACGGAACGCCGCCACATCGGCTAGTAGGTTCTTCGTATCTGGAACGTGTCCGAGAACGCCTGGTCCGCCGAGACTATAGAACTGAATAAGTCGGCCATACACGTGCGCCAAAGGTAGGAACAGCAAACAGCGTGCCTTTTTTGTGTTCACCACGGTAGGCATATATTGGATACCGTTCACGACGAGCTGAACCACCATCCGGTGAGTGATTACCACTCCCTTGGGTTTGCCGGTGGTTCCGGAGGTGTAAACGATCGTGGCAATGTTACTGAGGTGCACTGCTTCGGCATAGGATTCCACTGCGGCCTGTGCCACATTTGCTCCGGCACGGATAATCTGAACCATACCTGAGGAAGCCAGCGAGAACAATCGGCAATCAACGTTGTCTTTCTCAATCAGTGTGGTGAGTAACTGTGCCGCGGTCTGGTTAAACACCACGGCAAGTCGTGGAGCGGAATCTCCCAGGATCCAGGAGATCTGTTCAGCCGAGTCGGTTTCATAAATGGGTACCACCACCAGGCCGATAGACAGTGCCGCCATATCCAGCAGCGTCCATTCATATGATGTGGGCCCCAGAATCGCGATCCGATCTCCGGGTTTGAGACCGAGACCAATAAAGCCGCGCGCCACCGAATCCATTTCCTCAGAAAACTCCTGTGCGGTAACGGGACGCCAGGTGTTACCCATCTGGGTTTTGCGTTCAATAGCCACCTGATTCGGGTCGGTTTCCAGGCGCCTACGGAAAGTCCAGGCGATATTCATCCATTCTTCGAGTTCGTCAATGTTAACTTGTTTAAACTCGCTGAGCTCTCCGGGTTTACCGGCAATCTCGACTGCGCCGTGGGGAACCTTGTCGATACCCTTAATAACTGTGTTAGCCATGTCTCTCCTCTGGGGTTTTTCGGTTGGCGAATAATCTAGACCTGTTTTGGTTTTTTTGCTGGCGGTTCACCCAAAACCGCATCGGAAGTGGTATAGGTCTCTTCCAAAGTTGTTTGGAGTGTCAGTTCCCCGGTTACATTCGCGGCGGCGGTCACATCGGGCAGCACCGCCTCCACGGCGCCCCGCATATCCTCCGGCACGGTGAGTGTTACTGCCTCGATCGGGGTGCGCGGAGATACTTTTGCCTCCGACTTGATTCGGCGCAGCACAGTGAGCGCCTCACCGGCCGCAACGAACAGGTCCGGGTCACCATCAACGGCAGCGAGCCAGTCGCTTCGCGGCCAGTGCGCGGTGTGTACCGACCCCTCCCGATACCAGGACCAAACCTCTTCGGTAACATAGGGCAGGAATGGCGCGAGTAAACGAACCCAAATGTCAACCGCGATGTTGAGGGCGGTGCGTGCCGAAGTGACCAGTGTCGGATCTCCGTCACCTTCATAGTCAGCGGCGCGGCGCTTCACCAGCTCAATATAGTCATCACAGAAATGCCAAAAGAACGATTCTGTTACTTCCAGGGCGCGGGTGTGATCGAAACTTTCGAAACCTTTGGTGGCTTTCTCAATCACCAAACGCAATTCAGCCAGCATCGCCTGGTCGAGCGGGGCTGTGACCAGTGCCGGATCCAGACTCAGGTCGTTCTCACCTCCCATGCCGAGCGCGAACTTGGCGGCGTTGAGAACTTTCATGGCCAGGCGTCTGCCAACCTTGATTTGCTGTTCTTCAAAAGCCGCGTCAGTGCCCAGCCGTGCCGAGGCAGCCCAGTAACGCACCGCGTCCGCGCCGTGCTTTTCCAGCAGGTCGATAGGTGTTACCACATTGCCTTTGGATTTTGACATCTTTTTGTGATCCGGGTCGAGAATCCAACCGGAAATCGTGGCGTGCCGCCACGGTATCGCGTCAAACTCCAGGTGCGATCGCACCACCGTGGAAAACAGCCAGGTACGAATAATGTCTTGACCCTGCGGGCGAATATCCATCGGATAGGTCTGTTCAAAGAGCCGCTGGTTGCGCAACCATCCGGTCGCAATCTGCGGGGTGAGAGAACTGGTAGCCCAGGTGTCCATAATGTCAACTTCGGCGGTAAATCCGCCCGGCTGGTCTCGCTGGCCTTCGGTGTATCCGGCAGGCACATCTACGGTCGGGTCTACAGGTAGCATGTCTTCGCTCGGAGTCAATACTCGATCGTAATCAACCTGACCGGAATCACCAATCGCATACCACAGTGGTAGTGGCACACCAAAGAAACGCTGCCGTGAAATCAACCAGTCGGAGTTCAAGCCGTTCACCCAGTTCGCGTAGCGCACCCGCATGTGGGCTGGATGAAACTCGACCTGGTTGCCGCGCTCCAGCAGCTCCTGTTGCAGGTTCTTTTTGCGGGTTTCTCGGGTGTATTCGGAACCGCCGTTGCGGATGTACCACTGCCGGCTCATCACAATCTCCAGTGGCTTCTCGCCCTTTTCAAAAAAGTTCGTGTTACGCATCGTTTTTTCTGGTTCGCCAACCATCTCACCGGATTCACGCAGCGCTTCAACGATAATTTCGCGTGCCGTATAGGTGCTCTTACCTGCGGTTTCGCCGTATATTTGCCGTCCGCGTTCCGACTTGATCCAATCGGGTGTTTCGGGCAGGATCCGCCCGTCTTTACCTAGAATGACACGGGTTGGTAGTTCCAAATCCCGCCACCACTCAACATCGGTGACATCGCCAAATGTGCAGCACATGGCGATACCTGCCCCCTTGTCGATTTCAGCGGCTGGATGCGCCAGTACGGGCAGTTCCACGTCGAACAGCGGACTGGTCACTGTGGTGCCGAACAGATGTTTATAGCGTTCATCCTCTGGATGGGCAATCAGCGCACAGCACGCACCCAAGAGTTCCGGACGGGTGGTTTCGATATAGACCGGCTCGCCACCGGGGCGGTGGAAAGCGAGTTTGTGGTAGAAACCGGGATATTCGCGGGACTCCAGTTCAGCTTGCGCGACCGCGGTTTGGAACGTCACATCCCACAGACCCGGCGCATCCTGTTGATAGGCTTCGCCGCGAGAGAGGTTACGCAGAAAAGCGGTCTGCGCAACCATTTGCGAATCCCGTGAAATTGTCTGGTACTGGTGTGTCCAATCCACCGACAGACCCAGGGTGCGCCAGAGCATCTCGAAAGCCTTTTCGTCCTCTTTTGTGAGACGTTCGCACAGTTCAATAAAGTTTTTGCGCGAAATCGGTACCTGGTCTCGGGCCTTTACCGATTTTCCGTCACCACCCTCGAAAGGCGGTTTGAAGTCCGGATCGTAGGGTAGCGTCGGATCGCATCGCACCCCGTAATAGTTTTGTGCCCGCCGCTCAGTCGGCAGCCCGTTATCATCCCAACCCATCGGGTAAAACACGTTCTTACCTCGCATCCGCTGGTAGCGAGCCAGCAGATCCGTGTGGGTATAGGAGAAAACATGGCCGATATGCAGGGATCCGGAGGCGGTTGGTGGGGGAGTGTCGATGGAAAATACCTGCTCCCGTTCGGTGTCGTCACTGTATTTGTAGGTTTCGGTTTCTTTCCAATTTGTTCCCCATTTTTCTTCGAGACCATCGGGGGTGACCCGCTGTGGTACTTCTGCGGCTCCGAGAACCAGTTTTTCCAGGTCATCGTGTTTTCGGGGGTCGGTGAATAGCGCCATGCGCGGATGCTCCTTTACTTTCGGCGCGGGAATCGCCGGGTGGGTGTCATCCACCTGCGCATCGCCCGCGAGAAATGCGTGCCCTATCCAAATTACTCGCCGTTGTCTACTTTTACTCAATTGCCTCATACTGTCGCGTGCCTGAGGGGTGCTATCTGCTGCGGAACGGATGAGCCGCTGTTAGGCTGCAAGAGGAACTTTAAGGAGGTGTCATGCAGGACAAACAGGGGAACGAGATTCGGGTAGGGTTGATGCCCAAATACAGTGCCTATATTGTCGCCTATGAGGGTGAGGAGCATCCGGCTGGGGTGGCTTCTTTCTATGATGCGCCCACGGGTGAACGGATTTTTTATCACACCGAGATCGCGCCCCGCTATGAGGGACGCGGCTTGGCTTCGGCGCTGGTTTCTGAAGCCCTGCGGCTCACCAGCGCGGATGGGGTTACTGTCGTGGCATCCTGCCCGGTTGTCCATGGTTGGTTGGAGAAACACCCGGAGTTCGCCGGCGAGTGGCGTATCCCCACCCCGGAGGATATTCGAGCGCTTCAACATGGACTGGG
Organism: Varibaculum sp.; assembly: GCA_034090045.1. GTDB lineage: Bacteria > Actinomycetota > Actinomycetes > Actinomycetales > Actinomycetaceae > JAXDTI01. The sequence continues at coordinate 65,134 of JAXDTI010000008.1, read as the reverse complement.
GCTGGGGTCGGGACACTGAGGGAGAGTAGTCGTGGCTGAGAACAATCGTAAGGTGCCGTATTTGGAACAGGCGCTCCCGGAGGTCTATAAGGCTTTCGGTGAGGTTTCTGCGCTGCTTAAGAAAACCTATGTGGAGGTTGGTTTGGGGGCTGACCTTATCGAGTTAGTGTGTTTGCGTGCCTCCCAGCTGAACCGCTGCCCCACCTGCCTGTCGGTACACGTGCCCCGGGCTTTGCGAGCAGGAGTGCCCCAGCGCAAAATCGACCTACTGCCTGCCTGGAGAGAAACGAACGGAGAATACACCGCCCAGGAGTTGGCTGCCCTGGCACTGACCGAGACGATTACGCTGGTACCCGAGGGGGTTACGAACGGTCCAGCTGGTGCTGCAGCCCTGCAGCTATTCAACACCCAGCAGCTAGCCGCGCTAGAGTTCGCGATTATGAACATAAACCTGCATAACCGCATCTCAATTTTTTCCCAACACCCCGCCCGCAAATATTGAAAAGCATATGGGAGATTTCTCGATATCTCGCTTTACCTGTAGACACATAAAGCGTGTAGTCACGTAATTTGGTCAGCCCGAGAGGTCCGCAGTTTCCTCGTTCGGATATAAAGCGCAAACACAGCGTGAATTTCTTTGGGACAATAGAAGCATGGCAGGAAACAGTGAACACACAATTGTAATCATCGGTGGCGGTCCGGGAGGATACGAGGCGGCTTTTCAGGCACGCGCCCACGGTGCCCGCACCATTTTGATTGAGGAACAGGGAGCCGGCGGGTCAGCGGTGCTTACCGACGTTATCCCCTCGAAAACCCTGATAGCTTCCGCGGTGTGGATGGATAATGTTAGGCGTGCCGGAGAACTCAACATCGTCCAAGAGGGACGCTCCTACAGTGCCGACGTTCTCGGTATTTTCGACAGGGTAGGTCGGATGGCCTCTGCCCAGAGCCACGAAATCAGTCTCCGGCTGGGAGCTGAGGGCGTGGAAATCGTGCGCAACCGTGGCGTAATACTGCCCGAAACCGGGGAGAACGGGCGCCGTCTAGTGCGGGTAGGAAAACGCACCTTGGAAGCTGACGCGGTCATCGTCGCCACCGGCGCGCGCCCCCGCAAGTTACCGGAAGCAATGCCTGATGGTGAACGCATCCTCACCTGGAAACAGGTTTATTCCATCGAAGAGGTTCCAGAACACCTGATCGTGGTTGGATCCGGTGTCACAGGGGCCGAATTCGCATCAGCATTTAACTCGGTGGGAGTGCCGGTAACCCTGGTTAGTTCCCGCGACCGGGTGCTGCCCAATAACGACCCGGATGCGGCACTCCTAATCGAGAAAGTTTTTGAAAAGAACGGAGTGAACATCTGTGCGAACTCCCGTGCCGAAGCTGCCCGGGTAGAGGGCGACGGTGTGGTGGTGACACTCGCGGATGGTCGCGAAATTCGCGGTTCTCACGTGCTGATGGCGGTCGGTGCTATTCCGAACACCGACAATATGGGGCTGGAAGAAGCCGGAGTCCTACTCGATGAGCAGGGTTTCGTGAAAACCGACCGGGTTTCTCGCACGACCGCGAACCGTATCTATGCGGCAGGGGACTGCACTGGCGTATTCTTGCTGGCTTCGGTGGCTTCCGCGCAGGGGCGCCTGGCGATTGCGCACGCCCTCGGGGATGCGGTAGAGCCACTAGATTTGAAACAGGTATCCTCAAACATCTTCACTAACCCGGAAATCGCCTCGGTCGGTGTTACCCAGGCACAGGTCGATTCCGGCGAGGTCGATTGCATCAGCGTCATCTTGCCGGTGGCTCGCAACGCGCGAGCCAGGATGCGTGGTATTGAGGAGGGGTTCGTGAAACTCTTTGCTCGCCGGCGCACGCGTACGATTGCCGGCGCAGTAATCTGTATCCAATATGCCGGAGAATTTATTTTCCCGCTCACCCTGGCGATAAAGAATCGCCTGACAGTGGATGAGTTCGCGGGAACCTTTACTATTTATCCTTCGATTTCTGGAACCATCACCGAGGCTGCCCGCTCCCTACACAAAATGGTTGAAGACTACTAGCGTTTAAGCCGGCAGTTCAGTCAAGTTCAGCGTCACGAGTAATCGCTGCTCGCACTGCCTGTTGAATCGCCACCGACATTCCGGCGGACTCCCCGGCCAGCAACCCGGCAATCGTGGTGCCACCCGGGCTGGTCACCATATCCACTAGCGACTCCGGATGTCTCCCGTTGGCCAAGCCAGATAAAACCATCTGCGCGGAACCGGAGAAAGCCTGTGCCGCTACCCGAGTTGCCGTTGCTTTCGGTAAACCTGCCGCAACACCGGCCGCCGCCATCGAATTAATCATCCGATAGACCCATGCCGGCGAACAACCCGCCAATGCCGAGAACGCCCCAAAAAGAGACTCGTCAATGTCATCGACAGTCCCGCAGGTGGCAAATAGCTCCCGAACCGCCTGCATATCGGTCTCGCTGGCGCCCTCAGCGGAACAGATACCGCAGGCAGCCTGACCAATCAGGGCATTCACATTCGGCATAACCCGCACAACACGGGTTTCGCGAGCCTCAGCGGCAATCGTGTCGGTGGCGCGACCCGCCGCTATCGATACCAGCAGGCGACCCTGCCAATCGTTATTGGCCAGGATGTCTCCCTGATGTTGAGGTTTTACCGCCAGCACAATCATCTCGGCTCCAGCAATCACCTCGGCGACAGAAGCCAGCGCTGTGAGAGAATACTTCCCAGCGAGGGACTGTGCCTTTTCAGAGTTCACATCCGTGACCACAAAATCGCTGCCCCGATACTTCCCCGACTCGATTGCTCCCCCAATAATCGCCGAACCCATCGAGCCGGCACCGATAAAACCAATACGCATATTTAACCCTCCTGCCTATAGGGCAATACTATCGCCGTTGTCGCCTGCTGCTCCTGCGGATGTTTGCAGTTGGTGGAGCGGCGCGCCAGTAGCTAAAATGATTAACGCAATGACCCGGCTCGGGCGCAGACGCGCGTGGGGTATCACCGGCGAGCATCGGGAAGAACGGCCATATTGGCTCACTAGAACCCGACGGGTAAGCCCGTAACAGCAGTCTTGAGCGGCCAGGCGGCTCGGGGAAGTAACCCGGATTGTCGGCAAGCGGGGTGGTACCGCGTTGAAGCCCAAAGGGGCTTGCAGCGTCCCGGCGTGATTGAGTAACGAACGCGACCCCGGAAAGGCCGGTAATGAGCGATAAGAAATATCCGCTGCATCGCGCAGCTGATGAGGTAACCCAGTCCCCGAACTTCCCTGCACTGGAGGAGGAGACGCTGGCGTATTGGCAGCAGGACGATACTTTCCAAAAATCTATTGACCAGCGCGACGCGGGCACCGACGGGTCGAACGAATACGTTTTTTATGACGGCCCGCCTTTCGCAAACGGCTTACCGCATTATGGACACCTGCTCACCGGGTATGTGAAAGACCTGGTGGCGCGGTATCAAACTGAGCGTGGGCGGCGTGTAGAGCGGCGTTTCGGATGGGACACGCACGGGCTGCCCGCCGAGTTGGAGGCCGAACGGCTGCTGGGAATAGACGACAAAACCCAAATTGAGGGGCCGGATGGTATGGGCATTGAAGCCTTTAACCAGGCCTGTCGGGATTCGGTTTTGAAATACACCCAGGAGTGGCGCGACTATGTGACCCGTCAGGCGCGTTGGGTCGATTTCGATAACGACTATAAGACGCTGGATCCGACATTTATGGAATCCGTCATCTGGGCTTTCAAAACTCTCTATGAGAAAGGTCTCATCTATGAGGGGTATAAAGTTTTGCCCTACTGTTGGCACGATGGGACACCGTTGAGTAACCACGAGTTAAAAATGGATGACGACATCTATCAAAATCGCACTGACCAGACCGTTACCGTAGGGTTGCGTCTGGAAACCGGAGAGTTGGCGCTCATCTGGACGACTACACCCTGGACGCTGCCCAGCAACCTGGCAATCGCGGTCGGCCCTGACGTGGACTATGTGACCGTTGAACCCGTCACCGGGGATTTCACCGGAGAAAAGGTGATTATTGCGGCTGCGCGACTGGGGGACTACACGAAAGAGCTCGGCGAAGACGCGAAAGTGTCGCAACCCTATAAAGGTTCCGAACTGGTCGGGCGCAGGTATTCACCGATTTTCGGGTACTTCGAGGCAGCCAGGGAGCAGGGAATCTCCGATGGTAGCGCAGACCAGGCAGGCCACGTCGGACCGGGCTCAAATGCCTGGTCAATCATCGCCGCCGACTTTGTCTCGACCGAGGACGGCACCGGCCTGGTGCACATGGCTCCGGCATTCGGCGAGGACGACATGAACGTTTGTGCACCGAACAAGGTCGGTATTGTGGTGCCGGTTGATGATGACGGCAACCTTACCGCTGAAGTGGGGGATTATGCGGGTAAAAACGTGTTCGAGGCGAACCGCTATATCATCGCTGACCTGCGTGATGTTACCGGTCCTATTGCTGAGCGTGAAGAATCGCAGCGTGCCCGACTGGTGCGAGTTGCCTCCTATGAGCACGCCTATCCGCACTGTTGGCGCTGCCGAAAACCACTGATTTACAAAGCCGTGAGCTCCTGGTTTGTCGAGGTCACGAAGATTCGTGACCGGATGGTGGAGCTAAACCAGGAAATCACCTGGATGCCTGAACACACCAAGGATGGTATTTTCGGGAATTGGCTTGCCGGGGCGCGGGACTGGTCTATTTCACGCAACCGTTTCTGGGGAGCACCGATTCCGGTGTGGAAATCCGATGACCCGCAGTATCCGCGCGTGGATGTCTACGGCTCTTTCAAGCAGCTGGAAGCCGATTTTGGGGTAACAGTGGATAACCTGCATCGACCCTATATTGACGAGTTGGTGCGCCCGAACCCGGATGACCCTACCGGCAAGTCAATGATGCGCAGGGTTCCGGAAGTGCTGGATTGCTGGTTCGAGTCCGGTTCTATGCCCTACGCTCAGGTTCATTACCCATTCGAGAATCGTGACTGGTTCGAGACTCATAATCCAGGCGACTTCATTGTGGAATATATCGGTCAAACCCGCGGATGGTTCTATACCCTCCATGTGTTGGCTACGGCACTCTTTGATCGTCCGGCATTTACTCAGTGCATTTCACACGGAATCGTACTGGGAGATGACGGGCGTAAAATGAGCAAGTCCCTGCGTAACTATCCGGATGTCAACGAGGTGTTCAGCGAATACGGCGCTGACGCGATGCGCTGGTTCCTGATGTCCTCACCGGTGGTGAGCGGCGGCAATCTGATTGTCACCGATAAAGGGATCCGTGATACGGTGCGACAGGTTTTACTACCGATATGGAACATCTATTACTTTTTCGGGCTGTACGCCGGAACCTGCAATAAAGGTGCCGGATATTTGGCTAAGGAGCTCAACGAGCCCAAACACGTTATGGATCGCTATCTGTTAGCTCGCACCAATATGCTGGTCAGCGAGGTTTCGCAAGCTTTAGATGGCCTGCATATTCCGCGCGCCTATCAGGCGGTAGCGGACTATGTAGATATGGTAACTAACTGGTATGTCCGCAATAACCGCGACCGCTTCTGGAGTGAAGATACGGATGCCTATGATGCGTTATGGACCGCTCTGGAGCGTCTCTCCAGGGTAGCCGCGCCGATGTTGCCGCTGCTCATGGAGGAAATCTGGCGGGGTATCACCGGCGGGGAGTCGGTGCACCTCACCGACTATCCGATTGTTAATACCCAGCTGCTCAATGATGACCTGGTACGCACGATGGAAGAGGTGCGCGCGGTGGTATCGTCTACGCATTCGCTGCGCAAAACCCATTCCATTAGGGTGCGCCAACCCCTGTCAAAGCTTCTGGTTATTAGCCAGGAAAAGGCAGGTCTTGCCGAGTTTACGGAGCTGATCGCTGCCGAGGTAAATGTGAAAGAAGTGCAACTCTTGGAGCCCAGCGAATCGGGTCTTCAGGTGCGCCGCGAGGTGCAATTGAATCCGAAAGTGTTCCCTGCTGAAATCAAACGGCTGACCTCTCAACTGTTCAAGGCTCAAAAAACCGGTGCCTGGCATGAAGATGGTGAAGAAGTCGTTTTTGATGATGTGCAACTCGATGGTCATCCGGTTCACCTCAGTGGCGAACAGGTAAAGGTCACTTCCTCGGTTATCGCGGATGCGGGTCAGGTCGCTGCGGCAGTAGGTGGCGGAACATTCGTGGTGCTCGACACTGAAATCACCCCGGAATTGGAGCGCGAAGGTCACGCCCGCGACCTGGTACGTCAGGTTCAGGATCACCGTAAACAGGCCGGCCTGAACGTTTCTGACCGAATCACCTTAAATCTGACTCTTCCTGAAACCGACCGGGAGTGGGCGGATGAGTTCAAGGATTATATCGGTGCCGAATGTCTCGCACCTACCGTGAATATCCAGGTTGGTGAGCAATTACAGATCGAGACTTTGAAACAGGGATAGGGGATACTTTGGCAGGAAAACACACTAAACCCGATCACGGTGAGGCTGGAGATTTCTTTTCAAAAGTGCTTGCCGATATGGATCGGGAAGCTTCCGGTAGTCACCGGGGGGTAGATCCTCAGCTCATCCCCTATATCGAGGCCGCAGACAAGCCTGATAGTGGGGACGGCAGTGACTATCACCGGATGATTGCCCAACTGGATGCTGATGAAGACACGAAAGTGGCGTTACGCAATATCGTGGAGCATTCGCTGCTCTCCGGTCCGCTCCCGGAGATTCTCGATGAACTCGACACCGATGATGCGAACGAGAGCAGCGACACGGATCGGGGAGACCCAACCGTAGAACTGGCAGCCCACCATGAACTATCCGAACAGGTGCGCGAAGTGTACGAGGCTATTATCGCCCGCGCGCCGGAGCATAGATTCACGCCCACCCTGGATCGTATTCAACGGATGATGGACTATCTTGGGGATCCGCAACTGTCTTACGAAACCGTGCATGTTGCCGGAACCAATGGCAAAACCTCTATCGCTCGCATGGTTGATGCGCTAGCTCGCAGCGCCGGGTTGCGCACCGGGCGTTTCACCTCCCCGCACCTGGAGAGAGTAAATGAACGCATAAGTATTGATGGGCAGCCGCTCACCGATGAGGAATTTTTGTGTGCCTGGCAGGACGTACACCAGATAATCGACCTTGTTGACCAGGAATCAGTCGATAGTGGTGGTCCGCGAATGTCATTTTTCGAGGTGCTCACGGCAATGGCATTTGCTGCTTTCGCTGATGCTCCGGTGAATCTGGCGGTTATCGAGGTCGGTATGGGTGGCAGTTGGGATTCCACGAACGTGTTGAACGCAAAAGTCTCTGTTATCGCCCCGATTTCGATGGATCACACCCAGTGGCTGGGGGATACGATTGAGAAAATTGCTGTCGAAAAGGCAGGCATTATTCACGAGGGCGGGATGGTTGTTATTGGTGCGCAACGCCCGGAGGTTGAGCGGGTTATTCACAATCGAGCCGTGGAGATGAACGCCACAGTTTTGACCTATGGTAGTGACTTTTATGTGACCGACACCGAGCCGGCGCCGGGCGGGCAACTGGTCTCGATACAGACTCCCCATGGGCATTACCAAAATCTCTTTATGCCGCTTTTGGGTGAACATCAAGCTCAGAATGCGGCTGTCGCCCTCACCGCTTTCGAGGCGTATCTGGGCGGTAAACAAGTGGAAGAACTGCTTGTGGAACGGGCTTTTACTGAGTTTACTTCCCCAGGTCGCTTGGAGGTGACGCGCACTTCACCGACCGTTATTTTAGATGGTGCCCACAATGTTGGAGCCGCCGAGGTGCTGCGCCGCGCAGTCTTGGAACAGTTGCCCTATCGGCATGTGGTTGGTGTCTATTCGGCGATGCGCGACAAGGATGTTGAAGGTGTACTCGGGTTGATGGAGCCAGCGCTGGATGCCGTGGTGCTGGTAGACATGAACAGCGAACGTGGCATGGAGATGGAAAAACTCACTGAGATCGCGAATGATGTTTTCGGTGAGGACAGGGTCTATATAGCTGACGATCCGCTGGAGGCTATCGATAGGGCCGTGTCGCTTGCTGAACAAGCAGCCGAGATGCCGTTAGAGGCGGCGACCCTGGTGTTCGGTTCGCTAGCTTTCGTAGGTGAAGTGCGGGCGCTAATGCACCGAGGGCTGAAACGGTGATACCCGCCTCTAAGGAGAACAATATGAGCAAACTTCAGGTTTCGGTGGCTCCGCAATGGCATTTCGATTTGGGGCGTGAAGACACCGTACAGCAGGAGTGGGATCTGCGCGGTGAACCTCCCGCCGAACACTTCGATATTCTGTTGGCACCCCCGCTCACCACGCCAAATGACCTGATTCAGGCCAGAAAAGTGGGTGCCCGACTGCTGCAATTGGGCTCGATTGGTTATGACCCGCTAATCGGTCAGCCGGTTCCCGACGGTCTGCAGGTGGCGAACGCGGCGGGTGTGTATGAGGCAATCACCGCTGAGCATACCCTGGGACTGCTGCTCACCGGGATGCGTGACTATCGCCGTGCCGCCACCTCAAAGGATACCGGGAAGTGGGACTACTTTTTTGTTGACGGTCTCACCGATGCGCGGGTGTTACTGATTGGTGTCGGCGGTGTGGGGGCTGCAATTACTGAGCGGCTTGAGCCTTTCGAAGTGGATTTGGTTCGTTTCGCAACGCATACGCGTACCGACCGTTTCGGAGCCGTGCACGGTATGGACGAACTAGATAAATACCTGCCCACAGCGGATGCGATCATAGTGGTTGTGCCGCTTAATAACAGCACCCGTGGTCTGCTCGGTGAGGAGGTTCTCTCGGCGCTCCCAGATGGTGCGGTGGTGGTAAATGTGGCACGCGGGCCGGTAGCCGACACCGATGCGCTGCTCAGACATGCGCATCGGCTACGTCTGGTGCTGGATGTAACCGATCCGGAGCCGCTACCACAGGGGCATCCGCTCTTTGATGCCGCATATTTCTTGACTGCCCACATCGGCGGTGCCTCAAAGGGACGAGATCGGCGGATGCGTGATTTGCTGAATGAGCAAATCGATATCATGCTGAGAGGCGGAACCTGTAAAAACCTGATCAAACTATAGGTCGGTTCCTATATTGGCATCGGGAATGATTCGGCGCTTAACGTTCCCAGAACCAAGCTGAGTGCCGCAACCGGCAGTGCGGTTACCACATCCAAGACTGTATGTTGCTTGGTGAGCATCGTGGAGACCACAATACCGAGAGCCACAACTATGTACAGAACTCGCAAAGCCGGTGGCATCTGGAAGCTGGTGAGAGCCACCCATGCAATCATGAATGAGCTTGAACAGTGCAGGCTGGGGGCACAGTTCAGTCCCCGGAAACTTGCTTTATAAATGGTTTTCAAGCGTCTGCCCCAAAAAGTATCCGGCGGTGTGGGGCGCACAAAAGTTGTCGGATAAATCAGGTAGCAGGCAATCGAGATTGCTATACAGATGATATAGGACATCTGATAGGAGGGATAGTTTTCCGCTTGAGAAAAGTACAGGCTAATTGGGAACAGTGCTATCAACGGAAACCACAGTGAATACACCGAAACGGCTGCCGGAACCAGGGGGATTCGTGCATCAATCGGGCGGCTCACGTCATGCAGGTCATGCTGCAGCGTTTCCGAACCGAAATAGGTGATGATTTGCAGCGCCAAAATAGCTGCCTGGACCATACACAGCACCAGCAGTTGACTCATTTAAGAAACCTATAAACTTCGGGAATATGTAGGACGGGGCGCAGGTATTGGGATACCTACGCCCCCGCGGGTTAAAACTCAGTTGACGTTTTCCAGGGACTTGCGACCCACCCAGCGGTAGATAACCACCAGCAGCCCGATGAAAACGACTGGAGCGATAACCTTTGCTAAAGGAGCGAAAGCATCGGGGATAATGCCCAGGAAGTCAGCGTTACCGCTGACACCAATGAGTGCCGCATTCAGGATGCCGAAGAGCGAATCACCAACAATCAGGCCGGTTGCGAGCAACACACCGAGACGTTTGGAGGTCTCCGGGTTGGTCTGCCGCTCAGCCCACTTCTCATAGAACCGCCCAACGAATGCGCCCACCGCAATAATCAGGGTGGTGGACATGTTCAGGTACATACCCATACCGACCGCCAGTGGGGCGAGACGATACTTTGTGGTCTTTCCAAGAATCTCGTCAATAATCACCACAACTACACCGATAATCGCTCCGATACCGAACAGGCTCCAGTTCATTGAGCCACCAAAAATACCGTTCGAGATTGCTGAGAGCAGGGTCGCCTGCGGAGCCTGAAGCGCGTTTGCAACATCGCCTCCGGCATGGCCACCAACCAGATTCCCGTTTACATCCAGGAAACCAAAGCTGCCCATCAGAAGCTGCAACACCGGCGGAATCACGATGGAACCGAAGACCACGCCGATAATCAGGGCAACCTGCTGTTTCCACGGGGTAGCGCCGACCAGCTGACCGGTTTTGAGGTCTTGTAGGTTATCGTTCGAAATCGTGGCGATACCGAACACTATTGCCGCCGTAAACAGGGTGTAGGCGGTCAACTCGGTCGCGTGTGTCTGATGTTCATCGCCGGTCACCAGCAGAATAAGCAGTGCCGCAGCGACCACCACGATAATACCGACACCGGAAATAGGGGAGTTTGAGGCGCCGATCAGACCTGCCATATAGCCGCAGATAGAAGCCACAATCAGACCGATTAAGAGCGTGAAAATGATGCTCAGCATGATCAGGGCACCCAGGTGATGTGAAATGGGGGAGTCTTTTAAGAATCCCCAGAGCAGCAATCCGATCGGAATCATTGAAACCAGGGTGATGATTGCTACATATTTGAAAGGAATATCCTGCTCAGTAATCGGCAGTTTCTCGCCGGCGTCGCGTTTCGCTGAGGAAGCCAGTGACTCCTTTATGCCTTTAACGATGGGACCGATAATCTTCAACAGTGTCCATACGGCGGCGACCGCCATCGCGCCAGCACCAATCATGCGTACGTCAGCAGCGAAAATACCGCTTACGGCATCACCGAGGTCGCCCTCGATATGACCTTGAGACAGCGCCGGCAGAAGCACCCCGTAGGAGAGTAAGAATCCAACCATCATTGCGATACCGACCGCCGGTCCGACCAGGTGTCCAACCCCCATCAACGCTAAGGAGAACGAGCCGGCAACCATGGTTCCGCCAGCACCAACCTTGAAAGGCATTGAAAATGATCCGGCGACCGCTTTCATGGCGGCAAGGAGCGCGTATCCAGCCGAGGCGATACCGCCCCATATGATGACCAACAGGCCGCGGTGGTTCTCTGCCGCTGAACCGTTCTCATCTCCGACTTTCAACACTTCAGCTGCTGCAACACCCTCCGGATAGGGCAGATCCGATCCGGTTACCAGGGCGCGCCGCAGCGGAATCGAATAGGTGACCCCCAGGATGCCACCCACGATACACACTGCTGTTGTCTCCCAGTACGGGAAGCCGCTCCAGTATCCGACCATAACCAAACCCGGAATCACGAAAATGATGGCCGAGAGTGTGCCTGCCGCCGAAGCGATGGTTTGCACAATATTGTTCTCTACTACACTGTGGCCGCGGAATTTGCGCAGCACCGCCATCGAGATAACCGCTGCCGGTATAGAGGTGGCAAAGGTCAGACCTACTTTCAGGCCCAGATAGGCGTTTGCCGCCGTGAAAATCAAGGTAATAAGACCACCAATAATGATGGCGCGGATTGTTAATTCTTTTACGGCGCTGCGTGGAGCAGCATCAGCATTATTTGTGCTCAAGGTAACAACTCCATTTCGATACGCGAGCGGCTCCACCCAGGAATCCTTGAATCCAAGTGGATTCCGTCGCGCTGACTTACGGCTCTATTATGCCCTAAGTCTGCCAGGAGCATTACCGTTTAGTGAGTTTCTTCGGGTGTCACTCACGGTGACAGGGTTCGCAATCAGCGATTTTGTCATTTGCTCTAATAGCGCAGTAATCGGCTGTGTGTGCGAGTGAAATACGTATCCATGTACCACAGACTCTACGGTGAGCACCATGAAATCTGCACTGTAAATACCTTTACCGTAACTGCTATCCAATCGTTTCTGGAGTGTGGCGACTGTTTCGCGCCTAGGGGTCTGCAAGATTTCCCTGTTTAAATCTTCCAGCTCACGGATATTGTAGGCATCCAAAGCCAGTCTGGTCAGAGCAACACCAGCTCCGGAGCGTAACTGGCGAGCCATATTGATCCCGTGGTTATACAGAACCTGGGCTATCGGCAGTGTCTCTACGCCCGCCATACGGGTATCGAAACGGCTCAAAGCGGCACGCAGAAGCTCTTTTTTTCCAGGCCAGCGGGAATAAAGCGAGGATTTTCCGACCCGTGCGCGCCTGGCAACAGCATCAAATGTGAGTGAATCCCAGCCGCGTTTAGCATAGATTTCAGTGGCGGCGTTCAATGCCCGTGTGCCGACCTCGTCGCCAGCTGTGCGTGCCGGATTCGCCATGTTCCTAGTCTAGTCCGAGGAGCTATTAATGTTATATTGGACACAGGTTGTTTACCCGCCTGCGAGCGGAGAGTACTCATTGTGAAAGGTGCAACAAATGGCAGATAAACGTCTGATTGATTTCGACAAAGAACACTCCCTAGTGCTGATAAAGCCAGATGGGGTTCGTCGTAAACTGGTCGGTGAAGTGATTCGCCGTATTGAAGCTAAAGGCTACGATATTGTCGCGATGAAATCATTGCTCGCTGATGAGGAGATGGTGCGCCGTCACTATGAAGAGCATGTGAACAAACACTATTTCGCTTCGCTACTGAAATATATGACCGATGGACCGGTTGTGGTCATCATTGTCGAGGGTGAACGAGTTGTTGAAGGTATGCGAGCCTTGGTTGGTGCCACAAACCCGACACTGGCTGCCGCCGGTACGATTCGCGGAGATTTCGGTCGTGACTGGGGTACCGGTTTGCTGGAAAACATTATTCACTGTTCGGATTCGCCGATTGCTGCTGAGCGGGAAAAACTGATTTGGTTCCCGAACTTGGAGAGCTGACAGTCAAGTCAATCACTATACCGGCTCCCGGCCGGAACGGGGAGGATGAATGTATGTAAAGTCGCTGACGTTACGCGGCTTCAAATCATTCGCCTCCACGACGAAACTCGAATTCGGGCCCGGAATTATTGGGGTTGTGGGGCCGAACGGTTCCGGAAAATCTAATATCGTAGACGCGCTCGCCTGGGTGATGGGAGAGCAGGGAGCTAAGTCTCTGCGCGGCTCAGCAATGTCGGATGTTATATTTGCAGGAACTGCATCCAGGCAGGCGCTCGGTCGCGCTGAAGTCCAGTTGACCATTGATAATACTGATGGTTTACTGCCGATAGATTATTCGGAAGTGACTATTTCGAGAGTCATGCTTCGTGGAGAAGGCTCCGAGTATTCAATAAATGGCACCCCAGCCAGGCTCCTGGATGTGACCGAGCTGCTTTCCGATACCGGTATGGGGCGCAATATGCACGTCATAGTAGGTCAGGGGCAACTGGATTCGGTGCTCGCATCAGATCCGATTCAGCGTAGAGCTTTTATTGATGAGGCTGCGGGGGTTCTGAAACATCAACGACGAAAAGAACGGGCTTTGCGTAAGCTGGAAGCCACTGAAGCTAACCTGGTGCGGCTCCAAGACCTCGCCCGGGAGGTGCATCGGCAGCTCGGTCCTTTGGCGCGTGCTGCATCAGCTGCCCGCAAAGCATCTGTTGTTCAGGCAAAAGTGCGTGATCTGCGGCTGCGGCTGTTGGCGGATTCCATCACCAGAGTTCAGACACGACTTCGCGTTCAGGTTGCCAGCGGTGAACAAAGCGGTCAGCTTCGTGACCGGATGAACACTGAAATCAAGGATATAAACACCCAGATTCAAAAACTTGAGGCCGCCGCTGAGCAGGAACAGGAATACCGGCAGGCACAACGCAACTGGCAAGAACTCGTCGCTCTGCATGAGCGGTTGCGTTCGGTAGCGGCACTCGCGGAACAAAAAATCGCTACCCTGAATGTGCCCACATTGATGGAGGCAGATAGTGGAACAGATCACGAAGAACTGATAGCTGTCGCCAGTGAACAGCTCGAAGCTGCCCGCATCGCCCATGCTGTCGCAAAACAGGCTGCTGAAGCGGCTGCAGAAAACCTATCTCAGGCGCAGCGTGAATCTGAAAGGGTGTCGGAAGAATATCGCATTGGGCGAGACAAGCTCAGTGAGTATAGCGGGGAGAGGCTCCGGCTCAAAAATGCTACAGACAGTGCCCAGGTGGCACTTGAAACCGCTCAAGAACAGCGGGAACGAGCAGCCCAGGAACTCGATACTGCGCTTGCTCGACAGCGGCAACTCGACCGACAACTGGTCGATACGACCAAACCCTCCGACACGATAGCCCAGGCCGGAGCCCACTCGAAAGCGACCGCGGAGCTGCAGCAGGCACGTACCCTTTTGGAAGCTGCTGCCGCTGCCGAAAAGGAAGCGGCTACCTCTCTGAGTCACTGGCAGGCAACTGAATCAGCGCTGCAGCTAGCCTTGAAGCCCGCAGATGGCTCGGCAAATCTGGTTGGTCAAACCGGAGTGCTCGGAATGCTAGCTCCATTAGTTCAGGTAGACGGAGAATATGCGGAGGCTATCGGAGCTGCACTCGGTGATTTCGCACAGTCCGTGCTCGTAGAATCAATCTCCGTGGCCTCCCGTTGCCTCGCGTCCGCCGATGGTCAGGTAAATGTCGTTATTGCTGATGCCCCCGATGCGCCACCACGGGGTGAACAATTGGATCTGCCTGCCGGGACGCGTCCAGCACGTGAAGTTGTGACCTATAAAACCCCTGTCGGCGGCACCGACCCGGCCGCCGCAATAGGACGGCTGCTCGATGGAGTGGTTGTCTGCGATGATCTCTTCATTGCGCAACGGGTGGTGTCAAAATACCCTGACCTGGTAGCAACCACAAAAGATGGTGCATATTTGAGCAGTTGGGCTGCTCGTTCAGGCGGTCAAAGAACCGCTATCGGTTTGCAGTCCGCACTTGATGATGCCACCGATGAAGTGAGCCGGGCTGCCCGGCAACTCGCCGATGCCCGCGCCAATCTCACGGCAGCCAACACTCGGGTGCAACAGTGTCAAGAGCAGGCAGATCAGGCCCTCGCTAAGCTTCGGGCAGCAGATGCGGCAGCCGGTGAACTGGCTCGGGAATATGCCCGAATTGAAGCCGAAACCGCCAGTGCTCACCGCGAAGTCGAGAGGCTCGTCAAACGAGACGAAGACTTTCAGCAACACGTTGAAGGTTCACGGCAGACCCTTGAGCGCGCCCAGCAACAACTGGACACATTTTTGGCTATAGAGGAACCGAAAGAACCTGACGAAACTCTACTTCAAGAAGTCAAACTGCGTGTAGAGGAATCACGGGAACAGGAAACACAGGCTCGCGTGGCGCTTGCAGATGCCGCGAACGAGCTTGAGAACGCCCGTAACCGGTTAGCAGAGGCGCACCAGCGCCGAACCGACAGTGAACGACGCGCCCAGCAGGCAGCCGAGGCTGAACGCCACCGGTTAGCACAGCTGGAGAAAGTATCCCGTTACAGAGATATTTCCCAGCGGGCACTGGCTGCTGCGAAACAGGCTAAGACCAGAGCCGAACAGGATCGTAACCGCGAGGATCAAAACCGTGCCCACATGCAACGGAAGATAGCTTCGCTCCGCGACCAGTTGGAAAGCAAACGCGGGCAACTCGATCAGCTCACCGAAGCGGCGCATCGTGATGAGGTAGCCGCCACCGAAATCAGGATGCGGCTTGACGCGCTCACCGCCTCGGCAAGCCGCGACTACGGTTTCGACCCCCAACAGCTGCTAGCCGATTTTGGGCCGCACAATATGGTGCCTGTCGATGAGGATCATTCCGTCCCTTATGTTAGGGAAGAATGCGAACGGAACCTGCAAACCGCCGAGAGGCAACTGGAACGTATAGGTAAGGTGAACCCGCTGGCAATGGAGGAACACGAGGCGCTGCAGCAGCGTTTCGAGTTCCTGACCGAGCAGATAAACGATGTTAAACAGTCGCGACAGGATCTGAACCAGGTGATTGGGCAGGTTGACGAGCTCGTAGAAGAGGTTTTTCGCAGCGCATTTGAGCGAACTCGCGAAGCTTTCCATGAAGTGTTTGACATTCTTTTCCCAGGGGGTTCCGGCGACCTGGTGCTCACCGATCCGGATAATCTGCTCACCACCGGCATCGACATTGAGGCACGTCCGGCAGGAAAAAAAGTGAAGCACCTCTCACTGCTCTCCGGTGGGGAACGCTCCCTCGCCGCATTGGCCTATCTGATAGCGATTTTCAAGGCGCGCCCCTCCCCGTTCTATATTCTCGATGAGGTGGAAGCCGCCCTGGATGACGCGAATCTTTCACGGGTCTTGACAGCCTTGAAGACCCTGGGAGAAAAATCCCAGCTGATCATCATCACGCATCAGAAACGAACCATGGAGATTGCCGACGCACTCTTCGGTGTATCGATGCGTGATGGTGTCTCGAAGGTAGTTTCGCAACGCCTGTGACCGCCCTCATGGTTCGTGACGAAACAGAATGTAAACACCGCAGAATCAAACTAATGTTGCGGTTTGGTATCGGTTGGGTGATAAATCGGAAAAACGCCTTTTGAGTGTGGCAAACTATTAACGTGAATACTTCGATCCTGCTGGTTTTCCTCGGCTTAGCGCTCGCGGCGGCAATTGCGGCGGTCGTGGTATTTGTTGCTATTCGTTTCCGCAGCCCCGAAGAGGGTGTGCGTCAGTGGGTGAAAGAATCCGCCGATGCTTGGACCGAGGAAGAACTCGAGTTCGGGTCGGTGAAACCCCGAGACACAGAGCTGTCAATACTGCTGGAGGACTCCCAGAAACCCGATGTCACAGAAGACGAGTCCCTCGGCCAGGCGGTTCCGATAGCGGGCGGACCGATGGCATACAAACCGCGTCGGAAGCGGCCCCGCCCCAAACTGGATGGGATCGTATCCTCAACTTAATCGTTTATATGTTGAGCACCATCCGAAAGTGTCTGAGCGGAACTGACCTGACAGCCGACCTCCCATATTATTGATGGTATGGATCAATTTGCACATTTCTTTTCCGACCCGATTGGGATTTCCTCCCTTACTGCCGTGGTTGCAGCCGCAGCGGTAGTTATAGGTGGTGTTATACGGAGACGCAACAATTCTGATAGAAATCAACCGACTGACGAGTTTACAGAACTGGTAAAGGAAGCTCTCGGAGAACAGATCGAAGAGCCAGAACCTGAAATAGGGGAGCAACCGGAAACGCAATCCCAAACCGGGGCGAAACTGGATGTTCCCGAGTCGATGACCGGTCGGATGTCACGGCTGAAAGCTCGCCTGGCGGGCAGCGGCTCTTTTGGGGCGGCACTGGTCAATCTTTTTGGAAAAACAAACATTTCCGAAACTGATTTCGAGCAAATAGAAGACCGGCTGCTCATGGCAGACCTCGGTTTGGAAGCAACAGATGAGCTGATGAAACGGCTACGGGAACACGCAAAGGTGCTATCGGCTTCTGAACCTGCACAGATCCGTGCGGCGCTTCGTGCTGACCTGTTGGAACTGCTTGACCCGCACATGGATCGTTCAGTTCACTACAGTCCGGACGGTCCGACCATGATTTTGGTTGTGGGTGTAAACGGCACCGGTAAAACTACCTTTATAGGGCGTTTCGCCAGGTTGTTGGTCGCTGAGGGGCGTCATCCACTGCTGGTTGCCGCCGATACTTTTCGGGCAGCAGCAGCCGAACAGCTCGCTACCTGGGCTCAGCGTGTTGGAGCAGCGGTTCATAAAGCCGATCACGAGGGTGCGGATCCGGCATCGGTTGCTTTCGATGGTGTAAAGCTCGGTATCGACAGTGGAGCCGATGTAGTGGTAGTTGACACCGCCGGGCGAGTGCAAAATAAAACCACTCTCATGGATGAGCTCGGTAAAGTAAAAAAAGTTATGGAAAAGCAGCTGCCAGTTTCCGAGGTGCTGTTGGTGCTGGATGCCACTACCGGTCAAAATGGACTTCAACAGGCCAGAGTATTCGCTGAAGCGGTACAGGTAACCGGGATTGTGCTAACAAAGCTGGACGGTTCTGCCAAGGGGGGCATAGTGATTAGTGTGCAACGTGAACTTGGCGTACCCGTCAAATTTGTGGGGCTCGGTGAAGGTCCCGATGACCTGGCGCCTTTCAGTCCGGAAGACTTTGCAGATGCGCTGCTCGCCCAAGAGTAAGGAAACAAACAGATTAGGAGGAGCTGAGGGTGTTTAACTCGCTATCAGACAGGCTGACTTCGGCGTTCCAGTCGCTGCGCGGACGAGGAGTGCTCACCGAATCCGATGTTGACAAAACGGTATCGGAGATTCGCCGAGCCCTCATTGATGCAGATGTGGCGCTTCCGGTGGTGCGTTCCTTCACCAATGCGGTACGCGAGAGGGCCTACGGCGCGGCCCGAACAAAGGCTCTGAATCCCGCCCAGCAGGTGATTCGGATTGTAAACGATGAACTGGTTGAGATGCTCGGCGGGGACACTCGGGAGCTGGCTCGTGCCCGCTCCGGTCCGACCGTATATATGTTGGCTGGTCTTCAGGGTGCTGGTAAAACCACGTTGGCGGCGAAACTGGGTAAATGGTTTGCCGGTGAGGGGGAGCGGGTGCTGCTGGTAGCCAGCGACCTGCAACGTCCTCAAGCGGTTTCGCAATTGCAAATCCTCGGTGAACGTGCCGGTGTTGATGTTTGGGCTCCCGAACCCGGTAACGGGGTAGGCAACCCTATTGAGGTTGCCGGAACCGGTCTGAATCACGCGATCGAGAACGGTTACACAATCGTCATCGTCGATACTGCTGGACGCTTGGGTGTCGACGAAGAAATGATGGTGCAGGCTCGCGCGATACGCGAGCGTGTTAACCCCCACGAGGTACTCTTCGTTTTGGATTCAATGACCGGTCAGGACGCTGTTCAAACTTCGGTGGCATTCCGCGACGGTGTTGGTTTCACCGGTGTGGTGCTTTCGAAGCTCGATGGTGATGCCCGCGGTGGTGCGGCGCTTTCGGTACGTGGCGTCACCGGCGCTCCGGTACTATTCGCCTCAACCGGCGAGGGGCTGGATGATTTCGAGCGTTTCCATCCCGACCGTATGGCTTCCCGCATCCTCGACATGGGCGATATGCTCACCCTAATCGAGCAGGCGGAAAAAGCCTATGACGCTGCTGAGGCGGAGAAACTCGCCAAAAAAATGCGTAGCGGCGAGTTCACTCTCGACGATTTCCTTGAACAGATGAACCAGCTACGCAAGATGGGGTCAATCAAGGGGATCATCTCGAAGCTGCCCGGTATGGGGCAGTATCGGGAGGCGCTTGATAATTTCGATGAGAGCCAGATAGGTCGCATCGAGGCGATTATTCACTCTATGACTCCTGCAGAGCGTGATGACGTGTCGATTCTAAACGGCTCCCGCCGGGCACGTGTCGCCCGTGGTTCTGGCACGAGCGTTCAGGCTGTAAACGCCTTTGTGAAGCAGTTCGAAGCCATGCGCAAAATGATGAAACAAGTGAGTGGGGGAGGGATACCCGCCATGCCGGGCATCCCTGGGATGCCGGGCATGGCGGGTGCCCGCGGTGGCGGAAAAAGTCAGTTTACAAAAAAGCAGAGCAAAAAGGGAAAGAAGAAAAAAAAGAAAGGGTCAGGTTCTCGACAGTTACCGGGGCGTCAGACGCAATCGAGTGCTTCACAACCTCAGACAGGATCGGCTTTCGGGATGCCACCTCAAAATGCGGCACCCCCGACTATAGACGATCTGCCCGATGACTTGAAAAGACTATTAAACAGGTGACATTGTGGTTGTTTTCCGTGGGATGAGTCTGTATCGGGATTGTCCCGGCACCGACCCGACATGGGCGGTGCGCACCCTCGAAATCACTTCGAAAGGTATCTGGACACTGCCCGATGAAACGCCTGCGGAAATCGGTGGATACCTAATTCCCGGACTGGTAGATGTACATGCGCATATCGGCTTAACTAAGGGAGGAGCCGCCAGCTCTGAACTCACCTTGCGGCAGGCACGAGCCGACCGGGATTCCGGTGTGTTGCTGGTTCGCGACTGTGGCATCCCCGTGAATGCCGATAACTCCTTTGTGAAAGCCGACCCTGAACTGCCCAAAATAATCAACTGTGGTGCTCACCTGGCTCTGCCGAAACGCTATATCCGCTATTACGCGCTCGAACTCAATTCCCCCAACGAGTTACCGGAAGCAGTAGCCGAGCAGGCTCGCCGCTCGGATGGCTGGGTCAAACTTGTCGCCGACTGGATTGACCGATCCGATGGTGCAAACTCCGACCTGAAGCCACTGTGGTCAGCACAGATACTGCGAGACGCGATGGCTGCCGCACACGAAAACGGTGCCAGAGTAACTGCTCACGCTTTCTCACATTCGGCAATAACTCCACTGTTGGAAGCCGGTGTGGACTGTATAGAGCACGGAACCGGCATGGATGCCGACCAGATAACAGAAGCTGCAGCTCAGGGAATCCCGGTGACACCGACGGTGCTGCAAGTCGATCGTTTTGCTGATTTTGCTGAGCAAGCCGGCGATAAATATCCTGTCTACGGTTCGACCATGCAGCAGATGTGGCAGCGCCGCCGCGAACAGGAAGCCGCCCTCTATGATGCCGGAGTCCAGCTGTTGCCCGGCACCGATTCGGGCGGTTATCAGCGCCACGGTTCACTCCCATCCGAACTGCAACGTTGGCCGCAACTGGGTATCCCGGTACCGGAGGTAATCGATTTGGCTACTTGGCGGGTGCGCGACTTCCTCGGGTTTCCGAGTCTCGCTGATGGAAATCCGGCTGACCTTGTAATATATGACCGTGATCCGCGTGAAAATGTGGCGGTTTTGACCGGTCCGAAACATGTCTATCTCGACGGTGTGCCAGTGTCAGGAGCCTTAAAGGGAGAGTAAGAGTATCCGGAATAGCAAAAATATGTATCTTTGTGGCAAAATAGGTGAGGTTAGCCAACGGGCCCACCCCCCTCTCTGTGGGAACCGTTGCCATACAGAAGCCTGATCGGGGACGTATCCCACCGTGACCGGCGGGTTTCCAACTCAAAAAAGGAGATTCCACTAAAGTGGCAGTTCGTATTCGACTGAAAAGAATCGGAAAGATTCATCATGCTATCTACCGGGTAGTAGTAGTTGATGGGCGCAAAAAGCGCGACGGGCGCGTGATCGAGGAGATTGGGCAATACGACCCTAACCAGCAGCCCTCGCTGATAAAGATTGACTCAGAGCGTGCTCAGTACTGGCTAGGCGTGGGTGCACAACCCTCTGACCCGGTACGCAAAATGCTGGTGCTCACCGGCGACATTGCCAAGCTCCACGGTAAGAAAGATGCCGTCTCCAGGGTAAAGACGAAGGAGACGATTGACCCTCAGACCGCTCGTGAAGAGGCAGTGAAGTCTGCTGCTGACGACGCTGAGAAACGCAAGGCAGCGAAAGCTGAGGAGGCTGCTAAAGCTGCCGCCGAGAAGGCCGCTGCTGAAAAAGCTGAGAAAGAGGCACAGGTTCCGGAAGAAAACGCTGAAAGCCCGGCAGAAGCTCCTGAAGAAGATGCAGTTGAGACTGAGAAAACTGAGGAAGCCTGATGTTGGCCGAAGCGTTGGAGCACCTGGTCGCCGGAATTGTCGATAATCCTGACGATGTGCGCGTTGATGAGCGCCGTAACCGCAGGGGAAAGCTTCTTGAGGTGCGGGTAAACCCCGATGATCTCGGTCGGGTTATAGGTCGTTCTGGACGTACCGCAAAGGCGATGCGCACGGTAATGAGTGCCCTGTCGCCGCGTTGTGGTGTTCGGGTGGATGTTATCGACACCGACCGTTGATAGATACCGTACAATGCGAGGCTGGCGGGTTCACAGGAGCCTGCCAGCTTTCGTTTATCTGAAGTGAGTGAAAACGCAGGAGTCGATGATGAATACAAAGCACACGGTGCTGTTGGATCTTGACGGCACCCTCATCGACTCTGCGCCAGTAATCACCGCTGCGATGCGCCAGGTTCTGTTACGTGACTACGATATCGAGCGTAGCGCTAGCGAACTGCGTAAATACATAGGCCCGCCAATGACATGGACCACACAAGACCTTTTTGGGTCGGGACACTCCAAGCTGAAAGAAGATTTCGTTGCCGCCTATCGAGAACTATATACCGAGATGGAACCACAGATAACTACCTTCCCAGGCGTAACCCAGATGCTGTCTGAGCTGAGAGAAAGCGGATACGTGCTTGCCTTGGCAACATCGAAACCTTTACTGCTGGCGCAACGGATATTGAACGGACTGAACATGACCGAACAATTCGATGTTATCAGTGGATCAAATATGGCAGAAACCCTGACGAAAGCGGATGTGGTGCGTATGGCTCTCACCGAAACCGACTGCCCACCCGATTCCGCGGTCATGGTTGGGGATAGGGTTTTCGATATGGAGGGAGCCTCCGAGGTTGGGGTTCCAGCGATAGGCTGCGGCTGGTCCGAACTGGCGACCGCTGGAGAATTCGACTATGCCTTTGCTACAGCTACCACTCCCGCCGATATTCCGCCAATATTGGAGCAGCTATGGTCATAGTCGCCGAGATTGGGCCGCCGCGCGGTATCGCCGGCGAAATGCTAGTGCTGCTACGCACCGACCAGCCGGAGCGGCGATTCGCTTCCGGAGCCGAGCTGCAGCTCGCCGATGGGCGAAGTGTGACAGTGAAATTTTTGAAGAGGGTTGGCAAACGAATGTCGCTGGCACTCGAAGAGGTCAACGACCGTAACACGGCTGAAGCGCTACGCGGAGAGCTGCTCTTAGCCCCAGTAGATACCGGAGGTGGCGGCGATAACAATGAGCCAGAAGGATACTACCCGGAAGAACTGATTGGTTTGCGTGTCGATAATCCTTCTGGGAGCTATCTCGGAAAGGTATCGGATGTTTGTATCGGTGCCGCTCAAGACCTGATTATTGTTGAGCGAGCGGGGGACAGCTCTGAGGTTATGGTTCCTTTCGTATCTGAACTGGTTCCGGAGGTTGATACAGATTCCGGTCGGATAGTGGTAGTCGACTTGGATGGTCTGTTCTGAGGGAGGAGAAATGCGTTTCGATATAGTCACAATCTTCCCTGATTACTTCAAGGTGTTGGATATTTCACTGCTCGGGAGAGCTCAAAACCGAGGAATCGTGGATGTGCAGTTACATGACCTGCGGGACTGGGCAGACGACAGGCACCGTGGTGTCGATGACACGCCTTTCGGCGGGGGAGCCGGTATGGTCATGCGTCCCGATGTTTGGGGACGTGCCCTCAACGACCTGCACCGTGATGGGCAACTCCTAATGATGCCAACTCCTGCTGGTCTACCGCTCACCCAGCAGCAGGTGACCGAGATTGCCGCATCCGGCAGGGATGTGCTTATCGGTTGTGGGAGATACGAGGGTATCGATTCGCGAGTGTTCGAAAAATACGATGTCGTCGAATATTCGATTGGTGACTATGTGGTTAACGGTGGTGAAGTTGCTGCCCTGGTGTTGCTGGAAGCGGTGAGCAGGCTCTTGGAGGGCACGGTAGGCAACCCGGAATCACTGGTTGAAGAGTCGCATTCTCAGGCAGGATTGCTCGAATATCCGGCATATACCAGACCGCGTTCATGGGCGGGTATGGATGTGCCGGAAGTGTTACTCAGTGGCGACCATGGAGCAATCGGTCGTTGGCGACGAGATCGAGCACTGGAACGTACTGCCCAAAGGCGACCCGACATGGTGTGGCGCTTGCAGTCAGAGAGTCTCGACTCCCGTGACAGAGAATTACTGGCTTACTCCGGCTATGTGATCGCCCCGCGACAGGCTCGCTGTCGTTTCCGACTAGCTATAAGTTCTGATGCTAACGCTGTATCGCAACTGGCTGGTCGGCTCTTCCCGGATGCCTGCCCGTCCTGGCTGTCCCCGGAAGCGATAACCGCTTTTATAGACACGGAGCTTTCGGCTCCCGCATTCGAGTCAATGCTATCTGAACCGCAAAGATACCGGGTTCTGCTCGCAGAAGTTTGCGTTCATGATGCCTGGGAGCTGGTCGGCTACACCCTGATAATCACTTACGGTTCGGAGGGTTCCCCGCCGGTTGTCGAGGTCGGTCAGGACTACGGGCAGGGTGCGGCTTACCTGTCGAAATGCTATGTTGATGGCGCCTGGCGAGCTTCGGGTATCGCCGGGGCACTGCTGGAATCCGCAGTAGCAGATTTACTCGTGGTGGAGCCCCAAACTCGCTCACTCGTGCTCGGCACGAATGAAACAAATCGGCGTGCTCTGCGCTTCTATCGCAATCACGGTTTCCGTAAAAGCGGGAAACGCACTTTCGATGTTGGCGGTGTTGAGAATCGAGACCTGGTTCTCTCCCGGGATTTAACAGGATTGAACAGTAATCCGATTGGCATTTAACCCGAGCGGATGGCAGAATATCTAGGGTCGTTTCTTCGCGCGTAACCTGCCACAGGGGGTCGCGGATCGGAGCAGCGACTCAGCTAAGTCGCCCCGTTGAGGGGTCTATTGCCGCTGGTGGCCTGTGGCACTGACGGTTGGAGTTAGAGATGAACATTCTCGATGAGGTTAATCAGTCCTCGTTGCGTGGGGATATTCCGGATTTCCGTGCCGGTGACACCGTAAAGGTTCATGTAAAGGTTATTGAGGGCAACCGTTCCCGTATCCAGGTTTTTCAGGGCGTAGTGATAGCACGTCAGGGCGGTAAAGGTGTCGGTGCAACCTTTACTGTTCGCAAGATTTCTTTCGGTGTTGGTGTCGAGCGTACTTTCCCGCTGCACGCCCCAACAATCGATAAGATTGAGGTAGTTACCCGCGGCAAGGTTCGGCGGGCAAAACTGTACTATCTGCGCGAGTTGCGTGGTAAGGCAGCTAAGATTAAGGAAAAACGCGAGAACTGAGGCCCCGGCGAGCCGGGAGGCTACAGGAGGGGATTGATGGCGACAAGTACCGGGAAACGCCGGCCACCAAAAGCCTGGCTGCTAATCAGGGAAGCCCTGATGATTATTTTTGTCGCTATCTGTATCTCTGCGCTGATTAAAGCTTTTTTGATTCAGGCTTTCCTGGTTCCCTCCGGTTCTATGAGAACCACCCTCATTGAGGGCGATCGGATGCTGGTGTCAAAACTTGTTCCGGATGTGAGGCAACTAAACCGCGGTGATGTTGTGGTGTTCAAGGATTCACAAAACTGGTTGAACAATCAGAAACAGACTACTCCTGCCACCCTTGTCAAAGATGTGATGATCGCACTCGGTCTGATGCCCGACACCTCCGAAAACCACCTGGTAAAACGGGTTATAGGGATGCCTGGGGATCGTGTGCAATGCTGTGATGCCAAAGGCAGGCTGGTTGTGAACGGGGTCTCCATAGATGAACCGTACCTGGATTCTGGGGTGGCACCCTCGCAGAAACCCTTCGATGTTAAGGTGCCCGCTGACCATCTCTGGGTCATGGGTGACAACCGAGGTAATTCGGCGGATTCTCGGGCACACATGGATGAACCGGGTAAAGGTTTTGTGCCAGTATTAGATGTGACCGGTCGAGCATTTGTCATCATCTGGCCGAAAGCCCATTGGGCGACACTGTCGAATAGTACCGCCTTTGCGGCGGTTCCGCCCCCAGATTAAGCGATTATCCATGAGGTTCGCTGACGCCACCACGTGCTTTGAGGACACCCTTTTTGAGAAGTATCAACTGATAGCTGGCGTGGACGAGGTTGGTCGTGGAGCATTAGCCGGTCCGGTTGCAGTGGGCGTTGCATTGCGTGGCGAGAATGCTGGGGCACCTCCCGAAGGATTGCGCGACTCAAAACTGCTCTCAGCGACACGTCGCACGACACTGCTACCGCAGCTCAAACACTGGTGCAACTACCGGGTGGGATATGCTTCCGCCAGTGAAATCGACGAGATGGGAATAGTTACGGGTTTAAAACTCGCTGGGACTCGCGCCTTAGAGCAGCTCGCCGATGAGGGATTAAAACCTGACGTGATAATCCTCGATGGGTCGCACAACTGGTTAGCTGGTGTTCCACAGGTTTCGTGCCCGGTCATAACCAGGGTAAAAGCCGACAGTGAATGTGCTATTGTGGCGGCAGCATCGGTAGCGGCTAAAGTTAATAGAGACACCTATATGTCGAAACTGCCTGACCCCGGATACGGGTTCGCAGCACACAAGGGCTACGGCACCCGCGCTCACCGAGCGGCGATTGTAGCACTCGGACCGGGGGAGCAGCATAGGCGTTCATTCAAGCTGATATAGGAGGAGCAGTGGGCGAACAGGACATCGACTCTTTCGAAAGTGACCTGGAGATGCAATTGGTTCGGGAATACCGAGATGTAGTGAAACTATTTCGCTACGTTGTTGAAACCGAGCGTCGTTTCTATCTCGCCAACCGGGTAAAAGTCACTCCGCAGGTACACGGTGCCGATGCTCTCTATGAGTTAGAGATGGAAGATGTATGGGTTTGGGATGTGTTCCGCCCTTCCCGTTTCGTAAACAAAGCTAAGGTAATAACCTACCGGGATGTGAATGTTGAAGAACTCGCCAAACAGGACATCACAATTGAATAGTCGCAGTTCAAGCGGTGTCAGATGTTTCAACAATGACAAATAAATCCGTTATTTACCGGTTTTTCTTTCGCTGTTTCTAAGCGTCCAGGTGCCCTCCTAACCTGGAGACATGGACACGAAAGAGCTGGGAAGGTTCGGAGAAAAACTCGCCGCTCAACTGCTGGAAAACCAGGGATACCAGATTATTGAACGCAATTGGCGTTTCGGTCGCGAGGGTGAAATCGACATTATTGCTCAGGACCCCAGCGGCTTGCATACCGCCTTTATAGAGGTAAAAACTCGTTCGACCAGGGGAGCGGGCGGGCCGTTTGCGGCAATAACGGCTCGTAAATACCGTAAGATGAGACACTTGGCGTTGCGGTATTGCGCCTCGAATCCGCATCAAATCCCTCGCTTGGATGTTATCGGTGTAGATACCAGCGGTTCGGGGCAGCCCCGAGTGCGTCACCTCAAAGGGGTGCTGCCATGAGTCGAGTCGGGATAGCGAAGGCAATAGCGCTCAGCGGCATAGCGGGTACCCTGATAACAGTCGAAACCCACACTTCAGATTCGCTACCTGGGATAACTATTGTAGGCCACGGCGATACCTCATTGCGGGAGGCCAGAGAACGGGTACGCGCCGCGCTTTCGAGCATTCAAATGCCGCTGGGATCTACCAGGTACACAATCAACCTATCGCCTGCTGATATGCCCAAAATGGGGTCAGGTTTTGACGTGGCAATAGCCCTGTCGATAGTTGCCGGTATGGTTCCCAGCCTATGTGCTTCACTCGCCGAGACAGTAGTGATAGGAGAACTCGGTCTTACTGGGGAAATTCGTCCGGTAAAGGGTGTTTTACCGAGGATTTTGGCTGCCCATGAGCTAGGTTTTCGTAACGCGATAGTGCCGCGCGGAAACCTCAGTGAAGCACAGCTGATCAGCGGTATGAGAGTATCTGGTTACTCACATTTGGCCGAGTTGTTGTCAGATATAGGTTTTGCAAAATATGACGACTGGCCGGTTCCGCCCTCGGATACACAATTCGATTCGCTTCCGCCACAGGATGACGGTGTTGACCTAGCGGATGTGAGAGGTCAGGAACAGGCGAAATGGGCTTTGCAGGTGGCCGCAGCCGGTGGTCACCATCTCCTCTATATCGGTGATCCGGGTGCGGGTAAAACCATGTTGGCACGCAGGCTACCTGGGATACTGCCACAATTGACTGAGGCCGAAGCCATGGAATCCACGGCGATTCATTCGCTTGCAGGTGAATTGCGCAAACCACAGTTGATACGGCAGGCACCTTTTATCGCTCCGCATCACAGTGCCTCGCAACCTTCTCTGGTTGGGGGAGGTGCCGGCTTGGCGCGCCCGGGAGCGGTCTCTCTGGCTCACAACGGGGTTCTGTTTCTCGACGAGGCACCGGAGTTCTCTCCCCGGATTTTGGATTCGCTACGTGAACCCCTGGAAAGCGGAGAAATAACCATATATCGCTCGGCGGGTGCCGTAACCTATCCTGCACGTTTTCAACTGGTTCTCGCTGCTAACCCCTGCCCATGTGGAAAATTAAACGACTGCACCTGCAGCCCCTATATAAAACAAAGATACTTGAGCAGGCTCTCCGGTCCGCTCCTGGATCGTATAGACATCACCTGTCCGATAACGGTACCGAGTCGCGGTGATCTGCTTGCAGACACTGACCCGCTTGACACGTCCAAGGCAGCCGAGCGGGTTCGCAATGCCCGTCAGCAAGCGGCGCAACGCTATCGTGATGAGGCATGGAACCTCAACGGTCAGGCTCCGGGGAAGTATCTGCGAGGACTGTTATCTCCACGTTTGTTATCTCAGTTAGATGATGCTGTCGAGAAACGCGTTCTATCTATGAGGGGTGCTGTGAAAACCATGCGTTTAGCTCTCACTATCGCCGATTTGCGTGGCGCTACCAGCCCGGATGGCAATGATCTGGGAGCTGCATTCAATATCCACGGGGAAGGATTGTAATGTCGAGAGTTAAACAACCGGTTATTGAGCAAGCGCCCGCACCTGATCGAAGCGATGATGAACGTTTTGCGGCTGCGGCTTGGACGGTACTTGCTGAACCTACAGACAAACTCGCCGCTATGCTGATCGCCCATATGGGTGCAGCCGAGTCCTATGCCTGGGTTAAATCGAATGCCACGTTGCCTGCCGGGTTTGAGAAATATCAAGACGCACTTTCCGCTTGGCGGCTTAGGTTACATAAAAACAATCCGGAAACGATATGTCTACAAGCCGCAGATCTCGGTATAGGTTTCCTGGCTCAGGGAGATGAGGGCTGGCCGGAGATATTGGATACGGTTCCCGGCGAAAGTCCCTGGGGAATATGGGTGCGCGGTCGGATCCCGCTGCAACCTATGGTCGCGGTGGTTGGATCCAGAGCCTGTAGCCAGTATGGGCGCTCAGTTGCTGCCCAGCTGGGTGCGGAGTTATCTCAGAAAGGCTACTGTGTGGTTTCCGGCGGAGCCTACGGTATCGATTCTGCTGCCCATTCAGGGGCGCTGTCTGCTGATACTCCGCCACTCGCCGTCATGGCTGGAGGTCTTCACAAGTTCTATCCGGCGGCTTCTTCGGAAATGATTACCCAGGTTGCAAATACTGGAGCAGTGGTTTCGCAGTACCCGCCCGGCTATTCTCCCAGCCGCTGGAGGTTCCTCGCTCGCAACCGAATGATTGCCGCATTCGCTCAGGCGACTGTGATAGTGGAGGCGGCGAGCAGCTCAGGCGCTCTCAATACCGCTAAACACGCGCGGGAACTCGGCAGGATTCTGTGTGCAGTACCCGGTTCTGTGCGTTCACCCCAGTCAGTGGGATGCAATGAGTTGATTCGTTCCGGGGCGCAACTCGTTACGAACGCCGCCGAGGTGGCAGAGTTATTGACTCCCCTGGATCAGCTCCCGTTACCGAAATACAGACCCGTTGAACCAGAACTAGACAGGGTATGGGCGGCGTTGCCACTGAAAACAGCTAGTACGCTGGATAGAATTGCGACAAAAGCCGGGTATTCACTGGAGCGCACCGGCGCATATCTCGGGCAGCTCGTTATGCAGGGGAGGGTTGTGCATGAAGGTCAAAAATGGCGACGCGCCAAGCAGTGAAAACAACGAGTTAAATCCGGAGAATAAAGACCTTATAGCGGGATTTGCGAAATATATGCTCCGGGAACGCGGGCTGTCAATGAATACCGTAACAGCCTACACCTCTGATTTAAACGCGTATATGGGGTACGCTCAGCAGCATTCTCGCACTATTGATTCTCTCGAAACTGCCCGGTATTGGCTCTCTGACCAGTTATCTTCGGGAGTATCGCGTTCCAGCTTGGCTCGTCGTACCGCCTGTCTGCGTTCATTCAGTCGCTGGTATGCATCCAGTCGAAAAGTACCGGATTTTGCTGCTCGACTGCATTCTCCGACACCTGATCAGACCCTGCCGCGGGTACTCAGTGAAGAGAATGTAGGTAAACTACTCGACACTGCCCGAGAACAGGCAGAAAGTGGCGATCCGGCAGCGATTCGCGACTGGGCGATATTCGAGATGCTCTATGCAACTGCGATGCGGATTTCCGAACTCGTCAGCCTTAACGTCCAAGATGTTGGTTCCCGAGTGATTTCAGTCATCGGTAAAGGCAACAAGGAACGGCGCATACCGGTCGGGGAGGTGGCGCTCGCGGCTCTCGACAGATATCTGACTCAGGCTCGCCCGCGACTGACTACCCCTAAAACAACCGGGGCGCTGTTCCTCGGTAAACACGGTAAACGTATCGACAGCAGGGTGGTGCGTGATTCGCTGCTGCGTTTAACTTCAGCCGCCGGGGTGCGCAGCATTTCCCCGCATGACCTGCGGCACTGCGCCGCCACGCACATGCTCGACCACGGAGCAGATCTGCGCATGGTTCAGGAATTCCTCGGGCACACCTCGTTGGCGACAACTCAGCGTTACACGCACGTTTCACGAAACCGCCTGTTGAACGCCTATCAGCAGGCTCATCCGCGAGCATGATTTGCGCTCATTCATTCAATACTGGATACCCGTATATCAGCGCCAGCGGGTTGCGGTATTCGTCAGCTGACACTTTTGCCCCGAGATTCAGCACCGAAGAGATCTGGGTGCCAATCCTGTCCCCACCTGAGACCATCTCACCCACCGATACGCACGGTTCAACCAGTTCGTAGGTGGTTCTTATACCGTCAGCGTGAGTTATAGCAACGACCTGTTTCCCGGCGATTTCTCCGGCTGTGCTAACCTGACCGGGTGCCATAGCGAATACCGGGCTGCCCGTCGGCTGTCGCAAATCTACGCCGCGATGTCCGCGTTGCCAGGGCTGCAATGGCGGATCATAGGCTTTTACTAACTCTACCGGATGGGATGTTGGCCAATCGTAGTCCACTTCGATACCAGCTGCCGGGACGGCAGTGCCCGTTATGTCAGCGGCAGTTAGTATTGGCGCTAACAGTGCTGCAAGTGCCGCGCCGGTCAGGTATCGTATCGCTATCCATCGCATTTTTTGATTATTGCCCGGCAGGAGCGGTACTGGAAGTGCGATGCTTTAATCTGTGGAAAGGCTGTTTTATATTCGCTGTTGTTGGTACCGTGGTCTCATTTCACCTGGGATTATCTATTTTTTGGGGAGCTGTTGTTTTTTCGTTAAACTTGTACCAGCGCTTGCGGAGTGTTCCGCAGGTGACTTCAGGCTCGGCATTTTGGCGGTTCCGGGCGGCGGTCCTTTCGTGGGTGCCGGGAACCGGCTCCGGGCTGGCATTAACCGAGTAGGGTCGGCTTTGAATTTGCCGAACCCCTGATTCGCGCGCGTTAGCGTGCGGAAAGGAAAAGAAGCATGGCTGTTGTAACCATGTCCCAGCTGCTGAAGAACGGTGTGCACTTCGGTCACCAGACTCGGCGCTGGAACCCGAAAATGAAACCCTATATCCTCAATGAACGCAACGGAATCTACATTATTGACCTGCGCCAGACCATCGAGGGTATCGACAAAGCCTACGATTTTGTGAAAGATACCGTCAAGCATGGTGGTTCCATCCTTTTCGTTGGCACGAAAAAGCAGTCTCAAGACAGCGTACGGGAGCAGGCGCAGCGCGTAGGTATGCCCTATGTGGATCAGCGCTGGTTGGGTGGTATGCTCACTAACTTCCATACCGTGTCGAAACGTATCCAGCGTCTCAAGGAACTTGAGCAGATTGATTTTGACGACACGGCTGGTTCTGGTCGTACGAAGAAAGAGCTGCTCATCATGCGACGCGAAAAAGATAAGCTGTCGCGTTCACTCGGAGGTATCCGCGACATGGATCGACTGCCTTCCGCTGTGTGGGTTGTTGATACCATCAAGGAGCACCTGGCTGTGGCAGAGGCTCGGAAGCTTAACATTCCGGTGGTTGCCACCCTGGACACCAACTGTGATCCTGAAGAGGTTGACTACCCGATTCCCGGAAATGATGATGCTATCCGTTCTGTCACTATCCTGACCAGGATTATCGCCGATGCGTGTGCGCAGGGACTCATTGAGCGTTCACAGGCGAAACAGACGAAGAAGAATGCTGAGGGCGAGGTCGAGACCGTCGAGGCTGAGCCACTGGCCGATTGGGAACGTGAGTTACTTTCTGGCGGTGACACCGCCTCAGAGCCTGTCGCTGAAGTAAAGACTGCAACATCGGTTGAGGAACACAACACTGCATCTGAGGAAGCTCCTGCAGAGGAGGTCTCCGAGAAGAAGACTACTGTTAAGAAAGCTCCGGCGAAGAAACCGGCAGCGAAGAAACCGGCAGCAAAGAAAGCTCCGGCAAAGAAATCGGCAGCAAAGAAAGCAGCCGTGAAGAATACCGATGATGCTGCTTCGGCAATGGATGAATCTGCAGCTGAGGAAAACAAAAAGAAAACCACGGCGAAGAAATCGGCAGCGAAGAAAGCTCCGGTGAAGAAAGCGGCAGCTAAGAAGGCACAGGTAGATGCCCCCGCCACTGAGGCAGCCACCGAAAACGACGAGAAGTGAGGGAGAACCCAAATGTCACTGGCAGATATTAAGGAACTGCGCGAGCTGACCGGCGCTGGTCTGTCCACCGTAAAAAAGGCCTTGGAAGAGGCAAATGGTGACAAAGAAGAGGCAATGAAGATTATTCGCCTCGCCGGACAGCAGAAAGTGTCGAAGCGTGAAGGGCGCAGCGCCAACGCCGGCCTGATTGTCGCAAAAGTTATTGAAGACGGTACCACGAAGACCGGGATCATGATTGAGATCAATTCTGAAACCGACTTCGTAGCGAAGAACCAAAAATTCATTGACTTTGCAGATCAGGTTATGGATGCAGCGTTAGCTTCCCAGGCTGGCACGCTAGCGGAACTCTTGGCGGCTGCCGCAGGCGAGGAGTCCGTTAAGGATTTGGTAGAGTCTATGGGAGCTCTGGTCGGCGAAAAGGTCGAAGTAAGCAAGCTCACTAGAATTTCCGGTGATGACGTGTCTTTGTATCTGCACCGCTCAAATCCGGATTTGCCGCCCCAGATTGGCGTTATGGTGGCCACCGATGCCGCTGCCTCAGGTGTAGCACATGATATTGCGCTCCATATTGCTTTTGCGAATCCGGAGTACCTGGATCGTGATTCTGTTCCTGCCGAGGTTCTGGATAAAGAGAAAACCCAGCTGGAGGAAATCACCCGCGCGGAAGGAAAACCGGAAAAAATGCTCGACAAGATTGTAGCCGGGCGGTTAACCGGGTTTTATAAAGAAGTTGTGCTGCTGGATCAGCCTTTCTCCAAAGATCCGAAGACCACAATCGGTAAAATGGTTGAAGCGACCGGCGGAAAGGTGTTGGGTTTCGCCCGCTTCCATGTTGGTGCCTGATAGTACCGAATGGCCCCGATTCCACAATCGGGGCCATTCCTTTATCAACCGGCGATAGAATTGATGCAATCAAAGGAGGAGATTAATGGTGGCAGCCAAAAAGGGTCGCCGGGTTATGCTGAAGCTCTCCGGCGAAGTTTTTGGAGGTGGGGAAGTAGGCCTAGACCTCGACGTCATCAGCGATGTTGCGGCACAGGTAGGGGCCGCTGTGGATCGTGGTGTTGAAGTTGCCATCGTTGTCGGCGGCGGTAATTTTTTCCGAGGAGCTGAACTATCCGAACGCGGTCTGGATCGGGCGCGGGCAGACTATATGGGGATGCTAGGCACGGTAATGAACTCTCTTGCTCTCCAAGATTTACTAGAACAACAAGGCGCTCAGGCTCGCGTACAGACAGCCATCGATATGCGTCAGGTCGCAGAATCCTATATCCCGCTGCGCGCCATCAGGCATATGGAGTTGGGGCGGGTAGTTATCTTTGGTGCCGGAGCTGGCATCCCGTTTTTCTCAACCGATACGGTCTCGGCGCAGCGCGCTCTTGAAACCCACTGTGACGAGCTACTTGTAGGCAAGAAAGGTGTCGATGGTGTCTACACTTCAGACCCGGCAAAGGATCCCACCGCGCAACGCTATGACCGCCTCACCTACAGTGAGGCGCTCACCCATAACCTGCGAGTAGTTGACGGGTCAGCTTTTTCACTTTGCATGGACAACAACCTAGATATGCGAATTTTTTCGATGTCGGAACCCGGGAACGTTACTGCCGCACTCATGGGCGAGGATATTGGTACCCTGGTTAGTAACGACGCAAAGGAGTAGGCAATGATAGAAGATGTTCTCTTGGATACTGAAGAACGGATGGAAAAGGCCGTAACGGTTGCTGCAGACGAGTTCGCCTCGATACGTACCGGGCGAGCTAACCCCAATATGTTCAACCAGATTCCAGTCGAATACTATGGTGCTTCAACCCCGTTGCAGCAGCTGGCTTCAATAAACATTCCACAGGCACGCACCGTGCTGATTTCTCCATTCGATAAGACCGCTACTGGAGACATTATTCGTGCCATCCAGGAGTCAGATCTTGGCGTTAATCCCACTGACGATGGCAACGTGATTCGAGTAAATATGCCTCAGCTAACCGAGGAGCGCCGCAAAGACTATGTGAAACTCGCCGGTCAGAAAGCGGAGGAGGGGCGTGTGTCGCTACGCGGTGTCCGACGCAAGGCTATGGATGAGCTGAACCGTATAAAGAAAGACGGTGAAGCCGGTGAGGACGAGGTAGAGCGCGCACAAAAAGAACTCGAATCCACCACGAAAAGCTATATATCAAAGATTGACAAACTGTTGGAGGCAAAAGAAGCAGAATTGCTTGAAATTTGAGACCTCAATCAGATGACCGCAACCAACGATATTAATAGGCTAGCTCAGTTCGGGCACTCGATTGCGGAACCCGAGCCCACACGCGATCATCCGCAGCTGCCCGCCACCGGTAAAGCCGGTCGGAACCTGCCGGCGGCGATTGGTGTTGGCGTGGGTTTGTTGGTGCTCGTTATAGCCCTGATTTTCCTGCCTTCACCGGTGTTGGCGGTCTTCATTACGCTAGTTGTCTGTGCTGCGCTCTGGGAGCTGGCTGGAGCACTGGCACGTATCGGTATCCATCTGGCACTCCCGCCGTTGTGGGTCGGTACGGTCGGCATCACGGTCTGTGCTTTTCTGCTCGGGTCGGAGGCCGTTTTCGGGGCGCTCTGCGTGACGCTGCTGGCGGTGGTTCTATGGTGCCTCATGGGCAGTAACACCAGCGCAAAATCGCTTCGAGATAACATATTGGCCTCGGCTTTTGCTGGCGTTTACCTGCCTTTTTTGGCTTCTTTCGCGGTAATGATCGTATCCAAGTTTGGTGACAACTGGCTGTTCGCGGTATTTGTGGCGCTCACTGTCGCCTCTGACCTAGGTGGATATATCGCCGGGGTGCTTGCTGGGAAACATCCGCTCGCGCCCTCGGTTTCTCCGGCAAAAACCTGGGAGGGATTTACCGGCTCTGTACTGTTATCTGCCGGTGCTGGGGCTATCAGTTTTTCACTGCTTTCTCTTCCGGTGCTGCCAGGGGTTCTTCTCGGGATGCTATCAGCGCTTTTTTGTACGATAGGTGACTTGGGGGAGTCGCTTATTAAACGCGACCTGAAGTTGAAAGATATGGGTTCATTACTGCCCGGACACGGCGGCATAATGGATCGTCTTGATTCGCTGCTGATAAATGCGCCCTTGGTTTTCACCGTGTTCTATCTTGTTATAGAGGCATGATGCGTCAAGTAATGCCGCGAGATGATGCGAACGCACCCTCAGGGGAAGTACCGGTTCTTTCTGAGTCTGTATCTGGGGCTCGGATACGCAGAGCTCCCCGTCACCTGGCTGATTTGGATGTGACAGCGCGTAAAGAATGGCTCACAGACCTAGGGGAGCAGCCTTTTCGTGCAACCCAACTGTCCAATCACTACTTTTCTCGTGATGAGACAGCTGCGGAAAATATGTCTGATTTGCCGTCAGCCACGCGCGAGAAACTAGTTGATAGTGTTTTCCCTCCGCTAGTTACCCAGGTAAGAAACCAGGTAGCTGATGGCGGGTGGACACGCAAAACCCTGTGGCGGCTCTTTGATGGTTCCCTTGTCGAATCGGTGCTTATGCGATACCCATCTCGCACCACACTATGTGTATCGTCCCAGGTTGGATGCGGTATGGCTTGTCCTTTCTGTGCTACCGGTCGGATGGGATTGACTCGCAACATGTCTACAGCGGAAATAGTCGAGCAGGTGCGTTTGTCTCGATTAGCGGTACGTGCCGGAGATCTAGGTGAGAGCGCTGCGGAACTATCTCGCATAGTGTTCATGGGTATGGGGGAGCCGCTGGCGAACTATCGGAACCTGCTGGGGGCATTCCATCGGATCTCCGATCCGCAACCTGCGGGGTTTGGGATTTCAGCCAGACACCTGAGTGTCTCCACCTGCGGATTAGTTCCGGCTATTGGGAGGCTTGCCGGTGAAGGGCTGCCGGTTACGCTCGCGATTTCGCTGCACGCCCCGGATGATGAGCTGCGTGATGAGCTGGTGCCTATTAATCAAAGGTGGTGTGTCGGCGAACTACTAGATGCCGCACGTGGCTATTTCGAGGTAACCGGGAGACGCGTTTCAATCGAATACGCGTTAATCAAGGACATGAATGACCAGGTTTGGCGTGCAGAGTTACTCGCCGAAGAGCTAAATAGTCGAGGACATGGCTGGGTTCACGTGAACCCGATTCCGCTCAACCCGGTTCCCGGATCGATTTGGACAGCTTCGAGCAGCAGCGCCCAAGATGCTTTTATCGGGACACTGCGGTCAGCCGGTATTACCACTACATTGCGCGACACCCGCGGCAGCGATATTGACGGAGCCTGCGGGCAGCTTGCTACCCTAGAAGTTGAGGAGGGAAATTGAGCGCAGATATTTTCCCGGCAGCAAAGTCCGGAACCAAAGGATACGACCGCGAACAGGTAGACGAGTTCTTTCAAAGGGCTCGGGCTGCCTATGAACAGCGAGACACCTCAATTAGTGTCACTGCTGCAGATGTTCGTTCAGCCAGGTTTGCGCTGCGCAGGGGAGGTTATTCGATAGCCGCCGTGGATGGCGCTCTCGACCGTTTAGAGTCGGCAGTCATCAAAAGGCAGCGTGCAGCCTTTGTGGCTCGCAGCGGTCAGGAACAGTGGCTCAAACGAATTGCCGATGATGCTACAGCTCTCTACCCGAGGCTACTGCGTTCCCGCGGTGAGCGTTTTTCTCATCCCCGTCGCGGCAGCGGATACAACATAGAAGAAGTTGATGATTTTCTCGACCGTTTGACTGGCTATTTCGATAACGGTGAAGCCATATTTGCTGACGATATCCGGGCTGTTACTTTTCGTCCTGCTCGGGGACGCAAAGCCTATTCGGAGAGCGTAGTCGATGCCTACCTGGCTCGCGCCCACGAGGTGCTACTAGCAATTGAGTGAGGACATGTCTCCATACGCGGGTTTTTTTACTCGCAACGGTATCTGGAACCGACCGCGCCGAATCATAATTCTTGGCGTTACCGGTTCTATTGGCACCCAGGCTCTCGACCTGGTTGAAAACAACCCGGATTTTCGGGTAGTTGCGGTATCTGCTCGTGGAACCAACCCGGAAGCTTTGGCTGCTGCTGCCCGCCGAGCCGATGCCGAAATCGTGGGTTGTGCCAACATCGGGGCTGCTTCTTCCTTACGCACCATGATGTCCCAGAGGGGCACTGTTATTGACGGTGATAATGCGGCAACCGAATTGGCCGGGATGGATGCCGACATTGTACTCAACGGTATTACCGGGGCCATAGGTTTACGTCCCACCTTGGCTGCCTTGAATGCCGGGACCCAACTCGCGCTCGCCAATAAAGAATCGCTGGTGGCAGGCGGGGCGCTGGTTCGGGCAGCTATCCGCCGTCCCGGTCAGGTGCTGCCACTAGATTCGGAACACTCAGCAATCTGGCAGGCGCTTCGCTGCGGTATTCACGAACGCGGAATGACCTCTGAGCTCCTCACCGGTCGATCTGAGGTTTCAAAACTGGTATTAACGGCATCTGGCGGTCCCTTTAGGGGACGCAGAATGGAGCAGTTAGCAGATGTTACACCACAGCAGGCTCTGAGCCATCCCACCTGGAATATGGGGCCGGTTGTCACAATCAACTCGGCGACCCTCATGAACAAAGGGCTGGAGTTGATTGAGGCTCACCTGCTTTTTGATATTCCGACTGCCGATATTATCCCGGTGGTACATCCACAATCCGTTATTCACTCCATGGTGACCTTTACTGATGGTGCCACTATCGCCCAGGCATCTCCGCCGGATATGCACCTGCCGATAGCCCTGGCTTTGAGTTATCCGCAACGTTTCCCAGCAGCGGCAACAGCGAATACTTGGGAGCGACCTTTCAGCTGGGATTTCGAGCCGGTAGACCATGAAACTTTTCCGGCTTTGCGTCTGGCTGCCTGGGCAGTTGGGGCTTCCGCGACTCACCCGGCGGTGATGAATGCCGCAAACGAGGTTTGTGTCCGGGCTTTTACGCGGCTACAGTTGCCCTTCACCGGCATTATTCCCACAGTGACCGAGGTCGTTAATGAACACAGTGGTATCGCAAATCCGAGCCTGGAGGATCTTGAGGGGGTTCAGCATTGGGCTCGGGTGCGTGCCGCCGAATTGGTTTCCGGCAGTTGAGAGGTCAAGATGCTGTATCTCCTGGGCGTTTTGGCTTTGATATTTGGTCTGATAGTTTCGGTTGCTCTCCACGAGTTTGGGCACCTGATTCCAGCGAAGCGTTTCGGCGTGTTGGTTCCCCAATATATGGTCGGTTTCGGTCCGACTCTTTTCTCGCGGCGTGTCGGGGGTACAGAATATGGGATAAAAGCAATTTTGCTGGGAGGATATGTGCGAATTCTCGGCATGTATCCTAAGCCCCGGGATAATACCCCCCGTTTTCGTATAGATGGTCACGGTCGGGCTTTAACCCTAGCTCAGGCGCAGACCAGTGGGGTTGATTCGCAGCGTTGGCATCCAACTCTCGCCGAGATTGCCCGTCAGAGCGCCACAGATGAGATTCCTCCTGACGCTACCGGTCAGCCTTATTACCTGCTGAATCCGGTTCGAAAGATAGTCATTATGCTCGGCGGTCCTGTAATGAACTTGCTGCTCAGTGTGGTGTTACTACTGGTTTCTATCTGTTTTATAGGCTACAGTGCCCCCACGCTCACTCTCGCAGAGGTTCAGGGGTGTACAGCAACCGACTACGGTTCTGACCCTGATGGCTGTGAACTGCGCTATCCGGCTCGTGCTGCCGGTTTGCAACCGGGTCAGACGATCTCCGAGGTGGCCGGTGTTCCAGTGGATGATTGGGAGGCTTTCCGCGAGCAGCTGGCTCGCCACCGCGGTGATACCGTCTCGATTACCACAGTGTCAGTGTCGGGTAACAGCCAGCATCAGGTAGCTATTCCTGCTGATGGTTCCGCGATAGGGGTGGTTGCTCGCACCCAACAGCAACGCGGCACATTCGCTGATGTTGTCGCCGATGTCAGATATATCTTCATCGGTACTCTACAGGTTGTGGTGCGGCTACCGATTGCCGTGTGGGACACCGCCGCTTCTATGTTCACCGGTTCTCAACGCAATGCGGATGTGATTTCTGTTGTCGGTGTCGGCAGAATGGCTGGTGAAATCAGCGACTCCGGGCAGATTTCGGCTGCTGACCGGGTTTCTTCGTTGCTGTCCTTGCTGGCATCATTGAACATGGCGCTTTTCGTGTTTAATCTGATTCCGCTACCTCCTCTCGATGGTGGACACATTGTCGGCTCCTTGTGGCAGATTATCAGGGATGGATCTCGCAGATTGCGAGGATTGAATAAGCTCGGTGCGCCGGACACGGCTCGGGCGATGGCGCTCACCTATTCGGTGGTTGCCCTGCTGATTATCATGACGGTGATCCTGGTGATAGCCGATATTGTGAAACCTGTTCCGCTCGGTTGATGACGGAACTGTGGGAGTGCCGGGAATGCGGGTAAAATGTGACGGGTGAGTGGAACCGTTAACCTTGGTATGCCTGAAGTCCCGCCTGCACCGTTTGAACGGCGAAAAACCCGCCAAATTATGTGTGGTCCGGTGCCGGTTGGTGGGGGAGCACCCATATCTGTACAGTCTATGTGCACCACAAAAACGGTCGATGTGGAAGCCACGCTTCGTCAAATAGCGGAGTTGACTGCTGCTGGCTGCGATATTGTTCGGGTCGCATGTCCAAGCGCGGATGATGCTGAGGCTTTGGCTGCGATAGCGTCAAAATCAACTATTCCGGTTGTTGCCGACATTCATTTCCAGCCTAAATATGTTTTCAAAGCTATTGAGGGTGGTTGCGCCGGCGTGCGTGTTAATCCTGGTAATATCAGAAAATTTGATGACCAGATTGCCGAGATCGTTCGCGCCGCAAAGGAACACGGCACGTCCCTGCGTATCGGCATTAATGCTGGTTCTCTCGATCCACGAGTGATGAGAAAATATGGGAAAGCTACCCCGGAGGCACTCGCGGAGTCCGCTATTTTGGAGGCGCGACTGTTTGAGGATGAGGATTTCCATGAGTTCGCTATCTCGGTGAAACATCACGACCCGGTGACGATGATTCGTGCCTATGAGATTCTCGCGGATTCTGGGGACTGGCCGCTACATCTGGGTGTTACAGAGGCAGGCCCTGCTTTCCAGGGCACAGTGAAATCTGCGACTGCTTTTGGGGCGCTTTTACGTGAGGGAATTGGCGATACTATTCGGGTTTCTCTATCGGCTCCGCCGGTTGAAGAGGTAAAGGTCGGTATTGAGATTTTGCAGTCGATGGGGTTGAAGCAACGAACCTTGGAGATTGTATCGTGTCCAACGTGTGGCCGCTGCCAGGTTGACGTCTATTCGCTCGCTGACCAGGTTACTGAGGGTCTCAAAGATATTGATGTGCCGCTTAGGGTAGCGGTTATGGGATGTGTAGTTAATGGGCCGGGTGAGGCCAGGGAAGCTGATCTTGGAGTTGCATCCGGTAACGGTAAAGGTCAGATTTTCATTCGAGGTGAGGTTGTGGAAACCGTTCCGGAGGCCGAGATTGTTCCGACACTGCTACGCCGGGCTCGTGAGATGGCCGATCAGATGGCTACTGTAGGGGATTAGGGTGCGGAAAGTACAGGTGCGAGAATATTAAAAGGTATCGACTACAGGTTAGGAATCACAAATGCTAAAGAGGATGTCTACATATTTCCTGCGTACACTGCGTGAGGATCCCTCCGATGCCGAGATAGCCAGTCACAAGCTGCTGGTGCGTGCCGGATATATTCGCCGTGCAGCGCCCGGTATCTATACCTGGATGCCGCTGGGTCTCAGGGTTCTCAACAAAGTCGCCGATATTGTGCGTGCCGAGATGGACGCGATTGGTTGTGATGAGGTCGAGTTCCCCGCTTTACTGCCGAAAGAGCCCTATGAGGCTACGAACCGCTGGGAGGATTTCGGTCCGTCACTTTTCAAGCTGCAAGATCGTCGCGCCAATGACTATCTGTTGGCTCCCACCCATGAGGAGATGTTCACCCTGCTGGTAAAGGGGCTGTATTCCTCTTATAAAGATCTGCCCACCATGCTTTATCAGATTCAGACAAAATATCGTGATGAGGCTCGTCCACGCGCCGGTATCATGCGTGGACGGGAATTCGTGATGAAGGATGCCTATTCTTTCGATATTGATGACGAGGGTTTGGCGCGCTCATACGCCCTGCAGCGGAGCGCCTACCAGCGCATTTTCGACACCCTTGGACTGCCCTACGTGATTTGTTCGGCAATGAGTGGTGCTATGGGCGGTTCCCAATCTGAGGAGTTCCTGCTGCCTTCTCCGGCGGGTGAAGACACTTTCGTGGTTTCTGATGGCGGTTATGCGGCTAACGTGGAGGCGGTTACCACCCCGGCTCCAGAGCCGCTTGATTATTCGGATGTTCCGGCTTCGGAGGTGCTTCCCACACCTGATTCAACAACTATTGAAACCCTCGTTGAGCAGTCGAATACTCTACATCCGCGTTCTGACCGCCCCTGGGAGGCTTCTGACACCCTCAAGAATGTGGTGGTGCGGGCTGACTATCCGGACGGCAAATCCGAGGTATTGGTTATCGGGATTCCCGGTGACCGGGAAGTTGATATGGCGCGTTTGGAGGCTTCGCTCGCTCCCGCTGAGGTAGAGATTGCCACTTCGGAGGATTTGGCTGCCTACCCGCAGTTGGTTCCCGGATATATAGGTCCGCAGGTGCTCGGTCCTAACACGGATGCTGAAGCTCCCCGCTATTTGGTTGACCCGCGGGTAGTTGTCGGTAGTCGCTGGATAACTGGCGCTAACCGGGTTGATCATCATGTTTTCAACCTGGTTATGGGGCGCGATTTCCAAGTCGATGGCACGGTGGAAGCCGCCGAGGTGCGTGACGGTGACCCGGCACCTGACGGCTCAGGACCGTTGCGTACAATGCGAGGTGTAGAGCTGGGGCATGTGTTTGCTCTGGGGCGTAAATATGCGGAGGCTCTCGGTCTTGAAGTGCTCGATGAGAACGGTAAAGCTCGGGTGGTCACGATGGGATCCTACGGTATAGGTGTATCGCGAGCTTTGGCTGCTCTGGTCGAGATTAACCACGATGATGCCGGCATCAAATGGCCGATCAATGTGGCGCCTTTCCAAGTCCACTTGATGGCTACCGGTAAGCAGAGGGAGGTTTTCGATACCGCAAATGAGCTGGCTGAGACTTTGAATGCCGCTGGGGTTGAGGTGCTCTACGATGACCGGCTTCGGCTCTCCGCTGGCGTGAAGTTTAAGGATGCTGAATTGCTCGGTATGCCGGTGATTGTGGTGGTCGGTAAGGGTCTCTCCGAGGGGCTTATCGAGATTCGCTCTCGCATGGATGGTTTATCCCGTCAGGTTTCGGTTGCAGACGCGCCGGATGCGATCCTGGAGCTGATTGGTGAGCTAACTGCAGCTATCGGCAGGGAGGGTTGATTCATGGCTATGCGTGAAATCAGGATTATCGGTGACCCGGTACTTCGCACGCCCTGCGATCCGATAACCGATATTGACGAGACGGTTCGGGAGCTCGTTG
Source organism: Varibaculum sp. (assembly GCA_034090045.1). GTDB lineage: Bacteria > Actinomycetota > Actinomycetes > Actinomycetales > Actinomycetaceae > JAXDTI01. The sequence goes on along the minus strand of JAXDTI010000008.1, from coordinate 21,906 downwards.
AGGATCTCTTGGAGACGGTTGACCAGGACGGTCGAGCCGGTTTGGCCGCTAACCAGATTGGTGTATCCCTCCAGGCCTTTTCCTGGAATATCGACGGGGAAATCGGCTATGTGCTAAACCCGCGGATCGTTTCGGTAAGTGAGGACGAGTATCAAGACGGCGATGAGGGGTGCCTCTCGGTTCCGGGGTTGTTCTATCCGACTGAGCGTGCCTGGTATGCCCGTGTGGAGGGTATTGACCTGGACGGTCGGGAAATAATTGTCGAGGGTGAAGAACTGATGGGGCGCTGCCTGCAGCATGAGACAGATCATCTCAAAGGCATGATCTATATTGACAGGCTCAGCCGCACAAACCGTAAGAAAGCACTACGGGAGATTCGTAAAAGAGGCATTTAACGCTTGAAAATGGGTGTCAGCTTCGAAATAATATGAATATCACACCGAGGTCGGTATCTGTACTGTGTTGAGAAGCGCGGGGAAGGTGGTTCTCAAAACAGAAAGGAGCCGAAATGCCGATAAAGGCTACCCGCGGTGTCATTTTCGTGCACTCATGTACTCCAGCGTTGTGTCCTCATGTCGAGTGGGCTGTTGAGAATGTTTTGAAATCTCCGGTTTCTTTCGAGTGGACTGAGCAACCTGCGCAGCCGGGAACTTACCGTGCTGAGGCTCCCTGGATTGGTTCGGTTGGAACCGGGGCGGAAATCGCATCGACACTTCGCGGATGGGAGCATCTGCGTTATGAAGTTACCGAAGATGCTGCCCCTGGCACAAACGGAGGACGCTGGTCGCACACTCCTGACCTCGGGATATTTCACGCCCAAACCGATGCTTTGGGTTCTGTCGTAGTCAATGAGGAACGAGTGCGGGCGGCGCTAGAATTTGTTGATGACCCCCTAAAAATGCGTCGTATTTTGGATTTGGCGCTCGGAACTGCTTGGGATGAGGAACTTGAGCCTTTCCGCTATGCAGGTGCTGAAGCGCCTATACGATACCTGCATAGAGTTGGTTGACACGCCTGAGCAGATTACAGAAAAGCGGCACGATAGGGCACATTGAGGTAGCCTGGAACCGTGAGTAACCGCACAGGCGCCGCCACGGGCGGCGAATATGCTGATTTAGGTTTTACCCTCGGTCAAGTTATTCAGGAATTTGGTTGGGATGACGATGTCGACGAATCGCTACGCGAGCGGATAGCCGATGACACCGGGGAAGAAATGCCGGACGAGGATTACACAGATATTGCTGATGGTGCGATTCTGTGGTGGCGTTTTGATGATGGAGATGCTGACGACCTCGCTGATTTGCTAACAGATGCGATAGCAAATCTCGATGAGGGGGGAACAATTTGGGTGTTGACCCCAAAGAGCCCCAGGTCAGATGCTGTTCAGTTGCGTTTGGTTTCCGACGCTGCCACGACTGCTGGGGTGAACCCGACAAGCACCGAACCGGTGGCTGCCGATTGGATTGGTACTCGTATTCAGGTGAAACCGCGAGCCTAACGGAGGTCTCAGGCGGCGAGCCGATTTGGTTGTTTACCGCCTCCTGCCGGTATCCTTATCTAGGTACCTTTTCAAGGTTATCCGGGCCTTTAGCTCAGTTGGTTAGAGCACTGCCTTTACACGGCAGGGGTCGTGGGTTCGAGTCCCGCAGGGCCCACCATCGAATATCAGCTCAGTTATCAAATAAAATGGTTGTATGCTACCTAGAGTTTCGGAAGTTGTGGCGCTCGTTGATGAGCTGTATCCGCCGCTGCTGCAGGAGGAGTGGGATTCTAACGGTCTGATTTGTGGGGATCCCGATGCTTTTGTGAGCAGGATTCTCGTCGGGCTTGATCCGGTTGGTACCCTGGTGGATGATGCTTTGGATCGTGGCGCTGACTTTATTCTCACCCATCACCCGCTGTATCTACGCGGCACAAATTCGGTTGCAGCCAATAGCGGTAAAGGTCGTGTTGTGCATCGCCTGATCGTCTCCGGTTGTGCGCTCATGAACGCCCACACTGATGCCGATTCAGCTACCGGTGGGGTGGCAGAGGCGCTCGCTACTCAACTCGGGTTCACTCCCGGTGCTCCGCTGGTACCCAGCATCTGTGACGGGCAACTAGGCATCGGCAGGGTGTGTGTTTTGCAGGAACCTATAGCACTTCGTTCGCTCGCCGAACAGGTTGCTGAACGCATACCAGCCAGCCCTGGTGGTGTGCTGGTAGGCGGTGACTTGGATAGCGAGGTGCGTCGCGTCGCGGTTTCCGGAGGTGCAGGTGACTCCCTTTTCGATGCCGCCAGGGATGCCGGTGCGGATGTATTTATCACTGCGGACTTGCGGCATCATCCGGCCTCAGAATTGCTGGAAGATGGCGGGATGGGGCTCATCAACCTCACGCATTGGGCTTCTGAGGTTGTTTGGTGCCCGGTTGCGGCACGCGCTTTAGCTGCGGGAGCTAAACAGCGCAAATGGGATGTTACAGTGGAGTTTTCTGCCATCATCACCGAACCGTGGAGCGCTCATCTTCAAAGCAAAGGAGTATTGGAATGAAAGCTGATGCCCAGCAGCGAGCAAATTTGCTCAAATTGCAGCGTACGGACAGCAGAATAGCGAAATTGGCTGCCGAGTTGCGTTCCCTGCCCATAATGCGACATATTCAGGATCAACAGCAGCTGCTGGCAAAAATCCGTAAGATTCGTATTACCGGTCAATCCCAGTTTGCTGATACGAAACGTGAAATTGAGCGGGTTTCAGCTGATTTGGAGCGGGTATCGAAGCGACTCGAAAAACAACAGGGACATCTGGATCGCTCCGAGGGGAACGCCCGGGCGCTCTTGGCTCTAGAAAACGAGGTTGAACAGCTCAAAGGTCGAATGGCGGAGCTCGAAGACGAACAGTTACAACTACTGGAGAGGCAGGAAACTATTCAGGGTAAACTCACGGTTCTTGAGGAGCGTGCCACAGCTGAAGAAGCTCAACTTGCCGAACTGAACGACCAGGTTGAAGAGCAACGTAAGCTACGAAGCAACGAAATAACTCAACTTGAAGCGCAGCGTTCCGATTTACGTGCCGGTGTTCCCTCAAATGTGCTCAGTGCCTACGATCAACTGCGTGATGGCGGTGGTCAGGCCGTTGCCCAGCTCATTGATGGTCGGGTTGAGGGAGTGCATTTCGAGCTGTCTCCCGCCGAGTTGCATACCTTGCAAATGGCTCCCGAGGACGAGGTGATAATCCTGGAAGATTACGGAGTGCTGGTGGTGCGCTAGACTGAGACCCGTGACGAGTCGACCGGATGGTCGCGGCTGGAGGTTCTTCAGCTGAGGAAAGTCCGGACTTCACAGGGCAGGGTGGTGGATAACGTCCACCCGGGGTGACCCGCGGGAAAGTGCCACAGAAAACAAACCGCCAGCCTCCGGGCAGGTAAGGGTGAAAAGGTGGGGTAAGAGCCCACCGCGCATCTGGTGACAGATTCGGCATGGTAAACCCCACCCGAAGCAAGACCGAGCAGCAGTGCAGGTGGCCCGCCCATCACTGCGGGTAGGTTGCTTGAGCCGTTGGGTAACCAACGACCCAGATGAATGACCATCAATAACAGAATCCGGCTTACAGGTCGGCTCGTCACCTCAGAACAGACCTGGCGCGGGTTTTACTGTGCGACGTGTTGGCTGGCCCACCAGGCGGCACCGACAATACCGGCGGTGTTTCGTAGCTCTGCAGGCAGTATTTCAGCGCGCAGGTTTAACAGTGGCAGGAATTTGTCTGAGTTTCGGGATACGCCACCGCCGACCAGGATCAGGTCAGGGGAGAGCAGTATCTCGATCTGTGAATAGTACTGTTGTAGTCTTTTTGCCCATTTTTTCCAGCCTAGGTCTTCACGTTTGCGTGTCGCCGCCGAGGTGCGGGTTTCCGCATCAACACCCCTTATCTGGATATGCCCCAATTCGGTGTTTGGGACGAGTTTACCGTCTATAAACAGTGCGGTTCCGATTCCGGTGCCAAGCGTGGTGAGCAGTACCGTTCCCGGGCGGTCTTTGCCGACTCCGTAGTGCATCTCTGCTACACCAGCAGCATCGGCATCGTTCAGTACCGTGACTGGGCGTCCCAGCGCCCGAGTAAACTCCTCTGCTAGGTTTACGCCGACCCATGACTGGTCGAGATTTGCAATGAACGGGACTGTTCCTCCCGGTAACGGAGCAGGGAAACATACACCAACAACGGCTTCGCCATCGGGGTCGAGTTCTTCGAGCAGTTCAGAAAAAACCGCTACAACAGCCTCCGGGGTGGAGGGCTGTGGCGTGGGTATGCGCACCCTGTCACCTATAAACTCGCCTTTACCTAGGTCAACCAGTGCTGCCTTGATTCCTGAACCACCTACGTCTATGCCGATCGTCTTCATCGAAGCTGCGCTCCTTCGTGTTTATTTGCTTGGGCGGGTGAGAATTTCCGCGCCCTCCTCGGTCACAACAATTGTATGTTCAAATTGCGCCGAACGTGATTTGTCTTTCGTCACAATTGTCCAGCCGTCATCCCACTGCTCCCAAGCGATACTGCCGAGCGTGAGCATCGGTTCGATGGTGAAGACCATACCTACTTCCATCACTGTGTCATAGGCAGGAGCAGCATCATAATGCGGAATTATCAGACCGGAATGGAAAGCTTCACCAACACCATGACCTGTGAAATCCTCGACCACGCCATAGTCGAAACGCCGTGCGTAGGCGGAAATCACCTCTCCTATGACGTTTATTTCGCGTCCGGGTTTAACGGCTTTGATGCCACGGTACATCGCTTTTTCGGTACGTTCGATTAGCAGCCGGGATTCTTCATCAATTTCGCCGACACCAAACATTGCACAGGTATCGCCGTGTACACCGTCCCTATAGGCAGTAATGTCGATGTTAATAATGTCGCCTTCCAAGAGCGGTCTATCATCCGGAATTCCGTGACAGATAACCTCGTTTATCGAGGTGCATATGGATTTTCTGAATCCCATATAGTTGAGGCATGAGGGATAGGCGCCCTGACTGATTATGTATTCGTGCGCTATCCGATCCAGCTCATCGGTGGTCACCCCCGGGGCGATGTGTTCGCCAACAAGTGCTACGGCATCTGCCGCAATCTGCCCTGAACGCCTAATCTTTGCGATAGTTTCAGGGGTTTTTACATCACTGGTGGTAACAACTTCCGATCCATCATGGTACAGGTATTCTGGTCGTTCGATATGATCTGGAACTGCCCTTTCAGCGGATATATGCCCTGGTTCCAGATTTCCCAACGGCGCACGCGCCGCCCCGGTTTGTTCAGTCAATGGTTATCACCTGCGGAAATAATGTTGTGAGGAGGGGAAACGACCCAGCTGTACAGACTCGACATACGCGGTTGCAGACAGTGAAAGTGCAGTGCCAATTTCTGCGAAACGCTGAGCGAAAGACGGTGTCCATTCGGTCATGCCCGCCATATCCGACCATACCAGGATTTGACCATCACAGCGTGGACCGGCTCCAATACCGATGGTCGGAATGGACAGCTTAGTGGTGATTTTTTCGCTGACATCAACGGGAACCATCTCCAAAACCAGCGCGAAAGCACCTGCTTTCTCAACTGCTTTAGCATCTTCGATGAGGCGATTTGCCGCTTCGGTGCCCCTTCCCTGCACATGCGGACCAGACAGCGCATTGATTGATTGAGGCGTGTATCCCAGATGTGCACAAACCGGTATGCCTGCTTCAGTGATTGCTTTTATCTGGGGTGCGACTCGGGCACCACCTTCGAGTTTTACGCCTTCAGCGCCGGCTTGTACCAGCCGCACCGCGTTTCGAAGCGCGTCTTCCGATCCGGTCTCGTAACTGCCGAAAGGCATATCTGCGAGGACAAAAGCCCTTGTCGTTCCACGTTTTACGGCTCCTACAGCGTGCTCTATGTCCTGCATCGTTACCTGGAGTGTTGAATCATAGCCGAGCGCGACCATGCCTATTGAGTCGCCGACGAGCAAAATATCGACACCGGATTCATCGAGGATCCGCGCAGTTAATGCATCATAGGCGGTGAGCGCGGAGATACGCATCCCTGCCTTTTTCGCTTCGGAAAAATGTTTGACCCGCACTTTCGTGATTTTAGCCGGGTCGTATCCGCTGCCGACCAACATTTGGTCGGTGACTGGCATCGAGTTATCTGACATATCGGCTCCTTCGTAAACGAATGGAAATCTCGGTAATCACTTCAGGCTGATTGACGGGCGACGAGTTCCACGAGCGAACCGTCACTGTCCAAAGTTAAGTCTATGTCCAGACCGTATTTCTTAGCCAGGTATGTGAGAGTAGAACTCGCCAATAGTTTCCGATTCACGGATGCGGAGGTGATTGGTGGATTGAAAAACTCGCCTTCGGGGAGCGCGTCTATACCGATAACCGCGGCATCTTGAGGCACCATTCGTCCACATTGACGCAGACCATAGATAGTCGCCATCGCTATCTGGTCGTCCATGCAGGCAAATCCGTCAGCGTTTGGTACCTGCCGCAATAGGTTGAGAATATCGGTGGGTATCTGCTGCGGGTCGGTGGAAAGTTCTAGCTGCTTCGGGGCAGCAGTTCCGAGTTCTTGACAGGTCATCTGCGCATAAAAAAAGTGCAGCTGCGTGAGCGAGTGTGAATTCGGGCTGTTCCAGTTCACGTATATTATGCTGCGTTTACCTCGCTCCACCAGTCGGGTTACCTGTGCGCGCACGAGTGAATACCGTACGGAAACCATCGGGTTGTTCATATCCTGGTTGGATACCATCGGTTCGGTACACGTCACGTCGGCATCCGTCAACGTGGATTGCAGTTCGTCTGACAGCTGCAGGAATGGGATTACGGCAGCGTCTAGCTTGCTCGCTGTGTCAGCCAATCCCGCATCGTATGCTTCGCCGGTGAGCGGGAATATCAAGGTTTTGATATTTGCAGCTCCGAGCGCGCGACGAATCGCGCATATTGAATCCCGGCTGGTCGTGTCATTCAGTTCACTGGGATGCGCGATGATGACCATATCGGTCCCTAGAAACCCCATCGCGTCTCGCCTCTCTGCCGGCTTGTGGCTGATACCCTGCGTATATCCTATATTACCGCCTCCCAGACTGCGGCTCATGACGCTGTTTATGCCATTTTGTTTTCCGGGTGTGTAATTGGATATAGACGACAGGCAGGAGAAGAAATGAAACCCCAGCTTTCGGCGCTGGATAATGCCGCAATAGCACAGATTGTGAACGAGGCTGTCGAGCATATCCAGGCGGTACAAGACTCTCGCGGACTTGGTGACCTGAAAAGGGAATATCTCGGAGATACCTCCCAGATAGCTCTCGCCAACCGCGCAATCAGGGATTTGGATCCGGCAGACCGGGCACGTGCCGGTCAGAACCTCGGTTCTGCGCGCTCTAAAATCCAGCAGGTATTTCAGCTGCGGCTCGGTGAGATTGAACAGCAAGAAAAGCAGCAGCGACTCGCAGCTGAACACGTAGACGTTACCGTTCCGCCCTCTGATATTCCCCAGGGGGCGCGTCACCCCCTGAGCACAATCACCCGTGAAATATCTGATCTCTTCACCTCGATGGGGTGGCAGGTTGCTGAGGGGCCGGAGGTGGAACATGAATGGTTCAACTTTGATGCTTTGAATGTTGATATTGACCATCCGGCACGCGGTGAGCAGGACACCCTGTATATTGATGGGCGTTGTCTGGGGGGCGAGCAGGTTGGCGACGGGAATCTCGTATTGCGCACCCAGACTTCTCCGGTTCAGGCACGGGTGCTGCTGGAACAGGAACCTCCGGTCTATATGGTCTGCCCCGGAAAGGTGTTTCGTGCCGACGAGCTCGACCAGACGCACACCCCGGTGTTTCATCAGGTTGAGGGGTTAGCAGTAGACAAAGGTATCACGATGGCGCACCTGAAAGGCACCCTGGACTATTTCGCGAAGAGCCTTTTCGGTGAGGACGCCCGGGTGCGTTTACGCCCATCCTTTTTTCCCTTTACCGAGCCAAGCGCGGAGATGGATTTGTGGTTCCCGCAAAAGAAAGGTGGGGCCGGTTGGATCGAGTGGGGTGGCTGCGGCATGGTGAACCCTAATGTTTTAGTGGCCTGCGGCATCGACCCAGAGGTCTATTCCGGTTTCGCTTTCGGGATGGGCATTGAACGCGCCCTCATGCTGCGTCACGGAATCGCTGACATGCACGACATTGTAGAAGGTGACATCCGTTTCTCGAAACAGTTTGGAACTACCGGGAGGGGCAACTGAAATGGCATTCGTATCTGTGGAATGGCTAGCCGAACATGTTCAGGTGCCAGCCGGGTTGACGCTCAGGCAGCTTGCCGATGACCTAGTCCGTGTCGGACTTGAAGAAGAAGCCATACATCCGCCTAAGGTAAGCGGCGATCTGGTGGCAGGTAGGGTGCGCACCCTCGATGCCAAGGAACAGAACAACGGGAAAGTGATTAACTATTGCCGTGTTGACGTGGGGGCGTATAACGATGCTCCCGGAACCGGGAAAGAACCCGCTGATATTCCCTCCCGCGGGATAATCTGTGGAGCCCATAATTTCGGTGTTGATGATTTGGTTGTTGTGGCGCTGCCGGGAACAGTGCTGCCCGGCGGTTTTGAAATAACTCCACGTAAAACTTATGGTCATATCTCTGATGGCATGATTTGTTCAGAAAGGGAACTCGGCATCGGAGATGACCACTCCGGAATACTGGTTTTGAACAACAAGTTCCCTGCAGATCAAATTCCTGCACCAGGTGAATCGGTTCTGGCTTTGCTTGGATTGGATTCCGAGCTGTTGGAGATTAACATAACCCCTGATAGGGGATACTGTTTCTCGATGCGCGGTGTGGCGCGCGAATACTCCCACTCGACCGGAGCGGTCTTTACCGATCCGGCAGCTTTGAGTGCTCCGGCTCCCACCGATGATGGATTCCCGGTACGGGTTAATGATGATGCGCCGATACGCGGTAATGTCGGCTGTGATCGTTTCGTCACTCGAGTGGTTACCGGCGTCAATCCGTTAGCTGCCACACCGGAGTGGATGGTTCGACGCCTGGAGGTCTCCGGGATGCGCTCAATATCCTTAGCGGTCGATGTAACTAACTATGTGATGATGGATCTAGGACAACCGCTGCACGCCTACGATGCCGACAAGCTTGACGGTGCGATTACTGTGCGCCGTGCCCGCGCCGGAGAGCAGCTGGTGACCCTCGATAACCAGGAACGGATCCTCGACCCGGAAGATCTGTTGATTACCGACGGTGAGAACGGTTCGCGAGTAATTGGTTTAGCCGGTGTTATGGGTGGAGCCAGTACCGAGGTTGATGAAGGAACCAACAACATCGTTGTGGAGGCCGCCCATTTTGACCCGGTTTCTATTGCTCGCACGGCACGACGACACAAGCTGCCGTCAGAGGCATCTCGACGTTTTGAGCGCGGTGTGGACTCCCAGCTCGCCCCGGCGGCAGCCCAGCGAGTAGTGGATTTACTTGTCGAATACGGTGGCGGCTCCGATACCGGTCAAGTCACTGATTTCAACCGTATTGAGCAGGCTCGACCGATCGCTATGGACTGGCATACGCCCGAGGCGATAATCGGTGTTCCATACACCAGGGAGCAGGTGTGCGAAACCTTGCGAATGATAGGTTGTGACGTCACTGAGACGGGTGATTTGCTTCAGGTTGTACCGCCATCGTGGCGTCCCGACCTGGTTGGTTCGGCACATCTGGTCGAGGAGATTGCCCGCATACTAGGCTACGACCAGATTCCCGATATTGTACCGGTGGTTCCGCCGCGAAGGAGCGCAGATAACCACAGGTTGCTGCGTGAGGATGCGGCACGCTCCCTGGCAGAGCATGGCTGGACTGAGGTGCTCAGCTATCCTTTCGTTCCCGAGGATGTGTTTACTCGTCAGCTACTGGGAGATGACGATGCTCGCACCCGCGCTATCCGTATCGCAAATCCGTTAGCCGACAATGAACCGTTGCTGCGTACATCGGTATTGGATTCCCTGTTGTCGGTGGCTGCTCGAAATATCGCGCGCGGTAACACTGACCTGGCAATTTTTGAGGCCGGCTTGGTGTTCCGTGCATCGGTGAAGGGACTGTCTGGCATTCCCCCAGTCGCTTCACGTCCCAGTGATGAGCAGCTGCGCGGGCTGCTCGGTGGTGTTCCCAAGCAGCCGCACCATATAGCCGGTATCGGTTGCGGCAATTTTGTGGAGCAAACTCCACTGGGCGCTGCCCGTCAGATCGATTGGCGTGATGCGGTCTCGGCGGTACGCGACATTGCTACGGCAATTGGAAGTCAGATTCGTGTAGTGGGATCCGGGTATGGAAACACTGATTCGCCACTGGCTATTACCGGTCCAGAATCGGTGGCGCCTTTTCATCCGGGCAGGTGTGCTCGGGTTCTGACCGGCGCGAAACTGGTTGCTGTTGCCGGTGAGCTGCATCCTGATGTCTGTGATGCTTTTGCTTTGCCGCAGCGTTCGGTGGCTTTCGAGGTTGATTTGGACGCGCTAATTAAGTCTAGGAGGGGAGGCGGTTTTGCGATTAAGCCGGTTTCTACCTACCCTCCGGCGCGCGAGGATCTAGCTTTCGTTGTGGATGATTCTGTCTCCGCTCAGGAGGCTATCGAGCTCATTGAGAAACAGGCCGGTGAGCTTTTGGAGACAGTCAGGCTCTTTGACAGTTATACTGGTGAACAAATACCCGCAGGTAAAAAGTCTTTGGCCTTCGCCCTGCAACTGAGAGCTGTTGACCATACTCTCGCTGCCGATGAGATTGCAGAAGTTCGCAACAGGGTTGTGAAGCTGATGGCAAAGAAACTGCGTGCCGAACTTCGGTCATGAAAGGTTGAGAATTATGAAAGTATTGGTCAGTGTTAGTTCTCGTCATGGCTCAGCTAAAGAGATTGGCGACACTATTGCCCAAACGCTGAAGGAACGGGGGCTGGATGTTCATCAGGGAGTCCCCCAGGACATCGACTCCATCGCAGACTATGACGCGCTTGTGTTGGGGTCAGCGGTCTATATGACACAGTGGATGGAGGAAATGCTCAACTTCATCAGTGTTTTCTCCCTTCAGCTGCGCAAGAAACCGCTGTGGGCTTTCTCGGTTGGTTTGGCCGGTGTGCCCAAGGGGTCGCTGCAGGATCCGTCTCGTGTTGGGCCGGCACTGCTGTCGATTAGCCCGCGTGAGCATAAACTGTTTTCCGGAAAGCTCGACAGTGCTCAACTCAATATGCGTGAACGCACCATCGCGAAGCTCGGCGGCGCTGCGGAGGGTGATTTTCGGCAGTTTGATGAAGTGAAAACCTGGGCGAATAGAATCGCGGATAACCTGCTGAAATAGCTCTCGTTGGGTTCAGTGGTTGCGGCACTAAACCACAATTCGTTTTTTATTCACATAGGTGTATAGTTATGCATTATGAGTGTGAATATCGCGATTGTTGGTGTCAGCGGACTCGCAGGAGGCGAGGTCTATCGGTATCTCAAAGCCCATCCCCAGGTTGAAATAACCACGCTTCAGGCTTACAGAACCGCCGGTCAGCAGCTCTGTGAGGTGCATCCACAGCTCGTTGCGGACTCGAATCCGACTATTCTTCCTGTGGACATCCCTAGATTGGCTGAATGTGACACGGTATTCATGGCGTTGCCGCACGGATTATCTGCCGAAATTGCCGAACAGCTATTGGCGCTAAACCAGGACACCCGCATTATTGATATCGGTGCTGATTATCGGCTTGCCTCTGAATCAGACTGGCAGACTTTCTACGGCGGAAAATGGGCAGGTCACTGGTGTTATGGGCTACCCGAGTTGCTGCAAACCACTGAGCGGGAACCGAAGGCGCAAGCAACCGAAATATCGCAGGCAAGTACAGTTGCCCTCCCCGGATGTAATGTAACGGCTGTTACCTTGGCGGTTCAACCTGCTTTAGCATCTGGATTGATTTCGCCGCAGGTGGTTGCGACTTTGGCTGTCGGTTATTCCGGGGCTGGAAAAGCGTTAAAACCGCATCTGCTCGCCACAAATGCACTGTCAAATGCCAATCCCTATAGCGTTGGTGGTGTTCATCGCCACATCCCAGAAATAGCGCAGAACCTCTATACGGTGGCCAGTCAGCATGTTTCAGTGGTGTTCACCCCGGTTTTGGTTCCGATGAACAGAGGTATTTTAGCGACCGTTACGGCTCCTTTGCTTAATCGTGACAAGTTGCGTGAAGCCTATGAGGTGGCCTATGCCAACACCCCGATGGTTAAGCTACTCCCGGAGGGTGTTTGGCCGGAAACTGCCTCAGTCCAGGGGACTGGAATGGCGCATATCCAGATTGTTGCCGATCGGCAAAGCGATACCGCAATCATGGTGGCTGCAATAGACAATCTAGGTAAAGGCACCGCAGCTAACGCCTTGGAAAGTTTCAACTTGATGCACGGTTGGGAAATTGACACCGCGATACCGAAAGTGGGTGTGAAGTGAGTGTTGTGTATCCGCGCGGGTTTCAGGCCTCAGCAATCAGTGCGGGATTAAAGGCACCTGGCATACTGGATATGGCTTTGGTATCCGCCGCCCGCCCGGTTCCGGCAGCTGGAGTATTCACTTCTAACAGGGTTTTTGCGGCTCCGGTTGCGCTGAGCAGAGATGCACTTTCTAACGGCATGTTGCGCGCCGTTGTGCTCAACTCCGGGGGAGCCAATGCCGCGACCGGGGAACGCGGTCTCGCAGATTCCCAGGCTGAAGCCCAGGAGGTTGCCGATAGCCTACCCGGGGCAGTCTCTCAACAGGATGTTGCGGTGTGTTCGACCGGCGTAATCGGAGATTTTTTACCTATGGATTTAGTTTTGCCGGGTATTCGAAAGCTCGCCGAGAGCCTCGGGGATGACGGAGAATCCCCAGCACGAGCCATAATGACAACTGATACGGTACCGAAACTGGCGACTACTGATTGCGGCGAGGTGCGTTTCGGGGGAATGGCAAAAGGCGCAGGAATGTTGGCACCGGCGCTGGCCACCATGCTGTGTGTGATAACTACTGATGTGGTGATAGAGCCGGTCGTGGCTCAGCGGGCGCTCTCCGAAGCGGTACGCACCACCTTTAACCGCGCTGATGGTGACGGTTGTATGTCCACAAACGACACGGTGCTGCTATTGGCTTCCGGAGATAGCGGTGTGCAGCTCAGCGAAACTGATTTCACCGAGACGCTCCGAGGTCTGTGCTATGACCTGGCAGGTCAGTTACTGGCTGACGCTGAGGGCGCTTCTCATCTGGTTAATATCCTTGTTATTGGCGCGAACAGTGAAGATGATGCCGAACAAGTCGCCCGGCAGGTTGCCCGCTCCAATCTGGTTAAATGTGCCATCTACGGTAATGATCCGAACTGGGGGAGGATTCTTTCCGAGGTTGGCACCGTCCGAGATGCAACCTTTGATGCCGAACATATCGACATCGCTATAAATGGGGTACTTTCCTGCCGGAATTCTGTCGCCTACGGAGAGCGCTCACGTATCGACATGTCCCAGCGAGACATCGATATCGTGATTGACCTGCACTCAGGTTCGGCAAGTGCCGAGGTGCGCACTACCGACCTAACTGTCGAATATGTCCATATAAACGCGGATTACACATCATGATTACAGTAGAGCAGAAAACTCAGGTACTCCTGGAAACGCTCCCTTGGCTTCATAAATATGCCGGGGAACGGGTGGTTATAAAATATGGTGGCAACGCCATGGTAAACAGCGAGCTGCAGGCGGCATTCGCTGAGGATGTTCGAGCGCTGTATCAGCTTGGTGTACGTCCGATTGTTGTGCATGGTGGGGGTCCACAAATCAACGAGATGCTCACGCAACTCAATTTAGAAGCTCCCTTCCGAGACGGTTTGCGGGTCACCACCCCGGAGGTTATGAAGGTTGTACGTATGGTGCTTACCGGCTCGGTACAGCGTGATCTGGTGGCTCTGCTCAACCGCAAATCCATCACTGCTGTCGGTATGTCAGGAGAAGATGGTGGACTTTTCAAAGCGGTAAAGACCACCGTGGTTCGTGGGGGACGCCGCATTGATATCGGTCGGGTAGGCGAGGTGACACACGTAGATCCGACACCGGTAACAGAGCTACTCGCTGCCGGCAGAATTCCGGTGGTTTCTTCCGTGGCTTTGGACGCCGATAATCCCGGCGAGGTGCTCAATATTAACGCCGATTCGGCGGCGGGGGAGCTGGCGGTTGCACTCAATGCCCGCAAATTGATTATGCTCACCGATGTTGAGGGTCTCTATTCTGACTATCCTAAGCGCGATTCACTGATAAAAGTGATTTCGACCAACCAGCTGGAGAAACTATTGCCAAATTTGAACAGTGGTATGCATCCGAAGATGAGTGCCTGCCTGCAGGCGGTTCGAGGAGGTGTCGGACGCGCCACGGTGTTGGATGGACGGGTCGCTCATGCGCTGCTCACCGAAATATTTACTGATGACGGCTCTGGCACAATGGTAGTTCCCGAAGACGAGGTGACCGATGATGAGTGAACAACCCCGAGTCGGTAACGCCGAACTGCTTGACAGCTACAGTGAGAATCTGCTCGGCGTCTACGGGATGCCCCAAACCGTGCTGGTACGCGGTGAGGGATGTCGCGTATGGGATGCTGACGGTCAAGAGTATTTGGATTTGCTTGCCGGCATAGCGGTCAATTCCTGCGGACACGCCCATCCGGAGCTTGTTTCTGCCCTCACCCAGCAGGCGGCAACTCTCGGTCATGTCTCAAATTTTTTCGCTTCGCCTGCCCAGATTGCCGCAGCTGAGACAGTGAACCGGATACTTCCGGTCCGCGGGAAAGTGCTCTTCGTAAATTCTGGAACAGAAGCGAATGAGGCTGCTTTAAAAGTTGCGCGTGCCCACCGCTCGGGTGGTCGGATTGTGGCGTTGCGCAATGCCTTCCACGGTCGCACTCTCGGTTCGCTCTCTGTTACTTGGAAACCTGCCTACCGGGAGCCTTTCGAGCCGCTGATCCCCGGAGTGGTTTTTATTGAAGCGACCACTGCGGCTCTCACTCAGGCGATGTCTGAGGACGTTGCAGCCATAATTGTTGAGCCGATCCAGGGCGAGGCGGGTGTGATTGATTTGCCGACTGATTTCCTGAAACGTGCCCGACAGCTTGCCGATCACTATGGGGCTTTGCTGATTCTCGATGAGGTGCAAACCGGGATTGGGCGCACCGGTGATTGGTTTGGTTTTTCCGCCAGCGGCATAATTCCGGACGTTGTGACGATGGCGAAAGGACTGGGCGGTGGTTTCCCGGTCGGCGCGATGGCGCTTCTGACACCAGCCGCTCAACAGGCGCTCGGCACCGGTATGCACGGCACCACATTCGGGGGTAACCCGCTGGCGGGCGCGATGGTGCAGGCCACCTTGAAAACTATCCTTAAAGAGGGGCTGCTCGATCATGCGCGACTTTTGGGGGCAGCGTGGTCGGATGAGCTAATCCAGCTGCCGCAAGTTTCCTCGGTGTCTGGGCGCGGACTACTACTTGGTGTTCACTTGGCGCCCGGTATTTCGGCAAAGGTGGTTTCAAAGGTGATGTTCAAGCATGGAATAATCGTCAATGCTCCGACCGAGCAGGTGTTGCGTCTCGCCCCGCCACTCATTATCAATAAAACCGAATGCGACCAGTTCACGACGGCGCTTAGCGCCTGGGAGGTGAAGTAATGAAACCGATACCCCAAACTAAAGTTGCTCGCCAGGCTGCAATCAGCACTATTTTGGAGCGCCAACAGGTAGCTTCACAATCTGAGCTACGCGAGTTACTGGCGGCGCAGGGGATCGATGTCACCCAGGCAACGCTCTCTCGTGACCTGCTCGATTTGCGGGCGACAAAGGTGCGTGATGAACAGGGACGCCAGGTCTATGCCCTCTCAGCTTCAATCTCGGGAGTGGGTGGCGATTCTCAGGATTTGGCACGCTGGTGTGCCCAGTTACTTGTCGGGGCTGACCATACCGAATCGACAGTGGTGTTGCGCACTCCGGCGGGGGCCGCCCAATTCTTGGCTTCCGCCATTGATGGGATGCATTTCCAGCAGGTTTTAGGTTCTGTAGCTGGAGATGACACAATTATTGTGATTTGCCGCAGTGCTGAAGATGCCGTCAGCTTCATTGACGCATTATTAGACTTAGCAGAAGACAAACAAAAGGAGATATAACAGTGAAAGACAGGGTAGTGCTCGCATATTCCGGCGGTTTGGACACCTCGGTTGCGATTGGTTGGATTGGTAAGCAAACCGGTGCTGAGGTTTTTGCTGTCGCGGTAGATGTCGGTCAAGGTGGCGAAGATCTCGAGGTAATTCGGCAGCGTGCCCTAGACTGTGGTGCTGTTGATGCCTATGTTGCGGATGCTAAAGATGAGTTCGCCAATGAATACTGCATGCCGGCTCTGAAAGCTAACGCCAAGTATCAGGGCGTATATCCGCTGGTGTCAGCGCTCTCCCGACCGGTGATTGCGAAGCATCTGGTTAAGGCTGCAAAAATGTTTCACGCCGAGACTGTCGCCCATGGTTGCACCGGTAAGGGCAATGACCAGGTTCGTTTTGAAGTGTCACTGACCAGCCAATACCCCGGTCTTAAATGTATCGCCCCGGTTCGTGACCTGGCACTGACTCGTGACGTGGCTATTGAATACGCGAATAGTCATAGCCTGCCGATTGAGACCACGAAACACAATCCTTTCTCTATTGACCAGAACGTGTGGGGGCGTGCCGTTGAGACCGGGTATCTGGAGGACATTTGGAATGCTCCTACAAAAGATGTTTATGTTTACACAGATGACCCGACCTATCCGCCGCTACCGGATGAGGTAGTGATTTCTTTCCGGGAGGGCATCCCGACCGCTATTGACGGCCGGGAGATGACTCCACTGCAAATTATCCAGGAGATGAACCGCCGTGCAGGAGCCCAGGGTATAGGTCGTATCGATGTTGTTGAAGATCGTCTGGTTGGTATTAAATCCCGCGAGATTTACGAATGCCCAGGCGCTATTGCCCTGTTGGCTGCGCACACAGAGCTTGAGAACGTGACTGTTGAAAGGGAGCAGGCGCGTTTCAAGCGGCGGGTTGATGAACGGTGGACGGAGCTCGTTTATGACGGGCAATGGTATTCACCGCTGAAGAATTCTCTGGATTGCTTTATTAATGACACTCAAAAGTATGTTAGTGGCGATATTCGCATGACACTCCACGGTGGCACTGCGGTGGTCACTGGACGTCGTTCTGACACCTCACTGTATGATTTCAACTTGGCGACCTATGAAACTGGCGATACTTTCGACCAGTCTTCTTCGCGTGGTTTCATCGAAATATATGGTCTTTCCACAAAGATTGCTGCCGGGCGTGGCGAACGTGTCGCGGAAGCTGCCGGGGAGGACACCAAGTGAGTTCCGGTATCGCCCTGTGGGGTGGGCGCTTCACGGGTGGGGCTGCAGATGCGTTGGCGGCACTGTCAAAGTCCACGCAATTCGATTGGCGGCTGGCTCATGTTGATATTGCAGGTTCACGAGCCCACGCGAAAGCACTTGCCCAGGTAGGTTTGCTGAGTGAAACAGAATTGGCGGATATGCTGGCCGCTCTCGATACCCTTGAGGCTGATGTCACGTCTGGTGTTTTTGTGCCGCAGGACTCCGATGAGGATGTGCATACCGCTTTGGAACGTGGCCTCATGGAACGTGCCGGGAATCACCTGGGCGGAAAGCTGCGTGCGGGTCGTTCCCGCAATGACCAGATCGCAATGGAGATACGGCTATATCTGCGCCAGGAAGCCGAACGTATAGGCTTCTTGGTTCGGGACCTAATCGGGGCGCTACTGGATCAGGCCGAAGCTGCCGGTGAGTCAATCATGCCGGGACGTACTCATATGCAGCACGCTCAGCCGGTTTTAGTTGCTCACCAGCTGCTCGCACACGCCTGGCCGCTGCTACGTAACCTGCAGCGTTTCTCGGATTGGGACGAACGTGCCGCTATTTCGCCATACGGTTCTGGAGCGCTTGCCGGTAACACTCTGGGGTTGGATCCGGATTTTGTGGCTGCCGAGTTGGGTTTCAGGGGCGCGGTCGAGAACTCTATTGATGGCACAGCCTCGCGCGATATTGTCGCCGAGTTTGCTTTTATCTGTGCGATGATCGGCGTGGACCTGTCCAGCTTATGTGAGGAGATAATTATTTGGAACACGAAAGAGTTTTCCTATGTGACCTTGGATGACTCCTATTCCACAGGTTCCTCGATTATGCCACAAAAGAAGAATCCGGATGTTGCCGAACTGGGGCGCGGTAAGAGTGGGCGGCTGATAGGTGACCTGACCGGATTGTTGGCAACCCTAAAGGGTTTGCCTTTCGCCTACGATCGCGACCTCCAAGAAGACAAAGAGCCAGTTTTTGACCAGATTGACACACTCGATGTGCTACTACCGGCAATCACTGGAATGATAGCCACGATGCGTTTCAACTATGAACGAATGGCCCAATTGGCTCCCCAGGGTTTTTCCCTGGCCACCGATATAGCCGAATGGTTGGTCAAACAGGGTATGCCATTCCGAGAAGCCCACGAGGTGTCCGGAGCCTGTGTACAGGTCTGTGAAGCACGTGGCATTGAGCTTTGGGATCTCACGGATGAGGAGTTTGGTGAGATTAACCCGGCGCTCACTCCGGAAGTTCGCTCAGTACTGAGTGCGGAGGGTTCGGTGGCTTCACGCTCCGGGCACGGCGGCACCGCCCCGTCGCGAGTTACGGAGCAAATCCAAACTCTTCGTCGACTGCTTTAACCAACAGTCCTGAACGCTGCTATCCTTACCTCGAAAAGCTACCCCGTCACCAGTGAAACGTCCCTGGCTCCACCCCGGTCAGCGGAGAGTGCACAGGCAGCATATAGTTTCAGTGCTGCGGATACCTCCCGGTCACGGTTGATGGGGGTATAGGGATGTTCGCGGGCTTCCTGCTTAGTCCGCCGTGCAGCGAGTTCAGACTCGGGTACATCCAGAATCAGTTCTTCTTTGTTCACGTCGATGATGATTCGGTCCCCGTCTTCGATCAGAGCGATAAGACCGCCAGCTGCAGCTTCGGGCGAGATATGCCCGACTGAGATTCCGGATGTGCCGCCGGAGAAACGACCGTCGGTTATCAGCGCGCAGGTTTTGCCCAAACCTCTGCCCTTCAGGAAAGATGTCGGATAGAGCATCTCTTGCATCCCTGGTCCTCCGGAGGGGCCCTCATAGCGAATCACAACCACGTCGCCTGCCTGTACGGTCTTGTCGAGAATCCGCTCTATCGCTTCTTCCTGGGATTCCATTACTCGTGCGGTGCCTTCGAAATGGAATAGGTCGGGGTCGATGCCAGCGGCCTTAATGATCGCGCCGTTTTCGGCGAGATTGCCGTGTAGTACGGTCAAGCCACCGTTGGCGGTATATGCATGTGCGACATCGCGGATGCATCCAGTTTCGGAATCCGTATCGAGTTCTTTCCAGCGGTTTTCGGTGCTGAACGGTTCGATGGTGACTTCTCCGCCGGGAGCTGCCGAAAAAAGGTCAAGCGCCGCTGCGGTTGCCGAGCCACCGCGGATATCCCAATCAGCTAGCCATTTTTCGAGGCTGGGGGAGTGCAGCACGGTTACATCGTGGTTGAGGTATCCGGCACGGTCAAGTTCGCCGAGAAGTGCCGGCACGCCACCTGCTCGATGAACATCCTCCATGTGGTAGTCATTGTGGTTCGGTGCAACTTTCGCCAGACACGGTACGCTACGTCCCAGCTCGGCAATATCGTCAATATCGAAATCGGTGCCGGCTTCGTGGGCGACCGCCAACAGGTGTAACACAGTGTTTGAAGACCCGCCCATCGCCATATCTAGAGTCATGGCGTTGTTAAAGGCGTTACGGGAGGCCACTGAACGTGGCAGTACTGTGTCATCTCTCTCGTAATAGTACCTGCGGGTAATGTCCATAACCAGTTTTCCGGCTTCTTCAAAGAGGTGGCGACGTGCCCTGTGGGTTGCGAGGGTAGAGCCGTTTCCGGGTAGTGCCAGCCCGAGAGCCTCGGTTAAGCAGTTCATTGAGTTTGCTGTGAACATACCAGAACAGGATCCGCAGGTTGGGCAAGCAAGTCTCTCAATCAAAGCCAATTCGTCATCAGATACCGCGTCGTTTGCGGTGGCGTTCATTACGGTTATCAAGTTTCCGTGTCCGGCTTTTGTAGGACCGACAATCGCGTCGGCTGGAATGTTTTTGCCAGCCTCCATGGGGCCGCCGGATACGAACACGGTGGGAATGTTGAGACGCATGGCAGCAATCAGCATTCCCGGTGTGATTTTGTCGCAGTTAGAAATGCACACCAATGCATCAGCACAGTGCGCGTTTACCATGTATTCGACAGAGTCCGCGATGATTTCACGGCTCGGCAGGGAGTAGAGCATTCCGGAATGTCCCATGGCTATACCGTCGTCAACGGCTATGGTGTTGAACTCGCGTGGTACTCCTCCGGCGGCGGTGACAGCGTCTTTTACAACTTTCGCTACCCTGTCCAGGTGTACGTGTCCTGGTACAAATTCGGTATACGAATTGGCGATGGCAATAATCGGTTTGCCGAAGTCGTCGTCGGTCATACCGGTGGCGCGCCAAAGCGAGCGAGCGCCAGCCATATTTCTTCCATGTGTTGAGGTTCGGGAACGTAGTGGATAACTCATTTATCTCTCCTAACAGTCGCTGTCTATTAACCCTATCGCTTTAATCTCGGCGTGTACGGAGGAACCCCAGAGTGCAAGGTCGAGGAGTACGCGGCGATAATGCGCTGTGATCAGTCGCCGGCTCAGCACATTAACGCGCTCAGCGGTAATCCCTGGGGCCAAAAACGTCTGTCCCGATTCTTACGATGGTCGCCCCGGATTTGATTGCCCACTCCATGTCGTGGCTCATCCCCATGGACAGTTCCAGGCTGGAGTCGATTTGTTCGCGCATTTCTGCCAGGGTGTCGAAACAGCTTCTCGCCACTGTTTCAGAGTCGGTGATTGCTCCTACCGTCATCAGTCCGGCGAGGCTCAGGTCGTCATGTTCTTCTACTGCTGCCGCCAGTTCTAGGGTGGCGGTTCCGGGTTGCGCTCCGGATTTTGCCGTCTCACCGCTGGTGTTTACCTCTATATATACGGGCAGTATCCTCCCGACCGGAACTCGCTTTGCTAGGGCTTCCAGCAGCTGCGGGCTGTCTATAGTCTCGATGAGATCTACATTTTCCAGTGCTTTATTGATTTTGTTTTTTTGAAGGTGCCCGATCATGTGTATCTCGGCTGTCGGGTATTTTTCTCGTATTACCGGTACTGTTGCCTGAGCCTCCTGCACGTGGTTGTGTCCGAGCATCAGTGGCAGTCCAGCGTCCTGCAATGCTTCGCAGGCTGTCAGTATAGTTTCGGCGCTCCGGGTTTTAACTGCCAACTCCAGGTTGATTTCATGCCCCTCACGTTCGGCTGCTGTTGCGGCGGTGTCTATTCTGGCTCTGACTTTCGCGATATTCTCCTTCAACATGGCTGTCATTGTACTCTTTCGTGAATTTTTCCTAGTTGTTCGGTCTGCTATTGATGCAGTTGAGCTGTGTCATAACAATTATTCAAGAGTGTGACAAGGCTCACATATTGTTGATTTGCACCTGGGGTGGTGCCTGTGTAAAGTGGTTTCTGTTGCGCTGAACGGCAGCCGGTTGAAACCGACGGAAACATAGCGCAAAACCACCATTTGATCGAGGGCGAATGCCTGGTATCACTGTGTGTTTGTTGTTTGGGGTCTCGATAGTGTGTCGAGTGTTTTTATGCTTGTTTGTTTTGTGGGTGACCTTTTTTTGGTTGTCTTTTTTGGTTGGGGTTGTTTTCTGGATGGGGGCTGTTTTTGGTTTTTGTTTGGAGA